>NZ_CAXUPN020000001.1:4800000-6588100 GCF_964252925.1 Pseudoduganella sp. LjRoot289
ACGCACTATCCGCATCCGCCGTCCACTGCAGTTTGCACCACCGACCAGAACGCCATACCGAATGCGAAGCTAATGCAGTACCAGATACAGGTTCAAGGCGGCGCGGGCGCGCCGCCACGGCAAACCATAGCGATCGAAGCAGCCAGCGAAGCCGAGGCGCTGCGGCTGGCGCTGCGCCACGGCTGGCGCGTGCTGGCCATAGACAGCGCCGCCGCCCCGCCGGCGGCGGGCGCGCGCGCCGGCGCCCGCAGCCAGCCCTTCCCCCTGCTGCAGTTCAGCCAGGAGCTGCTGGCCCTGCTCGAAGCGGGTCTCAACCTGAGCGAAGCCATCGCCACCTTGCACAACAAGGAAGCGCGCGGCGCCGCCAAGGCCACCCTGGCCGGCATCCGGCTCGCGCTCCAGCAAGGCAAAAGCTTTTCCGAAAGCCTGGCCGAATTTCCGGCCATCTTCCCCGACATCTATATCTCCACCGTGCACGCGGCGGAGCGCTCCGGCTACCTGCCCGAGGCGCTGGCGCGCTACGTCGCCTACCAGCTGCAGTTCGACGCGATCCGCAAGAAGCTGGTGTCGGCCGCCATCTACCCGGTGATGCTGCTGTGCGTGGGCACGCTGGTCACGCTGTTCCTGCTCGGTTACGTGGTGCCCAAGTTCAGCGTGGTGTATGAAAGTTCCGGCCGCGAGATCCCGTGGATGTCGCAAATGCTGCTGGCCTTCGGCCGCCAGCTGGCCGCCCATCCCTGGCTGTGCCTGGGCGTGCTGCTCGGCGTGGCCGGCGGCGCCGTGTTCGCCGCCTGCAACGCCGCCGTGCGCGGCGCGCTGGTGCTGCAGGTGCTGCGCCTGCCGCTGCTGGCCGCGAAGGCCGCCGAATTCCGCCTGGCGCGCTTCTACCGCGCCCTCAGCCTGCTGCTGCACGCCGGCATACCGCTGGCCAAGGCGCTGGCCATGGTGTCGGCCATGCTGCTGCCCGAACAGCGCCACGCGCTGGCCCTGGCGCGCCGCGCCGTGGAGGAAGGCCAGCCCTTCTCCGCGGCGCTGGAGCAGCAAGGCCTGGCCACGCCGGTGGCGCAGTCGCTGCTCAAGGTGGGCGAGAACACCGGCCGCCTGGGCGACATGCTGGAGCGCTCCGCCAAGTTCCACGACGAAGAATTCGCCCGCTGGGTGGACTGGGCCTCGCGCATGCTGGAGCCCTTGCTGATGACGCTGATCGGTGTCGTCATCGGCGGCGTCGTGGTGCTGATGTATATGCCGATATTCGAACTCGCAGGGAGTCTTTCTTGAACGCACGCGCACCGTCTCCACTTGCCCCTCCCGCAGCCGTCGTCACGCCCGGCCTGCTGCTCAGCGCCGGCGCCGCCGCGCAAAACCAGGGCCGCCCGCAACTGGCGGTACTGGAGGAAATGGCGCAGCTCGCGCCGGAGGAATTCACGCGCCAGCTGGCCGCCCTGTTCTGCTATCCGGCATGGACCATGGCCATGCTGCAGGCCGCCACGCCGGCCTACGCCCTGCTGCCCTACACCGACTGCGCGCAGCGCGACTGTGTGCTGATGCAAAACGCGGCAGGCGAGGCTGGCATGCCGGTCCTGGTGATCGTCAACCCCTTGGCCGACGACGTGCAGCAATGGGCCGACTATACCGCCGGCACGCCCTTCAGCGTGGCGCTGGCGCATCCCGACGACATGACGGCCTACCTCGCGCAGCAGGAATCCGTGCAGCAGGCCATGGCGGACATGGGATCGGAGGCGGGCGAGGACACCAGCCTGGACCAGACCATCGAGGACATCTCGCTGATACGCATCAGCGAAGACAGCAGCCCGGTGGTCAAGCTGGTGAACTCCACCATTTACGACGCGCTGAAATTCCAGGCCAGCGACATCCACCTGGAATGCGACGTGGCCAGCCTGGTCATCAAGTACCGGGTGGACGGCGTGCTGGTGCAGGCGGGCCAGGTGCAGGGGCTGCAGATGGCCGAGCAGATCATCTCGCGCATCAAGGTGCTGGCGGACCTGGACATCGCCGAGCGCCGCGTGCCGCAGGACGGCCGCTTCAAGGTGCGCGTAAAAGGCAGCGAGATCGACTTCCGCGTCTCCATCATGCCCAACATCTTCGGCGAGGACGCGGTGCTGCGCCTGCTGGACCGGCGCGCGCTGACCGCCGCGGCCACCGCGCTGCGGCTCGAGAGCCTGGGCCTGAACGCGGACGCCATCGTGCAGATCCGCCGCCTGGCAGCCAAGCCGCACGGCATGCTGCTGGTGACCGGGCCGACCGGCTCCGGCAAGACCACCACGCTGTACGCCGCCGTCACCGAGATCAACACGGGGCGCGACAAGATCGTCACCATCGAAGACCCGGTGGAATACCGGCTGCCGCGCGTGCTGCAGATTCCGGTCAACGAAAAAAAGGGCCTGACCTTCGCGCGCGGCCTGCGCTCCATCCTGCGCCACGACCCGGACAAGATCCTGATCGGCGAAATCCGCGACGACGAGACGGCGCAGATCGCGGTGCAGGCCTCGCTGACGGGCCACCTGGTTTTCACCACGGTGCACGCCAACAACGTGTTCGACGTGGTGGGCCGCTTCCTGCACATGGGTGTGGACCCCTACAGTTTCGCGGCGGCGCTGAACGGCATCGTCGCCCAGCGCCTGCTGCGGCTCAACTGCGAGCACTGCGCGGTGGAAGTGGAAGCCGATCCGCAAGACCTGCGCGACAGCGGCCTGACGGCGCAGGCGGTCGCCGGCTGGCGTTTCAAGGCCGGCGCGGGCTGCGGCCACTGCCGGGGCACCGGTTTCAAGGGCCGCAAGGCAGTGGCCGAGGTGCTGATACTGAACGATGCCATGCGCGAAATGATCTGCACGCGCGCGCCGGTCAGCCGTATGAAAGAAGAAGCCGCGCAGAACGGATTCCGTCTGGCGCGGGAAGCCGCGCTGGAACTGGTGCGGCTGGGAGAAACCACGCTGACGGAGCTGAACCGTGTCACTTATTGAACGCCTGGCCGGGCTGCTGCCGGCACGCCGCACCCTGCACGTCCACCTCGCGCCGCAACAGTTGCTGGCCGTCGTACGGCAAGGCGGCCGCATCGTCGAAGGCAGCGCGATGCGGGTCGTCTATGCAAACCCGGCAGGCCAATGGCAAGCTGCCATCGCAGCCCTGCGTGCATTCCTTGCGCAGCCCGAAGCACCGAACGCTGTCATTGCCCAGCGCCAAACCTCAGCGAAGGCGGGAACCCATACGCCGCATCAGCCTAGGCAAAGCATGGATTCCCCCGTCCCGGTCGTTTCGCAGGCGCAGAGCGACGCTCAGCGAATTCCCTGCTACACCTTGCGCGGGAATGACAGGCCTGCCGGCGCAGTGCTGCGCGATTCCCTGGCGGCGCGCACACCGCTCTCCATCAGCCTCTCGGGCCGCTGGTGCCAACTGGTTCTGGCGCCGTGGAGCGACGCACTCTTGGCGGAACCTGGCGCCAGCCGCTTTCTGCATATGCAGCTGTCGGCCGTCTACGGCGACGCAGCGGGCAACTGGACCGTCAGCAGCGACGACGCGTCCTATGGCCAGCCGCGCGTCGCATGCGGCATCGCAACCGGATTGCTGGACGCGCTGCACACGCTGGCCGCCGAACACGGCACGCGCTGCGCCGCCATCGAACCATCGGTCAGCGCGGTGTGCCGATCGCTGACGGGCAAACCTGCCGCTTTCGCCATCATCGAGCAAGGCCGCATGACGCTGGCAGCACTGGCGGGCGGTCGCATCACCGCCATCCAGTCGCAGCCCTGCG
This sequence comes from Pseudoduganella sp. LjRoot289, assembly GCF_964252925.1. Taxonomy (NCBI): domain Bacteria; kingdom Pseudomonadati; phylum Pseudomonadota; class Betaproteobacteria; order Burkholderiales; family Oxalobacteraceae; genus Pseudoduganella; species Pseudoduganella sp. LjRoot289. Next base: position 4,803,770 of record NZ_CAXUPN020000001.1, read on the forward strand.
GCGCGGCCTGGCACGCCGAACTGCCGCAGTCCTGGCAGCGCTGGTCGCTGCGCGCGCCGGAACTGGCCGCCATCGGCGATATCGCCGTTGTCGACCTGAGCGGACAGTCCGGCGGCACGGTGGCAGGCCGCTTGCCCGGCCTGTTCCGCCTGGCGGATTCGCCCTTCGGCAGCGCCGGCAGCACCGAAGCCGCCGCGCAAACGCTGGCCGATGCGGCGCAAGGCTCGGCGCCCGCCAGCGGTCTGCCGCTGTCCATAGTCGGCGGCACAAGCAAGCGGGAGGCGGCATGAGCGCCACGCGCATCGCCTTCGTCCGCGCCGCACCGCCGTTGAACGGCTGGCGCCTGGCGCTGCTGGCTGCCGGCATGATCGCCCTCCTGCCCTCGGCCGCGCGATGGCTGCAGCAATGGAACGAAGTCCAGCGCATCGAGACGCAGCTGGCGCAAGTCCGGCCGCGCCGCGCGACGCAGCCGGCGCTGACGCAAAACCAGCTGCGCGACCAGGACCAGCAAACCAAGGTCGTGGCGGAAGCCGTGCGCCAGCTCAACCTGCCCGTGGCCCGCCTGCTGAAGACCCTGCAAGCACCCGCCGACATGCATGTCGCCCTGCTCGGCCTGGATCTGAACGGCCAGCCCGCGCTGGATCCGGACGCCACGAACGCAGCAGTCGGAATCGCTGCGGCGGCCGGCCCGGCCGCCAATGCCGGCACTACCGCAACGGCAAGCGGCGCCGCAGCAGCCACCGCTGGCGCAAGCGCAAGCGCTAGCACCGCTAGCGTCCCATCCGGCTCGCTGAAGATCGCGGCCGAAGCCGAAACCGCGCAGGACATGCTGAACTATCTGGCCTTCCTGAACCAGCAGCAGATGTTCCGCTCCGTCTACCTCGTCAAACACGAAATGGCCGGCGGCGACGCCGGCCATCCATACCGGTTCCAGCTGGAGGCACAATGGCGGCAATGAAATCCGGCGCGGCGCTGAAACTCACGTTGCCCGCCAACCTGGGCCCGCGCCTGGGCTGGGAGAGCAAACGCCTGTGGCGCAAGACCGGCGCGGGCGCGGCCACCGGCATTGCCACGCTGGCCGCCGCCCTGCTCGCGCAATGGCACACCGGCACGCTGCACGAGCGCGTAGCCGTCCTGCGCCAGCAACTGCAAACGGCCACCCGCGCGGCAGCCCTGCCGCAAGCCGCCGTGCCGACCGCCGCCGACGGCCTGAGCGCCTTCTACAACTACCTGCCCGCCCACACCTCCATCCCCGAACAGCTGCAAACGCTGGTGGAGCTCGCGGCAAAGCACCAGGTGCCGCTGGCCAAAGCCGAATACAAGGCCCAGCCGGAACCGCGCGCCGGCTTCCTGCGCTACCAGGTCAACCTGCCGGTGAAAGCCGAATACGCCAATGTGCAAGCCTTCATGCTCGACGCCCTGCAAGCCATGCCCACGCTGACACTGGACAGCGTCGCCTTCAAGCGAGAACGCATCGACAGCGGCGCCATCGAAGCCCGCGTCCAGTTCATCCTGCTGGTGCGCAAGGCGGAGGGCGCAAAATGAGGAAGCTGATACTGGTCGCAGCCGCTGCCGCCACCCTGCTCGCGGCGTGGTTCGCGCCGGACGACGAAGGCGTGATCGTCTCGCCCGCAGCCGCCACCGTGCGCCCCGCCTACGACGCCACCGCTGCGTCCAACCATGCGGCGCTCGCGGCAGCCGTCGCTGCGGCCAAGGCGGCAGGCCCCGATCCGCAGTACGCGGCCGGTGGACAAGCCGCGAGAGCCATCCCCGCCGAACTGCAGATCCAGCGCCGCGTGGCGGACGAAGAACCCGGCAAGCTGTTTGCCGGCGGGGGCTGGCAAACAGCTTCACCGCTGAAGCCCGCCGCCGCGCGCATGCAGCAGCACCAGCAGGACCAGCAGGACCAGCAGACCGGCGCCAGCGCGGCCGCAGGCACGGGCGGCCTGCCGCCGCTGCCGTTCCAGTTCGTCGGCCGCTTTATTGATGACGGCAAGACCGCCTATTTCCTGCAGATGGATGAACACAACATTGTCGCCCGCGTCGGCGAAAAAGTCGGCGACAACTATCAGCTCGACGAAGCGGCCAACGGCACGCTGACCTTCACCTATCTGCCGCTCAAGCAGAAACAAACCTTAGCCGTAGGGGACACGAATTGAACCACTCCGCCGCAACACGCCTGCACATCCTGGCCCTGAGCGTATTGCTTGCCGCCTGCGCAAGCAGCCAGACCTATACCGAAGGCAATGCCCTGCTCGACGCCGGCCAGGTCGAGCAGGGCCTGGCAAAGCTCGAACAAGCCAGCCGCGAGGATCCCCACAACGCGCAATACCGCATCACCCTGCTGAGCCGCAAAGCCAGCCTGGTGAACAGCCTGAACTCGCGCGCCGACGCGCTGCGCGCGCAAGGCGGCGACACCGGCTTCGCCCAGGCAGACAAGCTGTACCAGCAGGCGCTGGCCATAGACCCGAACAATGCCGCCGCGCGCCAGGGGCAGGCCGCCATGGACCAGGAGCGCCGCTACCGCCAGGCCGTGGCCGAGGCCGAAACGCTGCACAAGCGCGGCGGCGAAGCCAACCTTGCCTCGGCCATGGAGCTGCTGCGCCCCGTGCTGCAGGAGCACCCCAACCATCGCGATGCCGCGCGCCTGAAGAACCGCATAGCGGACGACCAGGCCCGCGCCAGGGGCGGCGCCGGGCGCCTCGCCGCGGCCTACCGCAAGCCGGTGACGCTGGCCTTCCGCGACGCGCCGCTGCGTTCCGTGTTCGACTTCATCGGCAAGGTATCCGGCCTGAACTTCGCCTTCGACAAGGAAGTCGATCCCGCGCTGCGCGCCACCATCTCGGTGCGCGACGCCAGCATCGAGGAAGCCATCGCCATGCTGCTCAGTTCCAACCAGCTGGAGCAAAGCGTCACCGGCGAGCGTTCCATCACCATCTATCCCGCCACGGCGCAGAAGCTGAAGGACTACCAGCAGCTGGTGGTGCGCACCTTCTTCCTCGCCAACGCGGACGTGAAGCAGGTGGCGTTCACGCTGAAGACGCTGCTCAAGGCCAGGGATATCGTCACCGACGAACGGGTCGGCATCATCATCATGCGCGACACGCCGGAGCTGATACGCATGGCCGAGCGCATCATCGCAGTGCAGGACGTGGCCGACCCTGAAGTGGTGCTGGAAGTGGAAGTGCTGGAAGTGAAGCGCACCCGCCTGCAGGAGCTGGGCATACGCTGGCCCGAGCAGGCCAAGCTGACACTGGCCGGCGCCGCCGGCGGCCTGGGCGCGCTGAAGCTGGCCGACCTGCACCGTGCCAACAGCAGCAACACCAACCTTGAAATCGGCTCGGTGGTCGTCAACGCGCTCAAGTCCGACACCGACAGCAATATCCTCGCCAACCCGCGCATCCGGGTGCGCAACAAGGACAAGGCCAAGGTGCTGATCGGCGACCGCGTGCCCGTCATCACCGTCACCACCAACAACGGCGTCAGCTCGGACAGCGTGAATTACATCGACGTCGGCTTGAAGCTGGACGTGGAACCGAACGTCTACCTGGACGATGAGGTGGCCATCAAGATCAACCTGGAAGTGAGCAACGTGGTCAAGGACATCACCAGCAAGTCCGGCACCCAGGCCTACCAGATCGGTACCCGCAGCGCCTCCACCGTGCTGCGCCTGCGCGACGGTGAAACGCAGATGCTGGCCGGCCTGATCAGCGACGAGGACCGCAGCACCGGCAACAAGGTGCCCGGCATCGGCGAACTGCCCATGCTGAACCGCCTGTTCGGCAGCCAGAAGGACGACCGCTCGCGCAGCGAGATCGTGCTGTCGATCACACCGCGCCTGGTGCGTTCGATCCGCCGGCCGGAGCTGAGCGAGGCCGAATTCCTGTCCGGCACCGAGTCCAGCATCGGCGGCCGCGGTCCCATGGCCAGTATCGGCGGCGGCGCCGAAGGCGGCGCCAGCACCGGCTACAGTGTCAACGCGGCGCCCGCCTTGCTGCCGCCATCGGAACCGCCGCCGCCCCGCAACTCCGGCATGACCGGCGGCGACGACGGCAACCAGGGCGGCGCCTTCGCCCAGCCCTCCAGCGCGGCAAAGCCCGAGCCGGCGGGTCCGGTACCCAATGCGCCGAAGAAGGGCCAATAGAATGCGGCGCCACCACCGGGACGGAGCCCAGCGCGGGTTCACCTTCATCGAGCTGATGATCACGCTGACCATCATGGCCACGCTGGCTGCGGTGGCCGTTCCCATGGTGCAGGTGACGGTGCAGCGCGAACGCGAGCATCAGCTGCGCGCGGCGCTGGTGGAGATCCGCGAGGCGATCGACGCCTACAAGCGCGCGGCGGACAACGGCAGCGTCAAGCTGAACATCGGCGATTCCGGCTTTCCCAAGAAACTGGAGGAACTGGTGGACGGGGTGCCGGACCAGCGCAGCCCGCGCAAGCAGAACATCTACTTCCTGCGCAAATTGCCGCGCGATCCCTTCGCGCCCGCCGGCGCGGCAGGCGCCGCAGCCACGTGGGACAAGCGCGCCTACAGCTCCGCGCCGGACAACCCCACCGAAGGCGACGACGTATTCGACGTCGCATCCCGCTCGGACAAGCTGGGCCTGAACGGCATCCCCCTGAAAGCATGGTGAACGGCTTGGACATCAAAACGAAACGCACCGGCTTCACGCTGATCGAACTGCTGGTGGTGCTGGCCATCATCTCCCTGTTGCTGACGGTGGCGCTGCCGCGCTATTTCGGCTCGGTGGAAAAATCGAAGGAGGTGGCGCTGAAGGAGAACCTGAAGGTGCTGCGCATCAGCATCGACAAATTCTACGGCGACAAGGGCGAGTATCCCGGCACGCTGGCGGACCTGGTGACGCACCAGTATTTCAACAAGATTCCGGTCGACCCGGTCACCGAATCGGCCGCCACCTGGCAGCTGGTGACGCCGCGCGACAGCGAAAAGTCCGGCGTGGCCGACGTCCGCAGCGGCGCGAGGGGCAGCACGCGCGACGGCATCCCCTTCGGGCAGCTATGAGTTCCGGGCTCCGGTTCACCCGGCGAAGCGGCTTCGCCTACATCTGGACGCTGATGCTGGTCTCCTTCATGGGCGTGGGCCTGGCCATCGCCTCCGAAACCTACGCCACGGCGGCACGGCGCGACAAGGAAGCGCAGCTGCTGTTCATCGGCCACGAGTTCCGCCAGGCGCTGGGCCGCTACCACGAGGCGAAGGGCGTGGGCGGCGTCGCGCAGTACCCGCTCACGCTGGAGGAACTGCTGAAGGACCCGCGCTACCCCGGCGCCGTGCGCCACCTGCGCCGGCTGTACGCGGATCCGGTCACGGGCAAGGCCGAATGGGGGCTGCTGCGCCAGCAGGGCCGCATCGTCGGCGTCTATTCCTTGTCCGAACAGCGCCCCATCAGACAGGGCAACTTCCGCGAGGAAGACAAGAGCCTGAACCGCAAGCCGCGTTACGCCGACTGGCTGTTCACCTATCCGGCACACTTGTTCACGGCGCCGCCGCCTGGCATGCCGGCAGGTGGAAAACCCGCGCGAAACTGATATCATCCCGGCACTACTTTCGGAGGAAACTCGCATGAGCATAGGCGTAGGCGGTAAAACGGCGGAACAGGCACTGGCAACCCTGTCGGACATGACGGCGGGCGCAGTCCCCATCGGCAAGGACGAGCATCTGCAACGCATCGCCAAGGCGCAAGCTTATATGCGCGACCAGGGCATCGCCGCCATCTATATCAATGCGGGCGCCAACCTGCTGTACTTCACCGGCACCCGCTGGCACGCCAGCGAACGCATGGTGGGCGCCATCCTGCCCGCGCAGGGCGCGCTGGAATACATCGCTCCCGCCTTCGAGGAAAGCACGCTGCTCGACTTCATGCTGGTCGAAGGCAAGGTCAATGGCTGGCAAGAACATGAAAGCCCCTACCAGCTGTTCGTCGACACGCTGGGCCGCATGGGCATCGCCGCCGATTCGGCGCAAGCGCCGCGCGTAGGCATCTGCGAAAGCGCCGCCTTCTTCATCTACGACGGCATCCGTCCGCTGGCCGAAGGCTACGCGCTGGAAAACGCGCGCATCGTCACGGCCCACTGCCGTACCAGGAAGTCCGCGGCCGAAATCGCGCTGATGCAGCGCGCCAAGGACATGACGCTGGCCGTGCACGTGGCCACCGCCAGCATGCTGCATGAAGGGATCACCACCGTCGAGGTGGAACAGTTCATCGCCGCCGCGCACCGCAAGGTCGGCGCGCCCGGCTCCTACTTCGTCATTGTGCTGTTCGGCGAGGCGACCGCCTATCCGCACGGCGTGAGCTATGTGCAGACGCTGAAGCAGGGCGACACGGTGCTGATCGACACCGGCTGCAAGCTGCACAACTACATCTCGGACATCACGCGCACCTATGTGTACGGCGAGCCGAGCGCGCGCCAGCGCAGCGTGTGGAACAGCGAAAAGGCGGCGCAGGCGGCCGCGTTCGCGGCAGCGCAGCCGGGCGTGCCGTGCCAGGAAGTGGACTTCGCCGCGCGCCGCGCGCTGGAAGCGGACGGCTACGGACCGGGCTACAAGCTGCCCGGCCTGCCGCACCGCACCGGCCACGGCATCGGCCTGGACATCCATGAATGGCCCTACCTGGTGGGCGGCGACACCACGCCGCTGGAGACGGGCATGTGCTTCTCGAACGAGCCGATGATCTGCATCCCCGGCGAATTCGGCGTGCGCCACGAAGACCATTTCTACATGACCGAAACAGGCCCGAAATGGTTCACCGAGCCGGCCCACAGCATCGATGACCCGTTCGGGCTGCAAAGCTAGGCTTACTTGGCTTTCGCGACGCCGGTGTAGCTGAGTTCAGCCAATTCCTTCTTGGCCACATCGGCGCCGACCAGTTCCGGCACGACGCGGCCAACCATGATGCCCATCGACACCGAGGTGCGGACGTATTTGACTTCGCCCTTGTCCAGCACGAAGGTGACCTTGTTGGTCGCTTCGGTGCTGGTCGCCGCCTCGTGGTTTCCGGCGGCGGCGTCCACGAAGAAGTAACCGCCCTGCTTCGATTCGCCGACTTCGCTGCCGTCGAATTTGATGGCAGGCGTCAGTGCGCCGCCCAGCATGCTGGCGTTGCGGTAAAAGTAGACGCGGCCCTGTTCCGCGCTCAGCTTCGGCACCGATGCTTCCATTTCCTGGAATTTCGGGCCGGTGGCGGCACAGCCGGTGAGTGTGACGGCGATAGCGGCCATGGCCAGAGATGCAAATTTCATGCTTGTCCTTTTATTGTAGGGCGAACGGAATGGCCGGCTGCAGGGCCGAATAGCCCTGCTCCGCCGGTAGATAGAATCCAACCAGGAGTCCGCGATCCAGCACCAGGTAGGCTTCATGCACATGCGAGCCTTCCAGCGTGAACACGTCCATGTGCGGGCGGTACACCTCGCCCTGCGGAATGCGGCCGGCGTATTTCCAGCGGCTACCCGCCGCCAAGGTGCGCCGATAGCCGGTGGCGAGGGTGATCTCGGTTTCCCGCAGCAGCGCGCGCGGCTCGCTCTGCAATGCTGCCGCAGGCCGCGTCAACGCCACGGGCACATGCTGCACAGCGCAGGCCGCAAGGGACAATGCCAGCAGTGCCGGCCAGCTTACACGGAAAAGTCGTTGCATTGATCTACGCGAGGTGGCCGGGAAAGACACCATGGTAACGTTAATGTACGGCAACAAAACTATCCAATCATCACAGACACGTCAATTATTCGCCAGCGAACGCCGCGGTCAGCCGCCCGCTCCCGTCGCTTTCCTCCAAATGAAGGATGTTTTTTTGTTAATTGGCAAGTATCCTGTGCGGACGGCCTATCCGCACAAGGAAAACAATGAGATACCGTCTCGCCACACTGCTGCTGCCGCTGCTGGCCAGCTGCAGCAACCACGACGCCGGCAACGGCGCCGCTCCTGCCACGCTGGCCAGCACGGGACAGGTGTCCGTCAAGGCCAGCGCGCCGGTCACCCACTACGCGGCGGCGCGTTTCGCCGACCAGGTCAGCTTCGGCGCCACGCCTGCGCTGGTGGCCGAGATCGAGAAGCTCGGCTTCGAGGCCTGGATCGACGCCCAGTTCGCGCTGCCGGTGACGCCCCACGACGCCTCGCCCGTCGCCCACTTCAACGACCAGGTGCGTGCCGAGGCCGACGCTGCCAATGTCTATTTCGAAAAGGCGACGCTGGAAGCGATGCTGGCGCGTCCCGACCAGTTGCGCCAGCGCGTGGTGTGGGCGCTGTCGCAGTGGATCGTCGTCTCCAACGGCAAAGTGCAGCAGTACGCGACCCTGCTGTGGCAAAACCTGCTGAACGACCATGCCTTCGGCAACTACGGCGAATTGCTGCGCGCCACCAGCACCAGCCCGCCCATGGGCGTTTATCTGGACAACCTGTCGAACCGGCCGAAGTCCGACGAATGCCCCTGGTGCGCGCCGAACGAAAACTATTCGAGGGAACTGCTGCAGCTGTTCGCGCTGGGCGTGGTCAAGCTGAACCAGGACGGCAGCACCCAGCGCGACGCCAGCAAGCGGCCCCTGGAAACCTACACCCAGCAGGACGTCGAGGCCATGACGCGCGCCATGACAGGCTGGCAGATGGCGAAGTCCACGCCCAAGGGCGACTACACCAGTTACGACGGCGTCCTGATCCCTGAAACCTGGGCGCCGGCGCATGACCGCGAAGCGAAGACCCTGCTGGGCACCACGCTCCCCGCAGGCCAGGACACCAGGCAGGACATGGAGGCGGCCATCGCCGTGCTGATGGCGCACCAGAACATCGCGCCCTTTGTGAGCCTGCGCCTGATCCAGCACCTGGTGACCAGCAACCCCACGCCCGCCTACATCAGCCGTGTCGCCACGGTGTTCCGCGACAATGGCAAAGGCGTGGCCGGCGACATGCAGGCCGTGCTCAAAGCCGTGCTGCTCGACGGCGAGGCGCGCAAGGGCGACACGCTGGGCGCCGACTCGCTCAGCTTCGGAAAAATGCGCGAACCGGTGCTGTGGTACACCGGCCTGCTGCGCGGCATGGCTTGCAGCACGCCGCTGCGCTGGGATGCCACGCCGGAGTATCCCATCGCCGGCGTGTCCAGGCCCAGCATCCAGGGGCCATTCAACCAAAGCAGCGTGTTCAGCTTCTACCTGCCGACCGACCGCGCACCGGGCAGCAACCTGCTGGCGCCGGAGCAGCGCCTGCTCAACGCAGAAGAACTGGCGGGCCGCATCGGCGGCTACGGCCTGGGCACCGCCTCCCGGCTGAGCGCCGCCGGCTGCCAGGCCGATCCGTTCGGCAAGGCGCTGACCGCGTCGCCGCGCGCCTTCATCGATCTGGTCAGCGAGCGCTACTTCCGTGGCGCCATGCCGCAAACGCTGCGCCAGAACCTGCAGGAACTGGCCGCCAGCGTCTACGGCGCCACGCCCAACGAACGCGCCATGACCTTGCTGCAGTACGCGCTTGCCACCCCTTACTATGGAGTCATACGCTGATGGACCGCCGACATTTCCTGCGCCTGGGCGCCGCCGTTCCCACCCTCAGCCTGCTCGGCGGGGCCAGCCTGATGGGCACCAGCGCCAGCGCCGCGGCCGACGATTACCGCGCCGTGGTATGCCTCTTCCTCACCGGCGGCAACGACGGCCTGAACAGCCTGGTGCCGACCAGCGGCGCCTACAGCGACTACGCTGCCGCGCGCCCCGCGCTGGCCCTGCCCAAGGACAGCCTGACCGCGCTGTCCGGCTCCACCGCCGGCCACAGCTTCGGCCTGAACCCCGCGCTGGCGCCGCTCGCGCCGCTGTACAACGGCGGCCGCCTGGCCTGGATCCTGAACACCGGCCCGCTGGTGCAGCCGGCAACCGCCCGCCAGGTGCTCGACCACAGCGTGGCAGTGCCTTCCTTCCTGCTCTCCCACAGCGACCAGGTGATGTGGCAGCAAGGCTGGCTGGGCGACAACGACGGCAGCGGCTGGGCCGGCCGTTCGCTGGAACTGCTGCCGTCCTCGCTGCGCAACGCGCTCAGCGCGGTGACCATGAACACCGACCGCACCCTGGTGCTGGGCCGGAACTCTCCGGTGTCGTTCCTGAGCGCCTGGGACTCGCGCTACTGGGGCGCGGCCGACCTGGCGCAGCCGCAAACGGCTGCCACCCAGGGCCTGAACCGCATGGCGCAGTGGCAGTTCGCCAACCAGTACGAGGCCGAGTATGCGCGCACCTTCGGCCGCAGCATCTCCGAGTCGACCTTGTTTACGCAGGCGGCCCTGAACGCGCCGGCGCCCAAAGCGGACTTCGACGACAACGACCTGGGACGCATGCTGCGCAAGCTGGCCACGCTGCTGCCGGTGTTCAAGAAAAACGGCTACAAGCGCCAGGTGTTCCTGGTGCAGTGGGGAGGCCTGGACACGCACAGCGGCCAGCGCGGCAGCGCGGCGACATCGCAGGATGCCCAACTGGCCATCGTCGCGCGCGCACTGGCCGCCTTCGACACGGCCAACCAGGCCTCCGGCGTCGACCAGGGCGTGGCCACCATCATGATGTCGGACTTCGGCCGCACGCTGCGCCAGGCCTCCGGCGGCGGCAGCGACCACGCCTGGGGCAACCACTGGTTCGTGATGGGCGGTCCGGTGGCCGGCGCGCAGGCTTACGGCACCATGCCGACGCTGACCCTGGGCGGCCCGGACGACGGCGATGCCAACGGCGACGGCCGCATGGTGCCCACCACTTCGACCGACCAGGTGGGCGCAACCCTGATGAAGTGGCTCGGCGTGCCGGCCGGCCAGCTCACTACGGCCTTCCCCAACCTGGTCAACTTCCCCACCCCAACGCTTAACTTCCTGCACGCCTGACACGACATGGACATCACACTCACCACAGGCGCCGACAGCTACACCCAGACCAGGGTCGCCGACAACAACAACTACTTCGGCCTGGCAGGCAACGACACCATCCGCATCTACCAGGGCATCATCATCGGCGGCCCGGGCAACGACACCATGGTGCGCATTCCCAGCACCGACTGGTGGCTCGGCGTGCAGGCCGCTTACTGGGACAGCCCCGGACTGGTCAACGTCGACCTGGCGGCCGGCACGGCGGACGATGGCTGGGGCGGGCGCGACTCCTTGTCCAACATCGACTCGGTATCCTATGGCTGGATGGGCGGGAGCGGCTTCGGCAACGCCAACGCCAACACCTTCTACCTCGGCGGGGGCGGCGAATTCGTCATCGACGGCCGCGCCGGCGACGACATCGTGTTCCTGCCGCAGTACGATACGCCCAACCTCGCCTATTTCACCGTCAACGTCGCCATCGACGGCAAGAGCGCCACCGTCACCTCGACGCAGGACGCCAACTTCAAGGTCACGATGTCCAACATCGAGCGCTTCGGCGTGGCCGGTGCGTGGGACGTCACATACGATCTGACCAGCCTGATCAAGCCGTCCGACATCGCCACCCAAGGGCTGCTGGCGGCCGACGCCAACCGCTGGAACGCGGGCGCCGCCCTCGGCAGCGCGGCGTCGCTGAGCTACAGCTTCGTTGAAACGGCGCCCGCCAGCGGCGTGGGAGTGGCAGGCTTCCGCACCTTCACCGCCGGCGAACGGGCCGCCGTCAAGGCCGTCCTCGATGCGGCGGCGGCCGCCACGGGCCTGAGCTTCACCGAAGTGGCCGACAGCGGCGGCGCAGCCGGCCAGCTGCGCTTCGGCGCCAGCCAGCAGGCCGCCACCAAGGGCGTGGCCACGCTGCCCGGCGTAGGCGGCGACGGCGCCGGCGACGTCTGGCTGGACCTCGAGACGCTCGCGCTGATGGCGCCCGGCCAGGAAGGCTACGCCGTGCTGCTGCATGAAATCGGCCACGCGCTGGGCCTGCGCCATCCGCGCAACGTCGAGCCGGGCGACAACTACGCGGCGCAGATGACGGCCGGCTACGACGTCACCGGCAATACGGTGATGTCGCAAACCGCATCGCCGGACGGCCTCTATCCGTCGTCCTGGGGCGCCTACGACATCGCCGCGCTGCGCCACCTGTACGGCACGAAGGCGCTCAACGCGGGCGACACCGTGCACCTGCTGGGCAGCGCCGACTTCCAGGCCCAACGCGGCCTGGTGGACGATGGCGGCACCGACACGCTGGACGCCTCGGCCGCCACCACCGGCGCCGCCATCGACCTGGTGGGCGGGCACCTGAACAGCGTGGGGGTGACGGCAAACGGCGTGGGCGCCATCGGCAACCTGTCGATCGGCATCGACACGCTGATCGAAAACGCCGTCGGCTCGCGCTACGACGACGTCCTGCTGGGCAATGCGCTGGACAACCGCCTGGCCGGCGGCAAGGGCAACGACTGGATCGACGGCGCGGCGGGCCTGGACACGGCAGTCTTTGCCGGCCTGCGCGGGGACTACCTGATCAGCACGGGCTTCGGCAAGGTCTTCGTCACCGCGCGCGACGGCGTCTCCGGCTTCGACACCGTGCTCGCCACCGAAGTGCTGGCCTTCGACGACCAGAGCATCACGCTGGGCGCCAGCGCGCTGGGCGCGGACCTGGCGCTGGCGCTGGACCAGAACAGCAGCGTGGCCGGCCAGCTGCCCGACCCGAGCGACCAGGCCCGGGCCCAGGTCAGCTACGCCCTGGCGCAAGGCCCGGCCAACGGCACCGCCACGCTGCAGGCGGACGGCAGCTACAGCTACACCCCAAAAGCCGATTTCAGCAGCGCCGACCGTTTCAGCTACACCGTCTCCGACACGCACGGCGGCTCGAATACCTATATGGTCTTCCTGACGGTGCGCGCCAACGGCGGCCTGCAGGCCGGCGGCGAGGGCAACGACGTGCTGGGCGGGCTGGCCACCAGCGACATCATCAACGGCGAAGGCGGCAACGACCGCATCAACGCCAGCGCCGGCTACGATGAAATCGACGGCGGCGGCGGCACCGACACCGTGGTCTACGAGGGCGCGGCGGCCAGCCACGCGCTGGCGCAGGACGGCGAGCGCTGGACGCTGCGCAAGCCGGACGGCCAGGGTACGGACACGCTGACGCGGGTGGAAAGGCTGCTGTTCCCGGACGGCGCGCTGGCGCTCGACCTGGACGGCATGGCGGGCCAGACCTACCGGCTGTACCAGGCCGCGTTCGACCGCAAACCGGACGTCGGCGGCCTGGGCTACTGGCTGGCGGTGCTCGACGGCGGCGCCGGCATGCAAAGCGTGGCCGGCAGCTTCCTGCAATCGGCCGAGGCGCAGGCCCTGTACGGCAGCGCCCCGGCCAACGGCGCCTGGGTCACCAGCTTGTACCAGAACGTGTTGCACCGCGCGCCGGACCAGGGTGGCTACGACTACTGGACCATGCTGCTCGACCGGCACATCATCAGCCAGGTCGATGCCCTGCTCGGCTTCGCCGACAGCCCCGAAAACCACGCAGCGGTGATCGGGGCCATCTCGCAGGGCATCAGCTACACGCCCTACGGCTAGCCCCGCCTGCCGCCGGGTCAGGCGTGCTTGGACACCAGTGTCAGGATGTCGTAGCTGGCCACCAGTTCGTCGTTCTGGTTGGTCACCTGCACATCCCACGCCACCACGCCCTGGCCGACGCCCTTGTCGTCGGTACGGTTGCGGTCCACCTTGCGCTTGCAGGTCAGGCGCGCGCGGATGGTGTCGCCGATGCCCACAGGCGTGATGAAGCGCAGGTTGTCCAGGCCGTAGTTGGCCAGCACAGGCCCCGGCGCCGGCGACACGAACAGGCCCGCCGCCGCCGACAGCACGAAGTAGCCGTGCGCGATGCGCTTGCCGAACTGCGTGTCCTTGGCGGCGATGTCGTCGAAGTGCATATAGAAGTAGTCGCCCGACACGCCGCCGAAGTTGACGATATCGGCCTCGCTCACCGTGCGGCGGTGCGTCAGCAGGGAGTCGCCTATCTTCAGGTCCTCGAAGTGGCGGCGGAAGGGGTGCACTTCGCTTTCATTGACCGCCGCGCCGCGCACATACTCACCGGTGACGGCGGCCAGCATGGTCGGCGAGCCCTGTACGGCGGCGCGCTGCAGGAAATGGCGCACCGCGCGGATGCCGCCCAGCTCCTCGCCGCCGCCCGCGCGGCCGGGACCGCCGTGCTTGAGCTGCGGCAGCGGCGAACCGTGGCCGGTGGAATCGACCGCCGATTCGCGCTCCAGGATGTGCACGCGGCCATGCGAAGCGGCGGCCATGGGCACCGCGTAGGCGGCGGTCTTCGGATCCTTGGTGACCAGCGTGCTCACCAGGCTGCCCTTGCCGCGCGCGGCCAGGGCCAAAGCCTCGTCGATACCGTTGTAAGTCATCATGGTGCTGACCGGGCCGAAGGCTTCCACGTCGTGCACCGCGTCGTTGCTGCCGGCGTTACGGCACAGCACCAGGGTCGGCGAGAAGAACGCGCCCTCCGCCACGCCCTCGCCTATCAGCTTGTAGCCGTGGCTTGCGCCGAACACGATCTCGTTGCCGTGCGCGAGCAAGGCCAGGCGCTCGGCCACGTCCCTTTGCTGGTCCTTCGAGGCCAGCGCGCCCATGCGCACGCCCTCCACCGACGGGTCGCCGATGGTGACCTTGGACAGGCGCTCGCGCAGGCGTTCGGCCACCGCGTCCACCCGGTCCTGCGGCACGATGATGCGGCGGATGGCGGTGCATTTCTGGCCGGCCTTGCCTGTCATCTCGCGCGCCACTTCCTTCACGAACAGGTCGAACTCCGGGTCGTCCGGCGTCACGTCCGGCGCCAGGATGGCGCAGTTCAGCGAGTCCGCCTCGGCGGTGAAGGGCACGGAGTTGGCGATCAGGTTGCGGTTGGTGCGCAGCTTGGCGGCGGTGTCGGCCGAACCGGTGAAGGTGACCACGTCGGCGCCGGTCAGGCGGTCCAGCAGGTCGCCGGTGCTGCCGATCACCAGTTGCAGCGCGCCTTCCGGCAGCAGGCCGGATTCATGCGCCATGCGCACCACGGCTTCAGTCAGGTAGCTGGTGGCGGTGGCGGGCTTGCCGATGCACGGCATGGCGGCCAGGAAGCTGGGCGCGAATTTCTCCAGCAGGCCCCAGATCGGGAAGTTGAAGGCGTTGATGTGCACCGCCAGGCCGCCGCGCGGCACCAGGATGTGGGTGCCGGCGAAACCGCCGCGCTTGCCCAGCGCAATGGCCGGGCCTTCGTGCAGCACGTTCGACGACGGCAGCTCGCGGCTGCCCATGCTGGCATAGGCGAACAGGGTGCCGATGCCGCCCTCGATGTCGACCCAGCTGTCGGCGCGGGTGGCGCCGGTCAGGTGCGACACCGCGTACAGCTCTTCCTTGCGCTCCATCAGATACACGGCCAGCGCCTTCAGGCGCGCGGCGCGCTGCTGGAAGTCCAGCTTCATCAGCGCCGGCACGCCGGTCTTGCGGGCGTAGACCACGGCCTCGCTGAAGTCGATGGCTTCGGCGTGGGTGTGGTAGATCAGGCTGTTGTTCAATGCGCTGTGCAGCGGGGTGGCCGCTTCCTTGCCGTGCCAGCGGCCGGCGATCAAGCTTTGCAGGGTTGTTGCCATTCGAATTCTCCAGGTTTATGCGTTTTTGTGCAGGTGCAGCGGCAGGGACGATTCCCACTGCATGCGTTGACGATCCGGTTCCACCTCTTCCAGCGCATCGACCTCGCGCATGGTGGCGAGCGAGCGCACGGCCAGCTCGTGGTACTGCGAGGTGCCGGATGTTTTCCAATTGATCTCGGCCTCGCTCACCTGGCGGATGATGCGCGCCGGCGTGCCGACCACCATGCTGCGCGGCGGGACGTCCATATTGGCCTTGACGAAGCTCATCGCCGCGACAATGCTCTCGGCGCCGATGACGGCGTTGTCCATCACCACCGAGTTCATGCCCACCAGCGCGTTGCGGCCGATGCGGCAGCCGTGCAGCACGGCGCCGTGGCCGATGTGGCCATCGGCTTCCACCACGGTGTCCGCGCCGGGAAAACCGTGCATCACGCAGCCGTCCTGCAGGTTGGCGCCCTCCTCCAGGATCAGGCGGCCGAAGTCGCCCCGGATCGACGCCAGCGGGCCGACATAGCAGCGCGGCCCGATGATCACGTCGCCGATCAGCACCGCCGTCGGATGCACGTAGGCGGTCGGATGCACCACCGGCGTGATGCCGTTCAATTCATAGACCTTGACCATGGATCTCCTCACATTCCCAGGTAGGCGCTCTGCACCTGTTCATTCTTCAACAGCTCCGGGCCGGGGCCGGACAGCGTGATGGCCCCGGTCTCGATCACATAGCCGACGTCGGCGATCGACAGCGCCGCGTGCGCGTTCTGCTCGACCAGGAAGATGGTGATGCCCTGGTCGCGCAAGCTCTTCACGATACGGAAGATCTCGGCGATCAGCAGCGGGGCCAGTCCCATGCTGGGCTCATCGAGCAGCAGCACGGTCGGGCGCCCCATCAGTGCGCGCGCCATGGCCAGCATCTGCTGCTGGCCGCCGGACAGCGTGCCCGCCAGCAGAAGACGTTTCTCCCGCAACACGGGGAACAGCTGGAACATGCGTTCCATGTCCGCCGCCACCTCCGCCTTGGGCCGCGTGTAGGCGCCCAGCAGCAGGTTGTCCTCGACCGTCATCGGCCCGAACACCTGGCGCCCCTCGGGCACCTGGCAGATGCCAGCGCGCACGCGCCTGTCGGCGCTGGCGCGGCTCACGTCCTGGCCGCCGAAATGGATGCTGCCGCCGCTGATGGGCTGCACGCCCGATATCGCGCGCAGCAAGGTGGTCTTGCCCGCGCCGTTGGCGCCCACCAGCGCCACCAGCTGCCCTTGCCGCACTTCGATGTCGATGCCGTGCAGCGCCTGGATGCGGCCGTAGTGGCTGGTCAGCCCCTTGATTTCGAGCACCAGCGGCTTCACCGTCACGTCGTTCGTGTTAGTCATGGCATCCCTCATGCTGCCGCTCCAAGATAGGCCGCCACCACGTCCGGATTGGCGCGCACTTCGGCCGCCGTGCCTTCGGCCAGCTTCTTGCCGTAGTCCAGCACCAGGATGTGGTCGGAAAGGTTCATCACCAGCTTCATGTCGTGCTCCACCAGCACCACCGTCACGCCGGACTGCGCGACCTTGCGGATCAGCGCTTCGATCTCGCCGGTCTCGGTGTGGTTCAGGCCTGCGGCCGGCTCGTCCAGCAGCAGCACTTTCGGCCGCGCCGCCAGGGCCCGCGCGATTTCAAGACGCTTGAGCGCGCCATACGGCATCTGGCTCGAATCGGCGTCCACATACTGGCCCACGCCGACGAAGTCCATCAGCTGCGCGGCCTCGTCGCGGCACGCCTGGTCGGCCTTGCGCACCGACGGCAAGCGCAGCATGGAAGCGAACAGGTTCTGGTTCAGGCGCAGGTGCGCGCCCACCATCACATTGTCGATCGCCGTCATGTTCAGGCAGATCTGCAGGTTCTGGAAAGTGCGGCTCATGCCGCGCCGCGCCAGCTGGTCCGGCGACAGCCCGGCCACGTTCTCGCCGCGCAGCAGGATCTCGCCCTGCGTGGGCGTGTAGACGCCGGTGATCAGGTTGAACAGCGTGGTCTTGCCGGCGCCGTTGGGCCCGATCACGGAGTGGATGGCACCCTCGCGGATCGCGAAGCTGACGTCCTGCACCGCGTGCACGCCGCCGAAGCTCTTGCTCAGGTTGCGGATCTCAAGCATGGCCGCCTCCCGCCTTCTTCACCAGGGTCAGCGGCGCCGCGGAAGCGGGCTTGGTGCGCCTGCGCGCCAGCGACGGCACCAGGCCGCGCGGCAGGAAGATCATGGTCAGCATCAGGATGGCGCCGAACACCACCACTTCCCAGCCTTCGAAGGCGGACAGCAATTGCGGCAACAGCGTCAGCAAAGCCGCGCCAAGGATGGAGCCGAACACGGAAGCCATGCCGCCCACCACCACCATCGTCACCAGTTCGATGGAGTGGAAGAAGCCCGCCATATTGGGCGTGATGAAGCCGATGTAGTGCGCGCTGATGCTGCCCGCGATGCTGGCCACCACGGCCGACAGCACGAATACCCGCACCTTGAAGCGCGTGGTGTCGATGCCGACCACGCGCGAGGCCACCTCGGAGCCGTGGATGGCTTGCAGCGCGCGCCCCACCGGCGAGTCGATCAGGTTCAGCGCGAACCACGTCACCAGCAGCAGCAAGGCGGCGGCCACCGCGTACCAGGATTTCTCGCCGCTGATCTCCGCACCGAATACCGAGAAGCCCGGCACCGAAATGCCGTCCGGCCCGCCGGTCCACTGGCCTTCGTTGTTGATGACGATGGAAATGATGATGCCCAAGCCCAGCGTGGCCATGGCCAGCGTGTGGCCTTTGAGCTTCAGCACCGGGCGCGCCAGCACGAAAGCCAGCAGGCCGGTTGCGGCCGCGCCGGCAAGCAGCGCCGCAACCGGCGGCCAGTTGTGGTGCGTGGTCAGCACGGCCGAGGCGTAGGCGCCCAGGCCGAAGAAGCCGGCGTGGCCCAGGCTGATCTGGCCGGTGTAGCCCATCAGCAGGTTCAGGCCGATGACCACCACCGCGTTCAATGCGATGCGGATCGCCACGTCGTAATAATAGGCGTTGGGCAGCGCCAGCGGCAGCACCGCCAGCACCAGCGCCAGGATCAGCAATCCTGCATGTTTGGAGAACAAGGTGCTCATACGCGCTCCGATACTTTGGCGCCGAACAGGCCGCGCGGCATGAAGAACAGGATCAGCAGGATCAGCACGAAGGGCATCGCGTCCTTGTAGGCGGACGAGATATAGCCTGCCGTCATCGCCTCGGCGATACCCAGTATCAGCCCGCCCGCGATGGCGCCCACGCCGCCGCCCAGGCCGCCCAGCACCGCCGCGACGAAGCCCTTCAGGCCCAGCATGATGCCGGCGTCGTACGAGGTGTAGGTGATGGGTGCGAGCAGCGCGCCGCCGACCGCGCCCAGCAGCGCGGCCAGGCCGAAGGACAGCAGCAGCACGCGGCGCGTGTTGATGCCGACCAGCTGCGCGGCCAGCTTGTTGTGCGACGTGGCCAGCATGGCCTTGCCCAGCAAGGTGCGGCCGAAGAACCAGCCCAGCACCGCCACGATAAGCAGCGTGACGCCCAGCACCCACAGGCTTTGCGGCAGCAGGCTGGCTCCCAGGAACTGGATAGGCGTGTCGCCGGAGAAGGCGGGCAACGTGTGCGTGCCCTTGCCCAGCCAGATCTGCACCAGGCCGCGCACCACCAGCGAGGCGCCGATGGTGATGATGATCAGCGTGACCACCTGCGCATTCTGCGCCGGCTCGATCACCGCTTTTTCCATCACCAGGCCGACGATGGCGGTAAGGATGACGGCGCCGATGATGGCCAGCGGCAGCGGCACGCCCGCCCCCGCCATCATCGCCGCCAGCATCCCGCCCAGCATGATGAATTCGCCCTGGGCGAAATTAATCACGCCGCTGGTGTTGTAGATGATGGTGAAACCGAGCGCCGCCAGTGCGTAGGCGGAGCCGGTCGTCATTCCCGAATACAGGAATTGGAGGAATTGGGCGAGCATGGCTGTTCCCTGCTTACTTCAGCAACTGCCAGTCGCCGTTCTTCACCTCGACCATGCGGAAGGCCGACAGGTCCAGTCCCATATGGTCGGCGGGGCCCATGTTGAACACGCCGGTGGTGGCCACGAAGCCCTTGGTCTGCTCCAGCGCGGCGCGGACCTTTTCCTTGTCGGTGCCGCCGGCGCGCTTGATGGCGTCCAGCGACAGGTTCAGCGCGTCCAGCGCGTAACCGCCGAAGGTGGACGGATCGATCTTGTAGCGGTCCTTGTAGGTCTTGTCGTAGCCGGTGACGATGGCCTTCTGCGCGTCGGCGGCGGGCAGCATCTGGCCGATCAGCAGGGCCGGCGTCGGCAGGCGCACGCCCTCGGCGGCCTTGCCGGACAGCTTGATGTACTCGTCCGAGGCCACGCCGTGCGACTGGTACATCGGCAGCGCGGTCATGCCCAGCTGGCCGTAGTTCTTGGTGACGACCGCGGGGCCCTGGCCCAGGCCGAACACGAACACCGCCTGTACGCCGGCGACATTCTTGATGCGGGTCAGCTGGGCGGTGACGTCGGTGTCCTTCGGGCCGTAGGTTTCGTCGGCCACCAGGGTGATGCCGTATTTCGCCGCGACGAGCTGCGATTCCTTGCGGCCGGAGGCGCCGAAGCCGCTGGTTTCGGACAGCAGGCCGACCTTGCTGATGCCGCGCTTCTTCATGTCCTCGAAGACCTTCTCGGCAGCCATGCGGTCGGTGTGCGGCGTCTTGAAGACCCATTTCTTGACCGGGTCGATGATGACCACGGCGCCGGCCAGCGAGATGAAGGGCAGGCCCGCCTTGTCCACCAGCGGGGCCATGGCCATGGTGGCGCCGGTGGTGGTGCCGCCGATCAGCACGTCCACCTTGTCCGATTCGATCAGGCGCTTGGTGAAGCCGTTGGCCTTGGCCGCGTCGCTGCCGTCGTCGTAGTGCACCAGTTCCAGCTTGCGGCCCAGTACGCCGCCCTCGGCATTGACCTTCTCGACGTAGAGCTGCAGCGTTTTCAGCTCCGGGTCGCCCAGGAAGGCGGCGGGGCCGGACACCGACAGCACCGAGCCGATCTTGATGTTTTCCGCCAGCGCGCTGCCTGCGGCCAGGACCAGGGATGCTGCGATGACGGTCTTCTTGAGGATGTTCGTGAACATTTTTGTGTCTCCGTGATTTTTTTAATGGTCAAAAAAATGCTGCGTCCGCTGTCATTGCCGCGCAGGCTCGGCGCCCCCGCGGGAATGACACGGCACCTCTGCTACACGCGCTCGATCACGAGTGCAATCCCTTGGCCCACACCAATGCACATGGTGCACAGCGCATACCTGCCGCCCGTGCGCTCCAGCTCATTCAGCGCCGCCGTCACCAGCCGCGCGCCAGACGCCCCCAACGGATGGCCGATGGCGATCGCCCCGCCGTTCGGATTCACATGCGCCGCGTCGTCCGCCAGCCCGAGGTCGCGCGTCACCGCCAGCCCCTGCGCCGCGAACGCCTCGTTCAATTCGATCACGTCCATCTGCTCTATGGTCAGCCCCAGCTGCGCCAGCACCTTCTTCGAAGCGGGCGCCGGGCCGAAGCCCATGATGCGCGGCGCCAGGCCGGCTGTCGCCATGCCCAGCACCTTGCCGCGCGCCTTCAGGCCGTATTTGTCCACCGCCGCCGCCGATGCCAGCAGGATCGCGCAGGCGCCGTCGTTCACGCCCGATGCGTTGCCCGCCGTGACGCTGCCGTCCGGCTTGACCACGCCCTTCAGCTTGGCCAGCATCTCGATGGTGGTGTCCGGACGCGGATGCTCGTCGGTGTCGACGACCTTCGGCTCGCCCTTGCGCTGCGGAATCACGACAGGCACGATCTCGCTCTTGAAGTGGCCGGCCGCGTGCGCGGCGGCCCAGCGCTGCTGGCTGCGCAGCGCAAACGCATCCTGGTCGGCGCGGCTGATGTCGAATTCATTGGCCACGTTCTCGGCCGTCTCCGGCATGGAATCGATGCCGTGCTGCGCCTTCATCAAGGGATTGACGAAGCGCCAGCCTATGGTGGTGTCCTCGATCTTGGCGGCGCGCGAGAAGGCGCTGTCGGCCTTGGCCATCACGAAGGGCGCGCGCGTCATGCTTTCCACACCGCCGGCAATGACCAGGTGCGCTTCGCCAGCCTTGATGGCGCGCGCGGCGATGCCCACCGCGTCCAGGCTGGAGCCGCACAGGCGGTTGATGGTGTTGGCCGGCACTTCGACCGGCAGGCCCGCCAGCAGCACGGCCATGCGGCCCACATTGCGGTTGTCCTCGCCCGCGCCGTTGGCGCAGCCGTAGTACACGTCGTCCACTTCGGCCCAGTTCACGCCGGGATTGCGCTCCTTCAGCGCGGCGATGGGCACCGCCGCCAGGTCGTCCGCCCGCACGCTGGCCAGGGCGCCGCCATAGCGGCCGAAGGGAGTGCGCACCGCGTCACAGATAAAGGCTTCGTTCATATTTATTCCTTAAACAGCTTGTTTAAACAGCGCATTAAACAGTTTTTGGTCGTTTGTCGAGCACGCGCTTGGCCTTGCCCGTCATGGTGCGTTCGATGCTGTTGGCCGCCAGCAGGCTGACGCGGGTCGTCACGCCGACATAGGTCTTGATGTGATGCTCCAGCTCGCGCGCCAGGGCTTCAACCTCGTTGGCGGTCAGCTTGCCGGTCAGTTCGGGACGCAGTTCGCCGATCACGTCCAGCTTGTCCAGGTGGCCGTCGCGGCTCACCACCAGCTGGTATTGCGGCGCCAGCTTCGGCATCTTGCAGATCAATTCCTCGATCTGCGTCGGGAACACGTTCACGCCGCGGATGATGAGCATGTCGTCCGAGCGGCCGGTGATCTTGCCGATGCGGCGCATGGAGCGCGAGGTCGGCGGCAGCAAGCGGGTCAGGTCGCGCGTGCGGTAGCGGATGATGGGCAGCGCCTCCTTCGACAGCGAGGTGAACACCAGCTCGCCGTCCGAACCGTCCGGCAGCACTTCGCCGGTCTCCGGGTCGATGATCTCGGGGTAGAAATGGTCTTCCCAGATCACCGGGCCGTCCTTCGATTCGATGCACTCGCTGGCCACGCCCGGTCCCATCACCTCGGACAGGCCGTAGATGTCCACCGCGTCGATGCCGGCGCGCGCTTCAATCTCGGCGCGCATGGCGTCGGTCCACGGCTCGGCGCCGAAGATGCCGACCTTGAGCGACGACTCGGCCGCGTCCAGTCCCTGGCGCTGGAATTCCTCGATGATGTTCAGCATGTACGACGGCGTGACCATGATGATCTCGGGCTTGAAGTCCTGGATCAGCTGCACCTGCTTCTCGGTCTGGCCGCCGGACATCGGGATCACCGTGCAGCCCAGCCGCTCGGCGCCGTAGTGCGCCCCCAGGCCGCCGGTGAACAGACCGTAGCCGTAGGAGATGTGCACCATGTCGCCCGCGCGGCCGCCGGCGGCGCGGATGGAGCGCGCCACCACGTTGGCCCAGGTGTCGATGTCGTTCTGCGTGTAGCCAACCACCGTGGCCTTGCCGGTGGTGCCGCTCGACGCGTGGATGCGCACCACTTTCTCGCGCGGCACGGCGAACAGGCCGAAGGGATAATTGTCGCGCAGGGTCTTCTTGTCGGTGAAGGGGAACTTGGCCAGGTCGGCCAGGGTTTTCAGGTCGTCCGGATGCACACCCTTGGCATCGAAAGCGGCGCGGTAGTGCGGCACGTTTTCATAGGCATGCTTGAGCGACCACTTCATGCGTTCCAGTTGCAGCGCCTGCAGTTCATCCTTGCTGGCGCGTTCGATAAGCTCCAGGTCGGCTGGGGCGGGATGTCGTTGAACCATTGCTGTCTCCTCGGTGTTCCGTTTTTATTCGGCTATTGCGCTAACCCTGCTGCGGTGCCACCTCGCCGCTGACGCGGTGCGATTTGCCACGGAACAGGGCAATGATGCGTCCGTCCTGGTTGCTGACCTTGACGTCGTAGATGCCGCTCTTGCCCGCCAGCGCCTGCTCCACCGCTTCCGCGGTCAGCAAGTCCTGATGGCGGCCGGGGGCCAGGTAGTCGATCGTGCAGCCGGCGCCCACCGTGTTTTGGTTATGGCTGTTGCACGCAAATGCGAAGGCGCTGTCCGCCAACGCAAAGATATAGCCGCCGTGGCAGGTCTGGTGCCCGTTCAGCATGTCTTCCCGCACCGGCATCGTCATGCGCGCGTAGCCGGGCCGGATCTCGGCCAGCAGCACGCCCATGGCCTGCGTGGCGCGGTCGCGCGCGAACATCGCATCGCCGGCGGCCTGCGCGAGCGCCTGCGCCTGCGCGGGCGTCAGCGCGGCCGCATGCGCGGGCTGCTTGTGCGCGTCGGCGCGGACAGTTTCAATGCGGATGGCATCGGCCATGGTTGCGTCCTTATGCATGGAATGCCGCTCCCGATGCCTGCTTGCGGCGCAGCAGCGGCGATACGCGGTAGCGGTCCTCGCCGTAGCTGGCCGCGAGGTTGTTCAATACGGTGGCGATGCGGGCGATGCCGACGGCGTCGGCCCAGGCCAGCGGGCCGCGCGGATAATTCACGCCCTTCTGCATGGCGGTGTCCGCCCCCTGCGCGCTGCAGACGCCCTGGTTGACGGCGTCCGCCGCCTCGTTGGCCAGCATGGCGACGGTGCGCATCACCGCCAGGCCGGGCACGTCGTCCAGCCTTGTGACCGCAAATCCGGCCGCCTGGAACAGGCCCACCACGGCCTTGTAGGCGGCGGGGTTGCACTGGTCCGAGCAGGCGACGGCGATGCGCGTGGCTTTACCGTAATCCAGCGCCAGGTCGAACAGCACCGTGTCCGGGTGCTTGTTGTCGGCCGCCCGCTGGGTGGCGCTGCGGCCGTCCGTCAGGTAGACCGCAGCGCCATTGCAATGGAAGGCCGGGGCAGCGTCGTGTGCGTCCGCGTGGCCCTCGGGCGCCTTGCGCTGCGTGACCTCGATACCGTGCTGCTTGAAGCGCGCCAGCACCGCGTCCGTCACCACCGACGCGCCGCTGGCGCCGGGCTCCACGCTGTAGCTGACGTATTCGGGCTTGGCTTGCGCGGCTTCGGTTTGCGGCCGCGGCGCGCCCGCGCCTTCGCCGTAGGCAAAGAAGCCACGGCCGGATTTGCGGCCCAGGAAGCCGGCGTTCACCAGTTCCTGCTGGATCACCGACGGCGCGAAGCGCGGATCGTTGTAATAGGCGCTGAAGACGGACTGGGTGACGGAGTAGTTCACGTCGTGCCCGATCAGGTCCATCAGTTCGAAAGGGCCCATGCGGAAGCCGCCCGCCTCGCGCATCACCGCGTCGATGGTGGCGGCGTCCGCGGCCTGCTCGTTGAGCAGGCGCAGGCCTTCGGCGTAGTAGGGGCGCGCCACGCGGTTGACGATGAAACCGGGCGTGGACTTGGCGTGCACGGGATTCTTGCCCCAGGCCGCCGCGGTGTCGAACACGGTCCCGGCGACGGCGGCGTCGGTGGCCAGGCCGCTGATCACTTCCACCAGCGCCATCAGCGGCACCGGGTTGAAGAAGTGCATGCCGACCAGGCGCTGCGGGCGGCGCAGCTTGGCCGCGATGGCCGTGACGGAGATCGACGAGGTATTCGTGGCCAGGATGCAGCCGTCGCCGACGATGCCTTCCAGGTCCGCGAACAGGGAACGCTTCACGTCCAGGTTCTCGACGATGGCTTCCACCACCAGCGCCGCATCCGCCACGTCGCCCAGGCCGTCGGCTGCGCGCAGGCGCGCGGTGGCAGCTCGCGCATCGGCGGCCGTCATGCGCTCCTTGTCGACCAGCTTCAGGTAAACTTTGGCGATGTCGGCGATGGCTTTTTGCACCGCCTCGGCGCGCGTGTCGTACAGCTTGACGATGTGGCCGGAAGCGGCCGCCACCTGGGCGATGCCGGAGCCCATGGCGCCGCTGCCGATGACGGCGACGACGCTGCCTGCAGTCAGTGCGGCCATCTTATTCTCCCTTGAATTCAGGCGTGCGCTTGGCGATGAAGGCGGCGACGCCTTCGCGGTAGTCGTGGCTGTGGCCCAGCTCGCGCATCATCTCGCCTTCCAGCTTCAACTGCTCGGGCAGGGAGTTGCAATGGCTGATCTGCAGCGCCTTCTTGGTGAAGGCCAGCCCCTTGGTCGGCGCGGCGGCGAAGTGTTCGGCCATGGCCAGCGCTTCGGTCATCAGCAGTTCGTCCGGCACGGCTTTCCAGATCAGGCCCCATTGCTCGGCGCGGTCGGCGGTGAGTTTTTCGCCCAGCATGGCCAGGCCGGTGGCGCGCGCCATGCCGATCAGGCGCGGCAAGATCCAGGTGCCGCCGGTGTCCGGGATCAGGCCCAGACGGCAGAAGGCTTCGACGAAGCTGGCCGATTTTCCGGCCAGGACGATATCGCAGGCCAGCGCCAGGTTGGCGCCGGCACCGGCGGCCACGCCGTTGACGGCGCAGATGACCGGCATCGGCAGGCTGCGTAGCGCCAGCACCAGCGGAGCGTAGAATTTTTCGACCGAGTCGCCCAGGTCGACGCCCTGGGCGCCGGGTTCGACGGCGCGGTCGCCCAGGTCCTGGCCGGCGCAGAAGCCGCGGCCGGCGCCGGTCAGCAGAAACACGCGCACCGATTTGTCGGCGTCCACCCTGGCCAGCGCGTCGCGCACCTCCAGGTGCATGGCCTGGGTGAAGCTGTTCAGCTTGTCGGGACGGTTCAAGGTCAGCTTGGCGATGCCGTTCTTGATGTCAAACAGGATGTTCTCGTATTGTGCAAACTGCGTCATGGCGTCTCCTCCAATGGATTGCTTTACTCGGCCTGGTCGAAATCGACCACTACTTTATCCGTTACCGGGAAGCTCTGGCAGCTCAGCACGAAGCCGCGCGCGATCTCGTAGTCTTCCAGCGCGTAGTTCACATCCATGTCCACTTTCCCGTCCAGCAGCTTGCAGCGGCAGGTCGAACATACGCCGCCCTTGCAGGAGTAACGCATGTCGATGCCGGCGCGCAGGCCCGCGTCGAGGATGGACTCCTTGTCGCGCTCCATGGTGAACATGGTGTGGTTGCCGTCCATGACCACCGTCACTTCGGTCAATCCCGTGCCCAGGTCGGCCTGCGCGCGCGGCTTGTGCTGGTGCTTCGGAATGCTGGCGGCGAACAGTTCGATCTTGATGTGCGACTTCGGCATGCCCGCTTCCTGCAGCGCTTCCGACACGCCGTGCATCATGTCCTCCGGGCCGCAGATGAAGGCGGTGTCGTAGTCCTCGACGCGCACCCAGTGCTGCAGGAACTGCCTGGCCTTCTCCTTGGTGATGCGGCCGTTGAACAGTTCGATATCCTGCTGCTCGCGGCTCATCACGTAGGCGATGTTCAGGCGCTCGGTGTAGATGTCCTTCAGGTCGGCCAGCTCGTTCTTGAAGATCACCGACGACGAGGCGCGGTTGCCGTAGAACAGCGTGAAGCGGCTGTCCGGCTCCGTCAGCAGCGTGGTCTTGATGATGGACAGGATGGGCGTGATGCCGCTGCCGGCCGCGAAAGCCATGTAGTTCTTGCTATTGGCGGCGTCCAGCGGCACGTTGAAGTGGCCCATGGGCGGCATCACGTCGATGACGGTGCCGGGTTTGAGCGTATCGTTGGCCCAGGTCGAGAACATGCCGCCGGCCGTGCGCTTGATGGCCACGCGCAGCGCGCCGTCCTGCACGGCCGAGCAGATCGAGTACGAGCGGCGCACGTCTTCGGCGTTAATCTGCGCGCGCAGGGTGAGGTGCTGCCCTTGCTGGTACTTGAAGCGCTCTTCCAGTTCGGGTGGCACGGCGAAGGTGACGGCGATGCAGTCGCGCGTTTCGTTGTTCACCCGGGCGACGGACAGCGGATAGAATTTGCTCATGGTGGTTATGCTCTCAGTGGCACTTGAAGTAGTCGAACGGTTCGCGGCAGTCGAGGCACTTGTACAGTGCCTTGCACGGCGTGGAGCCGAACTGGCTGGTGTTTTCGGTGTGGCTGGAACCGCAGTGCGGACAGACCACTTTCGGTTTGGCGATGGCGCCGCGTTTCACGCCGGCGGCAAGATCGCTTCCCTCGCGTCCGCTTTCCTGGCGTCCTTTACGCAGGCCGCTGATGTCGACCACCTGCTGCGCGGGCGGGGCGATGCCGTAGCCTTTCAGCTTGGCCTTGCCCTCCTCGCTCATCCAGTCGGTGGTCCAGGCAGGCGAGAGCTGCGTGCGCAGTTCCACCCGCTCGACGCCGCGCCCGCGCAGCGCATCGGTGACGGCGTCGGCGATCACCTGCATCGCGGGGCAGCCGGAGTAGGTTGGCGTGATGGTGACGGTGCATGCGCCGTCATCGGCCACCTGCACGTCGCGCACGATGCCGAGGTCGACCACCGAGATGACGGGGATCTCGGGGTCGGCGACCTCCGCCAGCCAGCCCCATATCTGCTGCACCTTGTCATTCCCGCGCACGCGGGAATCCATAGTGCGCGTGCCAGGATGCTCAGCATGGGTCCCCGCTTCCGCGAGGACGACAAGATGGGGGCGCATTACCACTCCGACCCTGGATAGGCGCGCTGCAGGAACTGCATCTCGGCCAGCAGATAGCCCAGGTGCTCGCTATGGACGCCCTGCTTGCCGCCCTTCTGCATCCACGCGTCCGGCGACGGCATCGTCAAGGTGGCCTCGCCGAAGATGTCGCTCACGTGCGCCAGCCATTGCGCGCGCAGCGGTCCGGCTTCCGGCGCCACGCCGGCGGCCACCATGGCCTGGTCGACCGCGTCGTACTTGAAGAACTCGCCCGTGTACATCCACAACTCGTCGGCCGCCGCCTGCGTTTTCGCGTGGCTCACTTCCGTGCCGTCGCCCAGGCGCACGATCAGGTCGCCGCTGCGGCGCAGATGATAGGTGACTTCCTTCAGCGCCTTCTCGGCAATCTCGCGGATGCGCTCATCGCCCGACCTGGTCAACGCACCGATGAAGAAGTAGTGCCAGGTGTCGAAATAGAACTGGCGCATCATGGTGTCGGCGTAGTTGCCGTTTTTCTGCTCCACCAGCAGGCAGTTCTTGAAATCGTGCGCGTCGCGGTGGTAGGCCAGCTTGTCCTCGTCGCGCCCCGCGCCTTCCAGCTCGGCGGCGTAGGTGTACCACATGCGGGTCTGGCCCAGCAGGTCCAGCGCGACGTTGGTCAGCGCCATGTCCTCCTCCAGCGCCGGGCCTTTGCCGCACAGCTCGGAGAGGCGCTGGCTCAGGATCAGGGTGTTGTCGCCCTGGCGCAGCAGATAAGTGACTTTATCGTCCATGATGGCGGCCGCCTTACAGGTTCTTCACTTCTTCCGGCATCGGGAAGAAGGTGGGGTGGCGATAGACCTTGCTGTTGGCCGGCTCGAAAAGGGCGTCCTTGTCGGCCGGGCTGCTGGCGACGATGTCGCTGGCGCGCACCACCCAGATGCTGACGCCTTCATTGCGCCGCGTGTAGACGTCGCGCGCGTTGTTGACCGCCATGCCGGCGTCGGACGCGTGCAGGCTGCCCACATGCTTGTGCGCCAGACCGTGCTGGCTGCGAATGAAAACTTCCCACAATGGCCACTCTTTGCTCATCTTATGTCTCCTCAGGCCGCAGCCTTCTCCTCTTGATGTTTGTCGGCGTAGGCCACCAGCGCGTCGCGGAACCACGCGCCGTCCTCCCAGGCCTGGACGCGGGTGCGCAGGCGTTCGCGGTTGCATGGGCCGTTGCCCTTCAGGACGGCCTGGAACTCGCTCCAGTCGATCTCGCCGAATTCATAGTGGCCGGTTTCGGCGTTGAACTTCAGGTCGGGATCGGGCACGGTCAGGCCCAGGTATTCGGCCTGCGGCACGCTCTGGTCGACCATGCGCTGGCGCAGTTCGTCGTTCGAGAACAATTTGATGCGCCACTGCGCGGACTGGGCGCTGTTGACCGATTCGGCATCCGACGGGCCGAACATCATCAGCGACGGCCACCACCAGCGGTTCAGCGCGTCCTGCGCCATGGCCTTCTGTTCCGGCGTGCCCTTGGCCAGCGACATCATGATGTCGTAGCCCTGGCGCGCGTGGAAGGATTCCTCCTTGCACACGCGTATCATGGCGCGGGCGTAGGGGCCGTAGGAGCAGCGGCACAGCGGGATCTGGTTGATGATGGCCGAGCCGTCCACCAGCCAGCCGATGGCGCCCATGTCGGCCCAGCTCAGCGTGGGATAGTTGAAGATGCTCGAATACTTGGCCTTGCCGCTGTGCAGCGCGTCCAGCAGTTCGTCGCGCGACACGCCCAGCGTCTCGGCGGCGCTGTACAGGTAGAGGCCGTGGCCGGCTTCGTCCTGGATCTTGGCCAGCAGGATGGATTTGCGTTTCAGCGTCGGCGCGCGGGTCACCCAGTTGCCCTCGGGCAGCTGGCCGACGATCTCGGAGTGCGCGTGCTGGGAAATCTGGCGCACCAGGGTTTTGCGGTAGGCGTCCGGCATCCAGTCCTTGGCCTCGATTTTCACGCCGGCGTCGATGCGGTCCTGGAACGCGCGCTCGTCGGCGCTCATGTCCTCGCTAGTCTGGACTTTCTTCAGGCCGGTTTCAACCATCTGTGCGTACATGTTCTGTCTCCTCGTTCAAGGTATGATTCATAATACGATACAAAAATTCGTTTGACTACCGATTTTTTGACTCAAATCAAAAATCTGTATCCCTTCAGGGCGCAAAGCTGACAAAATGGCCAGATACAAGAAAAATAATGCTGCGCCGAAGCCGCGGCAAAGTAAACTCCGGCCTTGAGAGAAATCACCCATGCGCAAGATGAAGATACTGAACAGCAACGAATGGATAGCCCACTTCCTGGCCAGCGACCCGCCGCGCTCGAAATCGCTGGTGATGACCATCTTCGGCGACGCCATCGTGCCGCACGGCGGCGTGGTGTGGCTGGGCAGCCTCATCGAACTGCTGGCGCCGTTCGGCGTCAACGACAGGCTGCTGCGCACCTCGGTGTTCCGGCTGGCGCAGGAAGGCTGGCTCGGCTCGCACCGCGACGGGCGGCGCTCGTCCTACGCCATCACGCCCGAGTCGCAGGCCCGCTTCACGCGCGCCCAGCGCCGCATCTACGCCCCGCTGCACCTGCACTGGGACGGCAACTGGACCCTGGTCATGAGCGGCAACAGCCTGAGCGCGGCCGAGCGCACCCTGCTGCGCAAGGAGCTGGCCTGGGAAGGCTACGGCCTGGTGTCCCCGGGCGTGTTCTGCCACCCGGCCGGCAACGCCGATACGCTGGACGAACTGCTGGCGCGCACCGGCACGCGGGGCAAGCTGTTCATCTGCCACGCGGCCGACATGCCGGGCGCGCGCCACGGCCGGCCGCTGCGCGAGATGGTGGACGAAGGCTGGGACCTGAGCGGCGTGATCGACGGCTACCAGCAATTCATCGCCCAGTTCCAGCCGCTGCTGGCCCTGCTGCGCGGCGGCCACCAGCCGGAGCCGGAGCAGGCCTTCGTGATCCGCTCGCTGCTGATCCACGCCTACCGCCGGGTCCAGCTGCACGACCCGCAACTGCCGGTCGAGCTGTTGCCCGAGCCGTGGCCGGGCGCCGCCGCCTACGAGCTGGCGCGCGAGCTGTACCGGCTGGTGCAGGTGCAGGCCGAGCAGCACATCCTGGCCGTGCTGCGGCGCGAGGACGAGCACACGCCGGCGGCCGACAGCGCCTTCGACCGGCGCTTTGGCGGCCTGGCCTAGCGTAGCCTTTAGTGCGGCACGGCCGCGCAATGCGGAGGGCCGCAAGCCAACATGGCAAGTCGGCGTGCGGCCCGTGTTGATCCAGCACAGACGCTGTGGAAGTCCCGGCTATTTGCGGCCGGCGTTGATGAGGAAGTTCTGCATGGTCGCCTCGGCCACCGAGGCCCACTGGTTCTGGTCCTGGCGGAACTTCTTCCACGGCTCGTAGATCTTCTTGAACTTGGCGTTCTTGGCCGACTCCTCCTCCATCACGGCGGTCGACAGCTTGTAGGCCGCGTCCATGATCTCCTTCGAGAAGGTGTGCAGCTTCGCGCCGTTCTTCATCAGGCGCGCCAGCGCGGCCGGGTTCTTGGTGTCGTACTCGGCCTGCATGATGACGTGGCACTCGTAGCTGGCGCACTCCAGCGCCGCCTGGTATTCCTTCGGCAGCTTTTCCCACTCCTTGATGTTGATATAAAACGACAGTTGCGGCCCGGCTTCCCACCAGCCCGGCGCGTAGTAGTGCGGCGCCACGCGCTGCAGGCCCAGCTTCTCGTCGTCGTAGGGCCCGACCCACTCGGCCGCGTCGATGGTGCCCTTCTCCAGCGCGCCGTAGACGTCGCTGGCCGGAATCTGCTGCGGCACCGCGCCCATGCGCTCCATCACGCGCCCGGCGAAACCGGCGATGCGGATCTTCAGGCCCTTCATGTCGGCCACCGTTTTCACTTCCTTGCGGTACCAGCCGCCCATCTGCGTGCCCGTGTTACCGGCCAGGAAGTTGATGATGCCGTAGCCCTTGTAGAACTCGCGCATCAGCTCGCGCCCCCCGCCCTGGTCGTACCAGGCGGTCTGCTGGCGCGACGTCAGGCCGAACGGCACGGCGCAATCGAAGCAGAAAGCGGGGTCTTTGCCGAAGTAGTAGTAAGAAGGCGTGTGGCCCATCTCCACCGTGCCGGCCTGCACCGCGTCCATCACCTGCAGGCCCGGGACGATCTCGCCGCCCGCGAACTGGCGGATGGTGAACTTGCCGCCGGTCAGCTCGGCCACGCGCTTGCAGAAGTGCTCGGCGGAGCCGAAGATGGTGTCCAGGGTTTTCGGGAAACTCGACGCCAGGCGCCAGTTGACGGCCGGCTGGCCCTGCGCCATTGCTGGCAGCGCCAGGACGCCCGCGCCCGCACCTGCGGTGGCATTTTTCAGGAAGGAACGACGCTGCATGTCTCGGTCTCCAATGTTGGTGTGGGGGAAAATCTCAGCCTAGTGTATGACTGAACTGGCAAGCTTGCAATCCCAAGCTTGCCGGTAAAACTAGTATCATATTGGACACCCGATACACTACCCATCAGGATCGAAGCTAATGCCACTCAAAATCAGCCACCAATTCGATGCTGGCGCCATCGACGTTCTGCGCGCGGACCACCCTTCCGCGATCGATCTGAACATCCGCAAAGACTCCGCTGCCGATATCACCCAGTGGTTCTACTTCCGCGTGCAGGGCGCCAGGGCGACCCCGCTGACGATGAACTTCCTGAACGCCGGCCAGGCCGCCTATCCGGACGGCTGGAAGGACTACCAGGCCGTGGCCAGCTACGACCGCAGCACCTGGTTCCGCGTGCCCACCAGCTACGACGGCCAGACCATGGTCATCGAGCACACCCCGGAATACGACAGCGTCTACTACGCCTATTTCGAGCCCTACTCGTGGGAACGTCACCTGGCGCTGCTGGACAACGCCCAGCTGAACGACTACGTGCGCATGGAAGACCTGGGCAGCACGCTCGACGGCCACGACATGAATGTGCTGGTGATAGGCGAGCCGGAAGAAGACAAACCCAAGGTCTGGGTCATCGCCCGCCAGCACCCGGGCGAGACGATGGCGGAATGGTTCGTCGAGGGCATGCTCGACGCGCTGCTGGACGAAGCCAACCCCTTCGGCCGCCAGCTGCTGCAGGAAGCGGTGTTCTACGTGGTGCCGAATATGAACCCGGACGGCTCGGTGCGCGGCAATCTGCGCACCAACGCGGCCGGCGCCAACCTGAACCGCGAATGGATGACGCCGAGCATGGAACGCAGCCCGGAAGTGTTCCTGGTGCTGAACAAGATGAAGGAAGTGGGCTGCGACCTGTTCCTCGACATCCACGGCGACGAAGGCCTGCCCTACGTGTTCGTGGCCGGCAGCGAATCGCTGGAGAGCTTCGGCGACAAGGAGGCGGCGGAGCAGCAGCGCTTCGTCGACGACTTCAAGATCGCCAATCCGGACTTCCAGGATGAATTCGGCTACGGCGTGAGCCCCTACACCCCGGAAACGCTGACCATGGGTTCGCCGCACATCACGCACGCCTTCGGCTGCCTGTCGCTGACGCTGGAAATGCCGTTCAAGGACAATGCCAACGACCCCGACCCGGTCGCCGGCTGGAACGGCGCCCGCAGCGCGCAACTGGGCGCGTCCATCCTGCAGCCTGTGCTGCTGTCGCTTCGCGCCAACAGTTAAGAAATTAAAAGGGAGCGGGCCGCTGGGCCAACAGCACCCATCCGGTGGCGAACAGCGGCATTCTGCTGCAACTGCGCCTAACGTCCGCGCAACACCAGCCCAACTGCGCGCAAGCCGCTCCCGCAGCGTAAATAGTCGATTGAAAATAGGCAACTTTCCTATTACCATGCTATCGACGTAGAAAAAACCCGCCTGATACGCGGGTTTTTTTCTGCACCGAACGACATCTAACCGGCATCGACCAACCATGACTCAACGGCCCCGCCCGTCCCCCGCCCTGCTGCGCCTGTTCGCCGCCGCTCCCGCCCTGCTGGGCGCCCTGCACGCGCAAGCGCAGACCGCCCCCGACACCAAGCCGCCCGCAAAAGAGCAGATCCAGCAGGTGGAAGTGAAGGGCGCCGCAGTCAGCTACGACGCGCGCCGCAACGACACCGCCACCAAGATCGTGGTGACGCAGGAGGAGATCCTGAAGAACGGCGACACCACCATTGCCGAGGTGCTCAAGCGCCTGCCGGGCGTCACCGTGGGCGGCGTGCAGGGGCGCGGCGGCGACATCCGCATGCGCGGCCTGGGCAGCGGCTACACGCAGATCATGCTGAACGGCGAACCGGCCCCGGCCGGCTTCTCGCTCGACTCGCTGTCGCCGGACATGATAGAACGCATCGAAGTGATGCGCGCGGCCACCGCCGAGTTCAGCACGCAGGCCATCGCCGGCGGCATCAACATCGTGCTCAAGAAGGCCATCGTCACTGCGCAGCGCGAGATCAAGGTCGGCGTGCAGGACGACAACGGCAAGTTCGGCACCAACACCAACTTCCAGCTGTCCGACCGCAAGGGTCCGGTTTCCTACGCCATCGGCGGCGGCCTGACCTACGGCAAGTTCGACCGTCCGGCCGAGATCGTCACGACCGGCACTACCCCGGCCGGCGTGCAGAACCTGTCGCGCCGCACCGGGCAGACCAACACCGGCGTGTTCGAAGCGTTGAACCTGTCGCCGCGCATCAACATCAACCTCGGCCCGAACGACATCGTCACCTCGCAAAGCTTCGTCAACGTCAACCGCTTCCGGGGCGACATCAAGGATCGCGTCAACACGCTGCAGGGCAATGCGCCGCGCTACAGCGCGACCGATGTCCACATCGCCTCCGACGTCGTCTTGCTGCGCAGCGACCTGACCTGGACCCGCAAACTGGCGCAAGGCGCCAAGCTGGAAGTCAAAGGCGGGGTCAATTTCAACCAGCGCGAAACCGAGGCGCCGGCGCTGCAGTACTATGCCAACAACGCGCTGGCCCTGACCCGCCTGGTGACATCCGAGTCCACCGACAAGGGCTTCACCACCACCGGCAAGTATTCCACGCCGCTGTTCGAAGGCCACGCGCTGGCCACCGGCTGGGACGCCGGCTACAGCAAGCGCGACGAAGACCGCATCCAGCGCGAAAGCTCCACCGTGGGCGCCCCGGTCGCCAACCTGGACCAGATCTACAACGCCGACGTGACGCGCCTGGCCTTGTACGCCCAGGATGAATGGACCGTGACGCCGCGCTGGTCGGTGTACTTCGGCCTGCGTTGGGAAGGCATAGAGACCAGGAGCGAAGGCAACGACTACGCGCCGGTCAGCAACAAGTCCAGCGTATGGAGCCCGCTGTTCCAGACCTTGTGGAAACTGCCGGGCAGCAAGAACGACCAGGTCCGCCTGGGCCTGACGCGCACCTACAAGGCGCCCGGCGTGAACAGCCTGATCCCGCGCCGCTTCGCGTCCAACAACAACAGCGCCACCAGCCCGGACCAGACCGGCAACCCGCTGCTCAAGCCCGAACTGGCTTGGGGCCTGGACCTGGCTTTCGAGCACTACCTGCCGGGCGGCGGCCTGATGACGGCCAGCACCTTCGTGCGCCGCATCAAGGACATCACCCGCCAGCAAGTGGCGCTGATCGACGGCCTGTACGTGTCGCGCCCGGTCAACGCCGGCACCGCCAACACGCGCGGCATCGAACTGGAAGCCAAGCTGCCGCTGCGCTCGATGTACCCGGCCGCGCCGGCCATCGACATGCGCGCCAACTTCTCGCGCAACTGGTCGGACCTCGACTCGGTGCCGGGCCCGAACAACCGCCTGGACCAGCAGACCCCGGTCAGCGGCACGGTCGGCGCGGACTGGAAGCTGGACACCATGCCGCTGACGCTGGGCGGCAGCTTCAGCTTCCAGAGCGCCGGTCCGGTGCGCGTGTCGGTCAAGCAGTACGCCTACGCCATACCGAAGCGTTCGCTGGACCTGTACGGCTTGTGGAAATTCACGCCCAAGACCCAGCTGCGGGTGGCGGTGGCGAACGCCCTGCACCAGGACAACTACGCCGAGTCGACCTACGTGGACACCAGCAGCACCCTGCGCGACGGCACCATCACGCCGACCAGCGCCGTGGTGCGCGCGCTGCTGGAAATGAAGTTCTGATCCAGCTGACACAACGCAAGCCGCCGCAAGCAGCCGCAGCTTGAGGATACTCAATCGGGCAACAGATATTTCTTGCGGTCGAGCCTGCCGGTAGCGACTATGGGCTTTCTGCGTCTCGCCAGGAGAACACCATGAAAAAGCCGCTGCCGCTGCCGAAGTTGCTGCTGGGTTTGCCACTGATGCTGTCCCTGGCCGCCTGCAGCATGCCCTACCGCCCGGCGCAGTTCATGGAAGCCGGCACTACCTTCCCCGGTCTGGCCCAATTCGTGCAACAAGCGCCCGCGCATCGGATCGACGTGCTGCTGGTGCACGGCATGTGCACCCATGACGCAAGCTGGGCCAGCGGCACCGTACGGCAGTTGGCCGACGCGCTGGCGGCCAACGTGCCGCTGTCCGCAGAGGCAAGCAAGGCCACGCCCGATCAGATCGAGATCATCCCCGCCACCGTGCCCACCGGCGACGGCGCGATCCGCTTCCAGTCGCTGATCTGGTCGCCGCTGACGACGCCGCTCAAGCAGCAGCTGTGCTACGACCAGACCGGCAAATCCGCCATCTGCCAGGGCGCGCCGCCCTACACGCCGGCGCGCGCCGGCATCAACGCCAGAGTCAAAGACCTGCTGATGGACGACTGCCTGCCGGACGCGCTGATCTACCAGGGTGTGGCGCGCGACGCCATGCAGCTGCGCATGCGCGACGCGGTGCTGCGCGCCACGGCCGATGCCGAGCCGGGCACGCCGCTGGTGGTGATCTCGGAAAGCCTGGGCAGCAAGATATTGTTCGACACGCTGAGCCGCATGCTCGACGAGCGCGGCGCCGGTTCGTCCGAGGCGGCAAGGGCCGCCGCCGCAGCCCAGCAGACGCTGGACCGCATGGCCTACCTGGTCATGGCGGCCAACCAGATCCCCATACTGGGTCTGGCCGACCAGGCGCTGCCGAGCGCGATCGGACGCCGCGCGGTGCAGCAGGACAGCCTGCAGCGCGTGCTGGAGCGGCGCAGCGCCGCCGTCACCGGCCCGGATTCGGCCGCAGCGCCCGGCGCAACGCGGGCGGCCCTGTCCGGCCTGACGCTGGTCGCCTTCACGGACCCGAACGATCTGCTGTCCTACACGCTGCAAAAGGAAAGATACGAGCGCCCCGGCGTCACCGTGCACAACGTGCTGGTATCCAACGCCCATACCTGGTTCGGCGCCCTCGAGAACCCGCTCGACGCCCACATGCGCTACCTCGACAACCCCGACATCGGCCGCCTGATCAGCTGCGGCGAACCGAAAAGCCAACTCTGCCGTTAACGGAAAAGGTAACGGAAAAGGGGCCAGGGTCAAATATTAACGAACGCCCGTTCATTAATATTTGACCCTGGCCCCTTTTCGGGTCGGCTTACTTGCCGCCGCGGCCTGCGCTGATGAGGAAGTTCTGCATCGTCGCTTCAGCCACCGAGGCCCATTGGTTCTGGTCCTGGCGGAATTTTTTCCACGGCTCGTAGATCTTGGCGAACTTGGCGTTCTTGGCCGCTTCTTCGTTCATGACGTCGTTGGCGGCCTTGTAGCACGCTTCCATCATGTCTTTCGGGAAGTTGCGCAGCTTGACGCCGCTCTTCAGCAGGCGCGCCAGGGCGGCCGGGTTGCGGAAGTCGTACTCGGCTTGCATCACGACGTGCGCTTCGTACGACGCGCATTCGATCGCGGCCTGGTATTCCTTGGGCAGCTTTTCCCATTCCTTGATGTTCACGTAGAACGAGAACGAGGCGCCCGCCTCCCACCAGCCCGGCGCGTAGTAGAACGGCGCGACCTTGTGGAAGCCCAGCTTTTCATCGTCGTAGGGGCCGACCCATTCGGCCGCGTCTATCGTGCCCTTTTCCAGCGCCGGGTAGATGTCGCCGCCGGCCAGCTGCTGCGGCACCAGGCCCAGGCGTTCGAGCACCTTGCCGGCGAAGCCGCCGACGCGCATCTTGGTACCCTTCAGGTCGGCCACGCTCTTGACTTCCTTGCGGAACCAGCCGCCCATCTGGGTGCCGGAGTTGCCGCCCAGGAAATTGATGATGCCGTAGCCTTTGAAGAATTCACGGGTCAGCTCGCGGCCGCCGCCCTGGTCGTACCAGGCGGTGTGCTGGCGCGAGGTCAGGCCGAACGGTACCGCGCAGTCGAAGGCGAAGGTGGCGTCCTTGCCGAAGTAGTAGTACGAGGCGCTGTGGCCGCATTCGACCGTGCCCGCTTGCACCGCGTCCATCACTTGCAGGCCGGGGACGATCTCGCCGCCGGCGAAGGAACGGATGTTGAACTTGCCGCCCGTCAGCTGGGACACGCGCTTGGTGAAGGTGTCGGCGGCGCCGAAGATGGTGTCCAGCGATTTCGGGAAGCTGGACGCCAGGCGCCAGTTGATGGTCGGCAGCGATTGCGCCAGGGCGGGCGCAGCGACCGCGCCCACGGAGGCGCCTACGGCTGCCTTTTTCAAAAAGGAACGACGTTCCATACATGGTCTCCTAGGTTTTGTAATGTGCCCGAGACAGTGTATGGAAACGTGGGCAAGCTTGCAACGAAAACTTAGCCCCCGGCAACGACCATTTTTTCGATCAGGATGGAGCCGGTCTGCTTGGTGCCGCGCACCAGCACGTCGGCGCCGATACCGACTATCTGCTGGAACATATCCTTCATGTTGCCGGCGATGGTGATTTCCTCCACCGGGTACTGGATCACGCCGTTTTCCACCCAGTAGCCGGACGCGCCGCGCGAGTAGTCGCCGGTGACGTAGTTGGTGCCCTGGCCCATCAGTTCGGTCACCAGCAGGCCGGTGCCCATCTTCTTCAGCATGGCGACGAAGTCGTCGTTCTTCTTCGTCAGCGAGGACGTCAGCGACAGGTTGTGCGAACCGCCCGCGTTGCCGGTGGTTTGCATGCCCAGCTTGCGCGCCGAGTAGGTCGACAGGAAATAGCCCTGCACTTCGCCGTTCTTGACCACGTCGCGGCTCTGGGTGCGCACGCCTTCCTCGTCGAACGGGGCCGAGCCGACCGCGCCGACCACGTGCGGATCTTCATGGATCTGTATGTGCGACGGGAACACCTGCTTGCCCAGGCTGTCGAGCAGGAAGGTCGATTTGCGGTACAGCGCGCCGCCCGACGTCGCTTGCACGAAGGCGCCCAGCAGGCCGGCCGCCAGCGGGGCCTCGAACAGCACCGGGCAGGTGCGGGTGCTGAGCGTGCGCGCGTTCAGGCGGGCCAGCGCGCGTTCGGCGGCGTAGCGGCCGATCGCTTCCGGCGCGGCCATCTTTTTGGCGTCGCGCACCGAGCTGTACCAGTCGTCGCGCTGCATCTTGGCGCCCTTGCCGGCGATAGGCGCCACCGACAAGGTGTGGCGCGAATACGGGTAGCCGCCGATGAAGCCGCGCGAATTGGCCGACACGAAGTGCGACTGCTGCACGTGCACGCCCGCGCCTTCGCTGTTGGTGATGCGCGGATCGACCGCGAAGGCGGCCGCTTCGGCGCGCTGGGCCAGCGCCACCGCTTCCTCGGTCGAGATGCGCCACGGGTAGTACAGTTTCAGGTCGCGCGGGTTCTTTTCCAGCATGTCCTCGTCGGCCAGGCCGGCGCAGTCGTCGTCGGCCGTGAAGTTGGCGATGTTGTAGGCCGCGTCCACCGTGGCGCGCAGCGAGGCGGCCGAAAAGTCGGACGTGCTGGCGTTGCCGCGCTTCTGGCCGATGAACACCGTCACGCCCAGGCCCTTGTCCCGGTTCTGTTCTATGGTTTCGATCTTGGCTTTGCGTACAGAGACGGACAAGCCGCTGCCCTCGCTGATCTCGACGGCGGCATCGGTGCCGCCTTTCTCGCGCGCGTACGCCAAAACGTCGCGGGCAAGCTGTTTCAATTGATCCTGGCTGTGGCTGAATGCGGAGTCGCTCATGTGGTGTTTTCTTCGGGTGACCGTTAAAACAGTTATCATAGCAGTCGTTTACAGTTTTTACAGGCCGGGTTAGCGCCCACCTCCTTTATCATGCCAAATCCAAACCGGGGTGCCTGCGGGTTCCAATCGTCCGAATTCGAACAAGAATACGAGCGCCCTTCCAAAACCGAAATGAAGCGCCAGTCCGACGCCCTGCAGAAGCTGGGCGCCGAACTGGTGGAGGCCCCGCGCGACCGCGTCAAGCGCGTCGAGATGCCGGAAGACGTGCGCGACGCCATCCTGACTTGCCAAAGTATCACCAATCACGAAGGCCGCCGCCGCGCCATGCAGTTCGTGGGCAAGAAGATGCGCACCCTGGACGAGGAAGAAGTCGCCGTCATCCAGCGCACCATCGAAGGCTGGAAAGGCGCTTCCAAGGCCGATACCGCCGCCATGCACGCGCTGGAACGCCGCCGCGACAAACTGCTGACCGACGACGCGGCCCTGACCACGCTGCTGTCGGAGAATCCGGAACTGGACGTGCAGCAGCTGCGCACCCTGATCCGCAACGCCCGCAAAGAGCAAGCCGAAAACAAGCCGCCCAAGGCTTACCGCGAAATCTTCCAGATCCTGAAGCAGGTCGACGCCAAGCACCGCAAGGCCAAGGCCGAAGCGGCCGGCGAGGTGGAAGAGGACGGCGACGAGGACAGCGAGCAAGATGACGAGTAATACCCCGGTGCCCGAGCTGGTGATCGGCCTGGTGTCGGTTTCCGACCGCGCCAGCGGCGGCGTCTACGAGGACAAGGGCCTGCCCGCGCTGCAGGAATGGCTGTCGGCCGCACTGACGACGCCCTTCCGCGTCGAAACCCGCTTGATCCCCGACGAACGCGCGCAGATCGAAGCCACGCTGATCGAGCTGGTGGACGTGGCGCGCTGCCACCTGGTGCTGACCACCGGCGGCACCGGCCCGGCGCGCCGCGACGTGACGCCGGAAGCCACGCTGGCCATCGGCACCAAGGAAATGCCCGGCTTCGGCGAGCAGATGCGCCAGATCAGCCTGCAGTTCGTGCCGACCGCGATCCTGTCGCGCCAGACCGCCGTGATCCGCGAGAGCGCCGGCGCGGCCGATCCGCACGCCGCCCTGGTGATGAACCTGCCCGGCCAGCCGAAAGCCATCAAGGAAACCCTGGAAGGGCTGAAGGACGCCGACGGCAAGCAGCTGGTGGGCGGCATCTTCGCAGCCGTGCCTTATTGCGTCGACCTGATCGGCGGCCCCTACATGGAAACCAATCCGGCAGTGTGCAAGGCCTTCCGTCCGAAATCGGCGCTAAGGCCCAACGCCTCCCACACTGCCAGCAATTGAGGAAGAGTATATGACCGCACTGCTGGACAACATCGAAATCGAAACCGGCGCCAACCCGTCCGTTTCCATCATCTGGATGCACGGCCTGGGCGCCGACGGCAACGACTTCGTGCCCATGGTCGAAGAACTGGACCTGGCCGGCCTGCCCGCCATCCGCTTCATCTTCCCGCACGCGAACACCATGCCGGTGACCATCAACAACGGCTACGTGATGCGCGCCTGGTACGACATCGTCCACACCGACCTCGGCCGCCAGGAGGACGAAACCGGCCTGCGCGCCTCGCAGGTCCAGGTGGAAGCCTTGATCGCGCGCGAAAAAGCGCGCGGCATCCCCGCCGACCGCATCGTCCTGGCCGGCTTCTCGCAAGGCTGCGCGATGACCTTGCAGGCCGGCCTGCGCCATCCTGAAAAACTGGCCGGCCTGATGTGCCTGTCCGGCTATGTGCCGCTGGCCGAAAAAACGGCCGCCGAGCGCAGCGAAGCGAGCCTGCAGACGCCGATCTTCCAGGTGCACGGCCGCATGGACCCGGTGATCCCGGTGGCGCGCGCCGAAGCGTCGCGCGACCTGCTGGTGAAGCTGGGCTACCAGGTCGAATGGCACGACTATTACATGCAGCACTCGCTGTGCGCCGAAGAAGTGGCGCACATCAGCGCGTGGCTGAAAAAAGTCCTGGCGTAAAGTCAGGCATAACCCCGCACGACCCAACTGAAAGCAGAAAATGAAGAAAACCGGCATGGCAAAGAGCGACGCCAAGAAATTGATGGGCAAGATGCTTGCCCCTGGCGCGGCCGGTTTCGGCAACACCGATACCGTGGTGGTGGACAAGCGCGAACAGCGCCGCCGCGACCAGGCGCTGGGCCTGGTGCCTTTCGCCGTCAAACTGAACAGCGAACTGGTGGCGCAGCTGCAGGCGCTGGCCAAGGACGGCGGCAAGGACCTCAACGAAGTGGTCGCCGACGTGCTCGCGCGCGGCCTGGCCGCCCAATAAGCCGCACCGGCGTGCTCACGCGCGGACCAGGCCGGTCCTGACCTGTTCCCCGTCCAGCGAGGTCTCGACCAGCACCTCGCCGGATGCGACCAGGCTGGCGGCCGACTTGAAGCGCGCCGCCAGGCCGTCCCCCTGCAATTTCTCCCCCGCCCCGAAACCCACCCAGCCATTGCGGCCGGAATGCTTGGCCACATACAGCGCGCGGTCGGCAATCTCGATCACCTCCGCCCAGTTCAGCGCGCGCGGCTCGCCCGGCAGGAAGGGGAAGCTGGCATATCCTATCGAACAGGTTTTCTCCAGCAGCGTGCCGCAGGGCAGCGCGAACGGCGCGTCCGCGACCGCCGCGCGTATGCGTTCGGCCACGGCGGCCGCGCCGGCCCGCGCCGTGCCCCGCGCCAGCACCAGGAATTCCTCCCCGCCCCAGCGCACCACATAGTCGGACTCGCGGAACACGCCCAGGATGCGTGCCGGCAACTGCATCAGCACTGCGTCGCCCGCCGCGTGGCCGTGCACATCGTTGACCTGCTTGAAGTGGTCCAGGTCTATCATGTAGATCACCAGGTCGGCGTCCGCGGGCAAGGCCGCGCCGCCCGTCTCATAGCGCCGGATCGCCGTCAGCACGTCCAGATCCAGATGCTGCATCAGGAAGCGCCGGTTGCGCAGGCCCGTCAGCGGATCGGTCAGGCTGGCCTGCTCCAGCGCCAGCGAAGCCTGTTCCAGCTGGGCCGTGCGCTCCTTGACCTTGCTTTCCAGCTCGCGCTGGCCGCGCCGCAGCACGGCGGTGCGTGCCGCCACGATGCCGTACACGCCCAGCAGCGCCGCCGCCGCCAGTGCCGCGCGCCACCACCAGGTCTGGTACCAGGCCGGCAGCACGCGCAGCGCCAGCGTCAGCTCCTTGTCCGTCCATACACCGTTGCGGTTGCTGCCGCGCAGGCGCAGCAGGTAGGAGCCGGGCGCCAGGTTGGCGTAGTTGACCAGGCGCCTGCGCGGGTCGCTGGGCTGCCAGTCGCCGTCGACGCCGTCGAGCCGGTAGGCGTAGAGATTGCGCTCCGGCGCCGAGTAGTCCAGCGACGAGAACTCCAGTTCCAGGTGGTTGGCGGCAGCGGGCAGCTCCAGCGCCGGCGCGCCCGGCGCCAGGTAGGGCTGGGCCGGCAGCGCGCGCCCGCCCACGCGCAGCTCGGTGACCGCCAGCGGCGGCGCATAGTTCCAGGACGCGACGGCGGCAGGGTGCACGACGGACAAGCCGCCCAGCGCGCCGAACATCAGCTCGCCCTTGGCGGTGACGGCGCCCGAATCGGCCCAGTAGCCTGACGTGAAGGCGTCGCCGTCCGCCTGGCTGAAGGCGCGCACGGCCAGGCTGCGCCCGTCGATGCGCAGCAAACCGCCGTCCGTGCTGGCCCAGATATCGCCCTCGCCGTCCTCCAGCAGCTTGTCGATGCCGCGGCTCTGCGGCCCCTTGGCGCCGATGCGGTGCAGCGTGCCGCCCGCGCCGTCCATCCACTGCAGGTCGCCTGCGTCCGTGCCTATCCACAGGCGGCCGTGCCGGTCGGCCAGCAGCGAGGTGATGCCGCTCA
Source organism: Pseudoduganella sp. LjRoot289 (assembly GCF_964252925.1). Classification (NCBI taxonomy): domain Bacteria; kingdom Pseudomonadati; phylum Pseudomonadota; class Betaproteobacteria; order Burkholderiales; family Oxalobacteraceae; genus Pseudoduganella; species Pseudoduganella sp. LjRoot289. The sequence continues at coordinate 4,847,678 of NZ_CAXUPN020000001.1, forward strand.
GGCCCTGGCCTGCGGCGGCCTTGTCGTCCGGCGCCAGCGGCAGCACCTGGTCGGGCTCCGCGGGCGCGCCGCCCGGCGTGACCGCATATAAATTGGTCGTGGTGGCGACCCACAGGCGGGGCGCGCCAGCCCGGGCCGCGCCCTTGCTCAGCGTGACGATGCGCTGTTTGTCCAGCCGGCCGTCGCCCACGCGGCGCGCCTGTCCGCTCGCGCGCGCCAGCGACCACAGGCCGCCGGCCGTGCCGCCGACGTACAGCGTGCCGCCATCGAGCAGCAGGGTCTGCGTGTTCTCGGCCACCGAGCGCGTGCCCAGCGTCACGCGCGCAACCGACCGCGCCGAGACGTCGCTGCGGTACAGGCCGCGATTGGTGCCCAGGTAGACGCTGCCGTCCGGCGCCGCCGCAATCGACCAGATGCGGTCCTTGGGCAGCGCCGTCCGCGGCTGCGCTGGGTCGGGCCGCAGGCCGGCCACGCGCGCGCGGCCGGGTGCAAGGATGTCGACGCCGTTCGCGCCCAGGCCCAGCCAGACCCTGCCGTCGGCCGCCGCCGCGACGCTGAAGATTTCGCTGTCGCTCAAGCCATCGCGGCGGCTGGAATCGCTGAACGCCGAGGCCAGCGCGGCCTTGGCGGGCGCATGCAGGCTCAAGCCCCGGTTGCCGCCCGCCCACAGCAGGCCGGAATGGTCGCGCAGCAGCGCCCAGACATTGTCGTCGTTCAGGCTGAGCGGCAAGGTGCGGTCGCGCCGCACCGCCTGGGTCGCGCCGCTGGCCGCGTGAACGATCAGGATGCCACGCCCGAAGGTGCCTATCCAGATCTCGCCCGGCGCGGCCTCGGCCAGCGAGGCAATGTTCGCCTGCGCGAAGCTGTTGTCGGCCGCACCCTGTTCAAGCACCTGTCGCGGCTGGGTCTCGCCCTGGTCCAGGCGGAAGGCACCGTGGCGCCGCGTGCCTATCCACAGATTGCCGGCCTGGTCCAGCAGCAGGCGCTCGACGGTGGCGGCCTGGCCTGGACGCAGCGGCAGCGCCACGCGGCTAAAGCCGCCCTGGCCGAAACGGCGCTGGTACAGCCCGTCGCTGGCGCCGACCCACAAGGCGCCGCTGCGCTCGCGCAACACCGCCCCGACCGCGCCCGGCGGCAATCCGCTGGCCTCGCCGGCGCGCTCGTGCGTGATGCGCCCTTGCGCGTCGACGTGGTCCAGGCCCGCCGCGGTCCCTACCCACAGGCCGTGCGCGCCGTCGCCGGCCAGGGCCAGCACGGCCGGCGAGATCAGGCCGCCCTGCCCGCTGGCGGGATAGGACACGAAGCTGTCGCTGCCGGCCTCGTAGCGCGCCAGGCCGCCGCTGGTGCCCACCCACAGGCGCCCGTCGGCGTCGGCCAGCAGGCTGGACACGAAGGGGCTGGGCAGCGCGGTGCTGGACTTGGCGTCGGGCAGGTAGTTGCGGAAACGGTAGCCGTCCCAGCGCGCGAGGCCGCCCTGGGTGCCGGCCCAGATGAAGCCCTGGCTGTCCTGGGCGATGGCGGTTGCGATGATGCTGGGCAGGCCCTGCTCGGGTCCCAGATGACGGAAGGCCGGCTCGGTCAGGCGCGACCAGCGCGCCTCCGGCGGCAGGCCGCCGCCATCGGCCACGGAGCCGTTCGGGGCCGTCACAGCTGCGGCGGATCCAGCCGCCAGCAGCGCGGCGCCCAGCAGCAGCGCACGCGCCTGGCGCATTGCATGGTTCATGCTCATCCGTCCTCTTCCTTGGGCATACGGCTCAAGCTGGATATCAGACCAAAGAAATGTGGAGCAATTATGTAGCCGGCGCCGGCCGCGGCATGAACGCTACGGCAGCGGCGCCGCGCTGGACGGCGGCGCCGCCGACTGCGCGGTGTTCATCACCATCGCCAGGAAAGTGTAGTAGCCGTTCAATCCCACCAGGTCCACCACGCCGTGCTCGCCGAAATGCGCCAGCGCGGCGCTGTACGTGGCGTCGCACACGCGCTTGTCGCGGTGCAGTTCAACGCAAAAGTCATGCACCAGCGCCTCGTCCTCCCGCATGCCTTCGGGGCGGCGGCGCGCGGCGATGGCGTCGACCGCCGCCTGGCTCACGCCCTCCTGCAGCGCGATCGGCGCATGGATGGCCCACTCCACCTGCTGGTCCCACTGCCGCGCCGTCACCAGGATGGCCAGCTCGGACAGCCGCGTGCCTATGGCGCTGCGGTAACGCAGGTACTCGCCCATGCGCTGCGCGTACTCCATCAGTTCCGGACTGCGGATCAGGGGCACGAAAGGCCCGTACAAGGCCCCGCGCGGGCCGTCGATGATGGCTTGGGCGGCGGCCTGCTGCTGCGGCGCGAGCTGCGCGAAGGGGATGGGGCCTAGGCGTTCTGTCATCGGGGAATATTGGCACAGGCGGAAATATTTCGCAAATGCACAATAAAGTTAAATTTAAGTTAATTGTGCATTGTTTGCATTTTTCGACATTGCCGCGAATAGCACCGTGATATTTATTAAGGCGCAGTGACTTGACTGCTCTAGCAAATTTCCTTGAATCACAACTTTTTACATGGAGAAAAATATGACTTCGATATTCAAACGCATCGCCGCTCCCGTCGCCATTGCAGCCTGCCTCGGTCTCGGCGCCGGCGCCGCCAACGCGGGTGCCCTGACTTTCCAAGGGGTCACGTTCACGACCTCGTTCAGCGGCAACGTGCTGACACTGGAAATCGACGCCGCCACGCCCACCGGCGACTGGGCGACGGCCACCACGCTGGGCATGCTCGGCATCAAGGATGTCGGCAGCTTCGACAGCGTGGCGCTGACCTCGGCGCCGGCCGGCGCCTTGAGCTGGATTGTCAACAACAATGAACTGAACGCGAACGGCTGCACCAGCGGCTCCAACCCCATGAAGCTGTGCGCCTTCGGCAGCCACGTCGCGCTGACGGACGACATGGTGTTCGAGTTCACGTTCACAGGCGGCACGCAGAACTTCACGTCGCCGCACCTGAAGGTCGGCCTGTATGAGGGCAACGACGCCGACAAGGTGGGCAGCCTGCTGTCGGAGAACATCCCGGCGGTCCCGGAACCGGCGACCTACGGCATGCTGCTGGCGGGCCTGGCGATGGTGGGCGCGGTGGCGCGAAAGCGCGCATCCTGAGCGGACAATAATTTGCACGCGACACGATAAATATCAACAACACGGGCTGCGCATCGAATTATTGTCGTCTTTCAACTTCACCGTGAGGACGACAATGAGCCACATCATGCACCGCAGCCTGCGCCACACGCCGCCGATCGCAGTCGGCGGCAGTGGCATTACCATACGCGACAGCCGTGGCAAGAGCTACCTCGATGCCAGCGGCGGCGCGGCAGTGTCCTCGCTGGGCCATGGCCATCCGGACGTCATCGCCGCCATGCACGCGCAAATCGACCGCCTGGCCTATGCCCACACATCCTTCTTCACCACGGAGGTCGCCGAGGAACTGGCCACGCGCCTGGCCTTCGATGCACCGGGCGACCTGAACCATGTCTATCTGGTGTCCGGCGGTTCCGAGGCAATGGAGACCGCGCTGAAACTGGCGCGCCAATACTTCGTCGAGAGCGGCCAGCCGCAGCGCACCGTATTCATCGCGCGCCGCCAGAGCTACCACGGCAACACGCTGGGCGCACTGGCCCTGGGCGGCAACGAGTTCCGCCGCCGGCCTTTCGCGCCGCTGCTGATGGAAGTGCGGCGCGTGTCGGCGTGCTACGAATACCGCAACCGGGCGCCGCAGCAAACCCTGGCCGACTACACGGGCATACTGCTGGCGGAGCTGGAGGCGGAGATCCTGGCGGCCGGGCCGGAGAATGTCATCGGATTTTGCGCCGAACCGGTGGTGGGCGCCACGGGCGGCGCCATCCCGCCCACACCCGGCTACTTCAAGGGCGTGCGCGCGCTATGCGACAAGTACGGCATGCTGTTCATCGCGGACGAGGTGATGTGCGGCATGGGCCGCACCGGGACGCTGTACGCCATTGAACAGGAGAACGTGCTGCCGGACCTGGTGACGCTGGCCAAGGGCCTGGGCGCCGGATACCAGCCGATCGGCGCGGTGCTGGCGCGCGAGCATGTGGTGCTGCGCATCCGCGACGGCAGCGGCGCGTTCCAGCACGGCCATACCTACATCGGCCATCCGGTGGCGGCGGCAGCGGCGCTGACGGTGCAGCGCATCATCCAGCGCGACTGCCTGCTGGGCGCTGTGACGGTGCGCGGCGCGCACTTCAGGCGCATGTTGAAGGAAGCCTTCGGCAACCATCCGCACGTGGGCGACATCCGCGGCCGCGGCCTGTTCTGGGCGATGGAGCTGGTGAAGGAGCGGGACAGCAAGCAGCCGTTCGCGCCCGAGCTGAAGCTGCACGCGAAGCTGAAGGAGGCGGCCATGGGCTGCGGGCTGATGGTCTATCCGATGGGCGGCACCATCGACGGCGAGCAAGGCGACCATGTGCTGCTGGCGCCGCCCTTCATTACCACCGAGGCGGAACTGACGGAGATCGTGGCGCGGCTGCAGGAGGCGCTGGCCAGGGCGCTGGCTTGAGTTGGCGGGTTGCGCGGCTTCGCCGCTAAGCCGCCCTACGGAATTCCCTGCCACGTCGCCGCGCAGGGCGGCTTAGTGCCGCAGGCACGTAAACCGCCAACCTTAGTACTGCTGGTAGGCGATGACGTCCTGCTGCTGCTCGCCCAGGCCGGCGATACCCAGGCGCATGAAATCGCCCTTCTTCAGGAAGCGCTTCGGCTTGCGGGCATTGCCCACGCCTGGCGGCGTGCCGGTGGCGATCACGTCGCCCGGTTCCAGCGTCATGTATTTCGACAGGTAGCTGACGATCTGCGGCACCGAGAAAATCATCTTGTCGGTGCAGCCGGTCTGCATGCGCTTGCCGTTCAGTTCCAGGTACAGGTCCAGCTGGCCGAGGTTGTAGACTTCGTCGCGCGTAACCAGCCAGGGGCCGACCGGGCCGAAGGTGTCGCAGCCCTTGCCCTTGTCCCATTGCGGGCCTTGCTCCAGCTGGTACTCGCGCTCGGACAGGTCGTTGACGACGCAGTAGCCCGCGATGTATTTCTCGGCGTCCGCTTCGCTGACATAGCGCGCGCGGGTGCCGATGATGATGCCCAGCTCCACCTCCCAGTCGGTCTTCTTCGAGCCCTTCGGCAGCATCACCGGATCGTCCGCGCCGGACAAGCTGGTGGTGGCCTTCATGAATACGATGGGTTCCTTCGGAATCGGCAGCTTCATTTCCTCGGCGTGGTCGTAGTAGTTCAAACCGATGCCGATGAATTTGCCAACCTTGGCCACCGGTACGCCCATGCGCGGATTGCCGCGCACCAGCGGCAGGTCCGCCTGCACAAGCTTGGACAGCTTCTTGATGCCCTTGTCGGACAGCTGTTCCGGGCCGATGTCATCGATCACGCCGGACAGGTCGCGCAGCTTGCCTTCATCATCAATCAGGCCGGGCTTCTCTTTGCCGGGACGGCCGTAACGAACCAGTTTCATATTCTTCCTTGGAGTTGATACCCGCCATTTTACCGGATCGCGCGGAGCGACCCCGGCGGCGCGCAAGCAAGCGTACAAGGAAGCACATCAAGCCGGCCGACTGCAGCAGCACCAGCGCGCCGAACGCGCTGCGGTAGGCGATGGCCGGATAGTGCTGCTGCGCGTCCGGCGCCCACCTGCCGACGATGGCGCCGAAGCCTGCCTGCACTGCGAACGCGCCCAGGAAGATCAACAGGTTCAGACACGTGGAGGCCCGCCCCGTCAGCGTTGGCGGCATGGCTTGCGCGACGATGGCGTACTCGATGCCGGTGATGGTGCCCACCAGCGTGAACAGCACCGACAGCAGCTGGTAGCTGGGCGCCCAGTCCAGCACGAAGCCGCATTGCACGGCGATGTAGAGCGCGACGCCGGCTGCCGCCACGCTCAGCGGCGCGATGCCCCTGCGCGCGGCCCACTCGGTAAGCATGCCGACCGAGATGGCGCCGAAAATGACGGCCGCCATGCCGAGGTAGAGCAGCCACGCGATGGCCTGCCCGGGGAAGTGCGCCACGTCGCCCAGCCAGCGCGCAATCCACAGGCCCTGGATGCCGAAGAAGACCGCGTGCGGTATCAGCACCAGCGAGGCGGTGTCGCGGAACACAGGGTTGCCGTAGACCTCGGCCAGCATGCGCAAGGTGACCGGCTTGCGTGCAGCCTCCGGCGGCGTGGGCGCAAGCAGGAAGATCAGCAGGCCGACGATGGCGCAGCAGCCGGCCAGCGCGATGAACAGCCAGCGCCAGTCGACGTAGTGCAGCGCCAGGCGCACCGGCAAAGTGGCGCTGGCCGCGCCCAGGCCGCCGGCCGCGATCAGGTAGCCCTGCACCGACGGCAGCCTGGCCGGGCTGATCCAGGTCGAGATGGATTTGACGGCGGCCATGAAACAGCCGGCCAGGCCCACGCCCATCAGCGCGCGCGCCAGCAACAGCTGGCCCAGCTCGCGGCTGCCGGAAAAAGCCAGCGCGCCCAGCGCCGCCACGCCCAGCATGGCGAACTGCACGCGGCGCGGACCATAGCGGTCCAACGCCATGCCGACCGGCAGCTGGACCAGCGCGAACGACAGGAAGTAGGCACTGGTCAGCAGGCCAAGCTGGCCGGGCGTGAGCGCCAGCTCGGCCATCAGCTGCGGCGCCAGGATCGCGTTCACATTGCGCAGCAGGCAGGAGATGAAATGGCCCAGCGCAAACGGCAGGAACACCAGCGCGAACACCTGCCAGCCCGGCAGCGTGCCGGGCCGGCGCACGCGGCCGATCACCACCGGCACGCCGAACGTCAGCCACGAAGCCTGCGTCATGGGGCCCGCTCCACGGTATCGCGGCATGGGCGCATGGGGCGGGTTAGCGGAACGCGTAACCCGCCAGGCGTGTGCCCAGGCGGCATCGGCCGCGGCGGCGCGCGCGCCGTTGGCATCGGCATCGGCCATGGCATCATGCTCCGTCAGGCCGCGTTGCTGTGCGAACCGCAGCCCGACGGCTGCACCACCGCGTCGCCGCGCGCCGTGGCCAGGCGGATGATCTTGCGCGGTGCCGGCTCGCCTTCCTCGAAAAAGAATTTCTCCTTGCCGAAGGCGGGCACCAGCTCGTCCATCCAGGTCGCGTCCGGATCGAACCTGGCGTAGAAGGGCTTGCGCACCCAGTCCGCGTTGCGCGCCTGCAGGAACTGCAAGGCGAACACCTTCTCGCCCGCGATGGTGGCCACGCCGTCGATCACCACCTTGCCGGGGAAGGCGCTCATCGATGGCCCGCGCACCGTGCGCGACAAACCGGACACCATCTGGTAAGCCTGCTGGAAGATCTCGTGCGCGCGCGCCAGCGGCAGCTGGAAGTAGGCGCGCGGCCCGGTGTCGCGCTCGACGAACATATAGTAGGGAATGGCGCCGAGGCGCACGCCGGTGGTCCACAGCTCGGCCCAGCTTTTCGGATCCTCGTTGATGTGGCGGATCAGCGGCCCCTGCATGCGCAAGGTGGCGCCGGTGCCGACGATGCGCTTGACGGCCTTCTGCGCGATCTCCTGGCGCAGCTCCACCGCGTGGTTGTAGTGGCCCATGATGGCCATGTTCTTGCCCGAGGCGACCACGCGCTCGAACAGGCGCAGCAGGTCGTCGGCGTCGCGGTCGGTCACGAAGCGCTGCGGCCAGTACGCCACCGATTTGGTGCCGATGCGGATGTTCTGGATGTGGGCCAGCTCCGGCGCCAGCAGCGGTTCGATGAACCCGGCCAGCGAGCGCGTGTTCATGATGAGCGGATCGCCGCCGGTGATCAGCACGTCCGTGACCTCGGTGTGCTCGCGCAGATAGGCTGCCAGTTGCGTAGTCTCCCTGGCGTCGAACTTCATGTCGTCCATGCCGACGAACTGCGGCCAGCGGAAGCAGAAGGTGCAATAAGCGTGGCAGGTCTGGCCGGCGCTGGGGAAGAACAGCACCGTCTCCTTGTACTTGTGCTGCAAGCCCTTCAGCGGCGCGTCGTTCACGCGCGGCACGTTGTGCGTCATCTGCCCGGCCGGGTGCGGGTTCATGCGCATGCGCAGGCCGTGCACGTATTGGGCGATGGCCGCCTCGTCCTTGCGCACGAGCACCAGGTCGCGCAAATGCACATACTCGTCCGGCGCCAGCATGTCGCGGTGCGGGAACACCAGCCGGTAGATCGGATCGTCGGGCACGTTGTTCCAGTCGATCAGACGGTCCATCACGTACTCGTTGGTGCGGAACGGCAGCACGTGCGACACCACCTGCACCGCCTCGCGCAACTCCTCGGGCATCCATTCCCACTGGCGGGCCTGCTTGATGGTCTGGCGGGTGTAGGGCTTGAACTTCACGGGCAGCGATTCGGCGGTCATTGCGTTCTCCTGTCAGGGTTGCGGTGTGAGTTCATCGTAGTGACTGCACGCATGTCGACGTTGCCCGGCATCAATTTTCGCCCGACTATTTTCCGGAAAGGAACAACTTTTTGACGCAGATGCAAGCCACTTCCATGACTTGCGGCAAGCTTGCGCTATCGCAATTCGGGAACTGCCTGCCGGGCGTAAATTAATCCGACACACAACCCTAGGGAGAACTCCATGAAACGCCTGATGACCACCGCCCTGCTGTGCATGAGCGTGGCAGCCGCTGCCGCCGCCTGGGCCGGTGCCGAACCGACCGAGAAGGACGCCATCGCCATGGCCGAGCGCGGCGCAGCCTACATCAAAGCGCACGGCAAGGAAGAGATGATGAAGAAGATCACCGCCAAGGATCCCGAGTTCGTGCAGGGTTCGCTGTACGTGGACATGCGCGACATCAATAGCGGCATCGTGCTGGCGCACCCGATCAACGCATCCATCGTCGGCAAGGACTTGACCGACGTGCCTGACGCCGGCGGCAAGAAGTACCGGCGCGAAATCATCGAACTGGCCGCCAGGAAAGGCAAGGGCTGGGTCGACTATATGTACAAGAATCCCGCTTCCGGCAAGATCGAACCGAAGACCACCTACATCCTGCGCGTGGGCGACGTGGTGCTGGAAGCCGGGATCTACAAGAAGTAAGCCAGAGCAGTCAGTGAGAAAAGTTGAGCCAGGGAGGCTGCCATGCTGAACAAATTGCGGATAGCACCGAAACTGCTGCTGGCGCCGGGCCTGGTGCTGCTGCTGCTGGTGGCCACCTCGGCCTGCGCCTGGTACGGCATGGTGCGCCAGAACGCGTCGATGGAAAACCTGGTGCAGGTGCGCGCCGCGCGCCTGCAGGCCGCCGCCGGCGTCATGGCCGACACGCGGCTGGCCCACGCCAACGTCTACCAGTTGCTGGCGTGGATCAATGGCAGCTTCGCCCAGACGCGGCTGGATGCGCTGAGCAAGCAGATCGTGTCGCGCCACGCCGGCGTCGAGCAGCAGTTGGTACAGCTGGCCGGCGTGGCCGACGCCGCCGAGCGCAAGTTTGTCGATGGGTCCGCCCAGGCGCTGGCGGGCTACCGCAAGGCCGTGCTGGAGACCATGGAACTGGCGGCGCTGGACCAGTCCATCGCCACCAATGCCATGGCCAAGGCGGAGGCGCAGTTCGTGCTGCTGAACGAGCAGCTGGGCAAGCTGTCGGCGCTGGAGAAGTCGCTCAGCGTGCAGGCCCACGCGCAGGCGGGCATCGACTACCGGTCGCTGGTGTGCACCATGGGCGGCCTGGTGCTGCTGTCGGTGGCCTTGTCGCTGCTGGCGACGATACGGGTGCGCGCGGCGCTGCTGCGCGACATCAGCGCCATCGCCGCGGCGGTGCGCGAGCTGGCCGCCGGCAAGCTCACCTTCGGCAGGCGCAACGAGGGCCGCGACGAGATCGCCGACACCGCGCGCGCGCTGGACCAGACCATCGCCAAGCTGAACCAGACCATGCGCACGGTGCTGGGCGCGGTGCATTCGATCGACACCGCCTCGCACGAAATCGCCAGCGGCAACCTGGACTTGTCGAACCGCACCGAGCGCCAGGCCGCCTCGCTGGAGGAGACCGCGAGCGCCATGCAAAACCTGACTAGGGCGGTGCGCGACAACGCCGACAACGCGCGCCTGGCGTGCGATCTGGCGGCCAGCGCCAGCGGCCTGGCCTGCAAGGGCGGTACGGCGGTGGCCCAGGCGGTCGCCAGCATGGACACGATACGGGCCAGTTCGCGCAAGATCGTCGAGATCATCGGCGTGATCGACGGCATTGCCTTCCAGACCAATATCCTGGCCTTGAACGCCGCGGTGGAGGCTGCGCGCGCGGGCGAGTCCGGGCGCGGTTTCGCGGTCGTGGCGTCCGAGGTGCGCACGCTGGCGCAGCGCTCGGCCGGTGCGGCCAAGGAGATCAAGGCGCTGATCGCCGACTCGGTAGCCACCATAGACAGCGGCAGCGCCTGCGTCAACCAGGCGGGCAGCAGCATGGACGACATTGTCGCGTCGGTGCGGCAGGTAAACGACATCATCGCCCGCATCAGCGACGCCAGCGCCGAGCAGGCGCAGGGCATCACCGAAGTGAACCGGGCGGTGGGCCAGATCGACGACGTGACGCAGCAGAACGCGGCGCTGGTGGAGCAGGCGGCCGCCGCCGCCGCCAGCCTGCAGGAACAGACCGCGCACTTGGCGGAGGCGGTGGCGGTGTTCCAGCTCGACGAAGGGGAAGCCGAGGCACAACCGGCCGCGCAGTTGCAGGCCGCAGCGGAGAACGAACGCCGCGCCGCGCACAGCCCGATGCGGGGACTGGCGGTGCTACCGCCCACACCGCGCCCAGGCCGGCGCCAGGCTTCCTGATGGCGACTATGGATTCCCGCCTGCGCGGCGGTCCGCCGATGTCGTTCCCGCGTAGGCGGGAATCCATACTACGCAGCCCTACCGGAACGGCCGGCTCAGGAAACGCGAACCCGCCTCGCCGAAACGCCACGGCAGCTCCACCGCCTTCGAAATGCCAATGCGCGGCCCCACCGCCACCTCCAGCTCGACCGCCGCGCCTGCCGGCCGCGCGATCATCTCGAACGGCGCCGCCGTCAGCGCCAGCCCGTTGTGCGCGCGCGTCACCGCCATCGCCTGGCACAGTTTGCCCGGCCCCGAGCACAGCACGCGCACCTCTTCCATGCCCCTGCGCACCCGCATCGCGTCTAGCCCCGCCACCGGCTCGATGGCGCGTATCAGCACCCCGGCCCCGTGCCCCGGCTCGCGGCACACGAAATTCATGCACCAATGGATGCCGTGCGACAGATACACGTAAGCATGCCCCGCCGGCCCGAACATGGCGGCGTTGCGCTCGCTCGGCCCGGTGTAGGTGTGCGCGGCCGGCTCCGTCATGTCGTAGGCCTCGGTCTCCACGATGCGCCCGCCTACGCCGTTCACCAGCACCGTCACCCCGATCAGCAGCGGCGCCACCTCGTGCGACGGCGCGCTGAAATCTATCCCTGCAATCAAAGTAGTCATAAAAATAATCATACCGCGCCGACCTTGCGCGAACCGTGCACAACTGCCAATGTTTCTCCCGCGAGCCGCCCTTGCAACACTTTTTTCGCTGACATTTGCGCTAAAGCAACGCATTACCAGCGATAATCCGACTTCCCGTTTCAGCAACAGGCGCCCACCTGAGCTATAGTTCTAGCTTGCGCCATGCCCAGACCAGCCAGCCCCTAACCATCATGACCTCAGTAGCAGCCCCAGCCCCGGTAATCGAAACGTCGGTAGAAGACGCCTTGCTGCGCTCGATCCGGATTCCGCCGCGCCCCAGCCTGCTGCTGGACCTGCAACGCGAACTGGCCCAGCCCGACCCGTCGCCGCGCCGCATCGCGCGCATCATCGGCAACGACGTCGGCATGTCGGGCGCGCTGCTGAAGCTGGCCAATTCGCCTTTCTTCGGCGCCGCGCGCAAGGCCAAGTCGGTTGAACAGGCCATCAATTTCCTCGGCATCAACCAGTGCGCCGCACTGCTGACCGGGCTGCTGGCGCGCCAGGCCATCGCCGGCGAGGACGGCAAGCTCGACAGTTTCTGGGACACCTCGGCCCGGCGCGCCCAGGCGCTGGTGTTCGCCTCGCGCAAGCTGCGCATCGCGCCGCCCGACATCGCCCATACCTTCGGCCTGTTCTGCGACATCGGCGTGCCGCTGCTGATGGCCCGCTTCCCCGACTACAAGGAAACCTTCGCCCTGGCCAGCCAGGACGCGCAGCAGAAATTCACCGCCGTCGAGGACCTGCGCCACAGCACCAACCACGCCGCCATCGGCTGCCTGCTGGCGCGCAACTGGGGCTTGTCGCCGGACGTGTCCTGGGCCATCCTGCACCACCACGACTACGCCGTCATGGACGACGACGCCACCGACGACGCCGTGCGTTCGCTGGTGGCCCTGTCGGTCATCGCCGACAAGGCCATCCAGCGCTACAACGGCTACAGCGACTCGCTGGAATGGGACAAGGGCGGCGAGACCGCCTGCGCCCACCTCGGCCTGTCCGAAGACGAAACCGCCGACCTGCTCGACGAACTGCACGAAACCTTCCACACCGAACACTAACGCTACCCAGCGCACACATGCCTAAAAATAAGCGCCCCGCTCCCCGCAAGAACAGCACGCCCCCCGAAGAAAAAGAAGAGTTCCTGGCCGAGGCGCTGTGCGCCACCGCGCTGGAACTGGCCGAGCAGGAAGACAGCGACCAGCTCAGCGCCGAACTGCGCCAGAAGGCCGCCGAGTTCCCGCGCCAGGTCCGCAAATACCTGCAGCAGAAGAAGGACGAGCTGCTGTACAGCGCCATCGAACTGGCGCGCTTCGAGGACGTGGACGCCTACCGCCTGCTGCGCGAAACGGTGGAGGAAGCCGCCGGCACGGTGCTGATCCGGCGCGAAGGCCAGGCCGACGTCGAGATCAACGCCTTCGCCATCCCGGTCTTCGTGCACAGCACGGGCGGCCTGGTCCAGGCCGAGGAATTCCAGGACGAGGCGGCCTTCGACGCGCTGCTGCAAAGCTTCACCAGGGACGGCCTGGAAAGCCCGAAAGCCAAGGTGGTGCTGGTGCAGCACGCCTACGACCTGGACGAGATCGACCGCGTCAGCTACGGCCAGCTCAACGCCATGGTGCGCGAAGCGACCGCCTCGATGACCGAGAAGAAGATGCAGGCCGCGCCCGCGCTGGAACGCAGCATGGGCGGCTGGGCCGCGACCGGCTTCGGCCCCGGCGACACGGCGGTGGAGCTGCGCTTCCTGCTCGGCTTCGCGCTCAAGCGCGCCGACGACGCCTTCTACCTGCCGCCCGCCGGCGAGCAGGAGCAGGACGACTACTATGCCGCGCGCATGGAGCGCTACCGCCAGTGGACCGTGGCGGCGGCGCCGCTGGTGGCGCGCTGCCTGGCCGGCGCGCGCCCGGTGGAGCTGAACTTCCTGTACCAGGACTTGTTCTACAGCGCCAAGGAACAGGCCCAGGCCGAATACGCGATGCTGGACATGATGGCCAAGCTGGGCCAGGCGCTGGCGGCCGCGCCGGGCGCCAGCGCCGTCATCGCCCCGGCCGACGTGCGCGGCGACTTGGTGCTGCGGGTGAACCTGTACGGCGCACCGGGCACGGCCCCGCTGCTGTCCTGCGACAAGCCGATCGACCTGGGCTGCGACCTGCAGCTGGAGGTCGACGACATCGCCGACGCGCTGGCCACCATCGGCCTGCACGCGGTGTCGGTGGCGCAGCGTTTCGACGCGCAAGGACAGCCGGTCGAGGCAAGGCCGCTGGCCTGATCCGCGCCGCCGGGCCCGCGCCAGGCCGCAGCGGCGGCATGACAAGCGGGCTGCTGCGGCGCCGCATATTTGCCGTTTGACAGTGCCATGGCAGCCGAGGATACTTGCCTCACAGGAGGTGCGCCATGAAACGCTGGTCTGTCTTTTTGATCACATTGCTGCTGGCCGGCTGCGCCAGCGTGGCGCCGCCGCCTCCCCCGCCGCTGTTCCATGACCAGCTGTTCGGCAAGGCGGACCAGGACATCAACGCCGGCCAGATCTTTGCCCTCAGCGACGACATGAAGGCTTACGTGCGCGCGCTCGGGCGCGGCGGCGAGAAGCGCGAGATCCAGCGCGTGCTGTTCGAGGCCCTGTACCGCAAAGACCAGCTGCGCCTGGAGTACGATTCCGACACCACCCGCACCGCCGCCGACACCTTCGCGGCACGGCGCGGCAACTGCCTGTCGCTGGTCATCATGACGGCGGCGCTGGCACGCGAAATGGGCATGCGGGTGCATTACCAGAGCGTCACCACCGAGGAGACCTGGAGCCGCACCGGCAGCCTGTATTTCGCCAGCGGCCACGTGAACCTCATCCTGGGCAAACCGCTCAACCCGGACGCGCACAGCTACGACAACAGCCAGTTCATGGTGATCGATTTCCAGCCGCCGGAAGACGCCAGATACCTGACCGCGCAGGAGATCTCCGAACACCGCGTGGTCTCCATGTTCATGAACAACCGCGCCGCCGAAGCGCTGTCGCGCCGGCAGCTGGACCGTGCCTACTGGTGGGCCCGCAAGTCGATAGAAGCGGACCCGACATTCCTCAGCCCCTACAACACGCTGGCCATCGTCTACCAGCACCACGGCAACCTGCCGGAGGCGGAAGCGGCGCTGCGCTACGCCCAGGTCGTGCAACCCGATAACACGATCGCACTGCACAACCTGGTGCAGGTGCTAGAAGGCCAGGGCCGCAAGCCGGAGGCCGAGGCGCTGCGCGAGAAGCTGGCGCGGCTGGAACCCAACCCGCCCTTCCATTATTTCCACCTGGGCCAGAAGGCCATGCAGGACGGCGACTACAAGAAGGCGCGCACGCTGTTTGCGCGCGAGGTCGACCGGGCGCCCTATTACCACGAATTCCACTTCTGGCTGGCGGTGGCCTCCTATAAGCTGGGCGATCTCGCCACCGCCGACAAGCACTTGAAGCTGGCCATGGAGAACAGCACCACGCGCGGCGACCATGCGCTGTACGCGGGCAAGCTGGACTGGCTGAAGGCCAACGAGCGCAAACGCGGAACGTATTCAAATTAACAACAAGCGGTTACACTGTCTGGCTCAGCCCCGACCTTGTGACCGCCCATGACCGCACCGCGCCGCCCCGTATTTCCCGCCCTGCCCGCCCTCCCGGCCGCCGCCCTCGCGCTGCTGCTGGCGTTCCAACCGCCCTCCGCCCGGGCGGACGAGGCGCCGCCGCCGCCCGACAAATATTCGGTGCGCGAACACTACACCAAGTACGAATACCGGATCCCGATGCGCGACGGCGTGCGCCTGTTCACCACCGTCTACGTGCCCAAAGACGCGTCGAAAAGCTATCCCTTCCTGGTGCAGCGCACCCCCTACGGCGCGGGCGTGACGGTGGATGAGAAACTGCGCTACGGCGTAGACTTCTATCCCAAGCGCGTCGGCCCGTCGCGCGAGTTCGAGACCAGCGGCTACATCTTCGTCAAGCAGGACGTGCGCGGCCGCTTTATGTCCGAAGGCAAGTGGCAGGAGATGACGCCGCACCTCAAGCCCCAGCGCGAAAAGGGCGAGGGCAACGAAAGCCAGGACATGTACGACACCGTCGAATGGCTGCTCAAGAACGTGCCCAACAACAATGGCAAGGTCGGCATCCACGGCATTTCCTATCCGGGCTTCTACACCTCGGCCAGCATCATCGATTCGCACCCGGCGATCAAGGCCGCCTCGCCGCAGGCGCCGGTGACCGACCTCTACATGGGCGACGATTCCTACCACGGCGGCGCCTTCATGCTGGCCGCCAATTTCGACTTCTACGCCGCCTTCACGGAAGAGGACAACCCGACCGCCCTGCCCGCCACCTGGACCGACTTCGACTACGGCGCCAGCGACGGCTACGACTTCTTCCTCAAGCACCGCAGCTTGCAGAACATCGGCGCCGCCATGACGCCCAAGCAGCGCGCGCTGTTCTGGCCCAACGTGGAGCACAGCAGCTACGACGCGTTCTGGCAGAGCCGCAACATCGCACCGCACCTGAAGAACATCCGCGCCGCCGTGCTGACCGTGGGCGGCTGGTACGACGCGGAGGACCTGCAAGGGCCGTTCACCACCTACCAGGCCATCAAACGCAACAACCCGGGCATCTACAACGGCCTGGTGATAGGGCCGTGGGTGCATGGCGGCTGGGCTGGCGACGACGGCAAGCGCCTGGGCCACGTGCGCTTCGACGCCAAGACCTCGGACTACTTCCGCCAGCACATCCTGCTGCCCTTCTTCGAACAGCACCTGAAAGGCGTGCCGGGCGTGCCAACGCCGGCCGCGCCGAACGTGCGCGCCTTCGAAACCGGCAGCAACGTGTGGCGCAGCTACAGCGCCTGGCCGCCGCAGCAGGCCAAGGCGCGCACGCTGTACTTCGGCGCGGACGGCACGCTGGGCTGGCAGCAGCCGGCCGCCATCACGGGCGCGGGGTACGACGAGTACGTCAGCGATCCGGCCCGCCCGGTGCCCTACATCGGCTATCCGGCCACCGGCGTGCCGAAGGAATACATGGTGTCCGACCAGCGCTTCGCCGCCTCGCGGCCGGACGTGCTGGTCTACCGCAGCGCGCCGCTGGAGCAGGACGTGACGCTGGCGGGTCCGGTCTCGCCCAGGCTGTTCGTCGCCACCACCGGCACCGACGCCGACTGGGTGGTCAAGCTGATCGACGTGTACCCGGACGACTATCCGAAGCCGGAGGATGGCAAGGAGGGCGGCAAGGACGACGAGCACGACGTCGGCCCGCCGCAGGCCGCCATGGCCGGCTACCAGCAACTGGTGCGCGGCAATCCCCTGCGCGGCAAGTTCCGCCACAGCTTCGAGCAGGCCGAGCCGTTCACGCCCGGCAAGGTGGAGGCGCTGAACTACAGCATCGGCGAGGTCAACCATACCTTCCGGCGCGGCCACCGCATCATGGTGCAGGTGCAGAGTTCCTGGTTCCCGCTGGTGGACTTGAACCCGCAAACCTTCACCGACATCGCGCGCGCCAGGCCGGAAGACTTCAAAAAAGCCACGCAGCGCGTCTACCACGCGCCGGGCATGGCGTCCGGCATCGGGGTGCACGTCATGCCCTGATGTGGATGCGCAACGGCTGCCCTAAAGAACAAGCGACAAAGTCCCCGGCGCTTGTTAATGTCCCGGATACCGTTCCGCATTCCCACACACGACTACGAGGACAACGTGGCCCATCTACTCAATCGCATGAAATTGTGGCAACGCTTCGCGCTGCTGGGCTTGATGGGTGTGCTGCTGGTGGCGCCGCCTTCCGCCCTGTTCATCAACGGCAGCAACCAGAACATCGATTTCTCCGCCACCGAGCTGGACGGCATCGCGCCGGGGCGCACCGTGCTGCAGCTGCTGCAGCAGGTCCAGCAGCACCGGGGCCTGTCGGCCGCCTTCCTCGGCGGCGGCCAGATGGCCGACCAGCGCGCCGCGAAGGCGGACGAAGTGGGCAAAACGCTGGCCCAGGCCGACAAGCTGCTGGCCGGCGCCCACCCGGCCACCGCCCAGCTGCTGGCATCGGTGCGCAGCGACTGGACGGCGCTGCAGCAACGCGTGGCCAGCCGCGCCCACAGCACCGCCGACAGCTACGCCGGCCACACCGCGCTGAGCGAACAGCTGCTGCTGCTGACCGAAGGCGTGGCCGACCGCTACGGCCTGGCGCTGGATCCGGACGCCGACACCTACTACCTGATGCGCGGCGTCTTCTTCGACCTGCCGCAAATGGCCGAGAGCATAGGCCAGCTGCGCGCCAAGGGCACCGGCTTGCTGGCGTCCAAACAGATCGACACCGACGGCCGCGCCGCCATGTCGGCCCTGCTGGCCAAGACCCGGCTGGCCAGCGAGGCGGCGGCGCGCTCCTTCCAGAAAAGCTTCCGCGCCAACAACGCCATCGAACACAAGCTGGCCAGCCAGACCGGCGCCGCCACCCAGATGGCGCAGGAGGCGAGCGAACTGGCGCGCACCAAGGTCGCCAGCGCGGCCACGCTGGACTATCCGGCAGCCGACTACCTGGCCTTCACCACGCGCGCCATCGACACCCAGTTCAGCGCGGCCTACGCCGCGATGACGGAACTGGCCGCGCTGATCGAAAAGAGAGTCGCCACCCAGCGCGCCACGCGCAACCTGCTGGCCGCCAGCCTGGCCGGCATCGCCGTACTGGCCGCGCTGATCGGCTGGGCCATCAGCCGGCATCTGATCCGCCAGCTGGGCGGCGAACCGTCCTATGTGAACGAGGTGCTGCTGAAGGTGGCCCAGGGCGACCTGACCCAGCGCATCGAGCTCGACAGCAAACACGATGGCAGCATGGCGCACTCGCTCAAGCTGATGGTCGAGCACCTGGCCGGCACGCTGCGCCGCGTGCGCGAAACGGCCGACGGCATCAGCGACGCGGCGGCCCAGACCAGCGCCACCGCCCAGTCGCTGAGCCAAAGCTCCAGCGAGCAGGCGGCCGGAGTGGAGCAGACCAGCGCGTCGATCGAGGAAATGACGGCGTCGGTGCAGCAGAACTCGGCCAACGCCAAGGTGACGGCCGACATCGCCGAACGGGCCTCGCATTCGGCGCAGTCGGGCGGCGCCGCGGTCGGCCAGACGGTGGCGGCGATGCGGCAGATTGCGAAGAAGATCGTCATCATCGACGACATCGCCTACCAGACCAATCTGCTGGCGCTGAACGCGGCCATCGAGGCGGCGCGGGCGGGTGAACACGGGAAGGGATTCGCGGTGGTGGCCGCCGAGGTGCGCAAGCTGGCCGAACGCAGCCAGGTGGCGGCGCAGGAAATCGGCGAGGTGGCGCGCGACAGCGTCGGCATGGCCGAACAGGCCGGCGGACTGCTGGAGGAAATCGTGCCGGCGATCGGCAAGACCTCGGCGCTGGTGCAGGAAATCAGCGCCGCGTCGGACGAGCAAAGCATAGGCATCAGCCAGATCAACCAGGCCATGGGCCATCTGGGGCAATCGACCCAGACCAACGCGGCCTCGTCCGAACAACTGGCGGCCACCGCCGAGGAACTCAGCAGTCAGGCCGAAACCTTGCAGGAGGCGGTCGCCTTCTTCAGGGTGTGATGCGCAAACCTTGCGGCGCGCCGCTTAACGGCGGCGCGGGAAGGAGTGGGTGGGCACTGGGCCGCGTTTTTCGATGTGACGGAAAATGATACGGCCCTTGTTCAGGTCGTACGGCGACAGTTCCAGCGTCACCTTGTCGCCCGCCAGGATGCGGATGTGGTTCTTCTTCATCTTGCCCGAGGTGTAGGCAATCAGCTTGTGGCCGTTCTCCAGGTCCACGCGGAAACGCAGTTCCGGCAGGGCTTCAGATACCGTGCCATTCATTTCGATCAATTCTTCTTTAGCCATGCAATGCTCCTTGAGTGCGCCAGGGGGATCCGGTATTCGTACCGCTGGTGCGCCATGGGATCAGGCGGGCAGCGCGGCCGGAGAACCGGTTGAGAGGTGGAAACGGAGCGTTGGTCGTGCGACGCAGCCGTGCCGGGTGGAGGGAGCGGCCCGCGATCCGGGCGGGATCGCCAGCAGCCATTCGGTGCCGAAAAAAAAGCCCGCTTGCTGCGGGCTTCGTTTCAATGTATTGCCAATAATGCTACAATCGCTGCTTGGCCCGTGCTATCTGCGCGGTGCCGGAGCTTCGGACGCCCATGCTATCTGCATGGTGCCTCCAATGTGTAAACCGACTATCGTATCTTGAACTACAATCCCCTTCCGACTTGATGTGCTTCGCAGCTTTACACACGCGGCATCGCCAGTCTCGCAGGGGGCCCGGGGAAGTTCAGAACTCCACCGAAGAAACAAGTATAGCACACATTTTGTGCGACGCACAAATAATTTCACAGAAAGAATAATGAGTACCTCCGACCTACCCTTCCGGGCCACCACCGCCGAAGCCTGCGCCTGGCTGGCGCAGCAGACCGGCACGCCCTGGACCCTGGCCCGCCTCATCGAGCACGAGCTGATCCCCTTTGTCTGGCTGGACTACGACGCGGCCTACCCCGAGCTGTTCGGCGATGCCAACGGCGGCTACGCGGCGCCCATCTTCTTCGAGGGCGACATCGCGCGCCTGGTGGGCGGCGCCGAGGATGTGCTGATCACCATCACCAAGGACGCCTACAAGATCGTGACGCGGCTGCCGGAGCCGGGTTTCCGGCGCGGGCTGGACGAGTTGCGCTTCCAGAAGAAGGCGGTGGAGAAGCTGGCGGGCAAGCTCCAGCACGAAGCCGAGCAGGCGGCCAGGCCGCCGCCGGTCGAGGCCGCGCGCGAATCGCAGTACGGCATCCCCAAGGCCGAGGTGCTGGAGGCCTTCGCGCGCCTGGTCAGGCTGGATCTGGACAAGGCGCTGGACGAGGCCATCGGCATCTTCGGCGACGACGGCGCGCGCGTGAAGGCGAGCGCCAGGAAATCCAAGCGCAACGCAGTGTGGAACCCGGTCACCCTGGCGCTGGGCCTGCACGACGTCTACCGCGCCCCGCTGGGTCCGCTGAAACGGGCCTTCAAGACGCACGACTTCCTGCTCGACTGGGCCGGCGACTGGGAGCAGTCGCTGGAGCTGCTGGGCAAATAAGCGGCTACCTTGTCTATCGTGCCAGCAGGCGGCGCAACTGGGCGGCCTGGTAGGCGCCGAAGGTGTCGCTGAACAGGCAGCGGATCAGAGGGTCGTCGACCACGTCGGCATCTTCCAGGTCGCGTTCGGTGTCCGCGTCGAACACGGCGTCGTTGATGCGCATATACATCGACGTCAGCGATTCGCCCAGCTCCAGCGCCGCGTACAGTTTCGCGGCCGGGATAGCAGTGGTCCAGCCCAGCGGCGCGGCGCTGTCGCCGGCGTCATTGCACGCGCAGGCCGTGCCGCCGCCTTCCAGGCGGTAATGGAAATGCGTGGCCTCGCCCGCATGGTCGTAGACCGACAGCCGCCACAGGCGCGGCTGGTCGAAATATTCGGACGAGGCTTCCACGTCGCCGTATTTCTCCAGCAAGCCAGCGCGGCAGTAGTCCATCACCCTGGCGCTTTGCGGCGCCGTCAGCGGCGCGAAGCGGCGGGCGATGTCGGCGGTGGACGGCGGCGCAGCATTGCCTTCATATTCATAGTCCACGTCCTGCGCGCCTACCGGCACCACCCAGCCCAAGGGCGGGGCGGGCCGCAGCGAGGCGGCATCCAGCAGCACCGACACCGAGGGATCCAGGCGCACCACGCGCGCGCGCGGCAGCGCCTCGCCCACCTCGCGCTCGAACTGGCGATAGGTGATGGGAAAGAAGGCGCGGTTATACCAGGACCACGGCTCCTGCTGGAACTGGCAGGAACTGGGCACGACATAGCGCGGCTGCAGCACCTTGAGCTGGGCGATCCACTCCTCCGGCAAGGCCGGCGGCGCCGGGACCGCGCGCGACGGCGACAGCACTTCGATTTCGCGCATGGTCTGGAACGGCCACAACACCATGTCCCACGGCCCGTCCTGCGCCAGCTGGGCCAGCGTGGTCTCGTCGATCCAGGAATCGACCACGTTGAGCACGTTCAACCCGGCCGCCCGGATCTGGAACATCGAATCGACATCCGCATCCATCGCCTCGCGCGGCACCACCCGGAAGGGACCGACATCGACCGGCGCATTCAACTGCAGTTGCTGCACCTTGGTGAAGCCCAGTTGCCGCACCATGTCGAACAGCTCGTCGAAGATGCAGTAGATGTAGAGCGGCGTGGCGCGGTCCAGCAAATCCAGGCTCTCCAGCGAACAATGGTCGTCGTGGAAATGCGAGATGAAGACGGCAGCGAAGCGCTGCGCGCGGATCTGCCCGTGGTCGAAACGCACGTCCGGGAAGGCATGGCAATTGCGGCTGAAGGGGTTTTCGAAGATCGTGTCGAAGGCGATCGCCGTGCCCTCGCACTCGAACACATAGCCCGCGTGCAGGATTCTCGATATTTTCAATGGCGTGGTCATGCCGCATTTTACAGCGGCGATTGCGTAGCACGCGGGCATGGATTAGCATGCACCATGCGAACCCTACCCGCCCTCATCATCATCGACATGCAAAAAGGCATGGCGTTCCCGAGCAACCCGCCCCGCAACAATCCGGATGCGGAAGACCATATCGCCGCGCTGCTGGGCGCGTGGCGCGACGCGGGCGGCACCGTGGTCCACGTGCGCCACATGTCCCTCTCGCCGGGCTCGGTGTTCTGGCCCGGCCAGCCGGGTGCTGAGTTCCAGGACGCGCTGGCACCGCTGCCCGGCGCGCATGTCATGGAAAAGAATGTCCCCGACGCCTTCATCAATACCGGGCTGGAACGCTGGCTGCGCGTGCGCGGCATCGAACGCCTGGTCATCGTCGGCATCAGCACCAACAACTCGGTGGAGGCGACCGCGCGCACCGCCGGCAACCTGGGCTTCGACACCCAGGTGGTGGCGGACGCCACTTTCGCCTTCGAAAAACGCGACTACGCGGGCACGCTCAGGAGCGCCGGCGAGGTGCACGCCATGGCGCTGGCCAACCTGGACGGAGAATACGCCACCATCATGCAGACCGGGCAAGTGCTGGAGGCGCTGGCCGCCACTCGCCAGTGATGGACTACCGCACTCGTTGAGGAGCGCCGACCGCGCTGCTACCTGAGCTGCTACCTGAGCTGCTACTTGAGCTGCTACTTCGTCGCGGCGGGCGGGCCGCCGGTCGCCATCGGACTGGTGCATGCCATATTCGTTGCCTAGCCCGGCAACTCAGCGCTGCTGCAGCGTCTTGTCTTCCGCCGGGTCGAGCGCGCTGCCGAGCGCCTCGAAGAACTCGTCGATATCGATGGGCTTGGTCAGATAGCGGACGAATCCCGCCGCCATGCTCCTGGCGACATCGCGCGACATCGCGTTGGCCGACAGCGCGATCACCGGGATGTGGGCGGTGTCCGGGTCCGCGCGCAGGATGGCCATCGCCTCGTCGCCGCTCATGCCGGGCAGGTTGATGTCCATCAGGATCACGGCAGGCCGGTGCGCACGCGCCATGTCCAGGCCCAGCCTGGCGTCATCGGCGGTCAACAGCCGGAGGTCGGGCCGGAAAGCGATCACTTCCTGGATCAGCGCCTGGTTGGCCGGATTGTCCTCGACGTACAGCAAGGTGCGCACCGGCGCCGCGGCCAGGCCGGCACGGCGCGGCGTTATCGCGCCAGCCATGTCCGGGCTTTCCGCGTGCTGCATCGGCGCGGCCGACTTCAGCTCGACCGTGAACACGCTGCCCACGCCCACCTCGCTGCGCACAGCGATGCTCCCGCCCATCAATTCGACCAGCCGCTTCGTCATCGTCAAGCCGATGCCCGTGCCCTCTTCGCCGCCGCCCTCCTGCCCCAGCCGGTTAAATGGCTGGAACAGCTGCGCCAGCTGGGCGGCATCCAGGCCCTGGCCATCGTCCTGCACGGTGATGCGCACCCGTTCGGCGGAGATGGCGGTGCAAGCGACGCTGACCGCGCCGCCGGGCCGGTTGTATTTGACGGCGTTCGACATCAGGTTCAGCAGCACCTGCTTCAAACGCGTGCGGTCGGCCAGCACGTGCAAGCCGCTGTCGACGGCAAACACCAGGCGTATGCCGCGCTGCTCGGCCATCGGATCCATCATTTCCTGGCACACGCGGACGACTTCGGCGACCCCGACCGGTTCGGGCGAGAGCGCGAGCGTGCCGGACTCGACCTTGGCCAGGTCCAGGATCTCGTTGATCAGCACCAGCAGATGCTTGCCCGCCTTCAGGATATGCGTGGTGAAATGCTTGCGCTTCTCCACCGTCAGCGGCATCGATTCGGACGTGAGCACCTGCGCGAAGCCGAGAATGGCGTTGAGCGGCGTGCGCAGCTCGTGGCTCATATTGGACAGGAAGGCCGACTTCGCCTTGTTCGCATGCTCGGCGTGCGCCCTGGCCTGCCACAGCTCGGCGATGAAGCGCTTGCGCTCGCTGATGTCGCGCAGCACGCCGATGAACAAGCGCTCGCCGTGCACTTCGAAATCGTTGATCGCCAGCTCGAGCGGAACGCGCCGGCCGTCCTTGTGCAGACCCTCGACCTCCGTGCTCGATCCGGCCAGCGCGGCCGTGTCCGTGACCATCTTGTCGCGCAGGAAAAAATGCGCGTCGTACTCCAGCTCCGGTATCAGCATCAGGATTTCCCGGCCGGCCACGTCGGCGGCCGGATAGCCGAGCACCTGCTCCACGGCCGGGTTCGCGCTCCGGATCACGCCGCTGGAATCGATGGTGATGATGCAGTCGACGATGTTCTGCACCACGGCGCGGATTTCCTCGTCCTTGTAGTGCAGCTCGTCGAGCGCCTGGGCGTACTGCGCGGCGCGCTCCTCGTTTTGCGTGTTCAGCCGCTGCAGGTCCCGGGTGCGCAGCAGCGCGTCGTCATGGGCTACCGCCAGCCGCGCGTAGAGCCGGTTGCTTTCCAGCAGCAGCACGATGAGCACATAGCTGGCCGCCAGCAGGCCGAAGATCCTGCCGGCGTAGAAGCCGAGGTCGAAGCGGCCGCCGTTCAGCACCGCCGACAGCGCGATATCGCAGATCCACGCGCTCATGACGACCAGCAGCCAGACATCGAGCGTCGAACGCCTGGTATAGCGCCACAACACGACGATGGCCAGCGCGCTGAACAGCCAGGTGGAGGTCAGGATGGCGCTGCCCGCCGGGGTGTACTTGCCTGCCTTTAAAATCGCTGGCAGCACGTCATGCAAACTGGTGGTCAACACCGAGCAGGCGCAGGCAGCGGCCAGCACCGCCAGCACGCCCGCCGCCACTGCGCGGCCAGGATGCTGTATCAGGCGGGGCTGCGCACCGTCGCGGTGGTTCAACAGCGCATAGGCCATGACAAAAAGCGGAAAGCCCGCGTGCCACAGCACGTACACCCACGCGGTGCTCTGGGAACCCGCCCCCAGCAAGCCGGCGGGCGCGAACAGGCCCGGGAAGGTCAGCGCGTGGGGAATGACGATGACGGCGGCGAACAGGTAGCCGCAGGCCAGCACCAGCAAGGCCCGCGAACGCAGAATGCTGAAATGCCCGAACAGCATGACGGCGGTGATCAGGTCGTTGAGCAGCAGCGCCGACTCGTAGATGGGGATGAAAGCGTTGACCGGGGCCAACTGCACCTTGGCAAACGGGACTACCGCCAGGAATACCACGACCGACGCCAATACGACGGCCAGCGCCAAGCGGCGCGCGTGCGGTTCCACCTGCATCGTGGGCAGCAAGGGCAAGCCCTCCGCCGGCCGCAACTCCGCCATCATTCTCTCCTGAGCATATTTCCAATGGGATAGTGTAGCGCTGCGAAGGCAGCGATGGCAATGAATCATGCTGCAACAGCTCCGCCCGGCGATGACGCCGGTGATCGTGGCGACGACAATCCGTGTTTTTACTTTGGCGGGCAGCTCGGCTAGCCTGTGTGCGGTGCAAACAACGGGGAGGACAGCGCCATGAACGCTAGGGCAGCTTGGCCATGTGCTGCTTCAGCAATGCGGCATACCGTTCCGGCTGTTCCAGGTCGGGGAAGTGCCCACAATCTTCAAAATGAATGATGTCGGCGTGCGGCACGCAATCGAGCAATGACCGGGCATTGGTGGCCAGGTGGGAGCGGTCCAACCCACCCCACACCATCGTGCAGGGCGTGCCCACCACTTCCACCGCCGAGATCGCTTCACGCAGCAGGCCTTGCACCACGCCGGCCAGGCAGAAACAGGCGCCCCTGGCCAGCGCATGGCGGGAACGGTGGAGATAAAAGGTCCGGTCTGTGCCACGCGGCAACGCCATGGCATACCATGCGGTCGCGGCCTTCAGACGAAAGGCCCACGCGGCCAACTGGCCCAATACCGGTATCCTCAGCGGCCAGGGCACCGTGCGCATGGTCCAGGCGTGCATTGCGGACAGGGACGGGGTTTGCACCAGGAACAGGCTCACGACACGGTGCGGTGCGGTCTGGGCCGCGCGCAAGGCGTAGAAGCCGTTGGCGCAGCTGAACGCCAGCGTCGCCCGTTCGATGCCGAGCGCATCGAGGACATCGAACACTGCCCTCGCCCCCTGGTCCAGGGAATGACGATAGGACGGCGATGGCAGCGACATGCCGAAACCCGGCATGTCGAAGCAAACCAGCCGGTAGTCCGCAGCCAGCAGCGCCGACAGGTGCTCATAGTGCTCGATGACGTTGGGGCCGTCCGGCACGACCACCACGCAGGGCATGCCACCGCCCGCATCCAGCACGCGTATCGATCCCGCCGGGCTCTCGACCATCCTCATCGCCGGCGTGCCAGCGACGGCGGCCATCCGGCCCGACGCCGACCAGCGCGTGAGCATACTGTCCAGTAAAGACGCAATCATGTGGGCGAGCCCCGAAGTGGAAGACACGCTACTTTAACAAGCGTGGCGGGAACAGTCGGCCTCTATCGATAAAATGGCGTTGTCCGGGCTGGCGAAGCCGGTCAGGCAGGCGCGAGCGACGCCGCGTCAAACAGCCGCAGTGCGAGCAGGCCGTGGCCGACAGCCGCCCCGGCGCGCAGGGCGGAAGCGATGAACACCGCCTCCGCGATTTCCTCCCGCGTGGCGCCCGCCTTGACCGCGTTGACGGCGTGCGCATCGATGCAATACGAACACTGCGTGGTGAGGGCGACCGCGACCGAGATCAGCTCGCGGTATTTTTCGGGGATGGCTCCGTCGGCGCGCTCGGCTGCGGCTTTCAAGCCGAGAAAGGCTTTCGCTTCGATAGGCGCGAGGCGGACGAGTTCTTTCGCAAGGGACAAATCTTCTGGGCGCTGGTATCCGGACATGGTGTGCTCTCACAGGTTGGTTGGGGGATCTTGCAGAGACAAGAGGGCCCAAGCCGGCAAATGGATTCGCTCCGCTGAAAATATTGTCGGTCACACCCCGAGTCAGCCCATCGAGCGACGCCAACTGGATGCCCCTCCCCCTGCGTCACACGTATAATGCACATCACTTACCCACATCATCAATGCGCATTGGAGTAGACATGAAGCCTGCACGCCTTACTTCGGATACAGCAAAAATGCCGCCCAAGAAGGCCACCAACATCAGTCTGGCCATGGATGTTTACCTTGACGCAAAAACCCTCGGCATCAATATCTCGCAAGTCTGCGAGCAACGATTGCGTGAAGAGATACAGGCGCGCAAGGAACAGCAATGGAATCAACAGCATGCCGATTTCATTGCTGCCTACAACACCCAAGTGGAAGCGGAAGGCGTGGCACTGCAAGAATGGCGCGCGTTCTGATGGGGCGCTTCGATATCTACAGCAATCCCGGTAAAAACAAGGAAAGCATTCCTTATCTGGTTGATGTGCAAAGCAATGTGATCAGCGGCTTAGCGACCAGAATTGTGATCCCGCTACGCAACTTGGCCAGGTTTTCATCGCTGGCGCCGCCCAGCGATTTGTTCCCTATTATCGAAGTCGATAACGTAGCGCATTTTCTGGATACCCCGCAAATGGGCGCCATCCCGTCAAGTGTACTTAAAATCAAAGCGGGTTCGGCCCTGGCACATCAGTTTGACATCCAGACGGCGCTGGACCGGGTATTCGGCGCTTATTGACGGCCAGTCACAGGGCCAGCAGCCTGCGCCAACCAGCGAGTTTCTCATCAAATGACATCGCGGCATGCGCAGGCGACGTCGATGGCAGCACCACGGCGCGATAGCCTTCCGCCACAAACTGCGGCGCGAATTTTCCTGACGTCTGGCCGTTGAAGCCGACCGTTTCCAGCAGCGGGCACAGTTC
The DNA here is from genome assembly GCF_964252925.1 of Pseudoduganella sp. LjRoot289. Classification (NCBI taxonomy): domain Bacteria; kingdom Pseudomonadati; phylum Pseudomonadota; class Betaproteobacteria; order Burkholderiales; family Oxalobacteraceae; genus Pseudoduganella; species Pseudoduganella sp. LjRoot289. Next base: position 4,875,393 of record NZ_CAXUPN020000001.1, read on the forward strand.
GCGCAGGCGGGCAAAATCGTTGGCCGCGGGTTTGCGAATGGCGGAGTCGAGGCTCCCTTCGCGCTCGCATGCACCCAGCACATCCCAAAGGCCAAAGCCGTGCGCTAGCAAGCGCGGCAGGCGTTCAGCATACGGCAGCATGGCCAGATCCTCGCCTGTCAGCGCCGACAGGATCGGCCACAGCGCATTGCGCGGATGGGCGTAGTACTGCTGCGCGGCCAGCGAGGCGGCGCCGGGGAAGCTGCCCAGTATCAAAACGCGGGTGCGGACGTCAATGACGGGGGCCAGGCCGGTCAGGGGTGGGGTCGGTGGCATACCGCTATTTTAACGGACGGTTCAGTGTAGAATCTGCCGACAACAACAGTGCTGGAGATCCTGAGCATGAGTGAACCGCGTCCTATCGATGTCCTGCTGGCCAAGTATAGCGAAAGCCATCTGAACCACACCAACGAGATCATCCATTTCGTCTGCGTGCCTGTCATCGTGTTTTCCCTGCTGGGCCTGATCTGGTGCATCCATCCACTGGTGGCGCTGGGCGTGACGCTGCTGTCGCTGGCCTACTACGTGCAACTGTCCATCCCCTTCGCGGCCGGCATGCTGCTCATGTCGCTGGCGATGCTGGGCATCCTGTCGGTGCTGCCGCCGCCGGCCGTGCTGCCGCTGTCGATCGCCATCTTCGTGCTGGCCTGGATCGGCCAGTTCATCGGCCACAAGATCGAGGGCAAAAAACCGTCCTTCTTCGACGACCTGCGCTTTTTGCTGATCGGCCCGCTGTTCGTGCTGAGCTTCCTGTACCGCAAGCTGAAGCTGGCATACTGAAAGATAGCTTCCAAGCAAGCTGAAGGGAAAATCCTTATACTGGCCGAATGTCCTCACCTATCCTCTTCGCCATCGCCTGCCTGATCTGGGGTTCCACCTTCTGGGCGATCACCTTGCAACTGGGCGACATCGCCCCCGCCGTCTCCATCGTCTACCGCTTCGGCCTGGCCTCGGCCACGCTGTTCACCTGGTGCTTGCTGCGCGGCGACCGCCTGCTCCTGCCGTGGAAAGCGCAGCGCTGGGTGATGCTGCAGGGCGTGGCCACCTTCGCCATCAGCTACGTCTGCACCTACACGTCGGAGCAGTACCTGGTGTCCGCGCTGGTGGCCGTGCTGTTCGTGCTAATGGTGTTCTGGACCCCGGTCTGCAACCGCTTCATGTTCGGCACGCCGCTGACCTCGCGCATGTGGAGCGCGGCCGCCGTCTCGATCTGCGGCGTCGTTCTGCTGTTCTATGAGGCGATCCACGCCGCCTGGACAGACATCGTCTCCGGCGGCAGCGGCCATTTCCTGCTCGGCCTCGGACTGGCGCTGTTCGCCACGCTGGCCAGCACCATCGGCAACGTGGTGGTGGTCAAAGTGCGCCAGGAGTCGTCCAATGTGCTGCTGACGATGGCCTGGGCCATGTTCTGGGGCGCCGTGGCGGTGGCTAGCTGGGCGCTGCTCAACGGCCAGGAATTCCGCCTGCCGTCGGGCGGGCGCTACTGGGCCGGGCTGCTCTACCTGTCGCTGTTCGGCTCCGTGATCGCCTTCGCCGCCTACTTCACGCTGATCCACCGCATCGGTTCGCAGAAGGCCGTCTACATTGTCGTGGTGACGCCGGTGATCTCGGTGCTGCTTTCGATCCAGCTGGAGCATTACCGGCCCGGGGCCATGGAGTGGCTCGGCATGGTATTGTGCCTGTCCAGCGTGGCCTGGGCGCTGAAGACGCCCTCCTCCGCCAACACCACCACCTTAGAAAGCAATTTAGAAGCGTCATGAATTCAAACAGCCTGTCCATCCGCCCCGCCCTGCCTGAAGACGTCAACGCCATCTTCGGCATGATATTCGAACTGGCGGTGTTTGAAAAACTGGAACACATGGTGGTGGCCGACGAGCGCAAGCTGCACGACAGCCTGTTCGGCGACCATCCTGCCGCCGAAGCGATCGTCGGCGTGGAGGATGGCGAAGTGGTGACCTTCGCGCTGTTCTTCCATAACTTCTCCACCTTCCTGTGCCAGAAGGGCTTGTACCTGGAAGACCTGTACGTGAAGCAGAACTGCCGCGGCAAGGGCTACGGCAAACAGATGCTGGTGGCGCTGGCGCAGCTGGCGGTGGAGCGCAACTGCGGCCGTTTCGAGTGGTCGGTGCTGGACTGGAACGAGAACGCCATCAAGTTCTACCAGGGCATGGGCGCGACCGTGATGCCGGACTGGCGCATCTGCCGCGTGACCGGCGACGCCCTGTCCCAGCTGGCTACCGACTAAGCCCGGCATTGGGCGCCGCCAGGCGCTCCAGCCATTCAAACAGGCCTTGCGTCAGCAGGGCCAGGACGGCCGCGGGCAGCGCGCCCGCCAGCAGCATGTCGTTGTCGTTCAGCGCCAGGCCGATGGTGATGCGCTCGCCGTAGCCGCCCGCGCCGATGAAGGCCGCTATCGTGGCCGTGCCCACGCTCATCACCGCCGCCGTCTTCACGCCGGCAAGGATCACCGGCATCGCCAGCGGCAATTCAACGTAGGCCAGCTTGTGCCATCTCCCCAGCCCCAATGCCTGCGCGGCCAACTTCAGTCCCTGCGGCACTTCGCCCAGGCCGGTGCAGGTATTGCGCACGATGGGCAGCAGCGCGTACACGAACAGCGCCACCAGCGCGGGCGCCGTGCCTATGGTGCCCAGCAGCGGGATCATGATAGCCAGCAGCGCGAGCGACGGGATGGTCTGCAGCACACCGGTCAGCGCCAGCACGGTTTGCCGCAGGCGCGGCGCGTGCGCGGCCAGCACGCCAAGCGGGACGCCCACCGCGCAAGCCAAAGCCACCGCCAGCAACACCAGCACGATGTGCTGGCGCGTGAGCTGCCACAGGTTTCCATCGAAAATTTTGGACATCAGGCCGGGACGCGCTGCGGCCGCCACAGCCGCTGCCGCCGGCGCGGCCGAGGGGGCTGCTGCGCTGTTCGCCGCCGCGCCCGGCGCCGTGCCGGGCACGAGACCGGCCGGCCCACCATCAGCGGCGTGCACCGGCGGCGCAGACGCGGGCGTCGCAGCGGCCGGCGTGGCCGCTGCGGCCATGCCGCCGGCGTGCGCAGCCAGCCAGGCTTGGGCGACGGCGGAAAAAGGCCGGCCTTCGATTTCGGCGGCGGCGTTCATGGCGATCATGTCGGCGGCGGAAATGCGGCCTTCGAGCCGCGTCAAGGCGCGCCAGGCGGCGGGAAAACGCTGCGCGGCGTCCAGCCGGTACAGCAGCACTGCGTCGTAGCGCGGGAAGTAGGCTTTGTCGTCGTCCAGCACGCGCAAGCCATACTGGCTGATCTTGGCGTCGGTGGAATAGATGTCGATCACGTCGACCTGCTTTTGCGCCAGCGCCTCGTAGGCGATGCCGTGGTCCAGGCCCACGGGCTTCTGCGGCAGGCCGTAGCGCCGCGCCAGCCCCGGCCAGCCGTCGGCGCGGCCGATGAATTCGTGCGACAGGCCGAATTTGTAGCCGCCCTGCTTCGCCAGTTCGCTCAGCGTGCGCGCGCCGCCTTGGCCGCCGCGCATGGCCAGCGCGTAAGTGTTGTTGAAGCCGAGCGGCACCGCCACGCCAAGTCCCAACGGCGCCAGCTCGCGCCGGATCTGCTCCAGCGGCGCCGGCGACGTGTGTTTGAGGATTTCAAGGCCGATGGTACCCATGTATTCCGGGTAGACATCGATGTTCCCGGCACGCAGCGCCGCCAGCACGATGGCGGTGTTGCCCAAGCCTTGCTTGTGTTCGGACTTGACATGCGGCGCGGCGGTTTGCGCCAGCACTTCGCCCAGGATGTAGGATTCCGTGAAACGCTTGGAGCCGACACGCAGCACGCCGCCATCATGCGTGCCGTCCAACCCGGCGCGAACCCCGGGCACCGTCCCGGCAGGACCGGCCCCGGCCTTCGCCGCCGGTTCTTGCGCGGATGCCAGGACGCTGGCGGCGAACGCCAGCGCGCAGAAGGCAATGCGCGGCGCGCCCCGGCGCCGCAAATCAGGCGCCCGTGCGCAGCATCGGCGCTTTCAGGGCCTGGCTCAGCGTCTCGTAGCTTTCGGCCAGGTGCGCCCTGGCCTCGTTGCTGATGGACCCCGACATGGCGCCACGGATGTCGCGCTGCAGGGCCAGCGCCTGCTGGCGTTGCAGGCTGCGCGAATCGGCACGCGTGCCCGGCGAGGCGCGCAGCAGCGACGTCGCCACCCGCTTCAGATGCTCGCGCTGCAGGTTGCGCCGCATGCTGTTGATGTCCTTGCCGGTCTTCAGCTCGCTCCACACGGCCGACTGCACCGTGGTGTACAGCTCGTCGAGCGCCAGTGCTTTCTTCGGATTGTCCACCTTCTCCTGCGAGTCGAGCAGGCGGCCGGCCACCGGGTCGGACATCAGCTGGTCCAGCGCGGCCGCCTGCAGCGACAGCACATAGGAGCCGATCGAGATGTCGGGACGGTAACGCGACACCAGCTGGTCGCCGCCCAGGCGGCTCACCATGTCGGGCGTGAACTTGAAGCTGTCCGCCTTGAACAGGTTATTGGTCAGCAGCTTGAGCGCGGCACGCTGGCGCTCCACCGGCACCGGCGTGAAGGTGGCGCGGCCGGTGCCCGCGTGGTCGCGCAAGTGCGTCACCCCGCCGACGTATTTCACCACCACCGGCATCACGCGCGCGAACTGGGAGAAACCGTATTCGAAGCTGCGGCGCAGTGATTCATAGCTCTCGCCCGGCTTCAGGCGGCGCGTCTGGACGCGGTCCCACAGCTCGCGCGAAATGGCCAGGCGCTTCTGGAAATAGGCCAGCGGATCGTCGCCCAGGTCGAAAATGTTCACGTCCGGATCGGACACGCCCCCGTAGGCTTCCTGGTCGGTGCCGAAAGCCAGTTGCGGCTCGTTGGAACGGTCGGCGATGCGCGCCAGCTCCTCCTTCTCGCGCTCCGGCGCGATCGGCTTGTAGGCGTATTCAATGGCCCAGTAATCGTACGGCCCCAGCGTGGACATGACGTACTCGCCCTGCTTCTCGCCCTTCACCGCGAGGTTGAACGGCGCATAATCCATGATGGAACCGGTCATGCCGTTCTTGCCGGTGAAAGCGCTGTCCTGCAACTGTTTCAGATTGTAGATCGTGGACGAGCGGAAGTTGTGGCGCAGGCCCAGCGTGTGCCCCACCTCGTGCATGATGACCGAGCGCACATAGGCTTGCGCCACTTCCTCGGCCTGCGGGCTGTCCATCCCGAAGTCGCCGCGCGCTTCCAGCAGCTCCATGGCGAAGCCCATCTCCTGCGCCGATTCCATGCCATAGTCGCAGCGCGTTTCATCATGGCCGTGCATGCCGAACGCCGCCGGCGCGGCCGGCATGCCAGGCGCCGAGAAGTCGAAGCGTTTGTCCTCGCTGGCCATGCGGCGCGCGCCGCGCGCGAACACGTCGGACATGCCGATGTCGGCATCGAGGATCTCGCCGCTGCGCGGATCGACCTGGCTCGGCCCGATGGCGAAACCGGCGTCCACGCCCACATACCAGCGCACCGACGCATGGCGCGCGTCCATGGTGTCGAATTTATCCTTCTCTTCCTGCTGCTTGACGACGATGGCGTCCTTGAAGCCGATGCGCTCGAACGCGGCGTTCCACGCCAGTACGCCCTGCTTTACCGACTCGCGGTACTTCTCGGGGATGTTCTTGTCCAGCCAATAGACGATGGGCTGCTTGGGCTCGGACAGCGCCAGCTCCGTATCCTTCTTCTCCAGGCGCCAGCGGTTCACCGCGTGGTTGGCCTGGGTCGGCTTGATGTCGTCGGTGAAGTCGAGGCTGGTGGTGACGAAGTGGCCGATGCGGTCGTCCGCCGCGCGCGCCGGCATGGGCTGCTCGGGCAGCGGCATGAAGCTGTAGTAAAAGCCCAGGAACATGCTGCGCGGGTCCGGCAGCGTGAGCGGCGGCGGCATGTAGGGAATCGGCGTGGCGACCATTGGCGCGGCGGCGACGCGCGGCACGAAATAGTGGGCGTTGACGTGGAAGCCCGTCATGCCCTCGTCGCTGCGCACGTTGCTGAAGCTGCTGTTGCGCGGATCCAGGTTGTACTGCATGCGGAAGGCGTAGTCGAGCCGCGTGGCGTAGCCCGGTATGTCGGCGAACAGCAGCGCGTTCGCTTCCACCAGCACGCCCTTGCCCTTGGGGTTGGGCGCGCTGACGACAGCCGCAGCGCTCAGCAGGCTGTCCGAAAAACCTTGCGCCACGCTCAGCGCCTGCGGCGTGCCGGCCTTGGCGCGGAAGTCGGTGTTCAGGGCGATGAGCTGCACCAGGCTGCCGATCTTGCGGAACACGACCACTTCGCTGCGCGTCATCTGGCCGCCGTACACGCCGCGCTCGCCGATCCCGTTGGGCGTGTTCACGGACATGAAGAAAGGCTTGTCGAACTGTTCAGGGCGCAGCTCCAGCCACACCTTTTCGTCCTTCTGGTACAGCGACAGGAAGCCGGGCAGATGGTTGGCGCCCTTGATCACCTCCGCGAACGGCTTGGGCGCGGCGGCGTCCGGCTTGGCGGCGGCGGGCGGCGTGGCGGCGGCGCCCGGCTGGGCAGGCGTGGTGGCGACCAGCGGCACGTCCGGCGTGGGCGGCACAGGCGCCGGCGGGGTAGGCGTGGGGGGCACTTGCGCCAGGGCCTGGGCGCTCAGGGCCAGCAATACGGAAAGGCTGATGGACTTCAGGACGAACTGACGCATGATGGGTTTCAAGAGGCGCTGATGATCGTAATAATGTACACGATCGCCAGCGACTCGTGGCGGGAATTGGGCCGCGTGGACGCTGTTGGCGGGCTACGTCGCTTCGCTCCTAAGCCGCCACGCGCGGCTGGCGCAGCACGCCGGCATTGACCACGCCCCGGCAAGGGTTGTAGCCGAAGGAATAAGACAGGTCGGCGGGACGGGCGATATCCCACAGCGCGAAGTCGGCCCGCTTGCCCACTTCCAGCGTGCCGATGTCGTCCTGGCGGCCCAGCGCGCGCGCGGCGTGCACGGTGCAGCCGGCCAGCGCTTCAAGCGGGGTCAGCCGCCAAAGCGTGCACGCCATATTCATGGCTAGCAAAATGGAAGTCATCGGCGAGGTGCCGGGGTTGTTGTCGGTCGCGACCGCCATCGGCACGCCGGCGGCGCGCAGCGCGGCCACCGGCGGCGGCGTGGTGTCGCGCAGGAAGTAGTAGGCGCCGGGCAGCAGCACCGCCACCGTGCCGCCGGCCTGCATGGCGGCGATGCCGTCCGCGCCCAGGTGCTCCAGGTGGTCGGCCGACAGGCCCCGGTAGCGCGCCACCAGCCCGGCGCCATGCTGGTCCGACAATTGTTCCGCGTGCAGTTTCACCGGCAGGCCCAGCGCGGCAGCCGCCTGGAACACGCGCTCGGTCTGCGCATGGCTGAAGCCGATGCGCTCGCAAAAGGCGTCCACCGCGTCCACCAGGCCCTGCGCGGCCAGCGCGGGCAGCATGGCGCAGACTTCGGCCACGTAGTCGTCCGCGCGGCCCGCGAATTCCGGCGGCAGCGCGTGCGCGCCGAGGAAGGTGGCGGCCACGCTCACCGGCATCACCTCGCCCACGCGGCGCGCCACGCGCAGCATCTTGGCCTCGGCCTCCAGCGACAGGCCGTAGCCGGACTTGATCTCCAGCGTGGTGACGCCTTCGGCCAGCAGGCTGGCGATGCGCGGCAGGCTTTGCTTCAGGAGTTCCTCGTCCGTGGCGGCGCGGGTGGCGCGCACGGTGGACATGATGCCGCCGCCGGCCTTCGCGATATCCTCGTAGGTGGTGCCGTTCAGGCGCGCCTCGAATTCGTCGCTGCGGTTGCCGGCGTGGACGATGTGGGTGTGGCAGTCGATCAGGCCGGGCGTAAGCCAGCTGCCGCCGCAGTCGTGCACCGCCGCCGCGTCCGCGCCCGCCGCCGTGGCGTCGCCGGCTTTGCCCAGCCAGGCGATGCGGCCGTCCTTGACGGCGACGGCGCCGTCGCGCAATTCGCCGTAGTTTCCAACCATGGTGGCCAAATGCACATTGGTGTACAACACGTCCCAGGCAGCGCTCATTTACTCTTCTTCGTCGTTGGGGATGATATCGACAATGAACACCGTGGCGCTTGCCGCCTCCAGCGTCCACACGTCCTCGGTGTTCAGCACCACCGCGTCGTAGCGCACCATGGCCACGCGCTCGTTGGCGCTGATGATGGTCAGGCTTTCACCCTCGGCCAGGAACACGATGGTGGTCGGGCTGCGCCGCTCCAGCGTCGAGAAGTCGCGCACCACGCGCCGCTCCAGCTGGTGGGTGCAGCGCGCGCGCCGCGTCATGACGTTGAAATCGGTGGTGGGCGCATCGCCCACGGTGGCCGATACGGCGAGCTCGCCCGGGAAGGCCACCACCGGCTCGCGTTCGCTGAGCGCTACCTGGCGCTCGTTGCCCACGTCCAGCACCACGCAGGGCCCGCTCACCAGCGTCAGCGTGCGGTCTATGCCCGGGAAGGCCGAGAACGGCCCGCTCTGCGCTATCGTGGCCAGGCTGATGCGCCAGTCGAAGTTGTCGAAGGTGGCGCCGCTGGGTGCGATGGCGATCTCGGTGGTGCTGCCGCCGCCGTTCTTCCATGGCGTGGCGTGCAGGCTTGCGTACTGTATCAGCTTGCTCATTACCGGAACTCCCGCAGTTCGGCCAGCGTCTGTTTGAAGCGCGCGGCGATGGCCTGTTGCGCCGCGTGCTTCTGCTCGCGCACCACCCACTGGCCGCCAGCCAATACATGCTTCACCAGATTGTCGTTACCGCTGAACACCAGGGTGCCGAGGACTTCGTCCGCCGCCAGCCCGTACAGATTCGGATGGCCGTCGTCGAGCACGGCCAGGTCCGCCCGCTTGCCCGCTTCCAGGGCGCCCACCGCGCGCCCCGCCGCCTGCGCCCCGCCCTGCAAGGCGGCTTGCCACAGAAAGTCGCCCACGTTGCGCTGCGTTGCCGACACCGCGATATTGCGGCGCTGCTGCAGCAGCCGCTGGCCGTACTCCAGCCAGCGCAGTTCCTCCACGGCGCTTTGCGAAATGTGGCTGTCGCTGCCGATGCCGAAACGCCCGCCCTGCGCCAGGAAGGGCTCCAGCGGAAACAGGCCGTCGCCCAGGTTGGCCTCCGTGGTCGGGCACAGCCCCGCCACGGCGCCGCTTTGCGCGATGGCGCGCACTTCCTCGTCCACCAGGTGCGTCGCATGCACCAGGCACCAGCGGCCGTCCACTTCCAGCTCATCATACAGGTATTGCACCGGACGCCTGCCGCTATGGTCCAGCGACTGCCGCACTTCGCCCTGCTGCTCGGCGATATGGATGTGCACCGGCCGATTGTGCGGCAAGCTGGCCAGCACTTCCTTGATCTGCGGCACGGAAGCGGCGCGCAGCGAATGCGGCGCAACGCCCACTTCGGTTTGCGCATCGCGCAGCGCTTCCAGTTCGCCGATAATTTTCAGCACATCCTGCGCGTCGGTCTTGAAGCGCTGCTGCTCGGGCTTGAGCGGCGCCTCGCCGAAGCCGGCGTAGCGGTACAGCACCGGGAGCATGGTAACGCCTATCCCGGCCAGCCTGGCGCCCGCCACCACGCGCTCCGCCGTTTCGGCCGCGCGCGGGTACATGGCGCCGTCCGGCGCCCGGTGCACATAGTGGAATTCGCACACAGAGGTGTAGCCGTGGCGCAGGCATTCGCTGAACAGCTGGGCGGCGATGGCCTCCATCTGCTCCGGCTTGACGTTGCGGGCGAAGCGGTACATCAGGTCGCGCCAGGTCCAGAAACTGTCCTCGCCCGCGCCGGCCTTTTCGGTCAGCCCGCCCAGCGCGCGCTGGAAGCTGTGCGAGTGCAGGTTGATCATGCCGGGCACGACATATTCGGCCAGTTCGACGCCTGCCGGATGCAGCGCGTGCGCCTTGACGTCGGTCAAGTCGCCATTGGCGTCCCATTGCAGCAGCACGTCCCGCGCCCAGCCGGATGGCAGCAGCGCATTTTTGGCGTACAGTGCGCGGGCCGCGGCGAAGAAGGATGGCGCGGGCGGGACGCCAGCCTGCGGGACTGCCCCTGCAGCGGCCGAAGCCGGCGCCGAAGCCGCAGCGGAAGCGGCATCGGCATCGGCGATGGCGGCGGCAGTGGCCTTGGAAATGTCGCTCATGCGCGCGCCCACCCGGCGGCGGCCTGGGTCATCTGGCGCAGCAGCGGCTGCACGGCGCCGGCGAGGTCCGGACGGTAGCCGTACGGCGCCGTCTCGTCCATATAAGTGGACTGGCACATTTCCAGCTGGATCGCATGGACGTTGCCGGCCGGCTTGCCGTAGTGGCGCGTAATGTGGCCGCCCTTGAAGCGGCCGTTCACCGCCACCGTGTAGCCGCCGTGCGCACGCGCCAGCGAGGCGATGGCCTCGCTCAGGTCCGGCGCGCAGGAGGCGCCGTCGGCGGTGCCGAAATTCAAGTCCGGCAGTTTTCCCTCGAAGAAACGCGGCACCACGGACGCGATGGAATGCGCGTCCCACAGCACCACGCGGCCATGGATGGCCAGCAGGCGGTCCAGCTCCGCGCGCAGCTGGCCATGGTAGGGTTTCCAGTATTGCTCCAGGCGGCGCCGCACTTCGGCCTCGTCCGGCGCGCAGCCTTCAAGGTACAAGGGCTCGCGGCCGAAGGTGTCGACCGGGCACAGGCCGGTGGTGTCCTGCCCCGGGTAGAGATTGGTGTTCTCGGGCGGACGGTTCAAATCGATCACGTAGCGCGACCAGCGCGCCGACAGCACCGACGCGCCCATCTCCCGCAGGAAACCGTACAGCTGCACCAGGTGCCAGTCGGTGTCGGTCTTGACCGACGCGGCCGGCGCGAAGCTGGCGGCGATGTCGTCCGGAATGTCGGTGCCCACGTGGGGCATCGACACCAGCAAAGGCAGCGTGCCTGCTGTGAATTGAAAGTCCATCTATCGTCCCCCGAAACGTCTTACGGATGCAGCGGCGTGAACAAATTCTTGCAGGTCGCGCTCAGCTCGCCCCTCATCACCATCTGCTTGGCCGCCTCGATGTCCGGCGCGAAGAAGCGGTCCGCGTCGAAGAAAGGCACTTGCGCGCGCAACTGGGCGTGCACGTGCTCCAGCTGCGGCGAGGTTTTCAGCGGCCGGTGGAAGTCGATGCCCTGCGCCGCCGCCAGCAGCTCGATGCCGAGGATGACAGCCGTATTCTGCGCCATGTCGTCCAGGCGGCGCGCCGCGTAGGTCGCCATGCTGACGTGGTCTTCCTGGTTGGCCGAGGTCGGGATGGTGTCTACGCTGCCGGGATGGGCCAGCGACTTGTTTTCGGACGCCAGCGCGGCGGCCGTCACGTGGGCGATCATGAAGCCGGAATTGACGCCCGGATCGCGCACCAGGAAAGGCGGCAGGCCGGACAGGGTGGCGTCGATCAGCAGCGCGATGCGGCGCTCGGCGATGCTGCCGATTTCGGCGATGGCCAGCGCCAGCGTGTCGGCCGCGAAGGCCACCGGCTCGGCGTGGAAATTGCCGCCCGATACCACCACCGCGCTGTCGCCGTCCCGGAACAGCAGCGGGTTGTCGGTGACGGCGTTCGCTTCGATCAGCAAGGTGCGGCTGGCGTTGGCGATGATGTCCATGCAGGCCCCCATCACCTGCGGCTGGCAGCGCAGGCAGTACGGGTCCTGCACGCGCTCGTCGCCCACCAGGTGCGAGGCGCGGATGGCGCTGTTCGATACCAGCTGGCGGTAGATGCCGGCGGCGGCGATCTGGCCCGGCTGGCCGCGCACTTCGTGCACGCGCGCATCGAACGGCGCGTCGCTGCCCTTGGCGGCGTCCAGCGACAGCGAACCGGTGACCATGCCCGCTTCCAGCAGGCGTTCGGCCATGAACAGGCCGTGCAGCGCCAGCGCGTTCGACACCTGGGTGCCGTTGATCAGCGCCAGGCCCTCCTTCGCGGCCAGCACCACGGGGACGATGTCGGCGGCCTTGAGGGCGTCCAGGGCGGGCATCAGCTCGCCGTTGTAGCGCACGTCGCCCACGCCCAGCATGGCCAGCGTCATATGCGACAGCGGGGCCAGGTCGCCGGAGGCGCCGACCGAGCCCTTGGCCGGGATGGCGGGCGAAATGCCGGCGTTGTACAGCGCCAGCAGCGTGTCCACGATCAGCGGGCGCACGCCGGAATAACCACGCGCCAGGCTGCCGATTTTCATCAGCAGGATCAGGCGGACCACGGCGTCCGGCAGCAGTTCGCCGGTGCCCACCGAGTGCGACAGGATCAGGTTGCGCTGCAGCTGCTCCAGCTTCTCGTCGGGGATGCGGGTCTTGGCCAGCAAGCCGAAACCGGTGTTGATGCCGTAGGCGGCGTCGCCCTTGGCGACGATGGCGCGCACGGCGGCGGCCGACGCTTCGATGACGGGATAGGCTTCGGCGGCCAGCGCCACGGGCGCGTGGGCGGTCCACACGGCGCGCAGTTCGGCCAGGGTCATTTTGCCGGGGTTCAGGGTCCAGGCGGTAGTTTGATTAGTAGTCATATATTCTCGATAGATTCTGTCATTCCCGCGCACGGCTCGGCGCCCCCGCGAGGAATTCATGCTGAGCCAAGCCAGGAGGCGCCCTATGGGTCCCCGCTTGCGCGAGGACGACATGGCGCACGTCCCGGGCCATTTACTTGATCATAGGCAGATTGAGGCCGTTGCGCTTGGCGCACGCGACCGCTGTTTCGTAGCCCGCGTCGGCGTGGCGCATCACGCCCGAGCCGCTGTCGTTCACCAGCACGCGCGCCAGGCGCTTGGCGGCGGCGTCGGTGCCGTCGGCCACGATCACCACGCCGGAATGCTGCGAATAGCCCATGCCCACGCCGCCGCCGTGGTGCAGCGAGACCCAGGTGGCGCCGCCGGCGGTGTTGAGCAGCGCATTCAGCAGCGGCCAGTCGGAGACGGCGTCGGTGCCGTCCTTCATGCTTTCGGTTTCGCGGTTGGGGCTGGCGACGGAGCCGGTGTCCAGGTGGTCGCGGCCGATCACGATGGGCGCCTTCAGTTCGCCGGTGCGCACCATTTCGTTGAAGGCCAGGCCCGCGATGTGGCGCTCTCCCAGCCCTAGCCAGCAGATGCGCGCCGGCAGGCCCTGGAAGGCGATGCGCTCGCGCGCCATGTCCAGCCAGCGGTGCACTTGCGCATGGTGCGGGAACAGTTCCTTGATCTTGGCGTCGGTCTTGTAGATGTCCTCCGGGTCGCCGGACAGCGCCACCCAGCGGAACGGGCCGCGCCCCTCGCAGAACTGCGGGCGGATGTAGGCCGGGACGAAGCCGGGGAAATCGAAGGCGTTCTCCACGCCCTGGTCGAAAGCCACCTGGCGGATGTTGTTGCCGTAGTCGACCACCTTGGCGCCCAGCTGCTGGAACTCCAGCATGGCTTGCACGTGGGCGGCGCAGGAATCGGCGGCGGCGGCCACCAGGCGCGCGTGGCGCTCGGGATCCTGCTGCGCCGATTTCCAGTCCGCCACGCTCCAGCCGCGCGGCAGGTAGCCGTTCACCAGGTCGTGCGCCGAGGTCTGGTCGGTGACCATGTCGGGCACCAGGCCGCCTGCCTGGGCGCGCTTGACCAGCTCCGGCAGGATCTCGGCCGCGTTGCCCAGCAGGCCGATGGAGACCGCCTCCCTGCGTTCGGTGTGGTGCTTGACCAGTTCCAGCGCCTCATCCATGGACGCGGCCTGCTTGTCCAGGTATTTGGTGCGCAGGCGGAAGTCGATGCTGGTCTGCTGGCATTCGATGTTGAGCGAGACGGCGCCGGCGAAGGTCGCCGCCAGCGGCTGCGCGCCGCCCATGCCGCCCAGGCCGGCGGTCAGTATCCAGCGTCCCGCCATGTCGCCGCCGAAGTGCTGGCGGCCGGCTTCGGCGAAGGTTTCGTAGGTGCCCTGCACGATGCCCTGGGTGCCGATGTAGATCCAGGAACCGGCCGTCATCTGCCCGTACATGAACAGGCCGGCACGGTCGAGCTCATTGAAGTGCTCCCAGTTGGCCCATTTGGGCACCAGGTTGGAGTTCGCCAGCAGCACGCGCGGCGCATCCTCATGGGTCTGGAACACGCCGACCGGCTTGCCGGACTGGATCAGCAGGGTCTGGTCCGCTTCCAGTTCCTTCAGCGACGCCAGGATCTGGTCATAGCAGGCCCAGTTGCGGGCGGCGCGGCCGATGCCGCCGTACACCACCAGGTGCTGCGGATTCTCGGCCACTTCATTGTCGAGATTATTCTGCAGCATGCGATAGGCCGCTTCCGCGCCCCAGGTCTTGCAGACACGCTCGGGACCGCGCGGGGCGCGGATATCGCGGGTGGCGTCGAAGCGTGGATCGTTGGCGAGGGAAGTGCTCATGTCGTCTCCTTGGTAGCAGGTGATGCAGAGAGGCTAGGCTGGGGGAAAAGCCCGCCACGCGCCCTCCGCGCATCTTCCCAGCATAAGTTGTATATACAACCAAGTCAACCCATTTCTGCGGTCCGCAGCGCTACCCGCCGCCCGGCCCCATGCCACCGATGCCAGTGTCACCCGGTGTCCAAACAGCCTGAGCCGCACTAGGCGTCGGACAGGGACGCCGAATCCCCGACTGCGGCTCAGCTTGGCTCAGCGCTTGTAGACCTGCTTGCCGGCCACCCAGGTTTGCAACACGGTGATCTTGCCGATGTCGGCCGCCGGTACCTTGAACAGGTCGGCGTCGGTGACGATGAAGTCGGCCCATTTGCCGACCTCCAGCGAGCCGATCTCCTTGTCTTGCCGCGCGGCATAGGCGGCGTCCAGCGTGAAGCAGCGCAAGGCCTGGACCAGCGTCATGGCTTCGTTCCTGTACCAGCCGCCGGCCGGCGTGCCGCTGCCGTCCTGGCGCGTCACCGCGGCGTGGATGCCGGCCAACGGATTCGGCGATTCGATCGGGAAGTCGGAGCCGCAGGCGATCTTCGAGCCTTGCCTGAGGAAGGTGTGCCACGCGTACGCACCCTTGATGCGCTGCGGGCCGACGCGCTGCTCGGCCATGTTCTGGTCGGACGTGGCGTGCGTCGGCTGCATGGACGGGATGATGCCGAGCGCCTTGAAGCGCGGAATGTCGGCCGGCGCCACCACCTGCGCGTGCTCGATGCGGTGGCGCAGCGCCGCGCCCGGATACTTCTTCAGCTGCTGCTGGTAGGCGTCCAGGATCTGGCGGTTGCCGGCGTCGCCGATGGCGTGCACGTTGACCTGGTAGCCGGCCTTCATGGCTTTTTCCATCTTGGCCAGCATCTCGTCGTCCTTGTAGAACAGCAGGCCGTGCGTTCCTGGCGCGTCGCTGTACGGCGCTATCAGCGCGGCGCCCCGGCTGCCCAGCGCGCCGTCCGAATACAGCTTCACGGCCGACAGCGCGTACATGCCGTTGGCGTAGCTTGCCAGCGGCCCGTTTTTCGACAGCGCGTCGAAGTCCTCGGTGGTGTCCCCTATCATGGCGTAGATGCGGGCGGTGAGCTTGCCGCCGTCTGCGTAGGCGCGGAACAGGCGGTCTTCGTTGACGCCGATACCGGCGTCGTGCGCGCTGGTCAGGCCCACTTGCGCCAAGTGCGCGAGCGCGCCGTCGAGCGAGGCGCGCGCTTCGGCTTCGGTCGGGGCGGGGACGACTTTGTTCACCAGGTCCATCGCGCCGTCGATCAGGATGCCGGTGGCGCGGCCGATTTCATCGCGCTCGATCTTGCCGCCGGCCGGGTCGGGCGTGGCCAGGGTGATGCCCGCCAGCTCCAGCGCCTTGCTGTTGAGCCAGACCGCGTGGCCGTCCACCCGGTGCATCAGCGCGGGGCGGTCGGACACCGCGCTATCCAGTTCGGCGGCGGTGGGGAAACGGCCCAGCTTCCAGATCTCCTGGTTCCAGCCGTTGCCGACCACCCAGGCGCGCTGCGGGTTGGCCTTGCCGAAGCCGGCCACGGCTTTCAGCGCGCCGGCCAGCGACGTGGAGCTGTACAACTCCACGCCGGTGGCGATGGCGCCGAGGCCAAAGACGTGGCCGTGCGAGTCGATCAGCCCCGGCAGCACGGTCTTGCCCTGCATGTCGATGTGCCTGGCGCCGGGCGCCCGGGCTTCCACCGCCTTGGCGCTGCCCACCGCAATGATCTTGCCCGCGTCGTCGTACGCCAGCGCGGCGAACTTCACCAGCTTGCCGGCCGCGTTGAGCGTATAGCCGTTGGCGTTGCCGATGACGGTGGCGGCGTGTGCCGGCTGGAGCGAAGGCAGCGCGGCGGCGAGGGCGAGGATCAAGGGGGACAGGCGCATTCAGGCATCTCCAGGTGGATTCAAAAGCAAGAAGGAGAGTGTAGCGAAGTTTGCACGCTGGTCCAATACGGTTTTACCTGTGGAGACAACCATGCTGACCCTGTTCGACTACCTGCCTTCCCAGAACGCCTGGAAGGTGCGCCTGCTGCTGAACCACCTGCAGTTGCCCTACCGCCCGGTGTACGTCGGCATTTTCGAGGGCCAAGGCCAGCGGCCCGAATTCCTGGCGGTGAACCCGGCCGGCGCGGTGCCGGCGCTGCAGCTGGAGGACGGCCGCGTGCTGGCCGAATCGAACGCCATCCTGGCCTACCTGGCGCACGGCACGCGCTATCTGCCGCAGGACGCGTTCGCGCAAGCCAAGGTGCAGCAGTGGATGTCGTTCGAGCAGGACTATGTGGGCGCCATCGCCACGCTGCGCCATTGGACCATGACGGGCAAACTGGAACGCCGTTCGGCGCAGATGGTGGCGGCCCGCCGCGCGGGCGGCCTGAAGGCGCTGCGCATCCTGGACCGGGAACTGGCCACGCGCCCCTTCATCGCGGGCGACGCCTATACCATCGCGGACATGTCGCTGTACGCCTACACCCACCGCGCCGAAGAAGCCAACCTGCCCCTGCCGGAATTCGTCCATGTGGCGGCGTGGCTGGAGCGGGTGGCGGCGCAGCCCGGCTTCCTGCCGGCCTGCCACCCCTATGCTATCGATCCGTATTCGTCGGGCGAGCTGCCTTGATGCGCTGCGGCGCGGCCGCTCAGGCCGCGTCGTGGAAGATGATGCCCAGCGTGTGGCGCGAGCCGCCGCGCAAGCGCGACACGCCGTGCCGCATGTTGACGCGGTAGACGCCGCGCGTGCCGTTCACCGGACGGTGGAACACGGGGAAGACCACCATGTCGCCCTGCTCCAGCGGCACCACTTCGGCGCGCGACTGCATGCGCGGGCGCTGCTCGGTGAGCACGAATTCACCGCCGCTGAAGTCCTGGCCGGGCTGCGACAGCAGCACGGCGGCCTGCAAGGGGAAGACGTGCTCGCCGTACAAGTCCTGGTGCAGGCAGTTGTAATCCCCCGCCCGGTATTGCAGCAGCAAGGGCGTGGGGCGGGTCTGGCCGGCTGCGTGGCAGCGGGCGATGAAGTCCGCGTGCGAGGCGGGGAAGCGCGGTTCCAATGCCATCGCTTCGTACCAGCGGTTGGCGATGGCGGCCAGCGGCGCGTACAAGGCGTTGCGCAGCTCGGCGATGGGGCCCGGCAGCGGGTAGGCGAAGTATTGGTATTCGCCTTTGCCGAAGCCGTGGCGCTCCATGACGACGCGGCTGCGGAACAGTTCGGGCTTGGCGTAGGCAGCCGCCAGACGCCGGCACTCTTCAGGCGACAGCAGGGCGGGGACGGTGGCGCAGCCGTGGGCGTCCAGGTCTTCGGCGATGCGGGGCCAGGCTAGCGCTTCGCAGCCGCTTGACAGCCCTGTGTAGGCGCGCGCTGCGGGTGCGCCGGCATGGCGGGTTATCGAACCCGCCCTACAAGATGCCGGCGGCTCGGCCACCGGCATGGCGTCGGCGTCGGCGCCGGCTGCGGCTGCGGCTGCGGTCGCTGGAACCGGCCCGGTAGCGGCTCCGGCGTGTGGACCTGGGCCGTTCACTTCGAACCTTCGCGTTCGAGCAGCGCCTGTTTGCGCTCGACGCCCCAGCGGTAGCCGGAGATCGAGCCGTCGTTGCGCACCACGCGGTGGCAGGGGATGGCAATGGCGATGGCGTTGGCGGCGCAGGCGCCCGCCACAGCGCGCGCGCCGCGCGGGGCGCCGACCCGCTCGGCCAGCTCGGCGTAGCTGACCGTCTGCCCGGCCGGGATTTCGCGCAAGGCTTGCCACACGCGTTGCTGGAAGGCGGTGCCGCGCACGTCGAGCGGCAGGTCGAGGCCGATCTCGGGCGCTTCCACCATGCCGATCACGGCGGCCACCACCTGCTCGTATTCGGCCTCGGCGCCGATCAGCTCCGCTTTGGGGAAGCGGTCCTGCAGGTCGCGCGCCAGCAAGTCCGGGTCGTCGCCGATCAGGATGGCGCAGATGCCCTTGTCGGTGCTGGCCACCAGGATGGCGCCCAGCGAGCAGCCGGCGATGGCGAAGCGGATCGCCGCGCCGCTGCCGCCGGCCTGGTAGGCCTTCGGCGTCATGCCCAGCGCACCGGCCGACTGGGCGTAGAAACGGCCGCTGGAGTTGAACCCGGCCGCGTAGATAGCGTCCGTCACCGTAGCCTGCCCGGCCGCCAGCCGCTCCTGCATGCGGCGCTGCTTGACGCCGGCCGCGTAGGCTTTGGGCGTCAGCCCGGTCCGGGCCTTGAAGATGCGGTGGAAATGGAAACGGCTGATGCCGCTGGCCTCGGCCAGGCTGGCCAGGTCCGGCTCGCTCTCGGCCTCGTCGATCAGGCGGCACATCTGCGCCACCACGGCCGCGTGGCGCTCGGCCAGCGGGGCCTGGTCCGGCTTGCAGCGCAGGCAGGGGCGGAAACCGGCCCGTTCCGCGTCTTCGGCGGTGGCGTGGAAGGCAACATTGCCGCGCAGCGCGCGGCGCGAGCCGCACGAGGGCCGGCAATACACGCCGGTGGTGCGCACTGAATAATAGAACTGGCCGTCGGCCCCGCCGTCGCGCCGCTGCACGGCGTTCCAGCGTTCGTCGTCATTCTTGAAGGTGGTGTTCATGCCCTGCTCCATGGTGGTTGCATTATGATGCCACTTTAGCGGGCAGCCAAGCAGGGGTCACTCCGGGTCTTGCTTTCGAATTGCTGTAAAATTGCCATGTCCGCAACATGGCGGCGCGCCCCGGAGACCGGTTTGGAAGAACAGCAAGCAATAGAAACAACACCCATATTCCAGCGCATCAAGGATCACCTGCTGGAACAGATCGCCGCCGGCGTCTGGAAGGAAGGCGATGTGATCCCGTCCGAACAGGCGCTGGTCAAGCAGTTCGGCGTCTCGCGCATGACGGTCAACCGCGCCGTGCGCGAACTGACCGCCGAGCAGGTGCTGACCCGCCGCCAGGGTTCGGGCACCTATGTGGCCCAGCAAAAGTACCAGGCCACGCTGCTGGAGATCAAAAGCATCGCCGACGAAGTGCGCGCGCGCGGCCACGTCCACCGCAGCAGCCTGCAGCTGCTCGAACAGAGCAAGGCCGGCGACCTGCTGGCCAAGCAGTTCGAACTGGCGCCGGCCAGCGTGCTGTTCCACTCCGTCATCGTCCACTTTGAAAACGGCGTGCCTATCCAGGTCGAGGACCGCTGGGTCAACCCGGCCTGCGCGCCGCTGTATATGAGCCAGGACTTCGCCGCCATCACCCCCAACGAGTACCTGATGGCCGCCGCGCCGCTGCAGGGCGCCACCTACAGCATCGAGGCGCTCAGCCCGCCGCGCGACATCGCCGACATGCTGGCCATCGACACCCGCCAGCCCTGCCTGGTGCTCAAGCGCCAGACGCGTTCGGCCGGCCAGGTGGCGTCCATCGCCACCATGTGGCATCCCGGCCACCGCTACCAGTTCGCCGGCAGTTTCGCCTAGCGCGGCCGGACGTTGCTAGCATGCCGCTAGCTATGTAAAACCTATGTTGACGAGCAATAAAGTTAACACTGCCGGCAAATTTTCGATGCTATAGTTGACTGGACAAAGCGGCCCCGCCTGGCTGGACAAACAGCGCTGGCCGCAGACGATTTGCGAAAGGGAAGCTCTTGCAGCACCGCCGTCCTCCGTCCGGTTTGCCCACCGGGGTACGTTTCAGCGTGCGCCTGGCCGCGGCGCTGGCTTGCGCCTGCGCCTTGCTGCCGGGCGGCGCCGCTGCGGCCGAAAACATCACGGTGCAGCTGAAATGGCTGCACCAGTTCCAGTTCGCCGGCTATTACGCGGCGCAGGACAAGGGCTATTACCGCGACGCCGGACTGGACGTGACCTTGCGCGAAGCGGTCCCCGGCAGCGACGAGGTGCAGGCCGTGCTCGACGGCAAAGCCCAATACGGCGTCGGCAGCAGCACCCTGCTGCTCAACCGCGCGGCCGGCCAGCCGGTGGTGCTGCTGGCGTCCATCTTCCAGCATTCGCCGGCGATACTGGCGATGCGGCGCGGCGAGAACGGCCAGCCGCTGGACCTGCGCGGCAAGCGCGTCATGCTCGCCCCCAACAACGAGGAACTGCACGCCTACCTGAAACAGCAGAAAATCGCGCTGTCGGCGCTGCACACCCTGCCGCACAGCTACAACCTGGACGACCTGATCACCGGCAGGACCGACGCCATGTCGGCCTATATCTCGGACGCGCCCTATGTGCTGGACCGCAGCAGCCTGCGCTACGACATCGTCTCGCCGCGCTCGGCCGGCATCGATTTCTACGGCGACAACCTGTTTACCACCGAAAGCGAGTTGCGCGAGCATCCGCAGCGCGCCGCCGCCATGCGCGCGGCCACCTTGCGCGGCTGGCAATACGCGATGGCCCATCCGGGGGAGATCGCCGACCTGATCCGCGCGCGCTACCCGAACAGCCACAGCCGCGAGCACCTGATGTTCGAGGCGCAGCAGACCGCACTGCTGCTGGAGCAGCGCCTGATCGAGCTGGGCTACAGCAACCCGGCGCGCTGGCGCGCCATCGCCGATACCTACGCCAGCCTGGGCATGATGCCGGCCAACGACGCGCTGGACGGTTTCCTGTACCAGCCGCCGGCCCGGCCCCTGGCCTGGCAGTATGGCGCCGGCGTGGCCTTGCTGGTGCTGCTGCTGGCCACTGTAGGCGCGCTGCGCCAGCGCCGCCTGAACGCGGCGCTGGCGGCCGCCGAGGAAGCCCGCCGCAAGGCCGAGCGCCTGACCAGCTTCGCGCTGGAGGGCTCGGGCGAGGGCGCGTGGGACTGGCAGCCGCAGGCCGACGTGCTGACGCTGTCGCCGCGCTACTGCGACATCCTGGGCTACGACCCCGAGCAGTTCAAGCCCGATGTGGGCGAGATCATGGGGCTGATCCACCCGGACGACAAGCCGCGCGTCAACCACGAGTTCATCGACCAGGCCAAGCCGGCGCCGGACGGCGGCGAGCGCACCGCGCTGTCCTGCGAGTTCCGCATCCGCTGCCGCGACGGCAGCTGGAAATGGGTGCTGGGGCGCGGCATAGTGGTGGCGCGCGACGACGCCGGCAACGCGCTGCGCATGACCGGCACCCTGGGCGACATCAGCGAGCGCACCGCCGCCGAGGAGGCGCGCGTGGCGGCCATCCTGGAGGCGACCCAGGCGGCCATGCTGCTGGCCGACCGCAACGGCCACCTGCGCATGGTCAACAGCGCCTGCGCGCGCTGCTTCGGCTACACCGCCGAACAAATGCTCGGCCTGTCGATGGAACTGCTGGTGCCCGACACCATGCGCACCACGCCGGGCCGCCCGCGCGAACTGTTCACCCGGCCCGGCCTGCCGGCCCGGGTGCTGACCGCGCGCCGCCAGGACGGCAGCCACTTCCCGGCCATGGTGCACCTGGCGCCCATCCACCTGGCGGGCCAGAGCCTGTCGGTGGTGTCGCTGCGCGATATGACGCAGCGACAGCGCGCCGAGGAGGCGCTGCAGGCGAGCTCCGAGCGCTACCGGCTGATCGTGCAGACCGCCGCCGAGGGCATCTGGATGACGGACGCCGAGGACAAGACCACCTTCGTCAACCCCACCATGGCGCGCATGCTGGGCTACGAGATCGAGGACATGCTGGGCCGGACTATGAGCGCCTTCATGGACGAGGAAGGCCAGGCGCTGCTGCGCAGCCACCAGCAGCGGCGCCCGTCCGGCCAGGCCGAGCAGGGCGACGTGCGCTTCTTCCGCCAGGACCACACGCCGATGTGGGGCCTGCTGTCGACCACCCTGGTCAACGACGAGCACGGCGCCTACGCCGGCACGCTGGCCATGATCACCGACATCAACGACCGCCGCCTGGCCGACCAGGCGCTGCGCAACTCGAGCCGCCGCATGGCCTCGGTGTTCAACGCCGTCACCAACGGCCTGGTGGTGCTCAACGGCGACGGCCTGATTTTGGAGAGCAACGCCGCCGCGGCCCGCATGCTGGGCGCCTCGGCCCAGCCGGGTGCCGGCCTGTGGCCCGGCGTGCGCGAGGACGGCCAGCCGTTCGCGCGCGACCAGCACCCGGTCTACCTGGCCCTGGTGTCCGGCCAGTCGGTGCGCGGCGTGGTGATGGGCGTGCGCCAGGCCGACGGCGGCCAGTGCTGGCTGTCGGTGAACGCCGAGCCGATGCGCGACGAGCTGGGCGCCACGCCGATGGCGGTGGTCAGCCTGACCGACATCAGCTACCGCAAGCGCAGCGAGGACGCGCTGCGCCAGGGCGAGCAGCGGCTGCAGGAGATCATCAAGATGATGCCGACCGGCCTGTTCATCAAGGCGCCGGACGGCCGCTTCCTGCTGATGAACCCGGCCTGCGAGGCGCAGTTCGGCTTCCGCTTCGACGAACTGATGGGCGGCGACGACAGCCCCTTCCACTCGCCCGACGAGATGGCGCTGTTCCGCGCGCGCGACGCCGAGGCCTTCGCCGGCGGCGTCATGCTGGACTACGAGGAAACGGTGTGGAACCCCACGCTACGCGACATGCGCCACCTGCGCACCTTCAAGAACCCCGTGTTCGACGAGCGCGGCCAGCCGGCCTACCTGATCTGCATGTCGATCGACATCACCGACAGCAAGCACGCCGAGCAGGCGCTGCGCGAACTGAACGAGCACCTCGAGGAAAGGGTGGCGCAGCGCACCGAACAGCTCGACCAGGCCAAGCAGGTGGCCGAGGAGGCCAGCCAGGCCAAGGGCCAGTTCCTGGCCAATATGAGCCACGAGATCCGCACCCCGATGAACGGCGTGATCGGCATGGCCTACCTGGCCCTGAAGACCGACCTCGACCCGCGCCAGCGCGACTACCTGGAGAAGATCCGCTTCGCCGGCGAGCACCTGCTGGGCATCATCGACGACATCCTCGACATCTCCAAGATCGAGGCCGGCAAGCTGGAGATCGAGCACGTCGACTTCGCGCTCGACCACGTGATCCAGACCCTGACCACGGTGGTGGCGCCCAAGGCGGCCGGCAAGGGCCTGAACCTGCTGTTCGAGATCGACCCGACCTTGCCGCCGGTGCTGCGCGGCGACCCGCTGCGGCTGGGCCAGGTCTTGATCAACTACACCAACAACGCCATCAAGTTCAGCGAGCACGGCCACATCGCGGTGAAGGTCGTCAACGCCGTCAGCGACGCCGCCAACTGCCTGGTGCGCTTCGAAGTGCGCGACCACGGCATCGGCCTGTCGGAAGAGGAAATGGGCAAGCTGTTCCAGTCCTTCCAGCAGGCCGACACCTCCACCACGCGCGAATACGGCGGCACCGGCCTGGGCCTGGCGATCTGCAAGCAGCTGGCCCAGCTGATGGGCGGCGAGGTCGGCGTGCGCAGCGTGGCCGGCGAAGGCAGCACCTTCTGGTTTACCGCACGCCTGGGCGTGTCGACCCGCGCCGTGCCCGAGATCATCAACAGCGTCAGCGACGCCGCCGCCGAGCTGTTGGCCACGGCGCGCACCGCCGCCGTCATGGGTACGCTCAAGAACGCCCGCATCCTGCTGGTCGAGGACAACACCTTCAACCAGCAGATCGCGCTGGAAATGCTGGAGGAGGCCGGCAGCTCGGTGTGCCTGGCCAACAACGGCGAGGAGGCGCTGGCCCTGCTGCGCCAGGCCAGCTTCGACTGCGTGCTGATGGACGTGCAGATGCCGCTGATGGACGGCCTGGAGGCGACCCGCCGCATCCGCGCCGACCCGCAGCTGGCCGCGCTGCGGGTGCTGGCCATGACCGCCACCGCCACCAGCGACGACCGGGTGCGCTGCCTGGACGCCGGCATGGACGATTTCATCTCCAAGCCCATCCAGCCGGCGCTGATGTACCAGACCATCGCCAACTGGCTGCCGGCCCAGCGCGCCGAGGACAGCGAGGCGGCCAATGGCCCGCCCGCCAAGCCGGCCCGGCCCGCCTTCACCGCCACGCTGGCCGGCGACCCGGCCGTGATCGACCTGTCCATCCTGGCCCAGCTGCTCGGCTACAATCCGCAGAAGATACGCAAGTTCGCCTTCAAGTTCCTGCAGACCACGCAGGCCGGCTTCGACGAGATCGACGCCGCGCTGGCGCAGGGCGACGTGGCGCGCGTGCGCGAACTGGGGCACCGCATCAAATCGTCGGCGCGCACCGTGGGCGCGATCGGCATGGCCGAGCTGTGCCACGCTCTGGAGCACCTGGCGCCGGGCGAGCCGGCCGACGAGCTGGCGCGCGCGCGCGCCATCGCCGCCGGGCTGTGGCCGCTGCTGGAACAGGTCACCGAACAAATCATGAACAACACCACTTTCGCCAACGACAACTAAGCGAACCACTCACCGAACCCTAAGCAAGCACGGCAATGACAACTCAACAAGAAACAAGCACCGCCACCCGCACCAGCCTCCTGCGCATCCTGCTGCTGGACGACGATCCCTTCATGCTGTCGCTGCTGGAGGACATGCTGGAGGACCTGGGCCAGTTCGACGTGGTCAGCGCCACCAGCGCCAAGATCGCGCTGTCGCTGCTGCACGACGCGCCGCCCGACCTGCTGGTGTGCGACCTGTCGATGCCCGACATGGACGGCATCGAATTCCTGCGCCTGCTGGCCGAAAGCGACTACGCGGGCACGGTGGTGCTGCTGTCGGGCATGGACGCGGGCGTGCTCAAGGCCGCCGAACGGCTGGCCATGGCGCAGGGCCTGACCATCCTGGGGGCCTGCAAAAAACCGGTGGCCACGGCCGAACTGGGCGACCTGGTCAACCTGGCCGCCATGTACCGCCGCTGACCCCGCGCGGAATGGCATGGCAACTGTTTTCGACTGTTGCCGTACGACCACAACAGCAAATTCCGCACAGTCGCCGAAAATGCGTTATTATTTGATTCATCTCCCGCCTGTTATCCTCTTGCCATCTATCAGGGCATCTGTTGAATTCATGGAAGACGTCTCCATCTGCGGCTTGTAACCCGGCCGCGTCCAGACGATATCCAGCGACAATGGCATAATCAACCAGGCGTAACTAACTAAAGACCCAACACCTCCGACCGAGGGAAAAAGACATGAGCGAAAATATCAAACACATTACCGATGCATCCTTCGAAGCCGACGTGCTGAAATCCGACCGCCCTGTGCTGGTCGACTTCTGGGCCGAGTGGTGCGGTCCTTGCAAGAGCATCGCTCCCATCCTGGAAGAAGTGGCCAAGGAATACGACGGCAAGCTGACCATCGCCAAGCTGGACGTGGACGCCAACCAGGCCGTGCCTGCCAAGTTCGGCATCCGTGGCATTCCGACGCTGATCCTGTTCAAGAACGGCGTGCCGGCGGCACAAAAAGTCGGCGCGATGGCAAAAGGCCAGCTGACCTCTTTCATCGACAGCAATATTTAAGTAAGATAGGCGGTGCTGCGCCCGCAGCGCCGCCTGCTTGGCAGGTAACAGGCACATCGCGGGCCATACGTTACCGCTTGATCAACCCCACGCAGTCCCCTCCCCTACCATTTTCTCCCGTCACGGGACACTCACACATATGCATCTATCTGAACTCAAGGCCTTACACGTCTCCGCTTTGCTGGAGATGGCGATCGGCCTGGACATCGACAACGCGGCACGCCTGCGCAAACAGGAACTGATGTTCGCCATCCTGAAGAAGCGCGCCAAATCCGGCGAGCAGATCTTCGGCGACGGCGCCCTGGAAGTCCTGCCGGACGGCTTCGGCTTCCTGCGCTCGCCCGACGCGTCCTACATGGCGTCCACCGACGACATCTACATTTCGCCATCGCAGATCCGCCGCTTCAATCTGCACACCGGCGACTCCATCGAGGGCGAAGTGCGCACCCCGAAAGACGGCGAGCGCTACTTCGCGCTGGTCAAGGTAGACAAGGTCAACGGCGAATCGCCGGAAGCCTCGAAACACCGCATACTGTTTGAGAACCTGACGCCGCTGCACCCGAACGAGCCGCTGCGCCTGGAGCGCGAGATGAACGGCGCCGAGAACATCACCGGCCGCATCGTCGACCTGATCTCGCCGATCGGCAAGGGCCAGCGCGGCCTGCTGGTGGCCTCGCCGAAGTCCGGCAAATCGGTCATGCTGCAGCACATCGCGCACGCCATCACCGCCAACCACCCCGACGTCACCTTGATCGTGCTGCTGATCGACGAGCGCCCGGAGGAAGTGACGGAGATGCAGCGCTCGGTGCGCGGCGAAGTGGTCGCCTCGACCTTCGACGAACCGGCCACCCGCCACGTGCAGGTCGCCGAGATGGTGCTGGAAAAAGCCAAGCGCCTGGTCGAGATGAAAAAAGACGTGGTCATCCTGCTGGACTCGATCACCCGCCTGGCGCGCGCCTACAACACCGTGATCCCTGCCTCCGGCAAGGTGCTGACCGGCGGTGTGGACGCCAACGCGCTGCAACGTCCGAAGCGCTTCTTCGGCGCCGCGCGCAACATCGAAGAAGGCGGCTCGCTGACCATCATCGCCACCGCGCTGATCGAAACCGGCTCGCGCATGGACGACGTGATCTACGAGGAATTCAAGGGCACCGGCAATATGGAGGTGCACCTGGAGCGCCGCCTGGCCGAGAAGCGCGTCTATCCGGCGATCAACCTGAACAAGTCCGGCACCCGCCGCGAGGAGTTGCTGATCAAGGCCGACCAGCTGCAGAAGATCTGGATCCTGCGCAAGCTGCTGTACTCGATGGACGAGATCGAAGCGATGGAGTTCATCCTCGACAAGATGAAGGCCACGAAGACCAACCTGGAATTCTTCGACATGATGCGTCGCGGCGGCTAAGCCTCCGCCCTGTCATTCCCGCGAACGGCTCGGCGCCCCCGCGGGCATCCATGCTCCGCATCCGTAAGCCGCACCCTATGGATTCCCGCGTTCGCGGGAATGACATTCGGCGCGGCTTGCTGCTTTTTGCCGTCCGCTGTATAATCGACGGTTGTTTTTAACCACTGGCAAGTGAGCGGCAATCGGGTCAAGAAGCAAGACGACCGACGAAGTGCTGTTTGGCTACCTACCCCTAGAGAGAAGCACATGAAACCAGAAATCCATCCAGAATACCGCGAAGTTGTGTTCCACGACCTGTCGTGCGACTTCAAATTCATCACCCGTTCGACCATCAACACCCGCGAAAAAATCGAGCACGAGGGTAAAGAATACCCACTGGTCAAGATCGAGGTGTCGGCTGAGTCGCACCCGTTCTTCACCGGCAAGCACAAAATCGTCGACACCGCTGGCCGCGTTGAGAAATTCCGCCAGAAGTTCGGCGCCGTCGGTTCGAAAACCGCCGTTGCAAACGGCTAATTCGCCGTATTGCACCAAAAAAGGCAGCTACGGCTGCCTTTTTTTTCATTCATACTGATTCCTTTTTGCGCCCTTGCCGATGAAGCCTGTCCGTCTGCCCGCCGCCGCCACCCTCGCCCTGCCCCGCTGGGCCATCTACGCCCTCGGCCTGCTGTATATCCTGCCGGGCCTGATCGGCCGCGAACCCTGGAAGATCGACGACGCCGCCAGCTTCGGCGTCATGTGGACCATGGCGCAGGGCGGCTGGCAGGACTGGTTGTGGCCCAACATCGCCGGCCTGCCGATGCCCGACGAGGGCCCGCTGGCGTTCTGGCTGGGCGCCGCCTGCATCAAACTGTTCGGCTGGCTGCTCGGCGACGTGCTGGCCGCGCGCGTGTCCACCGTCCTCGTCTTCCTGCTGGGCGTGCTCTCGCTGTGGTACGTCACCTTCGCGCTGGGCCGCCGCCAGGACGCGCAGCCGCTGAAACTGGCCTTCGGCGGCCAGCCCGAGCCGGACGACTTCGGCCGCACCCTGGCCGACGCGGCCAGCCTGATCTACCTCGGCTGCCTGGGCCTGCTGGTGCAAAGCCACGTCACCACCGCCGAACCGCTGCAGGTGGCGCTGCTGTCGCTGCTGCTGTACCGCTCGGTGCGCTACATGGAACTGCCGTCGCTGCGCAACGCTTCGCTGATCGGCCTGGCGCTCGGCCTGATGGTGCTGGCGCGCGGCTGGATGGCGCCAGCCTTCCTGGTGCTGGCCCTGTTCCTGTGCAGCCGCTTCCTGGACATGCCGGCCGGCCGCACGCTGCGCGACCTGGCCGTGTCCGTCGCCGTCGGCGCGCTGGCCACCATGCCCTGGCTGCTGCCGGCGCTGATGGCCCAGCCCTCGGCCGCGTCCGCCGCTTACGCCGCGGCTGCTTCCGCTGCGGCGGCCGCCGCTGGCGCTGCCGCCTCCGCTACCGCTTCCTCCGCCGCTTCCATCGCCGCTTCCGCGGCCGGCAGCGCCGCCGCGCTGGCGCCGTCGACATCGGCCGCCTCCGGCGCGGGCGCCGCCGCGGCAGCGGCAAGCGCTGCCGCGGCGGCCGCGGCGGCCGCCAAGCCGCTGACCGCCTGGATGCAGTGGAACGCCGCGCAGATCGGCCTGCCGTCGCCGCAGTCGCTGGGCTACTTCCTGCGCGTGGGCGTGTGGTTCTTCTGGCCGGCCTGGCCGTTCGCCGCCTGGGCCGTGTACGCCTGGCGCCGCCAGCGCCGCGTGCTGCACATCGTGGTGCCGGTCACCTTCGCCTCCATGGCCGCGCTGCTGGCCCTGTTCCATCCCGCGCCCGAGCAAGGCCAGCTGCTGCTGCTGCTGCCGCCGCTGGCCATCATGGCCGCCTTCGGCCTGCTGACCATGAAGCGCGGCGCCATCAACGCCATCGACTGGTTCTCGGTCATGGTGCTGACCTTG
Organism: Pseudoduganella sp. LjRoot289; assembly: GCF_964252925.1. Lineage (NCBI taxonomy): Bacteria > Pseudomonadati > Pseudomonadota > Betaproteobacteria > Burkholderiales > Oxalobacteraceae > Pseudoduganella > Pseudoduganella sp. LjRoot289. Next base: position 4,904,435 of record NZ_CAXUPN020000001.1, read on the forward strand.
TGCGCAGCCATCCTGTGGCTGTTCTGGAGCGCCATGTTCACCGGCTGGCCGGCCAAGGCGGCCCACAACGCGCTCAAGCTGGTACCCGGCTTCACGCCCGAGTTCCACGTCCTGCCCGTGCTGGTGGCGGCCGCCGCCACCGTGGGCTGGTTCCTGCTGGTGCACTGGCGCCTGTCGCGCCAGCCGGCCGTGCTGTGGCGCGCGGTGGTGCTGTCGTCCGGCGGCCTGATCCTGGTGTGGATCTTGTCCATGACCTTGTTCCTGCCGGCCGCCAACTATAGCAAGAGCTACGCCACGGTAGCCCGCCAGGCCGCCGGCGCGGTGCCTCCCGGCGCCGACTGCGTGGAAACCAATGTCGGCCCGGCCCAGCGCGCCTCCTTCGTCTACTTTGGCAAACTGCCCTTCGCCCCGCCCGGCCGCCAGTGCCAGTTGCTGCTGGTGCAGGACAACATCCGCATCCAGGACGAACTCGAGCTGGCGCCGCAGCACCGCGCCCGCCACTGGGACAAGATCTGGGACGGCCGCCGCGCCTCGGACCGCCAGGAACGCTTCCGCCTGTACCGTCGCGTGGAGCGCTGATCTGCCGTGCTATGCTGTCGCCAACGTGGAGGGTTGGCGATGGCAGGACGAATTCCCGCTGCGCACTGAAGCGTTGGAAAAACCAAAATAGTCATTGTAATCAATACATTATTAGCTTGACCATGCTGTTGTGCCACCGTTTTTTTTTGCCGAAATCTGCACACAAAACAGGCAGAGGGCGCTATAGTCGGGGTATTCCAATTGCCCCACAGCACGAGATGTGCTGGCCAGCGCCCCGCCCTGCGCGCCAGCCCGAACCGGTGTACGCCGCCGCGCCCCAACAGCCGCGCTGCAGCGCGCCAGCAATCTTGTTGAGCCCCCCACATAATCATGTTTAACATCTACAAACTTCAGCTCGCGCTCAAGAACACCTGGGTCCGTGTCGTCCTGCTTGCCGCCATCACGGCGGCCATCGGCCTGGCCGCCTGGCGCAGCGACGTGGCGCAGACCGCCGGCCCCATCATCCGCTCGCAGAACATCGCCGAGATCACGGCGCTGGCGGGCCAAAGTGCGCGCCTGGAATACCTGCTGGTGGCCAAGCCGCTGTCGGAGGCGCCGCGCTACATCTACAAGTTCAAGGACGCGGCCGAGTTGCACGTGGTGAAAGTGCCCAGCACCTCGCACCTGAGCCTGGAGCGCGAAGTACTGCTGCGCAATAACATCCCCTACGGCATTGCGCAGGAAGAATGGCTGGCGAGCCACAAGGCCGTGCTGCAGGACGAAGGCGGCGCGCTGGGCGGCGTCAAAGACTTCGCCGTGCGCCACGCCTTCGACATCGCGGTGGTGGTGCTGCTGCTGTTCGTGCTCAAGTTCGGCATACCCGGCATGGGCATGAGCGCCAGCGTGATCTCGCCGGACCAGCTCAAGGGCAGCCTGGACGACCTGATCGGCATGGACGACATCAAGCAGGAAGTGCTGCACCTGGAAGACATGATACGCAACCGCCGCGTCTACAAATCGCACAACATCGACAAGCCCTTCAATGTGATGCTGACCGGCCCGGCGGGCACCGGCAAGACCAAGCTGGCCGGCTACCTGGCCAAGCGCCTCAACATCCCGCTGATCCAGGCCTCCGGCTCGGCGCTGGAATCGGGCTATATCGGCGGCGGCTCGAAAGCGCTCAACGCGCTGTACCGCAAGGCTTGCGCGCGCGGCTCCTGCATCATCTTCCTGGACGAGGCGCAGGCGCTGTTCATGCCGCGCGGACGCGGCGAAAAGAAATGGGAAGACGACACCGCCAACACCCTGCTGGGCCTGCTCGACGGCGTGAAAAGCGACGAGGGCGCCGGCGTGATCTGGGTGGTGGCCTCCAACTTCGACGACAACAGCAGCCAGATGGATGAAGCTATGCTGCGCCGCTTCTCGGTGAAGATCAATTTCCGCCTGCCGAACAAGAACGAGCGCGGCATGCTGGTGCAGACCTTCCTCAAGCGCAAGCAGGACGGCTGCGTCGACTGGGCCAACCTGGACCTGAACCAGGTGGCCGAGATCACCGCCAACCTCAGCCCGGCACTGCTGGAGACCGTGGTCGAGCGCGCCAGCATGATCGCCATCCAGGAAAACAGGATCATCGACACCGACTTGATGTTCCGCGCCTTCGAGCGCGCCACCATCGGCCTGACCGACCGCGCCACGACCGCCGAGAAGGAGCGCCAGCGCGAGCGCATCGCGCTGCACGAGCTGGGCCACTTCTTCATGCAGATCGACCCCTATCTGCGCCAGGGCATGCCGCTGGGCGAGGTGAAGGAAAAATCGCACCTGCTCAAGATCAGCACCGAGTCCGTGTCCAAGCTGGGCGCGCTGGGCTATGTGCTGTCGGCCGGCGACGACCTGTCGCTGCGCACGCTGGAAGAGCTGGAGCAGGACGTGGTGCAGCTGTACGGCGGCGTCGCGGCCGAGGAACTGTTCTACGGGGCGCGCGGCATCTCGGTGGGCAGCCAGAACGACATCCAGAAGGCGACGCGCATGCTCGACACCATGGTCAACCAGCTGTCGATGTACTCGCGCTCCAAGCTCGACTACAGCCAGTTCAAGCGCGACAGCAACGAGCACACGCTGGTGCAGGTGGAAGCCAAGGCGGACGAGCTGTACAGCTACACCCTGGGCGCCATCGGCGACTACCGCGCCGCGATGGAATCCATCAAGGACGTGCTGCTGGAACGCTACGTGCTGTCGAAGGACGAGATCTTCGCGCTGCTCGACGAGCGCCTCGACACGGCGCCGCTGCAGCGCCCGGAGCGCCGCCACAGCGACCGCCGCGCAATCGGCTAAGGGAGCGGCCCGGCCTAGCGCTGCGCCATCATCACCGTGTTCTCCGGCAGCCCGGCGCCGATGGCGAGCCGCTCATAATTGCGGATGACCAGGGTGGCGCCCTGGTCGGCAAATTCCACGCGGGCGCCGGTGTCGGTCACAAACACGCCCTCCCCGCGCGGGTGCAGCGCCGTCTTCGCCTGGCCATCGAGGCGCGCAAAGTAGTGCTGGCCCCGCCGCGAAAAAGCGATGCGCTCGCCGTTGCTTAGGTCATACGAATAAGCATAGTCGTCGAACTCGCCCGGCTCCACGGCGACCTTCACCGGGGCTTTGATCTGCACGCTATCGGCTTGGGGTTCAGCATAGGCGCAAGACGCGCCGAGCAACGCGGCCGCGCACGCGGCCATAGCTAGCAATGTTTTCATTTTTACCTCCCGGTTGGATATCTCATACTAGCAGCCGCTCGGCGGAGGGGAAGTTGGAACGCCATTGATAATTTATATGCAAGGCGGAGTAAGATAGCGCGATGCAGATCCGCCCTTACCAGCCCGGCGAAGAAGCCCGTTTGCGCGCCATCTTCCACTCCTCCGTCCATGGACTCGCCAGTCGCGACTACACGGCCGAGCAGCTGATCGCGTGGGCGCCGGAGCAATACGACGAAGATCTGTGGGAACAGCGCATGCGCGCCAACCAGAGCTGGGTAGCCGAGGTCGACGGCGAGCTGGCCGCGTTCAGCGATCTGCAGCCGTCCGGCTACATCGACATGTTTTTCGTGGCCGCGCCGTATGCCGGCCGCGGCATCGGCGGCGCGCTGCTGCGGCATATTTTCGGCCTGGCCGCGCAGCGCCGCATCGCCGTGCTGCGCTCCGACGTCAGCCTGACCGCCGAGCCCCTGTTCACCCGCCACGGCTTCACCGTCGAAACCCGCAACCAGGTCGCGGTGCGGGGCGAGTTGCTGGCGAATGCGACCATGCGCAAGCTGATGATTTAAGCCTTACACCTTCATCGGCAATATCACCATCTGCAGACCCTCAAGGTGCAATCTCCGCTGCACGGCCAGCGAGGCCTGGTTGTGCAGCGCGCGCGTGAACCAGTTATCGCTGGAGAAAATCAGCTTGCTGGTAAAGAAGATCGCGTTCGGGAATTCGCTGCTGATCTCTTCGCACATGCGCGTCACCTCGTCCACCGCGTCGGTGCCGAAGCCCAGGTAGGACGAGGATGCCATGTTGTGGCTGTGGCAGAAATCGACGAAGTATTCCAGCGTGGTTTCGGCGTCGCTGCGCATCTGCTCCAGCGCGCCTTCACCGCCGTAAGCGTGCGAGTCCACCGTGCGCGCATTGATGAACAGGAAATTCTTGAAGTGGCCGGGGAACATGCGCTGCACCCACAGCAGCGCGTGCAGACCGCCGCCGCGCGAGTTGCCGACGATAAAGACCGCCGTCTGGTTCTCCGGGTTCGGCTCCACCGCTTCCCGGTTGGGGCCGAAGGGCTGGCTGGCGAACACTTCGTCCACCGAATGGATGGCGCTTTTGGTCTCGCGGTAGTGGCGCCGCACCAGCACGCACACGGCGGCGATGGCGCCGATGATCAGCACGGTCGCCCAGCCGCCTTCGGCGAAGCGCTCGATCAGCAGGATCACCAGGATGCCGGCGCAGATCGTGAAGCCCACCAGCGACAGCAGGAAGCGGCCCAGCCAGGACTTGCCCTTCTTGCGGCTGCGCACCCAGTACAGGCACAGCCCGAACAGCGAAATGGCGAAGGTCAGGAACACGGAAATCGAATACAGCACCACCAGCAAGGTGACGCTGCCGCCGGTCCAGTACAGGATGGCCAGCGCGGCCAGGCCCATCACGAGGATGCCGTTCTGCGTCACCAGCCGCGTCGACAGGTAGCGGAATTTGTGCGGCACCCAGGAGTCGCTGGCCATATTGGCCAGCACCGACGGCCCTCCCAGGAAACCGGTGTTGGCGGCCACGAACAGCAGCCCGGCTTCGAACGCCAGCACGACCGCCAGCGCCACCTGGTTGACCACGGGCCCGCCCAGGCCCATGTGGTCGATGATGCTCTTGAAGGTGGACGCGTTCAGCGTTTCGCCCGGCACCGGACGCGCATCCCACAGCAGGTAGAGCATGATGATGCCGCCCGCCGTCACCGCCAGCGACAGCGCCATGTACAGCATGGTCATCTTGCCGGTCCGCACGCGCGGTTCGGCCAGCAGGTTGACGTTGTTGGACACCGCCTCCAGGCCCGTGTATGTGCCGCCGCCCTGCGAATAGGCGAGCAGCAGCATGCCGGCCACGCCGGTCCAGCCTATGCCGCCCGCCAGGCTGACAGTCTCGTTGATGGTGCTGGGCACCAGGCCGGGCAGGTTCTCGGCATGGGCGTAGACGCCATACACGATGAGGATCAGGTGGGTGACGACGAAGCCGATGAAGATCGGCAGCAGGATCTGGATCGCTTCCTTCAGGCCGCGCAGATTCATCACGATCAATAGCGCGATGAAGAACACTTCGGCCCACAGCTTGTAGGGCTGGAAGCCGAGCGGCAGGAAGGACGCCAGCGCGTCCACCCCGGAGGCGATCGAGATGGCGATGGTGAGCACGTAGTCAAGCACCAGCGCGCAGCCGGAGATCAGGCCCATATATGGTCCGACCAGCTTGGTGGCCACGCGGTAGCCGCCGCCGCCGGTCGGGAACAATTCGATCACCTGGTTGTAGGCCAGCGCGATAATGAACACCGTGATGGCGGTGGCGATGGCCATGTAGAGGCCGAGGTGGGTGTGCGTGCCCAGCGCGCGGAAGGTTTCCTCCGGGCCGTAGGCCGACGAGGACAGGCCGTCGGCGCCCAGGCCGACCCAGGCCAGGAAGGCCACCAGCGCCATCGAATGGCGCGTTTCGCTGCGCATCGGATCGAGCGGCTTGCCCAGAATAATTTCGCGTATCTTCTTGTTTTTCATGCTTGCTTGGCGCTCGCTGAGCGCGGTTGAGACGTCAGCCAGAATGATGACACAAATACCAAGGGAGCCAGGCTTACAATTTCAGCGCGGCTGGACTATAATGTGTGCCTTGCGTGTACACGTGCCGCCCTGGTGGTGGAACTGGTAGACACAGCAGACTCAAAATCTGCCGAAGAAATTCGTGCCGGTTCGATTCCGGCCCGGGGCACCAATACCGCAAAATACAGCATCACCAAAGCTCAGAACCCGCATGTCATACGACAGAGCGGGTTTTTTGTTGCCTGCATCTTGGACTGCCGCGCAGGCATGGCTGAATCAACCTTGATGCAATTCCCGAACCGCGACGCGCGCGTCGCCCGTGGCGGATGAACTCACTAGTAAATTGCAATTTATTAATTTTGCAAATATTACACTTCTCTCGCCTTTCAGCCACTTTTTAGGTGCTATGATTTTTTCCTCTCACAAGTCCTAGAAAGGACCAGTGATGAAAAAAAAAACCTACTGCCGCTGGCTGTCTGCGGCGCTGCTCGGCGGCTGCGCAAGCACCGATCCTGAATTCACTCAGTCGGCCTCTATCGACGACGAGAACGACACGCCCACCGGCACCGGCATACCGCGCCGTGATTCTGGCGGCGTCGGGATCATGGACAAGGATGGGATGGAACGCGCGGCGCAACAAATGGGAACCAATAACGCTGGCAAATAAGGTCGGCCTCCCGCGCAACAAAGAGATATTGCCACACGGAAATGTGATACTGTATGTTGCAAACTTAACAGCCTACACGCCATGGACCAGACCTCCCTGCTGCAACTGTTTTCGCCGCCTGCCGATCCGGCCTTGCTCACCTTCGGCCAGTACGATACGGCGCTGGTGGCGCTGTCGGTGCTGGTGGCGATCTTCTCGTCGTGGATGGGGCTGCAACTGGCCGGCCAGGCGCGCGGCGGCAGCCACCGCATGCTGCGCACCGTGGCGCTGTTGGCGGGCAGCCTGGCGCTGGGCTGCGGCGTCTGGGCCATGCACTTCATCGGCATGCTGGCCTTTAACCTCTGCACCACCGTCAGCTACGAACCCCGCCTCACCATCCTCTCCATCGTGCCCAGCCTGGCCGCCTCCTTCGTGGCGCTGGCCCTGGTGCGCCGCCGCAAGGTGGACGCGCAGACGCTGGCCTGCGGCGGCCTGCTGGTCGGCCTCGGCATCGGCGCCATGCACTACGCCGGCATGGCGGCCATGCAGTCGCCCCTGGAACTGCGCTACGATCCGCTGATGTTCGCGCTCTCGGTGCTGGTGGCAGTGGTGCTCGGCACCGCCTCGCTGTGGGTGCGCTTCGGCTTGCGCTACGCGGGCGCGCGCCTGAAAAACAGCTCGCGCCTTGCGCTCAGCGCTGTCTTCATGGGCAGCGCCATCTCCGGCATGCACTACACCGGCATGGCCGCCGCGCGTTTCGTCGGCGTGCCGCCCCCCGGCTCCGCGCCAGGCCCGGGCAGCACCTTCCTGGCGCTGGCCATCTCCGTCATCACCGTCGCCTTCACCGTGTTCGTGATGGCCGCCTACGGCCTGCTGCGCTACCGCGAACTCTACCGCCACCTGCGCCAGAGCGAAAGCTGGATGCGCGCGCTGCTGACCACCACCGTGGACGGCGTGGTCACCGTCAACGGCGACGGCGTGGTCCAGGAATTCAACGCCTCGGCCGAACGCATCTTCGGCTGGCAGCGCAGGGAGATCATCGGCCGCAACGTGTCGCTGCTGATCGCCGATCCGCAGCGCTCGGCGCAGGACGGCTTGCTCTACCATCTGCGCCAGCGCGACACGCGCGCGGCCCACGCGGGCGCCGAGCTGCTCGGCCTGCGCAAGGACGGCAGCCTGGTGCCGATCCGGCGCGCGCTGGGCCACGCCAGCATGGGTGGCGAGGACGTGTACGTGCTGTTCATCACCGACATCAGCGAACGGCGCGCGATGATGCAGGCGCTCAGCGAGAGCGAGCAGCAATTCCGCTCGCTGATCGGCCACATCCCCGGCATCTCCTTCCGTTGCCTGGCCGAGGGGGAACGCAAGCTGGTCTTCGTCAGCGACGGCGTGGAGCACGTGGCGGGCCATCCTGCGCGCGACTTCATCGGCCCGGACGCGCTCCGCACGCTAACAAGCCTGATCGTGGCGGCCGACGCGCCGCGCATGGAGCAGACGCTGGAGCAATGCATCGCCAGCGAGCAGCCCTACCTGATCGAATATGCGCTGCGGCACGCCGACGGCACGCTGCGCTGGATCTGGGAGCACGGCGCCGTGGTGCGCGACGCTGCCGGCGAAGTGCGCTGGATAGACGGCGTCATGCTCGACATCACCGAGCGGCGCGGGATGGAGCAGGAACTGCGCCGCGCCAAGGAGACCGCCGAGCAAGCCGCCGCCGCGCGCGCCAGCTTCGTGGCCAATATGAGCCACGAGATCCGCACGCCGATGAACTCCATCCTCGGCTTCACCGACGTGCTGCTCGACTCGGATCTGCAGCCGGAACAGCGGCGCCACCTGGACACGGTGCGCAGCGCGGGCCGTTCCCTGCTGCGCCTGCTCAACGAAATCCTCGACACGGCCAAGCTGGACAAGGGCGCGGTGGAACTGGAACTGGCCGACTACGACATGCTGGCCCTGATCGACGAACTCACCTCGACCTGCGGCGCGGCCGCGCGCAGCAAGGGCCTGGCGATGGAAGTGCGCTACGCGCCCGAACTGCCGGTGCGCCTGCACGGCGACGAGCTGCGCGTGCGCCAGATCCTCACCAACCTGCTGGACAACGCCGTCAAGTTCACCGCAAAAGGCAGCGTGGCGCTGCACGCGGCGCTGCACGAAGGGCAGCTGCACCTGCAAGTGCGCGACACCGGCATCGGCATACCGCAGGAGCGCCTGAGCGCCATCTTCGACCCCTTCACCCAGGCCGACCCGTCGATGACGCGGCGCTACGGCGGCACGGGACTGGGCACCACCATCAGCAAGCAGCTGGCGGAGCTGATGGGCGGGCGCATCTGGGCCGAGAGCGCGCCGGGCGCAGGGACGGTGTTCCATGTGCTGCTGCCGCTGCGGCCCGCGCTGCAGGCCCGGGCGCAGGAAGCCGGCGAGCGCGGCGCCCACAAGCGCGGCGCGTGCGAACTGCGGCCGCTGCGCGTGCTGGCGGCGGACGACGTGGCGCAGAACCTGGAGCTGCTGCGCCTGCTGATGGAGAAGCGCGGCCATATCGTCACCACGGCGGCCGACGGCGCGGCCGCCGCGGTGCTGGCCGCGGAGGAGGAATTCGATGTCATCCTGATGGACGTGCAGATGCCCGTGCTGGACGGCCTGGAGGCCACGCGCGCCATCCGCGCGCAGGCGGCGCAGACCGGCCGGCCGCGCGTGCCCATCATCGCGATGACGGCCAGCGTGCTGGAAGCGCACCGACGGGCCAGCACGGAGGCGGGCATGGACGGTTTCGCGTCCAAGCCGGTCGACTGGACGGCGCTGTCGCGCGAAATCGCGCGCGTGCTGGAGAGGTCCGCCGCGACGCCGGAAGCGATGTACGGGGCCCGCCCGGCGCTCGGCCTGCACGTGCTGAACCGCGCGGCCGGCTTGCGCCGCTGGGATGGCGACGAGCAGGGCTACCGCGCGGCGCTGGCCCATTTCGTCGGGGAACACTGCGACGACGCGCAGCGGCTCGACGCGCAGCTTGCGGCCCGGGATTATGCGGCCCTGAAAGCGCAGGCGCACCGCGCGCGCGGCGTGGCCGCCAACCTCGGGCTGGAACAACTGGCGCAGGCGCTGGCGGACATTGAAGAGGAAGCGGCGGCAAAGGTCCAGACGGCAACGGTGGTGCCGGGCAGTGTGCCGGACCACTCGCCGGACAGCATGCCGACGGCCGGGCACGGCACGGCGCAGCGCAGCGAGCCGGACAACGCGGCGGACGGTGCGCTGGCTGCGGCGCTGGCCGGGGTCTCGCTGCAGCTGGCCGGCGCGCTGAAAGCCATCCGCGCAATGCCGAATGCCAGGGCAGCGGCGCCGCAGGCCTTGTCATCGGTGCCGCCGGCCGCTGCGGCGCAGGGCGGCGGCGCGCCGTCCCCGGCCATGGCCGCCCTGGCGCTGGACATCGCCGCCGCCAAGGCCGATGCGCAGCAGTTGCTGCAATCGCTGCGGCGCGGCGCGCTGGACGACGCGGCGCTGGCCAGCCTGTCGAAAACGGTGCAGGCCCACGTGCCGGCCGCCGCGCTGGCTCAGCTGCACCACGCGGTGGCGAATTTCGATTTCCCGCTGGCGCAGACCAGACTGGATGCCCTCATGACCGACGCGCTGGCCCTGCCAGCCCTGCCGCACGCTCCCGAAAGCACGCCATGAAGCAAGCGCCTTTGCAGCCGCTGATCCTGGTGGTCGACGACGAGGCGGGCAATCTGCAGCTGCTGCGCCACATCCTGCAAGACCATTACCGCCTGCTGTTCGCCAAGGATGCCGCGCGCGGCCTGGAACTGGCGCGCCAGGAACGCCCCAGCCTGATCCTGATGGACGTGATGATGCCCGGCATGACGGGCTACGAAGCGTGCCGCGTGCTGAAGGCCGATCCGTCCACCGCCGCCATCCCCGTCATCTTCGCCACCGCGCTGAACGATCCGGACGACGAGGTGACCGGCTTCGAGGCAGGCGCGGTCGACTACATCACCAAGCCGCTCAGCCCTCCTATCGTGCGTGCCCGCGTGCGCACGCATTTGTCGCTGGTGCGGGTGGACGAGCTGAAGGAAACGCGCTTGCAGATCGTGCAGCGCCTCGGCCTGGCCGCCGAATACAAGGACAACGAAACCGGCCTGCATGTGATCCGCATGAGCCACTACGCGCGCGTGCTGGGCCAGGCCGCCGGCCTGGGCGAAGCGGCCACCGAAGACCTGCTGCACGCCGCGCCCATGCACGACGTGGGCAAGATAGGCATCCCCGACCGCATCCTGCAAAAGCCGGGCGCGCTGGACAAGGACGAGTGGAAGATCATGCAGTCGCACGCCACCATAGGCGCGGACATCATCGGCGAGCACGGGCACGGCATGCTCGCGCTGGCGCGCAATATCGCGCTGACGCATCATGAAAAATGGGATGGCAGCGGTTATCCGCAGGGCCTGGCCGGGGAGGACATCCCGCTCGAGGGGCGCATCGTGGCGATCGCCGACGTGTTCGACGCGCTGACCTCGGCGCGGCCCTACAAGGCGGCCTGGCCGGTGGAGGACGCGGTGCAGTATCTGCGCCAGCAGCGCGGCCTGCATTTCGACCCGGAACTGGTGGACCTGTTCCTGGCCCGCCTGCCGGCCATCGTCGAGATCAAGGAGCGCTGGGGGGAGGCTTAGCCCTCCCCGCGATAAGCCATACTGGGCGAGCGAGCATGCGCAGCATGGCTTATCGCGGGGGCGCCGAGCCCTTCGCGGGAACGGCAAGCGCTGCCTCAGCCCTTGCGCGCCAGCTCCCGGTACAGCCCCAGGTAGTTGTGCGCCATGCGTTCTGCCGTGAACAGCTCTTCGTAGCGCGCGGCGGCGCCCCCGCCCATCCGCGCCGCCATGTCCGGATCCTCCCACAGCGCCCGCATGGCCTCGCCGAAGGCTTGCGGATCGCTGGGCGGCACCACCAGGCCGGTCACCCGGTCCACATTGATGTAGGTGGTGCCGGTGCCGATCTCGCTGGAAATCATCGGCTTGCCGTACATGGCGCCCTCCAGCAGCGAAATGCCGAAGGCCTCGGAACGCAGGTGCGAGGGGAACACCATGGCGTAGCACAGCTCCAGCAGCGCCACCTTGTCTTCCTCCTCCAGCGCGCCGACGAACATCACGTGGGTCAGGCCCAGGCGTTCGGCGTGCTGCTTCAACTCCTGCTCCAGCGGGCCGGCGCCGACAATCACCACCGGATAATCGGTGTTGGCCACGGCGTCGAGCAGGATGTGCAGGCCCTTGTAATAGCGCAGCATGCCGATGAACAGGAAGAAGCGCCCGCCGCAGCGCGCGCGCCATTTGTCCAGCACCTGCCGCGAGGGCTGGGGATAGATCGATTTGTCCAGGCCGTAGGTGATGGTGCGGGTCTTGTTCTTGTAGCGGCCCAGCACCGGCGACGAGGCCAGGTAGTTGGGCGAGGTGGCGACGATGGCGTCCACGCTTTTCAGGAAACGCTGCTTGAGCGGGGTGTACACGCGCAGCAGCGTTTTCTGGCGCACGATGTCCGAGTGGTAGGTCACCACGCTGGGCTTGTCGATGCGCGCCAGGAAGTGCGCCATGTCCATGAAGGGCCACGGGAAATGGTAATGGATCACGTCCGCGCTGCGCGCCAGGTGCTTGAGCTTGCGGATGGCGCCGAAGGACATGCCGTTCGAGGCGATCTCGAAACTGAGCGGCACCCGGTGCACCGTGTGGCCCTCGATCTCCATCTGCGCGGGCCCGCCGTTGCGGGTCAGGGTCAGCACTTCATTGGTCACGCCCAGGCGGCCGGTGCCGACGCACATCTGGCGTATCACCTGCTCGATGCCGCCCCAGGAATCGGGATAGTAAGTCTTGTAGAAGTGGAGGACGCGCATAGGTTCAGGATAAGAGGGTGTGGTACACGGCGGCCGTCTTGCGGGCGGTTTCGGCCCAGGTCAGCTCGACAGCGCGCACGCGGCCGGCGGCGACGCAGCGCGCGCGCAGCGCGTCGTCGCGCGCCAGCTCCAGCATGGCCGCGCCGATCTCCGGCACCGACAGCGGGTCGACTTCCAGCGCCGCACCGCGCGTCACTTCCGGCAGCGAGGTGGTGTTGGAGGCGATCACCGGCACGCCGGAAGCGAAGGCCTCCACCACCGGAATGCCGAAGCCTTCATACAGCGAGGGGAATACGAAGACGCCCGCGCCGGCGTACACATGGCGCAGGTGCTCGGCGTCGGTCAGGCGGTCCAGCCACAGCACGTTCTCGCCGTTCTGCACGGCCGCCTTCATCTGGGCCTGCTGTTCTTCGCTGCGCCAGCCCGGCGCGCCCACCACCACCAGCTGGCGCCTGGCGCGCACTACCGGCGGCAGCGCCAGGTAGGCTTCCAGGATGCGGCCGACGTTTTTGCGCGGCTGCAGCGTGCCGACGAACAGGAAATAGCCCGGCTTCAGGCCGTACTGCGCCAAGGTGGCGGCCAGCGCCTGCGGCGCGGGCGGGACCAGCCATTGCGCGTCGACGCCGCACGGCACCACGCTGATGCGCTTGTCGGACACGCCGAAGCATTCCACCAGTTCGCGGATGGCGAATTCGGTGTGCGCGATGACATGGTCGGCCTTGCGGGCGGCTTTCGCCTGCAGCCAGTTCTTCAGGCCGCGCAGGCGCGGGTTGCACCATTCCGGATGGGACACCGGCAAGGCGTCGTGCAGCGTGGCCAGCACCATGCAGTCCATACGCACGATGCGGTAGTCGGTGGCGTGGTACAGGTCCACCGACGGCATGTGCTGGCGCACCGCGCCCGGCGTGGCCAGGTCGCGCAGCGTGGTCAGTGGGAAGGAATGCGGCATGGCCTCGCCGACGCTGAGGCCGGACGTGCCTTTCAGGAAGGGGGCGAAAGAAAACGGCTGCACCGAGCAGCCGGTCTGCGGCAGATGCCGCAACAGGGCCTGGCTGTAGACGCCTATGCCGTCCAGGCGCCCGCCGGTCAGGACCGGTTCAACAGTGGTGGTGGAGAGGCCAATGCGCAAGACACTCAAGCCTCGTACATCCAGCGCAGCGTCTGCTCCAGCGGCACCGGCACGATTTCACCCACCACGCCCGCCAGGCGGGTGTTGTCGCCGACCAGGCGCACCACTTCATTGGCGCGCACGAAGGCGGGGTTCACATGCACGTTGATCTGGTAGCCGGCGATGCGGCCCATCATGTCCAGCGCTTCGCCCAGCGAGTAGCCGATGCTGGAGCAGATGTTGAAAGTCTGTCCGGCCGGCGCCTTCGCCAGCAGTTGGCGGTAGGCGGCTGCGACCATGCGCACGTCCGAGAAGTCGCGCCACACGTGCAGGTTGCCCAGCTCGATGTCGGCGGCCTTGCGGCGGAAATGCGACACGATTTTCGGCAGCAGGAAGTTCTCGTGCTGGCCGACGCCCGTGTAGTTGAACGGCCGGGTGACGATGATGGGCAGCTTGTCCATCCACAGGCGGGCCATGTATTCCATGGACAGCTTGCTGACGGCGTAGTCGTTGGCCGGCGCAGGGGGCGTGTCTTCGCCCAGCACCGGCAAGTCGGCGTTGCCGTAGATGTTGGCGCTCGATGCCAGCAGCACCGCGGAAGGTTTTTTGGCGCTGCCCGCCAGCGCTTCCAGCAGGTTGCGCGTGCCGACCACGTTGACGCGGTAAATCTGTTCGACGTCGGCGTGCGCCACGAAGGCGATCGCCGCCAGGTGCACCACCACATCGGGCTGCACCTGCCCCACCATGGCCGCCACGGCGGCACGGTCGGTCAGGTCCACCGCCAGCATGTCGTCGGACTCGCTGCCGTGGCCCGGCACCGTGGTGCCGGTGACCCGGTAGCCGGCCGCGCGCAGCTCGGCCGCCACGTACTGGCCGGTGAAACCGGCCAGGCCCGTGACGAGCGCGCGCTTGCCGGCGCCTTCCTGCGCAGCCGACATGAGCGGCAGGGGCGGGGGCAGCTGGCCGTCCATTAGAACGAGAAGCCGGCCTGGTTGCGGCGCAGGTCGGCGTCGACCATCAGCTGGCACAGCTCTTCGAGCGTGGTTTTCGGCGCCCAGCCCAGTTCCTTGAAGGCCTTGGCCGGATTGCCGATCAGCAGCTCGACTTCGGCCGGACGGTAGAATTTCGGGTTGATGCGCACCAGCACTTTGCCGCTCTGGGCGTCGTGGCCGGTCTCGTTTTCCGCTTCGCCCTGCCATTCGATGGCGATGCCGGCGGCCTTGAAGGCCATCGTGACGAAGTCGCGCACGGTTTCGGTGCGGTTGGTCGCCAGCACATAGGTGCCAGGTTCATCGGCTTGCAGGATGCGCCACATGCCTTCCACGTATTCCTTGGCGAAGCCCCAGTCGCGCTTGGCGTCCATATTGCCCAGTTCCAGCACCTCGAGCTTGCCCAGCTTGATCTTGGCGACCGAGTCGGTGATCTTGCGGGTGACGAACTCGCGGCCGCGCAGCGGCGACTCGTGGTTGAACAGGATGCCGGAGGAGCCGAAGATGCCGTAGGACTCGCGGTAGTTCACGGTCATCCAGTGGGCGTACAGCTTGGCCACGCCGTAAGGGCTGCGCGGGTAGAACGGGGTGTCTTCCACCTGCGGGATGGCTTGCACCTTGCCGAACATCTCCGAGGTCGAGGCCTGGTAGAAGCGGATCTTCGGGTTGACGATGCGGATCGCTTCGAGCAGGTTGACCGGGCCGATGCCGGTGATTTCCGCCGTGGTGACCGGCTGCTCGAAGGACACGCCGACGAAGCTTTGCGCCGCCAGGTTGTAGACCTCGTCGAAGTCGCCATTCTGGATCAGGCGGATGCTCGAGCTCAGGTCGGTCAGGTCGTACTCGACCAGTTTCAAATTGGGGTTGTTCTCGATGCCCAGCTCTTCGATACGCCAGAAGTTGACCGAACTGGTGCGGCGGTAGGTGCCGGTGACTTCGTAACCCTTGCCCAGCAGCAGTTCCGCCAGATAGGCGCCATCCTGGCCGGTGATGCCCGTAACGAGCGCTTTTTTAGTCTTTTGCATGATATTCACAGTTTCCGAACGAACTTGACAGCCGAGTATTGTAACAGAGACATGAAGGCCGCCCGATTTGCACCGGGCGGCCCTTACACTACTTACATCTTGTTACAGGGCAACATTGCCGGCGCTCAGGCCTTGCGCTGCGCCACCGCGTCCACCACGCACAGCGCGGTCATGTTGACGATGCGGCGCACCGTCGCCGACGGCGTCAGGATGTGCACCGGCGCGGCGCAGCCCAGCAGGATGGGGCCGACCGCGATGCCGTTGCCGGCCGCCGTCTTGAGCAGGTTGTAGGCGATGTTGGCCGAGTCGATGTTCGGCATCACCAGCAGGTTGGCGTCCGCCGTCAGGTAGGAGTCCGGCATGATCTTCTGGCGCAGCTTGGAGTCCATCGCCGTGTCGCCGTGCATTTCGCCATCCACTTCCAGCTCCGGCGCGCGTTCGCGCACCAGCGCCAGCGCGGCGCGCATCTTCTGCGCCGAGGCGCTGTTGGACGAGCCGAAATTCGAGTGCGACAGCAGCGCCGCGCGCGGCTGCAGGCCGAAGCGCTTCATTTCCTCGGCTGCCATGATGGTGATGGCGGCCAGCTGGTTGGCGTCCGGGTCCTCGTTGACGTGGGTGTCGACGATGACGAGCTGGCGCTCGGGCAGCACCAGCACGTTCATGGCGGCGTACACGCAGGCGCCCGGACGCTTGCCCAGCACCTGGTCGATGTACTTCAGGTGCAGGTCGGTGGTGCCGAAGGTGCCGCAGATCATGCCGTCGGCATCGCCCTTCTTGATCATCATGGCGCCGATCAGCGAGTGGCGGCGGCGCATTTCCAGCTTGGCGTATTCCTGCGTCACGCCGGCGCGGTTGGCCAGCGCGTAGTAGGCGGTCCAGTAGTCGCGATAGCGCTCGTCGAAGTCCGGGTTGATGACGTCGTAGTCGACGCCCTGCTTCAGGCGCAGGCCGAATTTGTGGATGCGGCTCTCGAGCACCGGCGGACGGCCGACCAGGATGGGACGGGCCAGGCGCTCGTCGACCACCACTTGCACGGCGCGCAGCACGCGCTCTTCTTCGCCTTCGGCGTAGACGATGCGTTTCATGTCGGCCGGGGTCTGCTTGGCCACCGCGAACAGCGGCTTCATGAAGGTGCCGGAGCGGTACACGAACTGCTGCAGGCTGTCGGCGTAGGCTTCCAGGTCCTTGATCGGACGGGTGGCAACGCCGGACTCGAAAGCGGCCTTGGCGACGGCCGGCGCGATCTTGGTCAGCAGGCGCGGGTCGAACGGCATCGGGATCAGGTACTCGGGGCCGAACGACAGATTGTTGATGCCGTAGGTGGTGGCCACGATGTCGGACTGCTCGGCGTGCGCCAGCTCGGCGATCGCGTGCACCACGGCGATTTCCATTTCGCGCGTGATGGTGGTGGCGCCGCAATCGAGCGCGCCGCGGAAGATGTAGGGGAAGCACAGCACGTTGTTGACCTGGTTCGGATAGTCCGAACGGCCGGTGCAGATGATGGCGTCGCCGCGCACGGCGCGCACGTCTTCCGGCAGGATTTCCGGATTCGGGTTGGCCAGCGCCAGGATCAGCGGATTCGGGGCCATGGTCTTGACCATGTCCTGCTTGAGCACGCCGCCGGCGGACACGCCCAGGAAGATGTCGGCGTCCGGTATCACTTCGGCCAGGGTGCGGGCCGGGGTGTCGCGCGCGAAGCGCTCCTTGTCCGGGTCCATCAGCTCGGTACGGCCCTTGTAGACCACGCCGGCCAGGTCGGTGACGAAGATGTTTTCCAGCGGGAAGCCGAGGTCGACGATCAGGTCCAGGCAGGCCAGCGCGGCCGCGCCGGCGCCGGACACCACCAGCTTGCATTCCTTGATGTTCTTGCCCACCAGCTGGATGCCGTTCAGGATGGCCGCGCCGACGATGATGGCGGTGCCGTGCTGGTCGTCATGGAAGACCGGGATTTTCATGCGGTCACGCAGCTGGCGCTCGATGGTGAAGCACTCGGGCGCCTTGATGTCTTCCAGGTTGATGCCGCCGAAGGTCGGTTCCAGCGAGGCGATGATGTCGACCAGCTTGTCGGGGTCGGATTCGTTGATCTCG
This sequence comes from Pseudoduganella sp. LjRoot289, assembly GCF_964252925.1. Classification (NCBI taxonomy): domain Bacteria; kingdom Pseudomonadati; phylum Pseudomonadota; class Betaproteobacteria; order Burkholderiales; family Oxalobacteraceae; genus Pseudoduganella; species Pseudoduganella sp. LjRoot289. Next base: position 4,921,978 of record NZ_CAXUPN020000001.1, read on the forward strand.
ATGTCGAACACGTCGATGCCGGCGAATTTCTTGAACAGCACGCCCTTGCCTTCCATCACAGGCTTGGCCGCCAGCGGGCCGATATTGCCCAGGCCCAGCACGGCGGTGCCGTTGGTGATGACGGCGACCAGGTTGCCGCGCGCGGTGTACTTATAAGCGTTGGCGGGGTCGGCGACAATTTCTTCGCACGGGGCGGCCACGCCCGGGGAGTAGGCTAGCGCAAGGTCGCGCTGGTTGGTCAACTGCTTGGTGGGGGTAACACTGATTTTGCCGGGTTTTGGGCACTCGTGGTACTCGAGTGCGGCCAGGCGCAGTTGTTGTCTCAATTCCTCTTTTTTATCAGATGACGAATCCATGCTCTTGCTGCCTTCCTGTTTGTCTATCGGGAAAGCTTCCGATTCTATCAGACCAATTCTTTCAATCAGCTAGGTATTTTCACGAATCAGACAGAATAACTATCGGTCTTATCAATATTATCAATTTTTTCTATGGTCAGTTTCTGTTTATCATGACTTGCATTGCGCAAGGATGGAGGAAACACGGCCGGCAGAAAGACAGGACTTCGGGATGGTCGAAATCTGACGCCATCTTTTTGAGAGTTGGTATCTGCGTGATAGCCGCCGGCTAAATGCGCAGCACATGCCGCGGACCGTCAATGCCTTGAAAAAACATGCACTTACCGCTGTACTTCTGCTAGACAAGGTGAGGTTCGCGTAATAGACTGGGTTGATTGTCTTCCTCACAAGAAAGGACGCGCGATGAGCTACCAGTTATGGCACAGTTGCTACCGACTCTCTAGTGTCGCCGCCCCGGTTTCCACGGTGATGCTGTTCTTCGCGCCGCGCGGCACGGAACAGTCCGCCCTACTGGCCCTCACGGCGGTCGCATCGGTGGGCGTCTGGGCTTACAGTTCCAGCCGCCGCAAAAAAGCCTAGATCGCTTGAGTACGCTGACCCCGCTACAATAGGCGATGCTCTCCGAATTCGACCTTATCGCTGAATATTTCCACCGTCCGCGCCCCGTGCGCGCCACGCTAGGCATCGGCGACGACTGCGCGCTGCTGACGCCGGTCGCCGGCATGCAGACGGCCATCTCCTCGGACATGCTGGTCGAAGGCCGGCATTTCTTCGCCGGCGCCGATGCGCAGCGCCTGGGCCATAAAAGCCTGGCGGTCAATCTGTCCGACCTGGCCGCGATGGGCGCCAAGCCGGTCGCCTTCACGCTGGCGCTGGCGCTGCCCGAGGCCAACCGCGACTGGCTGGCCGGCTTTTCGCGCGGCCTGTTCGCACTGGCGGACGCGCACGGCTGCGAGCTGGTGGGCGGCGACACCACCAAGGGCCCGCTCAATATCTGCATCACCATCTTCGGCGAACTGGCGCCGGGCGAAGCGCTGCGGCGCGACGCTGCGCGGCCGGGCGACGACATCTGGATTTCCGGCACCCTGGGCGACGCCCGCCTGGCGCTGGCCGGCTATCTGCAGGAGCCGGGCCCGGGCGCACAGCTCAGCCTGGGCTCGGACGGCTTCGGTCCCGCCGATCTGGACGCGGCCGGCGAACGCCTGCACGCGCCCACGCCGCGCGTGGCGCTGGGCCGCCTGCTGGCGCAGCGGCGCCTCGCGCACGCGGCGATCGACATCTCGGACGGGCTGGTGGGCGACATCGGGCATATCCTCAAGCGCTCCAAGGTCGGCGCCACGCTGGACGTGGACGCGCTGCCGGCAGGACCGGTGCTGGCGCGCTGCGCGCAGCCATGGCGGCGCGCCTACACGGCGGCCGGCGGCGACGATTATGAATTGTGCTTCACCGCGCCGGCCGCGCGGCGCGACGCCGTGCTGGCGGCCGGCGCGGCAAGCGGCACGCAAGTCACGCGGGTGGGGCGGATCGAGGCGGCGGCGGGCCTGCGGCTGGTGGACGCACAGGGCGCGCCGCTGGACCTGCAGTTGCAGGGCTTCGACCACTTCGGCACCTGAGACCAAGAGCACGACTCCCGCTTTCGCGGCGGTCCACCGATGCGGAATACCACCCGACCTGTCGTTCCCGCGCACGCGGGAATCCATACTTCACCTGCTACACCATCGAGGTATGGTCCTCGCCCGGCTCGCCGACGCGGCGGCCGGTGCCGTGCATCAGCCAGTAATGGTGGAAGGCGAGCCGGATATTGTCGCGCAGCTGGATGTCGTCCCAGGGCTTGGTATAGAAGCGGTAGATCGCGCCCCGGTTGATCGAGTCGAGCACCGCCTCCAGCCCCGTGTAGCCGGACAGGATGATGCGTATCGTGTCCGGGTACATCTCCTTGACCTTGCTCAGGAACTCGGTGCCGCTCATGATGGGCATGCGCTGGTCGCACACGATCACCTGCACCGGGTACAGCGCGAGCAGTTCAAACCCCTCGGCCGGCGTGGCCGCCGTCAGGATGCGGTAGCCGTCGCGCCGGAACAGGCGGTGCAGCGAGGACAGCACGTTGACGTCGTCGTCCACGATCAGCAGGGTCTGCGGCGGCTCGGCGGCCTGGTTGGGGTCCGGCGGCAGGCAGCGCCCGCCCTCGACCATCTGCCCCATTTCGTCCGGCGGTATCGGCCGGCTGAAGAAATAACCCTGGATCTCGTCGCAGCGGTTGCGCCGCAGGTATTCGAGCTGCGGCCGCGTTTCCACGCCCTCGGCGATCACCCGCAGCTTCAGGCTGTGCGCCATGCTGATGATGGCCAGCGCGATCGCCGCGTCGTTGGGGTTGGTGGTGATGTCGCGCACGAAGGCGATGTCGATCTTCAGCTTGTCGATCGGGAAGCGCTGCAGATAGGCCAGCGAGGAATAGCCGGTGCCGAAATCGTCGATCGAGCACTTCACGCCCAGTTCCTTGAGCCGCCCCAGCACGCCGATGGTGCGCTCGGCGTTCGACATCAGCGCGGTCTCGGTCAACTCCAGCTCGAGCAACTCGGGCGGCACCTTGTGGCGTTCCAGCGCCAGCCGCACTTCGCCCTCCAGGTCGCCCTCGACGAACTGGCGGCTCGATACGTTCACCGCCACCGTCACAGGCCCCACCATGGAGCGGCCCCAGGCCGCGATCTGGCGGCAGGCCGCGTCGATGATCCAGGCGCCGACCCGTACGATCAGCCCCGTGTCCTCCAGCACCGGCACGAATTCGGCCGGGAACACCAGGCCGTAGCCGGGCCGCTGCCAGCGCAGCAGCGCCTCGGCGCCGCTGATGCGGCCGGTGGTCAGGTTGACCTTGGGCTGGTAGTACAGCAGCAGTTCGTTCTCGTCCAGCGCACGGCGCAGCGCCAGCTCCAGGTCCAGCCGCGCCAGCACCTGCACGTTCATGCCGGCGGTGAAGAAGCGGTAGCCGTCGCGGCCGGCCTGCTTGGCACGCTCCATCGCGGTGTCGGCGTACTTCACCAAGGTCTCGGGCTCGGTGGCGTCGTCCGGGTACATGGCGATGCCGATGGACGCCGTCAGCGCGGCCGGGTGGCCCTCCAGGTCGAAGGGCGCGCGCAGCGCCTCGCGCACCTCGTTGGCCACCAGCACCGCGTCCTGCTGGTTGCGCGTCATGGTCAGGATCAGCGCGAACTCGTCGCCGCCCAGGCGGCCCACGGTGTCGCGGATGCGCACGCACTGCACCAGGCGGTTGCTGAACTGGCGCAGCAGCTCGTCGCCGGCCGCCGGCCCCAGCGAATCGTTGATGTTCTTGAAGCGGTCCAGCGCGATGAACAGCACCACGATGCGCCACTCCTTGTCGTGCGCCAGTTCGATGCTCTCGGCCAGCGTCTGGAAGAACAGCGAGCGGTTGGGCAGGCCGGTCAGGCTGTCGTAGCGCGCCATGTGCTGCAGCCGCTCCTGCGCCAGGCGCCGCTCGCTGATGTCGCGCGCCACGCAGATCAGCGTGGGATGGGGCGTCTGCGGCCCGGCCGAGTCCCCCCGGCCGTGCTGCAGCTGCCAGTACAGTTCCACCGGCACCGCCGCCAGGTCCTGGCGCGTGAGCTCCATTTCAAGCAGCTCCGGCGCGCGCGCGCCGGCCGCGGCCCTGTCCGCGGCCGACTCCGCCGACAGGGCCGCGGCGCAATGCGCGCGCAAATCCTCTTCCGTGCCCAGGCCGATGCGGGCCGGGGCGGACTCCAGCGCCAGCAATTGCTCGCGGCCATAGCCCAGCATGCGGCAGGCGCCGTCGTTCAAGTCCACCAGCGCCAGCGTGCCGGAGTCGATCAGGAAGATGGCGTCGGCGGTGGCGTCCATCGCGCTGCGGAAGCGCTGCAGTTCGGCGGTCCGCTCGCGCACGGTCTGCTCGAGCAGCGTGCCGTAATTCCTGGCCTCGCGGTGCATCAGCCGCACCTCCAGCATGTTGCGGATGCGGGTCAGCACCTCGACCGGGTCGAAGGGCTTGCTGACGAAATCGCGCGCGCCGGCCTCCAGCGCGGGCAGCTTCTGGTCCGGCTGCGCGGTCACCACCAGCACCGGCAGGTAGGCTTCCGCCTCGAGCGGCTTGAGCGCGTTCATCACGTCGAAGCCGCTCATGCCCGGCATGTGCAGGTCGAGGATGATCAGGTCGTAATTGTGCTGCTCGTGCCACGGCGCCACCACGCGCGGGTCGGTGGTGGAGCTGACGGACAGGTAGCCGGTGGTGGTGAGCAGGTACTCGAGCAGCTGCACGTTGACGGCCTGGTCGTCGACGATCAGTATCTTCGCGTTGAGGATGTCCGACGGGGTGATCATGACATTTCCTTGCTGGCCTTCCTATCGGCGAGGTAGGCCAGCGTGCTGTTGATGGCCTCCGTGAATTCATCGATGTTGATCGGTTTGATCAGGTAACGGAAGAATCCTGCCGCAACTCCTTTTTCTATGTCGCGCGGCATGGCGTTGGCCGTCAGCGCGATCACCGGGATGGCGCCGGTGCGGCTGTCGGCGCGCAGCACCCGCATCGCATCGAGGCCGTTCATGCCGGGCAGGTTGATATCCATCAGGATGATGTCGGGCAGGTGCGCGCGCGCCAGCTCCACGCCCAGGTGGCCGTCCGGCGCGGACAGCAGGCGCAGGTCGGGCCGGAAGCTGATGATCTCCTCCACCAGCTTCAAATTGGCCGGATTGTCCTCGACATACAGGATGGTGACCGGGTCGCCGGGATTGTGCGGCTTGGCCGTCTCGCCCAGCGCGCGCGCGCCCTCGCCTTCGAGCAGCGAAGGTACGGGATCGGCGGCCGGCATCTCGATCCAGAACATGCTGCCCGCGCCCTGGCTGCTCGAGACGCCGATCACGCCGCCCATCAGCTCGACCAGGCGCTTGGTCACCACCAGGCCGATGCCGGTGCCCTCCTCGGCGCCGCTCTCCTGGCCCAGGCGGTTGAAGGGCTGGAACAGCTGGGCCACCTGCTCGGGCCGCAGCCCGATGCCCGTGTCCTGCACCGACAGGCGCACCAGGCCGGGCCCGTTCATCGTGCAGTCGACCACCACGGCGCCGCCCTCGCGGTTGTACTTGATGGCGTTGGACAGCAGGTTGAGCAGCACCTGCTTGAGGCGGGTGCGGTCGGCGCCGACGCTGGTCTGGCAGCCGTCCGGGAACAGCATGCGGATGCCGCGCGCGGCCGCCAGCGGTTCGGTCATGCTTTGCACCTCCTGCAGCATCTCCTGCAGGCTCACCGGCTCCATCGACAGCGCCACCGCGCCCGATTCGATCTTGGCCAGGTCCAGGATCTCGTTGATCAGGGTGAGCAGATGGCGACCCGATTTGAGGATGTGGTTGGCGAACTCCTTCTTCTGCACCAGCGTCGACGGCAGCTTGTCGGAGGTGAGGATCTGGGCGAAGCCGAGGATGGCGTTGAGCGGCGTGCGCAGCTCGTGGCTCATGGACGACAGGAAGGCCGACTTGGCCTGGTTGGCGCTCTTGGCCTCCTCCATCGCCATGGCCAGTTCGCCGTTGGTGGCCTCGAGCTGCAAGGTGCGCTCGTGCACGCGCTCCTCGAGTTCCTGGTTCAAGCGCATCACCTCCTGCTGCGCCTGGGCGCGCTGCTCGGCCTCGCGCGCCAGCTCCACGTTCGAGCTTTCCAGCGCGCGCTTGCGGGTCTCGACCTCGCTCAGCATGGAGTTGAACGATTCGACCAGCTGCGCCACCTCGTCCTCGCTGGTCTTGGCGGCGCGGCGCGAATAGTCGCCGGTCTGCACCACCTCGCGCGCCACGTCGCGGATGTCGAGGATGGGGCGCGTGATGACGAAGTCGATGCGGCGCATGATCAGGTAGGCTATGCCCATGGCGGGCAGGATCACCAGCAGCGCGATGCCCAGGTAGTCGCTGATGCGGCCCAGCATCTCGTATTCGGCGCGCAGGTAGACGGTGCCCAGCAGCTCGCCGTTGTCGACGATGCGCTTGAACAGGATCAGTTTGCCGTTCTCGAAGCGCACGCCCTCGGCCTCGGCCTGCTGCGGGAAGTGGTCGTCCTGGCCGGGCGCGACGTAGCTGGCGAACAGCTTGCCCTTGGCGTTGTAGATGGCGCCGGCGTTGACCTTGGGCCGCAGGCGCAGCAGCGCCAGGTTCTGCTTGGCCAGCGCGCGGTCGTCGAAGGCCAGCGCGGCGCTGCTCATGTGGCCGAGCAGTTCGGACTGGGTGCTCATGTCGCCGCTTACGCTCTGGTGGTAGGCGCGCAGGTCGTAGGCCACGATGGTGGCCAGCGACACCAGCAGCGCCACCAGCGTGGACAGCATCACCACGCCGAGCAGTTTTTGCCGCAGCGAGCGCAGTTTGATCATGTCGCGCCCCCTTGCACTTTGACGGCGGCCGACAGCATGCGCGCGCTGATGCGGATGCGCGCCAGGGAAGCCGGCTTGAGCGCCACTTCGAAGCGCAGCCTGTCGTCGGCCAGCACGAAGTTGACGATGCTGCCCAGGGCGTGCGCCTCTTCGTTGTCCGAGACGGTGAGCAGCGGCTGGTTGCGGGTGGCCGCGATCACGTCCTGCAGACTGGCTTTATCGAGCGCGCCGAGGAACAGGATGTGCACATTGCCCGGCGCTTCATTCTTCTTGAGTTTCTTCACCTGCAGCGGATGGCCGTTGGCGCTGTGGCCGGCCACGGTCTGCTCGAGCTGCTCGGCCAGCGCGTCGGCGCCCATGACGCCGATCACCAGCGGGCTGTCGGGGCGCACGAAGCTGCCCTCGGGCCACTCGACGAAGCCGGCGAACTTGTACAGGTAGGCGGCTTTCACCTGGCGCATCAACGGCACTTCCTGCGCTTGGGCGCAAACGCAGGCCGCCATGAACAGCAGCAGCGGCAACAGGCGCCGGGCCAGCCCGAGCAGGCCCGACTGGCTTGCAAACTGCATGTTTCCACTCCCCTAGGTAAGATACAGATACAGGCAAAACGAGTGTACGCATTTTTAGTACGCCCGGGCAGACTTTTTTGACTGTGTGCATGCCTGCGCGGGCTAGAATGTGCAGCTACTAGTCATTTGACAAGAGGGACTGACGATGCACGGCGTGGGCGGAATGGCGGACGGGATGGCGGACGGGACTGCGGACGGGACAGCGCGGCTGGCGGCCGAAGTGGGGCGCGCATTGCAGGGCAAGGGTCTGGTGCTGGCGACGGCAGAGTCGTGCACGGGCGGCGGCGCGGCGCAGGCCATCACCGACATCGCCGGCTCCAGCGGCTGGTTCGACAGCGGCTTCGTCACCTACTCCAACGCGGCCAAGAGCGCGCTGCTGGGCGTGCCGGCCGAGCTGATCGCCGCGCACGGCGCGGTCAGCGAAGAGGTGGCGGCGGCGATGGCCGCCGGCGCGGTGGCGCGCAGCCAGGCGCAGGTGGCGCTGTCGACCACCGGCATTGCCGGGCCGGGCGGCGCGGTGCCGGGCAAGCCGGTCGGCACCGTGTGTTTCGGCTGGGCCGGGGGCGGCAAGGTGCGCACCGAGCGGCTGGTCTTCAGCGGCGACCGGCGCGCCGTGCGCGAGCAGGCTGTTGTCCATTCGCTGCAAGGGCTGCTGCGCTTTTTGGTATAGTGCGTGCGGGCACGGGCACAAACCAGAGAGAGACACGAGAGAAAGACGATGCAGAACACGGTACATTTCATCCTCCAAGGCAAGGGCGGCATCGGCAAGACCCTGGTGTCCACCATATTGGCGCAATGGCTCGCGAGCAAGGACGAAACCCCGTTGCGCTGCTATGACACCGACCAGGAGAACGCCACCTTCTCGCGCTACAAGGCGATGAACGTGAAGCACGTGCCGGTGATGACGGAGCAGCGCACCATTGACCCGAAGCGCTTCGACGCGCTGATGATAGACATCCTCGAAGAAGACGGCAATTGCGTGGTCGACAACGGCGCCAACACCTTTTCGCCGCTGGTGGCCTACCTGATCGAAAACGACTGCTTCTCGCTGCTGCAGGAATCGGGCCGCAAGGTGTACATCCACACCATCGTCGGCGGCGGCGACACGCTGCACGACACTGCGATGGGTTTCTTGTCGACCGCGAAATCGACCTCGGTGCCGCTGGTGCTGTGGGAGAACGAGCACTTCGGCGCGCTGCAATCGGCGTCCGGGAAATCGTTCATCGAATCGCAGACCTATGCCGACAACGCCGCGCGCGTGGTGGGCCGCGTGGTGCTATCGCAGCGCAACGCCGACACCTTCGGCGCCGACATCAAGAAGATGAACACGGCGCGCCTGACGGCCGAGGAAGTGAAGGCCAGCGACAAGTTCAACGTGATGGAAAAGCAGCGCATCAAGGTCGTGTTCCGCGACCTGTTCGAGCAGCTCGACAAAGTGACCTGGTAACGGGGCGCGCCATGGACCAGCACAAGCTGCGCAGTCTCGTGTTTGAAAAGACCGGCGTCAAGATCGACGTCGACGATCCGATCTTCGCGCTGGTGGCGCTGAACGAAGCGGTGCTGGCCGAAGCGGTCGAGCGCCACATCGAGCGGATCGACGCCGTCTCGCGCGAGCTGGCCGAGCAGGTGCGCGCCGCCGGCGGGCTGCCGCCGGCCAAGGCGCCGTCCGCTTACGAGCCGGCGCCCGCCGCGCCGGTGAAAGCCATCGCCACGCAATCGCCGCTGGTCACGCCGCGCGAGCAGCGCCTGCTGGCCGCCGCCGCCGGCATCGCACTGCTGGCCGCGCTGCTGGTGGTAAGCGCGCAGTCCATACTCAGCAAGCCTGCCGCCCTGACGCCGCAACAAGCCGCCGCCCTGGTCCAGGCCGACAAGCTCAGCAAGGCCATTGAGTCCCTCGACGCCAAAACCCGCGACCAAATCCGCTCCGCCCTGCAAAAATAGCCCTCCCCCATGCACGAACGCAGGCCCGCCCCCAGCCCTGGGGTCAGGCCTGCATTCGTGCATTTCCAGGCAAACTCATCCTCCGCGTAGCCACTGCGCGCCCCGTTTTGCCACCTGGGGTCAAGCCTGCATTCATGCATGTGCACGATGCAGGGCGTCAGGTCTGACGCGGAAAGTGCACGAATGCAGGCCTGACCCCAGGGTTGTGCTAACATGTGAACATCTATTCATTTGTTGGCCATGACTATACTTACTCAATCCGATGCCTCGGTGACGCAGCTGGCGGACCTGTTCCATTTGCTGGGCGATCCGACCCGCTTGCGCATCGTGCTCGCTTGCGTGGCGGCGCCGGTTGCCGTGGGCGATATCGCGTCCTTGCTCAATCTGAGCAGCTCGCTCGTCAGCCACCACCTGCGCCTGCTGCGCGCGGCCCGCATCGTCAAGTCCGAACGCCAGGGCAAGCAAGTCTTCTACTCCGCCGCCGATGCGCATATCAGCGGCGTCCTCCACGATATGCTGGAACATATCGCCGAACCGGGATAACACCATGCCACACGATCACCACGGCCATAGCCACGACCACGAACATCAGCACGATCCGCAGCACATGCCTCAGCAAGATCGTCAATGCGATCACAAGCATGATCATAAACATGATCACAAGCATGGCCATGACCATGGGCACGGCCACGCGCACGGCCACCACCATCACGGCGATCCGAACAGCCAGGGCCGCGCTTTCGCCATCGCCATCGCGCTGAACACGGTCTTTGTCGCCATCGAATTCGGCTACGGCTTTATCGCCAATTCGACCGCGCTGATGGCCGACGCGGGCCACAACCTGTCCGACGTGCTGGGCTTGATGCTGGCCTGGGGTGCGGCCATCCTGGCCAAGCGCGCGCCCAACCAGCGTTATACCTACGGCCTGCGCAGCAGTTCGATGCTGGCCGCGCTGTTCAATTCCATGCTGCTGATGGCCGCTTGCGGCGCCATCGCCTGGGAGGCGGTGCAGCAGCTGATGCGCCCCGCCCCGGTGGCCGGTTTGACAGTCTCGGTGGTGGCGGCGGTCGGCATCGCGGTGAACGGTTTCTCGGCCTGGCTGTTCATGGCAGGCAGCAGGGACGATATCAATATCCGCGGCGCCTACCTGCACCTGGCGGCGGACGCGGCCATCTCGCTGGGCGTGCTGCTGGCCGGCCTGGCCGTCATGTGGACCGGCTGGACCTGGCTGGACCCGCTGGTCAGCATCGCCATCGTGGTGGTGATCATGCTCGGCACCTGGTCGCTGCTGCGCCAGTCGCTGAACATGGTGATGGCTGCGGTGCCCGATTCGGTGGACGCCGCCAAGGTCGATCTGTTCCTGCGGGCCCGCGAGGGCGTAAACGAGGTGCACGATCTGCATATCTGGGCCATGAGCACGACCGAAACCGCGCTCACCGCCCACCTGGTGATGCCGGCCGGCCACCCGGGCGACGAGGCGCTGGACGAGATCGCCGCACGCCTGAAGGCCGATTTTGCCGTCCACCACGCCACCCTGCAGGTCGAACTGGGCACCACCGCGCACGCCTGCAGCCTGCAAGGCCACGGCCACTAGCGCCAGACGCCGCGAGGCTTTGCAAGCGCCAGGCCTGCGCACCGCGCAAAACGGCCGACGCTCCCGGACGCCGGCTCACGCAGGCCGCCAGCCTCTCAGGCACGCAGCCTCTCCGGCGCCTGGCCAATCACCCGCCCGGCTGCAAGGCCTTGCCCGGATCAACGGTTCACTGGTCGGCCAGTCCGGCGTACAGCGGCGTGCTCAGGTAGCGCTCGCCGAACGAGGGGATGATGGTGACGATCAGCTTGCCCGCGTTCCCGGGCCGCTGCGCCACCTGCATTGCCGCCCACAGCGCGGCGCCCGACGAAATCCCCACCATCAGCCCTTCCTGCGAGGCCGCCGCCCGTGCGGTGGCGAACGCGTCCTCGTTGCTCACGCGTATCACTTCGTTGTAGACCTTGGTGTTCAGCACGGCCGGCACGAAGCCGGCGCCTATGCCCTGGATCGGGTGCGGCCCCTTGGCGCCGCCCGACAGCACCGGCGAAGCGTCCGGCTCCACGGCGATGCACTGGAACTCGGGCTTGCGTGCCTTGATCACTTCGCCCACGCCGGTGATGGTGCCGCCGGTGCCGACGCCGGCCACCAGGATGTCCACCCTGCCGTCGGTGTCGCGCCAGATTTCCTCGGCGGTGGTGCGGCGGTGGATGTCGGGATTGGCCGGGTTGTTGAATTGCTGGAGGATCAGGTAGCGGCTGTCGGCCTCGGCCAACTGCTCGGCCTTGCGGATCGCGCCCAGCATGCCTTCGCTGCCGGGCGTGAGGATCAGCTCGGCGCCGTAGGCACGCAGCATGGTGCGGCGCTCGCGGCTCATGGTGTCGGGCATGATGAGGGTGCAACGGTAGCCGCGCGCGGCGCACACCATGGCCAGCGCGATGCCCGTGTTGCCGCTGGTCGGTTCGAGGATGATGGAGTCCGGACGGATCTGCCCGGCCGCTTCCGCGGCGGCAATCATGGACAGGCCGATGCGGTCCTTGACGCTGTGCGCGGGGCTGTAGAACTCTAGTTTGGCGAGGATCTGGGCCGGTGCGCCGGCGGCCATCCGGTTGATGCGAACCAGCGGCGTGTTGCCGATCAGTTCAGTGACGTCGTTGGCAATCTTCATGACGGGGGCTCCGCTCGAGTGGCTGGAAACCTCAGTCTACGCCGATTTGGGCGCCGCGCATCACGGATGCGCGGCCTATCGCGGCCTATATTTACTGCTTACTTCACTTCGATCAAATCGACTTCGAAGGTGAGCGCGGAGTTCGGCGGGATTTCGCCGGCCGAGCGCGAGCCGTAGGCCAGTTCGGCCGGGATGATGAGGATGCGCTTGCCGCCCACTTTCATGCCTTGCACGCCCTGGTCCCAGCCCTTGATGACCTGGCCTTTGCCGAGCGTGAATTCGAGCGGCTCGCGGCCGATCGAGGAGTCGAACTTCTTGCCGCGCTGGTTCTTGGCCAGCGGGCGGTACAGCCAGCCGGTGTAGTTCACGCGCACGGCGTTGCCGGCCGCGGCTTCTTTGCCGGTGCCGACCTTGACGTCGTTGACGATCAGCGCGTCGGCGGCGGGGCCGGGCTGGGCCGAGCCGACCACCACGGGTGCGGCCGGTGCGGGTGCGGCCGGTGCCGGTGCCGGTGCTGCGGCTGGCGCTGCCGCCGGGGCCTGGCCGGCGGCCTGTGCCAGTGTAGCGGCGGCGAAGAGGAATGCGAACAAAACGGAACCACGGGTCATGATGTATTCTTTCGATGAAGTTTCGAGCGACCACATGATAACAAATCAGCCATCCGAAGCAATTACCCAACCGTCCGGCCACAAGCTTTTTTTCGCATTGTGGCCGGACGAGGACACGCGCGCGGCCCTGGCGCGCCTGCAGCCGCTGGTTCCCGGCCGCGCCATCGCGCCCGCCAAGCTGCATTTGACGCTGGCTTTCCTGGGGCAGCAGCCGGCCGGGGCGCTGGCGCCGCTGCTGGCGATACTGGATGCGTTGGCGGTGCCGCAGCTGCGCCTGCGCATAAATTGCCTGGGCTACTTCCAGCGCCCGCGCATCGCCTGGGCCGGCATGACGCAGGTGCCGCGGGAACTGATGGCGATGCAGGAGGAACTGATGGCCAGGCTGGAGGCGGCCGGGTTTTCACCGGCCACGCACGGCGAGTTCAGGCCGCACGTGACGCTGGCGAGGGAGGCGAAGACGGCGCCGCAGGACACCCGCTTCGAGCCGGTGGATTGGCCAGCCGGCGAGGTCGCGCTGGTGGAGTCGCTCGCGGACGGCCGCTATCTGCCCGTGGCGAACGGGCGCATCGTACGAACGTGACTCCTGCCGGAGTGACTTGAGAGACGCAAGGCGTCGTAACCCGCCAGCGTCAGCGCCGTTGGCGGCTCATGGCAGCTTACGCACTGTGTGCTAACCCGCCCTGCCCGCCCTGCACTCCCTACGCGGCCGCGTCTTCCGAGGCCGCCGGCACGGCCACCTGCGCGGCCAGCTTGCGCAGCACATGCCCGGCCGCCACCATGCCGAAGGTGGCCGTGACCACCATCGCCGAGCCGAAGCCGGCGCAGTTCAAGCCCGTCACGCCGCGCTCGTCGCCGTCGACCGAGCACGCCTCGCCTGTGTCCGGGAACTGCAACGGCTCCATAGAAAACACAGCGTCGATGTTGTATTTGTTCTTCATGCCCGGCGGGAAGCCGTAGTTGCTGCGCAGCCGGCGCCGCACTTTCTTCAGCAGCGGCTCCTGCTCGGTCTTCGACAAATCGCGCACTTCGATCTTGGTCGGATCGGTCTGGCCGCCGGCGCTGCCGATGATGATCAAGGGGATCTTGTTCCGATGGCAATACGCGACCAGCGCGGTCTTGGCCTTGGCGCTGTCGATGGCGTCGACCACGTAGTCGTAGCGGGGCAGCCCGATCAGCTGGTCCAGGTTGTCCGGGTCGACGAAATCCTCGACCTGCGTGACCTGGCAATACGGGTTGATCTGCGCGATGCGCTCGGCCAGCGCGTGGATCTTGGCCTGGCCGACGGTGCCGGTCAGCGCCTGGATCTGGCGGTTGATATTCGATTCGGCCACGTTGTCGAGGTCGATCAGGGTCAGGCGGCCGATGGCGCTGCGGGCCAGCGCTTCGACTATCCAGGAGCCGACGCCGCCGACGCCGACCACGCACACGTGGGCGCCGCGGAAGCGCTCCAGCGCGGCCTGGCCGTACAGGCGGCCGATGCCGCCGAAGCGGCGCTCGTAGTCGACGTCCGGGAATTCGGGCGCCGCAGGGGTTTCGGGGGTGTTAAGTTCAGTCATACCGCCATTTTATTCTAGAATGGCTGCCATCCTCCCTCCACCCGATGAGCACACCATGAGCAACTCCCTGATCGACACGGCGCCCGACTTCGGCCAGCCCATCGCCGTCCTGAAACATTGCCATGACCGCATCCGCAAGCAATTGGCCACGCTGGGCAATCTATTGGCCCACCTGCCGGCCCACGGCGCCGACGCGCAAGCGCGCCAGGCGGCGCAGGCGGTGCTGAAATATTTCAACAGCGCTGCCCATCTGCACCACGAGGACGAGGAGCAAAACCTGCTGCCCATGCTGGATGCCACCGCCCGCGGCGAGGATGCCGCCTTGCTGCGCGAACTGGCGCCGCGCATCGTTGCGCAGCACGCGCAAATGGATGGCGATTGGCTTATAATAAAATCACAACTTGACAAAATTGCCACAGGAACAGATGCAGCGCTGTCCGCCGGCGCGGTGGAAAAATACGTGGCCGATTACACGGCCCACATGGAAACCGAGGAACAGAATATCGCGCCCATGGCCAAGCGCTTGTTCAGCCCGGACCAGATGAAGGAACTGGGCGAGGCGATGCAGCGGCGGCGCGGCATAGCGCCCACAGGCGGGCCGGCCGCAAAGGCAACGCCGGCAGGATGGGCAGCAGCGGCGGCAGCGGCGGCAGTAGCTCCGGCAGCGGCGGCAGCGGCGGCAGTAGCTCCGGCAGCGGCGCTGCCGCCGGCCACCGCAGTCGCGGCAGGCGTCGACATCGCCGATTTGCGGCTCGATTACGGGCGCGCCAGCCTCGACGAGGCCGATACGCTGGCCCACCCCGTGGACCAGTTCGCGAAGTGGTTCGGCGAAGCCATGAAGGCCGAAGTGTTCGAGGCCAACGCCATGAGCGTGGCCACGGTGGGCGCGGACGGCAAGCCCAGTTCGCGCATCGTGCTGATCAAGCAGTATGACGAGCGCGGCTTCACCTGGTACACCAATTACGAGAGCCAGAAAGGCCACCAGTTAGCGCAGAACCCGCAGGCGGCGCTGCTGTTTTTCTGGCGCGAGCTGGAACGCCAGGTACGCATCGAGGGTCGCGTGGAGAAGACCTCGGCCGAGGACAGCGACAAGTATTTTTACAGCCGTCCAGTGAAGAGCCAGCTGGCGGCGGTCGCCTCGCAGCAGAGCGAGCACATTGCCAGCCGGGCCGAGATGGAGGCGAATTTTGCGGCCGTGGAAGCGGCCAGCGGCGGCCAGCCGCAGCGCCCGCCGCACTGGGGCGGCTACCGGCTGGTGCCGGAGCGGGTGGAGTTCTGGCAAGGCCGCCGCTCGCGCTTCCATGACCGCATCGTATATACGCTGCAAGCGGACGGCAGCTGGAAGAAGGAGCGCTTGCAGCCCTAACATTCTTAGGGAGGCTATCGTGTTCCTGCAAAACCGGCTCAGCGCCTGGATGTCGGGCGTACGGCAACAAACGGCGCTACCGCTGCGCATCGAACTGTGGAACGGCCAGCATCTCGACTTTTCCGCCGAGGCGCCGCGCGTCACGATACGCCTGCCGCAGGCATCGGCGGCGCGCTACCTGCTCAAACCCTCGCTGTCCAACCTCGGCTCGGCCTATGTCGAGGGCTTGATCGAGGTGCGCGGCGCGGCGCGCGACATGATCGCCGTGGTCAACGCGCTGGCGCGCTCCACCCTCAAGGAGCACGGCCGCTTCCCGCGCGTGATGCGCAATTTCCGCCACGACCGCAAGAAGGACGCCGAGGCGATCCGCTATCATTACGACGTCTCCAACGCGTTCTACCAGCAGTTCCTGGACCCGGCCATGGTGTATTCCTGCGCCTACTTCGAGCACGGCGACGAAGACCTGGCGACGGCGCAGACAAAAAAGATCGACCACATCCTGGCCAAGATCCGGCTGCGGCGCGGGCAGACCCTGCTTGACATCGGCTGCGGCTGGGGCGCGCTGGTGCTGCGCGCGGCGCGCGAATACGGCGCGCGCTGCGTCGGCATCACGCTGTCGCAAAACCAGTTCGAACTGGCGCGGGAGCGGGTGCGCGAGGCCGGCCTGGAGCAGCTGGTCGAGATCCGCCTGCAGGACTACCGCGACGTGCAAGGCCAGTTCGACCGCATCACCAGCGTCGGCATGTTCGAGCACGTGGGGCTGAAGCACCTGCCCGAGTATTTCCGCACCGTCAACCGCCTGCTGGCCGAGGACGGCGTGGCCATGAACCATGGCATCACCAGCACCGACCCGGACAACGGCGAAACACCTTACGGCGGTGGCGAATTCATCGACAAGTATGTGTTCCCGCAGGGGGAGCTGGTGCACCTGGGCCAGGTGCTGAAGGCCATGCAGGAGGGCGGGCTGGAGGCGTACGACGTGGAGAACCTGCGCCGTCACTATGCCCGCACCTGCGCCATCTGGACCGACAATTTCGAGGCGCGCGCGGCGTGCATCAAAGCGCTGGCGGGCGACAAGCGTTTCCGCATCTGGCATGTGTACCTGGCGGGCTGCGTGTACGGCTTCGAGCAGGATCTGTTGAGCTTGTACCAGATCGTGTGCGGCAAGGCGGGGCGCAACCCGCGCGTGCTGCCCTGGTCGCGCGGCTATATCTATACTTGATGCCGTGGCGCCCGCCCCGCGCATGGCTGTCCTGCTTGCCCTAGGGCGGGTTGGCGGGGGACGCCGAGTCCGCCAGTGCGCAAGCCGCCAGCGCCTCGTAAAGCTGCTTGATGGCCGCATCCAGCGCCTCCATGTGCGCCGCATCCCTGTGCGCGCCGAGGCGCTCGGCGGCGGCGATGGCGCGGGCGGCGCCGAAATTGACCAGCACGCCCTTCAGGCTGTGCACCGCCCGCGCGCCACGCTCGGCGTCCTGCGCAGCCTGCGCGTCCACCACTTCCCGCCACAGCTGCGGCCCGTCCTGCAGGAACAGCGCAGCCAGTTCGCGCAGCAGTTCCTCGTCGCCGTCGAGCCGCAGCAGCGCCGCCGGCCAGTCCAGCACGGGCGCCTCGGTGCCGGGCGCGTAGCGCGCCAGCACCTCGCGCAGGCGCGCCACATCGACGGGCTTGGACAGATAATCGTCCATGCCCGCCTCCAGGCAGCGCTCGCGGTCGCCCGCCATGGCGCGCGCGGTCATGGCGACGACGGGCGTGTGGCTGCCCGCCGCCTGCTCCCACTGGCGGATGTGGCGCGTGACGGCCAGGCCGTCCAGGTCGGGCATCTGCACGTCCATCAGCACCAGGTCGTAACTGCCCTGGGTGGCGTATTCGAGCGCTGTCAGGCCGTTGCCGGCCACGGTGACGCGGTGGCCCAGCTTTTCCAGCAGGCGCAAGGCCAACCGCTGGTTGACGGGGTTGTCTTCGGCCAGCAGCACGCGCAGGCTGCCGGGACGGGCCTCGGCGCCCTGCTTGCCCTCGTGCAGGATGCCGTGCCGGAATCCGGAGCGGCCCTCGCCGCCCTCCTCCAGCAACTGCCTGTCCGCCGGCATCTGCGGCGCGGACAGCGGCGTTGCCGGCGCCAGCCCCGTGTGCCGCAGCGGGACGGTGAAGCTGAAGCTGCTCCCTTCGCCAGGCTCGCTGCGCACGCCGATCCGGCCCTGCATCAGGATCACCAGGCGGCGGCAGATCGTCAGGCCCAGCCCCGTGCCGCCATACTCGCGCGTGGTGGAGCCGTCCACCTGCGCGAACGCCTCGAAGATCAGCTTCTGCTTCTCCTGCGGAATGCCGATGCCGGTGTCGGAGACGGTGAACACGATGTCGCAGCGCTCATCGTCTTCGCGCCCCGGCGCCAGCGCCACCGTGATGCCGCCGCGGCTGGTGAATTTGACCGCGTTGCCGATCAGGTTGATCAGCACCTGCCGCAAACGGCCCGGGTCGCCCTTCATGTTGCGCGGCAGGCTGGCGGGCAAGTCGCAGCGCAGTTCCAGCCCCTTCTGCCGCGCGCGCAGCGCCATCACGCGCACGCTGTCCTCCACCATCTGGCGCAGGTCGAAAGGCACGTCCTCGATGTCGAGCTTGCCGGCCTCGATCTTGGAGAAGTCGAGGATGTCGTCGACGATGGAGAGCAAGGCGTCGGCCGACGCCTTCACCAGGCCGAGGTCGGCGCGCTGCCCGGGCGTGAGCTCGGACTCCAGCACCAGTTCCGTCATGCCGATGACGCCGTTCATCGGCGTGCGCACCTCGTGGCTCATATTGGCCAGGAACTCGCTCTTGGCGCGGCTGGCCGCCTCGGCCGATTCCACCGCGCGCTGCATGGCCTCGCGCGCGGCGCGCTGCTCGCTGACGTCGATGAAGTAGCCCAGCATATAACTGCGCCCGCCGCTGTTGATGACGTTGCGGCTGACCAGCACGTCGCGCGGCGGGTCGAAGCTCATCAGGCGCCGCTCGCTGGTGACCATGCGGCCGCTGCTCCAGGCCAGCTCGTCCTCCCGGCGCGTGGTCTCGGCCCAGCGCGGCGAGGCGAAGTGCTCGATGGTGCGGCCCAGGATCTCCTCGCGCGTGCGCTGCGTGTAGGCCTCGAACTGCTTGTTGAAGCGCAGGAAGTGGCCGTCGCGGTCCTTCAGGAACACGGGGATGGGCAACTGGTCCAGGATCTGTTCGGTCAATTCCTGGCGGTGGCGCGCGTCCTCCTCGGACTCCCGGTGCTGCGCCAGCTCCTGCAGCATGCCGGCCAGGCGCTGGCCCTTGCGTCCCCGGCCGGCGCCGGCGCTCCTGTTGCGCCGCAGTTCCTGGCTCAGCAGCAAGTTGTCGGCGCGCACCAGCGCCAGCTCGGTCTCCACTTCGCGCAGGCGCGGCGCCAGGCCGGGGTCGGCGCGCTCGCCTTCCTGCAGCAGCGCCAGCAAGCCGTTGGCCAAGGCGGTTTCGCCTATCGCGCGCAGGTCCGCCAGGCGCTGTTCCATCTCCGCGTCGTCCTGCGCGCCCAGCGCGCGCTGGACCAGCATGAGCAGGCGGGCCGATTGCATGCGCGGCGCCGTCCGGCCTCAGGCCGGCTGGCCCTCGTCGCGGTAGCGCGCGCGGATGGCCTGCACTTCGCCCCAGCGCGCCAGCAGCGCGTTCACGCAGCGGGCGTCGAAATGGCTGTCGCGGTGATCGAGCAGGAACTGGCGCGCGTCCTCCATGCTCCAGGCTTGCTTGTAGGGGCGCACGCTGGTGAGCGCATCGAACACGTCGGCCACGGCGACGATGCGCCCCACCAGCGGGATGTCCTCGCCGGCGTGGCCGTTCGGATAGCCGGCGCCGTCCCAGCGCTCGTGGTGGCTCAGCGCGATTTCCGCCGCCAGCTGCAGCATGCGCGCCTGGCTGCCCTTCAGGATGTCGTAGCCCATGCGCGCGTGCTGGCGCATGACGGCCATCTCCTCGTCGTTCAGGCGGCCCGGCTTGAGCAGGATGTGGTCCGGCGTGCCGACCTTGCCCACGTCGTGCATGGGCGCGGCGTTCAGGATGTCTTCCTGCTCCTGCTCGGACAAGCCCATTTCGGCCGCGATCAGGCGCGAGTACTGCGCCATGCGCTGGATGTGGGCGCCGGTCTCGGGGTCGCGGTACTCGGAGGCGCGCGCCAGCAGCATGATGGTTTCCTGCTCACGCGCGCGCAGTTCGGCGGTGGCCTTGCGCACCTCGGCGCGCAGGCCGACGGTGGCGCGCCGCAGCTGCAGCATATTGCGCGTGCGGGCCAGGAATTCGACCTTGTCGATGGGTTTGATGAGGAAGTCGCTGGCGCCGTTCTCCAGCGCGCGGTGGCGCACGTCAAGGTCGGTGCTGGCGGTGACCATCAGCACCGGCGGACGCTCGCGCGGGTCCGACAGCGAACCGGCGTGCAGCGCGGCGATCAGTTCCAGGCCGTTCATGCCCGGCATCATGAAATCGATGATCAGCAAATCCCAGGGATGGCTGTTGCACCAGTCCAGCGCCGGCTGCGCGGACTGGAAGGTGACCGTCTCCACGCCGTCGAGCTTGCCGATCAGGCGCGACATCAGCACCAGGTTGATGTGGGTATCGTCGACTATCACTACCTTCATGGGCCGCCACGCTCTGTTTGTTATGGGCCGGTCTCCGGGCTGCGGCCATGGGCCAGCTATTTCAGGCGATTACTGTACGTCTTGCGGAACTTGCTCACTTTCGGCGCCACCACGAAGGCGCAATAGCCTTGCAGCGGATGCTGTTCAAAATATTGCTGATGATAGTCCTCGGCCTTGTAGTACGGCTGCGCCGGCGACAGCTCGGTGACGATGGGCGCGTCCCACACGGCCGCCATTTCGGCGATCACCTGGCGCGCGGTCGCTTCCTGCTCGGGCGACTGGTAATAGATCACGGAACGGTACTGGGTGCCGACGTCGTTGCCCTGGCGGTTCAGGGTGGTCGGGTCGTGGATGGTGAAGAAAATCTCGAGCAGGTCGCGGTAGCTGATGATGGCGGGATCGAATTCCAGGCGCACCACTTCGGCGTGGCCGGTGTCGCCGGCGCAGACTTGCTCGTAGGTGGGATGGGGCTGCTGGCCGCCGGTGTAGCCGGACTCCACGCTGGTCACGCCGCGCACTTCCCGGTACACCGCCTCGGTGCACCAGAAACAGCCGCCGCCGAACACGGCCACTTCGCTTGCCGCATTTGTAGTCATACCGCCCCCTGCGCAGAGATTGCATCCATGGTGGCTACTGTAACGCAAAGCCGAGGCGCATGCACCAGCAAATGCTGTGCGGTGTCATTCTTTGGCATAATGTCGGAAAAC
The DNA here is from genome assembly GCF_964252925.1 of Pseudoduganella sp. LjRoot289. Taxonomy (NCBI): domain Bacteria; kingdom Pseudomonadati; phylum Pseudomonadota; class Betaproteobacteria; order Burkholderiales; family Oxalobacteraceae; genus Pseudoduganella; species Pseudoduganella sp. LjRoot289. The sequence continues at coordinate 4,942,761 of NZ_CAXUPN020000001.1, forward strand.
ACAGGTTCAACATGAATATTAGCTCCCCCCGCGCCGATACGCGTGAATTCGACACCCTGCATTTCCGGCAGGCGCTGTCCCAGTTCGCCACCGGCGTCACCGTCATCACCACCCGCCTCGGCGACGGCACGTTCCGCGGGCTGACCGCCAGCTCCTTCAATTCCGTCTCGCTCGACCCGCCGCTGGTGCTGTGGAGCCTGGGGAACGCGGCCAACAGCCTGCCCATCTTCAGCGGCAACTCGCACTACGTGATCAACGTGCTCAACGCCGACCAGGCCCACCTGGCCAAGCTGTTCTCCAGCCGCGGCGAAGACCCGTGGGGCAGCGTCGAATACGAGCTCTCGCGCACCGGCCAGCCCATCCTCAAGGGCGCGGCCGCGTGGTTCGAATGCCACAACCGCAGCCGCTACCCGGAGGGCGACCACGTCATCTTCGTCGGCGAGGTGGAGCATTGCGAATCGGCGCCGCAAGCGCCGCTGGTATTCCACGGCGGGACTTTCCGGCGCCTGGGCTGAAAAACGCAAATTGGTGTCGCCAATCGGAAAGCCGGGCGCGGGCCGGCGTTCTAGAATGCCGGGATATCCCTCCCTATCACCACACGAGACCAGGACCACACAATGAGCCACTCCCGCGCGCAATTCCACTGGGACGATCCCCTGTTGCTAAACGACCAGCTGAGCAGCGAAGAGCGCATGGTGCGCGATGCCGCCGCAGCCTACTGCCAGGACAAGCTGGCGCCGCGCATCCTGGAAGCCTTCCGCCACGAGCGCATGGACACCAGCATCTTCCGTGAAATGGGCGAACTGGGCCTGCTGGGCCCGACCCTCCCCGAGCAGTACGGCGGCCCCGGCCTGAACTACGTCAGCTACGGCCTGATAGCGCGCGAAGTCGAGCGCGTGGACTCGGGCTACCGCTCGATGATGAGCGTGCAGTCGTCGCTGGTGATGGTGCCCATCTTCGAATTCGGCACCGAGGAACAAAAACAGAAATACCTGCCGAAGCTGGCCAGCGGCGAATGGATAGGCTGCTTCGGCCTGACCGAGCCGAACCACGGATCCGACCCCGGCTCGATGATCACCCGCGCCAAGAAGGTCCCGGGCGGCTATGCGCTGTCCGGCGCCAAGATGTGGATCACCAATTCGCCGGTGGCGGACGTGTTCGTGGTCTGGGCCAAGGACGACGAAGGCGCGATCCGCGGCTTCGTGCTGGAAAAAGGCATGGCCGGCCTGTCCGCGCCCGCCATCCACGGCAAGTTCGGCCTGCGCGCCTCGGTCACCGGCGAGATCGTGATGGACAATGTGTTCTGCCCGGAAGAAAACGCCTTCCCGGACGTGCGCGGCCTGAAAGGCCCGTTCACCTGTCTGAATTCGGCGCGCTACGGCATCGCCTGGGGCGCGCTGGGCGCGGCCGAGGACTGCTGGCACACCGCGCGGCGCTACACCATGGACCGCACCCAGTTCGGCCGTCCGCTGGCGGCCAACCAGCTGGTGCAAAAGAAGCTGGCCGACATGCAGACCGAGATCACGCTGGCCCTGCAAGGCTGTTTGCAGCTGGGCCGCATGAAGGACGCCGGCACCGCCGCCGTCGAGATCACGTCCATGATGAAGCGCAACTCCTGCGGCAAGTCGCTCGACATCGCCCGCGTCGCGCGCGACATGCTGGGCGGCAACGGCATCTCCGACGAATTCGGCGTAATCCGCCACATGGTCAATCTGGAGGTCGTCAACACCTACGAAGGCACGCACGACATCCACGCGCTGATCCTCGGCCGCGCCCAGACCGGCATCCAGGCCTTCCAGTAAGTGCCCACCGGAAAGCGGAAAAGGGGCCAGGGTCAAATTGTAAAAAGGGCCTGGCCCCTTTTCCGCGCCCGCCGTTGCTGGGGGTTGGGTTTTATGCAGTGCAGCAAGAATACGCCGGCGGGGCTGCGCTCATAGGCAAAAAAATGGGGCCAGGGTTAATTTTGATATTTAACCCAGGCCCCTTTTTCGCTTTTTTATCGGCGCTTAGAACGTGTAGACCACGCCCAGGCTGACTGCCAGCGGATCGAGCTTGGAACTCATGTACTGGCCGGTGGAGAAAGTCGCCTTGGTGCTCAGCTTGCTCTTCACGACCGACACGTCGGCCGCCCAGCGCTCGGCCAGCTTGACGCTGGCGCCGATCTGGTAGCTGGCCGCCCACTTGGACTTGAGCTTGAACGTGGTCGGCGGGCCGCCCACGTCCAGGATGGCGGTCAGGCTGCCCGATCCGGTTTCCTTGCGGAAGTAGGAATAGGTCAGGCCCAGGCCCACGTACGGACGCACGAGGGACGCCGGCTGGAAGAAGCGGTACTGCACGAAGGCCGTCGGCGGCAGCACTTGCACCGTGCCCAGCTTGCCGGTACCGGCGATCGCGCCGTCACCCACCAGCTCGTGCTCGTACGGCAAGCCCAGGTCGAGCTCGGCACTGATGTTGTCGGTCAGCATGCGGCCGATGTTGACGATGGGCTGGGTGTCCGGCAGCACGTCGGAACGGGTGTCCGGCAACACCGGGGCGCTGATATTGCCGCCCGACACCTTCGGCGTGATCTTGTTCAGGCCGGCTTTCACATACCACTGGCCCTGCGCTTGCGCGCCGGCGCCCGATGCCGCGCCCAGCGCGGCGGCCAGCGCCAGCAGTTGCAGCGCGTTCTTGCTACGATTCTTCATCTTTTCTCCTGTGGCGGTCAGATACGCGGGCATCACAGCCAGCCCTTGAGCAGCATTTGCTCAGCGACGTATTTGGCGATCAGCTGGTAATGGAACGGCGTCGGGTGCACGGTGTCGGCGAAAGCGTAGTGGCTGACGTCGCCTGCGCGCAGCGTGCTGGCGTTGCAGCTCAGCGAATTGCCCAGCGGGCTCTTGGCCAGGTCGCAGGCCGTTTCCTTCATATTGGTGTAGCCGTAGTTTTCCGGGTGCGCCGCTTCGTCCTGGCTGATGTAGTAGGCGTCCACCAGCGCCACCTTGCTTTCGCCGGCCAGGCCGCTGGCCAGCTGCGCGTTGAAGGACTTGGCCATGGCCTGGATCAGCGCACGGGTGGCGGCATCCTTGGGCAGCGCGGCCGGGGTCACCGACACGTCGGGCAGGTTGACCACCACCACGTAGTTGGCGCCGTTGGCGACGATCTGGTTTTTCACCAGCGCCACCAGCTCCGCGCCGGCCTTGCCGAGATCGGCCACCAGTTCCGGGCCGTGCGCCGCGGCGTAGTCGGTGCCGGCCTTGGTGCCGGCGGCGGTCGCGTCGGCTTGCGCCTTGAGCACCATGGGGCCGTATACGGCTTGCGAGGTGGCGGCCAGGTTGCCGGCCTGGGCGGCGGCGGTCACGCCGGCGGTCACGATGCTGGTGTCGGTATGGCCGGGACGGGCGGCTTCGGTGCCCATGGCCAGGCCGATCGACTGCACGGCCGTGGCCGGATTGGCGGTGCCCACCGCCAGCTGCGCGGCCAGGCTGGTGACGAAGACGGTGCCGCCGGCGGCGGTGCCGGCCGCGGTGGCCTTCGCAGCCAGCTCGTCCAGGCCGAACAGGATGTCATTGCTGCCGGACCACAAGAAGACGACCTCGTCGCCCTTGAACTTGCCGCCCACGGCCGCCAGGTGGTTTTTCACCTGGGTCACGGCAGGCATGGTCAGCGCGCCCAGCGCGCTGCCGGTGGCCTTGTTGCCGATGCCGACGGGATTGCTCACGCGCGAACCGCCCTGGGCGTAGCCGTAGCAGCCGGCATGCGCCTGGGTCGGCACCGCGAAGCCGGCGGCGGCCACGCCGTCCAGGCCGGTCAGGGCGGCGCAGGGAGCGGGCAGGCCCAGCTGGGCGGCGACCAGTTCGGTCCAGTTCTTGCCGGTCAACGCCGCGTTGATGCTGGTGTTGTTGCCGTTGATGTTAAAAAGGCCGCCGCCCATGGCCTTGACGCCGCCGACCGCGTAGGTGCCGACGTCGGACAGGCTGTCGCCGAAGGAAACCTGGGACGCGAACTTGACTTTGGGGGTTTGGTCGCCGGGGCGGGGATCGCCGCCGCCGCAACCGGCAATGACAATAGCCGCCATTGCTGACAGCGCGAGCTTGGTGTGACGCATGTAGTCTCCTGAATGGGAATTTATTCTGCTTTGCGAACGGACGTGCTATTCGCAACCCAGCTAATATGCCAGCCCCCGCCGGGGTTGTATAGCCCATTTTTGTAACACGAAGGATTAGTCTAAACGCCGTTCCTGGTTGTTGAAAGCCAACAACTTCTCCGCAGATGGCCTAGCGGGCCCGGAAGAAGTCGCGCGCGGCGCGCAGGCAGAACGGCGCCACGAGGCCGGCATGGTAGGCGTCGCGCACGGCGGCCTCGCCCGAGCCGCCGGTGACGGCGGCGTTGGCGCGCACCGCCGTCTTGGCGGCGAGGAAGCCCAGCTTGGGCTGGGCATAATCGTCGCCGAACAGCGACGGCGTGGAATCGACGTTGACCACGTGCAGCGTGCCACCCTTGTTCCGGGCGCGGAAGTAATCGGCTGCGGCGCTGGTGTTGTAGTACGGAACGATCGGGTCGGCGTCGCCGCCGCACAACAGCATGGGCGCGCCCGGCAGGAAGCTGCGCAAATCGTTCTTCTTCAGCCACTGGCGCAGCGTGTGCTGCGGCGCGCAAGCAAGCGGATCGCTGGCGCTGCTGTCGCAGGGACGGGTCTGCATGTCGGCCGTGTAGCTGTCGCGGTAGCTGGTGCGGATCAGGTTGCCGTCGTTGAAGAACTCCTTGCTGCCGGCCGCCTGCGGCAGCGAGTTCCAGGCGAACAGCGCGCTGGCCGGCAGCTTGCCGCTGCTGGCCAGTTCGCCCAGGCTGAGCGTGCCGGGCAGGATGTTGTCGATGCCGCCGGCGTAGCGTGCCTCGTAGACCTCGCCGGCGCTGCCGTACAGGCCGCCGTTGGCGCGCTGGCCGGCGTTGATCAGCATGGGCAGGAAGGCGGTGGCCCCGACGGTGGGCGCGCCGCCGAACATGCTGTCGCCGAACTTGAGCAGCGCGTACGGGCCGGACAGGGGCGCGCTGGCGGTCACGGCGAATTCGGCTGGATAGCGGGTCTGCATGGCGCGCTGGGTGGCCATGGCCACGAAGCCGCCCTGCGAATAGCCGGTGACGTAGAGCTTGGCCGAGGCGCTGGCGCCGAGCTGGCCGAAGGCGCTGCGGGCGGCGCGCAGGCCGTCCATCATGTCGGCCGATTGCTGCTCGGCGTCCAGGTAAGCGTGGTAGGCCAGCGTGGAGCCGGCATAGCCGGCGTAGTTGGGCGCGACCACGATGTAGCCCTGGGCGGCGAAGATGGCCGCGATCAGGCGCGCCTCGGTCCCGTCCAGCTTGCTCATGTCATAGGATTTCAACGGCGAGGTGCCGTGCGCGTACAGCAGCACCGGACGCGGACCGCCGCAAGCCGGGTCGGTGCCGGACGGCAGCATGACGGCGGTGCTGGCCTCGGCCGCTTCGCCTGTCGAGCCTATCGTGTTGTAGCGCAGCGTGTAGCTGCTGACGGCGCACAGCGGCGTGCTGGTGATGCCGCTCATGCCGTTCTGCGCGTTCTCCAGCAATTGTTTGAACTGCTGCGGGGAGATGGTGGCGACGCTGCCGCTATCGGACGCGACAGGAACCGACACCGGGCCGCCGATCAGCGTGCCGCGCGGCGGCGGCGGCGGCGCCACGATCACCGGGAGTGTGCTGCCGCCGGGGCTGGACGCGCCGCCGCTGCCGCCGCCGCAAGCGGCCACGGCAACTCCAAGTACCAAGCACACAACAACCTTCTGGTAAAACATCGCAACTCCGCCGATTCTGCTGTCATCGCAGAATAGCAGACTCAAGGCATTGCGGATTGGAAAAAGCTGCGCGCGGACATCAAACAGAACTGCGCCGCCAGGCGGCTGTGGTAGCGGTCCGACACCGCCTTGGCAGGATCGTTGCCTTTTTTGACAGCATCGGCCCGCATCGCGTCGCGCTCCTTGGCGAACGCTTGTTTGAACGGCAAATACGGGTCGTCCGGCAAAGGCCTGGACGTATCCTCCAGATCGACCAGCACCGGCGCGGCGCCGTGCTCCTTGAAATAGGCATGCGCGGCGGCGGCGTTGGCGAAGGGCACCACCGGGTCGTCCTGCCCGCCGCACAGCAGCAGCGGGCTGGCCGGGACGTAGGCGCGCAGGTCGTTCTTGCGCATCCATTTGCGCAGGTTGTGCTGCGGTTCGCAGGCCAGCGGTTCGGCCATGCCGCCACCTTCCGGACCGCTAGCCTGCACGCCGCAGGGGTTGGCCTGCATGTCCCGCAGATAGGCGTTGCGGTAGCTGGTGCGCACCAGGTTGCGGTCGGCGAAGAAGGCGGAGGCGTCGGCCGCTTGCGGCTGCGAATCGCGCGCGAACAGCGCGCCCTTGGGCAGCTTGCCTTTGCTGACCAGTTCGTCGAGCCTCACCTTGTTCGGCAACAGGGTTTCGATGCCGCTGGCGTAGCGCGCCTCGTACAAGTCTTCCGGCGCGGCATACAGGGCGGCACCGGCGCGCTGGCCGGAGGTGGTCAGCAGCGGCAGGTAGGAAGTGACGCCGGTGTTGGGGTGGCCGCTGAAGATGTCGTCCGCCATCTGCGCCAGCGCGTAGGGGCCGGACAGGCCCGCCGTGGCGGTGACGGTGAACTCCTCGCTGTAATGCTGCTCGATGGCGCGCTGCGTGGCCACCGCGACGAAGCCGCCCTGCGAGTAGCCGGTGAGGAAGAGCTGCGGCGCGGGTTTGACGCCCAGCACGCCATACGCGGTGCGCGCGGCGCGCAGCGCGTCCACCATGTCGCTGGCTTGCTGCTCGGCGTTCAGATAGGGGTGGTAGGGCAAGGACGAGGCGCCATAGCCGGCGTAATCGGGGGCGACGACGATGTAGCCTTGGGCGGCGAACATGGACGCGATCAGCCGCGCTTCGCCGTTCAGGCGGGCCATGCTGAAGGATTTGTCGAGCACTGTGCCGTGGGCGTACAGCAGCACGGGGCGCGGACCGCCGCAGTGCGGATCGGCGCCGGACGGCAGCATGATGACGCCGCCGGCGTCGGTGGGCTCGCCCTGCCCGCCCACGGTCTGGTAGCGCATGCTGTGGATGGCGATGCTGCAGCGCGGCTCGCCGGTGACGCCCAGCAGGCCATCGCGCCGCTTGAGCAGCGTGCGCAGCAAGGCCGGTTCCAGCTTGTCGACCACTTCGACGACGATGTCGATGGGCACCACGGTGGGGCCGGACAGCAGCGTGCCGCGCGAGCGCGGCGCAGCCGTAGCCGGGGACGGCGGCGGCGATGGGGAAACCGAATGCGGGACGGTGGCGGCGGAGGCGGTGCGCGGCGGTGCGGTTGCGGCGGACGCCGGCGGCAGCATCGGTTCGGCCGGGGCCGCGCGCGACGGAGCCGGGCTGGCGGGCACCGGCAGCATCGCTGGTCCGGCAAGCGCCGCAGGGACAAGGACGGGTGCGGCCGGCGCGGGCAGCGATACAGGCAATAACGCGGGCTCGGCGGCCTGGACCGATGGCGCGGCTGCCGCCACGAGGGCGGCGGCAGCCGTCGCGGCCAGGCCGGCATACAAGGTTCGGGTCATGGTGACCTCCTGGGCTTGTCATGCGCGCCGGACCGGGCCCGGCGTGGTTCCTATTAAGATCGCAGGAACGCCTCAACAATACCAGAAGAACCGAAGGCGGCGCGCCGCAATCTGTCGTTCACGCCCAGCCAGGCGTCGTGCTGTGGCGGCGTTTCCACCAGTATCAGCTCGGCACCGGTCTGGTCCATGGCGCGCAGCGCCGCGTACAGGCCGAAGGCGTAGCCGGCCGCATCCGGCGGCATGTGCTGGTGCGCCGCCCTGGCGCCGGCCTCCGCTTGCGGCAGCGCCGAGTAGTGGATCACGGCGGCGCGGCGGCCCTTGGCGGCCAGGCTGGCCAGCGTGTCCGGCAGCGCGGCGCCGTCGACCAGGGCCACCGGGGCTTTCGGCGCGTAATGCGATTCCAGCGTGCCCGACGCGCGCGGTGCGCTCTGGTCCGGCAGATTGGGCATGACGCCGATCACGTCGGCGATGTCCTGCGCGCCGATGTGGCCGGGACGCAGCAGCACCGGGCCGTGCGTGGCCATGCGCGACAGGTCGACGATGGTCGATTCGATGCCGACCTGGCTGGAGCCGCCGTCCAGCACGGCCAGGCGCGGGCCGGGGCCGCCGGAACCGGAAGCGCCGCCGGCGGCAGCGGCCGGACCGGAGCGCGGCGGCGCGCCGGCAGCGTCCGCCGGATCGGCCATGCGGGCCGCGATGTTCGCCGCAAAGGCGTGCGCGGCGGCTTCGGCGGTTTCGGCCTGGTCCAGCACCGCATCGCCGAACTCGTCGCGCACGTGCTGCGCCGTGGTCGGGCTGACGTTGCCGAACTTGTTGGCCGACGGCGCGGCCACGCCGCCCCTGCCGCCCTTGAAGGCCGACAGCAGCGCGATGGCGACCGGGTGCGACGGGCAGCGCATGCCGACCGTGTCCTGGCCGCCGGAGACGGCGTCCGGGATATGGCTGGCGCGCTTCAGGATTAGGGTCAGCGGGCCGGGCCAGAAGGCGGCGACCAGCTGGCGCGCCGCTTCCGGCACGTCGGTGACCCAGTAATCAAGATCGGCGCCGGGCGCCACGTGCACGATCACAGGATGATCCTGCGGCCTCCCCTTGGCGGCGTAGATGGCGGCCACCGCTTGCGGGTTCTCGGCGTCCGCACCCAGGCCGTACACGGTCTCGGTGGGGAAAGCGACCAGCGCGCCCGCTTCCAGCAAGGTCGCGGCGGCGCGGATGTCGGCCGTGCCGACCGCCGCCTGAACCTGGCTAGCCTGGACCGGATCGTTCACGGTGCGATACCCAGGATGGCGCAGGCGGCGTCCAGCTGCCGCTGCGCTTCGGCCAGGGTCGGCGCGATGAAGGTCAGGTGGCCCATCTTGCGCGCGGGGCGCGGGTCGTCCTTGCCGTACAGGTGCAAGCAGGCGCCCGGCAGCGCCAGGACCTTGTCCCAGGCCGGCTCGCGCGCTTCCGTGCTGCCGGCCTCGAACCAGGCGTCGCCCAGGATGTTGAGCATGACGGCCGGCGAATGCTGGCGCACCTCGCCCAGCGGCAAGCGCGCCATGGCGCGCACCTGCTGCGCGAACTGGCTGGTGACGCAGGCGTCCATCGTGTAATGGCCGCTGTTGTGCGGGCGCGGCGCCATTTCGTTGACGACCAGCGAGCCGTCGGCCAGCACGAAGAACTCGATGCACAGCACGCCGACATAGCCCAGCTCCGCGACGATGGCCTGGGCCGCCGCCTGCGCCGTCCTGGCGCAGTCCTCGGACACGTTCGGGCCCGGCACGGTGGTGGTGAACAGGATGCCGTCGCGGTGCACGTTCTCGGCGATCGGATAGACCACCGAGGCGCCGTCCGCGCCGCGCGCCGTCAGCACCGACACTTCATAGGCCAGCGGCAGCATTTTCTCGAGCAGGCAGCTCACCTGCCCCATCTCTTCGAAGGCCGCGCGCACGTCCTCGCGCGAGCGCACGCGCACCTGGCCCTTGCCGTCGTAGCCCATGCGCACGGTTTTCAGGATGCCCGGCAGCAGGTCGTCGCCGATCGCGTCGATATCGGCCTGCGTGGCGATCACCTTGTGCGGCGCGGGCATAACGCCCGACCTGGGCGCGCAGTCGACGAAGAAGCGCTTCTCGGCGATGCGGTCCTGCGCCACCGACACGCCGTGGGCGTTGGGCGCGACGAAGACGTGCTGCGCCAGCCGGGACAGGCTGTCGGCGGGCACGTTCTCGAATTCGGTGGTGACGGCGAAGCACTGGGCGGCCAGCACGTCGAGGCCGGGGCCGTCGCTGTAGCCGGCGTTGATCAGGCGCTGCGCCACCTGCCCAGCAGGGCATTCGTCGGCCGGCTCCAGCACGGCGACCTGGTAGCCCATGCTTTGCGCGGCCTGGGCGAACATGCGGCCCAGCTGGCCGCCCCCCATCACGCCCAGCCAGGCTTGCGGATTGGCGTTAGGCAGGAAGGGGGTCAACTGCGTTGCCGGCTGCGTGGCAGCCGGCGGTGTAGACTTGGAATGACTCATTGTTCAAACGTTAGTATCGGCAAGCGGCAAAGTCATGGCCTTGGCGGCTGCGGTTTGCGTGGCGCGGAAAGCTTCCAGCTGGTCGGCCAGGGCGGCGTCGGTGCCGGCGATGATGGCCACCGCCGTCAGCGCTGCGTTGGCGGCGCCGGCTTCGCCGATGGCGAAGGTCGACACCGGCACGCCCTTGGGCATCTGCACGATGGACAGCAGCGAATCCTCGCCGCGCAGGTACTTCGACGGCACCGGCACGCCCAGCACCGGCACGATGGTCATCGCGGCCACCATGCCAGGCAGGTGGGCCGCGCCGCCGGCGCCGGCGATGATGGCGCGCAGGCCGCGCGCGCGGGCGCTTTTCGCGTACGTGAACATCTCGTCCGGCATGCGGTGCGCGGAAATGACTTGCGCCTCGAACGGCACGCCGAACTGCTTGAGTATGTCCACGGCGTTTTTCATCACGTCCCAGTCCGAGGACGAGCCCATGATGACGCCGACGAGCGGCTTGTTTTGATCGGCCACGGGTTTGATCTCAGCCATCATGCCTTCAGCTTCTCGCCGGTCAGGCGTTCGATGGCTTCGAAGTACTTGGCCTGGGTCTTGTCGATGACGTCGGCCGGCAGCGCCGGCGCCGGTGCGGTCTTGCCCCAGGTCAGCGTTTCCAGGTAGTCGCGCACGAACTGCTTGTCGAACGACGGCGGCGACATGCCCGGCTGGTAGGAATCGGCGGGCCAGAAGCGCGACGAGTCGGCGGTCAGCACTTCGTCCATCAGGTGCATGACGCCGTTGTCGTCCAGGCCGAATTCGAACTTGGTGTCGGCGATGATGATGCCCTTGGTCGCGGCGTATTCGGAGGCGGCCTTGTACAGCGCGATGCTGACGTCGCGCATCTTGGCGGCCAGTTCGGCGCCGATGCGGCTTTCCATATCGGCAAAGCTGATGTTTTCATCATGCTCGCCCAGGTCGGCTTTCGCGGCCGGGGTGAACAGCGGCTCCGGCAGCTTTTCAGCTTGCTGCAGGCCGGCCGGCAGTTTGATGCCGCAGATGCTGCCGGTGTCCTGGTAGTCTTTCCAGCCCGAACCGATGATGTAGCCGCGCACCACCGCCTCGACCATGATGGGCTTGAGGCGCTTGGCGACCACGGCGCGGCCTTTGACCTGCTCCACTTCGTCCGCCGCCACCACCGACTCCGGCGCCACGCCGGTCAGGTGGTTGGGCACGATATGGCCCAGTTTTTCGAACCAGAAGTCGCTCATCTGGTTCAGGACCATGCCCTTGCCGGGAATCGGCTCGTTCATGACCACGTCGAACGCCGACAGGCGGTCGGTGGTGACGATCAGGATTTTGTCGTCGCCGACAGCGTAGTTGTCGCGGACTTTGCCGTGGCCGAGCAGTGGCAGGGACTTGATGGAGGATTGGTAAAGGCTGTTCATAGCGGGGGATGATGTGATAAAGCGAAACCGGCGCGCGGGTCTGCGTGCCCGCCGGTCAAGAAAGCCGGGGAATGATCCCCGGCCCGTTCCAGACAGAATTTTACTTCACAATCTGCGCCAGGGCGCCGGCCTTGTAACGCTCGGCCATTTTTTCCAGCGCCAGCGGCTTGATCTTGCCGGCCTGGCCTTCGCAACCGAAGGCCTGCATGCGCGCGCGCACGATTTCCTCGGCGGCGGCGCGGGCCGGCTTCAGGAAGTCGCGCGGGTCGAACTTGGACGGGTTCTCGAACATGTACTTGCGCACGGCGGCGGTCATGGCCAGGCGGATGTCGGTGTCGATGTTGATCTTGCGCACACCGTGGCGGATGCCTTCCTGGATCTCTTCGACCGGAACGCCGTAGGTTTCCTTCATGTCGCCGCCGAATTCGCGGATGATGGCCAGCAGGTCCTGCGGCACCGACGAGGAACCGTGCATCACCAGGTGGGTGTTGGGGATGCGGGCGTGGATTTCCTTGATGCGGTCGATCGCCAGGATGTCGCCGGTCGGCTTGCGGGTGAACTTGTAGGCGCCGTGCGAGGTGCCGATGGCGATGGCCAGCGCGTCGCACTGGGTGCGCTGCACGAAGTCGGCCGCTTGCGCGACGTCGGTCAGCAGCTGTTCGCGGGTCATGGTGCCTTCGGCGCCGTGGCCGTCTTCCTTGTCGCCCTTCATGGTTTCGAGCGAACCGAGCACGCCCAGTTCGGCTTCCACCGTCACGCCGATGGCGTGCGAGAACTTGACCACTTCGCGCGACACTTCGACGTTGTAGTCGTAGGAGGCGACCGATTTGCCGTCCGCTTCCAGCGAACCGTCCATCATCACCGAGGTGAAGCCGGAGCGGATCGCGGCCATGCAGACCGCCGGCGACTGGCCGTGGTCCTGGTGCATGACGACCGGGATGTGGGGGTAGGCTTCGACGGCGGCGTCGATCAGGTGGCGCAGGAAGGCTTCACCGGCGTACTTGCGGGCGCCGGCCGACGCTTGCATGATGACCGGGCTGTTGAGGGCATCGGCGGCGGCCATGATGGCCTGCACCTGCTCCAGGTTGTTGACGTTGAAGGCCGGGATGCCATAGCCGTTTTCGGCGGCATGGTCCAGCAGCTGACGCATGGATACGAGGGACATGGTATTACTCCAAACAATAAAAAAACTAGTTGGCTTGTCGTCCCCGCGCATGCGGGGACCCATACTGAGCATGCTGAGCATGGGCCCCCGCCTGCGCGAGGGCGACAGCTGTGGTCAGGCGAATTCGCCGACCTTCACAATTTTCAATGCATTCGTGCCGCCCACCTGGCCCATCGGCTCGCCCCAGGTCACGACGATCATGTCGCCCTTCTTGACGATGCCGTATTCGACCAGCAGGTCCTCCACCTGGTGCAGCACGACGTCGCTCGACGGGTCTTGCACCAGCTGGTAGGCGCGCACATTGCGGTACAGCGAGGCCTTGCGCGCGGTGGTGACGCTGGGGGTCAGCGCGAAAATCGGGGTATCGATGCTGTGGCGGCTCATCCACAGCGCGGTGGAGCCGGATTCGGTCAGCGCCACGATGGCCTTCACCCGCAGGTGGTGCGCGGTAAACAGCGCGCCGTAGGCGATCGACTGGTCGATGCGGGTGAAGCGCACGTTCAGGAAATCGGCGTCCAGCTTGTTGTATTCGGATTGCTCGGCCTCGACGCAGATCGCGGCCATCATTTCCACGGTCTCGATCGGGTACTTGCCCGAGGCCGTTTCGGCCGACGTCATCACCGCGTCGGTGCCGTCCAGCACCGCGTTGGCCACGTCGGACACTTCGGCGCGGGTCGGCACGGCGTTGACGATCATGGACTCCATCATCTGGGTCGCGGTGATGGCCAGCTTGTTCGATTCGCGCGCCATCTTGATCATGCGCTTTTGCAGCGCCGGCACGGCGGCGTTGCCCACTTCCACGGCCAGGTCGCCGCGCGCGACCATGATGCCGTCGGAGGCATCCAGGATCTCCTGCAGCGCAGGGATCGCTTCGGCGCGCTCGATCTTGGCGATCATCATCGGCTTGTGGCGGAACGGTTCGCCGGCGATATTGGCCAGCTGGCGCGCCATCGCCATGTCGGTGGCGTTTTTCGGGAAGGAGATGGCCAGGTAGTCGGCCTGGAAGCTCATCGCGGTCTTGATGTCTTCCATGTCCTTGGCGGTCAGGGCCGGCGCGGTCAGGCCGCCGCCCTGGCGGTTGATGCCCTTGTTGTTCGACAGCTCGCCGCCGATCTTGACGGTGGTGTGGATTTCGCTGCCGGCGATGCGGTCCACGATCAGCACGATCAGGCCGTCGTTCAGCAGCAGCACGTCGGCCGGACGCACGTCGGCCGGCAGCGCCTTGTAGTCCAGGCCCACGCGTTCCTGGTTGCCCAGTTCGCCGTTCTCGCCCCACTTCGCGTCCAGGATGAACTTGTCGCCGTTGGCCAGTTCGATCTTGCTGTTTTCGAACTTGCCGATACGGATCTTCGGCCCTTGCATGTCCGCCATGATCGCCACTTCGCGGCCGCACTCGGCGGCGGCCCTGCGCACCAGCGCGGCGCGGTCGATGTGGTCCTGCGCCTTGCCGTGCGAGAAATTCAAACGCACGACGTCGACGCCGGCCCTGATCATCTTGACCAGGATGCCGAATTCAGTGGACGCGGGGCCGATGGTGGCGACGATTTTGGTACCACGGGGCATAGTGTTCCTTAGCGCGAAAGTGGACAGGGCTGTCGTCCCCGCGAAAGCGGGGACCCATACTCAGCATGGATCCCCGCTTTCGCGAGGATGACAAGTCGGCTTACTGCTTGCTGTAGCGTTGCGTCAAAATTTCCACTGCAGGCAGGGTCTTGCCTTCCAGGAATTCCAGGAAAGCGCCGCCGCCGGTCGAGATATAGCCAATTTTATCGGTAATGTCATATTTTGCAATCGCCGCCAGCGTATCGCCGCCGCCGGCGATCGAATATGCCTTGGAGTTGGCGATGGCCAGCGCCAAGGTCTTGGTGCCTTCGCCGAACTGGTCGAACTCGAACACGCCGACCGGGCCGTTCCACACCACGGTGCCGGCGGCGGCGATCTTCTCGGCCAGCAGCTTGGCGGTCTTGGGACCGATGTCGAGGATCATGTCGTCGTCCGCCACGTCGGCCACATCCTTGGTGGTGGCCACGGCGGTAGGCGAGAATTCCTTGGCGCACACCACATCCACCGGGATCGGCACTTCGGCGCCGCGCGCGGCCATGATGGCGATGATGGCCTTGGCTTCCTCCACCAGGTCGTTTTCCACCAGCGACTTGCCGATGTTCAGGCCGACCGCCTTCATGAAGGTGTTGGCGATGCCGCCGCCGACGATCAGGCCGTCCACTTTCTCGGACAGCGCTTTCAGGATGGACAGCTTGGACGACACTTTCGAGCCGGCCACGATGGCCAGCAGCGGACGGGCCGGGGCGCCCAGCGCCTTGCCCAGCGCGTCCAGCTCGGCGGCCAGCAGCGGGCCGGCGCAAGCGACCGGGGCGAACTTGGCGATGCCGTGGGTCGAGGCTTCGGCGCGGTGCGCGGTGCCGAAGGCGTCGTTGACGTAGACGTCGCACAGGGCGGCCATCTTCTGCGCCAGCTCATCCGCATTCTTTTTCTCGCCCTTGTTGACGCGCACGTTTTCCAGCAGCACCACCTGGCCGGCCTGCAGGCCTTCCAGGCCAGCGCCGTCCACCCAGTTCTGCTTCAGCTCGACCGGCTGCCCCAGCAGCTCGGACAGGCGCTTGGCGACCGGCGCCAGGCTGTCTTCGGGCTTGAACTCCCCTTCGGTCGGACGGCCCAGGTGGGACGTGACCATGACCTTGGCGCCAGCGGCCACGGCGGCGCGGATGGCCGGCACGGAGGCGCGGATGCGCGTGTCTTCGGTGATATTGCCGGCATCATCTTGCGGCACGTTCAAGTCGGCGCGGATGAACACGCGCTTGCCTTGCAGCGCATTTTGGTCGATCAGATCTTGCAGACGAATGAAGTTCAGAACAGCTTGCATGGCTACCCAAGGGACGGAGGTTGGAAAGACCGCTATTCTACCGCAACGGTGATATCGAATCCCTTAGAAAATATGCAACAGTCTCAGGGCCGTGAAAAACGCCATGCCGAAAATGATGGTTTCGAGCATGTTGCGGCGGATGGCGTAAAAGGCGATGGCGACCACGCCGGACACCAGTTTCAAATTCGACAAGGCGAGATGGGCATGCCCGTCCGCCGCCAGCACCAGGTCGGGCGCGACGATGGCCGCCAGCGCGCAGGCAGGGGCGTAGCGCAGCACTTCGTGCACCCGTTTCGGCAGGTGGATGTGGTGGCCGACCAGCCAGAACGAGGCGCGGGTGGCCGCCGTGGCCACCGCCAGCGCGACGATGGTGAGCCAGATTTCCCAGTCAGCCATGTTTGCCTTTGGCGTTTTTTTTCTCGACGGTTTTTTTTTCGATGATTTCCTCGACCGCGATCGCCGTCAGCATGCCGACCACCATCGCCGCCAGCAAGCCCAGCTTGTAGGGCATGCCGGCGCCCGCCACGGCCACCGCGCCGGCCACCAGCACGCCGCACACTGCCGGCACGCTGGCCACCAGGGGCACCATGATGCAGATGATGGCCAGCGTGCCGGCAAAGCCCAGGCCCCACTCGGCCGGCACCGCGCTGCCGAGGAAGATGCCGGCGATGGAGCCGACCTGCCAGGCGGCCCAGTTCGGGTACATCAAGCCTTTTAAATACGACACCTTGCCGGCCACCGGCTTCTCGCTGGGATATTTTTGCAGGAACAGCGCTGCCGTCATGTCGCCGGAGCAGTAGCCGAGCACGAAGCGCGAGCGCCACGGCAGGCCGGCGAAATGCGGCGCCAGGATGACGGAAAAGATGACAAAACGCAGATTGACCGCCAGCGCGGTGAGGAAGATGACCCAGACCGGCGCGCCGGCCGCGATCAGCGGCAGCGAGGCCAGCTGGGCGGAGCCGGCGAAAGCGAGCAAGGTCATGCCCAGCGCCTGCGGCACCGTCAGGCCGCTCTTGACCATGGCCATGCCCACCACCAGGCCCCAGGCGCCGATGCCGAACAGGGTCGGCACGCCCATGCGCAAACCCTCGCGCCAGGAGGCTTCGTGGTGCAGCGCTACATCGGGGGGAGCGATGGGGTCGCGGTCGCGGTCAGGGATAACGTCGGTCATGTGGTTTTCCTGCCACGCGCGCCTCGTTTTAGTGGAAACTATCGCCGCCGGCCAGTACTTTGGAACAGGCGCTATTCTACCGATGATTCAGACTATTGCGCGAATCCGTTAAAATCGGTGTTTTCAGCCTACGTTTCACGGAGATAGTTAAGATGACCAACGCCACCCAGTCCGCAGCAGCCGCAGCAGTCGAGCTCGACGGGAAAGACCTGCCGGCCCACTGCCCGAACCCGGCCATGCCGCTGTGGTCCTCGCATCCGCGCGTATTCCTGGAGTTCAACCACGACGGCGTGGCCAAGTGTCCGTACTGCGGCACCGCCTACCGTTTGAAACCCGGCGCCGTCGTCCCGCACCATTAATTACACCCATCCACACCGCCCGGAGCGTGCCATGTCCAACAAGAAAAAGCAGCTGAACGGCAGTGCCAGCGAAGTGGAAGCCGCATTCTACGACGCGCTGAACCGGGCCGATGTGGACGCGCTGATGGCGCTCTGGGCCGACGACGAGGAAATCGCCTGCATCCATCCGGGCGGACCGCGCCTGGTGGGGCACCGCGCGATCCGCGAATCGTGGTCCATCATCCTGGAGCACGGCGGCCTGCACATCATGCCGGCCGTGCTGCACGAGACCCACAACCTGATGAGCTCGATCCATTCCGTGGTCGAGGGCGTCACCGCCGCCAGCGGCGAGCCGGCCCACCTGGTGGCCAGCAACGTCTACATCAAGACGCCAAGAGGCTGGCGCATCGTGCTGCGCCATGTCTCGGTCGCGCCCGGCCCCATCCCGATCGACAACCCGGCGCAGATTCTGCACTGACGCCTGTACCGACCCCTGCACCGATTCCCGCAACGATGCCGAAGCGATGAACTACACCGCCCCATTCTGGCTGCCCAGCGGCCACTTGCAAACGATCTACCCGGCCACCTGCATCGCCAAGCCGGCGGTAGCATACCGGCGCGAACGCTGGCAGGCGCCGGACGGTGATTTCGTCGACGTCGATTTCGTCGACGGCCAGCCCGGCCAGCCCTTCGTGGTGCTGTTCCACGGGCTGGAAGGCTCGTCCGACAGCCACTACGCGCGCGCCATGATGGCCGACGTGCGGGCGCGCGGCTGGTCCGGCGCGGTGCCGCATTTCCGGGGCTGCTCGGGCGAGCCCAACCTGGCGCCGCGCTTCTACCATTCCGGCGACGCCGCCGAGATCGACTGGATCATCCGCCGCCTGCGCGCGCGCGCCAGGGAGGCCGATTGCAGCCGCTTCTACGCCACCGGCGTCTCGCTGGGCGGCAATGCGCTGCTGCGCTGGCTGGGCGAATCGCAGCACCAGGCCGAGATGGTCGACGCGGCATGCGCGGTGTCTGCCCCGCTCGACCTGGCGCGCGGCGGCGACGCCCTGTCGCGCGGCTTCAACCGCGTCTACACACGCATGTTCCTGAACACGCTGAAACCCAAGTGCGTGGCCAAGCTCAAGCAGTTCCCCGGCCTGTACGACCTGAACGCGCTGATGGCGGCCAACGACCTGTACGCCTTCGACAACGTGGTCACCGCGCCGCTGCACGGCTACCGCAACACCGAGGACTACTGGGACCGCGCCAGCGCCAAGCACGTGCTGCTCGACATCACGGTGCCGACCCTGGTGCTGAACGCGCAAAACGACCCCTTCCTGCCCGGCATCCATCTGCCGCGCAAGGCGGCACCCAACGTGGTGCTGGACTACCCGGAGCATGGCGGCCACGTCGGCTTCGCGGTGGGCGGCCTGCCCGGCTCGCTGAACTGGCTGCCGCAGCGCATGATCAATTTCCTGGAAGGCGGCGCCGCCAGCAGTGCGGCCAGCGCCAGCCGGATGTGCGAAGCTTGAACGATGGATGACATCGTAAAACAAGCGCTGGCCAAGTGGCCCAACGTTCCGCACTGCTACGGCTGGCTGGGCCTGGACGCCCGTGGCAACTGGCGCATGCGCGACGAGCGCGCGCAGCATTTGAATCTGCCGGGGGACAAGCTGAGCAATGCGGCACTGGTCGGCTTCATCGTGCGCAACTACGCCAGCGACGAGCGGGGCTGCTGGTATTTCCAGAACGGTCCACAGCGCGTGTATCTGAACCTGGAGAGCACACCCTTCGTGGCCCGCACCGACCCGGCGCAGGGTTTCGTGCTGCACACCGGCGCGGCGCTGGGGCCGGTGGACGCGGCCTTCCTGACCGAGGCCGGCGAACTGCTGCTGCAAAGCGGCGCCATCGTCGCCCAGCTGGACGACCGCGACATGGCGCAGGCGGTGGCGCTGTTGGAACAGAATGGCCGCGCCGTCGATGACGAGGCGCTGATGGCGTGGCTGGAAGGCAGCGGATCTGCCGCCCCGCTGACCTTGCGCAGCGGCGGCGCCAGCGTGCCCGTCCAACGCCTGCGCCGCGACGACATTCCGGCGCGCTTCGGTTTCATGCGCGAGCCACAGCCGGTCTGACGTTTCGCCAGCGTACTATGGATTCCCGCCTGCGCGGGAATGACACAGTTGCGGTGTCATTTCCGCGTAGGACTCGACGCTCCCGCAGTAATCCATACCGTATCAAGGCTCCTTGTACTTATCCCCCATCGCATCCTTGCGCCGCTGCTTGAGTTCCCGCTCGCGTGCATCGATCTGCGCCTGGTCGTAAAAGGACGCGTCGCTCGACTTGCGCGCCAGGTTCAGCTGGTCCAGCGCCGCCAGCGTGCCGCCCTGCAACGTGTACGACTCGGCCAGCGCCATATGCTGCAAAGCCATCTTGCCCTGCTTCGAATACGCCTTGGCCAGCAAATCATGCACCTCCGGCTCCTCGCGGTACAGCTGCGCCTGCTCCCTTAAAAAGCGCGCCGCCTCCTCGTGCTGCCCGGACGCGATCATCGCCTCCGCGTACTGGTGCGCGATGCCGCGCGACAGCGGATACTGCTGATGCGCGGCCGTCGCCTCCTTCAGCGCCGCCGCAACCATCTCCGGCCTGGTCTCCTGCGCCAGCTTGATATCGAGCGACAGGTGCAGGAACACCGTGGGCGCATTGTCGCGCTTGCCCATGCCGAAGGTGCCGGCCGGCATGGGCGCGTCGATGGTCGCGCGCGCCTTGTCCAGCCAGCGCTGCGCCGCCGCGAAATCGTTCTTCTTGAACATCGCAAACGCCATGCCGTACTGCCCGGCCGTCTTCTGCTGGCGGTTGTCCTGCTCCATCAGGCCCTCGAAATACTGTATCGATTCCGCCAGCCCCTGCGTGCTCAAGTCCTGCAGCACGCGCGCGCGCGAACGCACCAGGTAGAAGGCCAGGCTGTCGAGCCGCTGCTTGTAGGGCTGCTCGCGGATGCGGGCCTGGATGTCGGCGATGCGCTCGGTGGTCAGCGGGTGCGTCAGCAGATAAGCCGGCACCAGGTCGCTGTAGTTGCGGCTGGCGGTCTGCATGCGCTGGAAGAACGCCACCATGCCGCTGGTCTCGAAACCGGCCTCGCCCATGATCTGGAAACCGACCCGGTCCGCCTCGCGCTCGGCGTCGCGGCCGAAGTTCAGCTGCCGCTGGATGGCCAGGCCCTGCCCGCCCATCATGACACCCATCGCCGCGTCCGGGCTGGACTTGGCCGCCAGGATGGCCAGGATCATGGCGGCCAGCGGGATCAGCGCGTCCTGCTTCTGCTGCCCCAGCTGGCGCGCGATGTGGCGCTGCGCCACGTGGCCGATCTCGTGGCCCAGCACGGAGGCCAGTTCGGATTCGGTCTGCGCCGCCAGCAGCAGCGCCGAGTGCACCGCGATGAAGCCGCCGGGCAGCGCGAACGCGTTCAGCTGGCCGTCGCGCACCGCGAAGAAGAAGTAATTGAAACCCGCCTCGCCGCGCGCGCCCGGATGGGCCGACACCAGGGTGTTGCCCAGCGTGTTCAGGTATTCCAGGGTAGGGGCGTCGTCGAGATAATCCTTATTGCTGCGGATGTCATACATGATCTCCTCGCCCAGCTTGCGCTCGATCAGCGGCGACAGTTCCTGGCGCTCGGTGTCGCCCAGGCTGGGGAGATTCAGGGGTTTGGACAGCGGCATCTGCGCCATGCCCATGGGAGCGGCGAACAGCAATGCGGCGGCCAGGGGGAGCAAGCGAGGCAAAAAACGTTTTGATTTCACGGTGATATGATACCTGTCGATACCTGCAACTGACGAACTATACTCCAATGACCAGCACCAGCACCCCAGCCGCCGCCGAGCAGCTCACCCACTTCGACACCACCGGCCAGGCCCATATGGTCGACGTCGGCGCCAAACAGGAAACCCACCGGACCGCCGTGGCCAGCGGCAGCATCCGCATGAAGCCGGAGACGCTGGCGATCATTTTAGCGGGAAGCGCGAAAAAAGGTGACGTGCTGGGAATCGCGCGCATCGCCGCCATCATGGGCGCCAAGCGCACCAGCGACTTGGTGCCGCTGTGCCACCCGTTGGCGCTGACGCGCGTGACGGTCGACTTCAGCACCGACGAGGCCAATTCCAGCGTTCACTGCACGGCGCAAGTGGAAACCTACGGCAAAACCGGCGTCGAGATGGAGGCGCTGACGGCCGTGCAGGTCGGCCTGCTGACGGTGTACGACATGTGCAAAGCGGTCGATCGCGGCATGGTGATGTCGAATATCCGCGTGATGGAAAAGCACGGCGGCAAGAGCGGCGACTGGACTGCGGAGATTGATAAGTAGTCCTGCGTGCTGCCGATGAGCACAGCTGCTTTTCGGGATTCGCATCACTTCGCGCGGCCATCGGCCATAGCCCCCTTAGCACGTCAATGCTAGCCTGACGATGAAGTACGTACTGTTCATCGTAGCACGTGCAGATACGTTACACTATTTATACAGGGGAGGAGGTTCGCCATGACCAAGCTGAAAAAAGCACTCGACGATGGTCGCCTGCCAAGTGCTCCGCCGGCAGCCAGTCAGATGGCTGAGGATACGATTGAAGCGCGGCGTGCGCGGCGCATGGCTGCGCTCAAGAGGGTTGCTGGTATCTGGAAAGATCGCCCGGACATTCCCGCTGACGGCTTGGAGTATCAGCGTGCGATGAGGGCTGAATGGCCTTAGTACTCTTCGATACCAATATACTTATCGATTGGAGCAAGGACTATCCTGAGGCGCTAGCGGGGCTTGCCTACTGGGACAACCCTGCCATCAGCGTGATTACCTGGATGGAACTCTATAGCGGCGCCAATCCCGAGGACGTTCCACGATTCGACGCCTTCATGGTGGAATTCGGGTTCGAGATCGTGGAGATTGACGCCGAGATCATGCATGCAGCCGCAGCGCTGGTATCGGCCCGCCGTCGCACCGGGCGTAAAATCGCACTGTCGGACGCGATCATTGCCGCCACGGCTCAAGTGAGAGGGCTGACCATCATTACTCGAAATACCAAGGACTTCAAGGGCGCCAACGTGCGGGTACCATACGAGCTGAAAACGACCACAGTCGTCACGGTCGTCAACGTCGATCCACCCGGCGGCGGCGCGCCAAACCAGCATCAGTCCGCCAAGCCGTCCCTTAAACGCCTACGCTAGATGTGGCATCGTAACTGTTTGAGACAAAGGCTGTTTTATTGCATTAGTGTAAAAGTTTTGTTGCCGGTATATAATCAAATTTATAGCTATATGCACAACAAAAGGCGCGCCAATGAGTATCGGTACTCCGCCATCTGACATCAAGCCGCAGGAATACGAGTTCGAACAGATGAATCTGCAGGTGGGCGGCAGGATACAGTTCATCACGCACCGCACGATGAAGCCTGTCCAGCATTTCTCCACGCTGATCGGCTGGGTCAAGGACGAGTACATGATCGTCAAGGTGCCGGTCGAAAACGGTGCGCCCATTGCCGTCAATGATGGCGACAAGCTGACCATCCGCGTGTTTTCTGGCGTAAATGTGTGCTCGTTTTCGGCCATCGTCCAGCGGGTGTTCGGCCGGCCGCTGTTCTACGCCCACCTGAGTTTCCCCGAGAAGATCCAGGGCACGAGCTTGCGCACGGCGATGCGGGTCAAGGTGGACATCCCGGCGCAGATTGCGTGCGAGAGAACGGGCAGCGTATCGGTGTTCCTGGTGAACCTGAGCGTGTCGGGGGCGTTGATCGAATCGCAGCGGCAACTGGAGTCCGGCGATGCGAAAGTCGGGCTGTCGTTTACGCTGATCGCCCAGCCGGGCAACCGCCAGGTGCTGGTCAACACCAAGGCCAGCATCCGCAACGTCAACATCGTCAAACCGGCCACGACGGACAAGGCCGAAGTGTTCACCTACGGCGTGCAGTTCATCGACCTTGATCCAATCCACTACAGCCTGCTGCAAAACCTGACTTACGAAGCACTGATCGCCGACCGCCAGAAGATCGTTTGAATCGTACAGGCAAAAAAAAACCGGGCCTAAGCCCGGTTTTTTCATTGCCAGCCAGATTATGGAGTTGCTGCGGCTGCGGCTGGTGGATTATTCTTGG
This sequence comes from Pseudoduganella sp. LjRoot289, assembly GCF_964252925.1. Classification (NCBI taxonomy): domain Bacteria; kingdom Pseudomonadati; phylum Pseudomonadota; class Betaproteobacteria; order Burkholderiales; family Oxalobacteraceae; genus Pseudoduganella; species Pseudoduganella sp. LjRoot289. The sequence continues at coordinate 4,965,929 of NZ_CAXUPN020000001.1, forward strand.
TAATCGCCGCCAAAGCTGCAGCCTGGGTCACGGTAGTGGTATTCGTCCACTTGATTGCGGACTCACCTGCACCAATGGATGGCGTCATGGTGATGGTCGCGCCGTCCACGCCGGAACCGATGCCGGTTGAAGCCAGGGTCAGCACAATCGTGCCATTGGTCGCCACAGCACTTGCAACTTCTTTAGTGGCCGCGAAGGTAGGAACGCCGCCACTACCGGAATCGCAAGTATCCATCACGCCGCCAGCCTCCTGGGCGCACAGGCCAATCGCGGTCTTGATCGAATTAACCGAACCCAGCGCGTTACCGATTTTGGCCTTGATGGTGTAGTCGCTGTACGCTGGAATCGCCACAGCAGCCAGAATACCGATAATGGCAACAACGATCATCAGTTCGATCAGGGTGAAGCCGGCTTGAGCTTGCTTCTTCATCATTTTCATCGATTTCATTTTAGTACTCCTTGAGAGGTGATCCGAGTTTGGTGCCACACTTGAGTTAGAGCAATTGGTGTGCCAGCTCAAATAGCGGTGTTTATCTCGAATTTTGGACAATTTCTGTCACTTCTATCAAGCTGATCTGACAGTTTTTGTCAGTTTCACTGCCAGAGTTTGGCAGATGACGGATTTCGTCAGGCGGAATCTTGTTTGAATGCCATCTGCGTGCCGCTCAGGTCGATCACGTCGCCGTCTTTCAGGCGCTGCGGCTGTTTGCCGAGCGGCGTGCCGTTGAGCAGCGGCACGGCGTCGCCTTCGACATGGGCCACCGAGTAGGCGTCGGCCGCGCGCGAGATGACAATCACCTGCACGCCGGGCCGGCCCAGCGTGGTCAACGGCTTGGTCAGCGCGAGCTGCTTGCCGGCATTTGCACCGTTGAGGACTTCGATGTGGCCGAGCACGCCGGCAGGGGCGGCGGCCGAATTGCCCAGGGCGGCTGCGGAGGCGGCGGAGGCGGCTGCTATGGAGGCGGCTGCGGCGGCGGCCCTAAGCGGCGGCGCCACCGGCACGGTCGCCCCATCCTGCATGCCGCCAACCGTGGACGCGGATGCCGGGCGCTGGCCGTCGGCCAGGTATTCAATCCGGTATTTGGCGATCTTGATCATGTCCTGGTGCTGCAGGAAGTGCTTGCCGATGCGGTGACCGTTGACGAAGGTACCGTTGGTGCTGTGCAGGTCTTCCAGGAAGGATTCGTCGCGGATGGTGGTGATGACGGCGTGCTCGCCGCTGACCGCCGCATGGGCCAGCACGATGTCGTTGCGGCTGCGGCGCCCAATGGTCATGCGCTCCCGGCTCAGCGGGACTTCCTGCTCCACCACGCCGTCGCGTGAAATGATGATCTTCCCCAACCTACCCTCCGAAATGAAAAACGGGGAGCCTAAGCTCCCCGTCATTATTCACTAAAAAGAGTGAATTACAGCATTGCTTTCAGCAGACGCGCCATTTCGGACGGGTTCTTGGTGACGGTGATGCCGCAGGCTTCCATGATTTCCAGTTTGGCTTGCGCGGTGTCGGCGCCGCCGGAGATCAGCGCGCCGGCGTGGCCCATGCGCTTGCCCGGAGGAGCGGTAACGCCGGCGATGAAGCCGACCACTGGTTTCTTCATGTTGTCTTTGATCCAGAGCGCAGCGTTGGCTTCGTCCGGGCCGCCGATTTCGCCGATCATGATGACCGCGTCGGTATCAGGATCGTCGTTGAAGGCCTTCATGATGTCGATGTGCTTCAGACCGTTGATCGGGTCGCCGCCGATGCCGACTGCCGACGACTGGCCCAGGCCCAGCGCGGTCAGCTGTGCAACTGCTTCATAGGTCAGGGTGCCCGAACGGGACACCACGCCGATGCGGCCTTTGCGGTGGATGTGGCCTGGCATGATGCCGATCTTGATTTCGTCAGGGGTGATCAGGCCTGGGCAGTTAGGGCCCAGCAGCAGGGTCTTCGAGCCGGCTTTGGCCATGCGGTCCTTCAGGGCCATCATGTCGCGGACTGGAATGCCTTCGGTGATGCAAATGGCCAGGTCCAGCTCGGCTTCCACGGCTTCCCAGATCGCGGCGGCAGCGCCTGCTGGTGGGACGTAGATGACGGACACGTTGGCGCCGGTTTCTTTTTTCGCTTCGGTGACGTTAGCGAAAATCGGGATGCCTTCGAAATCTTCGCCGGCTTTCTTCGGGTTCACGCCCGCGACGAAGGCATTTTTGCCGTTCGCGTATTCGCGGCACATACGGGTGTGGAACTGGCCGGTCTTGCCGGTGATGCCTTGGGTGACGACTTTGGTGTCTTTATTGATCAGAATGGACATGTTTATTCCTTAATTAAGCTTGACCGGCTGCAGCGGCGACGACGCTCTTGGCTGCATCTTCCATGGTGTCGGCTGCAATGATAGGCAGACCGGAATCGGCCAGCATCTTCTTGCCCAGGTCTTCGTTGGTGCCCTTCATGCGGACCACCAGCGGCACTTTCAGCGAAACGGCTTTCGATGCGGTAATCACGCCTTCGGCGATCACGTCGCAGCGCATGATGCCGCCGAAGATGTTCACCAGGATGGCTTTCAGTTCCGGGTTCTTCAGCATGATCTTGAACGCTTCGGTCACTTTCTCTGCGGTTGCACCGCCGCCGACGTCCAGGAAGTTGGCAGGCTCGCCGCCGAACAGCTTGATGGTATCCATGGTGGCCATGGCCAGGCCGGCGCCGTTCACCAGGCAGCCGATGTTGCCGTCCAGGGAGATGTAGGCCAGGTCGAATTTCGATGCTTCGACTTCAGCTGGATCTTCTTCGTCCAGGTCGCGGTAGGCGACGATTTCCGGCTGGCGGAACAGGGCGTTGGCGTCGAAGTTGAACTTCGCGTCCAGGGCGATGACCTTGCCCGAACCGGTCAGGATCAGCGGGTTGATTTCGGCCAGCGACGAGTCGGTTTCCCAGTAGGCTTTGTACAGGCCTTGCAGGTTGGCGCGCGCGTCGGCGATCGACGCAGCAGGTACGCCGATCTTGGCGGCGATCGAATCGGCTTCAGCGTCGGTCAGGCCGATGGCTGGATCGATGGCGATGGTGTGGATCAGTTCAGGGTGGGACTCGGCAACTTCTTCGATGTCCATGCCGCCTTCGGAGGAAGCCATCAGCACGACTTTCTGGGTAACACGGTCGGTCACCAGCGAAACGTACAGTTCCTTCTTGATGTCGGCGCCTTCTTCGATCAGCAGGCGGCGGACTTTCTGGCCTTCGGCGCTGGTCTGGTGCGTGACCAGCTGCATGCCCAGGATCTGGTCAGCGTATTCTTTGACTTGTTCCAGCGATTTCGCCACTTTCACGCCACCGCCTTTGCCGCGGCCGCCAGCATGGATCTGCGCCTTGACTACCCAAACCGAACCGCCCAGCGTCTCAGCAGCTTTTACCGCTTCGTCAACGGACAGGCACGGGATACCGCGCGGAACCGTCACTCCGAATTTTCGGAGGATTTCTTTGCCTTGATACTCATGGATTTTCATGCTGGCTTCCCTTCTGATTGAAACTGATGTGTAAAGTTTATGTTTAGAAACTAAGTGGAAACTAAGGTAGTGCTGTGCGCTAGGCCAACTCGGATTTCTTTGCTACCCAGCGCGGGTAGAACTGGGCAACTGCCCCGCCATCGGTACGGAGGGCGTGGCATTTGTCGAGCTGGAAAGGCTTGTCATGCGGCAGGTGATCGCTGGCCGCATCATGCGTAGGCCAGACATCGTTGGCGAAGGCCTGGACCGCTGCCGTGGGCAGGATCTGGGCCAGTTCCGTCAGGTGGGTGCAGCCGGCGATGCCATGCAGGCGCTGCTTGAGTTCATGCCGGAAACCCTGCATCAGGTTCAGTCCCACCAGGGCCGCGTAGGCGGGGCCGATGGTGTTGCAGAAACCGGGATAGGGAACCGCGTCTGAGACGGCTTCGGCGGCAACGATGTTCAGTTGGCGGTCGACAGTGATGCGAAGAGAGAGGTCGTGCAGAGGCGTGCCGCCCTCGCGCCGGCCGGAGGCGAGCGTGGTGGCGTTTACTTTGATGTCGGTAATACGGGCGTCAAGGTCCCATAAGCCATCGTCGCGCGCAAACGCTTGGATGTCTATGGCGCGCGTGTGCCGCAGCGCACGTCGGGAGACTGGAGTTGACAGGGACATAAGACCGATGCCGCTCGCGCGGCAAAAATAGTTAGCAGCCTTGCACATTTCTCTTAACAAGAAAGCACGTTGCCGTAGCTTCTACGGACAACCACCGCACCCGCGGTGCTGCAAAAACCCCAAAAGTGTAGCACACCCCGGCGCGACTTGCGATGAGGCATATATCAACTAGATGCAAATAATGAGCCGGAATACGGCAATTTGAGAGTGAAAACGGGGGTGGCGAAAAAGCTGGAATCCGGCCTCAATCCTGGTCCAGATCGTCGAGGTCGACGCCTTTGAGCGCGGCGCGGATGGCGTTCTGCGAGAAGCCGCGCGCCATCAGGAAGCGCAACTGCTTGCTGCGCTCCTGCGCGTCTTGCGGCGGGGTGCCGAACTTGCGGCGCCACACTTCGCAGCAGCGCGCGGTTTCGCCTTCGGCCAGGCCGGCCTTCAGGTCCTGCAGCGCTTCGCCTTTGATGCCGTGCTGTTGCAGTTCGGCCAGGATACGGCCGTTGCCGTAGCGCGCGGAGCGGCGGTGGATCAGGGACTCGGAAAAACGCTCCTGGGACAGCCAGTTGTTCTTTTCCAGGAAGTCGAGCAGGGCTTCGACGTCCTCACCCTCTTGCGCATGGCGCGCGAGCTTGCGCGCCAGCTCCAGCCGGCTGTGCTCGCGCTGGGACAGCAGGCGCAGCGCACGGCCTTTCAGGCTGAGGGGAGGCATGGGCATAAGTAAAAAGCGGACCTTGCGGCCCGCTTGTCTTGATTAGTCTACGGCTTTGAGCTTGGGTGCGGGCTCGCTGCCCAGCAAGGGCGGCAGTTCGCGCACGCCCAGCGAGGCGCGCACCTTGTTCTCGATTTCGCGCGCCAGTTCCGGGCGCTCTTGCAGGTAGCTGCGGGCGTTGTCCTTGCCCTGGCCGATGCGCTCGCCGTTGTAGCTGTACCAGGAACCGGACTTCTCGACGATCTTCGCTTCCGAACCCAGGTCGAGGATCTCGCCTTCGCGCGAGGTGCCGGCGCCGTACAGGATGTCGAAGTGCGCTTCCTTGAACGGCGGCGCGATCTTGTTCTTGACGACCTTGACCTTGGTTTCGTTGCCGATCACCTCGTCGCCGGACTTGATCGAGCCGGTGCGGCGGATGTCCAGGCGCACGGAGGCGTAGAACTTCAGCGCGTTGCCGCCGGTGGTGGTTTCGGGCGAACCGAACATCACGCCGATCTTCATGCGGATCTGGTTGATGAAGATGACCAGGGTGTTGGTGCGGTTGATGGAACCGGTCAGCTTGCGCAGCGCCTGGGACATCAGACGGGCTTGCAGGCCCGGCAGGGAGTCGCCCATGTCGCCTTCGATCTCGGCGCGCGGCGTCAGCGCGGCGACCGAGTCGATGACCACCAGGTCGACCGAGCCGGAACGCACCAGCGCGTCGCAGATTTCCAGCGCTTGTTCGCCGGTGTCCGGCTGCGAGATCAGCAGCTCGTGCAGGTTCACGCCCAGTTTCTGCGCGTAGCCGACGTCCAGCGCGTGCTCGGCGTCGATGAAGGCGCAGGTGCCGCCCAGTTTCTGCATCTCGGCGATGGTCTGCAGGGTCAGCGTGGTTTTACCCGACGATTCCGGGCCGTAGATCTCGACCACGCGGCCGCGCGGCAAGCCGCCCACGCCCAGCGCGATGTCCAGGCCCAGCGAGCCGGTGGAGACCACCTGCACTTCTTCGATCGGCGCGCTGGCGTCCATGCGCATGACGGAGCCCTTGCCGAACTGCTTTTCGATTTGTGCCAGCGCGGCGGCGAGCGCCTTGGCTTTTTCCGCTGACGGAACTGCGCCTTTTTTGTCGTCCATGATGATCTTTCGGCAAGTGGTTATTCGTACAGGTGGTACTGTATAAAAGACCAGTGCTTTTGGCAAGCACTGTTTTCAAACGTTTTGAAATTGATCAAACGCTGGCAATGTTAAGTAAAATAAAACAGAATGCAAACTTCAGCTGCCAAGTGAAGCGATTCCAAAAATGCGTATTCTACTTGCCGAGGACGACAGTGTGCTGGCCGACGGGCTCACCCGTTCGCTGCGCCAGTCCGGTTATGCCATCGATTGCGTGAAAAACGGCCAGGAGGCCGACACCGCCCTGTCGACCCAGGAGTTCGACCTGCTGATCCTGGACCTGGGCCTGCCCAAGATGTCCGGCCTGGAAGTGCTGCGCCGCCTGCGCGCGCGCTCTTCGCTGCTGCCGGTGCTGATACTGACGGCGGCCGACTCGATCGAGCAGCGCGTCAACGGCCTCGACCTGGGTGCCGACGACTACATGGCCAAGCCCTTCGCGCTGTCCGAACTGGAGGCGCGGGTGCGCGCGCTGACCCGGCGCGGCCAGGGCGGCGGCGCGGCCGTCATCAAGCACGGTCCGCTGAGCTACGACCAGGTCGGCCGCAGTGCCTATATCAACGAGCAGATGCTGGACCTGTCGGCGCGCGAACTGGGCCTGCTGGAGATTTTGCTGGCGCGCACCGGCCGCCTGGTGTCCAAGGAGCAGTTGGTCGACCACCTGTGCGAATGGGGCGAGGAAGTGAGCAACAACGCCATCGAAGTCTATGTGCACCGGCTGCGCAAGAAGATCGAGGTGGGCGGCGTGCGCATCGCCACCGTGCGCGGCCTGGGCTACTGCCTGGAGAAATTCAGCGACACGCCGCGCGGCGAAACCAAGTAAGCCGTGGCCGAGCCGCGCGAGTCCGCAGTGGGCAGGGAATTCGGCGAGGACGACACGTCCTGGCAGGCGCCCGCCGGCCTCGACAAGGAGGAGGACATCCAGCACTCGCTGTTCGGCGAGATCCTGGACTGGATGCTGGCGCCGCTGCTGCTGCTGTGGCCGATGAGCATCGCCATCACCTACCTGGTCGCCAAGTCCATCGCCAACCAGCCCTTCGACCACGCGCTGGAGGACAGCGTGACCGTGCTGGCGCAGCAGGTGCACGAAGTCAACGGCAAGCTGGCGCCGCGCCTGCCCGGCTCGGCGCGCGACATCCTGCGCGCCGACGACGTCGACAGCGTCTACTTCCAGATCGCCGGCCCCGGCGGCGCCTATGTCGACGGCGACCGCGACCTGCCGCCGCCGGCCGAGGAGGACAGGATCAAGCCCGGCACGATCCACTTCCGCAACGGCACCATGCACGGCACGCCGATCCGCATCGCCTATTCCTGGGTGGCGATGGAGGACCGCGGCGGCGAGGAGGAGCGCCTGGCGCTGGTGCAGGTGGCCGAGACGCTGGAGAAGCGCGCCAAGCTGGCCAACGAGATCATCAAGGGCGTGATCCTGCCGCAGTTCATCGTGCTGCCCATCGTGCTGGCCCTGGTCTGGTTTGCGCTGGCCCGCGGACTGTCGCCGCTGGCGCAGCTGCAGGAGCGCATCCGCGCGCGCAGCTCGGACGACTTGAGCCCGATCGATTCGCGCCAGGTGCCGGAGGAAATCACGCCGCTGGTGCGCTCGCTCAACGACATGCTGGGCCGCCTCTCGCTGTCGATCGAGATGCAGAAGCGCTTCATCGCCGACGCCGCCCACCAGATGAAAACGCCGCTGGCCGGCATGCGCATGCAGTCCGAGCTGGCGCTGCGCCAGACCGACCAGGGCGAGATCCACCGCTCGCTGGAGCAGCTGGCGAAAAGCTCGGAGGCGGCCACGCGGCTGGTGAACCAGCTGCTGGCCCTGGCGCGCGCCGAAAACCAGCCGCAGGCCGGCGCCGCCCACCTGCCGGTCGACCTGGCGGACCTGGCGCGCAGCGCCGTGCGGGACTGGGTGCCGGCCTCCTTCAACTACCGCATCGACCTCGGCTTCGAAGCGCCGGACGACGGTGACGGCGCCGGCGCCGGCGTGCCGATCGACGGCAACCCCACCATGCTGCGCGAAATGCTGTCCAACCTGATCGACAACGCGCTGCGCTACACGCCGGCCGGCGGCGCCGTCACCGTGCGCGTGCGCCGCACCGGGGACAGCGCCGTGGTCGAGGTCGAGGACACCGGCCCCGGCATTCCGCCCGCCGAGCGCAGCAATGTATTCCAGCGCTTCTACCGCATCCTCGGCAGCAGCGCCGAGGGCAGCGGCCTGGGCCTGGCCATCGTGCGCGAGATCGCCCAGCAGCACGGCGCCGACGTCGACATCTTCAGCAACCCGCGCAGCGCCAGCGCCAAGCTGCCCGGCAGCCTGTTCCGCCTGACCTTCCCGCTGCGCGCGCCCGACCCGGCGCCCGCGCCAGACGAGAGCTATCATGGATAAGACCCACGGCCCGGCATCCGGCCCGGCACCCGGCACACCCGGCGGCCATCCCGGCGGCAGCGCCGCTCAAGCCGGCGGGCCGGACAGCCGCAGCCGCCTTGAGCGGCACTGGCGCGGCACGCGCCGCGTCACCGCCGCCCTCTTGCTGCTGTGGCTGGCCACCGGCTTCTGCGCCGTGTTCTTCGCGCGCGAGCTGAGCGGCCTGACGCTGTTCGGCTGGCCGCTGTCGTTCTACCTGGCGGCGCAGGGCGCCTCGCTGGTCTACCTGGCCATCATAGCCGTGTATGCCTGGCGCATGCGCTGCCTGGACCGGCAGTACGCCGCCGGTGCGCGCGGCGCGGGCCACGCAGGCCACGCGGGCGAGGGCGGCGCATGAGCGTCAAGCCCGGTTACTTCAAGCGCCTGTCGCGCTACTACCTGCTGTTCTCGGCCGGCTTCGCCGGCTTCCTGGTGTCGCTGGCGGTGCTGGAAAACGAAGGCATGCCGCGCGTGTGGATAGGCTATCTATTCATGCTGGCCACCATCACGCTGTACGCCGCCATCGGCCTGGTCAGCCGCACCTCCAACGTCTCCGAATACTACGTGGCCGGCCGGCGCGTGCCGGCCATGTTCAACGGCATGGCCACCGCCGCCGACTGGATCTCGGCGGCCAGCTTCATCAGCCTGGCCGGCACCTTGTACCTGCACGGCTTCGACGGCCTGGCCTACATCATGGGCTGGACCGGCGGCTACTGCCTGGTGGCGCTCTTGATCGCGCCCTATCTGCGCAAATTCAGCCAATACACCATCCCCGACTTCCTGGCCGCGCGCTACGGCGGCCCGCACCACGGACGCTACGTGCGCATCATGGCGGTGGCGGCCACCATCATCATCTCCTTCACCTACGTGGTGGCACAGATCTATGCCGTGGGGCTGATCGCCTCGCGCTTCACCGGCGTCGATTTCTCGGTCGGCATCTTCCTCGGCCTGGCCTCCATCCTGGTGTGCTCCTTCCTCGGCGGCATGCGCGCCATCACCTGGACGCAAGTGGCGCAGTACATCATCATCCTGGTGGCCTTTTTGATCCCGGCCATCTGGCTGTCGGCCAAGCACAGCGACAACCCCATCCCGCAAGTGGCCTACGGCAAGCTGCTGCCCAAGCTGAGCGCACGCGAGGCCAGCCTGGGCACGGACGCCAAGGAACGCGAAGTGCGCGCCATCTTCCTGCAGCGCGCCGACGACTACGGCCAGAAGCTCGACGGCCTGCCCGCCAGCTGGGACGCCGGCCGCGTGGAGACGCAGCGCCGGCTGGACGCGGTCAAGCAGCGCAACGCCACTTTGCTCGAAATCCGCGCGGCCGAAAAGGCGCTGATCAACTATCCCAAAACCGTGGAGGAGGCGGCCGACGCCTGGAGCGCCACGCGCAACTACAACCTGCGCCGCGCCGCCCCGCCCGCGCCGCACGCCGAGCCCTTCGCCGCGCCCGACCGCGAGCAGTCCGACAGCAAGCGCAACAACTTCCTGGCGCTGGTGTTCTGCCTGATGGTGGGCACGGCCGCCCTGCCCCATATCCTGATGCGCGCCTACACCACGCCGTCGGTGCACGAGACGCGCGTGTCGGTGTTCTGGACGCTGTTCTTCATCCTGCTGATCTACCTGACCATACCGGCGCTGGCGGTGCTGGTGAAGTACGACATCTACACCGCCATGGTGGGCAGCGACTTTTCCAGGCTGCCCACCTGGGTCTCGTACTGGGCCAACGTGGACAAGCTCAATCCCCTGATCAGCATCGCCGACGTGAACCGCGACGGCATCGTGCAGCTGGCCGAAATCGCCATCGACGGCGACGTGCTGGTGCTGGCCACGCCGGAGATCGCCGGCCTGCCCTATGTGATCTCCGGCCTGGTCGCGGCAGGCGGGCTGGCGGCCGCGCTGTCGACGGCGGACGGCCTGCTGCTGGCCATTTCCAATGCGCTGTCGCACGACATCTATTACCGCATCGTCGACCCCAGCGCCTCCACCCAGAAACGCGTGACCATTTCCAAACTGCTGCTGCTGGCGGTGGCCTTCATCGCCGCCTACGCCGCCTCGACCAAGCCGGCCGACATCCTGTCGCTGGTCAGCGCGGCCTTCTCGCTGGCCGGCTCGACCTTGTTCCCGGCGCTGGTGCTGGGCGTATTCTGGCGCCGCGCCAACCGGCACGGCGCGGTGGCCGGCATGGTGGCCGGCTTCGGCGTGTGCCTGTACTACATGCTGCACACCAATCCCATCCTGGGCGGCAGCGCGGCCGGGCAATGGTTCCACATCGCGCCGGTGTCGGCCGGCATATTCGGCGTGCCGGCCGGGCTGCTGGCGATGGTGGCGGTGAGCTGGCTGACCCCGGCGCCCGGGCGCGACGCGATGGCGCTGGTGTCGCATATCCGCGCGCCTGAGGCTTGACGCAGGCAAGGAAGGCTTATCTGTCGTACTAGGCAAATTGGCAAGCAAATGTTATCCTGTGGCAATTATTTATTTTACAAGCCACCGATGCACAACCCGTTCACCCCCCTCCTCACCGCCCTGACCGCTGCCATCCTGGCGCTGTCCGCCGGCAACGCCGCCGCCGTGACAGAGGCCGCTCCGACGGCCGTCCCTGCGGCCGCACCTACGGCCGTCCCCATCCCCGCCAGCCATTTTTTTGACAATCCCGGCTTCAGCCGTCCGCGCCTGTCGCCCAGCGGCAGCCATCTGGCCGTGCTCACCACCGGTCCCCGGCAGCGCCTGCGCCTGGGGGTGCTGGACCTGCGCGACCTCAGCGCCAAGGTGGTGGCCGATTTCGGCGACGGCGACGTCGGCGACTTCCGCTGGATCAGCGAGGAGCGGCTGATGTACACGCTGGCCGACAGGCAGGCCGCGCAGGGGGAAACGCGCTACGCACCCGGCCTGTACGCGGTCAACCGCGACGGCACCGGCTACCGCCAGTTGGCGCGCACCATGGGCCAGCCCTTCGTCGGCAACGGCGAGTACTCCACGCTGCTGCCCTGGCACACCTTCATGCTGCGCCAGGCCGGCCCGCAGGACGGCGCGCAGGTCTACCTCGCCAACGTGCTCTACGAGGGCATCGGCGTCACACCCAAGGTCGAACTGCTGCGGCTGAACACCCTCAACGGCAAGTCGACCGAATTCGACGGCCCGACAGGCATGCGCAGCTGGATGCTGGACCATGGTGGCGCGCCGCGCCTGGCCATATCGGCCAGCGGCGACAGCACGCTGATCCATTACCGCGACCCGGCCAGCGGCGCGTGGCGCGAACTGAGCCGCTACAGCGCCTATACCGGCGCCAACCAGGCCTTCGAGCCGCTGGCGTTCGGCCCCGACGGCATGCTGTACGTGGCGGCCAACGCCGGCGGCAATTTCAAGGCGCTGTACACCCTCGACCCCGCCACCGGCAAGCTGGGCAAGGAGCCGCTGCTGCGGCTGCAGGGCTACGACTTCAAGGGCGACTTGATTTTCGGCGCCGACAAGCTGCTGGGCGTGGCCTTCGAGGCGGACGGCAAGGGCATCGAATGGCTGGATGCCGGCATGAAGGCCGTGCAGCAGGCGGTGGACGCGCGCCTGCCCCATACCGTCAACCTGGTGACGCCGCCGGCGCGGCCGCAGACGCCATGGGTCCTGGTCAGCGCCTATTCAGACCGCCAGCCCATGGTCCACATGCTGTACAACACGCAGACCAAGGTGCTGCAGCGCCTCGGCGACAGCCACCCCGCCATCAAACCCAGCCAGATGGGCTCGCAGGACATGGTGCGCTACAAGGCGCGCGACGGCCTGGAGATCCCCGCCCTGCTGACCCTGCCCAAGGGCCGCGACAAGAACCTGCCGCTGGTGGTGCTGGTGCACGGCGGCCCGTATGTACGCGGCGACAGCTGGGGCTGGAGCGCCGACGTCCAGTTCCTGGCCTCGCGCGGCTATGCCGTGCTGCAGCCCGAATTCCGCGGCAGCACCGGCTTCGGCAGCGCGCACTTCCGCGCCGGCTGGAAACAATGGGGCCTGAAGATGCAGGACGATATCGCCGACGGCACGCGCTGGGCCATCGCGCAGGGTTATGCCGATCCGCAGCGCGTCTGCATCGCCGGCGCCAGCTACGGCGGCTACGCCACCCTGATGGGGCTGGTGAACGATCCCGGCCTGTACAAGTGCGGCGTGAACTGGGTGGGCGTCACCGACATCGAGCTGATGTACAAGGGCCAGTGGACCTTCCAGTCCGATCTGCCCGAGGAATGGAAGCGCTACGGCCTGCCCGCCCTGGTCGGCGACCTGGAAAAGGACGCCGAGCAGCTGAAAGCCACCTCGCCGCTGGCGCAGGCGGCGCGCATCACGCAGCCGCTGCTGCTGGCCTACGGCGGCGCCGACCGGCGTGTGCCGATGTACCACGGCACCAAGTTCCGCGACGCGGTCAAGGCCACCAACAAGGGCGTGGAATGGGTGGAGTACGAGCACGAGGGCCACGGCTGGTATCTGCCCGAAACCCGCATCGATTTCTGGACCCGGGTTGAAAGATTTCTGAACCGCCATATCGGTCCGCAGCAGGAAGCGGCCGGGAAATAAGGCGGCCGGCGCCGCCGATTTGTCAAAATAGTACGCTAGTGCTAGCCTACGGGGTTATTTATTTTGCAAGAAAAATCACACCATGCCAACTAAGCCGAACAGCATTTCCAGGACGGCAGCGCCGTCGTTGACCGTCCTGCTGGCCATCGTCCTGGCCAGCCAGGCGGCACCTGCCGCCGCGCAAGCAGCCGCCGCGCAGCCCGCAGCCGCCATCCCGGCCAAGGCGCAGTCCCCCGTCCCGCCGGTGGAAGACTTCTTCAGCAACCCGGAATTCAGCGCGGCCCAGCTCTCGCCAAGCGGGCGCTACCTGGCAGCCAAGCTAGCCGGCAACAGCGGCCGCGAACGCCTGGCGGTGGTCGACCTGGCGGGCGGCGGCGTGAGCGCGGTGGCCAGCTTCAGCAACGCCGACGTCGGCAGGTTCGCCTGGGTCAACGACGAACGCCTGTTGTTCGACACGGCGGACAAGCAGCTCGGCCAGGGCGACTTGCGCTACGCGCCCGGCCTGTACGCAGCGAACCGCGACGGCACCCAGTTCCGCCAGCTGGCCAGCCGTAGCGGCGGTCCGCAGAACACGACCGGGAGCTCGATCTCCGGCCGCGTACTGCCGTGGTACACCTATATGCTGGACCAGGCCGGCGCGCAGGACAGCGACGAGGTGTATGTCACCAGCGTCAAATCCACCGGACCGGGACAGATCGAATATGTCGATCTGCAACGCCTGAACACCAGGAACGGCTACGTCACCACCATCAACCGCCCGGGCGACGCGCGCAGCTGGCTGCTCGACAGCAAGGGCGAACCGCGCCTGGTGACCACGGTGGAAAAAGGGATCAGCTCGGTGCAGTACCGCGACCCCGACACCAAGGCCTGGCGCACGCTGGCCTCCTTCGGCCAGTTCATCGGCGGCAAGGGCTCCTTCCGTCCGCTGGCTTTCGGGCCGGACGGCACGCTCTACGTGGTGAGCCACGCCCGCAAGGACAAATCGGCCGTGCACAGCTACGACCTGGCCAGCGCCAAGGTCAACGAGAAGCCGCTGGTGGAGCTGGAAGGCTTCGACTTCAACGGCCGCCTGATCATGGGCCGCGACAAGCTGCTCGGCGTGCGCTTCCTCACCGATGCGCAAGGCACGCGCTGGTTCGACCCGGCCATGCAGGCGGTGCAGGCCGACGTCGACGCGCAGCTGCCCGGCACCGTCAACCTGATCTCGCTGCCGGCGCGCCCGGAAACGCCGAACATGCTGGTCGAAGCCTATTCCGATGTGCAGCCGCGCGTGTTCCTGCTGTATGACAGCGCCACCAAGAAACTCAGCAAAGTCGGCGACTCGCGCCCGAAAATCAAGGCGGCCCAGATGGGCCAGCAAGCACTGGTCCACTACGCCGCGCGCGACGGCCTGAAGATCCCCGCCTGGCTGACCCTGCCGAAGGGCAAAGACAAAAACCTGCCGCTGGTGGTGCTGGTGCACGGCGGCCCTTATGTGCGCGGTGGCCAGTGGGGCTGGCACGCCGATGCCCAGTTCCTCGCCTCGCGCGGCTACGCCGTGCTGGAACCGGAATACCGCGGCAGCACCGGTTTCGGCGAAGCGCACTTCCGCGCCGGCTGGAAGCAATGGGGCCTGAAGATGCAGGACGACATCGCCGACGGCACGCGCTGGGCCATCGCACAGGGCATCGCCGACGGCAAGCGCGTCTGCATCGCCGGCGCCAGCTACGGCGGCTACGCCACACTGATGGGATTGGTCAACGATCCGGACCTGTACAAATGCGGCATCAACTGGGCCGGCGTGACCGACATCAAGCTGATGTACACCGGCCACTGGAGTTTCCGCTCCGACCTGCCGGAGGCGTGGAAGCAGTACGGCATGCCGCACCTGATCGGCGACCTGGAGAAGGACGCGGAGCAATTGAAAGCCACCTCGCCGCTGGAGCAGGCGGCCCGCATCAAGCAGCCGCTGCTGCTGGCCTACGGCGGCGCCGACCTGCGCGTGCCCATCTATCACGGCAAGAAGTTCCGCGACGCGGTCAAGGAGACCAACCCGCAGGTGGAATGGGTGCAGTACGACGAGGAGGGCCATGGCTGGGCCCTGCCGAAAAACCGCTACGACTTCTGGACCCGGGTCGAGCAATTCCTGGCCCGCCATATCGGCCCCACCCAACCCTGATCCACATGAACAGCAAGCAACTCCTGACCATCGCCCTGCTGCTGGGCTCAGCCTGCGGCGCGCCAGCGCACGCCGCCGCGCCGCCGGCCGAGCACTTCTTCGACAACCCGGCCTTCAGCCAGCCCAAGCTCTCGCCGGACGGAAAATTCCTGGCCTTCAAAGGCAGCCGCAACGGCGAGCGCACCGGCCTCTACGCGCTGGACCTGGCCAGCCGCGCGATCAAGGGCCTGATGCAGTATTCGGACGTCGACATCGACGATTTCGAGTGGGTCAACAACCAGCGCCTGGTGTTCGATACGAACGACGACAAGGTGGCGCCGGGCGACATGACCAAGGCGCCGGGCATGTACGCGATCAACCTCGACGGCGGCGAATACCGCGTGCTGGTCGACCGCAGCTACAGCCCCGCCAGCGAAACCGGCAGCATGATCAAGCAGCGCATCCTGCCCTACAACACCTACCTGCTGGGGCAGCGGGGTGCGCAGGACAGCGAGTCCATCTATGTGCGCCGCGCCCACTGGGACGAGGTCAGCTGGGACCTGGACTACTTCGACCTGCAGCGCCTGAACACGCTGACCGGCAGGGCTGAAACCCTGCAGCGTCCGGGCAAGGTGATCAGCTGGCTGCTCGACGCGCGCGGCGAGCCGCGCGTGGCTGTGGCCGTGCAGGACGGCACCGCCAGCGTGCTTTACCGCGACGGTGACGGCAAGAGCTGGCGGCAGCTGGCCGCTTTCCCCGCATATGGCGACGCACCGGGCAGATTCTGGCCGCTGGGCTTCGCCGCAGACGGCAAGCTCTACGTGAGCAGCCGCGCCGGCAAGGACAAGGAGGCGCTGCACCTGTACGACGTGGCCAAGGGCCAGATGGCGCCGGAGGCGCTGGTGTCGCTGGCGGACTACGACTACGACGGCAAACTCATTTACAGCAATGGCAACATCATCGGCCTGGAATTGCTGTCGGACGCGCGCAGCACGGTCTGGCTGGACGAGCGCATGAAGGCGGTGCAAAAGGCCATCGACGCCAAGCTGGCCGGCACGGTCAACCTGGTGCGCCCGCCGCTGCGCCCGCAAACGCCGTGGATGCTGGTGCGCTCGTATTCAGACCGCACGCCGGTGCGCTACTACCTGTACAACGCCGATAGCGGGGAACTGGGCGCGCTCGGCGCGCTGCATCCGCTCATCGATCCAGCCCAGATGGGCCAGCAGGACCTGGTGCAGGTCAAGGCGCGCGATGGCCTGGCGATACCGGCCTGGCTGACCCTGCCCAGCGGCCAGAGCAAGAAGCTGCCGCTGGTGCTGCTGGTGCACGGCGGCCCGTTCGTGCGCGGTTCGGAATGGGGCTGGGACGCGCAGGCGCAATTCCTGGCCTCGCGCGGCTACGCGGTGCTCGAGCCCGAGTTCCGCGGCAGCACCGGCTTCGGCGCGCGCCACTTCGAGGCCGGCTGGAAGCAATGGGGACTGGCCATGCAGGACGACATCGCCGATGCCGCCCGGTGGGCAGTCGCGCAGGGCTATGCGGATCCGCAGCGCATCTGCATCGCTGGCGCCAGCTACGGCGGCTATGCAACCTTGATGGGCCTGGCGCGCAATCCCGAGCTGTTCAAATGCGGCGTCGAATGGCTGGGCGTGACCGACCTGGGTCTGCTGTACAAGGACCACTGGAACTTCCTGTCCGACCTCGACGAAGGCTGGAAGCAGTACGGCCTGCCGCAGCTGGTGGGCGACCCGGTGCGGGACGCGCAGCAGTTGAAGGACACCTCGCCGCTCAACCTGGCCGCCCGCATCACGCAGCCGCTGCTGATGGCCTACGGCAGCGACGACAGGCGCGTCCCCATCCCGCACGGACGCGCCTTCCATGCCGCCGTCAAGGCGCACAATCCGGACGCCGAGCTGGTGGTCTATCCCGGCGAGGGACACGGCTGGGCGGTGCAGAAGACCCGCATCGACTTCTGGACCCGGGTTGAAAAATTCCTGGCGCGGCATATCGGCGCGCAGGCCAAAACGGAGTAAGCTGGCGGCAGTCCACTCATCAAGGAGCTGCGCATGCCGTCGGGAAAAATTCTGGTCGCACAGGGAGGCGGGCCCACCGCCGTCATCAACCAGTCGCTGGTGGGCGTGGTGCTGGAGGCGCGGCGCTTCCAGCATGTGACCCGGGTGTACGGCGCGCTGCACGGCGTGCGCGGCATCATCAACGAGGACTTCGTCGACCTGACCCAGGAGACCAGCCACAACCTCGAAATGGTGGCCGCCACGCCCTCCTCCGCGCTGGGCTCGACGCGCGACAAGCCGGACGCGGCGTACTGCGACCAGATCTTCGACGTACTGCGCGCGCACGAGATCGAACAGTTCTTCTACATCGGCGGCAACGACTCGTCCGACACGGTGCGCATCGTCAGCGAACGCGCCAGGGCGGCCGGCTATCCGCTGCGCTGCATCCACATCCCCAAGACCATAGACAACGACCTGGTCGGCAGCGACCACACGCCCGGCTTCCCGTCGGCGGCGCGCTTCGTCGCGCAAGCCTTCGCCGGGGCCAACCTGGACAACGCCGCGCTGCCCGGCGTCTATGTCGGCGTGGTGATGGGGCGGCACGCCGGCTTCCTGACGGCGGCCTCCGCGCTGGGCAAGAAGTTCGACGACGACGGCCCGCACCTGATCTACCTGCCCGAACGCGTGTTCGCGCTGGAGCAGTTCCTGGCCGACGTGAAGGCGGCCTACGAGAAATTCGGCCGCTGCGTGATCGCCGTCTCCGAGGGCATCCACGACGCCAGCGGCGAGCCGATCGCCAGCCTGCTGGCCAAGGAGGTCGAGCGCGACGCGCACGGCAATGTGCAGCTGTCGGGCACCGGTGCGCTGGCCGATCTGCTGTGCGACGAGATCAAGGACAAGCTGGGCATCAAGCGCGTGCGCGGCGACACCTTCGGCTATTTGCAGCGCTCCTTCATCGGCTGCGTGTCCGACGTCGACCAGCGCGAGGCGCGCGAAGTGGGCGAGAAGGCCGTGCAGTTCGCCATGTGGGGCGAGCGCGACGGCTCGGTGGCCATCAAGCGCACCGGCACCTACTCGGCCGACTACGAGCTGCTGCCGCTCGACGCCGTGGCGGGCAAGACGCGCACCATGGAGGACGAGTTCATCAGCGCCAGCGGCACCGACGTGACGGACGCCTTCCGCCTGTATCTGCGCCCCCTGCTCGGCTCCGGCATGCCGGACGCGTTCCGCCTGCGCCCGGCGCCGGTGGCCAAGATCCTGCGTACCACGTAGGGCGGGTTAGCGCAACGCGCGTAACCCGCCAGAGCCGCCGAGACACACGGCGGGTTACGCTGCGCTAAGCCGCCCTGCGATCTCCTCCAGCTGTGCCTCCAGCTGTTCGACGCGGGCGTAGCCGGGACTGACTTCATACAGGCCGTCCTCCGTCTCCAGCAACAGCGCCGGGAAGCTGCGCACGCCGAGCGAGCGCACGTAGGTGAACTCGGCGGCCGTCACTGCGATGGCCGCCGCGCCGTCCCACTCGGCGTGGAAAACCGCCGGCGTCACCCGATGGCCGTCCCGCTCCAGCGCCGCGCTGGCGACGTCGGACAGCACGCGGCCGTCGGTGGTGTCCAGGCCGTCCACGTAGAAGGCGTGCTGCAGGGCGCGGAAGACGGCCAGCTGGTCCGCCTGCGGCGCCAGTCTGCGCGCCGCCACGACCGCGCGGCACACCGGCTCGGTGTCATAGACGAAGTTCTCCCGCGCCAGGAAGGCCGCGCGGTTGAACGGCAGTCCGCTGCTCTGCTCCACGCGCGCCCAGTGTCCGAGGCGGAACTGCTTGCCCGTGTCGTCCAGCACATCTGTGGCGCCGGCCCGCACGCCGCCCACCAGGATCTGCATCTGCAGCTCCGGGTGGCGCTGCGCCAGCGCCGCCAGTTCCTTGCCGAAGCCGTAGCACCACGAGCACATCGGGTCTCCGGCATAGATCAGCTTCATGACTGGGCCGCGGCTTTCTCGGCCGCCTCGCGCTGGCGCCGGGTGGTGATGTTTTCGCTGTTCAAGCCCCAATTGTCCATCTCGACCTCGTCGATGATGACGAAGGTGGTGGCCGGATTCTTGTTGAGCACGCGCTGCAGCAGATCGGTGACGCCTTCGATCAGTTCCAGCTTCTGCGCAGGGGTGACGCCTTCTTTGGTGATGCGGATATTGACGTATGGCATGGTGATGCTCCTTGAGTTGGTGGGTTGTGCTTGATGGGACGAAAGCTTACCAGACGCCGGCCGCCGCGCCGCCGTCGACCACGGCCACGGTGCCGCTGACGAAGGAGGAGTCGGTCAGGTAGAGCACGGCGTTGACGATGTCGTCGGTCTCGCCGATGCGGTTGCTGGGCGACAGGCCTTTCAGGAAAGCCTGCGTGCCCTCGTCGGTGCCGTGCATCGGGGTGCGGATGATGCCGGGTGCCACCGCGTTGACCTGCACATTGGAGCCGGCCAGTTCGATGGCCAGGCCGCGCGTGGCGTAGTTCAGGCCGCCCTTGAGCAGGATAGGCAGCAATGCCGGCACCTTGGCGTTGGGCTGCTCGGCAATGGCGGCGGTGATGGTGACGATGTGGCCGGCTTTGTTGGCGCCCATGTGGCGCGCAGCCTGCTGGGACGGGTAGAAGAAGCCCAGCAGATTGGTGCCGACGATGGTGCTGACTTCGTCTTCCGTATAGTCCGCCGTGGCCTTGGGCAGGAAGATGCCGGCGTTGTTGATCAGGATGTCGACCTTGCCGAATGCGGCGATGGCCTGCTCGAACAGCGCGGCGGCGGTGGACGCCAGCGCGATGTCGCCAGCCACGGTCAGGAAGTTGGCGGGATTGCCCAGCTGGGCGGCGGCGGTCTGCAAGCCGTCGGCGCTGCGGGCGTTGCCGACCACATTGTAGCCGCGCGCCAGGTAAGCCTTGGCGATGGCGAAACCGATGCCGCTCGAGGCGCCGGTGACGATGACGGTGGTGCTGTTATTGGTGCTGTTCATGGTGTGCTCCGATCCAGGTTGGGTTGGCTTGCCGTCGCGTTCGTCGCCGGCATGGAACACACTTTACTTATTCCATCAGCGCCGATAAATGGCTAATATGGAACATGACTTGATACATGGTGTAATGTATGCAGAGAAACTTCGACGAAATGCAGCTGGGCACGATCGAGCTGTTCTGCCAGGCGGCCGAGCTGGGCAGCTTCACGGCGGCGGCCAGCCAGAGCGGCGTGACGCCGGCGGCGGTGAGCCGCTCCATTGCACGGCTGGAAGAGCGGCTGGGCGTGCGCCTGTTCGTGCGCACCACGCGCCAGATCCGGCTCACCGACGGCGGGCGCCGCTACTACGAGCAGTGCCGCGAGGCGCTGGAGCAGCTGCTGGAAGCCGAGCGCGAGGTGACGGGCGCGCAAAAGACGCCGGCCGGGCCCTTGCGCATCAGCGTGCCCACGCCCTTCGGCCACTACCGGCTGCTGCCGCTGCTGCCGCAGTTCCGCCTGCTGTATCCGGACGTGACGGTGCAGGTCCACATCAGCAACCGCAATATCGACTTCGCCGAGGAGAGCTACGACATGGTGGTGCGCGGGCGCGACCCGGCCGATTCCTCGCTGATCGCGCGCAAGCTGGAGGATGCGGAACTGGTGCTGGTGGCGGCGCCGGCCTACCTGAAGCGGGCCGGCGCGCCGAAGTCGCTGGACGAGCTGGAGCGGCACGAGTGCATCCAGTTCGACCTGCCCAGCAGCGGGCGCAAGATCCCCTGGCTGTTCAAGGTGGACGGCAAGCCGGTCGACGTCGAGACGCACGGCGGCTATACCTGCGCCGAGGACGTGCTGGGCATCGTGACCCTGGCGCGCGCGGCGGCGGGGCTGGTGCAGACCTACCGCTTCATCGTCGAGCGCGACCTGGCCGAGGGCAGCCTGGTCGAGCTGCTGCCGCAGCACGGCGGCCGCTCGCGTCCCTTCATCCTGCTGTACCCGCACGCGCGCCATTTGTCGCTGCGGGTGCGGACGTTTGTCGATTTCCTGACGGAGCGGCTGAGCCCGCGATCGTGAATCAACGGGCCGTGCGCGACCGAAGTGCCGTCAAGCTGCGTCCAGGTCCGGGAAAGAGAAAGGCCGAACCGTCGTTGGATCAACTGAGGTCCTGGCCCGTTCGAGATCGTACGAGGTCTGCATATTTATCCATGACTCGGGCGACCGGTCAAAGGCAAGCGAAATGCGCACCGCCATCTCCGCCGTCAAATCCTGTTCCTTGTCCAGGAAAGCCTGGACCACTTCAACCGGCAAGCCCAGGCATAGAGAAATTTCCGCCGAACTAAGTCCATACTACGCTAGGACATTTTGCTATTCCGGGACGAGAAGATATTCCACCAGAACAGCAGCACCGAGACCAGCACTACGATCGACGAGATGCCGGCGATGGGTCCGGCTTCGCGGTGGCCAAGGTAGATGGCGGCCACGGCGGCCATCATCAGCGGCACTGCGGCCTGGAACAGCCAGAAGTGCCAAACGGCGAGGACAGATTGCGCTGCGGCGGGGAAGACACGGTACAGCAGCCCCGTCAAGCTCATGGCAACCCAGCCCAGCAGATTGATGTGCGCATGCACCGGGAACAAGGTGTGGTCCTCGCTCGCCCCCATGAACACACCCAGGCTGATACCGACGACGAAATAGGAAATGGCGCACAGAAACCAGCGGCGCGACAGGGTATCAACGTTCATGGCTTTCTCCGGGGGAAGAGTAAGACTCGGTCGATCTCCAGTGTAGTCAACGTTTATCAATTCCACAAGCGACAAGATTGCAAAATTAACACTACTAGAAAAGCATGAAATATTCAGCAGGATGCATTGTGATCATGGCGGCCTCGTAGGCTCGGGGCATCACGCCTGTCACTTCAGCAGCAGGAAATCATTTCTCTCGACTTTCTTGTCCACGGAGAATCGAATTGCTGAAGACCAGAAAGTCGTCCAGATGGTTTTCCACGACGGCGACAGTGATCGCCGACTGCAAGGCCTGGTAGTCATGCACAGCAATATTGCGGAAACCGACCATGCGTTTCATGACGTCGGCCAGCGCGGCGTCGATCCAGCCTGCGGTGTGCAGCAGCGTGAAGACGTCGCGCGAACTTTGCGGCACGCCCAGGCGCTCGCGGCGTACCACGTGCTGCCCGATGTCCAGCGCGGCTTCGCAGGCACGCTGGATGTTCAGGATGGCTGCGTCGTGGCGGGTGTGGTCTGCCGTGAAGGTGGCGGGGTCTTTCGCATACTCCTCGCGCACCCGCGCAACGCAGCGTTCGATCGTCGCCGCCTTGTTGACGATGACATCCTCGCCGTTATGCTCTGCTGCCATACACTCTACCTTCGCGTTGGATATCCTGCAGTAAACCGGCCCTCGCCTCGTCCAGCGTGGTTTTTTCGCTCAGCACCATGCACTCGAACAGCCCGGCCTGGACGTCCTTGGCCCACAAGCGCTTGCCGCTCGTAATGACCTGGTATTGCATCACGGTAGAGGCGTCGCGCAGGTCGAGCAGGTCGACGTCGTGGTCGAAGCGGATCGCCAGCGTCTGCGCCAGATCCCACGTCTGCAGCGGCGGCACCTTGCCCGCCACCAGCACGGCGAGGTCCAGGTCGCTGTCCGGCCCAGCAGTGCCCTGCACGCGGCTGCCGAAGGCGTACACCGCCAGCAGGTTCGGCAGGGCCGCTTGCAGCGTGGAGACGATTTCATCTTCCGGTATCGGATTCATGCAGGCTCCAAAAGACAAAAGCGGACGATGCCGGGGCATGGTCCGCTTTTTTCAGCAAATGCGCGGCATCTCATGGCGCGGATCAGCTCCGCGCCCTAGCCATTAAACCACAACGCACTGATGCTCGCCTTCCGCGCTGGCGCGGATCGCGCCGATGCGGTACACGGTCTCGCCGGCCGCTTGCAGCTGGGCCATGGCGGCGTCCGCGTTGGCGGCCGAGACGATGACGGTCATGCCGATGCCGCAGTTGAACACGCGGTGCATTTCAGCGTCGGCCACGCCGCCGTGCTGCTGCAGCCACTGGAACAGCGGCGGCATGGTCCACGACTTGCCGTCCAGCTCGCAGGTCAGGCCGGGCTGCAGCACGCGCGGGATGTTTTCCACCAGGCCGCCGCCGGTGATGTGCACCAGGCCTTTGACTTCCATCGCGGCCATCAGCGCCAGCAGCGGCTTGACGTAGATGCGGGTCGGCTCCATCAGCACGTCGGCCAGCTTGCGGCCGTGGAAGTCGCCTTCCAGGTCCGGCTTGGCCACTTCGATGATCTTGCGCACCAGCGAATAGCCGTTCGAGTGCACGCCCGACGAGGCCAGGCCCAGCACCACGTCGCCCGGGGCGATCGTCTTGCCGTCGATGATCTTGGCCTTTTCCACCACGCCCACCGCGAAACCGGCCAGGTCGTACTCGCCGGCCGGGTACATGCTCGGCATTTCAGCCGTTTCGCCGCCGATCAGCGCCGCGCCGGACTGCTCGCAACCCTGGGCGATGCCCTTGATGACGTCGGTCGCCTGCGCCACGTCCAGCTTGCCGCACGCGAAATAGTCGAGGAAGAACAGCGGCTCGGCGCCCTGCACCAGGATGTCGTTGACGCTCATGGCGACCAGGTCGATGCCGACCGTGTCGTGGCGGTTCAGCTCGAAGGCCAGCTTGAGCTTGGTGCCCACGCCGTCCGTGCCCGACACCAGAACCGGCTCCTGGTACTTCTTGCTGATCTCGAACAGCGCGCCGAAGCCGCCGATGCCGGCCATGACGCCTTCGCGCATGGTGCGCTTGGCAAACGGCTTGATCGCTTCGACTAAAGCGTCGCCCGCGTCGATATCGACGCCGGCGTCACGGTAGGACAGGGAAACATTAGAAGGTTGGCTCATGGTGTATTTCGCAGCGGAGGCGGTAAAATAGAAGGCGGTGGCCGGAATTTGTGCATTTGACACGCAAAACCCGGCAAGTCCGCTATTTTATCAAAATGCCCCGTCAACTTGCCGTTTTTAACAAAAACATCTTCCTACATGCCATTTCCCCTCTCGGTTGAACAAAAGCAAACGGCATTCTGGATAGCACTCTGGCTGGCATTCGTACTGCTCCTGGTCGCGCTCGGCCCGGTGCTCACACCCTTCATCGCGGCGGCCATCATCGCCTACGCGCTCAACCCTGGCGTCGACCGCATCGACCATCTGCGCCTGGGCCGCTTCGACGTGCCGCGCCCGCTCGCCGTGGTGGTCGTGGTGCTGCTGTTCCTGGCCGCCATCCTGTCGCTGGTGCTGATCGTGGTGCCGGTGCTGCAGACCGAGATCCCGCTGCTGCAGGCGCAGATCCCCGCCTTCATGGCCAAGGCCAACGACCTGCTCGGACCGCGCCTGCGCGACATGGGCATCAAGGTGCAGCTCGACAGCGACGGCATCAAAAAACTCGTTTCGCAGCAGATGGTCACCAGCGGCGACGAGATCTGGACCGCCGTGCTGGCCTCGGCCAAGGTCGGCGGCACGGCCGTGCTGGGCTGGATCTTCACCGTGGTGCTGGTGCCGGTGCTGCTGTTCTACCTGCTGCTGGACTGGCACCCGATGATCGCGCGCATCGCCGCCGCGGTGCCGCGCCGCTACATCGGCAAGACCATCGCCATGGCCGAGGAGGTCGACACCCTGCTGGCGCAATACCTGCGCGGCCAGCTGCTGGTCATGCTGGTGCTGGCGGTGTACTACTCGAGCTGCCTGGCCATCGCCGGCTTCGACGTCGCGCTGCCGGTCGGCATCCTCACCGGCCTGCTGGTGTTCATCCCCTACCTCGGCTTCGGCCTGGGCCTGGTGCTGGCGCTGATCGCCGCCGTGCTGCAGTTCACCGACTGGAGCGGCGTGATCGCGGTGGCCGTGATCTACGGCGCCGGCCAGGTCATCGAGGGCTTTTTCCTGACCCCGCGCCTGGTGGGCGAGCGTATCGGCCTCAACCCGCTGGCCGTGATTTTCGCCCTGCTCGCCTTCGGCCAGCTGTTCGGTTTCGTCGGCGTGCTGCTGGCGCTGCCCGCCTCGGCCATCCTGATGGTCGCCTTCAAGCATCTTCGCAGCCACTACTTGAGCAGCAGCTTTTATAATGCGTAGTGTGAAGACGAAAATGCAAACTGCGGGGCGTGAGCCATGAAGCAACTGGTGCTCGATTTAGGCGCCGAGCCGGTGCTCACCCTCGATTCCTTCGAGGTGGGGCAAAACGACGAGGTGGCCGCGCTGATGCGCGAGTTCGCCGCGCGCACCTCGCGCGAGCATTTCGCCTACCTGTGGGGCGACATCGGCGCCGGCAAGAGCCACATCCTGAAGGCGCTCGGCGCGCTCGAGGGCGCGCGCTACATCTCGCCGTTCTCGATCGAATCCGAATTCGTCTATTCGCCCGAGGTGGACCTCTACCTGCTGGACGACTGCGAAAAACTGTCGCCGCTGGCCCAGATCGACGCCTTCGCCCTGTTCAACGAAATCCGCGCCAACAACGCCTTCATGGTGTGCAGCGGCGCGGTGGCGCCGGCCGTGCTGCCGGTGCGCGAGGACCTGCGCACGCGCATGGGCTGGGGCCTGATCTACCGCCTGCACGGCCTGACCGACGACGAAAAGGTGGCCGCGTTGACCACGGCGGCGGCGGCCCGTGGTTTGACGCTGTCGCCCGGCGTGTTACCCTATTTGCTGTCCCATTACCGGCGCGACATGCGTTCGCTGTCGGAGATGCTGGACGCGCTCGACCAGTATTCCCTGGAAACCCAACGTCCCATTACCCTGCCGCTCTTGCGCGAATGGCTGCAGGCAGAAGCGAAAGAATGATGAACCTGGCCCTGTTTGACCTCGACCACACCTTGTTGCCCATCGATTCGGACTACGAATGGGGCCAATTCCTGTGCCGCATCGGCGCCGTCGACGCGCAAGCCTTCGCCCGCCGCAACGACGAATTCTTCGCCCAGTACCAGGCCGGCACGCTGGACCCGGTGGAGTACCTCGAGTTCTCGCTGGGCACCCTGGCCGGCTTCCCGCGCGCCAGACTCGACGACATGCACGCGCAATTCATGCGCGAAGTGATCGCCCCGGCCATCAAGCCGGCCGCGCGCGCGCTGCTGAAGAAGCACCTGGACGCGGGCGACCTGGTGGCCATCGTCACGGCCACCAACCGCTTCGTCACCGCCCCCATCGCCGAGGCGCTGGGCGTTGAGCACCTGATCGCCGCCATGCCGGAAGTGGCGCCCGACGGCGCCATCACCGGCAAGCTGCTGGGCACCCCGACCCAGGGCGCCGGCAAGGTGACGCACACCAAGGCCTGGCTCGAAAAACTGGGCAAGCGCCTGGAAGACTTCGAGACCGTCCATTTCTACAGCGACTCGCACAACGACATTCCGCTGATGTCGGTCGTCACCCATCCGGTGGCCACCAATCCGAATGCCGCACTGACCAGCCACGCCGCCGCTCAAGGCTGGCCAACAATCAAACTATTCAATGATTAAGAAATTGATCCGCAAAATCCTCGGTGTCAAAGAAGCCCCCGTGCGCGACACCAGCGTGCCCGTCATCCTCGGCGCGCAGCAGCACGGCATCGACCCGCGCCTGCTCTCGTCCAACGCGGTCCGCGTCACCAGCACCCTGCAGGAGGCGGGCTACCAGGCCTTCGTGGTGGGCGGCGCCGTGCGCGACCTGCTGCTGGGCGTGAAGCCGAAAGACTTCGACATCGCCACCGACGCCACGCCCGACCAGGTGAAACGCCTGTTCCGGCGCGCCTTCATCATCGGCAAGCGCTTCCAGATCGTGCACGTGATGTTCGGCCAGGACCTGCTGGAGGTGACCACCTTCCGCGGCCCGTCGATCGAGAATGCGCCCAAGGATGAACACGGCCGTGTCCTGCGCGACAATACCTTCGGCAGCATGGCGGAGGACGCCGAGCGGCGCGACTTCACCATCAACGCCATGTACTACAACCCGGCCAACGAGGAAGTGTTGGACTACCACGGCGGCATCGAGGACATCCGCGCCAAGACGCTGCGCATCATCGGCGTGCCGGAAGCGCGCTACCGCGAAGACCCGGTGCGCATGCTGCGCGTGACGCGCTTCGCCGCCAAGCTGGGCTTCCAGATCGAGCCGAACACGCGCGAGCCGATCACCGTCATGGCGCCGCTGATCAACAACGTGCCGCCCGCGCGCGTGTTCGACGAGATGCTCAAGCTGCTGATGTCCGGCCAGGCGCTGGCCTGTCTGCAGCAGCTGCGCAAGGAAGGCCTGCACCACGGCCTGCTGCCGCTGCTGGACGTGGTGCTGGAACAGCCGCTGGGCGTGAAGTTCGTCACCCTGGCGCTGGCCTCGACCGACAAGCGCATCCACGCCGGCAAGACCGTCTCGCCGGGCTTCCTGTTCGCCTCCCTGCTGTGGCACCAGGTGCTGGAGAAGTGGAACGCCTACAAGGCCGCCGGCGAATTCCCTATTCCGGCGCTGCACCTGGCGGCGGACGACGTGCTCGATTCGCAGACGGAAAAACTGGCCCTGCAGCGCAAGATCGGCTCGGACATGCGCGACATCTGGTCGATGCAGCCGCGCTTCGAGCGCCGCACCGGCAAGAATCCCTACAAGCTGCTGGAGCATCTGCGCTTCCGCGCCGGCTACGACTTCCTGCTGCTGCGCTGCGGCTCCGGCGAGATCGACGCCGAGCTGGGCGAGTGGTGGACCGCCTTCTACGAGGGCGACGAAACCGAGCGCGAGCAGCTGGTCGCCGGCGTGAACCAGGGCGGCAGCAGTGCCGGCGGAGCGAAACGCAAGCGTCCGCCGCGCCGCGGCGGCCGCAGCAAAGGTGAGGACGAAGGCGGCGGTGGCGGCGAAGGCGGCGGTGCTGGCGTTTCGCATGGCCGTGACGTTGGCCGTGACCGTGACGTCGACCATGGCCGTGACCGTGACCGTGACCATGAGCGGGATCATGATACCGGCGGCAGCGACGCAAGTTACGGCGAAATCAGCCGCGCCGAGTCCAGCGGCCGTACGCAAGGCGGCAGCGCGGAAAGCGCTCCGGCTGCGCCGCGCGCTCCGCGTGCGCCCCGCGCCCCACGTGCACCGCGCGCCCCCCGCACCCGCGCTCCGGCAGGCGCGGACACGGGCAATGGCGGCGGCAACGACGGCGAATGAGCCAGGCCGTGAGCACCACCGCCTACATCGGCATCGGCGCCAACCTGGGCGACGCGCAGGCCAATGTGCAGGACGCCATCGCGCGCCTGCGCCGCCTGTCCGGCTGCACCGTGGGCGCCGTCTCCTCGCTGTACCGCACCGCCCCGATCGACTCCAGCGGCGACGACTACATCAACGCCGTCGCCTGCCTGGAAACAACGCTGGGCGCCGAAGCGCTGCTGCAAGCGCTGCACGGCATCGAACAGGCGCACGGCCGCGAGCGGCCCTACCGCAACGCCCCGCGCACGCTGGACCTGGACTTGCTATTGTACGGCCAGGAAGAGATCAACAGCCCCACGCTGCAAGTGCCCCATCCGCGCATGTGCGAACGCGCCTTCGTCATCGTGCCCCTGCTGGAAATCGCCCCCGGTGCCACCATCCCCGGCCGCATCCCGGCCAGCTGCTACGCCTCCGCCGTCGCCGACCAGGCCATCACCCGGCTTTGACGCCTTATGCAAACACTCCTGCTGCTCGCTGCCTCCAACATCTTCATGACCGTCGCCTGGTATTGGCATTTGAAGGGCGGGATGAACAAGCCGCTGTTCATGGTCATCATGATCAGCTGGGGCATCGCATTCGTAGAGTACTGTCTGGCTGTGCCGGCAAACCGGATCGGCTTCGCCAGCGGCTGGAGCGCGGGTCAGCTGAAGGTGACGCAGGAGGCGATTGCGCTGGTCGTGTTCGGCGTGTTCATGGTGACCGTGCTCGGCGAACCGGTGAGCTGGCGGCATCTGGCGGCGTTCGGCTGCATCATGGCGGCCGTGGGCTTCCTTTTTGTGGGCAAATAGCCAAAGCGCCACACGTGCTGGCGGGCTGCGCCTATTTCCTCTTGTCTATCTGAAAAGAACGTTCGTTCGCAGGTAGAATACGCGGTTCGGCGCCCAGCGATACTCTGGCGCCACTTGGCCACACTATTTGAGGAACACCCATGTCTAGTTACTTGCAAGGAAACGAAATGGCGGGCAGCGCTCCCGTGCCGGCCGCTGGCGCAACCGTGGCGCCTGGCGCGGCGCCCGCCAAGCCTGTGGCCCAGAAGGCTGTCACCATCCCGGCGCTGAACGCGCTGCGCGCCGCCGGCAGCAAGATCGCCATGCTGACCTGCTACGACGCGAGCTTCGCTTCGCTGATGGACCGCTGCGGCGTGGAAGTGCTGCTGATCGGCGACTCGCTGGGCATGGTCTGCAACGGCCTGGATTCGACGCTGCCGGTCACCCTGGACGAAATCGCCTACCACACCAGGGCTGTCGCGCGCGGCAACAAGTCGGCGCTGGTGCTGGCCGACATGCCGTTCGGGACGTACGCGACGCCGCAGGCGGCCTTCGACAATGCCGTCAAGCTGATGCAGGCCGGCGCCCACATGATCAAGATCGAGGGCGGCGCCTGGCTGGCCGACACCGTGCGCTTCCTCACCGAGCGTTCAGTCCCGGTGTGCGCCCACCTGGGCCTGACGCCGCAGTCGGTGCACCAGCTGGGCGGCTACAAGGTGCAGGGCAAGACCACCGAGAGCGCGGACCTGCTGAAGGCCGACGCGCTCAAACTGCAGGCTGCCGGTGCCGCCATGCTGGTGCTGGAGGCGATTCCGACCCAGCTGGGCAAGGAAGTGACCGAGATGCTGGCGATCCCGACCATCGGCATCGGCGCAGGCCCGGACTGCTCCGGCCAGGTGCTGGTGATGCACGACCTGCTGGGCGTGTTCCCGGGCCGCAAGGCGCGCTTCGTGAAGAACTTCATGGACGGGCAGACCAGCATCGACGCGGCGGTCAGCGTCTATGTGGCGGCGGTCAAGGACGGCAGCTTCCCGGGTGCTGAACACTGCTTCTGAACGCGAACGCTGGCGGATTACGCACTCCGCGCTAATCCGCCCTACGCGGTAACCAGACTCAGTAGGGCGGTTTAGAGCGGCACGCTCGTAACCCGCCAACATCACCCGATCTGTATCCAGGTCGTTTTCAATTCCGTGTATTTGTCGAAGGCGTGCAGCGACTTGTCGCGGCCGTTGCCGGACTGCTTGTAGCCGCCGAAGGGCACGGTGATATCGTCGCCGTCGTACTGGTTCACGTGCACGGTGCCCGCCCTCAAAGCCCGCGCCACCTGGATCGCCTTGCTCATGTTGGCGCTCCACACAGCCGCCTGCAAGCCGTAAGGCGTGGCATTGGCCTGCTTCACCGCGTCATGCACGTCGCTGAAGCCGAGCACCGACAGCACCGGCCCGAATATCTCCTCCCGCGCTATCCTCATGCCGCTGTCCACCTGGTCGAACAAGGTCGGCGCGACGTAATAGCCGCCGCTTTGCGCCCGCTCCCGCACGCCGCCGGCCAGCAGGCGCGCGCCGTCCTCCTTGCCCGCCTCGATATAACCCAGCACGGTTTTCATCTGCACCTCGTCCACGATGGCGCCCATCACCGTCGCCTCGTCGAGCGGATCGCCCGGCTGGAAACGCGGCACCATGGCCAGCGCCTTTTCGATGAAGCTGTCCTTGATCGCATCCTCGACAAACAGGCGCGAGGGCGCGTTGCAGCTCTCGCCCTGGTTGAAATAGATGGAACCCACGGCCGCCGCCACCGCCGCGTCCAGGTCCGGGCAGTCGGCGCAGACGATGTTGGCGGACTTGCCGCCCAGTTCGGTCCAGGCGCGCTTCAGATTGGACTGCCCCGCCATCTGCATGATCTGCTTGCCGACCCGCGTCGAGCCGGTGAAGCCGATGCAGTCCACGTCCATATGCAGCGCGAGCGCGCTGCCGGCCTCGTTGCCGTAACCCGGCAGCACGCTGAACACGCCGGCCGGTATGCCCGCCTCCAGCGCCAGCTCGGCCAGGCGCAAGGACGTCAGCGGCGCCTTCTCGGACGGCTTGAGCACCACGCTGTTGCCGGCCGCGAGCGCCGGCGCGATCTTCCACGCGGCCATGATCATCGGATAGTTCCACGGGATGACGGCGGCCACCACGCCCACCGGTTCGCGCGTGATGAGCGCCAGGCTGCTGGCGTGCGTGGGGGCGATCTCGTCGTACACCTTGTCCACCGCCTCGCCGTACCATCGGATGCAGTTGGCGGCGGCGCCCACGTCCACGCTCTGGCTGTACTGGATAGGCTTGCCCATGTCCAGCGTTTCGAGCAGCGCCAGTTCGGCGGCGTTCTGCTGGACCAGGTCGGCGAAGCGTATCAGCACGCGCTTGCGTTTGGCGGGCGCCTGGCCGGCCCAGCGGCCGTCCTCGAAGGCGGCGCGCGCCGCTTGCACGGCGGCGTCCACGTCGGGCGCGGCGCAGCGGGCCACTTCCGCCAGCTTGCGGCCGTCGATGGGGGAATGTTTGTCGAACCGTTGTTCGGTGCGGGACCAGGCGCGCTCGCCGTTGATGAAGGCGCGGCCGTCGATGTTCAGCGCCAATGCGCGCTCGTGCCAATTTGCGTCTGCCATGCCAAGCTCCTTGTGTGTAGGCGGCTTGGCGCTTGGCGGGTTACGGCGCGGGGCGCCTAACCCGCCCTACAAACGCGCGGCCGCGTTCGGCGGGGGGCCGATGTGCTTCGATTTTACCCTTTGCCGGCGCTGGAGATCTGTTTCATTCGTGCGCGCTGGGCACGGGCCATGTAGATGCTCGATGCAATCACCGCTACCGTTACCACCAGGATAGTCAGGGCGGCCACGGCGTTCACGCGCGGGTCCAGGCCGAGGCGGGCGCGCGAGAAGATCACCAGCGGCATGGTCGTCGAGCCCGGGCCGGACAGGAAGGCCGACAGCACCACGTCGTCCAGCGACAAGGTGAACGTCAGCAGCCAGGCCGAGCCCAGCGCCTGCTTGATGTTGGGCAGCGTGACCAGGAAGAACACCTGGTGCGGCCGGCAGCCCAGGTCCATCGCCGCCTCTTCCAGCGACTTGCTCATCTCCTGCAGGCGCGACTGCACCACCACGGTGGCGTAGGCCATGCCGAGCAGCGTGTGGCCGATCCAGATGGTGCCCAGGCCGCGCTCCGGGAAGCCGAACATCTTCTGCACCGACACCAGCATCAGCAGCAGCGACAGGCCGATGATCACCTCCGGCATCACCAGCGGCGCGCTGGCCATGGCCGAGAACAGCGTGCGGCCGTGGAAGCGGCGGTGGCGGTTCAGCACGAAGGCGGCGAAGGTGCCCAGCACCACCGAGGAGCAGGCGGTGAAGAAGGCGATGCGCAGCGACAGCCCGAACCCGGAGATGATTTCGGCGTCTTTCATCAATTCGCCGTACCACTGCGTGGAAAAGCCGGTCCACACCATGTCCTGGCGCGAGCTGTTGAACGAGAACACCACCAGCACGATGATGGGCAGGTAGAGGAAGAGGTAGCCGAATGTCAGCCAGCCGCGGCCGAACCAGCGCGGGATCAGCGTGCCTTTCATGGGCGCAGTCACAGGTTTGCTCATGCCCGGCCTCCTTCGCGTTGCTCGGCTTGCTGTTTGTTCAGGATGGCCATCGGCACTAGGATCAGGAGGATGACCACCACGGTGACGGAGGACGCCATCGGCCAGTCGTTATTGGTAAAGAACTCGTCCCACAGCACGCGGCCTATCATCAGCGTTTCCGGGCCGCCCAGCAGCTCGGGGATGACGTATTCGCCAACGGCGGGGATGAACACCAGCATGGAGCCGGCGATGATGCCGGACTTCGACAGCGGCACCGTGATGCGCCAGAACGCCTGCCACGGCGTGGCGCCCAGGTCGGCCGCCGCCTCCAGGAAGCGCATGTCCATCTTGGCCAGGTTGGTGTACAGCGGTAGTATCATGAACGGCAGGTAGGCGTACACCATGCCGATCACCAGCGAGAACGGGGTGTTCATCATCTGCAGCGGTTCCTGGATCACGCCGATGGAGATCAGGAAGTGGTTCAGGATGCCCTGGTTGGCCAGGATGCCCTTCCACGCGTAGATGCGCAGCAGGAAGGAGGTCCAGAACGGCAGCATCACCATCATCAGCAGCACCGGCCGCAGCGAGGGGCGCGCGCGCGCCATGAAATAGGCGAAGGGGTAGCCGATCAGCAGGCAGCAGGCGGTGGTGATGGCGGCGTATTTCAGCGAACTGAGATAGGTCAGCACGTACAGCTCGTCGGCCGCGATGAACAGGTAGTTCGACACCCGGATCTTGAAGTTGACCACGCCGTCGGCGTAGGTCATCAAGGTGCCGAAGGGGTTGCCGGCGTCGATTTCGGTGAAGCTGATGCGCGCGACGATCAGGAAAGGCACCAGGAAGGCGCCCGCCAGCCACAGGTAGGGCACAGCGATGACGAAGGTGCGCCCGTTCAGCCAGCGCAGCGTCAGCAGGTCTTTGAGGAACTTGGACATGGCTATCCTGTCGCTCAGCGGGTCAGCACGACGACATCGCTGCCGTCCCACCAGGCGTGCACGCGCTGGTCGCGCTGCAGGCCCGCTTCGGCGTGGCGCGCCGAATTGGTGCGCGCCACCTTGATCTGCATGCCGCTGGCGAGCTTCACCTGGTAATGTGTTTCGTTGCCGAAGTAGGAAATCGACGAGACCGTGCCCTGCACGCAGTTGTGGCCATGCTCCTCCACCTTGGCGCGCTGCGACATGGTGGGCGCGTGCGGCTGCAGCACGATTTTCTCGGGCCGCACGGCCACGCCCACCTCCATGCCGTCGGTGCCGGTGATGCCGTGGCTGACATAATGGCTGGTCTCGTCCGATTCGATGACGACGTAGCCAGGCTGGTCTTCGACGACGCGGCCCTCGAACAGGTTAACCGAGCCGATGAAGTCGGCCACGAAGCGGCAGTTCGGGGTTTCATAGATTTCGCCCGGCGCGCCCACCTGCAGGATGCGGCCCTCGCTCATGACGGCGATGCGGGTGGCCATGCTCATGGCCTCGTCCTGGTCGTGCGTCACCATCACGCAGGTCACGCCGACCTGCTCGATGATGTTCACCAGCTCGACCTGGGTACGCTCGCGCAGCTTTTTATCGAGCGCGCCGAGCGGCTCGTCGAGCAGCAGCAGCTGCGGGCGCTTGGCCAGGCTGCGCGCCAGCGCCACGCGCTGCTGCTGGCCGCCGGACAGCTGGTGCGGCTTGCGCCGGCCGTAGGGCGTCAGCTGCACCAGCGAGAGCATCTTGTCGACGCGCTCGGCCACCTCGCCCGGCTTCATGCCGTCGCGGCGCAGGCCGAAAGCGATGTTGTCCCACACGGTCAGGTGCGGGAACAACGCGTAGGACTGGAACATCATGTTGATGGGGCGCTCGTACGGCGGCGTGCCGATGATGTCCTTGCCGCCCAGCGAAATGGCGCCCGCGGTCGGCGTTTCGAAGCCGGCCAGCATGCGCAGCAAGGTCGACTTGCCGCAGCCGGAACTGCCCAGCAGGGCGAAGATCTCGCCCTTGTTGATCGTCACCGACACATCGTTGACGGCGCGCACGCCGTCGAATTCCTTGACCAGATTACGGATGAACAGGAAGGGTTGTCCAGCAGCGTCGGCGGGTTGGGCTATCGTCATATTGGCGAATGAATAACTAAGTGTAAACGCACGCGCGCGGCAGAGCCGCACGGCAAAAGACGTGATTATAAATGCAGCAGATCGAGGACGACTACCAAAATGCGGTTACAAGTAGCCCTTTTGGCGCACTTCCTCCAGGGTCAGGTCCAGCGCGCGGCGGATCAGGCCCACCATCTCGTCGATCTGCGCGTGCGTCATCACCAGCGGCGGGGCGATGATCATGCGGTCGCCGACGGCGCGCATGATGATGCCGGTGTTGAACATGTGCGCGCGGCACAGCATGCCCACGCCGTGCGCCGGGTCGAAGCGCACCTGGTAGTGCACGTTCTCCGCCTTGCGCTTGACCAGGTTCAGCCCGGCCACGAAGCCGCAGGACTCGGCCGAGCCAACCAGCGGATGATCCGCCAGCGCGCCGAAGCGCTCCTTCAGGTACGGCCCGGTGTCGCTGGCGACGCGTTCGACCAGTCCCTCCTCCTCGATGATGCGCAGGTTCTCCAGCGCCGCCGCGCATGCCACCGGGTGGCCGGAATACGTGAAGCCGTGGTTGAAATCGCCGCCCTGCGCTATCAGCACGTCGGCCACGCGGTCGCTCACCAGCACACCGCCCAGCGGCACGTAGCCGGACGTGACGCCCTTGGCGAAGGTGATCAGGTCCGGCTTGTACGGCGCGGACGCGAACCAGCGCCCCAGCCTGCCGAAGCCTGTGATCACTTCGTCGGCGATCAGCAAGATGCCGTACTTGTCGCAGATGCGGCGGATCTCCGGCCAATAGCTGTCCGGCGGGATGATGACCCCGCCCGCGCCCTGCACCGGTTCGGCGATGAAGGCGGCCACTTTGTCCGGCCCCGTCTCCAGTATCTTCGCCTCCAGCCAGGAAGCGGCGCGCAGGCCGAATTCGTCCGGCGTCAGGCCCGCGCCGTCGTCGTGGTAATTGGGCTGTCCGATGTGGACGATGCCCGGTATCGGCAAGCCGCCCTGCTCGTGCATGCCGCTCATGCCGCCCAGCGAAGCACCCGCCATGGTGCTGCCGTGGTAGGAGTTGTGGCGGCTGATGATGACGTGGCGCTCCTTGTAGCCCAGCAGGTCCCAGTAGCGGCGCACCATGCGCACATTGGTGTCGTTCGCCTCCGAGCCCGAGCCGGTGAAGAACACGCGGTTGAAGCCCTCCGGCGCGAGCTGCGCCAGCTTGGCAGCCAATTGCACCGCCGGGATGTTGGTGGTGTTGAAGAAGCTGTTATAGAACGGCAGCGTCTCCATCTGCTCGTACACCGCCTTGGAGATGCTGGTGCGGCCATAGCCGACCGCCACGCACCACAGGCCGGACATGCCGTCCAATATCTTGTTGCCTTCCGAATCCCACAGGTAGATGCCCTTGCCGCGCACCATCACGCGCACGCCCTTCTCGCCCAGCGCCTTGTGGTCGGTGAAGGGATGCAGGTAATGGGCGTGGTCTTGCCGCTGTATGGTCTTGGTGTCAGCCATGATGATGGCTCCTTAAACGTGCAGCAGCAGGTGTTCGCGTTCCCAGGGGCTGATGACCTTCATGAACTCCTGGTGCTCCAGATCCTTGATGGCCGCGTACACATCGATGAAGCGGTCGCCCAGCACGGAGCGCAGCTTGTCCTCCTTGCGCAGCGTGGCCAGCGCCTCCGGCAGGCCTTGCGGCAGTTCGTACTTCATGTCGTAGGCACTGCCTGTGGTGGCCGGCGTCGGCTCCAGGTGCTCGGTCATGCCAAGGTAGCCGCAGGCCAGCGTGACGGCCAGCGCCAGGTAGGGATTGGCGTCCGCGCCGATGATGCGGTTTTCCACGCGGCGGTCCTGCACGCCCGACTCGGGCACGCGGAAGCCCACGGTGCGGTTGTCCACGCCCCACTGGATGTTGATCGGCGCGGCCGTGTGGCGCACCAGGCGACGGTAGGAGTTCACGTAGGGCGCGACGATGGCCATCGCCGCCGGCATGTAGCGCTGCAGGCCGCCGATGTAGTGCTTGAAGAACGCGGACGGCGAGCCGTCGTCGTTGCTGAAGATGTTGCGGCCGCTCTTCGCATCCAGCACGCTCTGGTGCACATGCATGGCCGATCCCGGTTCGCCGGCCATGGGCTTGGCCATGAAGGTGGCGTACATATCGTGCTTGAGCGCCGCCTCGCGCAAGGTGCGCTTGAAGAAGAACACCTTGTCGGCCAGGCCGAGCGGATCGCCGTGCAGGAAGTTGATCTCCATCTGGCCGGCGCCGATTTCATGGATCAGGGTGTCGACGTCCAGGCCCATCAGGTCGCAGTAGTCGTAGATGTCTTCGAACAGGGGATCGAATTCGTTGACCGCGTCGATGCTGTAGATCTGGCGGCTGGTTTCGGCGCGGCCGCTACGGCCTATCGGCGCCTTCAAAGGCAGGTCCGGGTCGATGTTCTTGTCGGTCAGGTAGAACTCCAGCTCAGGCGCCACCACAGGCAGCCAGCCACGGTCGGTGTACAGCTTGAGCACGCGCCGCAGCACAGTGCGCGGCGCGAAATCCACCAGCGCGCCGTCGGAGAAGTAGCAGTCGTGGATCACCTGCGCGGTGGGGTCGGTCGCCCACGGCACCATGGTGATGGTGGTGGGGTCGGCCTTCAGTATCATGTCGCGGTCGGTGGCCGAGATGGCGCGGTCGTAGGCCGCGTCCTCGGTCGGGTAGTTGCCGGTGACGGTCATGCCCAGCACCGCCTCCGGGATGCGCATGCCGCGCTCCTGGGTGAATTTCCCGCGCGGCAGGATCTTCCCGCGCGCCACGCCCGTCAAGTCGGGAACCAGGCATTCAATTTCAGTGACCCGTTTTTCATTGAGCCACAAATCCATATCGGTGTATGTGAAGTTTTCGCGAATAGCCATGAGGTGCTCTCTAAAAGTCTT
Source organism: Pseudoduganella sp. LjRoot289 (assembly GCF_964252925.1). Taxonomy (NCBI): domain Bacteria; kingdom Pseudomonadati; phylum Pseudomonadota; class Betaproteobacteria; order Burkholderiales; family Oxalobacteraceae; genus Pseudoduganella; species Pseudoduganella sp. LjRoot289. Next base: position 5,003,510 of record NZ_CAXUPN020000001.1, read on the forward strand.
GATCTTGCGCGGCCAAATTCAGCATGCGGGGCCGAGCGCTATGTGACTGCCAGATGAGCGCAGCTAAGGAATCCGTTCCTGGTAGGTGCGGCAAGCAAGGCCGAAGGCCCGGAATATCCTTATTGAATCCTGATTGGCGTCGAGCTGCCATTCAGGGTGCCACTGCACCGCCAGCGTGAACGCTGGCGCGGTGGCGACGGTGTAGGCTTCCACCAGACCGTCGTCGGCGGTGGCTTCCGCCACCAGGCCGGGGGCCAAGCGGTCCACACCCTGGCCGTGCAGGGAGTTGACCATGATCTCTTGCGCGCCATCGAGGATGGCCGCCAGTTTTCCATCGGCGGCGAGCCGCACGCGGTGCGCGGCGCCGTACTGCTTTTCCAGCGTGTCCTGGGGATTGTCGCGGTGGTCCATCATGCCGGGCACCTCGTGCACCGCCTGGTGCAGCGTGCCGCCCAGCGCCACGTTCACTTCCTGGAAGCCCCGGCAGATCGCCAGCAGCGGTATGCCGCGCTTGATGGCGGCGCGTATCAGCGGCAGCGTGGTGGCGTCGCGCGCATGGTCCTGCGGCAGTTCGAGGTTGAGTACTTCCTGTCCGTACAGGATGGCTTGCACATTGGAGGCGGAGCCGGTGAGCATGATGCCGTCGGCCGCGGCGAGCACGCCTTCGAGGTCGGTTTGCCCGCCCAGCGCGGGCAGGATCAGCGGCATGCAGCGCGCCCCCTGTACAACGGCGTCGATGTACTTGGAATGCACGGCGTGATCGGGGTGACTGCCGATATGCCGCGTGCAGGCGGGAACGATGACTAGTGGCCGGCGCATGGCTTCAGACTCTGTACGAGACCTCCGTTTAAGCGATAAGCCAATTTATCATAATTCCAGCGCTCTGGCATTTCAGTTAATACCACCGCCCGCCTGGCCGTGGAAATTGGTGACAATTTCGCACAGGAAAGCATGCTAGTCTGGGCACCTTTTGCCCTCCACCCGGTTCCATGAAAAAGTTGAACAGATTCGTCGCCCTGCTGTTGCTGTGCGCCGCGCTAAGCGCCTGCGGCGGCGGTGCCCAACAGGACAGCACCACCCAGACACATCCCAAACTACTGGGCGGCCCCGCCGTCACCAGCGCCGCCGCGATAGCCACCGCGGCTGCCGCCGTCAAGGAATTTTCCGGGCTGCGCGAGGACTACACAATCTACAACAATGGCTACACCGCTACCGTGACCAGCAAAACCGGCGTGCAGGTCAACGTCCCTGCCGACAGCACGCTGCGCTTCAGCGACCGCTCGCTAGTGCTCAGCACCAGCGGCAACGCGGCCGTCGTCTACCGCCTTTACCAGTCGGCGTTCAACCGCACACCCGACATCGGCGGCCTGACCTACTGGACCCGGGCGCTGGAGAATGGAACGCCGCTCGAGACCATCGCCACCGGCTTTGTCGACTCGCCGGAATACCGGAATCTATACGGTGCCGATCTCTCCCACGTCAATACGGTCGAGAGCATGTACAACAACGCGCTGCACCGCGCCAGCGACGCCGACGGTATGGCCTACTGGCTGCTGCACCTAATCCGAGGCAACATCACGGTGGCACAAATGCTCACCAGCTTCAGCGAAAGCCCCGAAAACCAGGAGGCTACCAAGACTGCCATGCGGAGTGGCATCGCCATTTTTGAAACAGGAGTCAGCTACAGGCCGGTGGCACGCGGCGGCCAGTCACGGGAAGTGCTGGCGGGTACGCTGGTGCAACTGGACGGCTCGGCCAGCAGCGGCGACGGCGACCTTGTGCACGAGTGGACCCTGCTGCTGCGCCCCGCCGGCAGCCTGGCTGTACTGGCGAATGCGCACAGCGCCCAAGCCACCTTCACGCCCGACGTCGCGGGCCAATACCTGGTGTCGCTGGTGGTGCGAGTCGGCGCGGCGCGCAGCCAGGAAGTGTCGCTGCTGGTGACGGCAAAGGTCATTCCCGATGTCTGGCGCGCACCGAGCGAGGCGGTGCCGGCCACAGGCAACTACGTCTACCTGCAAGGCAGCGGCGGCGACTACATCGTCGGCAACGGCAGCTATCTGTACCGCCAGAGCGACGCAAACCTGACCTTGAGCGCCAGCGCCAACTATCTGTCGCTGCGCGTGGCGGGCGACCAGGACTGGTCGGGCGATTTCAAGCAGTCCGGCACCGGAACCCAGCTTGTGCCCGGTTACTATGGCGACTTGACGCGCTACCCCTTCCAGGGGACCAATATGGGAGGCCTCAACTGGAGCGGCGAAGGCCGTGGATGCAATACGCTGAAGGGCTGGTTCGTGGTCGACAAGGTAAGCTACAACGGCTCAACCCTGAGCGCCATCGACTTACGCTTCGAGCAACACTGCGAAGGCGGATCGTCCGCGCTGCATGGCCAGGTCCATTGGGATGCCGCCGACACCAGCGGCATACCTGGCCCTGTGCTGCCGATGCCGGCCGGATTATGGTCGCCCTCCATCGTCACGCCGACCGCCAATTCAGTCTACCTTGAGAGCACAGCCGGCGACTACATCGGCCAAAGCAAGACCTACTCCTATCTGGCGCCCGCCGCGACGGTCAATGTTTCCGGCAACAGCTTCACGGTCAACGTGAGCGGCAGCGATTCCTGGAACGCCAACTTCGTCGGCATGAGCTCACTCTCGGCACTCAAGCCGGGCTACTACGGGGGGCTGCAGCGCTATCCCTTCCATAACGAGGTCAAAGGCGGCATGTCCTGGAGCGGCAACGGGCGCGGCTGCAATACGCTTACCGGCTGGTTCGCGATCGACAAGATTACCTATGTGTCGGGCAACGTGAAGGAGTTCGACGCCCGCTTCGAGCAGCACTGCGAAGGCGGCAACAGTGCCTTGCGCGGCAAAATACACTGGGTGTATTGACCGCGCTCGGCGTCGATGCCCGCTTCAGCGGGCTGTGGGGCTGACGCAAGTGGCAGGCATCCAGACCAACGCCGTGGCGATGGACCTGAACGGCAGCACGACCAACAACGGTGCGGTCCAGTTCAACCATGACGCGCGCGGCCGGATGGTGTCGGCCACTACCGCCATTGGCTTGGTCGACTACAAGATCAACGCGCTGGGGCAGCGCGTGCAGAAGGTTACGCCGTTGGCCACCACCGTCTTTCATTACGACATGGGCGGCAAGCTGATTGCCGAGACGACTGGTGGCGCCACCACCGAATATGTCTACCTGGACGATATGCCGGTTGCGGTGCTGAAGTATGTGATCGGCCTGCTCAATGTGAGCGGCAGCGTGAAGCTAGTGCAGAATGGCGCCACGTTAAACCGCGCCACCGGGAAATATGTCGGCAGTGTAATGGTGAGCAACACCAGCGGTGCGGCGCTGGCCGGTCCCTTGCAACTCAAGCTGAGCGACCTGGCCGCTGGCATCACGTTGGACAACGCCACCGGCACCGACGCGGGCGCGCCGTACATTACCGTGTCAGGTCCGTTGAACACGGGCGCCAGCATCAGTGTGCCGCTGACCTTTAGCAACCCGGCCCGTGCTTTGGTCGGATACACGCCCGTGCTCTATCAAGGCAACTTCTAGGGATCACCTGACATGCACTTCAAACATATAAGCTCGTGCGTATTCAACCGCATTCTCACGACAACATGGCTGCTGCTGGCTTGGCTATGCTGCACAGCAGCCTCGGCGGCCACATCGATCAGCGCGGTCGCTACGCCGTCGGCTGCGACGGCGCCGGCCAACGTCACCTTGTCCGTGGTGGTGAACGCAGACCCCGAGCCGGTCACGGTGACAGGCGTCGAATACTTCAATGGTAACAGCTCCCTGGGCGTGGCCACCTCCGCACCATTCAGTCTGGCGCTGACCAATGTTGCCGCCGGCACGTATAGCATCGTGGCGAAGGCCACCGTGGAAAATCCAGAGAACCCCGTCCTTGTTTCCGCACCCACCATGTTGACCGTCACAGGCAGTGTCGCCAGCGGGGCAAGCGTGTACTATATCCAGACGGATCAACTGAACACGCCAAGGGCGATCACGGATCAGGCCAACGCGCTGGTCTGGAAATGGGACAGCGATCCGTTCGGCATGTTGCCGCCGAATGAGACGCCAGTTTCGTCCACACGGTTCACGTTCAATCCTAGGTACCCTGGCCAGTATTTTGATAGGGAATCAAATCTCCACTACAACTACTATCGGGACTACGATTCGCAGACCGGGCGGTATGTGCAGAGCGATCCGATTGGCCTTGGTGGCGGCATCAATACCTACGGATATGTCGGTGGAAATCCCCTTCGCTACACTGATCCGCTGGGCCTAGCTCGTAACTCCGTAGAAGCTGCCCTCCAGCAGGCGATCCTTGAGGGAAATGTCGCGGAAGTAGAGGTCATTGCTGACGCCGCAGGGATTGCAGACTCCAGTGCAGTCGCAAGGGCTGCAGCGAATGCTAACAAAATTAAACACATTTTCGGTGATCCCGCGCATAAACTCGAACCACTCGTTAAGGCTTGTGGTTCAGAAGGAAAAGCGCTGGGGGCTATGAGGACTGCCGCAGAAAAAGCGGCGAAGGGCATGGCTGATGGACTGGTTAGGAGAATGCCAGTTGTCGTAAATGGGGTAAGTATTCAGGTTAATGGCGTGGTAACTGGCGGCGTCTTTTTATTGGGAACTGGATTTGTTCCATGAATGATTTAACGACTTTAGAACTTGAAATTTTGAGTGTTCTGTTTTCTTTTTACCGCTTGAAGACGGAAGAGGTTCGACTGATTGTGGATTCGATTCACGTGAAAGACAGAATATTTTCCAGCCCAAAAGGGGGCGAGTGCTCTGGCTTTTACACTCATTTCAAGGATAACGTAGCCTTGGAAAGGCTTACAGATGTTCGTAGTGAATACTGTGTTCAGGCAAAGTTTGATCAGCTAAGGAGCGGCGAAATGGGATTTGTTATTTTTTGTGATCCGGCGAGGAAATCACTTCTCGTTATTGAGGGTTTCCTGTACGGGGACGACCGTGTTTCTATGGACGAGCTACTGAAAGATGAACACTCGTTATCAGTGTATGCGCTACCAGGCATGTAGCGCTTACGCTGAGCAATCTGGCGCATCTGGAGCGCGTTTGGCGCGAGGGCGACGGGGTCAGTCCCGGCAAACCGCCAAATCGAGAAGGTTGCCCGCGCGGCACGACGAAGGCAGGGCAGCGAAGGCAGGTTAGTGCCGCCAAACGGACCACGATCGCAAAGGCACGCAAAGGCACAGGGTCCAAAGGCACAGGGTCAGATCCGACAAGCGGACACGGGCTGATACATAGCTAAATTGGCCGCTCCAAGGTTCTTCTTATTTACAAAAAAAGCCGTCCCCAACCCGCTGCTTTGCGCGCGGGTCCTGGGTACGGCCTCTTTTTTAGTCTGGATGTTGGACCTGACCCCAAAGATTTCCAAAGATTTCCAAAGATTTCTGAAGCTAATGGAGAATGGCGCCACGTTAAACCGCGCCACCGGGAATATGTCGGCAGTGTAATGGTGAGCAACACCAGCGGCGCGGCGCTGGCCGGTCCCTTGCAACTCAAGCTGAGCGACCTGGCCGCTGGCATCACGCTGGACAACGCCACCGGCACCGACGCGGGCGCGCCGTACATTACCGTGTCAGGTCCGTTGAACACGGGCGCCAGCATCAGTGTGCCGCTGACCTTTAGCAACCCGGCCCGTGCTGTGGTCGGATACACGCCCGTGCTCTATCAAGGCAACTTCTAGGGATCACCTGACATGCACTTCAAACATATAAGCTCGTGCGTATTCAACCGCATTCTCACGACAACATGGCTGCTGCTGGCTTGGCTATGCTGCACGGCAGCCTCGGCGGCCACATCGATCAGCGCAGTCGCTACGCCGTCGGCTGCGACGGCGCCGGCCAACGTCACCTTGTCCGTGGTGGTGAACGCAGACCCCGAGCCGGTCACGGTGACAGGCGTCGAATACTTCAATGGTAACAGCTCCCTGGGCGTGGCCACCTCCGCACCATTCAGTCTGGCGCTGACCAATGTTGCCGCCGGCACGTATAGCATCGTGGCGAAGGCCACCGTGGAAAATCCAGAGAACCCCGTCCTTGTTTCCGCACCCACCATGTTGACCGTCACAGGCAGTGTCGCCAGCGGGGCAAGCGTGTACTATATCCAGACGGATCAACTGAACACGCCAAGGGCGATCACGGATCAGGCCAACGCGCTGGTCTGGAAATGGGACAGCGATCCGTTCGGCATGTTGCCGCCGAATGAGACGCCAGTTTCGTCTACGCGCTTCACGTTCAACCCAAGATTTCCTGGACAGTATTTCGAAAAGGAGACCAACCTCCACCACAACTACTACCGCGATTATGAACCCCTTACTGGGCGATATTTGCAGAGTGACCCCATAGGTCTAGGTGGCGGCATCAATACTTACGGCTATGTCAGCAGTAATCCACTTACTTCTTATGATCCAATGGGATTAAAGGAGTATTCTGACAGTTTTGTTGGACCACTTCCACGCGGGGGATATAGAACTTCGCAAATGAGCAAGACAAGATGCGGAATCATTCCGCCATTTCCACCAGGCATTGATCCTGCGGGGAATATTAGCAATGCCCGTCACAATCCATGGTGGTTCAGGGATCAGGTAAGGAATGGCGGGCCAATGGATTACAAGCAACGAGGAGCGCTGTATCAAGACTTTGGAAACTTCAATTATGGTGCCGTTGGAACAGCAGTCGGATTCCCAAGCGTGACCTTAGCAAGGGAGGCGGGTCGCGCCCAGCAAGCAGCTGGGACTTCGAGACCGGAGTGGGGAAAACCCGGCCCGATCCTTAACCCGATGGCAGGCATTCCACCTTATGGCGACGATCCTGAAGACCAAGCGTGGATTCAAAAGGGCATTGACTATTGTAAATGTATGGAGTCGAGTAAATGAAAATTTCGCTGCTGACACTCTTCATTGCTTGCGGTGTCGGAATGTCATTTTCTGCATGCGTGGAACCGGTTTGTGAAAATCAGGTATTGAGAGAAATAAGCTCCCCCGACGGGAAAAAAATTGCGACTCTATTTTCGCGAAATTGCGGTGCAACAACTTCACACGTACAAGTTGTAAAAATCAGAAGATCAGGCACCAATTTTTCAGGAGAAAACCCGACGACCTACATTTTCACCATGAGAGGAGAACATAAAGTCGATATTAGGTGGCTAGCTGGTGATCAGCTGCAGATCACTCGCCCTCAATATGCCGACGATATTTTTCACGAAGTGAATGTATGGGACGGATCGAAAATTTCCTATGCACCTAAGTGATCTCCAAAACGTTCCGACGTATGCTTGCTGTTCATGCTGACACGCGGGCGACCATCTCCCGCCGCGTCTCGGCCATTTAGTGACTGTCACATGCCGCTTTAATGAATGGGAAACTCCTGCACGTCGACGAGACCGTGGTGCAAGTGTCCAAGGAACCCGCTTCCACCACCAGTCCGGGGCGGATTCCCGCCTGCGCGGCGGTCCGCGATGCGGAATGGCACAATTCAGAGTTCTTCGAGGTTCCGTACTATTCACGCCGGCGCGTCGGCCACCATCTCCAGCCGCGTCTCGGCTAGCAGCTTTTTCAGCTCGGGCACGCAGGAGCCGCAGTTGCCGCCGGCTTTCACGCAGGCAGTCACTTCCGGCACCGACTTCAGGTCCTGCTCGCGTATCGCCGAGCAGATGGTGTTGCGGCCGACGCCGAAGCATGAACACACGGTCGGGCCGACGTCGACGCCCTTCTTCAGCGGGCGGCCGATCAGCAGACTGGCGCGGTCCGCGTCTGCCAGCACCTCTTCCGCGAACATGCCGGCCAGCCAGCTGCGCGCCGGCAGGTCCAGGCGCGGCGACAGGAAGATGCACTGCTCGATGCGGTCGTCCACCACGTGCACGGCGCGGTACATGCCTTCGGTGCGGTCGGCGTATTCCAGCCAGTCCGCATCCGGGTCCTGCACGCCCAGCAGCTCGCGCGCCCACTCGCTGAAATCGGCGATGGCATTGCGGCCGGCCAGTTCGTAGCGCGCGAAGTCGCGGCCCTGGATGCGGGTCCAGTGCGCCACGCTGTCCAGATCCAGCTCGGCGCGGCTCAGGATGAAGGCGTGCCAGCTGACGCGGAACTGCTCGATGCGCACCGGCGTGTGCTTGAATTCGGGTTCGCCCGAGACCGGGTCGACCACCGGGTTGACCACGCCGCCGACGCGCGCGTCGGACGAGGTCTGGCCGCTCCAGTGGATGGGAATGAAGACGCCGCCGCGCGCGATGCCGCCGCCGTGCTGCACGCGCGCCACCATCGAGCCCCACTGGCTGCTCACGCGCGCCAGTTCGCCTTCGCGCACGCCGTGCAGCAAGGCGTCCTGCGGGTGCATGTCGATGAAAGATTCCGGTACGTGGTCGGCCAGCTTGGCCGAGCGGCCGGTGCGCGTCATCGTGTGCCACTGGTCGCGCACGCGGCCGGTGTTCAGCGACAGCGGATAGTCTTCGTCCACGGCGTGCACCGGCAGGCGCGGCACGGTGGCGATGAAGCGCGCCTTCCCGTCCGGGTAGGCGTAGTGGCCGTCCTCGAACAGGCGCGCGGTGCCGCCGGCGACGGCGACGTGCTGCAGCACCGGCCACTGCACCGGCGCCATGGTGTCGAAAGCGCTACGGTCCATGCTTGCCAGGCCGGCGATGTTGAATATGCGCGGCAGGTCGTCGGCGCTGTTGCGCCAGGCGCTCAGGCGCGCGTGCTCGTCGAACACCTCGTGCACGCCGTTGAAGTCGAAGCCGCCGTAACCCATGCGCTGCGCGAACCGGGACACGATCCACCAGTCGCCGCGCGCTTCGCCCGGCGCCGGCAGGAAGGGCCGCTGGCGCGAGATGCGGCGCTCGGAATTGGTGACGGTGCCGTCCTTCTCGCCCCAGCCCAGGGCCGGCAGCAGCACGTCGGCGTAGGCGTTGGTGTCGGTGTCCTGGATGATGTCGGAGGCCACCACCAGCTCGCATTTTTGCAGCGCGCGCTTGATCTGGTCGGCGTTCGGCAGGCTAACCACCGGGTTGGTGGCCATGATCCACACCGCCTTCACGCGGCCCGCTTCGATGGCTTCGAACAGGTCGACCGCTTTCAGGCCGGGCTTGTCGGCCATGCCCGGCGAATCCCAGAAGGTCTGCACCGCGTCGCGGTGCGCGTCGTTGTCGATGTCCATGTGCGAGGCCAGCATGTTGGCCAGGCCGCCCACTTCGCGTCCGCCCATGGCGTTCGGCTGGCCGGTGATCGAGAACGGGCCGGCGCCCGGCTTGCCGATGCGCCCGCCGATCAGGTGGCAGTTGATGATGCTGTTGGCCTTGTCGGTGCCGGCCGAGGACTGGTTCACGCCCATCGAGAAGGCGGTGATGACCTTGGCGGTGCCGGCGAACGATTCGTAGAACTCCATCAGCGCGGCCAGGCTGACCTTGCAGGCCTTGGCGACGGCGGCCGGGTCGGCGCAATCGACTTCAGCGGCGGCCAAGGCGGCATCCAGGCCGCTGGTGTGCGCGGCCACGTAGTCGGGATCGACCGCGCCGATGCGCGACAGGTAGCTGAGCAGGCCGTTGAACAGCCATACGTCGGTGCCCGGCTTGACGGGCAAGTGCAGGTCGGCCAGTTCGCAGGTGGCGGTGCGGCGCGGGTCGATCACCACCAGTTTCAGGTTGGGGCGCTTCTCGCGTTCGCGCGCGATGCGCTGGAACAGGATGGGGTGGCACCAGGCCATGTTGGAGCCGACCAGCACGATCATGTCGGCCAGTTCCAGGTCCTCGTAGCAGACCGGAACCAGGTCCTCGCCGAAGGCGCGCTTGTGGCCGGCCACGGCGGACGACATGCACAGGCGCGAATTGGTGTCGATGTTGGCGCTGCCGACGTAGCCCTTCATCAGCTTGTTGGCAACGTAGTAATCTTCCGTGAGCAGCTGGCCGGACACGTACAGCGCCACCGCGTCCGGGCCGTGCTCGGCGATGACAGCCTTCCATTTGTCCGCCACCTTGTCCAGCGCCTCGTCCCAGGACACGCGGCGCAGCGCATCCGAGCCGCGCTCGTCGCGCACTTGCGGATACAGCAAACGGCCTTCCAGGCCCACCGTCTCGCCCAGCGCGGAACCCTTGACGCACAGCTTGCCCAGGTTGGCCGGATGCGACGCGTCGCCGGCGACGGTCACCGTGCCGTCGGCCTGCGGCGTGGCCTTCACGCCGCAGCCGACGCCGCAATACGCGCAAGTGGTGGATACCGACAGATTATCTTGGGACAGGTTCATGATAGTTTCCAATCCTGGGGTCAGGCCTGCATTCGTGCATTTCGCGAAGCGAAATGCACGAATGCAGGCCTGACCCCAGCAGTTTTTAGGCGGCGCACAGGGCTTGGCCGAACAGCAAGTGCTGGCGCATCGCGGTGATGTCGGTGCGGTTCTGGATCAGCTCATAGTACCAGGGACCGTCCTGCACGTCGCCGTACAGGACCGCGCCGACCACGCAGCCGCCCTTGAGCACCAGGCGCTTGTAGACGCCGCGCCGCGCGTCGCGCAGCACCAGGTCTTCGCTGCCTTCGCCGCCGATGAAGTCGCCCACCGAGTACAGGTCCACGCCGGTCACCTTCAGGCGCGTCGGGGAAGTCTGCTGCACGTAGCGGCGGTGGCCGGCGCCGGCCAGGTGCGCGCCGCACACGCGGGCTTGCTCCCAGATAGGCGCCACCAGGCCGAAAGTGGCGCTGCGGTGCTGCACGCATTCGCCCACAGCGTAGACGCGCGGATCGTAGGTTTGCAGCGTGTCGTCGACGACGATGGCGCGGTCGCAGTGCAGGCCGGCCGACTTGGCCAGCTCGATGTTGGGACGCACGCCGGCGGTCATCACCACCAGGTCGGCCGGGATTTCGACGCCGTCCTTGAAGCGCACTGCCGTCACGCGGTCCGGGCCGACGATTTCGGCGGTCTGCGCGCTGAGCATGAAGTTCAGGCCCTTGCCTTCCAGCGCCTTCTGCAGCAGCTGCGCGGCCGGCTTGTCGAGCTGCTGGTTCATCAGCGCGTCGGTCACGTGCACCACCGTCACCTGCATGCCCTGGCGCAGCAGGCCGTTGGCCGCTTCCAGGCCGAGCAGGCCGCCGCCGATCACCACCGCGTGCGTGTGGTTGCGCGATGCTTCGAGCATCGTTTCCACGTCCTGGATGTCGCGGAAGGCGATCACGCCGGGCAGCTGGTGGCCGGGGACGGGAATGATGAAGGGCTTGGAGCCGGTGGCCAGCAGCAGGCGGTCGTAATGCACTTCCTTGCCGGACTGCGCGCGCACGACGCGCTTGCGGCGGTCGATATGCACCACCGGGTCGCCCGCGTGCAGCGTGATGCCGTTGCTCTCGTACCACTCGCGCGTGTGCAGCATGATGTCGTCCACCGTCTTCTCGCCGGCCAGGACCGGCGAGAGCAGGATGCGGTTGTAGTTACCGTACGGCTCGGCGCCGAACACGGTAATGTCGTACAGCTCGGGCGCGAGCTTTTGCAGCTCCTCGACGGTGCGCATGCCCGCCATGCCGTTGCCGATGACGACGAGCGCCGGACGCTTGGTGTCCATCTCAGGCTCCGACCCAGACTTTGCCGCCGTCGATGCGGGCGGGATAGGTGGCCACCGAGTGCTCCGGCGCTTCCAGGCATTCGCCGGTCTGCAGGTCGAAGTGGTGCTTGTAGATCGGCGAGGCGACAACGATGCGCTCGCCCAGGCTGCCCACCAGGCCGCGCGAGAGCACGGACGCCTGCGAGTTCGGGTCGAAGTTGTGGATGGCGAACACGCGCTGTTCGCCGTCGTTCACGCGGAACACGGCCACGTGCTCGCCGTCGAGCAGCGCGCACACGCCGGTGTTCGGTACGATTTCTTCCAGCGCGCAGATGGCGGTCCAGCGGTCGGTATGGGTATCACGGTGCATGGTGTTCTCCTAAGCTCAAGCTACTTTGATCGGGATGACGACGCCTTTGCGCTCTTCCAGCGTGGCGGGACGGATCTGGCCGCGTTCTTCCATGAAGATCACGTTCGGGTCGGTCTGCTCGCTGTTGACGAAGTGGCGGAAGCGGGCGCGCGTTTCCGGATCGGTGACGGCAACCTTCCACTCGCACTCATAGGTGTCGACCACGCTCTGCATCTCGGCTTCCAGCTCGGCGGCGATGTTCAGCTTGTCGTCGATGACGACCTGCTTCAGGTAATCCAGGCCGCCTTCCAAGTTGTCGCGCCAGGTGCTGGTGCGCTGCAGGCGGTCGGCGGTGCGGGTGTAGAACATCAGGAAGCGGTCGATGTACTGGATCAGGGTGGCCTTGTCCAGGTCCGACGCGATCAGTTCGGCGTGGCGCGGCTTCATGCCGCCGTTGCCGCACACGTACAGGTTCCAGCCCTTTTCGGTGGCGATGATGCCGACGTCCTTGCCCTGCGCCTCGGCGCACTCGCGGGTGCAGCCGGACACGCCGAACTTGATCTTGTGCGGCGTGCGCAGGCCCTTGTAGCGGTTTTCCAGTTCGATCGCCAGGCCGACGCTGTCGTCCACGCCGTAGCGGCACCAGGTCGAGCCGACGCAGGACTTCACGGTACGCAGCGACTTGCCGTAGGCATGGCCGGTTTCAAAGCCGGCGTTGATCAGTTCTTCCCAGATCAGCGGCAGCTGCTCGACGCGCGCGCCGAACAGGTCGACCCGCTGGCCGCCGGTGATCTTGGTGTACAGGCCGTATTTCTTGGCCACGGTGCCGACGGCGATCAAGCCGTCCGCCGTGACTTCGCCGCCGGCCATGCGCGGCACCACGGAATACGTGCCGTCCTTCTGGATATTGCCCAGGAAGTAGTCGTTGGTGTCCTGCAGGCTGGCGTGTTCCTTCTTTAGCACGAAGTCGTTCCAGCAGGAGGCCAGGATGCTGGCAGCCAGCGGTTTGCACACGTCGCAGCCCAGGCCCTTGCCGTGCTGCGCCAGCAGCGCGTCGAAGGTGCGGATATTGCCGACGCGGATCAGGTGGTACAGCTCCTGGCGCGAGTAGGCGAAGTGTTCGCAGACATGGTTGTTGACGTCCATGCCCAGCTTCTTCATTTCGGCCTTCATCACCTGCGTCACCAGCGGCACGCAGCCGCCGCAGGCCGTGCCGGCCTTGGTGCAGGTCTTCAGCGCGCCGATGCTGGTGGCGCCGTCGGCCACGGCCGCGCAGATCGCGCCCTTGGACACGTCGTTGCAGGAGCAGATCTGGGCACCGTCCGGCAGCGCGTCCACGCCCAGGCCGACCTTGGCCTTGCCGTCGGACTGCGGCAGGATCAGGAACTCCGGCGATTCCGGCAGTTCGATCTTGTTCAGCATCATTTGCAGCAGGGTGCCGTATTCGCTGGCGTCGCCCACCATCACGCCGCCCAGCAGGTAGCGGCCGCAGCTCGACACCACGATCTTCTTGTAGACCTGCTTGCGCTCGTCCATGAACTGGTAGGAGGTGCTGCCCTCTTCCTTGCCGTGCGGGTCGCCGATGGAGGCCACGTCCACGCCCATCAGTTTCAGCTTGGTGCTCATGTCGGCGCCGTTGAACTCTGCCGCGTCGCCCAGCATGTGCTTGGCGGCCACGCGCGCCATTTCATAGCCGGGCGCCACCAGGCCGTAGACCATGCCGCCCCAGGCCGCGCATTCGCCGATGGCGTAGATGTCGCTGTCCGAGGTCAGGCAATTGTTGTCGATGGCGATGCCGCCGCGCGCGCCCAGTTCCAGGCCGCATTCCTTGGCCAGCATGTCGCGCGGGCGGATACCGGCCGAGAACACGATCATGTCGGCGTCGAGGTGGCTGCCGTCGAAGAATTCCATGCGGTGGGTACCGTCCACGCCGTCCACGATGGCGGTGGTGTTCTTACCGGTGTGCACGGTCACGCCCAGCGCTTCGATCTTGCTGCGCAAAACGCGCGCGCCGCCGTCGTCGACCTGCACCGCCATCAGGCGCGGCGAGAACTCGACCACGTGGGTTTCCAGGTTCATGTCGCGCAGGGCCTTGGCGCATTCCAGGCCGAGCAGGCCGCCGCCGATGACCACGCCGGTCTTGGAGCGCTGGCCGCATTCGAGCATGGCTTCCAGGTCTTCGATGGTGCGGTAGACGAAGCAGTCCTTGCGGTCCTTGCCCGGCAGCGGCGGCACGAAGGGGAAGGAGCCGGTGGCGATCACCAGTTTGTCATAGCTGAGCACATCGCCGCCGTTGGTGGTGACGGTTTTCGCGGCCGGGTCGATGACGGTGGCGCGCGCATTCAGGCGCAGCACCATGTCGTCGCGGTCGAAGAAGCCGTCCTTCACCAGCGACAGGTCCTGCGCCGATTTTCCGGCGAAGAACTCGGACAGGTGCACGCGGTCGTAGGCCGGACGCGGCTCTTCGCACAGGATGGTCACGTTCAGTTTGACGCCGTTGCCGTAGGTGGCCAGGCTCTCGAGGAATTTGTGGCCGACCATGCCGTGGCCGATGACGATGATGTTCATTGCTTTGCTCCTAATATTCTGTTCGTGCTTACGCGGCGGCGGCCAGCGAGGATTCTTTTTCCGCGGCGGCGCTGAAGCGCGCTGCGATGGCGCACAGCGCCGAGGCGGCTACCAGCACGCCGAGGATGCTCAGGGTGTGCTGCACATCGCCCACGCCCTTCATCAGGAAGCCCGCCGCCACCGCGCCGACGTTGCCGCCCGCGCCGATGATGCCGGCCACGCCGCCCAGGGCGCGCTTGTCGACGAAAGGCACCAGTGCGTAGGTCGCGCCGCAAGCCATGTGGGTGAACAGGCCGAACACCAGCATGGCGATCACGGCGAACATCACGCTGTCGGCGTTGGCGAACCACAGCAGGCCGACGCCTTCGCCGATCATCATGATGAACAGCAGCGTGACGCGGCTGTTCAGGCTGCCGCGGATGGCTGCCTTGTCCGAGACCCAGCCGCCCAGGGCGCGGGCAAACAGCGCCAGCAGGCCGAAACTGGCGGCGGCCATGCCGGCCTGCGGCAGCGACAGCTTGAAGTGGTCGACGTAATAGACGGCTGCGATGTTGTGGATGAAGATCTCGACGCCGAAGCAGGCGCCGTAGGTGACGAACAGCAGCCATACGCGGTAGTTGCCGGCGGCCAGCTTGAAGCTTTCCCAGCCGCCTTTTTTGCCGCCTTCGATGGCGATGCCGGCTGCGCGCAGTTCGCTGTAGTTGCCTTGCGGGCAGTCTTGCGTGAATTTGTAGTAGACCACGGACATGATGAGCATCAGCACGCCTGGCACCACCAGGGCGGCGCGCCAGCCGTATTTCTCGCCGACGCCGGCCATCAC
Organism: Pseudoduganella sp. LjRoot289; assembly: GCF_964252925.1. Lineage (NCBI taxonomy): Bacteria > Pseudomonadati > Pseudomonadota > Betaproteobacteria > Burkholderiales > Oxalobacteraceae > Pseudoduganella > Pseudoduganella sp. LjRoot289. Next base: position 5,018,803 of record NZ_CAXUPN020000001.1, read on the forward strand.
CATCGCGCCCATCAGCAGCGGCATCAGGCCTTGGGCGACGCCGCCGCCGGAATTACCCCAGCCGGCAGCTGCCGCGTTGGCGGTGCCGACGACGTTGGGGGCGAACATCACCGAGGTGTGGTACTGGGTGATGACGAAGCTGGCACCGACCGCGCCGATCAGCAAACGGAAAAATAAAAAGCTTTCGTAGCTCTGCGATGCGGCCACGCCCAGCACGGGAATGGCGCCAAGCAGCAGCAAGCCGGTGTAGGTCTTGCGCGGGCCGTAGTGGTCGCACATCGGGCCGATGACCAGGCGCACGATGATGGTGATGGCAACGGCGGCAATGTTGATGTTGGCGATTTGCGCCATCGTCAGACCGAATTCGCCTTTAATCACCGGCATCAGCGGGGCGCAGGCGAACCACGCAAAGAAGCAGACGAAGAACGCCATCCAGGTCAGGTGGAAGGCACGCATCGGCGGCGTGGAGATGGTGAAGAGCTTGATGCTGGTAGCTTTGCTGGCCATTTTTTTTCCCGTCTAGAAAACAAAAAAGCGTCCGCGCAGCCTTGATCTAATTCAAGCTGGGCGGACGCCGTTGTCCTGCCAGTCCATCATTAGACCAGCGCATTTGTTTGAGGGATCGCCATTGATCCGTACCTTAACCTATGCAAGCGCCGTGCCAGGTGGCGGCAAGAGGGAGAACAGCGGGGAGAACAGCGGAAAAGCGGGGAGGAAGAGGCCACGCCGGGTGCCGGCGTGGCATATTGCGGTGCAACAGCGCTACTCTTTGGTGCAAAAAGCTGCACGCTTTTGGTCGCGTGCGTGCACCAGGACAAATTTCAGGCGTTGGCGGCGGTCAGCGCCGTCTTCACCATGTCGTCGATCTCGCCGGTGATGTTGGATAGCACGCCCGCCACCACCGCGAACTCGCGCCCCGCGAAGCCGGCGCGCGCGGCCACGATGCGGGCGTTGAAGGACACCATCTTGGCCTGCTTGGCGATGGTTTCGATTTCCGTGATGACGCCGTGCAGTTGCTTTTTCATCAGCAGCGCGTGCTTCTTCGACTGGTCCTGGTAGATGGCGGTGATCTGGTTCAGCAGCGCCAGCACAGGGGTAGTCATTTCGACAAGCTGCGCCAGCAGCGGGCTGTCCACTCTTGCTTCCCGCTCGGACGCCGCCAGCGTGCGTTCGGCCAGGTCCATGAAGTCGCAGAACTGCCGCTCGGCGCCGACGCGGCCGAAATACACGTCCTCCAGCTCGCGGCAGAAGATGCCGGGCAGGGTATCGCTACCGTGCACCAGCGTCTGGTGCGCGCCGCGGAACAGCGCCAGCGCCTCGCGCGCGACAGCCGCCGCGCCCTCCTGGCCCTGGCCCGCCAGCACCGCGTACAGCACCAGCCGTTGCGAGGTGAACCGGCGGCCGCCGGACAGGTTGATCAAGGCGCCGAACACTTCGCCCGACAAGGCGGGCGCTTCCTTCTTTTGGGCCAAGGCGGCCCCTCCATAGTTTGCCATCTGCACCCTCTTGAGTATGTGCTATTGCCTGATGCTGAAGGACGCCGCATAGCGTTCCGGGTCGCTGCCATTCCATTCTTTGCCGTCCATCAGCGTTGAACTGCGCAGGACGCCTTGCGGCAAGGGGGTCTCCGTCATTTCCGCTGCTTCGCGGTATAGCTTTATCTGGTGGACCGCGCTGGCCACGGCCAGGTAGTCGGGATCGGACTTGATCAGGCCCCAGCGCCGTTGCTGGGTCATGAACCACATGCCATCCGACAGGTAGGGGAAGTTCACCGCCCCCTCGTGATGGAAGCGCAGCGGATGCGTGTCTTCCCAGCGCCGCCCCATGCCGTCCTCGTAGTGGCCGAGGATGCGCTGGCTGATCACGTCCTTGCTGGTGTTCACATAGGGCACGGCGGAGATGACCTCGGCCATGGCCATGCGGTTGGCCGGCGAGGCGTCGATCCAGCGGCTGGCGTCGAGCACGGCGGCGATCATGGCGCGGCAGGTGTTCGGGTGGCTGCGCGCGAAGTCGCCCGCCGTGGCCAGCACCTTTTCGGGGTGCTCGGGCCAGATCTGCTGGCTGGTGGCGGCGGTGACGCCGATGCCGTCCATCACCGCGCGGTGGCCCCAGGGCTCGCCCGCGCAGAAGCCGTCCATATGGCCGGCGCCCAGATTGGACACCATCTGCGCCGGCGGCACCGTGATCACGCGCGCGTCGCGCATCGGGTCGATGCCGTGCGCCGCCATCCAGTAGTACAGCCACATGGCGTGGGTGCCGGTCGGGAAGGTCTGGGCGAACGTGTAGGTGCGCGGCTCGCTCTTCATCAGCGCGGCCAGCGTGGCGCCGTCGACCGCGCCCTGCTCGGCCAGGCGGCGCGACAGCGTGATGGCCTGGCCGTTGCGGTTCAAATTCATCAGGATGGCCATGTCGCGCTTCTGCCAGCCTATGCCCAGCTGGGTGCCGTACACCATGCCGTACAGCGTGTGCGCGGCGTCCAGTTCACCGCTGAGCAGCTTGTCGCGCACCCCGGCCCATGATGATTCCTTGCTCGGCACGATCTTGATGCCGTATTTCTCGTCAAAGCCCAACACCGCGGCCATAACGATGGAGGCGCAGTCGGTCAGCGGGTTGAACCCGATCCTGACTATCTGCTTTTCCGGTGCGGCATGCTTCGTCATAGCCCTCTTCCTCTTTAAAAATGCACTACTTTGGTGCGTCGCACCAAGATCACCCTAACAAATCTTCCACGTCCAGGATGCGCTGGGCGATCTCGGCGATCTTCAGGTTCTTGTTCATGGCCATGGTGCGCAGCTTTTGATAGGCCGCGTCCTCGGACATGCCGTGGCGCGTCATCAGCAGGCCCTTGGCGCGGTCGACCACCTTGCGCTCGGCCAGCTTGTGGCGCGTGTCGTCCAGTTCGGCGAGCAGTTTCTGCTCCTGCTTGAAGCGCGCCAGCGCCACATTGAGCACCGGTTTGATGCGCTCGGCCTGCAGGCCGGCCACGATGTAGGCCGATACCCCGGCCGCCATCGCCGCCTCCATGCTCGATGGGGCGTCGTCCTCGGTAAACAGCACGATGGGGCGGCGCTCGTCGCGGGTGGCGACGACGATGTGCTCGAGCACATCGCGCGCGTCCGATTCGGCGTCGATGATGATCATGTCCGGCTGCAGCAATGCGATCTGCTCGGGCAGGTGCATGTCGGCCGGCAGCGAAGCGACGATCTCGTAGCCCGCTTCCAGCAGGCCGGCGTTCAGCGCGTGGGCGCGCAGGGCCGCCTCGTCGGCCTCCGAGGCGCGCAAAGGCTGCGGCTCGGTGTGGACGACGACGATACGTAGGTTGCGCGGTGCAGGCGCGTTGGGTCGCTTGGGTGCCATCTTGGGTGCTCTAAATCAATGCAGCTTTACTAGCAAGAATCAAACCACCCCGAACGATCACTATTTGTGCACGGCCGCGGCCAGGAGCGGTGGACGCTCCTTCTGCAGCCGCGCGGCGACCTGTTCGGCGCGGGCCAGGGTGCGGATCAGGTTGCCGCCGGCCAGCTTGGCCAGGTCGGCGTCCTTCCAGCCGCGTTTAATCAGTTCGGCGAACAGCGCCGGGTAGGTGGAGACGTCCTGCAAGCCCTCGGTGGTGGCGCCGCCGTCGAAATCGGCGGCGATGCCGACGTGGTCCACGCCTGCCGTTTTGGCAACATGGTCGATATGGTCAGCCACCTGCTGCAGCGTGGCTTTCGGCGCCGGGCCGGTCTCCTTGATGTAGGCCGCCTCCACCACCTTGTAGGCGGGGCTGCCGCGCTCCATGGATTTGGTGCGGGCGGTGAGGCCTTCGCGCCAGTGCATGTTCTCGGTCGAGACGAAGCTGGGCACGAAGGTCACCATCACCACGCCGCCGTTGGCCGCCATGCGGGCCAGCACGTCGTCCGGCACGTTGCGCGGATGGTCCACCAGTGCGCGGGCGCTGGAATGCGAAAAGATCACCGGCGCCTCGCTGGTGTCGAGCGCCTGGCGCATCGTGTCCGGGCTGGCATGGCTCAGGTCCACCAGCATGCCGAGGCGGTTCATCTCGCGCACCACGTTCTTGCCGAAGGCCGACAGGCCGCCGTTGCGCGGCTGGTCGAGGGCGGCGTCGGCCCAGTCCAGGGTCACGTTGTGGGTCAGCGCCATGTAGCGGGCGCCGAGGTCGTAATAGGCGCGCAGCGCGCCCAGGCTGTTCTCCAGTACATGGCCGCCCTCCATGCCGAGGAAGCTGGCGATCTTGCCGGCCTTGCGCGCCTTGGCGATGTCGGCGCTGCGGGTGGCCAGCACCAGGCGCTCGGGATAGCGCGCGATCATGCGCCTGGCCAGGTCGATCTGTTCAAGCTGCGTGCGTGCCCAGCCCTGCTTCAACTCGCCCGGCACGAATACGCTCCAGAACTGGACCGACACGCGGCCCTCCTTCAGGCGCGCCAGGTCGGTCTGCTGCTCGTTCGGCTTGCGCAGGTCGTAGGCGTCGACATCCATCGGATGCTCTTTCGACTCGCGTATGGTCCACGGCAAGTCGTTATGGCCATCGACCAGCGGCACTTTGTCCAGCAAGGCCTTCGCATGCCGCAGCGCCACGTCGGATGCCGACGCAGCATCGGCGGCGCAGGACGCGGTGGTGAATCCGAGGGCGAGCAGCAAAGCACAGGCATGACGCATGGGATGGCTTTCGTGAAATGGCGAGACACCCATCTTAACCATTTTTTGCGTCGAGCATGACACAGCGCAATTCATTGTACGAGCCCCGCTACTACCATCTCAGCACATGCTTGCCGAGGGGAATCTATGCCGACAATTAGCTGCTTTTATGGGATGCTTATCCAGATGTTTTTTCGTGATCATCTGCCACCCCATTTCCACGTCAAATATGGCGAATTCAAAGCAGTGATCGACATCCAGCAGTTGACCGTGCACGATGGCTACCTGCCACAGCGCGCCTTGAGGATCGTACTCGATTGGGCTAAGCTACATAAGACTGAATTGTTGGAAAACTGGCAGCTATGCCAAGCGCTGCAGAGCCCGAAACCCATACCGCCTTTGGAGTAAAAATGCACTGGGACGTAATCGAAGTCCAACAGCAGGATAACTATTCGCTTTGGGTACGCTTCAATGACGGCGTTGAGGGCGCGGTCCAGTTCATGCCTTCTGCTTTTCGCGGCGTATTCACGCACTTAAGCGACAAGGCCAAGTTCGGCCAAGTCACCATCGTTGATGGCGTCATTACTTGGCCAGGCGATCTGGATCTGGCGCCGGATGCCATGCACGCTGAGATCAAACGTAACGGCATCTGCGTGCTGACGTAATTCCTTCAGCGCTGCATGCCCCAGCGGCGGATGGTGAGACGTTCCAGGGTGCGGAACACGAGGCTGTCGACCAGCAGGCCAATCAGGATCACGGCGGCGAGGCCGGCGAAGACTTTGTCGGTGTAGAGCTCGTTGCGGTTCTGGAAGATATACCAGCCCAACCCACCTTTTCCCGACGAGACGCCGAACACCAGCTCCGCAGCAATCAGCGTGCGCCAGGCGAAAGCCCAGCCTATCTTCAGGCCGGAGACGATCGCGGGCAATGCAGCCGGGACGAGGATGTGCACCACTAGCGGCAAGCCGCGCAGGCCGTAGTTGCGGCCGGCCATGCGCAGCGTTTCGGGGACGCCCTGGAAACCTGCATAGGCGCCCAGCGCCAGCGGCCACAGCACCGCGTGCACGATAACAAACAGCAGGCTGCCACTTCCCAGCCCGAACCACAGCAACGCCAGCGGCAACAGCGCAATCGCGGGCAAGGGGTTGAACATGGCGACCAGCGTTTCCAGCAGGTCGCGCCCAAGACGGGTCGTGACGGCCAAGGCGGTCAGCACGAAGGCGGACAGCACGCCCAACACGTAGCCTTGCAGCAGGACGCCCAGCGATATCCGCACGCGCTCCAGCAGCTCGCCGCTGGCGATACCGGAGACGAAGGCATGCGCGGTCTGCAGGAAGGTGGGCAGCAGCAGGTCGTTGTTCTGCCAGCGCGCGACGGTTTCCCAAATGACGGCCAGCGCCAGCAGCATCACGCTCTTGCGCAGCCAGTCCTGCTGCCACGCGCGCTGCGCAAGCGGCAGCGGACGCGTGACGGTGGCCGGTGCCGCTGGCGCGGCAGCGTATTCGAATTCCTGGCGAATCGGCGGTTCGAGCAACACATTCATGACGCGAGCCTCCGGCCGATGGCATCCATCGTTTTGTAACCGTTAAGCCCCGTTTGTGGGGCAGCGCATGCGCTGCTCAATGCTGCGCCGGCTGCCCCATAAGGCTCTGCGGCGAAGCGCGCGTCGGCACGTGCATGGGGCTCAGCGGCGGCCGTTACGGCGATGGCAGGCGCGATGCGTGTATCGGCTGCGGCTGCGGCTGTGGGTACAGCGGCTGCGGCTGCGGCTGTAGGTACAGCGGTTGCGGCTGCGGGTGCCGCGGCTACTGCGGCATTGCTGTCCGGCGGCGGTGCGGTTGCGTCCTCGTCGAACAGCAAGCGGTGGATACGGTTGGCGGCGCCCTGGAACTCGGGGCTGCCGGTGCTGTGCAGCCCGAACTGGTGGCTGTTCAATTCCGCGCGCACGCGGCCGGGATGCGGCGACAGCAGCAGGATGCGGCTCCCTACCACCAGCGCCTCCTCGATCGAATGCGTGACGAACAGCAGCGTGAAGCGCGCCTCTTCCCACAGGCGCCCCAGCTCTTCCTGCATCTTGCGGCGCGTGAGAGCGTCGAGGGCGGCGAAGGGCTCGTCCATCAGCAGCACTTCGGGCTGCATGGCGAGGGCGCGCGCTATCGCCACGCGCTGCTTCATGCCGCCGGACAGCGTGTGCGGAAAGGCGTCAGCGAAACCCGCCAGGCCCACCTTGGCGATCCAGTGCAACGCGCGCTCCTCGGCCTCGCCGCGCTTCAACTTTTTGGAAGCGAGCAGCGGGAACATGACGTTCTGCTTCACAGTCTTCCACGGCGGCAGCTGGTCGAATTCCTGGAACACGGCGATGCGGTCCGGCCCCGGTCCCGTCACCGCCCGGCCGTTGACGCTGATGCGGCCCGCGCTGGGCGCGAGGAAACCGCCCGCCGCCTTGAGCAGGGACGACTTGCCGCAGCCAGACGGCCCCAGCAGCACGAAGCGGTCCCCGCGATAGACGTCGAAGCTGACATCGTGCGTGGCGCGCACGGACTGCGCGCGGCTGCGGTATTCGAGGCTGACGCCCTCCGCGCGCAGCAGCGGCTGCGCCGCCGTTTGCGGCGCGGCGCCTGGCTGCGTATGCCAATGCGCCGCCGGATCGGAGGCATCGGACAACTGCGGCGGCACGGCGTGCCATTGCGGCGCGGCCCGCGCGATCGCGGCGCGGCTGGGGATATCGATATGACTCATGATATTCCTACCCGCCCTGGCCGATGGCCGGGTCATCGAAGAAGTAGTCGCGCCAGCTTGCCGGCTGGTTCTTCAGCACGCCGACGCGGTGCAGGAACTGCGCCAGTCCGTAGGTGTTCTGCGGCGCCACCTTGAACTGCACCTGCGGGTTCCTGATGATCTTCAGCAGCAGCGCGCGATCGACCTTGCTCTTGCTCACGCGCAGATACGCGTCCGCCGCGCCTTCCGGATGGTCCGTGGCATACTGCGCCGCCTCCGCCAGCGCGGCGGTGAAGGCGCGGTAGGTCTTCGGATTCTCGTTGCGGTACTTCTCCGTGGCGTACAGCACGGTCGAGGAACTCGGCCCGCCCAGCACGTCGTAGGAATTGAGCACGATGCGCGCATTCGGGTTCTGCGCCAGTTCCTGCTCCTGGTAGGGCGAATTGCCGAAGTGCGCGTTGATCTCGGTGCCGCCGGCGATCACGGCGGCCGCCGCGTCGGGATGCGGCAGCGTCTGCGTGAGCTTGTCGAGCCGCGCGAATTCCTTGTCGCCGTACTGCTTGGCCACCGCCATTTGCAGGATGCGAGATTGCACGGAGACGCCGGCGGCCGGCAAGCCGATGCGGTCCTTGTCGGTGAAGTCGGCGATGCTCTTCACTTTGGGATTGTTGCTGACCAGGTAGTAGGGGAAGTTGCCCAGCGAGGCCACGCCCTTGACGTTCTGCTTGCCGCTGGTGCGGTCCCAGATCGTCAGCAACGGACCGACGCCCGCGCTGGCGATATCGATGCTGCCCGACAGAAGCGCGTCATTGATGGCGGGGCCGCCGGACAACTGGGTGCGCTCCACCGTGATGTCCAGGCCCTGTTTCTTGCCGTGCTTTTCGATCAGTTTCTGGTCCTGCGCGATGTTCAGCAGCAGGTAGGTGACGCCGTATTGCTCGGCGATGCGGATGCGGCCTTCGGCCTGCGCCTGCGTGGCCGCGCTCATGCCCAGCGTGATGGCGATGACGGCTGCGGCGGCGGACTTCATTTTGCTCATGCGTGCTCCAGATAAGGTATTCAGAACGGGACGTCGCCCTCGATGGTGGTGCGGTACAGCTTGCGGCGCATGTGCGCGGGACAGCCGGCCGCCAGGTGCATCAGCGAGCGGTTATCCCAGAACACCATGTCGTGCGGGCGCCACCGGTGGCGGTAGATGTGTTCCGGCTTCACGCTGTGCGCGAACAATTCGTCGAGCAGCGCGCGGCTCTCGTCTTCCGGCAAGCCGGCGATGCGGGTGGTGAAATGCTCGCTGACGAAGAGCGCGCGGCGGCCGGTCTCGGGATGCACGCGCACCACCGGCTGCAGCACCGGCCTGACCTCCTCGATCTGCGCCTGCGTCAGCGGCGGGCGGTAGGGGTTGCGGCGGCGCAGCGCCTCGTATTGCGCGAGGTAGCTGTGCTCCGCGCGCAGGCCCTGCACCGTGCGGCGCAAGGCCACCGGCAGCGTGTCGTAGGCCAGGTGCATATTGGCGAACAGCGTGTCGCCGCCCTCCTCCGGCAGCTCTTGCGCATGCAGCATGGAGCCCAGGCTGGGGATCTCCTTGTACGACAGGTCCGAGTGCCAGAAGTGGCCCGCGTCGCCGAGGCCGGTGGGCTGGCCGTTCTCGATGATGTTGGAGATGACCAGCACTTCCGGCTGTTCGGCGAGCTGGAAATTGCGCAGCACGTGGATCTGCAGCGAGCCGAAACGGCGGCTGAATTCCACTTGCTGGCGCGGCGTGATGCGCTGGTCGCGGAACACCAGCACGTGGTGGTCGAGATGCGCGCGATGCAGGCGCTGGAAGTCGCCGTTGCTGAGCGGCTGCGACAAATCGAGCGCCGTCACTTCCGCGCCCAGCGGGGCGTCGAAGACCTTGATGTCGAAAGCGGCGGCGGATGAGGGACTGAAAACGGCAGACATGGCACAGGTCCTTGCATTGAATATGCAAGCAGTCTATGCCTCCCGCCTCATGAAGAAAACGAAGCTTATCGGCTATTGATATACGGTTTCCGCTAAGCGCCCGCCAGCCTGTTTGCTGCGCGCAAAGCCGCCACCAGGGCGGCGAGGGCGCGGGCTTTTTCGTCGGAGCCAGGGACCCGCAGCACGAACGCAGGGTGGTAGGTGGCAAGCACCCAGCGGCCGGCGTGCTGCACCGGCTCGGCCATGAAGTCCTTCAGCGTGGCATGGCTGTCTTCGAGCACGGCCTTCAAGGCGGTGCCGCCGAGCGCCACGACAACTTGCGGCGCGACTGCCCCAACTCGGCTTCGAGCCAGTAGTGGCAAGCTAAAATTTCCTTTTGCGCGGGCGTCTTGTGCATGCGGCGTTTTCCGCGCGGCTCCCATTTGAAGTGCTTGACGGCATTGGTGACGTAGACCGTCTTGCGGTCGACGCCAGCCTGCGCCAGCGCGCGGTCGAGCAGTGCGCCGGCGGGACCGACGAAGGGGTGGCCGGCCAGATCTTCCTGGTCGCCCGGCTGCTCGCCAACCAGCATGATGCGCGCCTGCTTCGCGCCTTCGCCCGGCACCGCTTGCGTGGCGTGCTCCCACAGCGCGCAGCGGCGGCATTCGTCCAGCGTGCGCGGCTGCTGGCCCGGCAAGCGCCTCCCCTCTTCGTCAGCCATAGTCGTCACCTCCTGTTACCGGGGCGGCGGCAGCGCCGGCAGCGGCACGGGATGATGATGGTGATACGGCCGCTGCCGGCTGTCCGGCAGTACCGGGAACGGGAGCCGGGCCGGGCACGGCGCCGAACAAGCCGCTGCCGCCCCTGGTGAGATCCATTGTACGGATTCGGGCGGCGCGCGGCGCACGATCAGTTGGAAAAAGGGCCAGGCTCGAGTCCCGCGCCGCCCCGGATCGAACCGGACCGCGAGGGGAATCGAAGCTGGCCCCCGAGGGAGCGCGGGACGCCTGCCTTTGCTACGCCAGTTCTTTGTAATGCGCCAGGCGTTTCTCGAGGCGGCTGGCCAGTTCGTGGCCGGCGCCTACCGTCATTTCCAGGTCGTTCAGCTTGCCGTCCTTCAGGCCGTAGACCCAGCCGTGCACCGTCAATTGCTGGCCCCGGTCCCATGCGTCCTGCACGATGGTGGTCTGGCAGACGTTGACCACCTGCTCGACCACGTTCAGCTCGCACAGGCGTTCGGCGCGTTCACGCGAAGGCAGCACGTCGCCCAGGTAGCGTTCGTGCTTCTGGGCCACGTCCGAGACGTGGCGCAGCCAGTTGTCGGCCAGGCCGACGCGGGTGCCGGTCATCGCGGCGTGCACGCCCTTGCAGCCGTAGTGGCCGACGATGATCACGTGCTTCACCTTCAGCACCTCGATGGCGAACTGCATCACCGACAGGCAGTTCAGGTCCGAGTGCACCACCACGTTGGCGATGTTGCGGTGGACGAAGACGTCGCCCGGAGCCAGGCCCAGCAGTTCGTTTGCCGGGACGCGGCTGTCGGAGCAGCCTATCCACAAGTATTCCGGCGACGCTTGCTGCGCCAGGCGGTTGAAGAATTCGGGATCGCGCGCGACCATGTTGTCGGCCCAGGCGCGGTTGTTGACCAGCAGGTCCGCCAGCGGCGACGTGCTTACGTTGTTCTCACTCATATGTCCTCTCATACGTGCGAAGACCGCCTCCTGCCGGGGTGGCAAGGGGCGGTCCGGGATACTGCCATGTTACCTGATTTGATGCGGCGCATCATCAGCCGAAGCAGATGTCGCCTATTTCACTGTCACTCGAAGAAATCCTTGACCTTGTCGCGCCAGGTTTTGCTTTGCGGGCTGTGCTTGGAACCGCCTTCGTTGGTGGCGCGGTCGAACTCGCGCAGCAGTTCCTTCTGCTTGTCGGTCAGCTTGACCGGCGTTTCCACGGCCACGTGGCAGAACAGGTCGCCCGGATAGCCGGAGCGCACGCCCTTGATGCCCTTGCCCTTCAAACGGAAGGTCTTGCCGGACTGCGTGCCCTCGGGAATGGTGAACGACACCTTGCCCGACAGCGTGGGCACTTCGATTTCGCCGCCCAGCGCCGCGCGCGCGAACGAGATCGGCATTTCGCAATGCAGGTCGTCGCCCTCGCGCTGGAACACCGCGTGCTGCTTGATGTGGATTTCCACATACAAGTCGCCCGGCGGACCGCCGTTGGTGCCCGGTTCGCCGTTGCCGGACGAGCGGATGCGCATGCCGTTGTCGATGCCGACCGGGATCTTCACTTCCAGCGTCTTGTTGCGCTTGATGCGGCCCGCGCCGCCGCAAGGCGAGCACGGATCGGTGATGATCTTGCCGGTGCCATGGCATTTCGGGCAGGTCTGCTGGATGCTGAAGAAGCCCTGCTGCATGCGCACCTGGCCGTGGCCGCCGCAAGTCGAGCAGGTCACCGGCGCCGTGCCGGGCTTGGCGCCGGAACCGTGGCAGGTGTCGCACTTGTCCCAGGACGGTACGCGGATGGTGGTGTCGAATCCGTGCGCCGCCTGTTCCAGCGTGATTTCCAGGTTGTAGCGCAAGTCCGCGCCGCGATAGACCTGCGGGCCGGCGCTGCGGCCGCGGCCGCCGCCGCCGAAGATGTCGCCGAAGATGTCGCCGAAGGCATCGCCGAAGCCGCCCGCGCCGAAACCGCCGCCGCCGCCCCCGCCGCCCATGTTCGGGTCCACGCCCGCATGGCCGTAACGGTCATACGCTTCGCGTTTCTCCGGATTCGTCAGCATCTCGTAGGCCTCCTTGGCCTCCTTGAACTTATCTTCCGATTCCTTGCTGTCCGGATTGCGGTCCGGATGGTATTTCATCGCCAGTTTGCGATAGGACTTCTTGATCTCGTCTTCGGACGCATTCTTTGCGACCCCGAGTATCTCGTAAAAATCACGCTTTGCCATGTCGTAGGCACCTTGCTGTATTTACTGTAGGGAATGACACCACTTATCCCTGTGCTGATTATGCGAAAAAGCCGAGCCGGCCCCTTTTCAGGGATGCACGGCTCGGCGTCAGTCTTGCGGCCGCAGCCGGGGGACCAGATTACTTGCTGTCTTTGACTTCCTTGAAGTCGGCATCCACCACGTCGTCCTGCTGGGCCTTGGTCTCTTGCTGGCCGCCGGCCTGCTGCGCGCCGCCTTCGGCGCCGCCGCCGGCCGCAGCCTGCTGTGCCTGCATGTCAGCATACATCTTTTCGCCCAGCTTCTGCGAGGCGGTCGACAGCGCAGCCACTTTGGCGTCGATGTCGGCCTTGTCGCCGGCCTTGATCGAGCCTTCCAGCTCGTTGATGGCCGCTTCGATCTTCTCTTTCTCGCCCGCTTCCAGCTTGTCGCCGTATTCGGTCAGGGACTTCTTGGTCGAGTGCACCAGCGCGTCGGCCTGGTTGCGCGACTCGGCCAGTTCCTTGACCTTCTTGTCCTCTTCCGCGTTCAGCTCGGCGTCCTTGACCATCTTCTGGATCTCGTCCTCGGTCAGGCCCGAGTTCGCCTTGATGGTGATCTTGTTTTCCTTGCCGGTGGCCTTGTCCTTGGCGCCCACGTGCAGAATGCCGTTGGCGTCGATGTCGAAGGTCACTTCGATCTGCGGCGTGCCGCGCGATGCCGGCGGGATGCCTTCCAGGTTGAATTCGCCCAGGCCCTTGTTGCCCACGGCGATTTCACGCTCGCCCTGGTAGACCTTGATGGTCACGGCGGGCTGGTTGTCGTCGGCGGTCGAGAACACCTGCGAGAACTTGGTCGGGATCGTGGTGTTCTTGTGGATCATCTTGGTCATCACGCCGCCCAGGGTTTCGATACCCAGCGACAATGGCGTCACGTCCAGCAGCAGCAAGTCCTTGCGCTCGCCCGACAGGACCGAGCCCTGGATGGCGGCGCCGACAGCGACCGCTTCGTCCGGGTTCACGTCCTTGCGCGGATCCTTGCCGAAGAACTCCTTGACCTTTTCCTGCACCTTGGGCATGCGGGTCATGCCGCCGACCAGGATGATGTCGTCGATGTCGGAGACCTTGACGCCGGCGTCCTTGATCGCGGTGCGGCATGGCTCCATGGTCGCGTTGATCAGTTCCTCGACCAGCGATTCCAGCTTGGCGCGGGTCATCTTCAGGTTCAGGTGGACCGGGGCGCCGTTCGCCATGGCGATGTAGGGCTCGTTGATTTCAGTCTGCTGCGAGGACGACAGTTCGATCTTCGCGCGCTCGGCCGAAGCCTTGATGCGCTGCAGGGCGATCGGATCTTTTTTCAGGTCCAGGCCGTTGATCTTCTTGAACTCGTCGATGATGTAGTCGATCACGCGCTGGTCGAAGTCTTCGCCGCCCAGGAAGGTGTCGCCGTTGGTCGACAGCACTTCGAACTGCTTCTCGCCGTCCACGTCCGCGATTTCGATGATGGACACGTCGAAGGTGCCGCCGCCCAAGTCGTACACGGCGATCTTGCGGTCGCCCTTGTCGGTCTTGTCCAGGCCGAACGCCAGCGCGGCGGCGGTCGGTTCGTTGATGATGCGCTTGACGTCCAGGCCGGCGATGCGGCCGGCGTCCTTGGTGGCCTGGCGCTGCGAGTCGTTGAAGTAGGCAGGCACGGTGATCACGGCTTCGGTGACTTCTTCACCGAGGTAGTCTTCCGCCGTCTTCTTCATCTTGCGCAGCACTTCAGCCGAGATCTGCGGCGGAGCCAGTTTCTTGTCGCGCACACCGATCCACGCATCGCCGTTGTCGGCTTTGGTGATCTGGTAAGGCATCAGGGCGATGTCCTTCTGCACTTCTTTTTCGTCGAACTTGCGGCCGATCAGGCGCTTCACCGCGTACAGGGTGTTCTTCGGGTTGGTGACCGCCTGGCGTTTCGCGGTCGCGCCAACCAGGATCTCGCCGTCTTCTTGGTAAGCAATGATCGAAGGGGTGGTACGCGCGCCTTCCGCGTTCTCGATTACCTTAGGTTGACCGTTTTCCATGACGGAAACGCAGGAGTTGGTGGTTCCCAGGTCAATACCGATAATTTTGCCCATGATTTATTTTCCTTGTGTTCTAAGTTTCAGATGCTGCTTATATGTGGGAAATGCTGAGTATTTTCAAGTGCCTGGCTGCGCCGGCGAAGCTCACTTCGCCTGCGCCGCGGTCACGATGGCCGGACGCAGCAGGCGGTCGGCGATCATATAACCTTTTTGCAACACGGAAACGACGGTGTTGGCTTCCTGCTCGGCAGGCACCACGGCCACGGCCTGGTGCTTGTTCGGGTCCAGCTTCTCGCCCTGCACCGGCATGATTTCCAGCAGACGGTTCTTCTCGAACGCCGAATTGAGCTGCTTGAGCGTCATTTCAACGCCCTCCTTCAGCGAGTCCAGCGTCGGGGCTTCCACTTTCAGCGCCATTTCCAGGCTGTCCTTCACCGGCACCATGGCTTCGGCGAAGCTTTCAACCGCGAATTTGTGCGCTTTTGCAACGTCTTCCTGGGCGCGGCGGCGGATGTTCTCGCCGTCCGCCTTGGCGCGCATGAAGGCGTCGTGCATCTCAGCCAGGCGCGCTTCGGTGCTGGCCAGCTGCTCTTCCAGGGAAGGCGTCGCGCCCTCGGCGGCTGCCGCCGGCTGCGCTGGCGCTTGTTCCGCCTCTGGGTTCGGCACTGCTTGGTTTTCCTGATCTTGCATCTGAAAGACTCCTACAAATCGTATTTGTTTGACATTTCTTGGTACGGCACGGGCAGCAAGTGGGGCTATAACCTATGTTTTCAAGGGGTATTCGTGCGGCGTTGCGCCGGGGAAGCACCCTCGACAGCGCACGATACACTGCCCGAAGACCGGGTATTGTAACAGGCTGGCACTCACCGACGCCAAGTGCTGATTGTGGCGTGGGGCGGCTTGGCGGGGGACGCCGAGTCCATGGCGCGTAAGCCGCCGGAGCCGTCGAATGCTTGGCGGCTTACGCCTACCGGCTGACCCGTCCCACGCAGCAGCGTCAGTTTTGCGCGCCGAGCTTGAGGGCGGCCGCGCGCGCGGTTTCGCCCGCTTTCTTCAGCGCGTCGCGCTGTGGCTGGGCCATCATGGTCGGCCAGCCTATCATGTGCTGTTCGGCGATTTCGGCCAGCGCGGCGATCCAGGCCGGGGTTTCGTTCAGGCAGGGGATGTAGTGGAACTCCTTGCCGCCGGCGCCGAGGAAGTCGTGCCGCACCTCCATCGCGATTTCCTCCAGCGTTTCCAGGCAGTCGCTGGTGAAGCCGGGGCACAGCACGTCGACCCGGCCCACGCCGTCGCGCGCCAGCTGCTGCACCGTGGGCGCGGTGTAGGGCTGCAGCCACTCGGCCTTGCCGAAGCGCGACTGGAAGGTCACCAGGTACTGCTCCGGCGCCAGCTTCAGCTTGGCGGCCAGCAGGCGGGCCGTTTTCAGGCACTCGCAGTGGTAGGGGTCGCCCAGCAGCAGGGTGCGCTTGGGCACGCCGTGGAAGCTCAGCACCAGTTTGTCGGGACGGCCGTGCGCGTCCCAGTGGGCCAGCACGGCGTCGCGCAGCGCCTCCACATAGCCTTCATGGTCGTGGTAATTGCGCACGAAGCGCAGTTCCGGCACGTTGCGGATTTTCTTGTAGTGGTCGAACACGGCGTCGTAGATGGAGCCGGTGGTGGTGCCCGAGTATTGCGGATAGGCCGGCAGCAGCAGCACGCGCTCGCAGCCGTCGGCCTTCAGGCGGGCCAGCACGTCCGGCACCGCGGGCGAGCCGTAGCGCATCGCCATGGCGACCGTGACGTTGCCGTGGCCGCGTTCGCCCAGCGCGGTGTGCAGCAGCATGGCCTGCTGCTGGGTGTGCACCTTCAGCGGCGAGCCTTCGCGGGTCCAGATCGACGCATATTTCCTGGCCGACTGGCCCGAGCGGAACGGCAGGATGAGCAGGTTGAGGATGAACCACCAGAGCGCACGCGGGATTTCCACCACGCGCCGGTCGGACAGGAACTGCTTCAGGTAGCGCCGCACGGCCGGGCGCGTGGGCGCATCCGGCGTGCCGAGGTTGACCAGCACCACGGCGCTGCCGCCCGTGCTGCCGTGGGTATGAGGGGGTTCTTTGAGGAAGGCCATGGATCGCAATGACGGGAGAGGGACCCGCCATTATACGGGGCTGCGGCTTACGCGGCTGCGCCCGCCAAGCGTGCCCCGGGTAAGGCGGCTTAGGC
Source organism: Pseudoduganella sp. LjRoot289 (assembly GCF_964252925.1). NCBI lineage: Bacteria > Pseudomonadati > Pseudomonadota > Betaproteobacteria > Burkholderiales > Oxalobacteraceae > Pseudoduganella > Pseudoduganella sp. LjRoot289. The sequence goes on from NZ_CAXUPN020000001.1 coordinate 5,035,269, forward strand.
GTGCAACGCCGCAACCCGCCACTACGGGGCAGCCTCGAATAAGCGCCAATTTGTCAGGTATTTCGAGCGTGCCCTACGAAGCCAGCAGTTCGCGGGCGTGCTTGCGGGTGGTGGCGGTGATCTCGAGCCCGCCCAGCATGCGGGCCACTTCCTCGACCCGGGCTTTGCTGTCGAGCACGTCGATGCGGGAGGCGGTCTTGCCGTTCTCCAGCGTGCCCTTGGCGACCTGGAAATGCTGGCTGGCCTGGCTGGCCACCTGCGGCAAGTGCGTCACGCACAGCACTTGCCGGGCCTGGCCCAGCCGTTTCAGCAAGCGCCCCACCACCTCGGCCACGCCACCGCCGATGCCGCTGTCGACCTCGTCGAAGATCAGGGTCGGCGTGGTGGTGGCGTTGGAGGTGATCACCGAGATCGCCAGCGCGATGCGCGCCAGTTCGCCGCCCGAGGCCACCTTGGCCAGCGGCCGCGGCGCCACGCCGGCGTGGCCGGCCACCAGGAATTCGACCTGCTCCAGGCCGCGCGCGCCCGGCTCGCAGGGGTGGAGCGCGATGTCGAAGGCGCCGCCCGTCATGTTCAGTTCCTGCATCGCCTGCGTGACGGCCGTGGCCAGCGCCCTGGCGGCGGCGGCGCGCGTGGCGGACAGCTTGCGCGCCACCTCCATATAGGCGGCCTTGAGCTTGTCCTCCTGCTTGCGCAAGCCGTCGAGGTCGCTGGCGTCGGCCAGCTGGCGCAGCTTGGCCGACAGCTGCGCGTGCTCCTCCGGCAGGTCGTCCGGCGCGACGCGGAATTTGCGCGAGGCCGAGTGCAACGCCTCCATGCGGGCGTCGACCTGGCGCAACCGGTCGGGATCGAGTTCCACCCGGTCCAGATAGGTGTTCAGCGCGTACACCGATTCCTGCAGCTGGATGCGGGCCGATTCGATCAGTTCCACGGTCGGCTGCAGCTCGCTGTCGATGGCGGCCAGCTTGCCCAGCTTCTGGCTCAGCGAGGACAGCTGCGACACGATGGGATGGTCTTCCGACTCGGACAGCGCGGACAGCGTCTCCTGCGCGCCTTCGAGCAGGCTGGCGGCGTGCGACAGGCGGCTGTGCTCGTTCGAGATGTCCTGCCATTCGCCGGGCTTGGCGGCCAGCTTGTCGAGCTCGTTCACCTGCCACTCCAGGCGCTCGCGCTCGAAAGCCAGGTTGGCCGCGTTGGCCTCGTATTCCTCGAGCTGGCGGGCCAGCGCGCGCCAGGCCTTGTGCGCGGCCGCGACTTGCTTCAGGTCTGCCGCGGCCCCGGCGGCCTTGCTGGCGGCCTGGTTGTCGAGCAGCTCGCGCTGCGCGTCCGCCTTCAGCAGCGACTGGTGCGCGTGCTGGCCGTGGATGTCGACCAGCATGTCGCCCAGCTCGCGCAGCTGGGCGGCGGTGGCGGCCACGCCGTTGATGTAGGCCTTGGAGCGGCCCGCGTTGTCGATCACGCGGCGCAGCAGCGCACCGCCCTCCTCGAGCGCGAACTCGTTGGCGGCCAGCCACGCGGCGGCCTGTTCCGTCACCGCGAAGTCGGCCGTGATGTCGGCCTTGGCCGCGCCCTCGCGCACCACGCTGGCGTCGCCGCGCCCGCCCAGCGCCAGGGTCAGCGCGTCGATCAGGATGGACTTGCCGGCCCCTGTTTCGCCGGTGAAGACGGTGAAGCCGGCGGAAAATTCCAGTTCTATCGTGTCGACTATGACGAAGTCGCGGATGGACAGTGTACGAAGCATAGGCAAGGGTGTGCGGGTTGGGGTTGGACCAGTTGTCAGACCAGTTTGCCGTCGGTGGACGGGTACTCGTTCCAGTGCAGCTTTTCGCGCAGCGTGTTGTAGTAGCTCCAGCCTTCCGGATGCAGGAAGGTGATGGCGTGCGGCGAGCGCTTGATGATGATGCGGTCCTGCGCCTGCAGGCTGGCGAAGGTCTGCATGTCGAAATTGACGGTGATGTCGCGTCCGCGCACGATCTCGATCTGGATCTCGCTCGAGTCCGGCAGCACGATGGGCCGGTTCGACAGCGCGTGCGGCGCGATCGGCACCAGCACGATGCCGCCCAGGGTGGGATGCAGCAGCGGGCCGCCGGCCGACAGCGCGTAGGCGGTGGAGCCGGTCGGCGTGGAGATGATGAGGCCGTCCGAACGCTGGTTGTACATGAAGTGGTTGTCCACGTCGACCCGCAGCTCGGCCATGCCGGCGCCGGCGCCGCGCGAGACCACCACGTCGTTGACCGCCATGCCGACGTGGATCTCCTTGCCCTCGCGCAGCACGCTGCCCTCCAGCAGGGTGCGCCGCTCGGCCTGGTGGCTGCCGGCGAAGATCTGCGCCAGCACCGGCAGCATGCTTTCGAGCGGGATGTCGGTCATGAAGCCCAGCCGGCCCTGGTTGATGCCGATCAGCGGCACATCGTAGGGCGCCAGCTGGCGCGCCAGGCCCAGCATGGTGCCGTCGCCGCCCATGACGATGGCCGCGTCCGCGTGTTCGCCTATGCCGGCCGCCGACATGGCGGGCAGGCCAGCCATGCCCAGGTGGGCGGCGGTTTCCTCCTCCAGCACGACGCTGCGGCCGGACTCGCGCAGAAAGTCCAGCAGCTTGGCGACCGGCACTTCGATGCCGGCCGTGTTCTGTCGAACAACCAGGGCGATGGTTTTGTAAGTGGCATGCGTGGCGGGCATAGATCTCTCGGTCTTGATTTCGGGGGTAGCAACACTAGGCAGAGTAACCGATAATGCTTGCTTCTGCCATGCGGTGCTACGCGCTCACCGGTTGCCGGGACGCATAAAAATACTGTACATGCAAACAGTATAAAACGCGCGGCGCCAGACTGCAAGCAACATTAAAGCAACAACAACAGGGAGAATGGTATGGCCAAAGTACTGGGCGTCGGCGGCGTCTTTTTCAAATCGCGCAATCCACAGGCGCTGATGGCGTGGTACCAGGCCCACCTCGGCTTCCCCGGCGAATCGACCGACTACGCATCCTTTTCCCCGGCCGCCATGCCGGCCGGCGGCAGCACGGTATTCAGTGCGTTCAAAGACACCACCGGCTACTTCGCCCCGTCCAAGCGCGACTTCATGTTCAACCTGGTGGTCGACAACCTGGACGAGGCACTGGCCCAGGTGGTGGCCGGCGGCGCCGAGCTGGTCGGCGACCCGCAGACCTTCGACTACGGCCGCTTCGGCTGGTTCATGGACCCGGACGGCAACAAGATCGAACTGTGGCAGCCGGCCGTGGCGCCGGCCTGACGTCGTCCTCGCGCAAGGCCTGGCAGGGAATTCGTGGGGCATTGCCCCGCGCCTGCGGAGCGACGTGCGCTTGCAAGCGCACATGCGCCTGCAAGGGGGGGCCCATACGACGCCTCAATCGGCGGCGCAGCATGGATACCCGCCTGCGCGGCGGTCCGCCGATGCGGCATGACACGCCGCCTCAGCGCGCGGTGGCGGCGCCCGCCCCCATCGCCCAGGGACGTTTGCGCAGCCCTTCATGCCGCCCGTTTCATGCCAAAGATGCATTATTTCAACAATGTTCAATTGCGCGACCGGCATCGCATCACGGCGCTAAGATGACCCTGAACGCAGACAGGAGAACGTGCCATGGTTAAGGAAGGGACGGACCGCCAGGTCAACACCGCTGTACCAGCCGGCAACGATGCCGGCAAGCGTTTGCCGCACGAGCGCGACGAGTCGCCCGAAGGCCACCCGCCGCAGGCGCGCAGCGTGATCAAGCAAGCCGCCAGCGATATCGAGCAGGGCCTGGTCGATACCGACCTGCACGGGACGCGCGGCGTGGAAAAAGTGCAGCCCAAGCCGCCAGGCAAGGCGCAGCCGCAACCCGGTACAAAACGGGATTGACCGGGGATTGAAAACCGGGGATTGAATACCGCCGCGAAAGGTTCGCCCATGAGTTTGCCCGTGAGTTTGCCGTGAGAGTCAGCACCGTCACCGCTACCGTTGCCATGTTCGCCTTGAGCCTCCTCGCCGCTCCCGGCCAGGCCCGCGCACAGGACGCGACCACGCAATACCCGGCGGGCTACGGCCCCAAACCGGTGCTGCCCGCGCCGGAGCGCTCGCTGCTGCCGACGGTGAAAGTGGCCCCGGTCGAGCGCTGGCAAGGCAACGCCGCGCCCACACCGGCGGCCGGCTTCGCGGTGCACGCCTATGCCCGCGACCTGGACCATCCGCGCTGGGTTTACGTACTGCCCAATGGCGACGTGCTGGCGGTAGAAACCAACGCCCCGCCCAAGCCCGAGGACGGCAAGGGCATCAAGGGCGCCATCATGAAGTCGCAGATGAAGAAGGCGGGCGCGGCGACGCAGTCGGCCAACCGCATCACGCTGCTGCGCGGCATCGACGCCGGCGGCGCGGCGAAAACGCGCACCGTCTTCCTGAAGAATCTGCATTCGCCGTTCGGCGTTGCGCTGGTGGGCAAGGACCTGTACGTGGCCAACACGGACGCGGTGGTGAAATTCCCCTACCAGGAGGGGCAGACCGAAATCACGGCCGCGCCGGTCAAGGTGATGGACCTGCCGGGCGGCCCGCTGAACCACCACTGGACCAAGAACATCATCGCCAGCCCGGACGGCAAATACCTGTACGCCACCGTGGGATCGAACAGCAACGTGGCCGAGAACGGCATGGACAAGGAGGAAGGGCGCGCCGCCATCTGGCAGCTGGAGCTGGCCACCAGCAAGGCCAGGCTGTTCGCCACCGGCCTGCGCAACGCGAACGGCATGGCCTGGCAGCCGCAGTCGCAGGCGCTGTGGACCGTCGTCAACGAACGCGACGAGCTGGGCAACGACCTGGTGCCGGACTACCTGACCTCGGTCAAGGAAGGCGCTTTCTATGGCTGGCCCTACAGCTACTTCGGCCAGAACGTCGACACGCGCGTGAAGCCGCAGCAGCCCGAGCTGGTGGCCAAAGCCATCCCGCCCGACTACGCGCTGGGCGGCCACACGGCCTCGCTGGGACTGGCCTTCTACGAGGGCAAGCTGTTCCCGGCCGCGTACCAGAACGGCGCCTTCATCGGCCAGCACGGTTCGTGGAACCGCAAGCCGCCCAGCGGCTACAAGGTGGTGTACGTACCGTTCACCAACGGCCAGCCATCCGGTCCGCCGCAGGATTTCCTGAGCGGCTTTTTGAACGCGGACGGCAAAGCGCATGGCCGTCCGGTGGGAGTGGCAGTGGACAAGAGCGGCGCGCTGCTGGTGGCCGACGACGTCGGCAACATCATCTGGCGCGTAACGCCGAAGGGTAACTAGCGGAAACTGAAGGAGCGACGCACTACGGGCAACCTTACGCCGGTTCCGCCCGGCCGGCATCAATCGCAACTGGAGACGACAATGAGCTATCTGGACCGTGACACTTTTGGCATTTACCGCGACCGCGACGACGACAGCGGCCCCGGCCCACGTCTGATGGGCGCCGACACCCTGATGGGTGAGGACGTCTACAACCGCCAGGACGAAGACCTGGGCGACATCAAGGAATTCATGCTGGACATGCAGACCGGCCAGGTGGCCTACGCCGTGCTGTCGTTCGGCGGCATCCTCGGCATGGGCGACAAGCTGTTCGCCGTGCCGTTCGAAGCGCTGCAGCTGGACACCGTCAACAAGCGCTTCATCCTCGACGTGAGCAAGGAGCGCCTGGAAAACGCCCCCGGCTTCGACAAGGACAACTGGCCCGACATGGCCAGCGCCGAGTTCAGCAACCAGATCCACAGCTACTACGGCACCCAGCCCTCGGCCGGCTACCGTACCTCGACCGGCAGCGTGATGGGCTCCGGCACCAGCACCATGCAGAGCGGCACCACCGGCAGCACCGGCTACAACCCCGGCAACAAGTCCTGAGCCGGCGTGCACCGGCACAGCAAAGCGCATAGAATCCTGCTTTAACCCAAAGAAGGATCACTATGCGCATACTGCACACCATGCTGCGGGTCGGCGACCTGCAGCGTTCCATCGATTTCTACACCAAGGTGCTGGGCATGAAGCTGCTGCGCACCAGCGACAACCCCGAATACAAGTACACGCTGGCCTTCGTCGGCTACGGCGCCAATCCCGAGCACGCGGAGCTGGAGCTGACCTACAACTACGGCGTCGACAAATACGAACAGGGCACGGCCTACGGCCACCTGGCGATCTCGGCCGACGACATCGCCGCCGCCTGCGCGGCAGTCAAGGCCAACGGCGGCAACGTCACGCGCGAGCCCGGCCCGGTCAAGGGCGGCAGCACCGTGATCGCCTTCGTCACCGACCCGGACGGCTACAAGATCGAACTGATCGAGCGCAAGTTCGACGCCGCCGGCAGCGGCTTGCGCTAAGCACGGCGGGTTATGGGGCTCGCCGGCTCGGTATCCCCGCCAACCCGCCCGCATTGCCGAAAAAAAACCACGCGCTGCGTGGTCCGGAATCGCTATATTTCGCAGGAGGGCGGGTTAGGCGCGCAGCGCCATAACCCGCCACCGCAAGCCTTACTTGACCAGCAGGTCGTTCACCGGCACCAGGTCCGCTTCCTTCAGCGTGCCGGCGGCCGACTTCAGGCGCAGGCCGTTCATGATGGTGTCGTAGCGGGCGCGGGACAGGTCGCGCTGGGTCGAGTACAACTGGCGCTGCGCGTTCAGCACGTCGATGTTGATGCGCACACCGACCTGGTAGCCCAGCTTGTTCGAATCGAGCGCCGACTTGCTCGACACTTCGGCCGCTTCCAGCGCGCGCACCTGCGCCAGGCCGCTGTTCATGCCCAGGTAGGCGGTGCGCGCATTCTGCGCGGCGGCGCGGCGCGTCGCCTCCAGGTCGTTGCGCGCCTTGTCTTCCAGCGCGATCGATTCGCGCACCTTGCTGGTCACTGCGAAGCCGTTGAAGATCGGCACGTTCCACTGCACGCCGATGGAATTGGCCTTGGTGATGCCGTTGCCGGCGGTGCTGTCGCGGCCCTTGCTGGCCACCAGGTCCAGGGTCGGCAGATGGCCGGCGCGGTTGCGCGAAATTTCGCGCTTGGCGATCTCCACGTTCAGCTGGGCGCCCACCACGGAATAGTTCTGCTGCTCGGCCGACGCAATCCACGGTTCGATGGCGGCCGGCTGCGGCGCGCCTATGGTCACGCCCGGCCGCAGCGTGGCCAGCGAACCCGGCGCGGCGCCGATGATCTGCTGCAGCGCGGCGCGCTTGACTTCCAGGTCGTTGATGGCCGCGAACTCCTGCGCCACGACCAGGTCGTAGGCCGCCTGCGCCTCGTGGGTGTCGGTAATGGTCTGCGTGCCGACCTCGAAGTTGCGCTTGGCCGAAGCCAGCTGTTCGGTGGTGGCCGACTTCTGCGCCTGGATCGAGGACAGGTTGTCCTGCGCGGTCAGCACGTCGAAATAGGCTTGCGACACGCGCGTCATCAGGTCCTGCTGGGCCTGGGCGAACACCGCTTCCGTCGAGGCCTGGGCCAGCTTGCTCTGCTGGTAGGATTCCCAGCGGTCCCAGCGGAACAGCGGCTGCGACAGCTGCAGCGCCCACTGGTTGCGCGAGCTGTCGCGCGGGCCGCTCTGCGGGCCGAAAACGGCATCGCCGGACTTGGATTCGAAGTCGCCGGTGATCTTGGTGCTCGAACCGCCCAGGCCGACAACCGGCAACAACTGGGAACGCCCTTGCGTCGTCCTTTCCTGACCCGCAGCAAGTGCAGCGCGTGCGCTGGCATAAGTGGCGTCGTTGGCGAGCGCCTGCTGATACACTTGGATGAGGTCGGCCGCCTGTGCGTTCATGGTCAACAGCGCGCTGCTGATCAGCAAGGCGATTAAGGGTTTCTGCATTGCGTTCTCCGTGGAATCAATAACATTAGTATTTTGGCATGGAGCCGTCGACCTGCACAGCCCAAGCGTGTATGCCGCCCGTCAAATTCGTCATCTTGCCGAAACCATTGCGTTCCAAAAACGCCGCCACCTGCATGCTGCGCGCGCCGTGGTGGCAGATGCAGACGATGGCCGCGTCCTCGTCGAGGTCGTCGATGCGGGCCGGTATCGTGTTCATCGGCATCAGCGTCGAACCGGCGATATGGCAGGTCTCGTATTCCCAGTTCTCGCGCACGTCCAGCAGCACCGGGCTGGGACGCGCGTCGTCGGCCAGCCAGTCGGCCAGCTCCAGCGCGGTGATGTGTTCCATACGACGCTCCCGTCCGCTTAGAAGGTGAACTGCGACGGCTGGGTGGCCGACTGCAGCGGTTTCACGTCGGTTTCGAACAGCTTGACCTTGTCGTAGCCGTCCGAGGTGCGGGTGATCACGTGCGCCGTCATCACCGGCGACTCGCCGATGATGGCGAAGATGCGCCCGCCCACTTTCACTTGCTGCAGGAAGGCTTCCGGCAGCAGCGGCAGCGAGCCGGAGATGACGATCACGTCGAACGGGGCGCCGTTGGCCCAGCCCTGCGCGCCATTGCCCTGCTCCACCGTCACATTGGTGATGCCGGCTTCGGCCAGGTTCTTCTCGGCGAAGGCCTTCAGTTCCGGCACGATCTCGACGGAGGTCACGTGGCGGCCCTTGTGCGCCAGCAGGGCGGCCATGTAGCCGCTGCCGGTGCCGATTTCCAGCACGTTCTCGTGTTTCTTCAGCTGCACGTCCTGCAGGATGCGCGCCTCCATCTTCGGCGTGAACATGAATTCGCCGAACCCCAGCGGGATTTCGGTATCGACGAAGGCCAGGTTCTTGTGGCTGGCCGGGACGAAGTTCTCGCGCTTGACCACGTTCAGCAAGTCCAGCACGTCCAGTTCCAGGACGTCCCATGGACGGATTTGCTGTTCGATCATGTTGAAGCGGGCTTGTTCGATATTCATCTTTAAACTCGGTGAAGGATTAAGTAATCCGCCATTTTATCGTTGAACTGGTCAGGACGGCATATTAACGACAACGGCGGCGCACAGAGGGAAATTGCGACAGTCTGCAGTTTCGGGGGGCTGAACGCACGAAAACGGCCCCGCAACGCCTAATTTTGAGGCAAAACGGGGGCCGCCGCGTCGGGCCGCAGACCGCGCAGGGCCAGGTCGAGGAAGGCCGCCATATAGGCGGCGGTGTCGATCTCGCGCGCGTCTTCGCAGGGCAGGAAGGCGCTCTTCCACATCATCAGCATCAGCACCGGGGCGGTCAGCACCGGCATCATCACTAGCGGATCGAGCGGGCGGAACTCGCCGCGCGCCACGCCGCGCTCGAGCGTGCGCACGATCAGCGCATTGCCGCGCGCGATCACCTCGTCATTGTAGAACTGCGCCAGCTCGGGGAAATTGCCCGCTTCGGTCATCATCAGCTTGGTGATGCCGGCCAGCTTGGTGGCGCCCACCGTCTCCCACCAGCGCATCAGCAGCGCATGCAGCAGTTCGCTGCTGTGGGCCGCGGAGGCGGCCAGGTCCACCTCGGCCTGGCCGATGGCCTCGACGATGGTGGCGCGCACCACCGCCTTGAACAGTTCTTCCTTGTTTTCGAAGTAAAGATAGAGCGTGCCCTTGGAGACGCCGGCGCGGCGCGCGACGTCCTCCAGGCGGGTGGCGGCGTAGCCGCGTTCGACGAACTGCTCCAGCGCCGCCTCCAGCAGTTCCTGCGGCCGGGCGTCCTTGCGCCGCTCCCAGCGCGGTTTGGTGTCAGTTGGGGCTTGCATAGGGGTCTGATCGCTACTTACTTTTGAGTCATTAATCTTAGTCGTCAGACATCCCGGCGTCAATACTTCTGTCGCTGGCACGCCGGAGTATCGACTTGAACAAAGCATAGGAACTTGAATAGGCTGGGACCACAGAGAATATCGACTTGAACAGAGGCGCCATTTTAAAGTTGACAAACATCGTCACGTCGCGCGGCCGCCGATCTTGTGCCCTGTCCGACGCCACCGCCGCGTGGCCGGCTCACCGTGCACACCAAGCAGGGTGAATCGAAGTTTCCAGCGGGCGGCCACAAGGAAAGGGACTCTTGGAATTTCGGTCAATGCCGTTATAATGTTAAATATATTTAACACGAGTGGTGGCAGACATGAACTTGGCGCAGATCGGCGGCGAAATTCACAACAAGCGCGTTCAGGCAGGCTTGCTGCAGGAGCATATCGCCAAGTTTGCTGGGCTTTCCCGCGTGACCATCAACCAGTTGGAGAACGGGACGCTGAAAGACCTGGGCTACGTGAAGTTGAAGGCGGTGATGGATATCCTAGGCCTTGACATGGAGACTGTGCAGCCATCCGGCCTGAAAAGTGCGCTCACCGTGGCGGCGCGCAGCGTCAGCACTAGTTACCGGGACGTGCTTACCCCAGACATGTTGTCGCTGATGTTGCGTTCGGGTGAGGTACCGGAGCAGTTTCAGCCGCACCTGATGGCATTTCTCGACGAAACCCCTTTGCCGGTTGTGGTGAAAACGGTTGCCGAGGTGGCCACGCCCGACGTGCCTGCAAAGAAAATTATGAAGCACCTGAGTCTGTGGGCAAAGCAATGGAAAGTATGCAGAACCGTCTGGTGATGGCCGGTGCGGCTGGAATCCCCCGGACTTGGGAGACGCTGCTTTCTCAGGCGCTGAGGGTCGTGGGTGAGATTGCCAGGCACGGCCGCGACGATCCCTTCTGGACATTCGGCGGCGGCACCGTTCTCATGCTGCAAGTCCATATTGTTCGTCACCTGCGCAAATCGGTCGCTGCGGCATGTTGCTCAAGCTAGGGGGAGTGCGGCTAGAATGAGAAGCCGCAAGATAAACTCATGATTCTTAAGGAGTCCTGTTCAAGTCAATTCCGACGTGCCAGTCGCTGTTGCGCCGGAATGGAAAATTGAACAGCGCAATAGAGACGGCGCGGCGGGCTGAACAGGGTTCCCCGAGCTAGCTGGCGCCGCTTGTTGCTAAGCGGCGCGATGACCCAGTGCGATGGTACCGGCGCCGGCGAGCGCAAGGCTTACACCGAGGTAGTCGTTCCACGTCGGCGTGACGCCGTCAACGAAGTACAGCCATCCTATGGCGGTGGCGATGTAGATCGCGCCGTAGGTGGCGTACACGCGGCCGCTGGCGGCCGGATGCAGCGTCAACAGCCATACAAACACCACCAGGCTCAGCGTCGCCGGCAGCAGGAGCCAGGGCGATCCCTTGCCAGTGAGCCATAGCAAGGGAAGATAGCAACCCAGCAGTTCGGCGATGGCGGTGGCAAAAAATAGACCGAATGTGCGGGTCAGGGCGATAGTGTCCATATCACTTGCGTTTCAGTTCAGTGATTGTCAGGGAGGCACCCTCCGTCGATTGTGCGACCCGGTGCGGAGCGCAACACCCGCCACCGGCCTTGCCCTGCGGCTCGCTTTCAGGCAAGGACAGGTCGTCGATGATGACGCAGTCCCTGGTCAGCCCGCCTCCGCACGCTGCGTTACAGCTGCAGACGAAAGAGGCAAGGCTCGCTTCGAGCTGCTTCATCTCCCCCAGCTTTGCACGAACGTCATCAAGACGTGCCTGCGCCATGTCGCGCACGTCCAGGCATGCGCGATCGCCGTCTTCGAACAGATCCACCAGTTCCCGCACGTCGTCGATTGGGAAGCCGAAATCCCGGCACCGCCTGATGAAGGTCAGGCGTTTGAGATCGTCGTCGCGGTAATAGCGGTGGCCATTCGACGCACGGCCGGGACTTGGTAGCAGGCCGATCTTTTCGTAGTAGCGGATGGTAGGGACGCTGCAGCCCGTTTGGGACGACAGCGTGCCTATGGTGAGATTGGGGTCGGTCATGAGGGCCTTCTAAAAAAGCGCTTGCACCTGAAGTTACTTGAGGTCTTACTGTACATGCAAACGCCATCTCAGCCAAGCGATAGGAAACCGACATGAAAAACACCATTAAGTTGCGCAGGACATTGGCCACGGCACTCGGCATTGGCGGCGCCGTGGCAGTCGGCTGCAGCGTATGCTGCCTGCCGTTTGTAGCGCCACTTCTTCTGACCCTGCTCGCCAGTGCCGGGATTTACTGCTATGACGATATCCCGGGTACATGGATTGCCGGCTCGGCTGGCGTCGTCGTGCTGTCCTTGCTCGCCGCCTGGATCCTCAGGCGCCGGCGCGAGCGTTCAAAAGACACTGAAGCCATCGAGAGCTGTGCCTGTAAAGCCAGCTGCAAGCCATAAAACCGCTCCCCTCAAGAGTTCGTAATGTTCCCGATCGCACCCGCGCCCATCGCGTGCACCCTCTCAGCCGCCAACTTCAAGGAGCGGGCCATATGGCTGCGCGAACTGACAGCGCGCGCACTGCTCAGCCATCGCGTCGAAGGGCTGCAGATGTATCTAAGCTATCGGCCGGACGCCAGGGACGACGTCGAAAAGATGGTCCAGCAAGAACGGCAATGCTGCGATTTTCTGAAGTACGAACTGCGGCCGGGCACCGGGTCAATCGAGGTGGTCGTGACTGGGCCTGCCGAGGCAAGCGTCGATGCACAAGCCTTGTTCGCGCATCTGATCCCGCAAGCCGGCACTGCGGCCGCTTGATTCGGTGCAGTCAGGATCGCAGCCTTTGAATCTGCTTGTCGATCGCATACAGTGCAGGCTCGTTGCGCTCGCTGTAATTATAAGGGGCTTCATTCAAGTTTCTGTTCGGGCGAAACAATCGCTGCTACGGCCCGGCCCCAAGCCGCAAACCGTTGCGGGCAACAGTTTGCGGGACGGAGCCAGGTGTCGTCCGTTTTTAGAACAAATGATTCAAACCGATCGAGACCCCGGTTTGATGCGTTTGCGCAGCGGAGATGGCCAGTTTGCCATCAAAATTCGTACGGTCGATTTCCCCATACAGGCTGGTGCGTTTAGACAGCGTATAGTACGAAGTCAGTATCAGCGTATCACGCTTGCCGGCCCCGCCAGCGGATTCAGTCTTGTTCCAGTAGTAGGCGCTGCCCACTTTCACGAACGGAGAGATTGAATACTCGCCGCCAAGCCATGAATACTTGGACCTGGTGTCCAACGCACCCGTCTCTTGCTTTTCATCCGCGTAACCTGCGGCGACGCGCAGCGCGTCCCCCTTGTAGGCCGCACCTAATGTAGCGTGGCTGTTTTCACGATACGCGCCAGCAACTGGAAGCGTGCGCCTGGTGTATGCGCCACCAAATGCCAGGCTGCCCAGGCTATAACTGGCGCCCACGGCTTTCGCAGTGCCGTTATTCACGCTTCCTGCCTGCTCGCCAGGCGCATACTCGGCCCTTACCGTTACCGGCCCGACCGTCCCACTGTACTGAATATCATTGTTGAACCGAAAACCTGCGGAAGCCGCCACAGCGTAGGTACTCAGCGGGAAACGGAATGAAAACGGTTCGTAGACTGCGATGGTCCTGAACGCGACCGTGTATTGGCGGCCCACATCGATATTGCCAAAGGCGCCGCCAATACCCACGATAGCAGTACGATTGAAAAGCGTGTTCGGCACGTCCAGTGCGCCTGTTCCGTTAATGAATCCGGTTTCCAGCGCGAAGTGCGCGTTATAGCCGTCGCCCAGATCTTCCACGCCCCTGAACCCAAGACGGTTCGACATCGACGTACCGTTCGAAGTCATCGTGAGTTTCCCATTTCCCGCAGCGTCGGCATTTGTCACGTACCGCAGGCCGCCATCGATGGTTCCATACATAGTCAATGCTGATTGGGCGAACGCATGCCCCAGCGCGCCCAACAAGACCAGCAACATCATTGATTTCTTCATTTTATATCCCTCGTAACACATTCATAAAAAAGTTCCAAGCGTTCCGTCCATGTTTTCCATCTCTATAGGCGTGCACCGTCCTGCCAACTTTGTCGGCACAAAATTAAAAAATAGGCGAACAGCATCCGCGTCAATAAGCTATTGAACGCGGTACTGTAGTGAGAAGAGAATTGCTGCGGGCTGGCGAGTCACCGCCCGACTGGTTCGGATGTGCGGCCTGCCTGTTCGGCAGTTCGAACCGTTATTTCGTGGTGAACCCGGTGAGCCAGTTCAAATTGCTTTCGAGCTGCCAGTTTTGAGTGCCGCTCTTCCAGCCGGCGTCGAGCGAAAGCGCACTGCCGTAGCAATCACCCGACAGGCGCATATAGCAATGGTCGGCAGAAAGATCGGAGACCTGGGAATTTTTCACGATTAGCCAGCCGCTGTTATTCGCGGCCTGACAACCATACGCGGTCGAGCCGCAATTCATGCCAGTCACTTCCTGCAACTGGCTGCGTGCCGCCGCTGCGGTGCCCCCGTTGAAGTTATCCTTCTCACCGTTCACGGCGAGCAGCCGGTCGCTCGGCAAGCTGCGATTGCCGTTGGCAACGCAAGCGCGAAGGTCGTAACTCGTATATTGCACACCCGCCCCTATGGCATACGCCGCCTGGACCCGGGAGTCGAAGTTTTTTGCAAGGATGGCCATAATGGAACCCTGACTGAAACCAGCCACCACGATGCCCTTGGAACAGTCGGCCTTGCCACGGGTGCAAAGCTGGCTGATTGCGCTTGCCGCGTTATTCGGATTGAAGGCACAACTGGCTTTGCCGCCGATGTCCGAACAGGTTCCAAACGTGCTGCTCGCATACTCGATGGTTGCCGCAACATAGCCTTTCCCGGCCATGCGACTGACCGCTTCCGTCGCCGAGGCGTTGTTGTACATTTCATAGGTGCCAACCATATACACAAACACGGGATACTTGCCCGCTGTGGCAGGCTCCATGCCTGAAATGTTGTAGCTGCTGTTACAGGTGCTGCCGCCGTAGCCGGCCCCGGTATAGCTTGCCGTGAAGCTGGTCTGGGCCATCACAGCACCGCATAAAACCGACGCGCACAAGGCGCCAGCCACCCGCAAGGCTTGGGAAATCCTGGTCTTCATTGTTTGTCTCCGTGAGTTGTTCGTCGTTCAGAAGAAGTAAGGGAATACTGCTTCGTGGACTGATCCGGGGCTCTTGTCTGCGGCCGCATCAAGATCAGTCGACGTGCGTCCTGGCTGCGTCCAGGACGTCAGGAATGCTTTATTTTTTGTAGATGCCGGCAGCGATAAACACGTCATCGGCCCGTTCGATGTAGGTGGTTTTCGCGTCAAGATCTTTGGTGATGGGATTGGGCCATTTGTAATCGACCCAGCCATAACCCTTGGTCTTGGCGAGCGCGTACATTTCCTTGATAAATTCCTTGCCGTCGCCGTCGCGGAGCTCAAAAAGGTATTTGTTGACAATTTTCGGGTTGGCGCCATGCGCTATCTGCACGCCCTCATTCGTCATGCTGTACACAAACACGTACAGGTCTTTCTGGACGAATTCACCTTTCGGATCGTTAAAAACGGCGATCGCTTTTTCCTTTCCATTCGCCTTGTAGAACGCCACGGCTTTTTTTACGAGCGCGACCGCTTCCGCAGCGCTTGCCTTTTCCGGAGCGGCAAACGCCGTCGTCGCGCACAGGCTGGTTAAGCAACCCAACGCCAGTTTTTTCAACACCTTCAACATGAGATTCTCCCTCGTCAAATAAATATGTCTCAATAAGCAATTTATGCAGCCTTGGTATCGAGCCATGTGTGGCTCGGCCTCCTTTCTTCACCACGGGGTAACGTCAACACTGCCGCCCTACTTCGTCAGAAAGGCGCGGATCGCGTCTCCGGCTTTGGCGATATCGGTAATGCCGGCCAGATGGCCGCCCGGCGCATCGATTTCCACGTATTCCGCCGGCGTGCCGTTGGCCTTCAGCTTTGCCGCTTCCGCTTTAGCGTCCGCTGGCGGGAACAGCAGATCTGTGCGCGCCTGCACTACCAGCGTTTTTGCGCGGATTTTCTTCAGCTCGGGGTCTAGCGCACTGCCGGGAGTGCCGGCGATAAAGAGCTGGTTTGCCTTGGTCATGTACAGCATATGATTGGCGTCGGTCGTCGCCCTGGCGCGTACCATGCCGGCGTCTTTCAGGACCTTCTCACTCAGGAAGGTATTCCGGTAATCGTCCAGCGGATTTTTCCCTTCGACCGCCCACTTGTGGCCAAACGCAGTGGCCACATACTCCGGGTGGCGCGCGCCGACCACGACATTGAAAAATGCCTGGGCAACACCGGCCAGCGGTTCGGGGCCACCGTAGTAGTCGCCGTTGTTCCAGTTCTGGTCCACCCGTATCGGCCCGCTCCAGTTTTCGAGGGCGGCGATGGCATAGCCGGTCTGGCTGGTGGTGGCATCGACGGCAATGACGCGCTCCACCATCTCGGGGAACCTGGCTGCCCATTCGTAGGACTGCAGGCCGCCCATCGACACGCCGATCGCCGCCTGCACTTTGCGCACGCCCAGCGTATCGAGCAGCGCTTTTTGCACCCGCACAAAATCGGGTATGGTCACCACCGGGAACGACAAGCCGTACGGCTTGCCCGTGTCGGGATTGATGCTTGCGGGGCCGGTCGTGACCGTGATGCCATCCTTGGAGTTCAGGTTGACCAGCGAGTCGACACTGACTACGAAATACTGATTGGTATCGATGGGCTTGCCTGCGCCGATAATGCTGTCCCAGTAGCCGGGCAGCTTGTCGTCCGCTTTATACTTCCCCGCCACATGGGAATTGGCCGAATAAAAATGCGGCACCACGATCACGTTGTCGCGGGCGGCGTTCAGCGTGCCATAGCTCTCCCAGCCTACCCGCAGGTCCTTGATCACTTTTCCACCGACGGTGGTGTAAGCAGGCAGCGAAAAGACCTTCTTCTCCACCAGGCCGTCATAGGCATGCGCCGATGCGGCCATGAACAGCGAAAGCGCGGCTGTACCGATGGCGGTGTTAATCCTGTACATGGTTGTCTCCTTGGGTGTCAGGTCATTGCAATCACCGGCGCCACCTTGGCGTCGGTACTTTTACGGGGCAAGGCCATGAGTTCGCCCACGATGCCGCGCCGGAAAGCCAGCACGCAGATGATGAAGATGAGGCCGGTGACTATGGTGACCGATTCACCGAGCGTGTTGAACCACTCGATGCCGGTAAGCGATGCCAGCACGCTGCCGACGTCGACGAGCTTGTTCTCCAGCAAAATGATCACAAACGCGCCCACCACGGGACCGGTCAGCGTGCCCAGGCCTCCGACCAGCGTCATCAGCACAACCAGGCCCGACATCGACCAGTGCACATCCGTCAGCGTCCCGAAGCCCATCACCACGGTCTTGGTGGCACCGGCCAGGCCGGCCAGCGCCGCGGACAGGACAAACGCCATCAACTTGTATTTGTCGACGTCGTAACCGAGCGAGACCGCTCGTGCTTCGTTTTCCTTGATCGCCTTGAGCACCTGGCCGAAAGGCGAATGCACAGTGCGCACGATCAGGGCAAACCCCGCGACGAAGATGGCCAGCACCACGTAGTACATCGTCATGTCGTCGCCCAGGTCCAGCGTGCCCAGGAGCCTGCCGCGCGGCACGCCCTGCAAGCCATCCTCGCCGCCGGTAAACGGCATCTGCACGAACAGGAAGAACAGCATCTGCGCCAGGGCCAGCGTAATCATGGTGAAGTAGATGCCCTGGCGGCGGATCGCCAGGCTGCCCATCAGCAGGCCTATCGCCGCGGCCATGGCCACGCCCATCGCAATGCTGAGCTCAAAGGGCAGGCCCCACACTTTCAGCAGGTGGCCGGCCATATAGCCAGCGCCGCCAAAGAAGGCCGCGTGCCCGAACGACAGCAAGCCGGTGAAACCGATCAGCAGGTTAAAAGCACAGGCGAACAATGCAAAGCACAGCAACTTCATCAGGAACACCGGGTAGACGAAGAACGGCAGCGCCAAGGCTGCGACGAGCGCCGCCAAATATCCAATTCTCTGGTTCATTTCATTTCCTCTTACTTTTCTTTGCCGAACAGGCCGGCTGGACGGATGATCAGGACGATGGCCATCACGATGAACACCACGGTTGCCGACAGTTCCGGATAGAACACCCGGGTCAGGCCTTCCAGTACGCCTAGCCCAAGCCCTGTGACGATAGACCCGATAATCGATCCCATGCCGCCGATGACCACCACGGCGAACACGGTAATGATCAGGTTCGATCCCATCAGCGGCGACACCTGGATCACCGGTGCGGCCAGCACGCCGGCCAGCGCAGCCAGGGCCACGCCAAAGCCGTAGGTCAGCGTGACCATCAGCGGGACGTTGACGCCAAACGCTTCCACCAGCTTGGGATTTTCCGTGCCGGCGCGCAGGTAGGCGCCGAGCTTGGTTCGTTCAATCACAAACCAGGTGGCCATGCAGACGACAAGCGACGCGGCCACTACCCATGCACGGTAATTCGGCAGGCGCATGAAACCGAGGTCGGTGGCCCCCGCCAGCGCATCCGGTACGGAAAACGGCTGGCCGGACACGCCGTAGACGGAGCGGAACACGCCTTCCAGCAGCAGCGTGATGCCAAAGGTCAGCAACAGGCCGTACAGGTGGTCCAGCTTGTACAGCCAGCGCAGCATGGTTTTTTCTATGACGATGCCAAAGAGTCCGACCAGCGCGGGAGCGAGCACCAGCATCGCCCAGTAATTCAGGCCGAAGTAACTCAGGCCCATCCATGCGAGGAAGGCTCCCATCATGTACAGCGCGCCATGGGCAAAATTGATCACGTTGAGCAGGCCGAAAATGACCGCCAGACCCAGCGACAGCATGGCGTAGAAAGAGCCGTTGACCAAGCCCAGCAGCAGCTGGCTCAACATCGCTTGCAAGGGGATACCAAAGATTTCCATATACGGTTTCAATAAAGGGGGGACAGCACGGGACACAACGCAACAGCTGCATCAGGCACAGCAAATCCTGCTGAAGCTGCGGCTGCGTTCACTCCTCGTGGATGGGCAGGGGCAAGCCCATCAATTGCGCATCACTTCCACAGGGCGCACTTGCTTTCAGCCTTGGTGCCGAAGGCCTGCTCTCCCGGGATGGTTTGCACCACCTTGTAGTAATCCCATGGATACTTCGATTCGGACTTCTTCTTTACTTCCATCAGGTACATGTCGTGCACCATCCGGCCGTCGTCGCGGATGACGCCGTTGCTGGTGAAGAAGTCGTTGATCCGCGTCTTCTTCATCTGCGCCATGACCTTGTCCGGGTTGTCGGTGCCTGCCGCCTTGACCGCATTGAGGTAATGCGCCGTGGCCGAGTAATCCGCCGCCTGCAGCAGCGATGGCATCTTCTTCATCTTGTCAAAGTAGCGTTTCGACCACTTGCGGCTACCGTCATTCAGATCCCAGTACCAGCCATCGGTCAGGTACATGCCCTGCGTCAGGTCCAGGCCGAGCGAGTGCACGTCATTGATGAACATCAGCAGGCCGGCCAGCTTCATGGACTTGTTGATGCCAAATTCGTTGGCCGCCTTGATCGAATTGATGGTGTCGCCGCCGGCATTGGCCAGCCCCAGGATCTTGGCCTTCGACGACTGTGCCTGCAGCAGGAAGGACGAAAAGTCCGACGCCGACAGCGGGTGCTTGACGCTGCCGAGTATCTTGCCGCCGTTGGCGTTGACGACGTCGGAGGTACTCTTTTCCAGCGACGCGCCGAAGGCATAGTCTGCCGTCAGGAAGAACCAGTCCTTGCCGCCTTGCTTGACAATGGCTGAACCGGTCCCCTTCGCCAATGCAACCGTATCGTAGGCGTAATGCACGGTGTAAGGCGTGCACTCCTCATTGGTCAGGCGGGCGGTGGCGCCGCCTATGGCCATGTACACCTTCTTCTTTTCCGCAGCGACTTTGGCCATCGCAAGGTTGGTGCCGGAATTGGTGCCGCCGATCAGCATGTCCACGCCGTCCTTGTCGAACCACTCGCGCGCTTTGGAGGCCGCGATATCGGCCTTGTTCTGGTGGTCCGCCACGACAAATTCAATCTTCTTTCCGGCCAGCGCGCCCCCGAAGTCGGCGATGGCCATTTTCACGGCCTCCACGCCGCCGGCGCCATCGATGTCGGCATAGACGCCGGACATATCGGTCAGCAGTCCGATCTTGATGACGTCCTGCGAGATTTGTGCCTGGGCGACGCCACCCGTCCCTGCCAAGGCCGCGCTGACCGCCAGCGCCATGACTTTCACGTTGCGTTTCATATCATCTCCTCTTTATTGTTGTGCTACTGCCCTGAGGCTTACACGCCCAGCAGTTCGTTTAGAATCGGCATTTTCGATTGCAGTTCGGACGAGGCAAAGGACTCGACGATCTCGCCGTGTTCCATCACATAGAACCGGTCCGCCAGCGGCGCGGCAAAACGGAAGTTCTGCTCCACCATCACGATGGTGTAGCCCTTGGACTTGAGCGAGGTGATCATGCGCGCCAGGGCCTGCACGATCACCGGCGCGAGTCCTTCGGATATCTCGTCGAGCAGCAGCAGCCTGGCGCCCGTGCGCAGAATGCGCCCCACTGCCAGCATTTGTTGCTCGCCGCCGGACAGGCGCGTGCCCTGGCTGTGGCGGCGTTCCCGCAAGTTAGGGAACATCTCGTAGATTTCTTCGATCGGCATGCCCCGCTCCGTCTTCGACACGGCGGGCGGCAGCAGCAGGTTCTCTTCCGTGGACAGCGAAGAGAAAATGCCGCGCTCCTCCGGGCAGTAGCCGATGCCCAGATGCGCCACCTTGTGCGTGGGCAGGCCGACCGACTCGACGCCGTTGACCTTGATCGAGCCCGTGCGCTCACCGGTCAGGCCCATGATGGCCCGCAGCGTGGTAGTGCGCCCGGCGCCGTTGCGGCCCAGCAGTGTCACCACTTCGCCCGGCCGCACCACGAGATTGACGTCATGCAGAATGTGGGATTCGCCGTACCAGGCCTGCAGCTTACGGATTTCCAGTGCGGGTGCGCCCATCAATGCCCTCCTTCCAGCGCGCCGGCGCTGGTGCCCATATAGGCTTCCATCACCTGGGGGTTGTTCGATACTTCCTCATAGCTTCCCTCGGCCAGCAAGGCGCCGCGCTGCAACACCGAGATCTTGTCGCAGATGCCGGACACCACGCTCATGTTGTGCTCCACCATCAAAATCGTGCGGTTGGCGGAAACCCGCTTGATCAACTCGGTCACCCGGTGCACGTCTTCGTGGCCCATGCCCTGCGTCGGCTCATCGAGCAGCATCAGTTCCGGCTCCATGGCCAGCGTGGTGGCGATTTCCAGCGCGCGCTTGCGGCCGTAGGGCAGATCCGCCGTCACCGTATCGGCGTAGCTTTCCAGGTCGACCGTCGCCAGCAATTCGCGGGCGCGGTCGTTGAGCTTGTAAAGCGTCGTCTCGCTCTTCCAGAAATGGAATGAAGTCCCGAGCGCGCGCTGCAAGCCGATGCGCACGTTTTCCAGCACCGTCAGGTGAGGGAATACGGCGGAAATCTGGAAGGAACGGATCACGCCGCGATCGGCGATCCGCTCCGGCTTCAAGCCGGTGATGTCCTGTCCCTTGTAAAGGATGGCGCCTGAGGTCGGCGTCAGGAACTTGGTCAGCAAATTAAAACAGGTGGTCTTGCCGGCGCCGTTCGGCCCGATCAGCGCATGGATATGACCCCGCTTGACCTTCAAATTGACTTCATTAACGGCCGTAAATCCCCTGAACTGTTTCGTCAGGTTGCGCGTCTCCAAGATGACGTCTGTCATCGCTCCTCCAGTAGTGTCGATGGATGCCCGTGCGGGCAAGAATGGCTGTCAGAACGCCGCTTGATAAATGGCCAAGGCGTCACTTTCCGTGACCTCGCGCGGATTGTTGGCGAGCAGGCGGGTTTGCAGCATGGCGCTTTCCGCCAAGCGCGGCAGGTCGGTCACCTTGACCCCCACCTGCCGCAGCGTCGTCACGATCCGGGTTGCCTCGGCAAGCCCCTCCAGGTACCGGATGAGCGCCAGCGCGCGCGCTTCGGTGCTTCCCGTACAGCCCGGCACCGCCACGTCAGCAAGCTCGGCATAGAGCGCGTGCGCAACGGGCAGATTGAAACGCAGCACATGCGGCAGGACCAGCACATTGGATGCGCCGTGCGGAACGTGGAATATCCCGCCCAGCGGGTAGGCCAGCGCATGCACTGCGGCCACCGGCGCGTTGGCGAACGCCTGCCCTGCCAGCATGGCGCCCAGCAGCATGGCTTCACGCGCGCGATGGTTGCTGCCATCCTGGCATGCAGGCAGCAGGTTGCCTGTCATGATTTTGATTGCCTGAACCGCAAACATGTCCGACATCGGATTTTTACGGACCCGGCTGGTGTAGGCCTCGATCGCGTGCACCATCGCATCCATGCCGGTCGCCGCCGTGAACTTGGGCGGCAGACCAACCGTCAGTTCGGCATCGAGAATGGCAAGGTCGGCGTACAAATGCGGCGAAACGATACCGGCCTTGGTGGTTTCGCCGGTGGTGACGATGGAAATCGGCGTCACTTCGGAACCCGTGCCGGCAGTGGTAGGAATTTGCACCAGCGGCAAGCGCGGTCCTGTCACCTTGCCCACGCCATACATATCCTCAAGCGGCTGTTCGGACGCCGCAAGGACCGCAATCAGCTTGGCCACGTCCAATGACGATCCGCCACCGAGGCCCAGAATAATTTCCGCCCCGGCTGCACGGGCGCGGACGGCCGCGGCCAGGACCACCGCTTCCGGCGGGTCGGCCACCACGTCGTCGATGACGCACACTGCCCAGCCTTCCTCGCGCAAGCTGGCCAGCGCCGCGTCGAGCAGGCCGCTGTTGTGGAGGTAAGCATCGGTGACCAGGCACAGACGGCGCAGCGGATAACGTTCCCGCAAGATGGCGCCGAGCCGGCGCGCGCCGCCGAACTCGATAATGAAGCTCGGGACGGTTTGAAATTCGAAGTTAGTCATGTCTCTTCCAGTCAGCACTAGAGCTGCTCGCACAGGTATTTGATCTCGAGGTATTCGTCGATGCCGTGATGGGAACCTTCGCGTCCCAGGCCCGATTGCTTGATGCCGCCAAAGGGCGCGACTTCATTGGAAATGACGCCGGTATTGATCCCCAGCATGCCGCATTCCAGGGCTTCGGCAACGCGGCGGCGCCGGCCGAGGTCGTTGGTGTAGAGGTAAGCGGCCAGGCCGAACTCGGTGTCGTTCGCCATCCCGATGGCTTCGGCTTCGGTACTGAAGCGGAATACCGCAGCAACCGGCCCGAATATCTCTTCCCGGGCAAGCCGCATTGCCGGCGTGACGTCCACCAGCACCGTCGGCTGGAAGAAGTTGCCGCCGGCGGCGTGGCGCCCGCCGCCCGTCAACACAGTGGCGCCACACTCGCGGGCGTCGCCGATCAGCGCTTCCACTTTGGCCAGCGCCCGGCTGTCGATCAGCGGGCCCTGCGTCACGTCCGCTTCCAGGCCATTGCCCACCTTGAGCGTGCGCACCCGGTTGGCAAGCGCAATCGTGAACTGGTCGTAGACGGTATCCTGCACCAGGAAACGGTTGACGCACACACAGGTTTGGCCACTGTTGCGGAACTTGGCCTTGATGGCGCCGTCCACGGCCCGCTCGATGTCCGCATCGTCGAACACGATGAACGGCGCGTTGCCGCCAAGTTCAAGCGACAGGCGCTTGATGGTCGGCGCCGACTGGGCCATCAGCAGGCGGCCCACCTCGGTCGAGCCGGTAAACGACAGCTTGCGCACGTCCGGGCTAGAGGTCATGACGCCACCGATAGCCCTCGAGTCGCCCGCCAGTACTTGCAGCACGCCGCCCGGAATGCCGGCCCGCTCGGCAAGCGCGGCCAGCGCAAGCGCCGACAGCGGCGTCAACTCGGCCGGTTTGACGATCATGGCACAGCCCGCTGCCAGGGCAGGCGCCACTTTGCGGGTGATCATTGCGGCCGGGAAGTTCCAGGGGGTGATCGCTGCACAGACCCCCACTGGCTGCTTGAGTACGGTAATTTGCTGGTTTCTCTCGGGGTGGGGCAGGATTTCGCCGGCGATGCGTTTGGCCTCTTCCGCATACCATTCCACGAACGACGCCGCATACTGGATCTCGGCCTTGGCCTCGCTCAAGGGCTTGCCCTGCTCCAGCGTCATGATGAGCGCAAGGTCGTCAATATTGGCCAGGATGGCGTTGAACCAGGCCCGCAGCAGCCCCGCCCGCTCTTTGCCGCTCAGGAGCTGCCATTCCTTTTGGGCAGCAAGGGCATGAGCGACCGCGCGCTGCGTCTCGGCCGCGCCCAAGGCTGCCACATTGACCAGCAGCTCGCCAGTTGCTGGGTTGCAAACCGCCAGCGTTTTGCCATCGTCGGCGCCTATCCATTGACCGCCGACATAAGCGCGCTCGCGGAGCAAGCTTGAATCCTTCAGTATCATTTCGTCTCCATTGTCCCGTATGCGGGATGCTGTTCTGTACCCGGGATGACAGAATCATAGAAGACGTTTTCGTGGCGGTCAATCACTATTTTTCGTGCGCTCGTGCGAAAATCGCGCTTATTTCAACGGCCAAGCGTTCCGCTTTTGGCCTATTTGTTCAGCAAAGTGATCCACTATGTCTTCCAGTCCGGTTCCCGGGTCTTCCATCGTCAGCGCCTCCTCTGAGGCGCTCGACACGCCGCAGGCAGCCAAGAACTTGGCGCCCGCGGTGATGAAAGCGGCGCAAATCCTTGATGTATTTGCCCAGAGCAGTGCGCCGATTTCGCTGGCGGAATTGGCGCGTACCGTTGATCTTCCGAAGAGCACGCTGCACACGCTGTGCAACACACTGGTTCATCTACGCCTGCTTAACCGGCTTGAAACAGGCCAGATGTCATTTGGGCCGCACGTGATGACCTGGGCGAACGCATTCCTCTCCCGTAGCGACGTGACGCAGGAGTTCTTCTCGGTTTGGAACGAAGTCAATGTGCTGCCACAAGAGACCATCACGCTGTCCGTACTTGACGGCGGCAGCGTGATCTATATCGCGTGCCGCAACGGAAATCGACCGCTCGGCGTTACCTTCCGCATCGGCATGCGCTTGCCTGCACCCTACACGGCGACGGGCAAGGCCATACTGAGCACCCTGCCTGAACATGAAATCAGCGCGCTGTATTCGGAGGACTGGCCAGAACCGCTAACGCCGGCAGGAACCCCGAGTCTCCCTGCATTCCTCGATGAAATGCGTGAAGTACGGGAGCGGGGTTTCTCCGTCGACGATGGCGAGGTGCGCGAGGGCATGCATTGCTTTGGCGCGCCGGTGTTCGACTCGACCGGAGGGCGTGCGGTGGCAGGGGTTGCAGTCAGTATGCTGTCGCAGGAAATCACCCCGGAGACCGAGCTGGCGGCCGGCAATGCCATTCGCCTGATTGCGGATCGCTTGTCCAAGAGACTGGGCGCGAACGTTCGATAGATCAGCCACAGGCCTTGCGTTTGATATGGCCGGGCCCATGATATGATCAGAACAGTATGCAACCGTCCCGCACCACGCGCCTTGTCGCCGCCCTCATCACCATGTTCAGCCTGCTGTTCGCCCAGCTCGCTGTCGCGGCGTATGCTTGCCCCGACCTGACGATGTCCTCCATGTCGGCAAAGGCCGCGCAGGATGCCATGCCCGGCTGCGCGGACATGGATATGGCACAGCCGGGATTGTGCCAAGCGCATTGCGCCAGCGGACACCAGTCCCTGGACACGCCCCCCGCCCCGCATGTCCCGGCTTTCGTATCGGGCGGCCTGGTCGCCGTGGTTGCAGTTGCTGACCGCGTATTCTCCACGGCCCCGCCGCCGCTGAGCAGCCCGCTGCTGACGCGTACCACTGCGCCCCCCCTGGCGATACGCCACTGCTGTTTCCGCATTTAACTCCAGAAATACAGAATCCAATGCCACGCCCGCGCAGGGCGTGTCGTTTCCATTCGCTTTCTGGAGTCTCCCATGTCCGTAACACATCCCACGCCAGCGCCGGCAGGCGCACCGGCGTCCCTATTCCTGCGCGCGGCGGGCGCCACCCTTGTGAGCGCCGGCCTGCTGCTGTCGCCCTGTTCCGCCGCCCCGGCGCTGACCTTGCCCGAGGCGCAGAGGCTGGCCCTGCAGCGCTCGCGGCAACTGGCCGCCCACGACTCGTCCCTTGATGCGGCGCGCCAGATGGCGGTTGCGGCGGGCCAGCTCCCCGATCCTGTATTGAAGGCCGGCATCGACAATCTGCCGGTCAGCGGCGCCGACCGTTTCAGCCTGGGCCAGGACTTCATGACGATGCGGCGCATCGGCATCTCACAGGAGCTCACCGGCGCGGACAAGCGCCGGCGCCGCGCCGCGCTATATGAGCAGGAAGGAGCCAAGGCCCTGGCGGCGAAAAGGGCCACCGCCGCCGGCATCGAGCGTGAGACGGCATGGGCCTGGCTGGAACTCCACTTTGCGATCAAGGCGGAGCGGCTGATCGCGGCGCAGGCGATCCAGACACGCAACGAAGTCGAGGCCGCCGAGGGCGCATACCGCGGCGCGCGGGCCAGCCTTGCGGACGTTTCCGCTGCGCGCATGGCATTGGCCCTGGCTGAAAACCAGGCCACCGAAGGCTCCCGCCGCAGGCGCAACGCCACCGTCATGCTGGGCCGCTGGACAGGCACGGATGCAGGCGCCGAACTGGCGGAGTTGCCGCCTATGGCACACATCGGCCTGGATCCGGCCACCCTCGAGGCCACGCTGGCCGGCCACCCCGACCTCGCGGTGCTTGCCCAGCAAGAGCGCATCGCCCGGGCCGAGGCTGACCTGGCCGACGCCAACCGCAAGGCGGACTGGAACGTCGAGCTTGCGTTCCAGCAGCGTGGACAGGGCTATTCGAACATGGTGTCGGTCGGCGTTTCGGTGCCGCTGCAGTGGGACCGGGGGCGGCGCCAGGACCGTGAACTGGGGGCAAAGCTGGCGCTGGCAGAAGCGGCAAGCGCGGAGCGCGAGGAAGCGCTGCGCGCCCGCCTGGCCGAGACCCAAGCCTTGCTGGGTGAATGGGAAAGCGGTCGCGAGCGTCACCTGCGCTTCGAACGGGATGTCTTGCCGCTGGCGCGGCAGCGCAGTGTAGCGGCGCTGGCGGCCTACCGGGGCGGCAAGACGTCCTTGACCGATGTGCTCGCGTCCAGGCGAGACGAGCTCGACGCTACCCTGCAGGGTTTGCAGTTGCAAGCGCAAACGGCCCGCGTGTGGGCCCAGCTCACTTACCTGATCCCATCGCCCCAGGCAGATAAGGACATCAAATGAACAAGCGGCAGCGCATCACCCTCATGACGCTGGCGGCCATCCTTGCCTTCGGCGCCGGCTGCTATGCCGCCTACCAGGCCGGCGTCCGGCACGGCATGCCGGCGGCGCCGGCCAGCCCCGCCACGGCGGACGCAGGCGCGGGCGCCGGCGGCAAGAAGCCGCTGTACTGGCACGATCCCATGTATCCGGCCCAGAAGTTCGACCGGCCCGGCAAATCGCCTTTCATGGACATGCAGCTGGTGCCGGTGTACGGCGACGACGCAAGCGGCGGCGCGGCCGTGTCCATCAGCCCTGGTGTGCAGCAAAACCTCGGCGTGCGCCTGGGCGAAGTCACCGAAGGCGTCATGGCCTCCGACCTGGTGGCGAGCGGCAACGTCGCGTACAACGAGCGCGACGTGGTGCTGGTGCAAGCCAGGAGTGCCGGCTTTATCGAGCGCCAGTATGTGCGCGCGCCACTCGATCCAGTGCGCAAGGGGCAACCGCTGCTTGAACTGTATGTGCCGGACTGGGTGGCCGCTCAAGAAGAATTCCTGTCGGCCAGACGCTTGCAAGGCGGCGGCACGGCGGGCATCGTCGACGCCGCAAGGCAGCGCATGCGGCTGGCCGGCATGCCGGAGGACCTGATCCGGCAAGTGGAAGGAAGCGGCGCCGTGCGCGCGCGCGCGACCTTGACCGCGCCGGCGGGCGGCGTGGTCTCCGAACTGGCGGCGCGCGAAGGCATGACGGTGGCGCCCGGCGCGACGCTGTTCCGCATCAACGGCACCGGCACCGTCTGGGTGCTGGCCGACATCCCGGAAACTGCAGTGGCACAGGTGCAGCCCGGGCTGGCCGTGGAAGCGGGCACGCCGGCATTGCCGGGTGTCGTCTTCAAGGGCAAGGTGAACGCGCTGCTGCCCCGGGTCGACGGCGCCACGCGCACGCTGCAGGCGCGCATCGAATTGGCGAACCCGTCGGCGCAGCTGGTGCCGGGCATGTTCGCGACCGTGAAGTTCGCACGCGCCGCCGGCGGCCGTGTGCTGCAAGTGCCGGCAGAGGCCGTCATACGCACCGGCACCCGCAACGCGGTCATGCTGGCCCAGCCGGGCGGCAAGTTTCTGCCGGCTGAAGTGGAAACCGGCGCCGAGGCCGGTGGCATGGTCGAAATCCGCAAAGGCTTGCAGCGCGGCCAGCAAGTCGTCGTGTCCGGCCAGTTCCTCATCGATTCCGAGGCCAGCCTCAAAGGAACGGCGAACCGTATGGCAGGAGAGGCGGGAGAGGCCGGGGCGGCCGCTTCCGCCGCGCCCGGTCCGCGCCACCATGCGGAAGGACGGGTCGAGCGCATCGCGGACGGCAAAGTGACGATCTCGCACGGGCCGGTCGCCTCGCTGCAGTGGGGGCCGATGACGATGGACTTCGACGCGCCCCCTGGCGGCTTGCCGCGCAATGTCGCCACGGGCGACGCGGTCTCGTTCGACTTCCGGCAGCGCGCCGACGGCGGCTTCGCGCTGATCGCCATTGCGCCGACCAGCGCGGCACCGGCCAGCGTTTCGCCAGCCAGCAAGTCGCCGGAAGCGCCGAAATGATCGCGCGCCTGATACGCTGGTCCATCGCGAACCGCTTCCTGGTGCTGCTGGGGACCGTCCTGCTGACCGCGTGGGGAATCTGGTCGCTGCAGCGCACGCCGCTGGACGCGATCCCCGACCTGTCCGACGTGCAGGTCATCATCCGCACCAGCTATCCCGGCCAGGCGCCGCAGATCGTCGAGAACCAGGTGACCTATCCGCTCACCACCACCATGCTCTCGGTGCCGGGCGCGAAGACGGTGCGCGGCTACTCCTTCTTCGGCGACTCCTTCGTCTACGTGCTGTTCGAGGACGGCACGGACCCGTATTGGGCGCGTTCGCGCGTGCTGGAATACCTGAACCAGGCGCAGTCGCGCCTGCCCGCGCAGGCCAAGCCGTCGCTGGGCCCGGACGCGACCGGGGTGGGCTGGATCTACGAGTACGCGCTGGTGGACCGCAGCGGCAAGCATGACCTGTCCCAGCTGCGTGCGCTGCAGGACTGGTTCCTCAAGTTCGAACTGAAGACGGTACCCAACGTGTCGGAAGTCGCCAGCGTGGGCGGCATGGTGCGGCAATACCAGATCGTGCTGGACCCGGAGCGCCTGCGCGCCTACCGCATCCCGCACGGCAAGGTGATCGAAGCCGTGCAGCGCGCGAACCAGGAGGGCGGCGGCTCCGTCCTGGAACTCGGCGAGGCCGAGTACATGGTGCGCGCCTCCGGCTACCTGCGCTCGCTGGACGATTTCCGCAACGTGCCGCTGCAAGTGAGCGAAGCCGGCGTGCCGGTCAAGCTGGGCGACGTGGCGCATATCCAGATCGGCCCGGAAACACGGCGCGGCATCGCCGACCTGGACGGCGAAGGCGAAGTCGCCGGCGGCGTGATCGTGATGCGTTCCGGGAAAAACGCGCTGGAGACCATCGCCGCCGTCAAAGCCAAGCTGGAAAAGCTCAAGGCCAGCCTTCCCCCCGGCGTGGAAGTGGTGCCCGTGTATGACCGCTCGCACCTGATCGAACGCGCGGTGGAAAACTTGCAGCACAAGCTGATCGAGGAGTTCATCGTGGTGGCGGTGGTATGCGCCATCTTCCTGTTCCACATCCGCTCGGCCCTGGTGGCGATCGTCTCGCTCCCGCTCGGCATTCTCGCCGCCTTCATCGTCATGCACTACCAGGGCGTGAATGCGAACATCATGTCCTTGGGCGGGATTGCGATTGCCATCGGCGCGATGGTCGATGCCGCCGTCGTGATGATAGAGAACGCGCACAAGCATATCGAGGCCTGGCATCGCGCGTATCCGGACCGCAAGCTGGACGGCGACGAGCACTGGCGGGTGGTCGGCGACGCGGCGGCGGAAGTCGGGCCCGCGCTGTTCTTTTCACTGCTGATCATCGTGCTGTCCTTCATCCCGGTCTTCACGCTGGAAGCGCAGGAGGGGCGCTTGTTCGCGCCGCTGGCCTTCACCAAGACCTACGCCATGGCGGCGGCGGCGGGCCTGGCCGTGACGCTGATCCCCGTACTGATGGGCTACCTGATACGCGGCCGCATTCCCGAAGAGCACAGCAATCCGCTGAACCGCTTGCTGATCGCCCTGTACCGGCCGGTGCTGGAGCGGGTGCTGCGCTATCCGAAGGCGACGCTGCTGGTGGCCGGCCTGATGGTGCTGGCCACGCTGTGGCCGATGGCGCGCCTGGGCGGCGAATTCATGCCGCCGCTGGACGAGGGCGATCTGCTGTACATGCCGTCGGCCCTGCCCGGCATCGGCGCCGGCAAGGTGGCGCAGCTGTTGCAGCAGACCGACCGTCTGATCAAGACGGTACCCGAAGTGCACAGCGTGTTCGGCAAGGCGGGCCGCGCGGAATCGGCCACAGATCCGGCGCCGCTGGAGATGTTCGAGACCACCATCCAGTTCAAGCCGCGCGATCAGTGGCGCCCAGGCATGACGCCCGACAAGCTGGTGCAGGAACTGGACCGCGTCGTCAAAGTGCCCGGGCTGTCCAATATCTGGGTGCCGCCGATCCGCAACCGCATCGACATGCTGGCAACCGGCATCAAGAGCCCGGTGGGGGTCAAGGTGGCCGGGGCCAGCCTGCAGGAGATCGACCGCATCACCGGCGAAATCGAACGCGCCGTCAAAAAGGTGGACGGGGTCTCGTCGGCGCTGGCAGAGCGCCTCAACGGCGGGCGCTACATCGACGTGCAGATCGACCGCCCGGCGGCGGCACGCTACGGCCTGAACGTGGCGGACGTGCAAAGCGTGGTGTCGAGCGCGATCGGCGGGGACAATGTGGGCGAAACCGTCGAGGGATTGCAGCGCTTCCCGATCAATGTGCGCTATCCGCGCGAAGTGCGCGATTCCGTGGACAAGCTGCGCGCACTGCCGGTGCTGACCGAGCGCGGCGCGCAAATCCGGCTCGGCGACGTTGCCGCGATCCGCATCCAGGACGGGCCGCCCATGCTCAAGAGCGAAAACGCCAGGCTGTCGGGTTGGGTGTTCATCGACATCCGCGACCGCGACCTGCGCTCGGCGGTGCGCGACATGCAGCGGGCGGTGGCGAAAGCAGTGGCGCTGCCGGCGGGCTATTCGGTCTCCTGGTCCGGCCAGTTCGAGTACCTGGAACGCGCCAGCGCGAAACTGAAGGTGGTGGTGCCCGCGACCTTGCTGATCATTTTGGTGCTGCTGTATCTCACCTTCAAGCGGCTGGACGAGGCGGTCCTGATCATGGCCACGCTGCCGTTCGCGCTGGCCGGCGGCGTCTGGCTGCTGTGGCTGCTGGGGCACCATGTGTCTGTGGCGAGCGGGGTCGGCTTCATTGCGCTGGCCGGCGTGTCGGCTGAATTCGGCGTCATCATGCTGCTCTACCTGAAGCACGCATGGGAAGGCCGCCAACAGGCCGGCACAACGGGCGAGCTCGATCTGCGGGACGCGATCCGCGAAGGCGCCGTGCTCCGGGTGCGCCCCAAGGCCATGACGGTGGCGGTGATCGTGGCCGGGCTGCTGCCGGTGATGATAGGCGCGGGCACCGGCTCGGAGGTGATGCAGCGCATCGCCGCGCCCATGGTGGGGGGCATGATCACGGCGCCGCTGCTGTCGATGCTGGTCGTCCCCGCGCTCTATCTGCTGCTGCGCCGGCGCCAAGCGGGCTAGCCAGGCAGGCGGCGGGCAATTTGCCGCGGCGCTTTGCGCTAGCACAAGGTCGGCTCAAATATTCGTCTTGTGACTTGGCCGGCGGCGGCATAGAGTTTAAATGACGCCGCAGCGCGTTTCACGTTGCGACACCGCTGCGGCAACGCTGCGACACCCTGTCCCGGCTGCGACGGAGGAGAAGACTCATGGATGCACGGCCGACGCATGATGGCAAGCCTACACGAGCGCTGGTCGCGCTTGCGCTCCTTGCTACCGGTGTGACCGGGTATCTGTTGGGATCGGGTCGGCTGCGCTTCGACCCGGTCTCGAAGATGCCGCTGACGTCGGGCCCGCCTGCATTCGATCCCGTATCGGTACAGCGCGTGCCTCAGGTCAATCTTGCTGCGGACACGATCGACGCCTTCGTGCGCTGGGTGGCTGCGACCCCTGGCGCCAATGTTCAAGACGTGCGCGACGCCATCGCAGCGGCCCGCACAGACGACGCAGTGGTGCATGCGCTGATTGCGAACCTCTTCAATCTGCCGACCAGCGACATCGGCCAACATCTGCTTCTGCTGGCGATCGTCGGGGAGATGCGCCAGCCTGCGTTTTCCGAACCACTGGTGGAGTTTATCGGCCTCGCACCGGGCAGCATCGTGGGCGATGTGTCGAATCAGCATGCGTGCGGCACGAGCATTTCGCACATCGATGCAGCCGCGCTGCTGAAGGCCAGAGCGGTGGAAATGCTCGCGTTTCTTCGGACCAGCGAGGCGTTCGAGGCGGTGCTGGGATTTGCTCGCTATCACGAGTCGCGTGTCGTGCGCATTGCGGCCCTCGACGCGTATATTTACAACCACGAGGACAGCCCCGACGCCATCGAGCGGGCCCGCGCGACGGCTCGCCGCAACGAAGCGAAGTTCGTCGGGCTTCCCCGATTTACGCGCGACAGCAATCCGGCGCAATTCGCCGAGAAAATGGCCGCCTTCTACGAGCAGCACCCGGAGGAGCGGCCGCCGGTGCCGCACTTCGCGCGCGGGCCCACCCGGCAGTCGCCGCAACCGCGCCCGCCGCAGTGAGGAACAACCATGTCGTACCCAAGCGAACCCGGCTTTCCATCCGACCCGCCTCCGTCCTTTCCCGTGCATTGCGCAGCCGGCGCGAACGTTGAAGAAATGACGGTGGCCGGCCTCTATGGCGG
Source organism: Pseudoduganella sp. LjRoot289 (assembly GCF_964252925.1). Classification (NCBI taxonomy): domain Bacteria; kingdom Pseudomonadati; phylum Pseudomonadota; class Betaproteobacteria; order Burkholderiales; family Oxalobacteraceae; genus Pseudoduganella; species Pseudoduganella sp. LjRoot289. Next base: position 5,068,122 of record NZ_CAXUPN020000001.1, read on the forward strand.
ATGCTGGCGAGAGCTATACGTCTGGGTGTGGGGCGCCTACGACCTCACCGACCCCACCTGGTATCAGGACGGTCTGGCGGATGCGTGCAACGTCACCCTGCCGTTCGCCAAGGTCGTCAACGCCGCCTTCCTCATCAACTATGCGCTGAGCGACAATCTCGCATTGCAGTGGCACTCGACCGAGGACTACCGGAGCTCGTCGCGCGCGGCGGATAACCGCTTCCATGGGCCGTTCTATACCCGGCTCGGTACGACCGGCGCCCCCGATGGCACAACCGAGGCCCAGGCCCAGACGGGCCGCTTCCTGGCGCGGGACCGCACCAACCTCTACTGCCGTTTGTTCAGCGCTGGTTCGCCGAGCGACTCCGCGAGCAATCGCGCGGCGGTCATGGTGCACGAGTCCTGGCACCACTGGCAGTACAAACACGACTTCAAGACCTCGCATATCAAGATCGGATCGCCTCCGGCCGACGCGGACTGGTTCTACCCGCACCGAGTGAGTGATTTCGACTTCGGCTTCCTGCATGGCTACGACACGGACCCGAACCACTTGCTGTTCCACTCGCCATACCAGATGGCGGTCGAGTTCGACGCCGATCTTGCCGAGATGTCGCAGCCGTGGGTGCCGCTGGTGGTGACGCAGGCGGCGCGCGCCTTCGGCAACACGCGCCTAGGCTCCCAGTTCGCGAACACGGTCGCGTACCGGATCGGCAACCCGCGTCCCTTCTGAAGCAGGAATTCGAACCGGAGGCCGCATGGCAAACAGTGTGAGAGTAGGCGTGGAATGGATCAACATTTACCCGCAGCACGACGCTGAGTGCCCGGCAGTCCCCAATCTCAGCTTTATGGACGACGTCGCGGAAGGCTTCCTTCTCGCCATGCGCTCGTGCGGCCACGCCGACATTTTCGACTGGGGCGATGACAACGCGTGGTCGTCGGACTTCGACCATCCCGACTTCGGCGGCGATTCGCTGCGCTGGAGCGACGACGTCCACTTCTGCTATGTGGCCGGGCATGGCGGCCCCACCTTCTCAAACGACCCGTTCAAGGCGTTTAACATCGGGTTTTCGTCGCGGCATATCAATCCAGGTGTGCTGAAGTGCAGGGCGATCAGTTCGAACTGGAGGCTCGGTTCGAAGCGGCTCAAGTGGTTCGTGCTCGACAGCTGCAACATCGTCTCCGACACGGTCGCCGCGCACGTGGTCAAGTTGTGGGGCGGGCCCATGCAGGGCCTGCATCTGCTGCTTGGATTCATAGGTCTCGGCCGCATCTGGCCGAGCACGCGGAACCGCCGGATCTCCTTCGCCCTCGATATTTGCCGGGGCATGCCGATCGCGAATGCCTGGATCGACACCGCGTACGTCCTGGAGAGTCCGGGCCAAGCGGTGCGTCCGATCGCGATTGCCGCAGGCGCCACCCGCGACGAAGCCGTCGCGCGGCGGGAAGGCGAAACGCTGGACTGGCTCTGGTCTGACGTCCGTGCAAGCAACTGGCTCGCATGGAAATGGCGCGACTGACGGCGCCTAAGGGGGGCATACGATGTTTACGTTCGAGGTATCGTGCAAACCGCCAGACGTCGCGCAGGAGCGCGTGCACATCTTCCGGCTGGCGCCGCCGCGGGTCAGCCAGAAAACGGTGCTGGCGCATGCGCGGCGGCTCGGACTTAAAGCCAGCACGAAGGCCGGCACGCTATGCCAGGACGCGCGCCAGATCATCTACAGCGAGGGGTCCTGCAAGATTGTGGCCCATCACGCATCCGGCGGTGTGCGCTTTTTCGACCAGGCGCGCTGGCAGGTTGACGACGGCACGTCCCACGTCGAGTTCGATGACAAGACGGCGATCAGCATGGCCGAGCGCTTCATCGCGACGCACTCGGTCGTCCCAGTTGCCGACTGCAAGGTGCTGCGCGTGACGCGTCTCAACGTCGGTATCGCGGAGAAGGAAACTGGGTTCTCCGAGCACCGCGTCGTCGACGTGGGCGTGGTGTTCGCGCGTGTCGTCGATGGCATCCCCGTCGAGGGGCCGGGGGGCAAGGCGATGGTGTACATCGACGCCAAGGGCAATCTCACGGGGATCGACTGCCTTTGGCGAGACGTCCGGGAGATCCACACCGACCACGTCCCGTTGCGCTCGCCGGACGAGGTCCTGAAAGAAGCGGCCCGGGAGTGGGACATCGAGGGCAGCGGCCGCGTGACCGTGGACGACTTCCGCTTCGGCTATTTCGAGCAGGAATGGGACGTGGCGCAGCGCTACCTTCAGCCTGTTTACATGCTCTCGATGACCGTTACCGCCACCGAAGGCGAGCAGGCGGGGCAAGCCACCATGCGATCCGGTTACCTGGGCGCAGCGGCCGTCGAGTCGCCGGAGAGGCTGATGCCGCGGCGTCCGGCCGCTTCCCCGCAGGCAGCGCGGCAACGCTATAGCACGCAGGGTTTGTAACTGCAATTGACAAATACGGCATTCAGCCTTATCTTTCGGCTGTTTCCATTTCCGGGGTCCCTCATGGGTACTTGTTCGTGTCATAGTTGCCGCCAGACTGATACTGGCACCGCCTCGTCAAGATAACAGCAGCCCCCTGCCGTCATCTTGCTCAACGCGGATGATGGCGTCCCCGGCGAACCGCAGTTTGCCCCGCACCCATCGAATTCCTGCCGCCACCGCGGCGCGCCCGCCGTTGCGCTCCGTATGGACGCAGTGCACGGCGCGCGCCGGCGCGTCGCGGCCCTTCCCTTGTTACGCCCGTCCGCGGGCGTTCTATTGCTGGAAAAATCATGTTGAACACCAATCCAACCGTCGCGGCGCGCGCCCGCACGCCATCCGCCACCTGGCTGAGCAAACTCGGCCCCGGCCTCATCACCGGCGCGGCGGACGACGATCCGAGCGGCATCGCCACCTATTCCCAGGCCGGTGCGCAGTTCGGCCTGAGCATGCTGTGGACCATCTTGTTCACCTACCCGCTGATGGTGGGCATCCAGGTTGTCAGCGCCAAGATCGGCCGGGTCAGCGGCAAGGGCCTGGCCGGCAATATCCGCGAACATTTCCCGGCCTGGCTGGTGTACGCCATCGTGGGCCTGCTGCTGGTCGCCAACACCATCAACATCGCCGCCGACGTGTCGGCGATGGGCGAGGCGATGACGCTGATCGCGGGCGGCCAGCCGCACTGGTACACCGCCTTGTTCGGCCTGGTCTCCCTGCTGCTGCAGGTGTTCATCCCCTACCGCCGCTATGTGCATTTCCTGAAGTGGCTCACGCTCGCGCTGCTGGCCTACGTCGCCACCATATTGACGATCAGCGTGCCCTGGCTGGCGGTGGCGCGCGCCGCCGTGTTGCCGCAGCTGGAATGGTCGCCGGCCTACGTCACCACCATGGTGGCGGTGTTCGGCACGACCATCAGTCCCTATCTGTTCTTCTGGCAGGCCTCCCAGGAAGTCGAGGAACTGCAAGCGTGTCCGAATTCGCAGCCGCTGCGCGAGGCGCCCGGCCAGGCCCGCGCCAATTTTCACAGGATCAAGGTGGACACGGTGATCGGCATGGGGTTCTCGAACCTGGTGGCATTCTTCATCATGCTCACGACGGCGGTGACCTTGCACATGCACGGCGTGCACGACATCGACACCTCGGCCCAGGCGGCGGCGGCGTTGCGTCCGCTGGCCGGGGAGTTCGCCTTCGCCCTGTTCAGCGCCGGCATCATCGGCACCGGCCTGCTGGCGGTGCCGGTGCTGGCCGGTTCCGCCGCGTATGCGATGGCGGGCGCCTTGCGCTGGAAAAAGGGCTTGGAGCACCCGCCGTCCCAAGCCAGGAAGTTTTACAGCATCATCGCCATCTCCACCCTGGCCGGTATCGCCCTCGGGTTCACGGAGATCGATCCGATCAAGGCGCTGTACTGGAGCGCTGTCGTCAACGGCGTGATATCGGTACCCATCATGGCAGTGATGATGCTGATGGCCGGCCGCACCAGCATCATGGGCAAATTCGTGGTCAAGGGGCGCTTGAGATTATTGGGCTGGGGCGCGACCGGGGTGATGGCCCTGGCGGTATTGACCATGTTCTGGATCATGGCCAAATGATCAATATTCAAAAATTCAAGGGCGAATCCGCCATATCCGGCCTGCGCCAAAACGCATAACAGGCGGCGCGCGAACAGGCATAGAATGGGCGCATGGACACTCCCGGAATACAAGCCGCCCTCCGCCCGATGCTGCTGGCGCTGCTCGCGTGCGCCTGCGCCGCCGGCCAGGTGCGCGCCCAGGAGGCAGCCCGGCCGCCGCTGCGCTTCCTCGTGGTGGAGGGCCACGCGATGCCGCTGGGGGAGAGTCCGCGCGGCGCGCTGGGCGCGGGCATCATCCGCGAATGGCAGGACGCGCTGGCCGCCCAGTTGGGACGCACGCCCGTCAACCTGGTGCTGCCGCGCAAACGGCAGGACCAGGCCGTGGCCCAGAACAAGGTGGACCTGCGCTGCTTCGTCAGCCCTGAGTGGCTGACGAAGGAAGCGATCGCCGAATACGACTGGCCCGCGCCCTTCCTGGCGGTCGAGGAACGCGTCGTCACGGCCGCCGGCGCCGCGCCGCTGCGCAGCCTGGACGAACTGGCAGGGAAAACCATAGGCACCGTGCACGGCTACCAGTACCGCAGCCTGGCGCCGCTGTTCGAGACCAGGCGCGCGCGGCGCGACGACGCCCCGTCCGAGGCGGCCCTGCTGCTCAAGCAACTGGCCGGCCGCACCGACGTCTCCGTCATGCGCGCCCTCGATTTCGCCTACCTGCAAAGGCGCGACCCGCGCCTGTCCCGCCTCGCGCTGTCGCCGCTGGTGGTGAGCAGCTTCTCGATGTACTGCGCGCGCACCAAATACGGCAGCGTCACGCTGGAGGCGCTGTCTGCGGCGCAGGAAAAACTGCTGCAAGCTGGCGTGATGGACAGGATACTGCAAAAGCACAAATAACAACGTTAAGATGGCGGCATGCAGACGCCCATTCCAGCCCCCACCTCCACACCTGCCCCAGTCAGCTTCCGCTCAGCGTTCATGTTCTGGCTCAAGCTCGGTTTCATCAGCTTCGGCGGCCCGGCCGGGCAGATCGCCATCATGCACCAGGAACTGGTCGAGCGCCGCCGCTGGATCTCGGAACGGCGCTTCCTGCACGCCCTCAATTACTGCATGCTGCTGCCCGGACCGGAAGCGCAGCAGCTGGCCACCTACATCGGCTGGCTGATGCACCGCGGCTGGGGCGGTATCGTGGCCGGCGCGCTGTTCGTGCTGCCGTCGCTGCTGATATTGACGGTGCTGTCCTGGATCTACATCGCCTTTGGCGACCTGCCGTTGGTGGCCGGGCTGTTCTACGGCATCAAGCCGGCCGTCACCGCCATTGTGCTGCAGGCGGCGCACCGTATCGGCAGCCGCGCGCTCAAGAACAGCTGGATGTGGGGCATCGCGGCCGCGTCCTTCGCCGCCATCTTCGGCGCCGGCGTGCCCTTCCCCGCCATCGTGGCGGCCGCCGCGCTGACCGGCTACGTGGGCGGACGCGTGGCGCCGGACCGTTTCCAGGCAGGCGGCGGCCATGGCGCGGCCAGCCACTCCTTCGGCCCCGCGCTGATCGACGACCACACCCCGCCGCCCGAGCACGCGCGCTTCCGCTGGCGCAGCCTGGCGCGCATCGCCACCGCCGGCGCCGCGCTATGGGCGGTGCCGATGGCGGCGCTGACCGCCGTCTTCGGCTGGCAGCACACGTTGACGCAAATGGGCTGGTTCTTCAGCAAGGCCGCGCTGCTCACCTTCGGCGGCGCCTACGCGGTACTGCCCTATGTCTACCAGGGCGCGGTCGAGCAGCACGGCTGGCTATCCGCGGCGCAGATGATGGATGGCCTGGCGCTCGGAGAAACGACGCCCGGTCCCTTGATCATGGTGGTGGCCTTCGTCGCCTTCGTGGGCGGCTACCTGCAGGCCGTATTCGGCCCGCACGCGCTGTTCCTCGCCGGCGCCGCGGCGGCTGCGCTGGTGACGTGGTTCACCTTCCTGCCCTCCTTCGTGTTCATCCTGGCCGGCGGCCCGCTGGTCGAAGCGACGCACGGCGACCTGAAATTCACCGCCCCGCTGACCGCCATCACGGCCGCCGTGGTGGGCGTGATCGCCAACCTGGCGCTGTTCTTCGGCTACCACGTGCTGTGGCCGCAAGGCTTTGCCGGCCGCTTCGACTGGCTCTCCGCGCTGATCGCCATCGGCGCCGCCATCGCCCTGCTGCGCTACCAGCGCAATGTCATGCACGTGATCGCCGCGTGCGCGCTGATCGGACTGCTGCAGCAGCTGGCCTGAAGCGCGCCCAGGCGGCCCGCATCAGGCCACCGTCACTTGCACGGCATGGTCGCGCCAACTGGTGTTGCCGTAGCCGTGCACATTCTCGATCCGGGATTCAGGCTGCCGGCAGCCCGTGCTGTCCTCGGCGCGCGACACCAGCGTGTGCGTGCCCGCCCCAAGCTGCACCGCCGCCTCGAACCGGCGCCACGCGTAGCGGCCCGGCTCCGGTCCGGTGAAGCGCGCTTCTTGCCAGCTCCGGCCGCCGTCGGCCGACACGTCGACGCGCTTGACCGGGTGCAGGCCGCCGAAGGCCACGCCCTCGACCACGTGCCGGCCCGGCGCCAGCGCGCCGCCTTCAGGCAGCGGGCCACTGATCCACGACTTCACTCCCATCTCCCACATCGATGGATCGCTGGGGACGCTCTCCCGGCCCGGCGCCGTCATGCGGTAGCTGCGCTGCTGGATCTCCGCCCCGCTCTGCTCCGCCGTGAAGGCCAGGCGCTTGATGTATTTGATGTGGTTCACACCCATGTAGCCGGGCACGATCAGCCGCAAAGGGCCGCCGTGGGCCAGCGGTATCGGCCCGCCGTTCATGTCCCACGCCAGCAAGGCCTCGCCCATGGCCTCGGCCGGCATCGAGCGCTCGACCACCACCGTGAGCGGATCGACGCCGTCCGGCAGCGCTTCGCCGCCGGTGCCGGTCATGTATTTCAAGCCCGGGAGCGCGCCGCCCAGCGCCTGCACCAGCGCGCGCACCGGTACGCCGCGCCACTGCACGCAAGCGGCCGCGCCGACCAGCCAGGGGCTGCCGGCAGGCTCGCTGGGGAACATGCCGCGCCCGTTTCCTGAACACTGCAGCACCATGGCCACGCTCTGCGCGTCGAATTCCTTGAGCTCCTTCAAACGCAGCGCGCGCGGATTTCTCACGCCGTCCACCCGCAGGGACCAGGTGTCGCGGTTGGCCACGATGCACGCGTCGGGCACCGGCAGGTTGTTGCGGATGAAGACATGTTCGGCAGGCGTGATGGGGCTGGCGCCCAGCACCGCGCGCCGGGTTTCCAAAGCGTCCGGCCCGTGCACGATCAGCGCGGCGGCATCCTTCCATGCGGCGAAGGCGGGCAGCGGTTTCATCGTGCGGCTACAGGCGAACAAGGTTTCATATCGATATCCTCATCTCTTCAGCAGCTTCATGGCACGGAGTCAGTGCCGGGCCCGCCCAAGCATACAACAGTCCAGAGACCAGAACGCCGCGTCCATGCCGCCGCCGTGTTTTTGTACTTTTTTGCCCTTTTTTGAATCCGGTCCTCGCCGCGCCGCGTATATGCCCATGCAGCACTTCCCCGGACCAGCTATTCAAAGGAGAAACAGCATGGCAATTACCAATACCTATCCGCTGCGGGCCGCCGTGATCGTCGGCCTGATCGCAGCGGCCCTGGCGCAACAAGCGGCGGCGTCCAGCCACCGCGAGGCGCCCTTCATCACCAGGCAGCCGAAAGTGGACGCAACCGACTTCTACATGTTCCGCAGCTACGAGCCGGGGCGTGAGAAATTCGTCACCCTGATCGCCAACTACGTGCCCCTGCAGGACGCCTACGGCGGCCCGAACTTCTTCACCATGGACCCGGACTCGCTGTACGAGATCCACATCGACAACGACGGCGACGCCAGGGAAGACCTGACCTTCCAGTTCCGCTTTTCCAACACCAACAAGGACACCCAACTCACCGTGGGCGGCAAGAAAGTATCGATCCCGCTGGTGATCAACGGCGGCGCCATCAACGGCGTCAACCCGGCCGGCATCAATGTGCGCGAGACTTATAGCGTGAACGTGGTGCGCGGCGACCGGCGCGGCGGCAAGCGGGCCGCCGTCACCAACGCGGCCGGCGGCGGCGCCAGCTTCGACAAACCGATCGACAACATCGGCAACAAGGCCATCCCGGACTACGCGGCCTACGCCGCCAAGCACGTCTACGCGGTCAACATTCCCGGCTGCGCCACGCCGGCCCGCATGTTCGTCGGCCAGCGCAAAGATCCTTTCGTGGTCAACCTGGGCGAGACCTTCGACCTGATCAACATCAAGGCGCCGGCCGTCGAGTTCCTGGCGGGGGCCGAGAAGAACGCCAGGGACGACCTGGACGACAAGAACGTCACCGCCATCGAACTGGAAGTGGCGGCCGACTGCCTGACCGCCGCCAACGGCGCCGGCGCGGACCCCGTCATCGGCGGCTGGACCACGGCCAGCATGCGCCAGGGGCGCTTGCTCAATCCGGCGCCCGGCGGCGGCACAGGCGCGTCCAGGGAAGGCGGCGCCTGGACCCAGGTGTCGCGCCTGGGCGCGCCGCTGGTCAATGAACTGGTGATCGGCCTGAAGGACAAGGACAGGTTCAACCACAGCAAGCCTTCCGGCGACGGCCAGTTCGCCGACTACGTGACCAACCCGACGCTGCCCGCGCTGGTGGAGATCCTGTACGGCAGCGCCGGCGCCAAGGCGCCCACCAACTTCCCGCGCAACGACCTTGTGGCGGCCTTCCTGACCGGCGTGAAAGGCCTGAACCAGCCGGCCAAGGTCACCCCCGCCGAGATGCTGCGCCTGAACACCTCGGTCGCCATTACCGCCAGCGGCGCGCAAAAGCGCCTGGGCGTGATCGACGGCGACAACGCCGGCTTCCCCAACGGCCGCCGCCCCGGCGACGACGTGGTGGACATCGCGCTGCGCGTGGTGATGGGCAAGCTGTGCACGCTGAACCTGGGCTGCACCCCGGCCGACGCGCCGGCCGGCGCATTGCGCTTCACCGACGGCGCCTACCTGGACGAGAGTTTCGTCAACACCAGCTTCCCGTACCTGAAAACGCCGCTGCCAGGCTCACCGCAGAAATAAGGGGAACGCCATGAAAACACTCGTTCTGATCGCCTCCGCCGTGCTGCTCAGCGCCTGCGGCGGCAGCCACGGCACCGATGGCGGCACTGCTGCGCCGCCCGTGATCCCGCCGCCGGTGACTCTGGCCGACACCTTCTACTCGGCGGTGCTGGCCGTGGTCGGCGCCGCGCCGGACGACCAGGAACCGTCCGCCACCGATAGCGCGGTGCTGACCGCGCCTGAAGACAGCGAACCGGCGGCGCTGCAATAAGCGGCAGCGCTACCTCCGGCAATGCCGTCATCGGCAGTGCTGTTATCAAGCGGCGCGGCAACGGCACTGCCGGCGGCGCCGCGCTGACAAGCCAGGGGCAACCATGTACCAGACCACGCTCAAGTTCGCGGCGGCGGCCGCGCCGCCTTTCAGCGCCGTCGCGCTGTCGGCCTTCCTCACGCTGCACGCGCCGGCCGTGCAAGCCGCGCCGCACTTGCCACGCTCGGGCACCGAGGTGATCGAAACGCTGCCGCGCCGCGGTGATCCGCTGCAGCAGGAACTGCGGCGCATGCGCTCCAGGTTGGCGGCCGCGCCGGACGACGCGCAACTGGCCGCCACGCTGGCGCAGCGCTACATCTCCATCGGCCGCAGCGAGTCGGACCCGCGCTACTTCGGCTATGCGCAAGCGGCGCTGGCGCCATGGTGGCGCCAGCCCGCACCGCCGGCCGCCGTGCGCCTGCTGCGCGCCATCCTGTTACAGAACACGCACCGCTTCCAGCCCGCCATGGCCGATCTGGACGCCGTGACGGCGGCCGAACCGGCCAATGCGCAAGCCTGGCTCACGCGCGCGACGGTGCAGGCGGTGCTGGGCCGCTACGGCGCGGCCACCGCCAGCTGCGCACGCCTGTCCGCGCTGGCGGAGCAACTGGCCGGCATCGCCTGCCTGAGCAATGTGTCCGGCGTCACCGGTCGTCTGCTCCAGAGCGACGCGCTGCTCGCCACCACCCTGCAGCGCAACGCGGACACCGCGCCGGAGTTGCGGCTCTGGGCCTTGACGCTGCTGGCCGAGATGGCGACCCGCCGTGGCGACGCCGGCTTGGCCGAGGCGCGCTACAAAACCGCGCTCGCGCTGGCCCCGCGCGACAGCTACCTGCTGGGCGCCTACGCCGACTTCCTGCTCGACCGCCAGCGCGGTGCGGAAGCGACAGAACTCCTGAAAGACCAGCACCGTATCGACGGCCTGCTGCTGCGCCATGCGCTCGCATTGAAGCAGATCCAGCAGAGCCAGCAAGGCCGGCATCGCGACCGGCGCCAGGCCGCCGGCGCCGCCGCCAGCACGGAACTGGCTGACGCCATCAACGAGCTGCATGCCCGCTTCGCTGCCGCCGCGCTGCGCGGCGACAGCGTGCACCAGCGCGAGCAGGCGCGCTACGAACTGCACCTGCGCGGCGACGTCGGGGCGGCGCTGGCGCTGGCGCAGCAGAACTGGGCGGTGCAGAAGGAGCCCGCCGACCTGCGCATCTTGCTGGAAGCGGCGCACGCCGCCGGTGACCGCAGCGCCGCCGCACCGGCGCTGGCGTGGATGGCCCGGAGCGGGCTGGAAGACATTGCCATCGCGCCGCTGGCCGCGCAGCTCGGCATACAGCCAGCGAAACCTGCCCTCCAGCTGCAAAGCCAGGCGAAAGGCCGGCCATGATGCGCCGCCTGCTCATTGCCTGTCTGCTGCTGTGCGGCGCCACCGCCCCGGCCCACGGCCACAAACCCAGCGACAGCTATCTCACGCTGCGCGCCGACGGCCAGCGCATCGAGGGCCAGTGGGATATCGCACTGCGCGACCTGGACTACGCGCTTGGCCTGGACAGCGACGGCGACGGCCAGCTGACCTGGGACGAAGTACGCGAACACCATCACCAGATTGCCGCCTACGCGCTGGCCCGCCTGACACTGGCCTCCACGGAGGCGGGGGCGGCGACGGGTGCCAGCAGCGCCGGCGACGCGAGCGCGAACTCAGCCGGAGCCGTGGCCGGAGCCACAGCCTCGGCCCTGCCTGCCGCTACGCCCTGTGCAATTTCCGCAGGCGAGCAACTGATCGACCGCCACACCGACGGTGCTTACACCGTGCTGCGTTTCAGCGCCTTCTGCCCCACCGCGCCGGTTGCGCTGCGCATCGGCTACCGTCTGTTCGCCGACACCGACCCGCAGCACAAGGGCCTGCTGCGCCTGGAGCGCGGCGGGGCGACCGTCAGCGCCATCTTCGGCGCCGGCCAGGCCGAGCAAACGGTGCAGCTGGCGCACGCTTCCCGCTATGCGCAGTTCGCCGCCTACCTGAAGCACGGTGTCTGGCACATCTGGATAGGCTACGACCACATCCTGTTCCTGTTGTCGCTGCTGCTGCCGGCCGTGCTGGTCTGGCGCGACCGCGCCTGGCACCAGGCGCCGGACTTCAAGGCCGCCGCCATCGACGTGCTGAAGACCGTCAGCGCCTTCACACTGGCGCACTCGATCACCCTCAGCCTGGCCGCGCTGAACCTGGTGTCGCTGCCGTCGCGCCTGGTCGAGTCGCTCATCGCCGCCTCGGTGATCGCCGCCGCCCTGAACAACCTCATGCCTGTCGTGCGCGGCCGGCGCTGGGCGGGCGCTCTCGCATTCGGCCTGATCCACGGCTTCGGCTTCGCCAGCGTGCTGGGCGACCTCGGCCTGCCGCAAGGCGCGCTGATGCTGGCGCTGCTGGGCTTCAACGCGGGCGTGGAAGTGGGCCAGCTGGCCATCGTGGCCGCCTTCCTGCCGCTGGCCTTCATGCTGCGCGCCACCTGGTTCTACCGCCGCCTTGTATTCACGGGCGGTTCCGCCCTGATCGCGGCGGCGGCCTGCGTGTGGCTGGGCGAACGGGCCTTCTAGAAGCGGCTGCAGCAGCGTGGCGGCTACAGCAGCTTCACCCAGTTCCCCTTGTACAGCACCGGCCCGGTCGGCCCGTCGGGGTTGGGCGAGCCGCCCTTCGGCTCCAGGCTGATCGCCAGCAGCTGCACGTCGCCGCCGATGGCGCGCTCGGACAGCGCCAGCCTTGCGCTGCGGTTGTCCGGCAGGATGCCCAGCGAGCGCGGATTGCCCTGCTTTGGAATCGCCCACAGCTGCAGCGTCTTGTCGGCCGCGACGGCCACGCTGTTTACCACGCGCACATCCAGGGTATGGCGGCGGCTGTCGCCCGTCAGCAGGATGGCGGTCTGCGACTGTTCATCCGTCAGCGTAGCGGCGTAGTTGATGGCGGGCGTTTCCGGTGCCCGGGTCAGCGATACCGCGAACACCACGGCCAGCGCCGCCACCGCGCCCGACGCCATGCTCAAGGCGCGCCAGAAGTCCAGCGACTCGCGCCGCCAGAACTGCCAGGCCGGCGCCGGCGGCGCCAGATTCAGGCGACGCTCGATGCCGCGCCATACTTCGGCGCGCGGCGCCTGCTCGCCGGCGAACTCGGACAAGGGCAGCAGACGCTCCTCCCACTCGGCCACGGTGCGGCGCAGTGCCGCGTCGCCGTGCAGCCAGCCTTCGAAGCGGCGCCTTGCACCGCCCTTCAAGGTGCCCAGCACGAATTCGGCCGCGAGCTTCTCGCGCAGGACGGCATTGCCACGGATGTTCATGGCCGCTCCCCTTTCGCCAGACAGGTCTTGAGCCGCTCAAGGCTGCGCCGTATCCAGGTTTTCACGGTGCCGATCGGGATTGCCAGTTGCTGCGCCACCTCGCTGTGCGACAGGTCGTGATAAAACGCCATGCCGATCACCTGCCGGTGCAGGCCTTCGAGCATCGCCATGCAATAGGCCAGCGCCTTGGCGTCGCCGCTGATCTGCAGCGCCTCGATCGGCGTCGCGGCCGGATCCCGCAAGGCGTCCAGGATGGTGCTGTCGAAAGTATCCACGTCTATCTCCAGGCTGCCGTCCGTGCGGCGCAGTGCGTCGAGCGCCTTGTTGCGCACGACGGCCGCCATCCACGTCATGGGCGCGGCCAGCTCGCTCTGGTAACTGCGGGCACTGTGCCAAATGGAGATGAAACTCTCCTGCAGCACCTCCTCGGCCAGCTCGCGCTTGTGCAATATACGCAGCGCGTAGCCGAACAGTTTCGGCGAAGTGGCGTTGTACAGCAGGCGGAAGGCCTTGGCGTCGCGCGCGGCGGCGGCCGCCAGCCAGGTGCGCAGTTGTTGCGGATCGGCGGAGGGCGCAAGGGCCACGGCTAGCCTCGGGTTGGTGTGCATTGGTCGGAACAACGATGGTGTGCAAGATTATCGCAAATTCAACGCCCTGCCCAACACGATCGGTCCTGTCTCGTCAGCAAGCCGTTTAATAGCCGATCAGCATTCCAGCATGCAAGCTGGCGCGGGCGCACGGCTGGAACTGCTACATTGCTTCCATGGAATCACGAGGAGGACGGCCATGAGCGCCCAACTGAAACTGGCCGGCAAGCCGGACACCGCCGAAGTGCACAGCGCGCGGCCGAACGGGCCGGCCAGCGACGCCGTGCGCGCCGCGCCGCTGGCGCTGAACAAGGAACTCAGCGTGGAGCAGTCCTTCCGCCGCATCGCTGCCAGCTGCTGCGAACACATCGAGGCCAACCACGCCGCGGTGGCACGCGGCAACGCGCCCGAAGCGCTGCACCAGATGCGCGTGGGCCTGCGCCGCCTGCGCTCCGCCCTGGACCTGTTCGGCCATCTGCTGGAGCTGCCCGAGCCGCTGCGGCGCGACCTGGACTGGCTGGGCAAGGAACTGGGCGCCGCGCGCGACTGGGACGTGCTGGCCTCGTCCACCCTGCCGCGCGTGGCCGAGGACCTGCCCGACGACATGGAACTGGTGCTGGTGCGGCTGGCGGCCGAAACGCGCGCCAACGATTTGCGCGCGGCCGCCGCTGACGCGGTCAGCTCGGCGCGCTACGCCGACATGATGCGCAACCTGGCCAGTTGGCTGCATGACGCGGAATGGCGCGGGCATTGCACGGCACGGCAGCGCCGCTTGCTCGGCAAGGGCGCCGCCGGTTTCGCGGACCGGGTGCTGGAGGCAAGCCGCGCGCGCCTGCTCAAGCGCGGCGGCAAGCTGAAAGGCGCCGGCGCCAGGACGCGCCACCGCGTGCGCACCGCCGCCAAAAAAACGCGCTACGCCGCCGAATTCTTCCAGTCGCTGTATGCGAAGAAGCGCGTGCGGCCTTTCGTCAAAGCCTTGTCCAGGCTGCAGGATGAACTGGGCTGGCTGAACGACACCGCCGTGGCCGACAACCTGCTCAAGAAGCTGCAGCACGGCGAGGCCCGCCTGGACGGCAGCGCCGCCTTCACGCGCGGCTACCTGGCCTCAACCAGGCAAGGTTCCGGCCGCACGCTGCGCCGGCTGTGGCGCGCGTTCGAGGCAAGCAAGACACCGGCCTGATTGGCTGATTGGCTGATTAGCTGCTTGGCTGATTGGCCTGGTTGGCCTGGCTCCGCCAGCGCGGGCCCGTTCTCCCTCGGCCGCCGCCGCAGCCGGCACCAGGTCCCGCCCGGGCAGCTACTCGGGCTTGTCCTCGAAGTAGTAACCGACGCCGTACATGGCGTGGATGAAGCCGCGCTCCGGCGCCAGCAGCTTGACCTTGCGGCGCAGGTTCTTGATGTGGGTGTCGATGGCGCGTTCGCTGATGTCGCGGAATTCCTGGTGCATGGCGTTGAGCAGCGCTTCGCGCGTAAAGACGCGGCGCGGCGCGGCCGCCATGGTGCGGAACAGGCGTTCCTCCACCCGCGTGAACGGCACTGGCCGGCCGTCCCACAGTACGCGGTCGGCCGGGCCGCCCAGCACGAAGCCGGCCGCCTGCGGCTGCGCGCCGGTGCGCAGGCCGGGGTCGGCGCGGCGCAGCATGGCGCGCACCCGCGCCACGATTTCGCGCGGACTGAAGGGCTTGCAGACGTAATCGTCGGCGCCGCAATTGAGACCGTCCAGGCGGTCCTCCTCGTCGCCGCAGGCCGACAGCATCAGGATGGGCACCGCGCTGCTGGCGCGCACCGCGCGGCACACTTCCAGGCCGCTCATCACCGGCAGCATCACATCCAGGATGACCACCGACGGCGCGCCAGCCAGGATGGCTCGCAGCGCGGCCCCGCCGTCGGCCACGCGCTGGGTGCGAAAGCCGTCCTGCGCCAGGTAGTCGGCCAGCACGCCGGCGATCTGGTCGTCGTCCTCGGCGATCAAGACACTGTATTCATTCATGCTTTTTCCGGTAAAAATGGCAGTTCCACGCACACCCGCACGCCGCCCAGCGGGGAGGCCGACACGGCGATGCTGCCATGGTGCGCGTCCACGATGGCGCGGCAAATCTTCAGTCCCAGGCCACTGCCGCCGCTGCGCCTGCTGCGTGCGGCCTCGGCCCGGAACAGCGGCTCGAACACCTGTTCCAGTTCGCGCTGTTCCAGCCCCGGCGCGCTGTCCTCGATCTCGATGCGCACCTGTCCCCGGGCGGCGCCGGCGCGTATCAGGATGCGGCCCGGCGCGTCGGTGTAGGCGATGCTGTTGCCGATCAGGTTGATCAGCAGCTGGTTGATGCGGCCGCTGTCCCATCTTACCGGCGGCGGCAGCAGGCCGCAATCCGCGGCCGCCGCCTCCGCCCCTGCCTCCACCTCGGTCCCGAGCCCCGGGACCAGGCCCGGCTCCAGCGCCAGCTCCAGCTCCACGCCACGCTTGCGCGCCTCCGGCATGAAATGCGGCATCAGGTCGGCCAGCAGCTGCTGGTAATCGACCGGCGCGTAGCGGCACGCGAGCGGACGCAGATGGCTCATGGCCAGCTCGTGCAGATCGTCCACCAGCCGCGTGAGGCGTTCGGCGGCGCGGTGCAGCGACTCCAGGCGCGCCAGGTCGAGCGGATGGACGCCGTCCAGCATGGCCTCGATCTGCGCGATCAGGCCCGCCAGCGGCGTGCGCAGCTCGTGGCTGATCTCGGCGATCCAGTGGCGCCGCCCGCCCTCCAGCCGCGCCAGCGATTCGGCCATGGCGTTGACGCTGGCCGCCAGCGGCTGCAGCGCCCTCTCCTCGGGCATCGGCAGGCGCGCCGCGAATTCGCCGTCGGCCACGCGCTGGGTGACGGCCCCCACTTCGGCCACGAAGGCGGCGCGCCGCTCCATCGCCGCCAGTGCCCGGCTGCGCGCCGACATCTCCGCCTCCAGGTAGGCGTTGCGCTCGGCCAGCGCGCGCTCGTGCGCCTGTTCCAGTTCGCGCTGGCGGTCCTGCATCAGGCGCACATGGTCGTGCTGGGCCACTGCCAGCAGCAGCAACTCGGCGAAGTAGATACCCTGGAAGTTGACGAAGCCGTCGTAGGCGTAGATGCCGAAGCGCACGCCCGCCAGGCCGACCGCCAGCGGCACGGTACTGGTCAGCTGCGCGAAGAAGAACCAGCGCGCGTGCACCATGCCGCGCCGCCAGGCCTGCCAGGCCGCCAGCGCGGTCACCGAGCTCAGGGCCATCAAAGCCAGCGCCAGCTGCGCCACCAGCGTGTACACGCCGCTCAGGCGCAGCAGGATGCCGCCGCAGGCCAGCAGTATCATCGCGCGGAAGACCAGGTCGAAACCCGGCATCTGCGTGCGCGTCTGTAGGAACTCGCGCGCGAACAGCGTGAGGAAGATGGTCTGCACCAGCAGCAGCATGTGCAGCAGGCTGTTGAAAAGGTCCGGCGCGTCGAATTGCAGGAAGCGGGCGAAGTGCCCGTTGAAGCCTATCCAGGTGGCGACCGTGGCCAGCGCGTACAGCGCGTAGGTGGAGAAGCGGCGGTCGCGCGCCACCGCCGCGCCGACCATGGAGGAGAAGGCCAGCGCCAGCGGCACGCCGTACAGGATGCCGAGCAGGTTCTCGTCGGCGCTGGCGGCGGCGATGAAGGCGGTCAGCGTGTCGAGGCGGAACACCATCTGCAGCTCGGCCTTGTTCTCGTTGCCGAGGCGGACGTAGATGTCGGCCGTCTCGCCGGGGGCCGACGTGAATTTGAAGCTGGGCAGGTGGGACGGCATCTGCCGCTGCGCTTCCAGCGTGCGGTCGCCGGCGGTCTCCCTCAGCCGCAACTGGCCGCCGGTCAGCACCGACACCTGCACATAGTCGGTGAACGGCAGGCGGTGCTGCAGCACCCAGTCCACCGGCAGCGCGGACGTGTTGCGCACCGAAAAGCGCACCCAGTAGCTGGACGCGGTGAAGCCCTTGCTGAAATTGCGCGCCGTCAGCGGCGTGTAGCGCTGCGGCGGCATGGCGCGCACTTGCTCCAGCGTCAGGGCGCCCGAGGCGTCCTCCAGATATTCGAGTTTTTCCACTAATTGCAGCGGCAAGCCGTCCGGCATGGCCAGCACGGTGCCCGCCGCGCGGGCCACGGGCGCGTGCAGGCAGAGCGAGAGCAGCAGGGAACACCAGATCAGCAGGGCGCGCGGCGTAGGCCAGTTCATGCGGGAAATTGTAACGCACGGAAACAACACCGGCCATGCGCCAGTGACATTGCGACCACAATGCTCATAATTTCTTCACAAGTGTTTTATATGCTCGGCAACTTGCCAGCGCGTGCCCCACCCCCGCACGCCACGGGCCTCATAAAAATACAACGTTTAGGGATGCATCACCATGCAACTAGCCTTACCGGCGCCAGCCTCGACATCGCTGGCCAAACTCGCGCTGTGCGTCATTGCCGCGCTGCTTCCGCCCCTGCCGTCAGCGCAGGCCGCCAATTCGCTCAGCGCGGCCAAAACCGCGCCGGTGCAGAAGGCCATGCAGGAGACTTCCGAAACCCGCATCACCGACGCCTACGCCGAGTCGCTGCGCCAGTGCACGCTGCGCGCCAGCGTGACAGGCGAGATCGGCGAGTTGCTGGTCAAGGCCGGCGACCGCGTGCATGCGGGCCAGGTGCTGGCGCGCGTCGGCGCCAGCGAGATCACGGCGCCGTACGAGGCCGTCGTCTCGGCGACGATGGCGCGGCCGGGCGAGATCGCCACGGCGGGCCGGCACATCATCACCCTCTACGATCCGGCCCATATGCGGGTGGTGGCCTCGGTGCCGCGCTCGCGCCTGCGCGAGCTGAACCTGGACGAGCCGGTGCAGGTGGACGTGGCGGCGCTGAGCCAGCGTGTGAAGGCGCACAAGGTGATCGTCATTTCGCAGGGCGACAAGCCGATGCAGATGGCCAAGCTGTACCTGGAGCTGGGCGACGTGCCCGGCCTGCAGCCGGGCCAGCCGGCCCGCGCCACGTTTGCGCTGAGCAGTTGGCCGTCGCTGCGGCCGTAGCGGGAAAGACGCAGCGAAAAGAGTATACTGTCGCCCTCGAATCCGAATCGCCGCGCGGCCAGGCGCCGCGCAACAGTATCGCCATGACAACAGCAGAAACCGCGCTGCAGTGCCGCCCCGGATGCGGCGCGTGCTGCACCGCGCCCTCGATCACCTCGCCCATCCCCGGCATGCCCAATGGCAAGCCGGCGGGCGTCCGCTGCGTGCAGCTGGCCGACGACATGCGCTGCCTGGTCTTCGGCCGGCCCGAGCGGCCCGCCTTCTGCGGCGGCCTGCAACCGGCCGCCGACATGTGCGGCGCCAGCCGCGAGCACGCAATGCTGTGGCTGGCCGACCTGGAGCGCGCGACCGCGCCCTGAACGTCATTGGCCGCTTATTTCCCGCTTACTGGCCGCCTACTGGCCGCGCGGGCCCTTGTCGGCGCCCTTGTGGTCTTTCTGGCCGTCATTCTTGTGGCGGCCGGCCACTTCGCTTTCCTCGGCGCGCTGCTGATTCCTGTTCGCGTCCTGCTGCGCCTGTTGCGCTTCGCGCTGCTGTTTCATGCGTTCATCGTTGCTGTGCTTGGTCATGGCGGACTCCTGAGAAAGTGAAGTCCCACCTTACGCCCCTGTGCCCGCCGGCACCGTACGCTGGCGAACACAGGCGGGCGCACGACACAACAACTCATACCGTTCCAAGCATGGCTTGTTGAGGATCACCCTCCAAACTCAGGTACTCCAATCGCCACTCCTTTAGCAAACGGCTCTGCGCAACTGTCATGGCGTTGTCTGAAATTGACGAGCAGTCCAGCAACTGAATGTTGTGCCATCCTGTTGCCGACTGAAAGATTGATTCAAAGATCTCGACGATTGCGTCGCAAGCCAACTCAGCGGCAGCATGTGCTGCCGGTTCATCCTTGCCACTCTCGTAGAGCAAAGTGACACGCAAGCTGTACAAGTCATCAACATCCGTGCGTGCCACTTCATGGCCGCCATCTACGTCGAAGAAGACGGCAATAATATGCTGCCCCGCTGGCTCCAGCGCTTTGGCGATCTTTCTTGCAGCCTTACTTCGCAAGCGCTCTTCAAACTGCTCGGGAAACGCGGAACGTCTGTATCTGGCCGCAAGCCAAGCCTGCAATATCACCAAATCTTCAGATAGCAAGCACCATCCCGCTCGAGGAAGGTGCCGCCTTAGCGCCTGATTGGGTATTAGCCGTTTGTCGATCGCCTGAAGTTCGACCGCAACCGGTCCACTTTCTGTCTGGAACGCAATGTGCAGACGACGCGGTGTCTTGGCATTCGCATCTGCGCCCAATACCGCGATGCGCCTTCCCGTGATTACTTCGACCTGAGGCTCTTTCTCCAGATTGGCTATGTCGCAATCGTGGCTAATGACGACCACCACCCGCTCGGCAGGTCCTTCGCCCGCCAGACCAAACTCCACTACGGCCTCATCCTGGAGAACCATTCCTTGGCGCCAAGGCGTATCGCGGGTAGATATGGTCATGACCGGAGAAGCTAGTCATCACTTGGAAGTGCGGGGCTACCGTAGTCGTCCACCCGCACAGGCGGCGGAGCACGACCGGCCAACTGACGGCTCAATTGAGCACGTTGACTGCCCTCTCTTCTCAGAGTCTCGACCAAAGCGCGCGCAAGCTGAATGGCGTCTGCCCCCGTCAAGACGGCCCTCAACAAGGTTTCACTGCCGCCTACCTTGCGGTGCAAGGTCTGGGCATCGACTGTAACGCCAGAGTCTGCGAAAACTTTTGCCGCTTGGGCAAGCACTGCCAATTTTTCTTCAGACTCCGCGTTCGGCTGCGCGCCAGTTTGCCAAGCGTGGACTGCTTGCCGTGAAACGCCGAAGAGACTGGCCAATTCCAACACGCTAGGTTTCAACACTTCACGGATAAGCATGAGGTTTTGCGCTGGAGTCGGATGCAGCACCAGCGCCTGAGACGGACTCGTCAATACTGATTTGTAATGATTCCTTGCCGGATTTGACGTCGTGCGTATCGGAACCGCACCTTCGCTAGCAGGGCTCACTGAGGTTCCGGTACCTGCATAAACATAAGGTGCGTAGACTTTCTCCAGTCCCAAGCTGTCTTGGCTCAGATGAATGTAGGCTTGATGACCCGAAACTCGTTTCGCCTGTGCGGCGTTTTCCATCGCAGACATAAGTCCTCCCGTCAGCCCCAGGCATTCAAAGCGACGTCGGTAACGCTCGCTTGGAACGCCAAATGTACTTTGCTGTGCAAAGCCTCCAAGCGGAGGCGTAATTGTTCCACGTTAAAATCCTCGCGCCCAGCTTGCGAAGCGTCCGTGTCGATAATGGCATGCAGACCATCTATTTCCCGGAACCGGTCAGGGACAATCCAACCTTGGGGTTCCAAGTCACCAGGGAACCCCAACTGCCCATTTCGAACGATCGTCCTTGACAATAGATATGCGCCATCCATTGGCACGTGAGTCTCAGACAACGATAAGGCAATCGGTGCATTGCCCGGCAAACGACCGTGCAAGCCGAGCACCCCCGGTGTGAGGTAACGCTTCAAGTCCGGCTCACTCTCGTTCGGAACCACCGCATCAAGGTAACGCATGCCAAGCCGGTCCGAATAATCAAGCGACAGGATCGAATGGACAATCTCAAGCCCCGAGAAAAATGCGGAAGAAAATGTCTCGAAGGTGTCGTAATCGGTGGTCTGAAACGACAAACCATCGTGCTCAACAATGAAACCATGCGAACAATCCCGGTCGAGAAACGAATGCCGCTCTGTCTGCCTGTGAGCGCCAGCCTCGCCGTTTGGCCCCGTTAAATTGACAATCAGGGATTTTCCGGGACGGTGATCGGGATAGCCAGCCAGGCGCATCCGGTCTTGGATCTCTGGGATATAAGAGTCCAGCATCAAGACGGAATTGTGCCTCACCTGCGCTATGACAAAATAAACAGGCGCCTGCCTCATTTTCCTACTCATCACATCCCCGCTTTACAGTGGACTTTACATAACCACACTATACCCCACTGTCCACTGAACGCAAGCGAACCCTAGTTGAAGCCCGCCACCGGATGCGGCACGTAGGCCGATTCCAGCAGGCGCAGCTCGTCGGCCGTCAGGCGCACTTGCAGCGCCTGCACCGCGTCGTCCACGTGGGAGAACTTGGCGGCGCCGACGATGGGGGCGGTGACGGCCGGCTGCTGCAGCACCCAGGCCAGCGCCACCTGGGCGCGCGGAATGCCGCGCGCCTCTGCCACCTGCTTGACGCGCTCGGCCACCAGCCGGTCCGAGGCCTCGGTCGCGGTGTACATCTCCTTGGCGATCAGATCGGTGTCGGAGCGGTGGCTGGCCTCGGCCCAGTCGCGCGTCAAGCGGCCGCGCGCCATCGGGCTCCACGGAACCACGCCTATGCCCTCGGCCACGCACAGCGGCAGCATTTCGCGCTCTTCCTCGCGGTTGATCAGGTTGAGCTGGTTCTGCATGGTGGCGAAACGGGTCCAGCCGTGCCGGTCGGCCGTGTACAGCGCCTTGGCGAACTGCCAGGCGTACATCGACGAGGCGCCGATGTAGCGCGCCTTGCCGGCCTTGACGATGTCGTGCAACGCCTCCAGCGTTTCCTCGATCGGCGTGGCGTAGTCCCAGCGGTGGATCTGGTACAGGTCGATATAGTCGGTGCCGAGGCGGCGCAGGCTGTTGTCGATTTCGGCCATCAGCGCCTTGCGCGACAGGCCGCGCTGGTTCGGTCCCTTGCCCTGCGGGAAGTAGACCTTGGTGGCGATCACCACTTCCTCGCGGCGGGCGAAGTCGCGCAGCGCGCGGCCGGTGATTTCTTCGCTGGTGCCGTCCGAATAGGAATTGGCGGTGTCGAAGAAGTTGATGCCGGCCTCCAGCGCGTGGCGGATGACGGGACGGCTTTGCTCCTCGTCCAGCGTCCATGCGTGGCCGCCGCGCTCGGGTACGCCGTAGGTCATGCAGCCCAGCGCCAGGCGCGACACTTTCAGGCCGGTGCGGCCGAGATTCACATAGTCCATGCAGGCTCTCCTTGTTGTCCGGCCGGTCAGTATGCCGCGCCGGGGTCCGCTCCAGCATAGCTAAATAGTGGTTAGTTAAGCAACTAAAAATTGGCCATACCGGGTATATCCCGGCCGGCAGGGTAAAATGCCGTCCGCCTGCGTCCGCTACACAAGAACCGGGCCGGGCCATGGTAAGCTTCGACGCCGCTTTCGCGCCACTCTTTCCACCACGACATCACACACGACCTATGGACATCACTCTCGCGTTGCAGGCCATCATCATGGGCCTGGTTGAAGGTTTCACCGAATTCCTGCCGATTTCCTCCACCGGCCACCTGATCCTGGCTGGCAGCCTGCTCAACTTTGTCGGCGAGAAGGTCAAAGTGTTCGAGATCGTGATCCAGGCCGGCGCCATTGTCGCCGTTATGTGGGAATACCGCGCGCGCATCGCCGCGGTGCTGTCGGGCATGTTCAGCGACGCCAAGGCGCAGCGCTTCATCGTCAACGTGATCGCCGGCTCGCTGCCGGCCGGCATGCTCGGCATCCTGTTCAACAAGAGCATCAAGGCCTATCTGTTCCACCCGATCCCGGTGGCGGCCGCCTTCATTGTCGGCGGCTTCGTCATCCTGTGGGTGGAAAAGCGCGCCAAGGCCAACCCGGCCGCGGTGCGGGTCGAGAGCGTGGACGACATGACGCTGATGGACGCCGTGAAAGTCGGTTGCGCCCAGGCGTTCGCGCTCATTCCCGGCACCAGCCGCTCGGGCGCCACCATTATCGGCGGCATGATGTTCGGCCTGTCGCGCAAGGCGGCCACGGAATTTTCCTTCTTCCTCGCCATTCCCTTGCTGCTGTCGGCCACGGTATACTCGCTGTACAAGGAACGCGCGCTGCTGTCGGCGGCCGATCTGCCGATGTTCGGCCTGGGCATGCTGGCCGCCTTCGTGTCGGCCTTCCTGTGCGTGCGCTGGTTGTTGCGTTATATCAGTTCGCACGACTTCACAATTTTTGCGTGGTATCGCATCATATTCGGACTGGTGGTAATCGCCAGCGCCTATTCCGGCCTGGTAGTCTGGGCCGACTAAGTTAGAGAAATGACCAATCAGGACACCAGCGAACGCGCCCTCAACCTGCTCCAGACCGTATTCGGCTACCCAGCCTTCCGCGGACAGCAGGCCGACATTGTCGACCACGTCAGCAACGGCGGCGACGCGCTGGTCCTGATGCCCACCGGCGGCGGCAAGTCGCTGTGCTACCAGATTCCCGCCATGGTGCGCGATGGCGTCGGCGTGGTGATCTCGCCGCTGATCGCGCTGATGCAGGACCAGGTCGACGCGCTGGCCGAGGTCGGCGTGCGCGCCGCCTTCCTGAACTCGACCCAGACCTACGAGGAAGCGAGCCGCATCGAACGCCTGGTGCGCACCGGCCAGATCGACCTGGTGTACGTGGCGCCCGAGCGCCTGATGACGCAGCGCTGCTTCGAGCTGCTGCAGGCGTCCAATATCGCCCTGTTCGCGATCGACGAGGCGCACTGCGTGTCGCAGTGGGGCCACGACTTCCGGCCCGAGTACATCAAGCTGTCGATCCTGCACGAGCAGTTCCCCAACGTGCCGCGCATCGCGCTCACGGCCACGGCCGACCAGCAGACCCGCGCCGAGATCGTCCAGCGCCTGAAGCTGGAGGACGCGATGCAGTTCGTGTCCTCCTTCGACCGCCCCAACATCCGCTACCAGATCGTCGAGAAGGCCAACGGCCGCAAGCAACTGCTCGACTACATCACCGCCGAGCA
Organism: Pseudoduganella sp. LjRoot289; assembly: GCF_964252925.1. Classification (NCBI taxonomy): domain Bacteria; kingdom Pseudomonadati; phylum Pseudomonadota; class Betaproteobacteria; order Burkholderiales; family Oxalobacteraceae; genus Pseudoduganella; species Pseudoduganella sp. LjRoot289. Next base: position 5,092,275 of record NZ_CAXUPN020000001.1, read on the forward strand.
CGCCGGCGACTCCGGCATCGTCTACTGCCTGTCGCGCAAAAAGGTCGAGGAGACCGCCGAATTCCTGTGCGAGAACGGCATCCGCGCCATGGCCTACCACGCCGGCATGGACCACGCCAAGCGCTCGGCCAACCAGTCGCGCTTCCTGCGCGAGGACAGCATCGTCATGTGCGCCACCATCGCCTTCGGCATGGGCATCGACAAGCCGGACGTGCGCTTCGTGTGCCACCTGGACCTGCCCAAGTCGATCGAGGGCTACTACCAGGAGACCGGCCGCGCCGGCCGCGACGGCGCCCCTGCCAGCGCCTGGATGGCCTACGGCCTGCAGGACGTGGTGCTGCAGCGGCGCATGATAGACGAGTCGGAAGCCGACGAGACCTTCAAGCGCGTGCTGGGCATGAAGCTGGACGCCATGCTGGGCCTGTGCGAAACGCTGAGCTGCCGGCGCATGCGGCTGCTGGAGTATTTCGGCGAGCAGGCCACGCCCTGCGGCAACTGCGACACCTGCTTGATCCCGCCCGTGTCCTTCGACGGCTCGGTGCCGGCGCAAAAGCTGCTGTCGGCCATCTACCGCGTCGACCAGCGCTTCGCCGCCGGGCACGTGATCGAAGTGCTGCGCGGCGTGGAGACGGAGCGCATCAAGACCTGGCACCACGATTCCCTGTCCGTGTTCGGCATCGGCGCCGACCGCAGCGAGCAGGAATGGCGCGCCATCCTGCGCCAGCTGATCGCGCTCGGGCTGGTGACGGTGGACCACGAACAATACAGCTCGCTCAAGCTGACCGACGCCGCGCGTCCTGTGCTCAAGGGCGGGCAAAAAGTGCAACTGCGGCAGTACCAGAAGCCGGTCAAGCAGAAGCGCTCGACGGCGGCCGCCGCCAAGGGCTACGCGGAGACCGAACTGTCGGGCAAGGAACAAGCCATCTTCGACAAGCTGCGCTGGTGGCGGGTCGAGACGGCGCGCGCGCACAGCGTGCCGGCCTACGTGATTTTCGTCGACGCCACCCTGCGCGAGATCGCCAAGGCGCAGCCGATGTCGCTGGACGACATGCGCGGCATCAGCGGCGTGGGCGAAAAGAAGCTCGCATCCTACGGCGAGGAAATCGTCGCCCTGATCGCCGAGATGCTGTAACGGCCGAAGGGGACCTCGAAATACCTGTCGTTCTCGAATAAGCGGGAACCCATACGTCGCATGCTTAGACGCGCAGCATGGATTCCCGCGTGCGCGGGAACGACAAATCGGTGGAGGCCCGTAGGGCGGATTAACGCAGCGTAATCCGCCACACGGCGGCGCGGCGGCTCCGGCGGACTGCGCTACCGCGCCGCACGTCCCGCTACCAGCCTACCCCACAATCTGCCGGTAACGCCCCGGCGGCGCGCCGACCGCGGCGCGGAAGCGGTGGCTGAAATGGCTCAGGTCCGCGTAGCCGCAAGCGTCCGCCACCTGCTGCAGCGGCAGCGCGGTCTCGCGCAGCATGCTGCGCGCTCGGTCCAGCCTGCGCTGCGCCACCCACGCCGACGGCGGCATCCCGAACGACACCCTGAACATGCGCGCCAAGTGGAACTCGGACATGCAGGCCAGCTGTGCCAGCATGCCCAGCGTGATGGTGTCGGCCAGATGGGCGTCGATATACTCCGCCAGCCTGCGCCGCACCACCGGCGCCAGTCCGCCGCGCAGGCGGGCGCCCGGATCCACCATGGCTTGCGAGCGCAGCAGCTCACTCAGCGTTTCATGCGTGATTTCATTGGCGCGCAGCAGTCCGTCGCTTCCCTCCCAAGACGTCGCCACCAATGCATCGCACAGCTGCACCAGGCGCGGGTGCTCGAAATAGGTACGGTCGGCCAGGGTCAGCTCGCGCGGCTCCCGGTCCAGTTCGACGACGGCGCGCTGCGTGAAATGCTGCGGCATGAAGTACACGTGCAGCAGGCGCAGCTTGTCGCGCACCAGCCAGTGCGACTCGTGCCAGTCCGGCAAGGTGCATAGCCGCTTCGGCGCCCCGTACTGCCCCGGCGCGACGCCGGCCCCGCCGCGCTCGGTGCGGTAGCCCCCGCCCAGATAGCACGAAAAAGTATGGTGGCCCGGCTGCAAGTAAGCGGTCACTTCCTCGTCCGTCTCACGCTGCCAGATGGCGGCGGCCAAGCCATCGCCCAGCCAGGCGAAGCGTTCCAGGGTTGCATCGGTGTTCGACATAGTCCTGAAAACCGCATGCGACAACGCCTCCGCGCCGGGCGGCGCGGCGGTATCGATAGCGGGACGGGAAGTGGTAGCCATGCGAAAAGTCTAGCACGCCCCCATCGAGCCCGCCGCCGCCCGCCAAATTTTGCGCAAGATCAGACAATCAACCGCCCAGCCCGGTTTCTACCAGGGCTTTGACGGGAACGCCGAGTCCCCAGGTAGACAGTCCGCAAGTGCATGGATTGTCTACGAGGGATCTGACGGGGACGCCGAGCCGGGCTCGTGGGTGAAATTGCGCAAGATGGGACAAGCGCGGCCGGCGCGCGCCGCTCAAGATGCAAGCTCATACTCAACCAGGCACCGCCATGAATATCTTTCTCTATCTGCTGACCGTCCTGATCTGGGGCACCACCTGGATCGCCATCAAATTCCAGCTCGGCGTGGTGCCGGCGCCCGTGTCGATCGCCTACCGCTTCTGGATCGCGGCGGCGGTGCTACTGCTGTTCCTGCTCGCCACGCGCAAGAAGGTGTGGCCGCCGCGCCAGGCGTGGCGCTACCTGGTGGCGCAGGGCCTGGCCCTGTTCTGCTGCAATTTCCTGTGCTTTTATTACGCCAGCCAGTGGGTGCCGAGCGGCCTGGTGGCGGTGGTGTTCTCCACCGCGCCGATCTGGAACGCGCTCAACGGGCGCCTGTTCCTCGGCCGCGCGCTGCGCCCGCAAGTGGTCGGCGGCGCGCTGCTGGGATTGTGCGGCATCGCCTTGCTGTTCCTGCCGCAGATGGCCGGCCACTGGAACGACGGCGGCATGCTGGCCGGCCTGGGCCTGGCCCTGCTCGGCACCCTGTGCTTCTCGACCGGCAACCTGCTGTCGAGCCGCATGCAGTCGCTCGGCCTGGCGCCCTGGCTGACCAATGTCTGGGCCATGATGGTAGGCGCCACCATCCTCACCCTGGGCGCCCTGGCGCTGGGCATGCCGTTCACCTGGGAATCGTCCACCCGCTACGCCGGCTCGCTGCTCTACCTCGCCATCCCCGGCTCGGTGGTGGCCTTCACCGCCTACCTGTTGCTGGTGGGCCGCATCGGCCCGGACCGCGCGGCCTATTCCACCGTGCTGTTTCCCATCGTGGCGCTCACCGCGTCCACCTTGTACGAGGGCTATCACTGGACCGCACTGGCCTTCTGCGGCCTGGCGCTGGTCCTGGCGGGCAACCTGCTGGCCTTCATGCCGTCGTGGCCGGCGCTGGGTGCGGGCAAGCCCGCGACCGGAATCTAAGGCTGCCTGAACTTGAAACGGCACACCTGGCCGCCGATCGCCATGCATTCCTGGTGCTCCACGTCGCCTTCGGTGAAGGCCGACATCAGCGCCAGGTCGAATTTGCAGATATGGGGATTGGCGGCCGCCAGATTGTGGAAGACGCAATTGTCGGCTTCGATCAGGTTCGCGTCCGGGCCGCCCTGCACGCTGGCGTCATAGCCCAGCTCCTGCATCAGGCCGGACAATTGCCGCAGGCGCTCCGCCGGTTGCGACGCACCGGCCAGCTGCGCGCGCAATTGCTGGCCAACCTGCGTTCCCATCGCCTCGAAGCGCTCCCCCATGCCGTCCGCGCCCACCTCGCGCTGGATCGACTCGATCAGCAACTGCGCGAACCAGACATAGTGGCGCGGAAAGCACTCTCGCCCCTTGTCCGTCAGCACGTATAGCTGCTCCGGCCGGCCGCGCGTGGCCCGGCTCGTGCCCTTGCCGACCAGCCCCTCGTTTTCCAGCGCCGCGATGTGCTGGCGCACCGCGCTGCGCGTGATCGCGAGCCCGTCCGAGATCTGTTCCACCGTGATCCCCGCCTTGTTTTTCTGCAGCAGCCGCAGCAAGTCCTTCTGCCTGTCACCCAGCATGTCCAGCATGATGCCCTCCAATGTCCAAGCTCCATTTTACCGCATGAACAACTTTACCAACTTAAAACATATAAAACTGTACAAAGTATTTTAAATTGATTATTCTTATGTTCATCAACCACCACCCACTAGCCAGGAGCACACCATGCAAACCATACAAACCCTTCCCCGCCGTTCCTTCCTGCGCAACAGCAGCGCGGCCATGCTGTCCACCGGCGCGGTGCTGCTGCTTGCAGGCCATGGCGCGCAGGCCGCCAGCCAGGGCGACGCGGCCGCCGATGCCGGCATCCTCAATGTCGCACTAGGCCTGGAGCACCAGGGCATCAACGCCTATACGCTGGGCGCCAAGAGCGGACTGCTGCAAAAGCCGGTGCTCGATATCGCGCTCAAGTTCCAGGCCGACCACAAGGTGCACCGCGACCTGCTGATCGACGCGATCCGCAAGCTCGGCGGCAAGCCGGTCGAAGAGAAATCGCTGGAGGCCTATGCGACCGCGCTGAACGCCAACACGCTGCGCAATCAGTCGGACGTGCTGACGCTGGCCGCTTCCCTGGAACTGGGCGCGACCAACGCCTACCTGGGTGTGATTCCGACCTTCAAGGATCACGCCTACGCCAAGGTTGCGGCCCGGCTGGCGGCGGACGAAGTCTCGCACTGGACCACCCTCAACCAGGCGCTCGGTCTGCCGCTGCCGAAACCCATGATGTTCGGGGCATGAACAGACTTCTAGCCTGCATGCTGCTGGCCGTGTGCGCCGCGCCGCCAGCGCCGGCCAAGGCCGGGGGCGACGCCGTCCGGGGCAAACAGCTCTACAGCGCGCACTGCATGGCCTGCCATTCGGCCGACGTCAGCATGGCAGGACCGGCGCACCGGGGCGTGTTCGGACGCAAGGCGGGATCGGTCGCGGACTTCGCCTACAGCCCGGCATTGAAGCGCTCCGGCATCGTATGGGACGCCGGCACGCTGGACCGCTGGCTGAGCGATCCGGAAAAGCTGGTGCCGGGCCAGGCGATGAATTACTCGGTAGCCGATGCCCAGGCCCGCGCCGACCTGATCGCCTATCTGCGCACCTTGCAGCCGGCCGCAGCGGCACCGCCGCGACGCTGATCGGGACACTGATCGGGACACTGGCCGGAACACGCCGGTCGGCGCGGGCAATTCCACAGTATCATTCCTTACCGCGCCACCGGCTTCGGACGGCGCGGCCAAGAGGAGACTGTGCATGGCCCGAACCGCAATCGCTTTGACATCCCTGCTGCTGGCGGCGGCCGCCCACGCGGCGCCGGCGGACACGGTCTACCGCAACGGCTATGTCTACACGGTCGATGCGCAGGACAGCGTGCAGCAGGCGCTCGCCGTGCGCGCCGGCCGCATCGTCTACGTCGGCGACAACGCGGGCGCGCAAGCCCACACCGGCGGCAAGACCCGCGTGATCGACCTGCAAGGCCGCATGCTGATGCCCGGCCTGATCGATGGCCACATGCATCCGCAGTCCGGCGGCGCGCGCCTGCTCAGCTGCAGTCTGGATTACGAATCGCTGACCGTCCCGCAGTTCCAGGCGCGCATCCAGGCCTGCCTGGACAAGGACAAGAACCCCGATCCCAAGCGCTGGCTGCTGGTCGTCAACTGGTTCCAGCAAGGCATGCTGCCCGACGGCGTGGACACCGCCAGCGCCACGCTGGACAGCCTGAAGACCAGCCGCCCCGTCATCGTGCGCTCCTCCTTCGGCCACTCGGTCCTGCTCAACACCAGGGGCATGCAGCTGGCCGGCGTGAAACGCGATACCCCCGACCCGGAAGGCGGCAAGATCGCGCGCGACGCGGCCGGCAACGCCACCGGCATCCTGGAGGACGCGGCGCAAGACATGGCGATGAATTTACTGCCGCCGCTCACGCCGAAGCAGAACCTGGCCGCCTCCAGCGCGGCGCTGGCCGCGATGCGCAAGCAAGGCATCACCACCTTCCTCGACGCCTATACCGACCCCGAAACGCTGACCGCTTTCTCGCAACTGCACAAGCAGGGCAAGCTCACCGCGCGCGCCCACTTCGCGGTGCTGATCGATCCGAAGGATGCCCTGTCCGGCAAGGGCATCCGGGAAGCGCGCAAGCTCGCCAGGCGATTCGACCAGGGCGCGACGCGGGTGGAGCCGTCCATGCAGGTACGGCACGCCAAGCTGTTCATGGATGGCGTGATCTCCGCTCCCGCCTTCACCGGCGCCATGCTCGCACCCTACTACACGAACCAGGGCACGCAGCAAGAGCCGCGCTGGGCGCCCGGCGCCAACAAGGGCCCGGACAGCTACTTCGCCCCGGCGCTGCTGAAGGCCACCCTGTCCGCGCTGGCCAAGGCCCGCATCGACCCGCACATCCACACCGACGGCGACGGCGCGGTGCGCGACGCGCTGGACGCGCTGCAGGCGCTGCGCGACACGCCGGAAGGCAAGGACGTGCGCCCCGCGCTGGCGCACGACGAGATCGTCGATCCGGCCGACTTCCCGCGTTTCAAGCAGCTAGATGCAACGGCCGTGCTGTCGTTCCAGTGGGCCAAGCCGGCGCCGGACACGGTGGGCGCGCTGAAGGAATACATGGGCAAGGAACGCTACGCCATCGTCGAACCGCAATCGCTGCTGCTGGACGCCGGCGCGCGCATCGCCTACGGCAGCGACTGGCCGGTCGATCCGCTGGACATGTGGTTTGCTTTGAAAGTGGGCGTGACCCGCACCGCCGCGCCGGACGCGGGCGCGGAGTACGCGGGCCGCCTGGGCGCAGCGCCGGGCATGCGGCGTGCTGCCGTGCTGCGCGCGGCCACGCTGAACGCGGCGTACACGCTGAGGCAGGAAAAGGAGACGGGATCGCTGGAGGTGGGCAAGCTGGCCGACCTGATCGTCCTGGACCGGAACTTCCTGGAAGTGCCGGCCGAGGACATCGCCAACACCAAGGTGCTTCAGACCATGGTGGGCGGGAAGATCGTGTTTACTTCTTGGTGAACACCAGGTCCCACACGCCGTGGCCCAGCTTCAGGCCGCGGTTTTCGAACTTGGTCAGCGGACGGTAGGCCGGCTGCGGCGCGTAGCCCTCGGCGGTGTTCTGCAGGCCAGGCTCGGCGCCCAGCACTTCCAGCATCTGCTCCGCGTATTCCTGCCAGTCGGTGGCGCAGTGCAGGTAGCCGCCCGGCGCCAGCTTCTCGGTCAGCAGCTTGACGAAGGGACCCTGGATCAAACGGCGCTTGTTGTGGCGCGCCTTGTGCCAGGGGTCCGGGAAGAACACGTGCACGCCGGCAAGCGAGCCGTCCGGGATCATGTTGTTCAACACTTCCACCGCGTCGTGCTGGATCAGGCGCAAGTTGCCAAGCTCCTGTTCGCCAATCTGCTTGAGCAGGCTGCCCACGCCGGGCGTGTGCACTTCCACGCCGATGAAATCCTTCTCCGGCATGCCGCGCGCGATGTGCGAGGTGGTGTCGCCCATGCCGAAACCGATCTCCAGCACCACCGGCGCCTTGCGGCCGAAGGCCTGCTCGAAGTCGAGCGGCGCTTTCACGTAAGGCACCATGAATTTCGGGCCCAACTCCTCCAGCGCGCGCGCCTGCGCGGTGGACAGGCGTCCGGCGCGCGTCACAAAGCTGCGGATGCGGTGTTCGGTCGGGTCGTACAGCATGGCACGCGCTGGGTTGGCTGGATTATCGTTTGGAGTATCGGAAGACATGGGATGGACAAATTCAAAGGACGATCCGCCATTATACGTGAAGCGGTTTTCCCCGGTCCACCGCACCCGGCCTGCGATAATACGGCCTCGAACCACATGGGCGCCACGCGCGCCGCCACCGAACATGACCGACGCACTGCTCCTCGCCATCATGGCGCTCTCCCTGGCTGGCACCTATCTGCTGATAAAGAACGGCTTCAGGACGCCTCCGCCGCTGGCAAAAGACAAACCGGCCGGCGCGGGCTACCTCCCCGCGCAACCAGGCGCCCCGGCCGAACACTGGACCGACGGCGGCCGCTTCCTGACCGAGGTGGTGGCCGAGTCGCGCTACCAGGCGACGGTGCGCGAACTGGCGGGCGAGCACGGTGAAGCGAACGCCGACACGCGCTTGCAGGCCGTGCTGGCGGTGGATCCGCACAACCCCTACGACGACAGGCCGGTGGCCGTATTTGTCGCCGGTCGCATGACGGGCTACCTGTCGCCCAAGGACGCGGAAGCGTTCCGCACGCTGCAGGCGCGCAAGGAGATCGCAGGTCAGCCGGTATCATGCGACGCGGCCGTACGCGGCGGCGCAATCTGGCAAGGCAAGCGTTTGGAGTACGCGGTTTGGCTGGACCTGGAGCCAGCCCGTTAAATCCGACCGGAATCGAAAGAAAGCCGAAATCTGTCGGCCTTTCTTATGCAGGTCCCCAGGCTTGCAAGCGCGCTGTGCATTCAGCTTTGGGCAACCGGGCATTCGCGGCCAACATAGCAGTGAGGCTCGCATGCGCTTGTTGGGGCGTTATCAGACCAAGCTCGACCAGTCTATCCAGCAACCACAGTGCGCCGTGCACCTGCAAGCCATCTTTCACCGCCTGCTTCCGCAATTGGCCGTCGCCCGTCAACAACGGGAAACCGGTCTGCTTTGCCAAGTGGTAACAGGAGACATCAGCTAACGAGCTATTGTTATGCGCAGCTTTCAAATCTGTCAGCCCAACAATGGATTCCTCGTCTAGCTCTTTGACCTGCAATCCGCGAGCAATCAGATCTTCGTGATCAAAGTCGTTCAGTTCACTCAGAACAAAGTCGGTGCAGCACAATGAGAACGGCAGCGTGAACAACACTTCAAGCAACCCGGCATGTCGAAAATCAATCCAGATATTCGTGTCGCTTATGTATATGGAATTCATCCGTGCGCCAGCGCTCCGTACACCTTTGGGTCAAGTGCGCTGATAGGTAGCTGCAGAAACTCAGCTGCTCTGGATATAGTGAAGAATTCTTCTGCCAAGCCCCTAAACACCAGGGACTCGAATCGCCTGGGGCGCTCGGCCACCAAAGCCCCCGGCTCGCTCTTCCGCCAGCCGTTCGTATTCATAGTGAAAATGAGGGCTTTATACCCGCCTTCACTCAGCAAGCCAAGGTCCTTCAAGCGATACATGGCTACTTGCATTGAAACGCCATACAGAGCCTTTGCATTCAGTAGCTCCTGCGGATGGACTCGCGACCGCTGAATTTCACCGAACTCTGCCCGAACCTGAGCGGCGGGGAACAGGAAGGCCCCAGCAAACCTATGGCAGCAACGCTCCTTGATCTTTTCAGGCATAGAAGCCGGCAGATCCATAACCCAATGGCCCAGTTCATGCGCAGCAGTGAAGCGCATCCTCTCACCTGGACGAGCTGCGTTCAACGATATGAGCACATGCTGCTCATCATCAGTCGCGGCGCACGCACCATCAAAATCATCCGACACGTCCAAGAGCACAATCTTGAAACCATTGTTCTCCAGCAGATCGGTGAGATTGGCGATCGCATCGTCTCCAACTTTCCAATCCTGTCTCAGTTGTTCAGCAGCCTTCTCCGCTTCCTCCACTGACGCTACCTGAATAGATCGTGCAGCAGTAAGGCCAACCTTGATGGAGGCACCGAAACAATCCTCTAAGGAAATGTACCGTTCCAAGTGGTCGCGCATTTGTTCGCGCACTTGATCCTGTCGGTATTTAGGCATTTTCGCCAACTTTCGGAACTCTAGCGGCGCAAGAGCGAACGACTCTTGCCGGAAGAAATATTCCGGCTTCACCTCCAAAGCCTTCGCCAGTTTCAGGAGCCTTGCCGAGTTCGGTGCGCTTTGACCGCTTTCAAACTTGCTCAGCGCCTGCTTACTAATGTCGCCCATCCTGCCTGCGACGTCTTCCAAACTGAGGCCCCGTGACACACGTGCCCGGCGAATTCTTTCGTTCAGTTTTACTTTTTCCATAGTTGACAAACTACGCAAATTAGGAAATTCTGTCAACCAAAGTCAATCATGCATCGGGTGCAGGAGGCGACCCTAAGCAATAATTTGAGAGCCATCTCTTGCAGTGGCCTGCGGTTGCTCTCACGACGCCGAGCGCGATGGTTTGGCAGACTGGTCATGCAGAAGAAGGAATTTTGAGGGGGGAATGCAGGAATTGCGGAGCAGGGCTAGAACTGCGGAGCGACGACGACTGTGATATTCAGGCCGTTTTTCTCTTATGGAGCGGGTGAAGGGAATCGAACCCTCGTCGTAAGCTTGGGAAGCTTCTGCTCTACCATTGAGCTACACCCGCGTCACCCGCATTCTACGCGGGATTGTCCGTTATTGACAACTTCTCAAGCTGGACAGTGCGACAGCGCCCGCTGAAGGACAAAAAACCGCACGCATCGCATTTGAGCTTGAGTCCTCCCCACGGCAGAGGTACTATGGTGCAGTGCAATAAATTTCGGCCTGCACATTTTCATTGCCTTTTAGCAGGCCGCGTCCCTTCCCCCACTTAGAAGCGAGCGCAGCATGAAAAATCTGTTCAAGATCGTCCTGTTGAGTCTTTGCCTGTCCGGTTTCCACGGCGCCGTGGCGGCTGCCGAGAAGGGCACGGCCGAAGAAGCCGTGGCAATGGTGAAGAAAGCCAAGGAGTTCATCAAGAAAAACGGCAAGGAAAAGGCGTTCGCCGAATTCAACAACCCCAGCGGCCAGTTCATCCAGAACGACCTGTACGTCATGGTCTACGACATGGAAGGACTGAACAAGGCACACGGCGGCAACGCCCGCCTGATCGGCAAGAACCTGCTCGACATCAAGGACGCCAACGGTGTCTTCATCGTCAAGGGTTTCATCGAGGTCGCCACGACCAAGGGCAAGGGCTGGGTCGATTACAAGTGGTTCAACAAGGTCAGCAACGCCGTCGAGTCTAAATCGACCTATGTCGAAAAATCCGACGATGTCCTCGTTGGCGTGGGCATCTACAAATAACCGTTGCACCCCGGAGGTGGGCCATGGCTTGGTTGAACGACTTTCGTATCCGTACCCGTCTGCGCTTCGGTTTCGGCGTGATCCTGGCGCTGCTGGTCGCGGTCCTCGTCACTGACAATGTCATCAGCATCAAGAACAGGGAACACCTGTTCGACGGCATCGCGGCCTCCAACGTCAAGGTCGACCTCACGGCGAGGATGAAGGCGGCTCAGCTGGAAGGCGTGGTCGCGATCCGCAGCATCGGCCTGCATACCGAGGCCGCCGCCATGAACCAGGAGCAGGAGCGCCTCAAACAACAGCGCAAGCTGTATGTGGAGGCGCGCGACCAGCTGATGGCGCTGGGGATCTCCGAGGCGGGGCGCCAGGTCTTCGCCAATCTGGCCCGGCTGGACCGGGAACTCGAGGCGCCCACCTCGGACGCGATCGCCCAGGCGCTCGGCTTCAATCCCGATGCCGTGGCCAGCCTGATCTCGACCCGTATCGACCCCTTGTACCGCGCGGTGCTGGTGGAAATGAACAAGCTGGTCGCGCTGCAGAAAGCGGAACAGGACCAGCTGCTGGCGAAAGCCACTGCATCCGGCCAGCAATTGATGTATCTGCTGTCGGTGATCGGCCTGCTCGCGCTGGTGGTCGGCATCGTCTTTTCCCAGCTCATCACAAACAGCATCGTCGCGCCGCTCAACGCCGCGGTCGCCGTCGCGAAGCGGGTTGCCGCCGGCGATTTGAACAGCGATATCCGGACCGGCGGCCGCGATGAAACGGGCGACCTGCTGCAGGCCCTGGACGAGATGAACCGCAGCCTGACCCACATCGTGGGCAAAGTGCGGGGCGGCACCAGCACCATCGCCCAGGTCTCGCAACAAATCGCAAGCAGCAACCAGCATCTGTCGGCGCGCACGGAGCAGCAAGCCAGCGCCCTGGAACAGACAGCGTCTTCGATGGAAGAGCTGACGTCGACCGTCAGGCAAAACGCCGACAACGCCCGGCAGGCCAATCTGCTGGCGCTCGAGGCATCCGGCGTGGCAGTCAAAGGCGGCGCCGTGGTGTCCCAGGTGGTCGACACCATGGGCGCGATCAACGACTCGTCGAAAAAGATCGTCGATATCATCGGCGTGATCAATGGCATCGCCTTTCAAACCAATATCCTGGCCCTGAACGCGGCGGTGGAAGCCGCGCGCGCCGGCGAGCAGGGACGCGGCTTCGCCGTGGTGGCGTCCGAGGTGCGCAACTTGGCCCAGCGTTCGGCCGCCGCCGCCGAGGAAATCAAGCTGCTGATCGGCGCTTCGGTGGAACGCGTGGACGCCGGCGCCAAGCTGGTCAACCAGGCCGGCGCGACGATGAACGACATCGTCAACAGCGTGCGCCGCGTCACCGACATCATGGCCGACATCAGCAACGCCAGCCAGGAACAGACTTCCGGCCTGGAGCAGATCAACCAGGCCATCGCCCAGATGGATGAAGTGACCCAGCAAAATGCCAGGCTGGTGGAAGAGGCGACGGCCGCCGCCGCGTCCCTGCAGGACCAGGCGGGCAGCCTGCTGCAAGTGGTGCGGGTGTTCGCCGTCGACCAGCCCGGCGCGCCGGCGCCAATCATCGAACTGGCGGCGGCCCGCGCCGGAGCGGAGCAGGCAGCCGCGCCCCGGCCTCGTATCGCCCGGGCACGATAGCGATACGGCGGCACCGGACAAGCCGGCGGTCCGTCAAAGGCAACTGTCGCTGTCCCTGGACTGATACAGCATGTGTCTGCCACCTTGGCCTTGTGCCTTGTTGCCGCCGCGCCGCGTCCCTAGACTTGAGCCATTCCCACTCAGCGAATGGCATGCCATGACCGAACTCCTTCCCCTGATGAGCTATTGCCTTGTCATGTCGGCCACGCCCGGGCCGAACAATGTCATGCTTGCCACCACGGGCGCCAATTTTGGCGCGCGCGGCGCGCTGCCGGCCATACTGGGCATCCAGGCCGGCATGTTCGTGCAAACCATACTCATGTGCGCTGGGCTGGGCAGTGTCTTTACGGCCTACCCATGGTTGCAGCAAGTGCTGCGCATCGCTGGATCGCTGTACCTGGTGTTTTTGGCGTGGAAGCTCAGCGGGGCGTCTGTTGGCGGGGCACAAGCCCCGAAGGCGGTGTCGTTTTCCCAGGCTACGGCATTTCAGGCGCTCAATCCCAAGAGTTGGGTGAAGGCCATCACCGTGGCATCGGTATTCATGCCGGCGGGGCACAACACGCTTGTCAGTGCGCTGCTGGTGGCGGTGACGGGCGCCTTGGTGGGAGCGCCTTGCAATGTCGTGTGGGCTTTGTTTGGCGTCTCGATCCGCCGCTTGCTGAAAGATCCGCGCAAGCAGCGTGTATTCAATTTGACCATGGGCGCCATCCTGCTGATCCTGGCCATCCTGTTTTTACGCTAGACTTTCACCATGTTCGCCATCGACCGCTCCTCTCCCATCGCCCTGTCCAAGCAGATTGAGACCAAGTTGCGCCACATGGTCGAGAGCCGGGCCCTGGCCGGCGGCGCCAAGCTGATGTCGATACGCCAGCTGGCCTTGCAGCTGGCCGTCAGCACCAACACCGTCGTGCTGGCCTATGACAGGCTGGTCGCGGCAGGCGTCATCGATACGCACGGCACGGCGGGATTCTTTGTCCGCACGACGAACGACGCCGGCAAGTCCATCCCCGACGAGGTCGCCCTCGAAGCGGGGGCGGAGCAAGAGCCCGTCTGGCTGGCGCAGCAGGCAAATGACCAGCGCGCTGGTGTATTGCAGGCCAGCAGCGGCGCATTGCCGCCAGGCTGGCTGCAAGATGCGGTACCGGCCGCCGCCGTGCAACGGGCCCTGGCCCGCAGCGCCGCCGGCATGGCGTCGCGCTGTCCGCCCCAGGGACTGCCGGAATTGCGCGAGCACATCGCGCTGCTGTTGCGCGGCATAGGCGCCCCCTTTGATGCCGGCCACGTACTCACCACCTTTGGCGGCACCCACGCGATCGACTTGATTTGCCGCAGTTTTTTGCAGGCCGGCGACACCGTGCTGGTGGAAGACCCGGGGTATTTCCTGATGTTCGGCCGCTTGCGCCAGGATGGCATACGCGTGGTGTCCATCAGGCGCGGCCCCGACGGCCTCGACCTTGAGGCATTGGAGGCCGCCTGCCGCGAGCACCGCCCACGCCTGCTGTTCGTGCAGACGGCCTTGCACAACCCCACCGGGTGGAGCAGCAGCGCGGCCAATTTGCACAAGGTCTTGATGTTGGCGCGGCAATACGGTTTCCTGATCGCCGAGGACGACGTGCACGGCCATTTTCAGCAAGGCCACAGTACCCGGCTGGCATCCCTGTCCGGGCTCGACGGGGTGATTTACTACTCCAGCTTTTGCAAGGCGCTGAGCCCCGCCTTGCGCATGGGCTATCTGGCCGCCGCCCCGGCCTTGCTCAAAGTGCTGATGCGGACCAAGATCCATTCCATCATGACGACGCCGGCGCTGAACGAATATGTGCTGCTGGAAGTGCTCAGGGCCGGCAACTTGCGCAAACATCTGGACCGGCTGCAACGCAAGATCATGGTGGCGCGCAACGCCAGCATGCAGCAGCTGGGCGCGGCGGGCGTGCTGTTCGAACAGCCCGGCGATGCGGGCATTTTCTTGTGGGGCACCATGCCGGACGGCCTGGACGTGGACTTGCTGGTGCAGGACGCCTACGCCAACAAGATCCTGCTCATGCGCGGCGCCGCCTTCTCGGCGAACGAGACGCCCGACCGGCACATCCGCTTCAACGTCGCCTTCAGCCAGCATCCACGCCTGAGCAACTACCTGCAGGAGCGCTTGCAGGCCGTGGCCGGAGCGCGCTCAAGTTTGGCACGCGCCAGCGGCGCGGCCACCGGGACTGCGCGCTGAGCAGCAGGACCCGAGGATCCCGGACTGAACGGCCCGGATTCGGCCACAAGATTGCCGTTGCAACGTATCCGCTTAGCAACAAATTGAAAGACTGCTATTGCCTAAAGATAACATCTTGTAAAATGAGGGGAACCCATTCCCTTCCCCATGCTCAGCATCCATACCAATTCGGCCTCGCTGTCGGCACAAGTCTCGCTCGCCCGCACCGAGGGCAGGATGACCCTTGCCATGACGCGGCTGGGTACGGGCTTGCGCGTCAACTCCGCGAAGGACGACGCCGCCGGACTGCAGATCGCCACCCGCTTGTCGGCCGAGCGCCACGGCATGGCGGCCGCGCTGGCCAACATCCAGAAGTCCATGTCCATGCTGCAGACCGCCGAGGGCGCGCTCGATGTCGGCAGCGCGATCCTGATCCGGATGAAGGACCTGGCCACCCAAGCTGCCGACGGCTCCGCTTCGGACGAGGACCGCGTCGCGCTGCAAGCCGAGTACACCTCGCTGACGCATGAATTGAGCCATCTCTCCAGCGCCACCACCTTCGGCGGCGCCAAACTGCTGCTCGGCGATTCCACGGACGAACGCGCCAACGTCGCCGCCGCAGCAGCCAACGCGGCCGCAGCCGCCGGCAACGCCGGGGCCGCGCTGGGCGCCGCCCAAGGCAACCACGCCAACGCCCTCGCCGCCAGCCAGGCCACGCCGACGGTGGCCACACTGGGCGCGCTGGCGGCCGCCACCGGCGCCCTGGCGCAAGCGAACGCGGCTTTCGGCGTGGCGACCACGGCCGCGCTCGATGCCGCCGACTACGCCAACGCGGTGGCTGCGGCGACCGCTGTCGACGGCGTCTTTTCCAAGCCGCTCGACTTCCAGATCGGCGGCGCGCCCGAGCAGGTCATGACGGTCCGGCTGACGGGCCAGCTGACGGCCATGCACGGCGCCTTGCACGGCGCAGCCAGCACTTACGACACCTTCGGCATCGAGCGCAGGGGCACAGGCACCGACCTGGTGATCGCCAGCGCGGCGTCGACCACCATCGCCATGCTGGACGATGCGATCGATGTCGTCGCCCGCGTGCGCTCCTCGCTGGGCGCGGCAGCCAACCGCCTGGACCATGTGGCGTCCAACCTGGAACAGTCCCAGGTCAACAACAGCGCCGCCACCGGGCGCATCATGGACGCCGACTACGCGCAGGAAAGCGCCAGCATGCTGGCTCAGCAAATGCTGATGCAGTCCGGCACTGTCGTGCTGCGCCGGGCCAACCGCATTTCCTCCTTGCTGATGCAGTTGCTGCGTTAGCAGCGACGTCCCGCCTTGAAAACCGCGCTAAAACCGAAGTAAATTCCGTGGCATTTGTGGCAATATGCCACACCTCTCCCATGCCAAGGACAGCCGCATGCGCGTACCCTTCACTTCCCGCTCTTTCCGGCGCTTGACCGCCATCGCGCTGTCGCTCTCGGTGATGGGCGCGTGCAGCATGCTGCCGCTGCGGATCGACGACACGGCCAGCGCGCCCGTGCTCGACGGCTTCGGCGCGGGCAGCCTGCTGCCGTCGCAAGGCAACGAGGCGGCGCGCCGCCTGTTCGCGCAAGGCATGGCCCAGGTCTACGCCTTCAACGGGCCGGAAGCCATCCGCGCCTTCAAGGCGGCGCTGGCGCAGGATCCGGACTGCGCGCTGTGCGCCTGGGGCGTGGCCTACCAGATGGGACCGAACATCAACGACACCAAGCGGCACGACCTGCGCGAAGCGGTGAAGTACGTGGACTATGCGATGCGGCGCAGCGCCGGCGCCTCGCCGCGCGACCTGGCGCTGATCGGGTCGCTGGCGCTGCGCTACGGCCATGCCAGCACGGCGCGCGAGACCGCGCCGCTGAAGGCCGAGGTGTGCGGCCCGGGCGGCGCGGAGCGCGCCGACCCGCTCGACATCGCCTACGCCGGGCGCGTGCGCGAACTGGCCGAGCGCCACCCGGACGACGCCGACCTGCTGTCCATCTACGCCGAGGCCGAAATGGTGGCCACCACCGGCGACTGGTGGGACCGCGACAGCGGCAAGCCGGCCGGCCGCATCGGCGAACTGGCCGGCATGCTGGAAGCCGGCCTGGCACGCCATCCCGGGCATGTCGGCCTGAACCACTACATGATCCACGCGGTCGACGCGGTGCAGGTGGCCGCCCGCGCCGTGCCGGCCGCCGACCGGCTGGGCCGGCTGGCGCCGAAGTCGCCGCACCTGCTGCACATGCCGTCCCACACCTATGCCCAGGTGGGACGCTACGCCGACGCCACCCGCGTCAACCAGCAGGCGCTGGCGGCCGACGAGGCCATGATGCAGGAATTGAAGCGGCAGGGTTTCAAGGACAGCAAGGACTGGCGCGGCCACAACCGCCACTTCCAGTGGTACGCGGCGCTGATGGAAGGGCGTGCCGAACTGGCGCTCAAGACGGCGCGCGCGGCCGCGCTGGCGGCCAAGGGTGACCACGAGTACGCCGAGTACGTGCGCAGCCTGCCGATGCTGACGCTGCTGCACCTGCAGCGCTGGGACGCGCTGCTGAAGGAGCCGCTGCCGGGCGGCGGCAAGGGCATGGCGGCGGTGCTGGGCGACATGGCGCAGGGCATCGCCCAGGCCCGCAGCGGCCTAACCGGCGAGGCCAGGGCCGCGCTGGCGCGCCTGGAGCCGGCGGCCGCCAAGCTGGCCCGGCAATACACGGGGCAGGACTTCATGGGCAAGATGGTGCGCAGCCTGGTCAACACCGCGCAAGCGCAGTTGCGGGCGGAAATCGCGCTGGCCGACCAGCAGACCGACGACGCGCTGGCGCGGCAGACAGAGGCCGTGGCCGCGTCGCTGGACGCCGACGGCTTCGAACCGCCTATGCTGGCCAGCGGACCACGCCAGCGCCTGGGCGCGATGCAGTTGCAGGCAGGGCGCCACGCGGCCGCCGAACAAAGCTACCGCGCCGACCTGGCCCGCCATCCGGGCAGCGGCTGGGCCTTGCAGGGACTGGCCAGGGCGCTGGCGGCGCAAGGCAAGCAGGCCGAGGCGCAAACCGTCAGCGTCGATCTGGATCGCAGCTGGGCGGTGGCCGACAGCGGCTTGCGCACGCCGCAGTAGTCAAGGTATAAACCGGATCCGGCGCGACGCGCAAGCCAAGCCTGCCCAAAACTGATCCGCTCAGTCCGGGCTTTCCACCTTGTAGCCCCTGGCCTCCAGCGCGGCGATGTAGCCTTGCGGGCCGAGTATGTCCTTCAAATGCAGCATGGCGAAGGTGCTGGCGTTGGCCGCCAGCGCCTTTTCCGCCGCCGCCATCCACGCCGCCCGCGCGCGCGCTTCCATGTCCTTGAAAGCCGGCTGGTCCTTGACGAAGGCGGCGTTGCGCATGGCGTCGTCGCATGCGGCGCGGTGGTCGGCAAAGCTCAGCTTCTGGATCCCTGCCAGGTCGCCCTTGGACCAGGCGTTGGCGCGCACGCGCATGGCGTCGAGGTCGCTTTCCAGCCGTTCCAGCGTCTTCGAGAAACAGGCCACGTCCTCCAGCGGCGAATTCTTGAACTTCCTGATCATCCTGGCCGGATCGTCCACCTCCAATTCGATCCGGGGCGAGGTCACCTTCAGCTTGTTCTTCTTGATCTGCTGGTCGATCGCGGCGCGCACTTCGTAGCCGTTCGACAGGCCGGCGTGCTTCAGGCCGGCGCGGTACAAGGTCTCGGCCGCGAAGATCGGGCGCTCGCGCTCGATGCCGTCGTTGTCGCCGAGGTATTTGCCCTTCAGCGTCTGCCAGCGCGCGTAGACGTCGGCCGGCAAAACGTCCTTCAGCGTGGCGCCGTCGGGATTTTTCTTGATGCCGATCACGTAGGGCAGCAGGGTGATGCCGCGCAGCCAGCCCACATGCGCGGACGCGCCGGGCTCTTCCAGTACTTCCTGCGACTGTGCCAGGATGGTTTCCACCTGCTGCGAGCGCCACACCATTTTCTGCGGCAGCGGCCCGTAGGTGCCGAACACCCACAGTACATGCTCGTCCTTGGATACCTTCCACAAGCCCGGCCCCGGGCGCTGGCCTGCCACCAGGATTTTCTCGCCGGCGGGGTCGGTGGCCTCGGCTACTTCGCCGGGGTCAGCCGGCGGCGTGCCGGCGGGGGCGGCCGAGACGGCGGCGGCGGGAGCGGGAACGGCTGCGGAGCCGGGGGCGGCGGACTGGGACTTGGCGGCCCCGCTCAGCGCGATCAGGCACAGCGCGGGGATCGCACGGGAAAGCATGTGGGAATGCAGGCGGCGAAGCAGGCCTTGGAACATGGGCACCATCCTTTCTATTGAGCACCCAAGATTACTGTTTTTGCACTTGTAAGTCGTAAATATTTCAGTATGTTACAAAGTTGCCTGAATGCGAATGCGGGGCCCGATGCACGCACGGCGCAATCCGGCCCGTTAGCGTTGACACCACCCCGCTTTGCCTTTAGATTCACCCGCACGTCCGTACCAGCATACGCCATGAAGAAACGTCTTTTCCGCATTGCCACCATCGCTGCGATAACCATCGTCGCAGCCGCGCCGGCCGCCGCGCAGGATTACCAGCGCGCAGGCGTCGAGCACAACATGCCCGTGTTCCAGCAGGCCTTGAAGGCCAGGCTGAGCTTTCCGATGGCGTGGACGCCGCAGGTGAAGGACTTGCCCGCCTGGCGCAGCGCGGGCCGCGCCAAGCTGTGGGAGCTGACGCTGCAGGCGCCCGACAGCACGCCTTACGCGCCGCAGCTGATCGCCGCGACAGACCGTGGCAGTTATGTGGCGCGGCAAGTGGTGTTCAACCTCACCGCCGACAGCCGCGTGCGCGCGCTGATGCTGGTACCCAAGGGCACGGGCCCCTTCCCCGCCGCGCTGATGCTGCACGACCATGGCGGCAAGTTCGACATCGGCAAGGAAAAAGCGATCGAGCCATGGGGCGGCACGCCGCAGGACACGGCGCGGCTGGCGGCGTCGCAGGCCTGGGCCGTCAAGCATTTCTCCGGCCGCTATCCGGGCGATGCGCTGGCCAGGCGCGGCTACGTGGTGCTGGCGGTGGACGCGCTGGGCTGGGGCGACCGCGGCCCGCTGACCGGCGACACGCAGCAGGCGCTGGCGGCCAATGCATTTAATCTGGGCAGCTCGCTGGCCGGCATCATGGCCATGGAGGACGCCCGCGCGGCCGGCTTCCTCGCTGCGCAGCCGGAAGTGGACAGCCGCAAGGTGGCGGCCATCGGTTTCTCCATGGGGGCCTTCCGCGCCTGGCAGGTGGCGGCGCTGTCGGACGCGGTGACGGCCGTGGTGGCGTCGAACTGGATGGCCACCACCGAGGGCCTGATGGTGCCCGGCAACAATCAGCTGCGCGGCAGTTCGGCGTGGAACATGCTGCATCCCGGCCTGCTGCGGCAGATGGACTTCCCCGACGTGGCCAGCCTGGCCGCGCCCAAGCCTGCGCTGTTCTTCGCCGGCGCCGAGGACAAGCTGTTCCCTGCCGCGTCGGTGCAAGCGGCCTACGGCAAGATGGCCAAGGTATGGCAAGCGTGGAACGCGGCCGACAAGTTCGAGGCCCGCCTGCTGCCCGGCGGCCACGTCTTTCCACAGGAATCGCAAGATGCCGCCTACGACTGGCTGGACCGCCAGTTCGGCCGCGCGCCCGTCACCCAGCCGGCCCCAAGCAAGAACTAGCGTCTTGCCTGCCAATCCAGCAGCGTCGCTGCAAGCTTGCGGGAGATATTGACGTAGTACTGCATTGCGTCCCGAAGCTCTCGCTCCGCATCGGCATGAATCCGAACCTTCACGGCCGGGAAAACTCTGCCGCCAGGCGCTTCAAAACTTCTGTTGCGTCGCTGGCGGTGGAGTCGCCCTGCGCCAGCGACGCAAG
The DNA here is from genome assembly GCF_964252925.1 of Pseudoduganella sp. LjRoot289. Taxonomy (NCBI): domain Bacteria; kingdom Pseudomonadati; phylum Pseudomonadota; class Betaproteobacteria; order Burkholderiales; family Oxalobacteraceae; genus Pseudoduganella; species Pseudoduganella sp. LjRoot289. The sequence continues at coordinate 5,113,027 of NZ_CAXUPN020000001.1, forward strand.
CCGTTGCTGCACTTCTTGCGCCCAAGCTGCCTCCCATGCTGCATCGTCGATGCAGGCGGATGCCAGCAGTTCCTCGGCGAGCGCGATTTTCTCCGGTGCCGTCAGCATCGCAAGTTGCTCAATCAGTGTTTTGGCGGTCGCGCTCATGGCATAGGCTCCACAAATCCATTCCGATATTGTACGGACTACGCCGAGGCTTGTCTTGACGCCGCTCAGCGCAGCAGCGCCAGCACCTGGCTTTGCGAGCTGTGGGCCTGGGCGACCATGGCAATGCCGGCTTGCTGCAAAATCTGGCTGCGGGTCAGTTCCATGGTCTCGCTGGCGTAGTCGGTGTCGAGGATGCGCGAACGGGCGGCGGCCAGGTTGAGCGCGCCCGTCTGCAGGTTGCCGTAGGCGGCGCTCATCCGGTTCTCGGCCGCGCCCAAGGTGGCGCGCAGGCCATTGATGATGTCGAGTTTGCCGTCCACGTAATCCAGCACGGCCGAGGCCGACGCGGCGCTGCCGACATCGACCGGCGGGTCGCCCGAGCCGACCGCCCGCAGCACCGTGACGAACTGGCCGGTGCCGATGGGCGCGATGGTGCCGGCCGCAAAGCCGGCCGCACCCGGATTGTTGCCGCCGATTACCAGGCTGCCCGGCTCGACTTCGGCGAAGCCGCTCACCGCCACGACGCCGCGCGCGGTGCCGTTGTTGATGCCCAGGCCGCCGCTGGCGCCGGTCACGCTGATGTCGCGCCCGTCGGCCGCCGTCAGGGTCAAGGTGTTGCCGCTGGCGCTGGCCGACACGCCGGCCCCGGCGCCGCTGATGGCCGCCGCCGCCGCCGCCGCGAAGGCGCTGGCGTTGCCGCCGGCGAAGGCGCCGATGGCAACGCCGTTGATCTCCAAGGCGCCGGCAGCCACCACGCCGGCGCCGCCCGCGTTGCCGGTCACCGTGGTGGTGGCGGTGGCTGCCAGGCCGGCCGGGTTGGCGGCGTTGATGGCGGTCGCCACGGCATAGGCGCTGACCCGGCTCTGTCCCACGCCCGGCCCGTCCACCGTGGCGGCTATGGCCGTGCCGTTGATGGTCAGGTCGCCCGTCTGCAGGCCGGAAACGGCGCCGCCGGTGGAATTGATCTGGCGCAGCTCGACGTCGACCGGCTTCACCTGGGTCTGGTTGACCGGCAGCACCGCCGGCAAGGTCAGCTGCACGCTCTGGCCGGCCCCCGCGCCGACCTGGAAGGTTTCGTTGAAGCGGCCGTCCAGCAGCTTGTGGCCGTTGAAATTGGCCTGCCCCAGGATCTCGTAATTGGCCTTCATCAGCGCGTCGACTTCGCCCTGCAGGGCCTGGCGGTCGCTGGCGCTGTAGGTGCCGTTGGCGGCCTGCACCGCCAGCTCGCGGATGCGCTGGAAATTGTCCGTCACCTGCCCGGCCGCCCCTTGCGCGACCTGCAACATTGATATGCCGTCACTGGCATTCTGCGCGGCGCGGTTCATGCCGTTGATGCTGGCCGTCATGCGCTGCGAGATGGCCAGTCCGGCCGCGTCGTCGCGCGCCGAATTGATGCGCTGGCCGCTGGAGAGCCGCACCATGCTGCCGCCAACCGACGCCGCCGCCCGCGCAAGGCTGCGCTGGGCGGTCAGTGAATCAAGGTTGGAATTGATTTGCATGGTCGATGGATAGACGGTTCTCCATCGGGTTAACGGCCTGAAAGCCAGGCAACTTTAACCAAGGCAACAAATTCAGGCGACGATGTGGGCGGCGGTCGGGCTGGACAGTGGGCTGGACAGTGGGCTGGATAGCGGGCCGGACGCCGGGGCCGGCAGTTGCTCGACCCGTTCGCGCAGCTGCGCCAGCTGGGGCGCATCCATGCGGCCGGCGGCGGCCTGCAGGTATTTGCCGGCGCCGGGCACGCCGCCGCGCTCGGCCATGGACAGCCACAGCCAGGCTTGCGCCATATCGGCCGCCACGCCCTGGCCGCTGTAATACATCAGGCCGACGTTGAACTGGGCCCGCGCGTGGCCCTGCGCCGCCGCCTTCTGATACCAGGCCAGCGCCTCGCCGTAGTCGCGCAGCAGGCCGTGGCCGGTGTCGTAGCGCAGTGCCAGCGCGAACTGGGCCAGCGCGTGGCCCTGCTCGGCCGCCTTGCGGTACCAGAAGCCGGCCTGCACGCAGTCCGGCGCCGGACCGTCGTCGCTGTCGAGCAGCTGGCCCAGCATGTACTGCGCGGCCGCGTATTCCTGTTCGGCCGCCTTGCGGTACCAGGCCAGCGCCTTGCGCCCGTCCCGCGGCACGCCGCGCCCGGTTTCATAGCGCAGGCCGAGGTCGAACTGGGCCCGCAGATGGCCCTGGTCGGCCGCCTTGCGGTACCAGAACACGGCTTCCTGCGCGTCGGCAAGCACGCCGTGACCGTTGTCATATAGCAAACCCAGGTGGTACTGGGCGGCCGGGAAGCCCTGCTCGGCCGCCTTGCGGTACCACAGCTGCGCCTGCTCAAAATCCTGCGCCACACCCTGGCCGTGGTCGTAGCGCAGGCCGAGGTTGTTCTGCGCCGCCGCGTGGCCCAGGCCGGCCGCCTTGCGGTACCAGTGCAGCGCCTTCTGCTCGTCGCGCGGCACGCCCTGGCCGCCGCTGCTGCCGTTGTCGTAGATCAGCCCCAGGTTGAACTGCGAGCTGGCGTGGTCCTGCTCGGCGGCGCAGCGGTACCACTGGACGGCCTGCTGGCTGTCCTGCGGCACGCCGTCGCCCTTGTCGTAGCGCAGCGCCAGGTTGAACTGGGCCGGCGCATAGCCCTGGTTGGCCGCCTTGCGGTACCAGGACATGGCCTGATGCACATCCTTGGGCACGCCCTGCCCGTTGTCGTAGCGCAGCCCGAGGTTGAACTGGGCCCGCGCATAGCCTTGCTCGGCCGCCTTGCGGTACCAGTTGATGGCTTGCCTGAAGTCCTGCGGCACGCCTTTGCCGGTGTCGTACATCATGCCCAGGTTGTTCTGCGCGCCGGCGTCGCCCTGCTCGGCTGCCTTGCTGAACCAGTGCATGGCCTGCTGGGTGTCCTGCGGCAGGCCCTGGCCCTTGGCGTACATCCAGCCCAGGTTGTACTGGGCGGCGGCATAGCCCTGCTCGGCCGACAGCTGGTACCAGCGCGCCGCCTCGGCAAGATTCTGCGGCAGGCCCTGGCCCTTCTGGCACATCACGCCCAGGTTGTACTGCGCGTGCTCCAGGCCCGCCGTGGCGGCCTGGCGATACCAGGCCACGGCCAGCTCGAAACTCTGCGCCACGCCCTGGCCGTTGAAATACATGAAGCCCAGGCTGTGCTGGGCGTTGGCCACGCCGCGCTCGGCCAGGTCCTTAACGCGCAGGAATTCGGCGGTGAAATTGTCCGGCCCCGTGCCGACGCCGGGGGCATGCGCTTCGGAGGCCGAGAACTTTTGCATGGCCGTTTACGCCTGGACCGCGACCATGGGCGGCGCCAGGTGCGGCAGCTGCTGCTGCGCCTGTTGCCACCGGGCCGCCAGTTCGACGCCGCCCTGGCTTTGCAGCACGGCGATGAAACTGGTCAGCGAAATCGGACGGAAATACAGATAGCCCTGCATCGTGGTGCAGCCGTTGGCCTGCAGGTAGCGCGCCTGCACCTCGGTCTCCACGCCTTCGGCCACCAGGTGCAGGCCGAGGCCGCGCGCGATCGAGATGATGGCCAGGATCACCGGATAGTGGCCCTGCTCGTCGTGGATCTCCTTGACGAAGGACTGGTCGATCTTGATGGTGTGGATGGGGAAGCGGTGCAGATAGGACAGCGACGAGTAACCGGTGCCGAAATCGTCGATCGCCACCGACACGCCCAGCTGGCACAGCTTGTTGAGCTGCTCGATCGCGTACAGCGGATTGCGGATGCAGATGTTCTCGGTGATCTCGACCTCGATCTGCGCCGGCGATATGCCGTAGCGCGTCAGCGCGCCGCGCATCTTCTCGAAGAAGTCGCCCCGGTCCAGGTATTGCGGCGACAGGTTGAGCGACAGGCGCAGCGCCTCGCCGCCGGCCGCGTTCCACTGCACCAGGTCGCGGCACAGCGCGCCCAGCATCCAGTCCGAGATCGGCAGCATCAGGCCGTTCTCCTCGGCGAAGGGCAGGAACTCGCCGGCCGACAGCAGGCCGCGCTGCGGATGGTTCCAGCGCATCAGGCCCTCGGCGCCGATGATGCGGCCGCTGGCCACGTCGATCTGCGGCTGGTAGTACATTTCCAGTTCGTTCTGCTCCAGCGCGCGGCGCAAGGCCTGCTCCAGCGCGATCTTCTGGTGCGACATGTCCAGCATCGAGTTGTGGTAGAAGCTGTGGCCGTTCTTGCCCAGCGCCTTGACCTGGTACATGGCGATGTCGGCGTGGCGCAGCAGCTCGTCGATGCTCTCGCCGTCGCCCGGGTAGATGGCGATGCCGATCGAGGCCGAGATGTGCACCTGGTGGCCGTCCAGGTCGAAGGGCTTTTGCAGGCTCTCCAGGAACTTCTCGGCGATCACCTTGGCGTCGCCGCGGTCGCGCAGCTCCGGCAGCACGATGGTGAACTCGTCGCCGCCCTGGCGCGCCAGCGTGTCGCCCCTGCGCAGGCATTCCTTCAGGCGCAGCGCCGCCTGCTGCAGCAGCTCGTCGCCCTTGACGTGGCCCAGCGTGTCGTTGACCAGCTTGAAGCGGTCCAGGTCGACGAACATCACGGCCAGCTCGGTGAGCTTGCGCTTGGCCTGGATCACGGCCAGTCCGAGCCTGTCCTTGAACAGCATGCGGTTCGGCAGGTCGGTCAGGATGTCGTGGTAGGCCTGGTAGGAGATCACTTCCTCGGCGCGCTTGCGGTCCGTGATGTCGCGCGCCACGCCGTAGATGCCGAACTGCTCGTGCCGCAGCTGGTCAGCGACATGGACGCCGATGGCGTTCATCGACATCGTCATCAGGGTGTTGCTGAAGGTGCGCTCGACGCCGTTGCCCTTGCACTTCAGGCGCAGCTCCACGTTGCGCGAAGTGCGCTCGTCCGGGCGGCGCTCATTGAACACATAGCGCGCGCGTTCCAGGTCCTCGTCGTGTATCAGCACCGAATAGTGCTTTCCCAGCAGTTCCTCCCGCGCGAAGCCGAGCAGCTGCTGGGCGCGGTCGTTGACGAAGGTGAACAGGCCGTCGTGGTTCAGGGTGTAGATGATGTCCGGCGAACTGTCGACCAGGTTGCGGTACATGCGCTCGGAATTCTCCAGGCGCGAGGCGATGCGTTCGTTGTCCACCGCCAGGCGGCGCTGCGCCAGCGCGTTCTCCACCGTCTTGAGCAGCTCCTCGCGGCTGTAGGGCTTGCGCAGGTAGTCGTAGGCGCCGCGTTTGAGCGCGCCGATGGCGGCCTCGATGCCGACGTCGCCGCTCATCACGATGACGTCGCAGGCGATGCCCTTGCTGTTCATGAAGTCCATGATTTCATGGCCGCTCATGTCCGGCAGGCGCAGGTCCAGCAGCACCAGGTCGAACTGCAGTTTGGTCAGCTGCGCCAGCGCCTCGCTGCCGCAGGTGGCGGTCACCAGCTGGTAGTCGCGGTCGCGCAGCAGCTCGTAGAGGGAGGACAGCAGGCGCGGTTCGTCGTCCACCAGCAGCAGGCGCGGACTGTAGTCGTGCGCCAGGGGTGCGTCGCTTGCCAGATGCAGGGTTTGGGCGTTGGCATTCATCGCGTTAGTCAGTTAATCAAACAGAGTCCATGGCCCGCGTTGTTACGCCGGCGCTCAGGCTGGAGCTGCCGCGGGCCGGCAGCAGGATTTCAAACGTGGTGCCGCTCTTGCCGCTGCGGCAGGTGATCATGCCGTTCAGCTTCTTGACCAGGCTGTGCACGATGGACAAGCCCAGGCCGTGGTGCTTGCCTTCCTTGTTGCTGCGCACCGGCGTAAACAGGTTGGCCAGCACCTCGGTCGACAGGCCGGGGCCGTTGTCGCCGATCGCCAGCTCCAGGTACAGCTTGCGCTCGCGGTTCACGTGGCCGCGGTTGGCGACCTCGATCTTGCCGCCGTCCGGCAGCGCCTCGACCGCGTTCTTGACCAGGTTGACCAGGATCTGCTTGAGGATGTCGGCGTCGCCGTCGATCTCGGCCGGCTCGTCCTGCATGCGCACCAGGATCTGCACCGAGGCCGGCACGAAGTCGGTGGCGCGGAACAGGCGCAGCACGTCGTCCACCACGCGCGCGACGTCGGTGACGCGGTTGCCGTCGCTCGGCTGCAGGTCGGCCAGACCGTTGATCAGCGAGCCGACGCGGTCGATCTCCTCGTTCAGGATGGACATCTCGCCGACCACCGGCTCGCGCCGCGCCAGCTTGGTGTCCAGCACCGACAGGTAGTTCTTGATGATGGACAGCGGGTTGTTCACCTCGTGCACCACGCGGCGCGAGGCCTCGCGGTATTCCTCGGCCACGTGGGCGATCTGGCGCCGCGCGTGCCCGCGTTCGCTCAAGCTGGTCTCCAGCGCCGCGGCGGCCTGGTTGCCGAAGGCCTGCAGGAAGCGCTCGCGCTTCTGGTAGGAGGGCAGTTGCCAGGCGGCCGCGCCGCCCACCAGCACGCCCAGGCAGCGCTGGCCGGCGACCAGCGGCAAACACACCATGCTCTCGGTGCCGAGGATGCGGAACAGCTGCTCCTCGGCGATGCCCAGCGCCTGAACCGAACCCGGCGCGGCCTTGCTCAGGAATGCCATGCGGCGCTCCTGCGCGGCCTCGGCCACCGGGCCGCCCTTGGCCAGCGGGATGGAGAATTCGGCCAGGCGCTGCTGCTCGCCGGCCGTCATGCCGACCAGCGCGTGGCCGGTGGGGTTCTCCAGCAGGATCACGGTGTTGTCGAAATCGAACAGGATGCGCGCCGAGCGCGTCATGGCCTCCAGCAGTCCGGTCTCGCCGCTCTGGCGCGCGAAGGTCTGGCCCATTTCGGACACCAGCACCATGTTGCGCACCTCTTCGGACAGGCGCTGCTGCACCGGGTCGGCCGGCGGCGGCGGCGCGTAGGCGGCCGGGGCGACGATGTCGTCCGCGCCGGCCAGCTCGATGCCGAGATAGGCGGCCGACTTTTCCACCTGGCGCGTGGCGGCGTGGCAGATGACGTGCAGCGTGTCGCTGTCGAGGGCGCACAGGCCGGCGCCTTGCGCGATCGCCTCGTCCTCGTCCTCGTGGCTGCACAGCAGGTGCGCCAGGCGCACGATGCGGATCAAAGGATGGGCAGCTTCCAGGCGCGCCACCGGCTCGTGGTGGTACAGCACGCTGTCGGCCAGGAAGGAGTCGAGGTTCCAGCGCTCGATCAGCCAGGCGCCCGCTTCGGCATGCGTGATCTGCAGGGTGCGCTGCTCGACCGCGCACAGGTCCTCGTCGTCGCGCGCGGTGAAGTTGAACGTGTATTCCTTGGGCGCGGTGGCCAGCAGCGCCAGGCGGCCGACGTTGTGCAGCAGGCCGGCGAGGTAGGCTTCCTCGACCTGGGGGTAGTCCAGCTGCCTGGCGATGTCGCGCGCGAGCACGGCGGTGGTCAGCGAGCTCTTCCAGAAGGCGCGCAGGTCGGTGCTGCCGGAATGGGGGAAGCTGTTGAAGGTCTGGAACACGGACTCGCTGATGACCAGCGTCTTGATCATGTCGGTGCCCAGCGACACCAGCGACTGCTCGAGCCCGACGGCGCGGTTGTTGCGGTGGTAGGCGGAACTGTTGGCCACCGACAGTATCTTGCTGGTCATGCCTGCGTCCTTGGCGATCAGCGCGGCCAGCTCCGGCATGCCGGCATCGTCGGCCTGCAAGTGCTCTATCAACTTGATGAGTATCTGCGGCATGGCCGGCAGACGGGCAATCAGCAAGCGATTGCGAATATCATGGTCTGATTGATGCATCGTATCAAGCATTGCCGCCAAGGAACTTCATCGGAAGGGGATGTGCGCTCAACGGCCAGGCGCGCCACCGCGTTAATCATATACCAATAGTCTGGGCAGGCAAGCCAGCCCGACCTTTTTTGCCAACTGCAAAAATCGATATTAGCATAAACAACTTGCATAACTTATCAGCAAGAAAAATTTCTAGCTAAACTTTTTAGCCATCTTGCCGATAATTATCCGCCTGCCGGATGGCGTAGCAGCATGCTCCGGTAATAGCGCGACGTCAACCATAAGGCCAGCGCCGACACGGTAAACCCGAGTTGGCCGTAGGCCAGCCACAACACCGAGTCCGACAGCACCGGCGCGATGGCGCCGGCCACCACGGCGCCCAGCAGCGTGGTGGCGAAGGACTGGCAGGAGGCGACCGTGCCCCGGATATGCGGGAACAGGTCCAGCCCCAGCAGCGTGGCCGCCGGCGCCACCACCGACATCCCGAAAGTGTAGAAAAACAACGGCGCCACGCTCCACGGCAGCGACGGCGGCTGGAACAAATGGTAAGCGACGTTGAAGCTGGCGGCGGCGATCAGGAAGCAGAAGCCGATGCCGATCTGGCGCGCGAAACTCATCTTGCCGGCGATGCGGTTGGCAGCCAGCGCGCCGAGGAAGATGCCGCTCACGGCGGGGATGAAGAGCCAGCCGAACTGGTCCGGCCCCAGGCCGAGGTGCCGCGGCAGCATCACCGGCGCGGCCGTGATGTAGACGAACAGGCCGGCGAAATTGAGCGCCACCACGCCGGACTTCATGTGGAACAGCGGCGACATCAGGATGGCGCGGTAGTTGCGCACCAGGTAGCGCGGATTGAAGGGCTGGCGTTTTGCCGGCGGCAGCGTTTCGGGCAGGCGGCGCCAGCACACCAGGAACAGGCCAACCGTGTAGACGAACAGGAACAGGAAGATGGCGCGCCAGTCCAGGTATTTGACGATGATGCCGCCCAGCACGGGGGCGATGGCGGGCGCGATCGAGAAGATCATCGTGACCATGGACAGCAGGCGCGCGGCGTGCGCGTCGGCGTACAGGTCGCGGATGATGGCGCGGCCCACCACCACGCCGGCGCCGGCCGAGACCCCCTGCAGCACGCGGAAGAACCACAGGTAGTGCACCGAGTGCGCGGCGGCGCAGCCCATGGTGCCGATGGCGAACAGCACCAGCGACACCAGCACCACGTTGCGCCTGCCGAAGGCGTCGGCCAGCGCGCCGTGCCACAGCACCATGGCGGCGAAGGCCAGCATGTAGGCGGTGAGCGTCTGCTGCACTTCGATCGGCGTGGCGCGCAACGAGGCTTCGATGCTGGGGAAGGCCGGCAGGTAGGCGTCGATCGAGAACGGCCCGAGCATGGCCAGCGCGGCCAGCACGATGGCCAGCGCAAAGGCGCTCAGCGGCCTGGCGTGGCTCGGTTCGGGCGGCGGGATTTCGGGGATGGGGTCGGGCGGCAGGTTGGCAGGCGGGGTGGGGAACATGAACAGTCTCGCGGAGAGATGTCATCCCCGCGCACGCGGGGACCCATGCTGACTGGCCTGGCCCGCGCCGCATGGGTTCCCGCGTGCGCGGGAACGACAAGGTTATTGCGGAGCTTTCGGCTTGGCTTCTTCGCGGCGGTTGTAGCCGGCCACCATGTCGAAACGGAACAAGCGGCATTCCAGCGCGCCGTTGAAGAACGGCGTCTTGCGGGCCTCCTTCAAACGCAGCAGCTTGGGCAAGCCCAGGTCGGCGGTGAACAGGAAGGCGGTCCAGCCGGCGAAGCGCTGCTTGAGCGTGGTGCCGAAGGCCGAGTAGAACGACGTGGCCAGTTCATCCTCGCCCAGCGAACTGTCGCCGCGCACACCGATACGCTCGCCGTACGGCGGGTTGGTCAACAGGATGCCCGGCTGCTCGGTCGGCGCTTTCACTTCCTGCGCTTCGATCTGCTTGAGCGGCACGTCGAACATGATGCCGGCGCATTTCAGGTTGTGGCGCGTCATGGCCACCATGTCGCCCGAGATGTCGGAACCGAAGATGGTCGGCTCGGATGGCAGCGGATTGGGCTTGATGGCGTTCTTCATGTCCGCCCAAGGCTGCGGATTGAAGTCGTGGAATTTCTCGAAGGCGAAACGGCGGCGCGCGCCGGGCGGGATGCCCTGCACCATCTGCGCCGCTTCGCACAGGATGGTGCCGGAACCGCACATCGGATCGAACAGCGGCGTGCCCGGCTTCCAGCCCGACACGCGCAGCAGGCCGGCGGCCAGGTTCTCGCGCAGCGGCGCGTCGCCCGTCTCGTCGCGCCAGCCGCGCTTGAACAGCGCCTCGCCCGAGGTGTCCAGGTAGACGATGAACTGGTGCGCGTCGAGGAAACCGACGATGCGCATGTCCGGCTCGCGGGTGTTGACCGACGGGCGCGTGGTGTACAGGTCGCGGAAGCGGTCGCAGATCGCGTCCTTGATCTTCAGCGTGGTGAACTCCAGGCTTTTCAAGGGCGACTTCACGGCCGTCACGTCGACGCGGATGGTGTGGTCGACGCCGAACCACTCTTCCCACGGCTGCGCCAGGGTCAGGTCGTAGATGTCGTTCTCGTTCTTGTAGCCGCCGGCGGCCATGCGCATCAGCACGCGCGAGGCGATGCGCGAATGCAGGTTGACGCGGTAGGCGTCTTCCAGCGCGCCGGAGCAATGCACGCCGCCGGGAACCTGGTTGTGCACTTTCAGGGTGCTGCCGGGCAGCTGCGTGATTTCAGTCAGTTCTTCGGCCAGCGCCGCTTCCATACCGCGCGGGCATGGGCAAAAATAGGAAGCCATCAGGGGTACCTTTTATCCGTTGTGATACACACACGCTCACCACTGTCATTCCCGCGCAGGCTCGGCGCCACCGCGGGAATCCATGCCGCGCCGAGCGGGGATACCCGGCATGGTTCCCCGCCTGCGCGGGGACGACAGAATAACTAAAGGGCCATGGCCCGCTCGAGGAAATCGAGCCGGTCCTGTCCCCAGAAACTTTCACCTTCCAGGATATACCACGGCGAGCCGAATACATTGGCGGCGGTGGCGTCCTCGGTGTTCTTGTCGTATTCGGCCTGCACGCTGGCCGTCTGCGACGATTTGGTGAGTCCTCGCCCATCGAGCCCGCAGCTGTTCGCGATCTGCACCAGCGTCTCCTCGTCGCCGATGTTGCGCTCCTCCGCCCACAGGCCGCGCATGATGGCGCCGGATAGTTCCAGCGCCACATCCACGCCGTGCGTCAGGCGCGTGGCGACGATCAGACGGGCCGCCGCGTCCGGCGAGACCGGGAAAAACTTCGGCTGCACGTTGAGCGGCACGCCGAGGAAGGCGGACCAGCGCGCCAGCTCCACCACGCGGTAAGCCTGGCGCTGCGGCGCGCGCTTGGCCAGCGGCAGGCCGCCGGACACGCCGAACACCTTGCCCAGATCGACCGGGCGGATGTCGGCCTGCACGCCGTGCTGTTTGCACAGCGCGACAAAGCGTTCGTGGCCCAGATAGCTCCACGGCGAATGCGGGGCGAAATAGTATTGACAGGTCTTGCTCATTCCGTACCCGTTCAGAAAGGTTTGACAACGACCAGTACCACGATGGCCAGCAGCATCACCACCGGCACCTCGTTGAACCAGCGGTACCAGGTGTGGCTGCGCTTGTTTGCGCCACGCTCGAACTTCTTCAGGATGGCGCCGCAGGCATGCGAATAGCCGATCGCGAGCACCACCAGCGCCAGCTTGGCGTGCATCCAGCCCGGCATCTTGAAGCTGTCGCCGCCGCCATACTGCAGCCACAGCAGCCAGGCGCCCAGCAGCACTGCCGGCACCGACAGCATCATCATGAAGCGGTACAGCTTGCGCGCCATCAGCAGCAGGCGCTCGACGCTGACGCTCTCCTTCTCCAGCGCCAGGTTGACGAAGATGCGCGGCAGGTAGAACAGCCCGGAGAACCAGGACACGACGAACAGGATGTGGAACGCTTTGACCCAGAGCATAGGCTTCCTTACTTGCGTACTTCGCCGTGGCCGAACACCACGTACTTGAGCGAGGTCAGGCCTTCCAGGCCGACCGGGCCGCGCGCGTGCAGCTTGTCGTTGGAAATGCCGATCTCCGCGCCCAGGCCGTATTCGAAACCATCGGCGAAACGGGTCGATGCGTTCACCATCACCGAGGCGGAATCGACTTCGCGCAGGAAGCGCATGGCGTCGCTGTAGTCTTCGGTGATGATCGCTTCGGTGTGCTTGGACGACCAGGTGCTGATATGGTCCATGGCCTGGTCGATGCCGTCGACCACGCGCACGGCCAGGATAGGCGCCAGGTATTCGGTGGCCCAGTCCTCCTCGGTGGCGTGCACCAGGTGCGGATAGCCCTCAAGGAGCTTGTACGACTCCGGGTCGCAGCGCAGTTCCACCTTCTCGGCCGCGTACAGCCTGGCCAGTTCCGGCAGCACCTGCGGCGCGATGGCGCGCGCCACCAGCAGCGTTTCCATGGTGTTGCAGGGGCTGTAGCGCTGGCATTTGGCGTTGAAGGCGACGTCCAGCGCCTTCTTCATGTCGGCCTTGGCGTCGATGTAGACGTGGCAGATGCCGTCCAGGTGCTTGATCATCGGCACGGTGGACTCCTTCATCAGGCGCGCGATCAGGCCCTTGCCGCCGCGCGGCACGATGACGTCCACGTATTGCGGCATGGTGATCAGGGCGCCGACGGCGGCGCGGTCGGTGGTGTCGACCACCTGCACGCCGTCCACGGGAAGGCCGGCGCCCTGCAGGCCTTCCATCACCAGCCTGGCCAGCGCGCGGTTGCAGTGGATGGCTTCCGAACCGCCGCGCAGGATGGTGGCGTTGCCGCTCTTGATGCACAGGCCGGCCGCGTCCACCGTGACGTTCGGGCGGGCTTCGTAGATGATGCCGATGACGCCCAGCGGCACGCGCATCTGGCCCACCTGGATGCCGCTCGGGCGGAACTTCAGGCCGCTGATTTCACCGATGGGGTCCGGCAGCGCCACGATCTGGCGCAGGCCTTCCACCATGGTGGCGATGGCCTTGTCGGACAGCGCGAGGCGGTCCAGCAGCGCCGGCGCCATGCCGGCGGCGGCGGCCGCGTCCAGGTCCAGCTGGTTGGCGGCGCGCAGGGCGTCCGCTTCGCGCTCGATCGCGTCGGCGATCAGCAGCAGCGCGCGGTTGCGCTGCGCACTGTCGGCGCGGGCCATGGCGCGCGATGCGACGCGCGCCTGGCGGCCCACTTGTTCCATGTACTGCGTGATGTCCATTTCAGTCCCGTTCAGTGATGGCGGGTTACGGCTGCGCCTAACCCGCCATGGCTCAGCCGCGCGCCACCTTCAGCGCCAGCTGCAGCATTGCATCCCATGCGTCGCCCGCGTAGGCTTTGGCGCGCAGGCCCTTGATCATCTTGTCTATCTGCGCCGCTTCCTGCAGCGCGCCTTCCAGCACCGGCAGCGTCACGCGCCGCAGGGCCGGTTCCATCATGCGCTCTTTCGGCCCCCAGATGCGGTACTCCTTGAGCAGCGCCCCCAGCGGCCTTCCCTGCGCCATGCCGGCCTTCAGCTTGAGCAGCACGCGGATTTCCTCCGACACCGCCCACAGCACCAGCGGCAGCGCTTCGCCTTCGCCCTTCAGCCCTTCGAGCATCCGCACCAGCCGCGCGGGGTCGCCGGACAGCATCGCTTCGCTCAATTTAAACACATCGTAACGCGCCACGTTCAGCACCGCGTCATGCACCTGCTCGTAGGCCAGCTTGCCCGGTTCGTGCAGCAGGCCCAGTTTCTGGATCTCCTGGTGCGCCGCCAGCAGATTGCCTTCAACGCGGTCGGCGATGAAGTCGATGCTCTGGCGGTCCGCGCTCTGGCCTTGCGCGGCCAGCCGGTTGCCTATCCAGCCCGGCAGGGCGGCGCGCTCGATATTCGGAATATCGATGTACACGGCCGCCTGCTGCAGGCTGGCCACCCAGGCCGCCTTCTGCGTCTGCCAGTCCAGCTTGGGCAGCGTGATCAGCGTCAGGTTGTCCGGACTCAGGTCCTTCACATAATTCTGCAGCGCCGCGCCGCCATCCTTGCCCGGTTTGCCGGTCGGGATGCGCAGCTCGATCAGCTTCTTGTCGCCGAACAGGGACATGGCCTGGTTCGCCGCCAGCAGTTCGCCCCACTTGAAGCTGCGCTCCACGGTCAGCACGTCGCGCTCGGAATAGCCCTGCGCGCGCGCGCTGCGGCGGATCTTGTCCGCCGCCTCCAGCGCCAGCAGGTGCTCGTCGCTGGTGATGACGTACAGCTGCGCCAGCGGCTTGTTCAAATGCCCGTCCAGCGCGTCCAGCCTCAATTGCATACGCTTATTCCTTCGGCGCGGCGACCGCCGCGGCCGGCGCCAGCGACATCTGCGACACCGGCTTGATGGCCGCCATGCGGCGCATCATCTGCTGCACCAGGTCGGTCTGCATGTCGCGGTACAGCAGCGCCTCTTCCTGCTCCTTGGCCAGCAGCTGGGTTTCGTCGAAGGTGATGGGACGATTCAGGCTGATGGAAGTGGGCGCCAGCAGCTCGTTGCCCAGCTTGTCGCGCACGCGGAACACGATGTTGTAGGCCAGCAGATATTCACGCACGCGGCCATTGTTGTTCAGCGACAGAATGGTCTTGGTGCGGGTTTTCTCCGGGTCGGTCAAGACCTCGATCACGCCGTCGGCCTTGGCCGGATCGCTGACCACCACCGTGTGGCCGTTGACGCGGATGTTGCGCTTCAAGTCGATGCCCAGCGGCGAGGATTCGGGCAGGCCCACGTACATGGCCGGGAACGGCAGCGTGTAGTGGCCGCCCGAGCCGCGCAGGTGGAAACCGCACGCGGACAGCGAACCGCCCAGGACGGCGGCCAACGAAATCGCAACCACCGCGCGGCGCAGCGTGTCACTCCCGCGCGCGCGGGAGTCCATGCGGCGCGCCCGCAGTGGCGCAGTATGGTCCGCATCGGCGGGCCGTCCCGCGTGCGCGGGAACGGCGGTGGTTTCGGCGAGTTTGGTCATCTTTTACACCACGATGTTGACGAGTTTGCCCGGCACCACGATGACCTTTTTCGGCGTGCCTTCAATGAACTTCTGCACGCTTTCCTCGGCCAGCGCGGCCGCTTCGATGGCGGCCTTGTCGGCGCCCTTGGCCACCTTGACCGAGCCGCGCAGCTTGCCGTTAACCTGGATCATCATCTCGATCTCGGACTGTTCCAGCGCGGCCGCGTCGACCTGCGGCCACGGCGCGTTCAGGATGTCGCCCAGCGCCTTGCCGTAGCCCAGCTCCTGCCACAGCACGTGGGTGATGTGCGGCGCCACGGGGTTCAGCAGGCGCAGGAAGATGGCAAAGCCTTCGGAGATCACGCTGTCCGCGCTGTTGTCACCGGCCGCCCCGTCTTCCAGCTTGGCCGATTCCATCGTATTCAGCATCTTCATGCAGGCCGACACCACGGTGTTGTACTGGATGCGCTTCAGGTCGTAGTCGGCCTGCTGCAGGATCTTGTGCAGTTCGCGGCGCAGGGTTTTCTGCGCGTCGGTCGACGCGGTGGCGGCGACGGTGGCGCCGGCCGCTTCGATGCGGCCCTTCTGCGCGTAGCCGTAGGCCCACACGCGGCGCAGGAAGCGGCTGGCGCCCTCCACGCCGCTGTCGGACCACTCCAGCGTCTGCTCCGGCGGCGAGGCGAACATGGTGAACAGGCGCGCGGTGTCCGCGCCGTACTGGCCGATCTGCGCGGCCGGGTCGATGCCGTTGTTCTTCGACTTCGACATCTTCTCGGTGCCGCCGATGTGGACCGGCAGGCCGTCCTCACGCAGCAGCGCGCTTTGCGGGCGGCCCTTGTCGTCGGTGGTCAGGTTGATGTCGGCCGGGTTGTACCAGGTCTTCTTGCCCGCCGCGTCTTCGCGGTAGTAGGTTTCGTTGAGCACCATGCCCTGCGTCAGCAGGTTGACGAAGGGCTCGTCGAACTTGACCAGGCCGAAGTCGCGCATGATCTTGGTCCAGAAGCGCGCGTACAGCAGGTGCATCACGGCGTGCTCGATGCCGCCGATGTACTGGTCCATCGGCATCCAGTAGTCGGTGCGCTCGTCGACCATGGTGCTCGCGCCCGGCGAGGTATAGCGCATGTAGTACCACGACGAATCGACGAAGGTGTCCATGGTGTCGGTTTCGCGGCGCGCAGGCTTGCCGCACTTCGGACAGTCGCACTTCAGGAAAGCCTCGTACTTGTTCAGCGGGTTGCCGGTGCCGTCCGGCACGCAGTCTTCCGGCAGCACGACAGGCAGGTCTTGTTCAGGCACCGGCACCGGGCCGCAATCGCCGCAGTGGATCATCGGGATAGGCGTGCCCCAGTAGCGCTGGCGCGAGATGCCCCAGTCGCGCAGGCGGAAGGTGATCTTCTTCTCGCCCAGGCCCTTGGCTGCCATGTCGGCCGCCACGGCGTCGACGGCGGCGGCATAGCCCAGGCCGTCGTACTTGCCCGAATTGACGACGATAGCCGCGTCCTTGTCGCCATACCAGTCCTGCCATTCGGTGCTGGAGAACGCCGGCTTGGGGGCGGTGGTAATGACCTGCTTGATCGGCAGTTGGTATTTGTTGGCGAAGGCGAAATCGCGCTCGTCGTGGCCAGGCACGCCCATCACGGCGCCGTCGCCGTAGGTGATCAGCACATAGTTGCCGATCCAGACCTCGACCTGCTCGCCGGTCAGCGGATGGCTGACGAACAGGCCGGTCGACATGCCCTTCTTCTCCATCGTCGCCATGTCGGCTTCGATCACGGAGCCCATCTTGCACTCGGCGATGAAGGCTTGCAGTTCAGGGTTGTTCTGCGCGGCGTGCGCGGCCAGCGGGTGCTCGGCAGCCACGGCGCAGAAGGTCACGCCCATGATGGTGTCCGGACGGGTGGTGAAGACGTACATCTTGCCGTCCTGGATCAGCGCGCCATCGGCGCCCTTGATCTGGTGCGGGAAGGCGAAGCGCACGCCGGTCGATTTGCCGATCCAGTTGGTCTGCATGGTGCGCACGCGCTCGGGCCAGCCCGGCAGCTTGGTGTCGACATAGTCCAGCAGCTCGTCCGCGTAGTCGGTGATGCGGGCGTAGTACATCGGGATTTCGCGCTTTTCGATCAGCGCGCCCGAGCGCCAGCCGCGGCCGTCGACCACCTGCTCGTTGGCCAGCACGGTCTGGTCTACCGGGTCCCAGTTCACGGTGCCGGTCTTCTGGTAGATGATGCCTTTTTCCAGCATCTTGAGGAACATCCACTGGTTCCACTTGTAGTACTCGGGCTTGCAGGCGGTCATCTCGCGCGACCAGTCGATGGCCAGGCCCATGGATTCCATCTGCTCGCGCATGTGGGCGATGTTGGAATAGGTCCACTGCGCCGGCGGCACGTTGTTGGCCATAGCCGCGTTCTCGGCGGGCATGCCGAACGCGTCCCAGCCCATCGGCATGAGCACGTTGTAGCCGTTCATGCGCAGGTAGCGGTACATCACGTCGTTGATCGTATAGTTGCGCACGTGGCCCATGTGCAGCTTGCCGGAAGGGTAAGGCAGCATGGAGCAAGCGTAGTACTTGCCCTTCGGGAAGCGCGGATCGTGCTCGACTGCTTTATAGGCGTCGATCGCCTTCCAGTGGGATTGGGCGGCTTGTTCGACGTCGGCGGGACTATATTTATCTTGCATGATGTGTGCGGCCAATGGAAAAAAAGGATATGAACCGGTCATTATACTGGTTCACGCCGCGCCGTAGCACAGAGCGGCCGCGGCCGCTCGCGCAGCCCCCGCGCCGCGCCCGCCCGAGCTCCCTCCGGCTCCCGAAAAAGTGTCGAAAAACTTTACACTTTTTGACAACTCCGGCAAATATGAATTTTCAACATTTATATTTAACTAATTAAATCAAACAGTTGGCATTTAATCAAGCAGATGGTATGAATTGTGCTTCATGCTGCCGTCTGGGCAAAGTTGAGAAGTATCTACATTTATTTCTCAAAGCCTCAGGCGCTCATCCACCGTAGGCATGCCACAAGCGTGCCGCTACCTGTTCTGGAGGCAGTACCGCATGATCAAGAAACCCCTCTGTGCCCTGTTGCTGTCGGGCGCTGCCATGTCCGCCCACGCGGGCGTGCTGCTGCAGCAATCGTTCGACAACGTCGCCAGCCTATCCGGCAGCGGCTGGGTCAGCACCAACGCCAGTACGCCTGGCGGCATCACCGGCTGGTATCAAGGCGACCAAGGCATTTTCAGCGCGCAAAACGGCGCGCCCGACAGCTATGCCGCCGCCAACTATAACAACGCGGCCGCCGGCGGCACGCTCGACAACTGGCTGATCAGCCCGGAATTCGCGCTGAACATCGGCATGGGCGCCACGGTCTCCTTCTGGCTGCGCGGCGACGCGGCCCAAGGCTATAGCGACCAGGTTGCCGTGGGCATCAGCAACGGCGGCAGCGCCATCGCCGACTTCGTGCAGCAGGCGACCTTCACCGCGCAGACCGACGGCTGGGCGCAGTACACCTTCAGCTTCCTGAACACTGCCGGCAACGCACGCTTCGCCATCAACTACACCGGCCCGGCCGACAACGCCAACTACATCGGCATCGACTCGTTCGAGGTGGCCGCCATACCCGAACCGGCCACCGCGCTGCTGTTCGGCGCCGGCGCGCTGGGACTGCTGGCAGCCCGCCGCCGCCGTGCAATCTGAAGCGCATCGCGTCGTTATAAAAACAAACCAGGAGAAAGCCATGTCCAAGAATAAACACACCAGCCAGCGCCTGCTGCGCGCCGCCGGCGCCACCCTGGCGCTGCTGGGCGCCACCGCCGTGCCGCCGTCCGCCCAAGCCCAAACCCAAGCCCAGCCCCAGACCGAGAGCCTAGCCGCACTGGAAACCGGCATCGGTGCCAGCGACGACATCACCGTCGTGCGCGATGCCGAGTCCGGCAAGCTGCGCGCGCCCACCGCCGAGGAACACGCGGCCCTGAAGAAGAAGTCCAGC
Organism: Pseudoduganella sp. LjRoot289; assembly: GCF_964252925.1. Lineage (NCBI taxonomy): Bacteria > Pseudomonadati > Pseudomonadota > Betaproteobacteria > Burkholderiales > Oxalobacteraceae > Pseudoduganella > Pseudoduganella sp. LjRoot289. The sequence continues at coordinate 5,131,858 of NZ_CAXUPN020000001.1, forward strand.
GCCAACGCCCGCGTGCAGCGCGCCGCGCCGCCGCCGCCGATGCAGAAGTTCCACGCCAGCGGCGCCCGGGGTGCCCGCTTGACCGATGAATTCGTCAGCTCCGCAGTCATGGTGCGCGGCCCCGACGGCAAGCTGGCGGCGCAATGCGTCGACTCGCACGACGCCGCCGAAGGCATACACAAAGCCGGCCACATCCACACCACCAAAGCGACCGCGGAGTAAGGCATGCGAACCAAACCATCCCCCCTGCCACAATTTACCCGTACGCTGATCGCCGCCGCCTGCGCGCTGGGCTGCTTCAGCGCCACGGCCGCCTCCATCGTCGTCACCAGCCGCGACGCGCCCGGCGTCGGCTTCAACGACCCGACTCCGGTCGAGCCAGTCGGCGGCAATATGGGCACCACGCTGGGCCAGCAGCGCATGAATGTGTACCGCCACGTGGCCGACATCTGGGAAGCCAACCTCGACAGTCCGGTGACGATCACCGTCAGCGCAGCCTGGGAGGCGCTCACTTGCACCGAGAGCTCGGCCACGCTGGGCAGCGCCTCCGCATGGAACATCTGGCATGACTTCCCGAACAGCAAGCCGGGCACCTGGTATCCGCAGGCGCTGGCCAACAAGCTGGCCGGCACCAACCTGAGCGCCAGCACGCCGGACGACGGCTCCGGCTTCGGCAACGTCGACATCAAGACCCAGTTCAACGTCAACCTCGGCAACCCAGGCTGCCTGACCGGCAACAGGTTCTACCTCGGCCTGGACGGCAACGCCGGCAGCAACGTCAACTTCGTCGCCACCCTGCTGCACGAACTAGGCCACGGCCTGGGCTTCGCCGCCACCGGCGTGAATTCTTCGACCGGCCAGCGCATCAATTCGGCCGGCACCGCCTGGAGCGACACCGGCTTGCCCGGCGTATGGGAAGCCTATATGTACGACAACAGCACGCAGAAGCGCTGGCTCGACATGACGCCGGCCGAGCGCAAGGCCTCGGCCATCAACCCGCTCAAGCTGGCCTGGACCGGCACGAACGCCGTCACCGGCGCCACCTTGCTGAAACCGCTGTCGGTGGTCAAGACCGCCACGCCGGTACCGGGCGGCGCGGGCAGCTACGACTTCAACCCCTCGCCGTTCGGCCGCGCCATCGTCACGCCGAGCACGCTCGGCGCGCTGGCCGTCATCGCGGCCCAGCCGGGCGAAGCCGGCCCTGGCTGCGATCCCTTCAATGCGGCCAACCGCGCCGCCGTGCTCGGCAAAGTGCCCGTCATCAGCCGTGGCGGCTGCACCTTCGCGCTCAAGGTCAAGAACGCGCAGGATGCCGGCGCGGTCGGCGCACTGCTGGCCAACAACGCGGCAGGCGCGCTGGTGCCGGGCGGCAGCGACGCCACCGTCACCATCCCCTCGGCCGGCATCACCATGGCCGACGGCGTCGCGTTGAAGGCGGCGGTGGCGGCGGCGCTTCCCTACGGCACGCGCGGCAAGCCGGGCGTGGTGACGGCCACCATGGCGGCCGACCCGGCCCGCGTCGCCGGCGCCGACAGCTACGGCCGTCCGCTGCTGTACACACCGAACCCGCTGGTCGGCGGTTCCTCGGTCTCGCACTGGGACGTGACCGCGTCGCCCAACCTGCTGATGGAGCCGAGCATCAATTCGGACCTGACCAAGACGCTGGTGCCGCCCAAGGACTTGACGGTGCCGCTGCTGAAGGATCTCGGCTGGTAATCCACATCCGCATCTGGCTCTAGCCGCCCGTGGCGGCGGGCTGCTGCAAGATAGTTCTCTATCGCCACGCAGCCCGCCGCCATGGCAAGATGCTGCTTTGCCAACTTAACCAGGAGAACAGCATGATCAAAGGATTGCGTACCGTGAAATACCCCGTCAACGACCTGGCCAAGGCCAAAGCCTGGTACAGCGAGGTCTTCGGCACAGCGCCCTATTTCGACCAGCCGTTTTACGTCGGCTTCGCCATTGCCGGCTTCGAGCTGGGCCTGGTTCCGGACGGCGAGCCCGGCAGCGCCGGCTGCTGCGCCTATTGGGGCGTGGACAATATCGAAGACGAGGTGGCGCGCATCGCGGCGCTGGGCGCCAAGGTGCACGCCGACATCCAGGACGTAGGCGAAGGCATCAAGGTAGCCGAGCTGGCCGACCCGTTCGGCAACCTGCTGGGCCTGATCTGCAACCCGCTGTTCAAGGTCGAGGACGTGCGCTGATGCATTAAATCCCTGTCCATGATAATATACGTTTCATATACAAACCATATATGAAAGCAAAACCGTGGGCATCGTTAAAATTTCCGATCAAATGCATGAAAACCTGCGCGTCGCGAGCGGCGCGCTGAGCCGCTCCATCAACGCGCAGGCCGAGCACTGGCTGCGCATCGGCATGCTGGCCGAGACCAATCCCGACCTGCGCTACAGCGACATCTGCCAGATGCTGCTGCGTTCCGCGCAGGACGGCCCGACCCTGGCCGACGCCATCGCCACCACTCCCATCGCGGAACGGAGGCACCATGCGTAAGAAGCGCGACGAAATCCTCATCAAGAGCCCCGACCAGATCGCCCAGGCGCGCGTGGCGGCCCAGCTGGCGGCCGACGTGCTGACCATGATAGGCCCCTATGTAAAGGCCGGCGTCACCACCGAATACCTGGACAAGATCTGCAACGACTACATCGTCAAGGAACAGCAGGTCATTCCGGCCAATGTCGGCTACGGCGGCTTCCCGGCCACCGTCTGCACTTCGGTCAATGAAGTGATCTGCCACGGCATCCCCTCGCCCAAGCGCGTGCTGCGCGACGGCGACATCATCAACATCGACGTGGCGGTGATCAAGGACGGCTGGCACGGCGACACCAGCCGCATGTATTACGTCGGCCAGCCCGGCAAGCAAGCCGAGCGCCTGGTGGACGTGACCTACAAATCGATGTGGGCGGGCATCCGCGCGGTGAAGCCGGGCGCCACCCTGGGCGACGTCGGCCACGCGATCCAGACCGTGGCCGAGGCGGCCGGTTTCAGCGTCGTGCGCGACTATTGCGGTCACGGCATCGGCCTGGTGTACCACGAGGAGCCGGAGGTGCGGCACTACGGCAAGCCCGGCGCCGGCATGGTCCTGCAGACCGGCATGCTGTTCACCATCGAGCCGATGATCAACGCCGGCAAGCCGCAATCGCGCGAAATGCCGGACGGCTGGACCGTCGTCACAGCCGACCGTTCCTTGTCCGCGCAATGGGAACACATGGTGGTGGTCACCGAGACCGGCTACGAAGTCCTGACGCTCGCCCCCGGCGAACAAGGCTGAGGCAGCGCTGCAATGACATTGTCATTGCAGCTTTCGATGGCCCGCCTATACTTCTTTGCAACGCAAGGAGGGCACCATGGCGCCACCGGACAAACGCAGCACACTGAATATACGCATCAAGCCCGAAGAGCGGGATTTGATCGACCGCGCCGCCAGGGTACAGGGCAAGAATCGCACCGATTTCATTTTGGATGCCGCACGCCGCGCGGCAGAAGACGCCCTGCTCGACCGGACTGTCATGCTCGCCGGTCCAAAAAACTACGCCGAATTCCTGGCGCGGCTGGACATGCCGCCACAGCCAAATCAGCATTTGCTGAAAACAATGCAAGCGGACGCGCCTTGGGATAAGGAGTGAGCATGCTCGCACCGGCACTGTTAGCCGGCGAGCACGACGTTTCCTCATTCAGCTGTGGCGTTGAAAGTCTAGATCAATGGCTCAAGCGCCGCGCGGCCAACCAGGCCAGCGGCGCATCGCGCACTTACGTGGCTTGCGAAGGCCCGCAAGTGGCCGCCTACTACTCGCTGTCATCCTACGCGGTGGGAAGCGATTCAGCGCCGGGGGCATTCCGCCGCAATATGCCTGATCCGATTCCCGTCGTCCTGCTGGGGCGGCTAGCGGTCGATCAAAAATTTCAAGGCCGGGGCATCGCCCGTGCCCTGCTGCGCGACGCGGGTCAACGCGTGTGTCAGGCCGCCCACACGATAGGCATACGTGGCCTTCTGGTCCACGCCGTCAATGAAGAGGCGAAATCGTTCTACCAGCGTGTCGGCTTTGAAGTGTCACCGTTGGATCCGATGACCTTGATGATAACGCTGGCCGACTTGAAGGCCGCGCTGGGCATCAGCGCAGCGTGAGCTTGAGGGCGGGCTTTTCGCCGTAGTCTTCGTAGCGCTCGTTAATGCCGCCGACGCAGAAGGTGATTTCTTCCAGGATGTCGGGCACGGCCGCCTTCATCGCGGCGGCGTCCTTGACGACGATCTCCAGCACTTCGTTCGGCTTCAAATGGAAACGGGTCATGCCGTCTTCGTCGCGCACATAGCTCATGCAGTCTATCCACGCGTCCATCGTGTTGCCGTAGGTGTCGGGGAAGCCGAAGGCGGCCTTGCACTCGGCGTGGAAGCTGTCGAAATCCTTGATCGCTGCGCCGTTCAGTTCTGCGGTAGCCATTATTTTTTATCCTTCGGGTCGTCCGTGACGAAACCCATCTTGGTCAGGCCGCGCGTCTGCGCCGCCGCCATCACTTGCGCCACGATTTCGTAGCGGGTGTCCTTGTCGGCCCGCAGCTGCAGCTCGGGCTGCAGTTCCAGTTTGGCCGCCTCGCCCAAGCGCTGTTCGAGCACCGGCTGGCTGACCGCCTCGTTGTTCCAGTAGATCTTGCCGGCGCCGTCGATGGCCACCGTCACGATGGCCGCAGGCGGCTGCTGCGCGGCCGCCTGCGCCTTCGGCAAGTCCAGCTTGACGGCGCTGGTGAAGGCGGGCGCGCCCAGGATGAAAATCACCAGCAGCACCAGCATCACGTCCACCATGGGCGTGACGTTGATGTCGGACATCGCTTCCTTCTGCCGGTGGTGGTTGAACGCGCCGAATGCCATGCCGCTGTCCTAGGTCCCGGTCCGGCGCACCCGGTCGCCGGTGGTCAGGTAGGCGTGCAGGTCGTGCGCGAACGCGTCCAGTTCGGACAGCGTGAGCCGGTTGACGCGGTTGAAGCCATTGTAGGCCAGCACCGCCGGGATCGCCACCATCAAGCCGATGCCGGTCATGATGAGCGCTTCGCCGACCGGGCCGGCGATCTTGTCGATCTGCACCGTGCCGCCGCTCGATACGGCCGACAGCGCATGGTAGATGCCCCACACGGTGCCCAGCAGCCCGACGAAGGGCGCGGTGGAGCCGATCGACGCCAGCAAGGTCAAGCCGCTTTCCAGCTTGTTGGTGGAGCGGTGGATGGCGCCGCGCAGCACCCGCGTGACCTGCTCGGCATGGCCCATCTCGCCGGCCAGCGTGCGCTTGTGCACGATGTCCAGCTGCGCCGCGCCCTGCTGCGCGAGCGGCAGGTAGATCCGTTCCGGATCGGCCGCCGTCAGCGCGGCGACGCCGTCGCCCATGGTCGGCGCGGTCCAGAACGCGTCGACCGCGTCGGCGCTGCGCCGCACCCGCCACGAGGCGTAAGCCTTGGACAGGATGAAGTACCAGCTCACCAGCGACATCGCCAGCAGCACGTAAGCCACCGCGTGGCTCAGCGCGTCGCCCTGCGCCCAGTAGCGCGCCAGGCTGAAGTGGTTCTCCAGGTCGTCCATCGTCAGTTCAGCGACAGCACGTCATTCATGTCGTACAGGCCCACGGTCTTGTCGGCCAGGAAGCGCGCGGCGCGCAGCGAACCGTTGGCGTAGCTGACGCGGCTGCTGGACTTGTGGCTGATCTCGATGCGCTCGCCGTCCGCCGCGAACAGCACGGTGTGGTCGCCGATGATGTCGCCGCCGCGGATGGTGGCGAAGCCGATCGAGGACGGGTCGCGCGGACCGGTCACGCCTTCGCGCGCGTAGACGGCGCATTCCTTCAGGTCGCGGCCCAGCGCGTCGGCGATCACTTCGCCCATTTTCAGCGCGGTGCCGGACGGCGCGTCCACCTTGTGGCGGTGGTGCGCTTCGACGATCTCGATGTCGTAGCCCACGTTCAGGTTCTTGGCGGCCATCTGCAGCAGCTTGAGCGTGACGTTCACGCCCACGCTCATATTAGGCGCGAACACGATGGCGGTCTTCTTGGCGGCCTCGGCGATGGCGGCCTTGCCGGCCTCGTCGAAGCCGGTGGTGCCGATGACCAGTTTGATGCCGTGCTCGGCGCAATAGGCCACGTGCTCCAGCGTGCCTTCGGGGCGGGTGAAGTCGATCAGCACCTGGGCACCGGCCAGGCCCTTGGCCAGATCCGATTCGATGGCCACGCCGGCCGGCTTGCCGAGGAAGGCGGCGGCGTCCTGGCCCAGGCCGGGCGCACCCGGCACGTCCAGCGCGCCGGCCAGGCGCGCGTCGGGCGCGTTCTGCACGGCTTCCACCAGCATGCGGCCCATGCGGCCGCCGGCGCCTGCGATTGCGATGTTCAGTTCAGTCATGATGGTCCTTCTTACTTCGATTCGGTTTTAGGCTTGATGTCGATGTCGACGGCGGACGGTGCCGGCTTGTCGGTACCGGCCGGCAGCGGGTTCTGCGTACCGGGCAGGACTTTCTGCTTGTCCTGCTCCTTCAGCGCCTGCTTGGCGTTCTTGGCCGGGCCGGCGATCAGCGCGATGTATTCCTGCTCCGTCGGCAGGTTGCCGCCCTCGAAGCGGTCGACCTTGCCTTCCTTGAAGAACACCACCACGGTGCTCGAGATGGTCTCGCCATTGCCGCGCGCCAGACGGAACGGGTAGTCCCAGCGGTCGGCGTGGAAGATGTCCATCAGCAAGGGGGTGCCGAGGATGAAACGGACCTGGTCGCGCGTCATGCCCGGCTTCAGCTGCTGCAGCATTTCCTGCGAAATGAAGTTGCCCTGCTGGATGTCCGGACGGTAAGGCGAGAAGAACCACATGAACTTCTGCAACTGCGAAATGGAGCGGACCTGCGCGCCCTTGCCGGCCACGACTGCGGTGTCTTCCGCTTTCAGGTCGGCTTTTTTCTCGCCCAACGTGCTGAGTGAAGCGCAGCCGGACATGGCCAGCGCGAGGGAAACCGCGCCCGCCACCAGGGGCGTGCGGCGCTTCAAACTGTGCAATATGGACTGCGGTGTAGCCTTGGTGACGCGCATAAATGACCTCAAATCGATTGAGCGGAAGTGCCAAAACACTATATGATAAAGCACATTGTCCCACACACGAGTAAGAAACATGAGCAACAACCCAACAGACCTGAAGGCAAGCGGCCTGAAAGCGACTCTGCCGCGCCTGAAGATCCTCGACATTTTCCAGAATAGCCCGGTGCGCCACCTGACTGCGGAGGATGTCTACAAGATCCTGCTGGCGGACAATATGGATGTAGGCTTGGCAACGGTTTACCGCGTGCTGACCCAGTTCGAGCAAGCCGGCCTGCTGAACCGCAACCACTTTGAGACCGGCAAGGCCATCTTCGAACTGAACGCCGGTTCGCACCACGACCACCTGGTGTGCCTGGACTGCGGCCGCGTGGAAGAGTTCTTCGACGAGGAAATCGAGCAGCGCCAGCACAATATCGCCGAAGCGCGCGGCTTCAAGATCGCCGAGCATGCGCTGGCCATCTACGGCAATTGCGTCAAGACCGCCTGCCCGCACAAGCCCTGAGGCTGGCGGGTTAGGCGGCACGCCGTAACCCGCCGGTTCAGTGGTTGCTCAGTGCATTCGACAGCAGCTTGGCGGTGATGTCCACGATGGGTATCACCCGCTCGTAGGCCATGCGCGTCGGCCCGATCACGCCCAGGGTGCCGACAATCTTGCCGTTGGCCTCGTACGGCGCCGTCACCACGCTCATGTCGTCCATCGGCACCAGGTTCGATTCGCCGCCGATGTAGATCTGCACGCCCGACGCTTTGCTGGACACATCCAGCAACTGCATCAGCCCGGTCTTCTGCTCGAACATGTCGAACATCTGGCGCAGCGAGCTCATGTTGGACGACAAGTCGCTCACCGACAGCAGGTTGCGCTCGCCGGAGATGACCATGTCGTCGGCGCTGTCGGCCATCGCCTCGCTGCCCGCCTCGACCGCCGCCTGCATCAACCGGCCCATGTCGTTCTGCAACTGGCGCAACTCGCCCTGCATGCGCCCGCGCACTTCCTCCAGCGCCAGGCCGCTGTAATTCTGGTTGATGTAGTTGGCCGACTGGACCAGCTGGGCCGGCGTGTAGTCGACGTCGGTCAGCAGCATGCGGTTCTGCACGTCGCCCGACGGACTGACGATGACCAGCAGGATGCGCTTTTCCGACAGGCGCAGGAATTCAATCTGCTGGAACACAGACTCGCGGCGCGGCGCCATCACCACGCCGGCGAACTGGGACAGGGAGGACAGCATCTGCGCCGCGTTGGCGATCAGCTTTTGCGGCTGCTGGCTCGGCAGGCGCATGCGCGACTCGACCGAGCTTTCGTCGATGTGCTGCACCGTCAGCAGCGTGTCGACGAAGATGCGGTAGCCGCGCGGCGTGGGGATGCGGCCGGCCGAGGTGTGCGGGCTGGACACGTAGCCCATCTCCTCCAGGTCGGCCATGATGTTGCGGATGGTGGCGGGGGACAGCTCCAGCCCCGAAATCTTGGACAGCGCGCGCGAGCCCACCGGCTGGCCGTCGGCGATGTAGCGCTCAACGAGCGCCTTGAGCAGGGTTTGGGCACGGATATCGAGTTGCATTAGTTTCTGCCAAACACAAATGTTTACGGTCTTATTATGCACGCAGTCGCCGCTGCGCTGTGCATCAATCTGCCAGCTGGGTCTCCAGCCAGGCCAGAAGTTCGTCGAAGCTGCTACAGATGGCGTCCGGGACGATGCCGGCCGCCGCGGCCGCCTGCCGGGCTGCGGCGCCGCCGCGGTTCATCCATACCGCGCGCAGGCCGGCGCGCTGCGCACCCTCCACGTCCAGCCTCAGGTCGTCGCCGACATACACCGCCGCGTGCGGCGCCACGCCCAGCGCCGCGCAGGCCGCCAGGAAGATGGCCGGTTCCGGCTTGGCGCTGCCGAAATGGGCGGCCGCCAGCGACACCTGAAAATGGTGGGCCATGCCGACAACTTCAAGGTCGGCGTTGCCGTTGGTGATGGTGCCCAGCACCAGGCGCTCCTTCAGCTTGAGCAGGCCGGGCAGCACGTCGTCGTACAGCGTGACGGCGTTGCGGGCGGCGGCGAAGTGCCGCATGGCCTCGTCGAGGTGCCGCTCGTCCTCGCCCAGCTCGGCGAACGCGGCCTGCAGGCCGGCGCGGCGCAGCCTGGCCATGTCCCACTGGTAATCCGGCTGCGCCTGCAGCAAGGCCATGCGGCGCGCGCGCAGTTCGTCGATGGAAAATTGCTGCGCCACGCGCGGGGCGTGCTCGGCCAGCCAGGCGTGCAGGGTCACCTCGGCCTGGGCGATCACGGGGGCGATCGGCCACAAGGTATCGTCGAGGTCGAACAGGATGGCTTGGGGGGGCGTGCTGGGGTTCATCGCACTATTGTCGCATGGGTACGCCGGGCCGCGAAGCTCGGCGGCGACCGCGCGTGCATGTTAAATTAGCGGATTGTCCACCCGGAGCCGCACTTGCCTATCCCGCACCGCCCGCCTGCCGCCCTGCTGCCGCTGACCACCCCGATCCGCAAGCAGGCCGCCCGTCCGACTTCCTTCAACGTGATCGCGTTGCTGCCGCTGTTAGTACTGGCGGGCTGCGCCAGCCAGGCGCCCGCCCCACCGGTCCCGCCGGTCTCGCCGGTCCCGCAACCGGCACCGGCGCAGCAAACCCCGCCAGCCTCCCGGACCCAGCCGCCACCGTCCGCCCCATCCGTGCCGGCCGGGTTTGCCGCCTTCGACGCGGCTGCTTATGTCCTGCTGGGCGAAAACGGCGCCGCCGTGGCGCGCGTTGTGCTGGACGCGCCGGCTTGCCCGGCCATCACGGTGGACGGCGCCAGCCGCCCCATGGCGCTGCGCGCGGCGCCCGCCACACTGGCGCTGCGGCACAATCCCGCCAAGGGCGACGCCAAGCCGTCCGCCTTCCCGCTGCGCACCTGCGAGGCCGGGTTGCCGGCCGGCGCCGCCAGCGCCAGCGTATTGGGCCGCGCCCTGCCATTGCCGCGCGCCTTGCCGCAGCGCATCGTCGTCATCGGCGACACCGGCTGCCGCCTGAAAAAGAGCAGCAATGAATACCAGGACTGCAACGACCCGCAAGCCTATCCCTTCGCCGCCGTGGCCGCGGCGGCGGCAGCCTGGAAGCCCGACCTGGTGGTGCACGTGGGCGACTATCATTACCGCGAAGTACCTTGCCCCGATGGCAGCGCCGGCTGCGCCGGCAGCCCCTGGGGCTACGGCTGGGACGCCTGGCGCGAGGACTTCTTCCGCCCGGCCGCCGCCCTGCTGAACGCCGCGCCATGGGTGGTGGCGCGCGGCAACCACGAAAGCTGCGAGCGCGCCGGCCAAGGCTGGTGGCGCCTGCTCGATCCGCGCCCGCTGCGCACCGGGCGCGACTGCATCGACCCGGCCCGCGACCGCGACGGCAACTACAGCGATCCCTACGCCGTGCCCCTGGGCGGCGACACCCAGCTGCTGGTGGCCGACACCGCCTCCACCACCTGGAAGGGATTGAAACCGGGCGTGCCCGGCTACGAGGAATACCGCGCCACTTACCGCGGGCTCGAGGCCCTGTCGCAGCGCGCCGCCTGGAACATCGGCATCACCCACCATCCCGTCCTGGGCGTGGGGGCCGAGCTGAAGGACGGCAAGCTGGACTGGCACCTCGGCGACACCGGCCTGCAGCAGAGCTTCGGCTCGCTCAACCCGCTGCTGCTGCCGCCCGGGGTGCAAGCCATGCTGTCCGGCCACGTCCACCTGTGGCAGCAGCTGAGTTTCTCCAGCCCGCACCCGACCCAGTTCGTGGCCGGCTTCTCCGGCACCGCCGAGGACATGGCGCCGCTGCCGGCCACGCTGCCGGCCGGCATCACCCCGGCGCCGGGCGCGGTGCCCGAGCAATTCAGCAACTGGATCGGCGGTTTCGGCTTCATGGCCATGGAGCGCGGCGCGCCCGGCGAGTGGACGGTGACCGTGCACGACCGGCACGGCGCGGTAAAAAACCGCTGCCAGATCAGCGGCCGGCGTTCCGTCTGCAGCGTGACGCAAGTACAATAGCCCGTTTCGCCATGCCGAAGTCACAAGCTGTTACAAGTTGCCGCTTCTGAATGCACTAAAATAGGCGCCGATTGCGCCTACCGCAGCCGCAAGGCCCGGCCAACCCGACCCCCTAGTATCTGGAGAGTTTTATGAATAGTTTGACCTCGCGTTGCGGCGCAGCCCTGCTGATCGCCAGCGCGCTGGCCGCTTGTGGCGGCAGCGGCGGCGGCAGCCTGCCGGTAAGCGGCACCATCAATGGCATGAACGGCACGCGCACAGCCCTGGTCCTGACCAACGGCGGCAAGCGGCTGGAACTCACGACGCCGGTGAGCAGCTTCTCCTTCCCGGACCTGCTGGCGCCGGACACCGAATTCGAGGTCAAGGTCGAAAAGAGCCCGAACGGCCAGCAGTGCACCGCGAGCAATAACAAGAACAAGATCAACTATTACACCTACAGCACCACGGTCATCAACTGCATCACCGATCCGTACCCGCTGGGCGGCACCATCACCGGCCTGACCAGCAACGGCCTGGTGCTGGCGAACGGCTCGAACACGGCCGCACCGCTGGCCGGCGCCACGAAATTCACCTTCGTGTCCCAGGTGCCGAACGGCGCGCTGTTCGGCGTGACCGTGCTGTCCCAGCCTGCCGGCCAGACCTGCATCCTGACCGCCAATGCGTCCGGCATCATGCCGGTGGGCGCCAAAGAAGACATCGCCGTATCCTGCAAATAAGCCTGGAGAAATAATGAAAGCTATTCCTGTACGCACTGCCGCCGCAGCGGCCCTGTTGCTGGCGCTGAGCGCCTGCGGCGGCAAGGCCTCGTTCGACGTGGGCGGTGTCTTCGTCAATTCCCAGGGCGTTTCCCAGCCATTGGCCAATAGCGGCCTGGTGCTGAAAAACGGCAGCGACACGCTGCCGGTCGCGGTCGGCTCCACCTCGTTCAAGTTCAACAACAGCATTTCCTACGGCACCGCCTACGAGATCAGCGTGCAGACGCCGCCCAACCACATGAATTGCACAGTGGCCAACGGCAGCGGCTCGGCCGGCCACACGCAGACCATCACGGCCAGCGTGATCTGCAGCCAGAACACCTACAAGATCGGCGGCACGGTCAGCGGCATCACCGGCGACACCGTGGTCACGCTGATCAACGGCAGCCTGGGCGGCTCGGTCACCCTGAACAAGGACAGCACCAGCTACGCCTTCGCGGCCGAAGTGGCGGACGGCCAGGCGTACGGCGTGACCGTGGCGCAAGTCGAGCCGGCAGGCGCGCTGAAGTGCGTGGTGGCGAATCCGAGCGGCGTGATGAGCAATGCGCCGCGCACCGACATCAACGTCACCTGCTCGGCGCCTTAAGGAAGAGTCATTCAGGAGGAGAATAACTGGTATCGCCAAAATAAATTGGCGATATATTCCGCGGCGCAGCATAATGCACCTGTCTCCTCCATTTCTTCCCAAAGAATTGGATTTCAGCCCGCTCCCTGAGCGGGCTTTTTTTTTGTCCAAAAAGGGGCCAGGGTTAATTAATTTGTGATTACAAATTAATTAACCCTGGCCCCTTTTTGCGTTTTGGGTGGCTTAGACCGGCTTGAGCAGGTTGGCGAGGGCGACGTAGGCTTCCAGGCCGACGGTCTCGGGACGCGCGGTCGGCAGGATGCCGGCCGCGACGATCTGCTCTTCGGTAAACATGCCTGACAGGCAGTTGCGGATGACCTTGCGGCGCTGGGAGAACGCTTTCTGCACCACCGCTTCCAGCGTTTCACGGTCGCACTTCAATGGGTTTTCGACCGGGATCATGCGCACAATGGCGGACTCGACCTTCGGCGGCGGGTCGAACGCTTCGGGCGGCACCACGAACAGCAGGTCCATGTGGTAGCGCCATTGCAGCATCACCGACAGGCGGCCGTAGGTCTTGCTGCCCGGCTCGGCCACCATGCGCTCGACCACTTCCTTTTGCAGCATGAAGTGCTGGTCCTGCACCAGCGGCGCAAAGTCGGCCAGGTGGAACAGCAGCGGGCTGGAGATGTTGTACGGCAGGTTGCCCACCACGCGAAGCTTCTTGCCTTCGGGCACGGGAATGCTGCCGAAGTCGTATTTCAGCGCGTCGCCGGAGTGGATGGTCAGGCGCGACGGGTCGTATTTCTTTTCCAGCCGCGCCACCAGGTCGCGGTCCAGCTCGACCACGTGCATGTGCTTGAGCGAGCGCAGCAACTGGTCCGTCATCGCGGCCAGGCCGGGCCCGATTTCGACCATGGTGTCGCCGTCGCGCGGGTTGATGGACTCGGTGATGTTGGACAGCACGTTGTTGTCGTGCAGGAAATTCTGGCCGAAGCGCTTGCGTGCGATGTGTTTCATAGTGTTCTTTAAGTGTTATTGGCGGCCATGGCGGCTGCGATCGCGATCGCCTCCTGCATGCTGCCGCAGTCGGCGCGGCCCAGGCCTTGCGCTGCCAGGTCCAGCGCCGTGCCGTGGTCGACCGAGGTGCGTATCAGCGGCAGGCCGAGCGTGATGTTGACGCCGCGCCCGAAAGTGGCGTACTTGAGCACGGGCAGGCCCTGGTCGTGGTACATGGCCAGCACGCAGTCGGCGTCTTTCAGGTATTTGGGCTGGAACAGGGTGTCGGCCGGGTAGGGGCCGCGGACGTCGATGCCGCGCGCCTGCGCCGCCGCGATGGCCGGCGCCACCACCTCGATGTCCTCGCGCCCCAGGTAGCCGTTCTCGCCCGCGTGCGGGTTCAGGCCGGCCACCAGGATGCGCGGCGCGGCGATGCCGAACTTGGCTTGCAGGTCGCGCGCGATGATGTCCAGGGTGGCGCCCAGGCCTGCCACGCTCAGCGCGGCCGCCACGTCCTTGAGCGGCAGATGGGTGGTGGCCAGCGCCACGCGCAGCGGCGGCTGCGGCGCCTCGCCGGCCGGCGCCAGCGGCTGCCCGGCCAGCATCATCACCACTTGCGCGGTGCCGGTCTTGTCGGCGTAATATTCGGTGTGGCCGGAGAACGGCACGCCGGCGTCGTTGATGGTGCTCTTTTGCAGCGGCGCGGTGGCCACGGCGTCGAACCAGCCTGCCTGGATGCCTTCGATCGACGCGTCCAGCGTGGCCAGCACGGCGCGGCCGTTTTCCTTGTCCAGCGTGCCGGGCACCACGTGGGCCGCCAGCGGCACGTCGATCACGCTGACGGTGGCGGGGCCGAAATGCGGCAGGCCGCCGTTGCGCACCGCCTGCAGCGACAGCGCCGACAGGCGGATCTCCGGGTCGATATAGCTGGCCGTCATGGCCAGGAAGGCGGCGTCGCCCAGCAGCACGCAATTGACTTCCTTGCGCATGGCCCAGGCGGCGCGGATGGCGATTTCCGGACCGATGCCGGCCGGCTCGCCCACCGTGACGGCGACGGCGGGGCGTGTTCCAGGGGCGCGCGCTCTAGTGCGCCCGGCTTGCAGAGTGGCGCTCATCGAGTCTGCCCCTTTCCTTATTTCAGGTCGTCGCTGCGGTACTCGACGTAGGCGCGGTCGCGCACCTGGCGCTGCCAGTCTTCGGCCGCTTCCTCGGTCTTGCGTTCGCGGATGGCGTTGCGGGCGGCGTTGCGCTGCTTCTCTTTCGACAAGTCTTCGCTCTTACGCTCCAGCACTTCGATCAGGTGATAGCCGAAGCTGGTCTCCACCGGCTCGCTCACTTCGCCGATCTTCAAGCCGTTCACGGCCGCTTCGAACTCCGGCAGGGTGTCGCCCGGATACAGCCAGCCCAGGTCGCCGCCCTTGCTGGCCGAGGTGTCGTTCGAGGCCAGACGCGCCAGGTCTTCGAACTTGGCCGCCTTGTTGTCCAGGCGCTCCTTCAGTTCGACCAGCTTGCGCTTGGCATCGGCCGCGCTCACGGTCGGCGTGACCTTGATCAGGATGTGGCGCACGTGGTTCTGCGTCACCGCGGCCGCAGCCTGGGCTTCGGCCACGCTGCGCTTGTCGGTCAGCTTGATGATGTGGAAGGCGCCCACGCTCTTCATTACCGGCGTGACCTGGCCCGGCTTCAGTTTTTCCAGCGCTTCGGCGAACAGCGGCGGCAGGCGCTCGGCGCTGCGCCAGCCCACTTCGCCGCCCTTGAGCGCGTCGCTGGCGTCCGAATAGGTGGCGGCCATCTTGGCGAAGTCGGCGCCGGTGCGCAGCTGGCGCATCACTTCGTCGGCGCGCGCCTTGCGCTGCGCGATCACCTCGGGCGAGGCGTTTTCCGGGATGCGTATCATGATTTGCGAGATGTTCATTTCGAACTGCTCGGCGGCGGCGGCCGCCTCGGCCGCCAGGTGGGCGTCCACCTCGGCGTCCGAGACCTGGACCTTGGAATCGACTTCATGCTCGCGCAGGCGCTGCATGACGATCTCCTCGCGGATCTCTTCGCGGAAGGCGGCGAAGGTGATGCCTTCCTTTTCCATCTGGTTGCGCATGTCCTGCACCGTCAGCTTCTGCTGCTCGGCGATGCGGGCGATGGCGCGGTCGAGCTGGTTGTCGTCGACGCGCACGCCCATCTCCTTGGCCAGCTGCATCTGCGCGCGTTCGACGATCATGCGCTCCAGGATCTGGCGCTGCAGGTCGGCATCGCCGGGCAGCTGCACGCTCTGCGCCTTCATGCGGCCGACCACGGTCTTGATGCGCTCGGCGAGCTCGCGGCGGGTGATGACGTCTTCGTTGACCACCACGGCGATCGAATCGATCGGCGTGTTGCTGGTCTGGCCGACCGGCACCGGCGGCGTGAAGCCGCCGGCCGGCTTGGTGTTCTGCGCCAGGGCGTTGCCGCCTGCAGTGATGGCGCACAGCAGCAGTGCTGCGATCTTGAGTTGGTGCATACGGGCATTACGCATAGATGTGACGCTCATGAGTCAGGGTGAAGGATAAAGCCGGGTTAGCGGCGGGTGCTCTCATTCAGGCGCTGGTAGCCCGGGATGCTGTTGCGCAGCGCTTCCAGCGGACTGCCGACGCCGAACTTGGACAAACCGTTCAGTTCGAGCTGGAAGAAGATCGGCGTCGACGCTTCCTTGGCGGTCGTCACGAAGCGCTGCGCGCCCATGCGGAACACCCAGCAATCGCCGTTATATTCGAGTCCGACCAGGCTTTCCAGGATCTTCTTGTCTTTCATGGAATAACTGATGCGGCCGACGCCGAACCAGCGCATCGACAGCGGCCATTGGCTGGAAAATTCAACATTCTTGATCACGTCCGTATTGCTGACCGGATCGCGCAGGTAGCGGTAGCCCATGTTCAGCACCTTTTTCGGGCCCGGCATCCAGCGCGCCGTGTAGCTCGAGCTGATCACGCGGCTGTCCGATGGATTGTACTGCACCGCGCTGTCGATGAACCAGGTGTCGGACACCACGCCGGTGGCCGCCAGCAGGATGTCGGACTTGGCGTCGCGCGTGGGCGTGGTGGCGTTGAGCTGCACGCGCTGGTCGCTGAAGTAGAAGCGCTGGCCGAAAGCCAGGCGCAAGCGCTCGGCGCCGCTCGCTTCCAGGAAGCGCGACACCACCGCCGCCGTCACCTGGTTGGCGTCGCTGACGCGGTCGGCGCCGACGAAGCGGTTCTCGCTGAAGATCTGCGAGAAGTTGAAGGTGGCCACCGCCGTGTCGAAGTTAGGGAATTCTTTCTGGTCGCGGTAGGGCGTGCGCACGTAGAACAGGCGCGGCTCCAGCGTCTGGGTGGCGGCGCGGCCGAACAGCTTGGTGTCGCGCTCGAACACCAGGCCCGAATCGAGCGACATGGTGGGCACGGCGCGGGTCAGCGACTTGCCCTCGAGCGTGCCGTTCGGGTCGAGCTGGTAGGCCGCCGCGTTGAGCATCAGCTTGGGCGTGATGAAGAAGCTCGGTCCGATGATGGGGTAGCTCACCTGGGGCACCGCCACCAGGCGGTTGCCGCGCGTCAGCGTCGGATGCCAGAAGCTGGTCAATTCGCTGCTGAACTGCCAGTCGAAGCCGGCCACGTCGTAGCGGGCGGCCTGGAAATTGATGGCGGGCAGGCGGTCGTAGGGGCGCGACACGAACAGCGTCGGGTCGGTGGCGGCGGCCGGATCCTGCAGCACCTGGTACTTCTGCACCCGGGCCGACAAGCTCCAGAACTCGCCGCGGTAGTCGGTGCGCAGTTCACGCAGCAACTGGCGCTCGGCGGAACCGGACACGGTCTTGGAAAAGTCGTTCGGGTAGTTCTCGTCCGAGGCGGCGCGCACGTTCCAGCCGAAGGACCAGTCCCTGGCGATGGCCTGCGTATGGCTGGAGGTGAACATCCAGCGGTCGGCATTGGCCTGCTTGTCGTTCGGCAGGTACTCGACGAAGGTGTCGCCGGCGTAGCTGCCGGCGTCGGTTTCGCCGATGTAGCGCGCGTGCGCGCCCAGCTGGATGCCGCGCCGCGCGATCAGGCGCGGGAACAGCGTCAGGTCGCGGTTGGGCGCGATGTTGAAGTAATACGGCACCGTCAGCTCGGCGCGGCCCTTGGAGCCGAAGCCCGGGATGGGCGGCAGCCAGCCGGAGCGGCGCGCGCCCGACAGCGAGAACGACATGGCCGGCGTGCCGATGATGGGCACGTTCTTGAAATACACGATGGTCTTGCCGGCCACGCCCACGTCGCGCCCGGAGTCCAGGTTCAGCGTGCTCGACTTAAGGTACCAGTCCGGATTGGGGCCCTGGCAGGTGCTGTAGGTGCCGTCGATGACGACCGCCTCGTCCTCGTTCAGGAAATTGACGCGCTGCGCCTTGCCCTGGGCCGCGTTGGCCTCCAGCCGGTAGGTCGGGTTGAGCATATAGCCCTTGCCCGATTCCAGGTTCAGTTTCACCTCGTCGCCGGTGTAGTAGTCGCCGAAACGCCAGATCTTGACGTGGCCGCGCGCCTCCAGCTCGTCCTCGACCTGGCGGAAACAGGCCACGTCGGCAGTCACACGTGTCTTGTCGCGCACCAGTTCCACGTCGCGGCCCAGGTTCAGCTCACGCTCGGGCCGGCCGTCGATATCCTCGGCGCGGATGATGGTGGGGGCGTCCTTGTCCACCACGTGCGTGCGCTTGGGCGATCCGGGGGCGGTCTGGGCGTAGCCCGGCACCGCCGTGGCGGTGGCGAGTGCGGTGAGCGCGAACGCCCAGTGGTGGGGGCTGGGAGGGGCTGGGAACCGGCTCATGAAATGAAGGGGCGAAACACCATGACAGGCGATTTTTTGAGTTGAATCCCTTATTATATGGGAATTGTTCACACCAACCGGATTCCACAGGCTAGTTTAATGTCTTTATTGTCTAATTTATCATCACAGGGCGCTGATGCCCGCCTGATCCTGTTGCAAGACTGGCTGGCCTCCCTCGAGCTGGTCGACCCGGCTTCCGCGCGCCCCGCTTCGGCCGACGCCAGTTTCCGCCGCTACTTCCGGGTCGACGTGCTGCCGGCGCTGCAAGCGAGCCACGGCGCCACGCTGATCGTCATGGACGCGCCGCCCGAGCGCGAGAACGTGCCGGCCTTCGTCAAGGTGGACGCGCTGTTCGCCGAGGCCGGCGTCTCGGTGCCGGCCATCGTCGCGCAGGACGTCGAGCGCGGCTTCCTGCTGCTGTCCGACCTGGGCGTGACCACTTACTTGCAGGTGCTGGACCACGACAACGCGTCCACCATGTACGCCGAGGCGCTGGAGGCGCTGGTGAAAATCCAGAAGGCCAGCCGGCCCGGCGTGCTGCCCGAGTTCGACCGCGCCTTCATGCTGCGCGAGCTGAACCTGTTCCCGGAGTGGTATATCGCCAAGCACCTGGGCGCCGTGCTGAGCGAGGCGCAGGCGGCCGAGCTGCAGAAGGTGTTCGACGCCATCACCGCCAACTGCCTGGCGCAGCAGCAAGTCTATATGCACCGCGATTTCCACTCGCGCAACCTGATGTGGATGGACGAGGGCAACCCCGGCATCCTCGATTTCCAGGACGCGGTGTACGGCCCCATCACCTACGATGTGGCCTCGCTGCTGCGCGACGCCTATGTCTCGTGGGACGAGGAGATGGTGCTGGACTGGGCCGTGCGCTACTGGCAGCACGCCAAGGCCGAGGGCTTGCCGGTGAGCCGCGACATCGATTCCTTCTACAAGGACTTCGAATACATGGCGCTGCAGCGCCACCTGAAAATCCTCGGCATCTTCTGCCGCCTGAACTACCGCGACGGCAAGCCGCTGTACCTGGGCGACCTGCCGACCGTGCTCGACTACGTGCGCAAGACGGCCAACCGCTACAAGGACCTGAAGCCGCTGGTGCGCCTGCTGGACTCCCTGGAAAACAAACAGCCCCAGGTCGGCTACACATTCTGAGGGCGCAGCGATGAAAGCAATGATACTGGCTGCCGGACGCGGCGAGCGCATGCGTCCGCTCACCGACACCGTCCCCAAGCCGCTGCTCAAGGTGCGCGGCCGGCCGCTGATCGTCTGGCACATCCTGAACCTGGTGCGCGCCGGCATCAAGGACATCGTCATCAACCATTCCCACCTCGGCCACATGATAGAGGACGCGCTGGGCGACGGCAGCCAGTTCGGCGCGCAGATCCGCTATTCGCCGGAACCGGTGCCGCTGGAGACGGCGGGCGGCATCGCGCAGGCGCGGCACCTGCTGGGCGAAGAACCCTTCCTGGTGATTTCGGCCGACATCTATTGCCCCTACTTCGACTTCGAACAGGTCAAGGACGTGCTGCACGATAAGGACATGTGGGGCAACCCGCACCCGGCGGACAAGCGCGACATGGCCTGGGTCTACCTGACCAAGAACCCGTGGCACAACCCCAAGGGCGACTTCGCGCTGCAGATGTACACGGTGGCCAACGAAGGCGACACGCTGTGGAATTTCGGAAATATCGGCGTCTACCGCGCCGAGATGTTCGACGGCATAGCGCCGGGCCAGCGCGCCGGCCTGGGCCAGCTGATACGCAAATATGCGGACCTGAAGCAGGTCGGCGGCGAGCTGTACGAGGGCGACTGGGTCAACGTCGGCACCGCCGAGCAGCTCAATGAGCTGAACGGCGCGCCGGCCGGCGCCGCCGGCGGATCGGCCGCGCCATGAACGCCTACGCGCTGCGCCGCAAGCGCCTGCTGGCGCTGATGGAGCCGGGCGGCGTGGCCGTGCTGCCCACCGCGCCGGAAGTGGCGCGCAACAGCGACAGCGACTATCTGTACCGCCACGACAGCCACTTCTACTACCTGACCGGCTTCACCGAACCGGAAGCGCTGCTGGTGCTGGTGGCCGCGCGCGGCGACGACCCGGCCCAGGCCATCCTGTTCTGCCGCGAGAAGAACGCCGAGCGCGAGATCTGGGACGGCTACCGCCACGGCCCGGAAGCGGCGCGCGCCGCCTTCGGCTTCGACAGCGCCCACCCGGTGGCTGCGCTCGACACCGAGATGGCGCGCCTGCTGGCCAATGCGCCGGCGCTGTACGCGCCGCAGGGCGGCGGTGCGCGTCTGGCGCAGCTCGACAGCCGCATCCAAGGCTGGCTGGACGCGGTGCGCGGCCAGTCGCGCAGCGGCGTCACCGCGCCCGAAACGCGGCACAACGTGCTGCCGCTGATCGACGAGATGCGCCTGATCAAGGACGAGGGCGAGCAGGCCACCATGCTGCGCGCCGCCACCATTTCGGGCCAGGCGCATGCGCGCGCCATGCGCGCCTCCCGGCCCGGCATGCACGAATACGAAATCGAAGCGGAGCTGCTGTACGAGTTCCGCCGCAACGGCGCGCAGGCGCCGGCCTACAACTCCATCGTCGCCAGCGGCGCCAACGCCTGCGTGCTGCACTACAACGCCAACAATGCGCAGACCAGGGACGGCGACCTGGTGCTGATCGACGCCGGCTGCGAGCTCGACGGCTACGCCTCCGACATCACGCGCACCTACCCCGTCAACGGCCGCTTCAGCGCGCCGCAGCGGGAACTGTACGAGCTGGTGCTGGCGGCGCAGGCGGCCGCGCTGCAGGCGATCCGCCCCGGCCAGCCCTACCAGTCGGTGCACGACGCCGCCGTGCGCGTGCTGGTGCAGGGCATGCTGGACCTGGGCCTGCTTGACAAGAACAAGCACGCCAGCGTGGACGACGTCATCGCCAACAAGAGCTACACCCAGTTCTACATGCACGGCACCGGCCACTGGCTGGGCATGGACGTGCACGACGTGGGCCTGTACCGCGACGTGCAAGCGGCCGGCAAGCCGTCGCGCCCGCTGGAACCGGGCATGGTGCTGACGGTGGAGCCGGGCATCTACGTGCGTCCGGCCGAAGGCGTGCCGGAGCAGTACTGGAACATCGGCATCCGCATCGAGGACGACGTGCTGGTGACTGCCACCGGCCACACCATCCTCAGCGCCGCCGCACCCAAGACCGTGGCCGAGATCGAGCACCTGATGCGGCAGCCATGAGCGAGCCTCGCGCAGAGTCCGCGCCCGAAGCGGCGGGAGCGGCCAGGACGACAACGGTGCAGGCGCCGGCACAAGCAACGATGAGTGCGCCCGAAGCGCCACCGGCGGCCGCGACTGGCGGCGCGCCGCTCGACTACGACGTCGCCATCTGCGGCGCGGGCCCGGCCGGCATGGCGCTGGCGGCGCTGCTGGCCAGGCGCGGCGTCGCGCCCGGCCGTATCGCATTGATCGACGCGCGCACCTTGCAGCAGGCCGGCAACGACCCACGCTCGCTGGCCCTGTCCTACGGCAGCCGCCAGATCCTGGAAGACATCGGCTGCTGGCCGGTGCCTGCCACGGCGATCCACCAGATCCACGTGTCGCGCCGGGGCCAGTTCGGCCGCAGCGTGATCGACCGCGACGAGCACAAACTGGAAGCGCTGGGCTACGTGAGCCGCTACGGCGCGCTGGTGACTGAGCTGGGCGCGGCGTGCGAGCGCGTCGGTATCGCGGCGCTGCGCCCCGCCCTCGTGACGGGCCTGGACGAGCAGCCCGGCCACGTCGCCGTCGAGATCGAGGAAGAAGGCGGCGTCCGCCGCACGCTGAGCGCCGCCATCGTGGTGCAGGCCGAGGGCGGGCTGTTCGGCGAGCAGCAGGCCAAGTCCGTGCAGCGCGACTACGGCCAGACCGCCATCATCGCGCAAGTGCGCAGCAGCGCGCCGGTGGCGCACCGCGCCTACGAGCGCTTCACGGCCCAGGGCCCGCTGGCGCTGCTGCCGCAGGACGACGAATATTCGCTGGTCTGGTGCGTGCGCCACGACACCGCGCAGGCGCTGCTGGGCCTGGACGACGCGGCCTTCCTGGCGCAACTGGGGGACGCTTTCGGCACCCGCGTGGGCGGCTTCACCGGCGCCACGCGGCGCCTGGCCTTCCCGCTCGGCCTGAACGCCGGCGCGCAGGGCAGCGCGCGCGTGGCAGCCATCGGCAACGCCGCGCAGACGCTGCACCCGGTCGCGGGCCAGGGCCTGAACCTCGGCCTGCGCGACGCCGCCGTGCTGGCCCGCCTGCTGGCGCAAGGCGCCAATCCGGCCATGCTGGCGCAGTACGCAACCCTGCGCAAGGACGACCGCGGCCTGACGGTGCGCCTGACCGACACCATGGCGCGCGTGTTCGCCAACGACTCCCCCGCGCAAGCCTTGCTGGGCGCATCCCTGGCCGCCATCGACCTGTTCAGCCCCGCGCGCGGCGTATTGGCCGAACTGATGATGTACGGACGCCGCTAAAAAAAAGGCGGGTTGAGCAGCTTGTGCTAACCCGCCCTACCTTCCATGGCGTTTCGCAGGGCGGCTTGGCGCGAAGCGGCTCGCCCCCCGCGTAACCCGCCAACGCCAGGCTATTCGACCGCTTTCACCATATCTTCAATGACCTTCTTCGCATCGCCGAACACCATCATGGTGTTGGCCTGGTAGAACAGGTCGTTGTCCAGGCCCGCGTAGCCGGAGGCCATCGAGCGCTTGTTGACGATGATGCTCTTGGCTTTGTAGGCTTCCAGGATGGGCATGCCGGCGATCGGCGATTTCGGGTCCTTGGCGGCGGGGTTCACCACGTCGTTGGCGCCCAGCACCAGCACCACGTCGGTCTGGCCGAATTCGCCGTTGATGTCTTCCATCTCGAACACCTGGTCGTACGGCACCTCGGCTTCGGCCAGCAGCACGTTCATGTGGCCCGGCATGCGGCCCGCCACCGGGTGGATCGCGTACTTCACGGTCACGCCCTTGTGCGTCAGCTTCTCGACCAGCTCTTTGAGCGAGTGCTGCGCGCGCGCCACCGCCAGGCCGTAGCCCGGAACGATGATGACGGTTTCCGCGTTCGACATGATGAAGGCCGCGTCGTCCGCCGAACCGGATTTCACCGGACGCGCAGGCTGCGCGCCGCCGCCCGACGTGGCCGCAGCCGCGTCGCCGCCGAAGCCGCCCAGGATCACATTGAAGAAGGAGCGGTTCATGGCCTTGCACATGATGTAGGACAGGATCGCGCCCGAGGAACCCACCAGCGAACCGGCGATGATCAGCATCGAGTTGTTCAGCGAGAAGCCGATGCCGGCCGCCGCCCAGCCCGAATACGAGTTCAGCATGGACACCACCACCGGCATGTCGGCGCCGCCGATCGGGATGATGATCAGCACGCCGAGCACGAAGGCGATGGCGGTCATGATGACGAACGGGGTCCAGGCCGGGGCCACGCCGCCGTCGAACACGAACACCAGGCCCAGCGCCACCATGACGATGGCCAGCGCCAGGTTCAGCATGTGCTGGCCGGAGAACACCACCGGCGCGCCCTGGAACAGGCGGAACTTGTATTTGCCCGCCAGCTTGCCGAAGGCGATCACCGATCCGGAGAAGGTGATGGCGCCGACGAAGGTGCCGATGAACAGTTCGATGCGGTTGCCGACCGGCAGCGCCTCGCCGATCTTGGCGATGTTGAAGGCGTGCGGTTCCGACACGGCAGCGACCGCGATGCAGACGGCGGCCAGGCCGATCAGCGAGTGCATCGCCGCGACCAGTTCCGGCATCTTGGTCATCTCGACGCTCTTGGCCAGGTAGGCGCCGATGCCGCCGCCGACCACCACGCCCAGCGCCACCAGGCCCAGGCCCATGCCGTGGCCCGAGCCCGCGCTGGCCATGTCGGCCCGCAGTTTCATGATCAGCGCCAAGGTGGTCACGGCGGCGATGGCCATGCCGGACATGCCGAAGGCGTTGCCCCGGCGCGCGTTGGCCGGCGACGACAAGCCCTTGAGCGCCTGGATGAAGCAGACCGAGGCGATCAGGTACATCATCGTGACGAGGTTCATGCTGACGAAGCTCATGCTTTTCCTCCCTCTAAGGCGGCCACCGCAGGCTTGGCCTTCGGTTCCTTCTTCTTGAACATCTCCAGCATGCGCTGGGTGACCAGGAATCCGCCGAACACGTTGACGGCGGCCAGGGCCACCGCCACGGTGCCGGAGATCTGGCCGATCAGGCCTTCGGTCAGGCCGGCGGCCAGCATGGCGCCGACGATGATGATGGCCGAGACCGCGTTGGTGACGGCCATCAGCGGCGTGTGCAGCGCGGGCGTCACGCCCCAGACCACGTGGTAGCCGACGTAGATCGCCAGCACGAAGATGATCAGATTGATGATGGTGTGGCTAACTTCCATGTCTATTCTCCTTATTTGCGTAAAACGGCGCCGTCGGCGCACACCAGGGCGGCCTTCAGGATTTCGTCTTCGCGGTCTATCACCAGCTTATCTTCCTTGTCGACGATGAGCTTGAGGAAGTCCAGCACATTGCGCGCGTACAGGGCCGAAGCGTCGGCCGGCACCAGGCAAGCCAGGTCCGGCTCGCCGACGATGTGCACGCCGTGCTTGACGACCGTCTTGTTCAGCTCCGACAACGGGCAGTTGCCGCCCTGGCTCACCGCCAGGTCGACGATGACGGAACCGGGCTTCATCGCTTTCACGGTGTCCTCGGAAATCAGGATGGGCGCGGCGCGGCCCGGTATCAGCGCGGTGGTGATGATGATGTCGGCCAGCTTGGCCCGTTCATGCACCAGTTCGGCCTGGCGCTTCATCCAGTCGGCCGGCATGGAACGGGCGTAGCCGCCCACGCCCTTGGCGATTTCCTTTTCCTCGTCGGTCAGGAAGGGCACGTCGATGAACTTGGCGCCCAGCGACTCGACCTGCTCCTTGACCGGCGGGCGCACGTCGGAGGCCTCGATCACCGCGCCCAGGCGCTTGGCCGTGGCGATGGCCTGCAGGCCGGCCACGCCCACGCCCATGATGAGCACGCGGGCCGCTTTCACGGTGCCGGCGGCGGTCATCAGCATCGGCATGAAGCGGCCGTAGGTGTTGGCGGCCACCAGCACGGCCTTGTAGCCGGCGATGTTGGCCTGCGAGGACAGCACGTCCATCGACTGGGCGCGGGTGATGCGCGGCACCGCCTCCAGCGCGAACGCCTGCAGCCCGGCCGCGGCCATGGCGGCGATGTTGTCCGCGTCGAAGGGGTTGAGCATGCCGATCAGGACCGTGCCCGGTTTCATCAGGGCGCGCTCCTCCGCGTTCGGGGCGCGCACCTTCAGGACCACCTCCGCGCCATAGGCGTCGGCTGCGCTGCCTATGGTGGCGCCGGCGGCCGCGTAGGCCTCGTCGGTGACCGATGCCGTCAGGCCGGCCCCGGCCTGGACGACAATTTGATGCTTGGCCGCCAATTTCTTCACTGTTTCGGGCGTGGCCGCAACCCGGGTTTCCCCCGGCCGCGTTTCGGCCGGAATGCCTATCCTCATGTATTCCTCCTGGATTGCTATAGTTGCTATTGATGTATGTACTGCTTAGAACATAACACGATTTTCTAGAAAGATAACCTTTTTACCCGAGCAACAATCATATGCTGTCGCCTATGAGATACCTTTGGTTTCATACGGTGAAACCCATATCCCATGTAGTGCAATTAACCGGTTTTAATTGAGTCTCCCCTCTATTTAGTGGCGATTGGAACGTTGGGCACCGGAACAAGCTAAAATGGCGGCTCTTTCAAGGAAGAGACACATGCCGCGAACCTGGAGACCCTCTGTTACCGTTGCCGCCGTCATCGAGCGCGATGGGAAATTCCTATTGATCGAAGAAGAAACCAGCGACGGCATCCGCCTGAACCAGCCGGCCGGTCACCTCGACCCGCTCGAATCGCTGGAACAGGCCGTGGTGCGCGAAGTGCTGGAGGAAACGGCCTACGATTTCACGCCGACCGGCCTGGTCGGCATGTATATGTCGCGCTACCGCTCGGCCCGCACCGGGGAAGCGGTGCAATACCTGCGTTTCGCGTTTTGCGGCGTGGCCGGCGCACTGCACGAAGACCGGCCGCTGGACGAGGGCATCCTGCGCACCATGTGGCTCACGCGCGATGAAATCGCCGCCTGTGCCGACCGCCACCGCAGCCCGTTGCTGCTGACCTGCGTGGACGAATACCTGGCCGGCAAGCGCGCGCCGCTGGACCTGTTGCATACTCACACGTCCGTATTTGATGAAGTTTGATCGCAGTTTTATAGGCATCAAGAATGAGCAAACAAAAAGTCGTTATCGGCATGTCGGGCGGGGTTGACTCCTCGGTTGCGGCGTGGATGCTGAAGGAACAGGGCTATGAAGTGATCGGCCTGTTCATGAAGAATTGGGAAGACGACGACGATAGTGAATACTGCTCGACCCGCGAGGACTGGATCGACGCGGCCAGCGTGGCCGACGTGGTGGGCGTGGACATCGAGGCGGTGAACTTCTCCGCCGAATACAAGGACCGCGTGTTCGCCGAGTTCCTGCGCGAATACCAGGCCGGCCGCACGCCGAACCCGGACGTGCTGTGCAATGCCGAAATCAAGTTCAAGGCCTTCCTCGACCACGCCATGCACCTGGGTGCCGACCTGATCGCCACCGGCCACTATGCGCGCGTGCGGCAGAACCCCGCCAGCCAGCGCTTCGAACTGCTGAAGGCCTTCGACCACACCAAGGACCAGAGCTATTTCCTGCACCGGTTGAACCAGGCGCAGCTGTCGAAGACCTTGTTCCCGCTGGGCGAGATCCCGAAAACCGAAGTGCGCCAGATCGCCGAAAAGCTGCAGTTGCCGAACGCGGCCAAGAAGGATTCGACCGGCATCTGCTTCATCGGCGAGCGCCCTTTCCGCGAGTTCCTGGGCCGCTACCTGTCGCACAAGCCCGGCCCGATGAAGACGCCGGACGGCAAGGTGGTGGGCGAGCATGTGGGCCTGTCGTTCTACACGCTGGGCCAGCGCAAGGGCATCGGCATCGGCGGCGTGAAGACCTACCAGAACGCCGACGGCAGCAGCGACGCCTGGTACGTGGCGCGCAAGGACATTGAAAACAACACGCTGTGGGTGGTGCAGGGGCACGACCATCCGTGGCTGCTGTCGTCCGCGCTGACGGCGGACCAGGCCAGCTGGGTCGCCGGCGTGGCGCCGGAGGCGGGCCGCATCTCGGCCAAGACGCGCTACCGCCAGGCCGACGTGCCGTGCGACGTGGCCGCCAGCGGCCTGCTCGACTTCTCGCTCGGCTTCCCGGACGCGCAGTGGGCGGTGACGCCGGGCCAGTCGGCCGTGCTGTACGACGGCGACGTCTGCCTCGGCGGTGGCATCATCGCCGCATCCACCTTCGCAACGTAGGGCGGGTTACGCTTCGCCGTCCGCGCCCGCTGCGCCGTTTTGATCCGCCAGCGCTTTCTGCTGGCGTTTTACCATGGCGATCACGGTGTTGCGTATGGTCTTGAGCACCGTGCCGGCGTTGAAGGGCTTGACGATGAAGCCGTTCACGCCCATCGCGTGGGCCTTCTGCACGGTGTCCGCGTCGAACTCGCTGGACACCATGAACAGCAGCGACTTCGGCCAGTCCTTGCGCAGTTCGCGCACCGATGCCTCGTCGGCGTCGAACACGTCGCGCGCGATGCAGACGATCTGCGGCTGGTATTTGACCATCAGCGCGATGGCGCTGTTGCCGGTGTGGCCCTGGCCCACCACGTCGTAGCCGCCGTCCATCAGCACGGTATTCAGCAGGCCGCGCGCCACCGCACTGGTGTCGATAATGACTGCCTTTAACATCTCTCACCCCACTCTTTTCTTATTATCACGCGGACTCCCAGGCCAGCATATTCCAGCTCACGCCGACCCGCACATCCGTCTTCAGCTGCACCAGCTGACGAGAAAGATACAGCATCTCGCGCTCTTTTCGTAGCGTTTCGCCCAGCGTGTCCTTGAGGATGCCCGCGCCGGCCATGATGGCGTCCAGGGTGCCGTAAGTACGCAACAGTTTGGCCGCCGTCTTCAGACCAACCTTGGACACGCCCGGAATGCTGTCGGTGGCGTCGCCCATCAGCGCCAGCAGGTCCGGCAGCTGTTCGGGCGGCACGCCCCACTTCTTCTCGCACCAGTCGTGGTCGTGCCATTCGCTCTTGAAATGGTCCCACACCAGCGCGCCCTGGGCAACCAGGCAGTGCAAGTCCTTGTCGGTGGTGGCGACCACCGCCGCGCCGCGCCCCTCGGCCAGCCAGCGCATCACCACGGTGCCGATCACGTCGTCCGCCTCCACGTCGGGCAGGCTGATGACGCGCAGGCCGAAGCCGGCCAGGCGCTGGTAGAACTCGGGCAGCGCCTCGCGCAGCACGCCGGGCATGGGCGCGCGGCCCTCGCGGTAGCCGGCGTAGAGTTCGTGGCGCCAGGTCGGGCCGCCGAAGTCGAAGGCCGGCAATACGTGCGTGGGCTGGTGGTCGGTGATCAGGTTGCGGAACGAGGACAGCGCGTGGCGCAGCGCGATTTCGGCCTTCAGGTCCGAATCGGGTTCGGGGCTGGCTTCATACACGCGGCGCACGATGTTGAGGCCGTCGATGGCGAGGAGTCTACCCATGGAAATTTGCTTCTGATTCGATCCGACATTTTAACTTATCACCGCATGGCCTGCCTCGACGCACCGCGCCCCGCCCATTGCGGATATCCGTCAGCAATTCCTCCGGGCCGCCCGGCGCGCGGCGGCTGGCCGCAATCCGCCTGCTTAGCATTGCCGTCATCGTTGCGCGGACGGCAATGCGGATCTCAATGCAAATGATAACAATTCCTATTTACATTCCTATTGCAAGTTGGTATCATCTTTGCAGATTTTTACAAAACATCCACCGAGAAGAAACATTATGGCAATCAAGAGCCGCAAACACGCTACCCCAGCTTTCACCCAGATGAACACGCTATTGGCTGCCATGTTGCTGCCGATGGCTGCCGCCCATGCCGCCGACGCGCCGTCCGCCGCAGCCGCCGAAGCCGATGCCGCGGCATCAGGCGCGGTGACGGAAGTGCGCGTCGAAGGCAGCAAGACCAATGATTTCAAGGCCGACCGCGCCTCGTCGATGAAATACACGGAACTGCTGGTGAACACGCCGCAGACCATTACCGTCATCAAGCGCGAACTGATCGAACAGCAAGGCGCCGCCACGCTGACCGAGGCGCTGGCCAACACCCCGGGCGTGGGCACCTTCTTCCTGGGCGAAAACGGCAACACCAACACCGGCGACGCGATTTACATGCGCGGTTTCGACACCTCCAGCAGCATCTACGTGGACGGCGTGCGCGACATGGGCTCGATCTCGCGCGACGTGTTCAATATCGAACAGATCGACGTGCTGAAAGGCCCGGCCGGCACCGACGGCGGCCGCGGCTCGCCGACCGGCTCGATCAACCTGAGCTCCAAGCAAGCGCAGATGCAGGACGCCTATTCCGGCCGCGTGACCCTAGGCAGCGCCAAGGAAAAACGCGCCACCGCCGACCTGAACACCGTGCTGAACGCGGAAAAAGGCATCGCCTTCCGCCTGAACGCGCTGGCGCTCGACAGCGGCAAGCCCGGCCGCGACGTGGTCAAGAACGAGCGCTGGGCGATCGCCCCGACCGTCGGCTTCGGCATCGGCAGCCCGACCCGCGTGATCCTGAGCTACCTGCACGTGGACCAGGACAACATCCCCGACGGCGGCGTGCCGACCATCGGCCTGCCCGGCTACACCAGCCCGGATTCGAACCAAAAAGACCCGGCCAAGCGCCGCACCTACCTGAACACTGCCGCCAGGGTCAATTCGGAAAGCTTCTACGGCTCGACCAGCGACTACGACAAGGTGAAAGCCGACATGGCCACCGTGCGCGTGGAACACGACTTGTCGCCGACCGTCAAGCTGCAGAACACCGCCCGCTACGGCAAGACCAAGCAGGACTACCTGCTGAGCGCCTTCACCGCCACCGGCACCAACCTGACGACCGGCGCCGAGGGCAACCTGGTGACCGAGAAAAACGGCAAGGTGCTGCCTTCGTCGGACTGGGAGCTGAAGCGTACCCTGCGCACCGTCAAGGACCAGCGCAACGAGATCCTGACCAACCAGACCACCGTCTCGGCTGAATTCGACGCTGCCGGCATGAAACACACCGCCATCGCCGGCCTGGAATTCGTCAACGAGAAGCAGGTCACCTACGGCTACGTGCCGGCCAGCCTGGGCGTGCTGGCGGACAGCAAGCTGTACAACCCGAACCCATCGGCGCCGGTGGGCGGCCTGAACCCGGTGCGCAACGGCGTATTCGGCGACGGCGCGACCAACACCCAGAGCCTGTACCTGTTCGACACGGCCAAGCTGGGCGAGCGCTGGATGTTCAGCGGCGGCGTCCGCGCCGACCACTTCAGCACCACTTTCCACGGTGCCGCACTGGCGACCGCGACCGCCAATCCCGGCGTGCCGGTCGGCTCGCTGGTGGCGACCAACCTGGAGCTGAAGGACACGCTGGTCAACGGCAAACTGTCGGCACTGTACAAGCCGACCGCCGAGAGCAGCGTGTACGCCACCGTGGCCAGCTCCAAGCAGCCGCCGGGCGGCGCCTCCTTCTCGCTGGCCACCACCGCCAACAGCGCGACCAATCCGAAGTTCGACCCGCAGGAAACCACCACCCAGGAAATCGGCGGCAAGTGGGACCTGCTGAAGCAGAAGCTGGCCCTGAACGCGGCCATCTACCGCACCACGGTGAAGAACGAAGTGGAAGCCGATCCGACCGACGCGACCAAGTTCTATCAAACCGGCAAGAAGCGCGTTGAAGGCGTGGAAATCGGCGTCACCGGCGAGATCACCCGCGGCTGGCTGGTCAGCGCGGGTTACGCCCACATGAAGACCGAAGTCCTGTCCGGCAAAGTGGTCACCGCCAGCGGGCAGAACCAGCTGAGCTACACGCCCAAGGATTCGTTCACCGCGTGGACCTCGTACACGCTGCCGTACGGCGTGAAAGTGGGCGGCGGCCTGCGCTACTCCGGCAAGCTGCTGCGCGGCACCGACGGCGCGGTCGGCACGCCGACCTATGCCGACGGCTACTGGGTCGCCAATGCGATGGCATCCTATGCCATCAACCGCAACGTGGACCTGCAGCTGAACGTGAACAACATCACCGACGAGACCTATGTCGCGGCGATCAACAAGTCCGGCTACCGCTACACCCCGGGCGCACCGCGTTCGGCCAGCCTGACCGCCAACATCCGCTTCTAAGGCGCAGCCCGCAGCACCCGCAAGCTCCCCCTACGGCAGGTCTTCACGGACCTGCCGCACCGCGCCACCGCTCATACCGGTGGCGTTTTTTTTGCTCCACCTCTACAATCGGCCCACTATCCCCGCGCCCGGAGCGTTCATGAGCCTATTGCGTTATTCCGCATTCGCCGGCGCCGCCGCCGCCCTGCCGCTGTCGCTGGCCTTGGGAGCGCCGCTGTGGGTGCCGGTGGCGGCGGGCTGCCTGACCATGGTCGGCATCGCCGACGTGCTGCAGACCAAGCGCGCGCTGCGCCGCAACTACCCCATCCTGGCGCACTTCCGCTTCATGTTCGAGGCCGTGCGCCCCGAGATCCGCCAGTACCTGCTGGAGGACGATATGTCGGCCGCGCCGTTCTCGCGCAACCAGCGCAGCATCGTCTACCAGCGCGCCAAGCTCGATTCCGACAAGCGCCCCTTCGGCACCCAGCTCGACGTCTACCAGGCCGGCTACGAATGGATCAACCACTCGATCCAGCCAGCCGCCGTGAACGGCCACAACTTCCGCATCGAGATCGGCAACCATCCGGACTGCCCGCGCGCGCAGCCCTATTCGGCCAGCGTGTTCAACGTCTCGGCGATGAGCTTCGGCGCGCTGTCGGCCAACGCCATCCTGGCGCTGAACGGCGGCGCGCGCATCGGCGGCTTCATGCACGATACCGGCGAAGGCAGCATCAGCCCCTACCACCGGCAAAACGGCGGCGACCTGGTATGGGAAATCGGCTCGGGCTACTTCGGCTGCCGCAACGACGACGGCACGTTTTCGGAAGAGCGCTTTGCCGCCAATGCCTGCACCGAGCAGGTCAAGATGATAGAACTGAAGCTGTCGCAAGGCGCCAAGCCGGGCCACGGCGGGGTGCTGCCCGGCTCCAAGGTGAGCCTGGAGATTGCCGCCACGCGCGGCGTGACGGCGGGCGTCGACTGTATCTCGCCGGCCAACCACTCGGCCTTCGGCACGCCGCTGGAAATGCTGGCCTTTATCGACAGGCTGCGCACTCTGTCCGGCGGCAAGCCGGCCGGCTTCAAGCTGGCGATCGGCCACCCGTGGGAGTTTTTCGGCATCGTCAAAGCCATGCTGGCGAGCGGCATCACGCCGGACTTCATCGTGGTCGACGGCAGCGAGGGAGGCACCGGTGCGGCGCCGGTGGAGTTCACCGACCATGTCGGCACGCCGCTGCAGGAAGCGCTGCTGCTGGTGCATAACACGCTGGTGGGTGCCGGATTACGCGACAGGATCAAGATTGGCGCGTCGGGCAAGATCATCACCGCCTTCGACATCGCACGCACCATGGCGCTGGGCGCCGACTGGTGCAATTCCGCGCGCGGCTTCATGTTCGCACTGGGCTGCATCCAGAGCCAGAGCTGCCACACCGACCACTGCCCGACCGGCGTCGCCACGCAGGACAAGCTGCGCCAGCGCGCACTGGTGGTCCCCGACAAGACCAGCCGCGTGGCCCACTTCCACCAGAACACCCTGAAGGCGCTGGCCGAGCTGATCGCCGCCGCCGGCCTGACGCACCCGTCCCAACTGAAGCCGCACCACATCGTGCGCCGGATCTCGCCCAACCAGGTGAAGCTGGCCTCGGCCCTGCTGCCCTACCTGGAGCCCGGCCAGCTGCTCGACCCCAGCCTGCTGTCCAAGCTGCCGCCGGTGTTCGGCCTGTACTGGCCGATGGCGCAGGCCGAGTCCTTCCACCCGCTGGAGCTGTGATAAAGGGGTCAGGGTTAGTTAGATTCGAAATCTACTAACCCTGACCCCTTTATTTTTTTCGGCCCACGGCTCAGCGCTGGACGTGGAGCTTGATGACGCGGTGGGTCGTGGGCGGGGATGGCGGGGCGGGCTTGTCGGTGTCGCAGGAGCCGCAGCTGCCGCAGCCGGAACCGCAGCCGTCCTGCACCTTGAACAACTTGGCCAGCCTTGCCTGGCTGTAGCCGCGCCGGGACAGCGCGTAGACGATCTGCCTGCGCCACGCGGCAGGCAGGTATTTGGTGCAGGCGTGCAGCAGGGCCGCCGCGACGATCAGTCCGACAATAATCTGCTGCCACATATCAGGCTCCCAGCGCCAGCGCGGCGCGGTAGGTGATGAACGACGCCGTATAGGCCAGCGCGAACATATAGCCTGCCATCGCCAGCGCGTAGCGCAGTTTGCCGGTCTCGCGGCGCACCACGCTCAAGGTGGACAGGCACTGCGGCGCGAACACGTACCAGGCCAGCAGCGACAAGGCGGTCGCCATCGACCAGGTCTGCGTCAGGATGGGCGCCAGCTGCGTGGCCAGTTCGTCGCCGGTCTGCGACAGCGCGTACACGGTGCCCAGCGCGCCCACCGCCACTTCGCGCGCGGCCATGCCGGGCACCAGCGCGATGCAGATCTGCCAGTTGAAGCCGATCGGCGCGAAGATGTATTCGAGGCCGCGCCCCAGCATGCCGGCCAGGCTGTAATAGATGGGCGGGTGGCTGGCGCCTTCCGGCGCGCCGGGGAAGCTGCTCAGGAACCACAGCAGCACCATCAGCGTCAGGATCACGGTGCCGACGCGCGACAGGAAGATCTTGGCGCGCTCCCACAGGCCGATGCCCAGGTTGCGCAAGTGCGGCCAGTGGTAGCTCGGCAGCTCGAGCATCAGCGGCTGCTGGCGGTTGCTGCCCATGGTGCGCTTCATGAACCAGGCCACGGCCATGGCGGACACGATGCCGGCGACATACAGGGTGAACAGCACCAGCCCTTGCAGGCTCAGGATGCCCCACACTTCGCGCTCCGGGATGAAGGCGGCGATCACGAGCGCGTACACCGGCAGGCGCGCCGAGCACGTCATCAAAGGCGCGATCATGATGGTGACCAGGCGGTCGCGCGGGTTCTGGATGGTGCGCGCCGCCATCACGCCGGGAATGGCGCAGGCAAAGCTCGACAGCAGCGGAATGAAGGCGCGCCCGGACAGGCCGACGCCGCCCATCAGCCGGTCCAGCAGGAAGGCCGCACGCGGCAGGTAGCCGCAGTCCTCCAGCACCAGGATGAAGAAGAACAGGATCAGGATCTGCGGCAGGAACACCAGCACGCTGCCGACGCCGCTCAGCACGCCGTCCACCAGCAGGCTGCGCAGCACGCCGTCGGCCATCTGGCCCTTGAGCAGTTCACCCACGCCCTCCACGCTGCCCTTGATCCACTCCATCGGCGGCGCGGCCCAGCTGAACACGGCCTGGAACACCAGGAACATCAGCACCGCCAGGATCACCGGGCCGATCACGGGATGCAGCACCACGTCGTCGATCTTCTCGCTCAGGTTGCCCTTGTCCTGGCTGTCGTTGCTGACCAGCGCCAGGATGCGGCGCACTTCGCGCTGCGTCTCCTCCACCGGCACCGCGTCGATCGCGGCCAGCGGATGGGCCTTCGTGACGTGCAGCGGCCACATCTCGTCGAGCGCGCGCAGCAGCGACTTCTCGCCGCCGGCCGTCACCGCCACGGTTTCGACCACGGTCATGCCCAGTTCCTGGGCCAGCTTGTCCGCGTCGACGACGATGCCGCGCTTCTTGGCCACGTCCACCATGTTCAGCGCCAGTATCATCGGCAGGCCGAGGCGCTTTATCTCCAGCACCAGGCGCAGGTTCAGGCGCAGATTGGTGGCGTCGACCACGCACACCACCACGTCCGGCGATGCCTCGTTGGCGCGCAGGCCGGCCACCACGTCGCGCGTGATGGCTTCGTCCGGCGTATGGGCTTTCAGCGAATAGGCGCCCGGCAGGTCGATCAGGCGGTAGCCATGGCCGGCGGGCGAGGTGAACTGGCCTTCCTTGCGTTCTATGGTCACGCCGGCGTAGTTGGCCACCTTCTGGCGCGCGCCGGTCAGGCGGTTGAACAGCGCGGTCTTGCCGCAGTTGGGATTGCCCAGCAAGGCCACCATCGGGGCATGCGCCACGGCCTGCGCCGGTTTTTCTACAGCACCCATGGCTTATTCCGGTTGTATGGAGATCAGCGCGGCTTCGAAGCGGCGCAGCGCGAACGTGGAGTTGCCCACCTTGATGGCCAGCGGCTCGCCGCCCGGCATGCCGCGCTTCAGCATGCGGATGCGTTCGCCCGGCACGAAACCGAGCTCCATCAGGCGCCGCGCCAGGTCGGCGCCGTCTTCCACGTCCTGCGGATTGCCCGGCGCGACATGCACCACGGTGGCGCTTTTCCCGACTTCCAGCGAGTCGAGTTGGATCAGGGAAGGCGCTTGCGTCATGGGGTTTCCAGTCGGGTCGGTGATGAATTTCTGTGCGCCATTATAAGGCTAAATGCGAATGAGTTGGATTTGCAGGAACTGCTTGCATTGTACGCCGGACTGCGGCAGAATAGGAAACGTAATGATAATGATTCTCACTTAAGAAACTGTTAAGCATGCAGAATCGGCATCAAAAACTCAGCCAGAAGGTAACGCAATGATTGTTTGTATCTGCAACAACATCTCAGACCGCGAAATCCGTCAAGCCATAGATCTGGGTATCACTTCCATGGACGAACTGCGCCGCGACCTCGGCCTGGCCACTTGCTGCGGCCAATGTTCCTCCACTGCCGAAGAGATCCTGAACGAACACGTGGGCCGCCTCAACGAAACAGTATTGAAGCGGACCTCCTTGACCACATAGGAGCGCGATGTACACGATGACGATAGACGGCCCCGCCGCAAGGGGCCAGGGACACGTAGCCAAATTCGCCATCGTCGCCGCCGTCCACGCGGGACTGTTCTACATGCTGCAAGCCGGCATGTTGCGCGACGTGGTGCACGCCGTGCTGCCGCAAGCCGTGCACGTATCGTTCGTGGCGCCACCGGCGCCCGCTCCGGAACCCGCGCCGAAAATCGTTCCCGTCTTGCCGCAAGCCCCGGCCATCGCGCCGCCGCCCTTGCCCTTGCTCAATATCACTGTCGACAACACCATCACGCCGCAGGTCCAGCCGCGCAGCGAAATGCTGCCCGTACCGGTGCCGGCTGCCGCGCCGCCTCAGCAGCAAGCCGCCGCGCCGGCGCCCGCCAAGCCGTCCGCGCCGCGCCTGGTGGAAGGCGTGGAATACCTGCGCCCGCCGGCCCCCGTCTATCCCATCCTCTCGCGCCGCATGGGCGAATCCGGCGTGGTCATGCTGCGTGTGCTGATCAGTGAAAAAGGATTACCCGAGCAGGCCACCGTGCAAAAGTCTTCCGGCTCCGGCAAGCTCGACGAAGCAGGCCGGCTGGCCGCGATGCGCAGCCTGTTCAAGCCTTATATGGAAGACGGCAAGCCGGTCGCCGTCTACGTGATCGTGCCGATCAACTTCCAGCTCTCCTAGAGCTCGGCCCACATGCGCAGCAGGTTGTGATAGTGGCCGGTCAGGCCGACCACGGCGTCGCCGTCGCCGTGCTGGGCGCGCAGTTTCTGGATGTTCTGATCCAGTTCGAATAACATGCCCCGCTTCCAGTCGTCGCGCACCATGCTCTGGCTCCAGAGGAAGGACGCGATGCGCTCGCCGCCGGTCACCGGCATCACGCGGTGCACGCTGCTGGACGGGTAGACGATGGCGTCGCCGGCCGGCAGCTTTACTTCGTGCGCGCCGTAGGAGTCCATCACCACCAGTTCGCCGCCCTCGTACTCCTCGGGTGCGCTGAGGAACACGGTGGTGGAGACATCGGCCCGCATATTCTGCAAGGTGCGGCTGTCGGTGCGCACGGCGCCGTCGATGTGCAGGCCATACTGCTCGCCGCCGGCATAACTGTTGAAGTATGGCGGCAGGATGCGCAGCGGCAGCACGGACGCGAAGAACAAGGGATGGGCGGTCAGTGCGCGGGCCACGATGTCGCCCAGCTCCTTGGCCAGCGGCGAGCCCTCCGCCAGCTGGCGGTTGCGCTTGACCTGCGCGCCCTGCTGGCCGACGCTGGCGCGGCCGTCGATCCAGTCGGTCTGCGCCAGTTTCTGGCGGAAATACTTCACCTGCTCCGGCGTCAGCACACCGGGTATATGCAACATCATGATCGGTCCTCGCGTGGGGCTAAGCCGATATTATCCGCCAAGCGCGCGCTTAACGAAAACGATAATTATTCGCACTTCGAACAGCATTTTCACCACCACTATTATCTGGCCATTCTTTCATCTTTTACTTAGAGATATGAGAAGTTCGTGGCAAAATGGCGGCATTTCCCGCTTCAACAACCAGATAAAAGAGAGCCTCCCATGAAGGGTGATACCGACGTCCTCCGTCTGCTGAACGCACAGCTGACCAACGAACTGACCGCCATTAACCAGTACTTCCTGCACGCGCGCATGTACCGCCACTGGGGCTTCGAGAAGATCGCGAAGAAAGAGTACGAAGAATCGATCGGCGAAATGAAACACGCCGACAAACTGATCGACCGCATCCTGATGCTGGACGGCCTGCCCAACCTGCAGGCGCTGCACAAGGTGATGATAGGCGAGAACACCGAAGAGATGCTGGCCCTGGACCTGAAACTGGAACGCGGCGCGCACATCACGATCAAGGAAGGCATCGCGCAATCCGAGAAGGTCGGCGACTACGTGTCGCGCGACCTGCTGCTGATGATACTGGAAGACACCGAAGAACACATCGAGTGGCTGGAAACGCAGATCGACCTGGTCGCCAAAGTCGGCATCCAGAACTATCTGCAGAGCCAGATGGCCGAATAAGCCCCCGGCTTACGCTTCAGCCCTTGGCCGCCGCCCCCGCTGCGGCGGCCAGCTCCCCTCCCGCCTCCTGGCCCCGCCCTGCCGCCGCCCTCACCTTCACCAGCAGCATCGCCGCCGCCGCGCACAGCATCAGCACGCCCGCCAGCTGGATCACGTTTTCCGGACGCCCGCCCAGCCATGCCCGGTAGTACAGCGGCAAGGTCAGGATCTGGATGATCATCGGAATCACGATGAACATATTGAAGATGCCCATGTAGACGCCGGTGCGCTCGGGCGGAATGCTGCCCGCCAGGATCACGTAGGGATTGCCCATCATGCTGGCCCAGGCCACGCCTATGCCCAGCATCGGCAACAGCAGCAAGGCCGGACTGTGGATCAGCGGTATCGCCAGCATGCCGGCGCCGGCCAGCGCCAGGCAGACACTGTGCATGCGCTTGGGGCCATAGCGGCGCGTGAACGGCACCAGCGCGAAAGCGGCCAGGAAGGCGATGAAGTTGTAGAAGGCGCCGATCTGGCCGTTCAGCAGGCCCGCTTCGCGGAAGCCGGGCGAGGCCGGGTCCGTGCTGTGGAACACCGTGGAGGCCAGCGACAGCATGATGTACTGCCAGTAGCAGAACATGGCGTACCACTGGAACAGCTGCACCGGCGCCAGCTGGCGCATGGTGGGCGGCATGTCGCGCACGGCGGCGGCGATCTCGCCCAGCGTGTTGCGCCAGCCCTTGGGCGCGGCGCGCATGCGGCACAGTTCCGCCTCATCGAGCGGCAGCTCGGGCGTGGTCTTCAAGGTCCACAGCACACTGCTCAGCGAAAACACGGCGCCGATCAGGAAGGCCGCGATCACCACGTGCGGAATGTGGCTGCCGCTGACCGCGTCCCTGCTCATTCCGAGGAACACCAGCAGGGACGGCGTCAGATAGGCCAGCGTCTGCCCCAGTCCCGTGAACGCGCTCTGGGTCAGGAAGCCGAGCGAGTGCTGGGACGGCGCCAGGCGGTCGCTGACGAAGGCGCGGTAGGGTTCCATGGTGACGTTGTTGGCCGCGTCCAGTATCCACAGCAGGCTGGCGGCCATCCACAGCGCGGAACTGAACGGCATGGCCAGCAGCCCCAGGCTGCACAGGATGGCGCCGACCAGGAAGTAGGGGCGGCGGCGGCCGAAGCGGCTGGTGGTGCGGTCGCTCAGCGCGCCCACCAGCGGCTGCACCAGCAGGCCGGTGACGGGACCGGCCAGCCACAGGTAGGGCAAGCTGGCCTCGTCCGCGCCAAGGTAGCTGTAGATGGGACTCATGCTGCTTTGCTGCAGGCCGAAACTGAACTGGATGCCGAAGAATCCGACGTTCATGTTGACGATCTGCCAGAACGAAAGGTGCGGCTTGTGCTGCGCCATGATGTGCTCCGGTGCGGATCTCAGGCGGCGCTGTTCCAGCGCGCGACCCAGGGTTGATAGAAGGCGGTGTCCTGCGGTACGGCGCCGGCGATGCCGCAGATGGCGGCGGCAAAGGCGTTGGCGCGCGCCATGGTTTGCGCCAGCGGCCAGCCTTGCGCGCTGCCGTACAGGTAGACGGCGGAGAAGGCGTCGCCGGCGCCGACGGTGTCGGCCATGCGCGGCACTTCGGCCGGGCCGCTGGCGGTGACGTCGCCGGCGGCGCTGTAGTGCACTGCGCCGCGCGGACCGAGCGTGACGATGATGCTGGCCAGCGAGAACTTGGTGATCAGCTCGGCGCAAGCCATGCGCACATCCAGGCTGTCCATGTCGGCGGTGCCGGGGCTGATGTGGGCGTACCAGTCGAACAGCTGCATCAGCTCATCCTCGTTGACCTTCAGCGTGTCGGCCTGGCACAGCGAGTCGAACACGGTGGCCTCGGTGGCCTGGCCGTCGCGCAGGTTCAGGTCCAGGTAGCGCGGCGCCGGACAGGCTTGCAGCAGTGCCTGCAATGCGGCGCGGCCGCCTTCGCTGCGCTGGGCCAACGTGCCGAAGTAGACGGCGGCGGGGACAGGCGATGCCGCCAGCGCGGCCAGCATGGGTGCGCTCTGCACCCGGTCGTAAGCCTGGTCGGGCAGGATGTGAAAGCGGTGACTGCCGTCGCCGGTGCGCTCCACCTGCACGCGCCCGGTCGGTTCGCCCGCCCCCACTTGCAGCCCGGCCTCGCTCATGCCGAAACGGCCGAACTCGGCGCGCATGCGGGCGCCGTTGGCGTCGTCACCGACGCGCGTCACCATCAGCGGCGGCATGCCGAAGCCGGCCAGGTTGCGCGCCACATTGAAGGGCGCGCCGCCCACCACTTGCACATCGCCGAAATCGTCGACCAGCGCTTCGCCGTAGACCACGGCCGCAGCCGTTTTTGCTTGCTGTTCCATCTGTATTCCTAGCTTGTCGGTTGTCATCGCGCGGCCTCCAGCCAAAGCATGGCCCAGGGCGCCAACTCCACTACACCCGAGCATACCTGCCCTGTCAAGCTGTCGCGCCAGGCGCCTTCCAGCGTGTGGCGCTGCGCGGCGCCGGAAAAATTGAACAGCGCCAGGAAGCGCGGGCCGCGCGCCAGCGCCAGCACGGCGGGCGCCGACTCCAGCACCGTGCGCGGCGCGCCGGCGGCCAACGCGTCCAGCCGCCTGCGCACGGCCAGCAGCGCGCGCAGGCCGCCGTACATCCGCCCGGCGGCGGTGGATGCATCGTGGCGCTGCTCAAAGGCGTGTTCGTCAAATGCGGGACGCTGCAGCCAGCGGCTGTCCATCGCGTGCTCGGGGCGCGCCAGGTAGCCATGGTCGTTGCACTGGGCCAGTTCGTCGCCCATGTACAGCACCGGCAGCGCGCCGGCGCACAAGGCCAGGCCGTGCAGCAGCAAGGCACGCCGCAGCGCCCCGTCACGCAGCGCAGGGCTGGCGGCTTCCAGCCCCGCCAGCGCGGCCGCCATGCCGTTGCTGCCATGCGCCGCGTTCGGATCGCTGCTCTGGAATGCGACGCCGGCCGGCAGCGCGCCGTCGGCATAGCTGCCAGCCGCGCCGCCGTAGAAATTGGCGATGGCGGCCAGGCGCGCGCGGGCGTGCTGCTTCCCGCCGCCCTCGGCTGCCGCGGCTGCCGCCAATGCCGCGTCACCTTCGGCTTCGGCACGCAGCACGTTCCAGCCGATGTCGTCGTGGCAGCGCACATAGCTGAGCCAGGAAGTGTCGGCCGGCAGATCAGGTGTGCGCGCCAGCACTTCGCGCAGCAGCGCGCCGTCCTGCTCGGCCAGTGCGCCCCAGCCGGCCGCCATCAGGCTGCTGTGGTAGGCGATGTGGCATTCCGGCCCGGCCGCGTCGCCGAAGTAGGCGGGCAACTCGGCGATCGGCACGATGGCCTCGGCCTTGAGCAGCACGCCAGGCGCGGCGATGGCGACGATGGCGCGCAGCGCCTGCAGCAAGGCGTGCGCCTCCGGCTGGTTCATGCAGTTCGTGCCTTCCCGCTTCCACAGGAAAGCGGTCGAGTCGAGCCGGAACACTTCGACGCCGCGATTGGCCAGCCGCAGCAGCGCGGCGGCCATCTCGGCGAACACCGCCGGGTTGGCGTAGTTCAGGTCCCACTGGTAGGGATAGAAGGTGGTCCAGACCCAGCCGCCCATGGCGTCGACTTGCGTGAAATTGCCGGGCGCCACCTGCGGGAACACCTGGCCCACCGTGCGCTCGTAACGGTCCGGCAGCACGCGGTCGGGGAAGACGTGGAAGTAACCGCGCAGCGCAGCGTCGCCGCCGCGCGCCCCCTGCGCCCATGCATGGTCGTCGGCCACGTGGTTGAGGATGAAGTCCGAGCACAAGCTGATGCCGGCCGCGCGCAACTGCGCGGTCAGCGCGTCCAGGTCGGCGTTGCCGCCCAGGCGCGGATCGACGTCGTCGAAGCTGGCGACCGCGAAACCGCCGTCGTTTTCGCCGGCGCGCGGCCGCAGGAAAGGCAGCAGGTGCAGATAACGCACGCCCAGTTCCTGCAGGTGCGGGATGCGCCGCGCCACGCCGGCCAGGCTGCCGCCGAAGCGGTCGGCGTAGGCGCAGTAGCCCAGCATGGCCTGGTCCAGGAACCAGTCCGGGCGCGCCAGCCGCTCGGCATCCTGGGCTTGCAGCGCGGCCGGCCGCGCTGCAGCCAGACGCCCCACTTGCGCCAGTAGATCCGCATACCACTGCTGGAAGCCGGGCTGGCCGCCGTACAGGCCGGACAGGCGCCGGTACAGCACGCCCTCCTGCTCGCCATAACGGCGCGTGACTGCATCACGCTCCGATTCGGGCAGCGCCGGCATGGCGGACAACAAGGACTGCAAAGGCGGGGACATCATGATCATCTTCAGTAACTAGGCGTAAAGGTCAGAAGGAGTAGCTCAGGCTGGCCTTGACGGCGCGGCCGGTGATGGCGCGCGCGGCGTGGCCGTCGCCTTCCACCTCGGTATAGCCAAGCCGGTCGAACAGGTTGTTCGCGCTCAGCATGAGCTGGATTTTCGGCGTCACGCTGTACTGCACGAAGGCGTTCACCACGCGGTAGGCCGGCATGACGATGGTATGGGCGTCGTCGGCCCAGGCCTTGCCGGTGCCGACCAGGCTCGCGCCTATGGTGGCGTCGCCCCAGGTGTAGCTTGGCGCCAGCTGGTAGACCACGCGGGCCTGGCGGCGCGGCGTGTTGCCGATC
Organism: Pseudoduganella sp. LjRoot289; assembly: GCF_964252925.1. NCBI lineage: Bacteria > Pseudomonadati > Pseudomonadota > Betaproteobacteria > Burkholderiales > Oxalobacteraceae > Pseudoduganella > Pseudoduganella sp. LjRoot289. Next base: position 5,174,676 of record NZ_CAXUPN020000001.1, read on the forward strand.
ACCGCTTCCTGGCCGGGCGCGGTGCCGGTGATTTCGGCGTCGGTCCAGGTCAGGCCGCCGTTCATGCGGAAGTCGCCCAGGCGGTAGGCCGCCTCCAGCTCGGCGCCGCGCGCGCGGTAGCGGTTGGCGGTGCTGATCTGGGTGGTCGCTTCGTAGTTGCTCTCGCTGGTCTTGGCCTCGAACAGCGTCAGGAAGGCGCTGGCCCCGCCCTGCCGCCACTTCACGCCGCCTTCCAGCTGCTTGACGGTGTTGATGTTGACCGGCGCGCTGCCGTCGAGCGGGGTGCCGAACAGGATGCGGTCGGCGTTGAAGGCCACGCCGTCGCTGGCGCGGGCGAACAGCGACAGGTTGCGCTGCAGCTGGTAGTTGCCGCCTATCGAGTAGGAGGTGTGGTCGATCTTGTAGTTGACCATCTGCTGGGTGGCCGCTTCGTAGCGCAGCCCGCCGGTGGCGATGTTGGCCGTGCCGGTGGCACGCTGGCGGTCCTGGCGCACGCTGGCGTCGACGTTGAGCGGGCCGTTTTCCCAGCCCAGGTTCAGATAGGGCGAATCGAGCTTGTATTCCATGTCCACCGCGCGCGAGCAGCAGCCGCCGAAGGCCGGACCGATGAAGCCGGGCGTGCTGCTCGCCGTTTGCAGCAGGGCCGGGCTGTCGCCCTTGGCCTGCATCAGGTATTCGTTGAAGTTCCACGTCAGGCCGAGCTGCTGCGACGACGTGTACAGGCCGGCGGTGCCGGTCAGCTTGGCGCCGCCCAGCGTCAGCGATTTCGACAGCTTGACGTCGTTCAGCGTATTGCCCGCGTCGTCGATGGAGGTGTTGAACACCACGGCGTTGAAGGCGCGGCCCTGGTAGGCCTGGCCCTTCTGCGGCCCGGTGGCGATCACGTAGCTGCCCACCACGCCGTTATTGGACGGGAACACGCCGATGAAGCGGCCGCTGTTGCTGGACTTGCGGAAGTTCTCGCTCAGCGTGACGCCCTGGCCCAGGTCGAGCGAGAGCGCGACGCCGAAGCTGTCGCTCTTGACGGCCAGGCCGTCGTTGACGTTGCTCGACACCTTGCCGTTGTTCTTGTCCAGCGACACGTCGCGCACCCAGTTCGGCGAGTAGAAGCTGACCGTGCGCGGATCCATGCCCGGCAGTTCGCTGATGCGCCCGCGATTGACTTGCACCGGCACCGGCAGCGCGGTCGGCGATTTGTCGTCCAGGTGCTTGAAAGACAGGCGCAGGAAACCGCCGTCGAATTCGTGCGTGATGTTGCCCCGGACCTGGCCGCCGTCTTCGGTCTTCATGCCGGTCGGGCGGATGCCTTCGCCGTTGCGGTAGTGGCCACCGATGAAGAAGCGCGTCTTGGCCGTCAGCGGGCCGCCATAGCTGAAGTCGTAGCGGGTCTGGTCGTAGCCCAGGCCGCGCGTGATGCCGATATTGCCGCCCTGCTCGTCGCCGGTCTTGGAGATGAAGTTGATGATGCCGCCCGGCGAGTTGCTGGCCAGCGTGGAGGCGGAACCGCCGCGCACCACTTCCAGGTGGTCCAGCGTGCCATCGATCTTGACGTAGCTGTCCGGCGTGATGAAGTTGAAGTCGCCCGACTGCAGCACCGGCAAGCCGTCTTCCTGCATCTGCACGTAGCGCGAGCCGCCGGCCGAAATCGGCACACCGCGCACGGTGATGTTGGCGTTGCCCTCGCCGCCCGACGATTCCGAACGCAGGCCCGGGATGGCGCGCAACAGCTCGGCGGCGCTGGTGGGGGCGTTGCGCGTCATCGCGTCCAGGTCCATGGTGCTGGAGGACACGCTGGACTTCATTTTCGACTGGCCGCGCGCGGTGCCGGTGACGATCACGCGCTCGAGGTTCAGGCCGTCGGCGGCGGCGGCGACCGGGGCCGGAGCGGCAGTGGCGGTGGCTGTACTGGCGGTGCCGCTGCCGGCGGCGTTAGCGGCAGTAGCGGCATCGGATTGCGCGGCGACGGCCTGCTCGGTGGAGGGGGATTGCTGGGCGGTGGCGCTCAGGTGCATCAGTGCGGTTGCGACGGCCGCAGCCATGCAGCCCAATTTAGCTGGGTGGAATTTCATTTCGGTCTCCTCCGGTTTTAGGGGCGCCGCATCGTTTGGCGGCATGTCTGCTGTGTGCAGTTGCCTCATTATTCAACAGTTTCAAAATTATTGCAATCGATTGCAATAAAAATTAAAGATCAGTTGTTTCCTGCATTTTCAGGACGTTCGTGCCGATTGCAAACGGTTGCATATCGCCGAAAAGGCGACAGAAGGAAACTCAGGCGCTGGCGCGCAGCACCAGTTCGGTGGGCAGTTGCAGCGAAGCCGCGCCCTGGCCGTCAGCCAGTTCCAGCAGCGAGGCCACCAGCGCGCGGCCGGCGGCGGCGATGGGCTGGCGCACGGTGCTCAGCGGAGGATGGAAGTAGGAAGCCAGCTCGATATCGTCATAGCCGACCACGGCCACGTCGTCGGGCACCGGGCGGCCCAGTTCGCGCAGCGTGTTGATGGCGGCCATCGCCAGCAAGTCGCTGCTGGCGAACATGGCGTCGAACGCGGCGCCCCGGCGCATCAGTTCGCGCACGCCCTCCGCCCCGCCGCCCGGCAGGAAGGACACCGGCACCTGCAGTTGCGGATCTGGCGCGATGCCTTGCGCGCGCAGGGCCTGGCAATAGCCCTGGTAGCGGTGCTCCACCTCGGGCAGGTTGATGTCGCCCAGGAAGGCGATACGGCGGCGGCCGCGCTGCAGCAGATGGCCGGTGGCCAGCGCGCCGCCGGCCACATTGTCGCCGCCCACGGTGCAGTACAGCTGCTGCGGCAGCTGCGCGCCCCACACCACGATGGGCACGCGGCGCGCGGCCAGCTGGTTCAACTGGTCGTGGTGGCGCCACTGGCCGATCAGGATCACGCCGATCACGCGGCCGCTGTCGAAAGGCTGGGCCGCCGCGTCCAGCTGGCCGGCGTCGACCCGGGTCAGCAGCATGTCCAGGCCCTGCTCGGTGAGGGCGTCGGCCAAGCTGCCCAGCATGGCCAGGAAGAAGGGATCGGTGAGCTGCTGGCGGGTGTCCGGGTCGTACGGCACCACCACGCCCACGGTGCGGTTCTGCTTCAGGCGCAGGTTTTGCGCGCCGATATTGATGGAGTAGTTCAGCGAGCGCGCCAGTTCCAGCACGCGCTGCCGCGTTTCATCGTTGACCAGCTTGCTGCCGGCCAGCGCGCGCGACACGGTCGAGGTGGACACGCCGGCCAGGCGCGCGATGTCGGCCATCTGCAGGCGGCGCTGCTGGGCGCTGGCTGCGGGCGCGGCCGGCTTCGGTTTCAGCATGGCGGAGGCGCGGCCTTATTGCGGCACGGTGTCGCGGAACGACGGACGCTCGGACAGCTTGTCGAACAGGCGGGCCAGGTTGGGATGGTCGCCGCGCCAGTCGATCTCGGGGAAGCGGAAGGCCAGCCAGCCCAGCGCGCAGCCGACCGCCACGTCGGCCAGCGTGTAGTGGATGCCGGCACAGTAAGGCGAGTCGTCCAGCTTGCGGGCCAGCTCGGCCAGGCCGAGGTGCACCTTCTTCATCTGGCGCGCGATCCATTCCTCGCTTTGCAGCTCGGGCGGGCGCTGCGTGCGCTCCAGGCGCACCAGCACACCGGCGTCGGCCACGCCGTCCGCCAGCGCTTCCCAGCACTTGATGTCGGCGCGGTCGCGCCCGTTCGGCGGCAGCAGCTTGCAGACCGGCGTCAGCGTGTCGAGGTATTCGACCATGACGCGCGAGTCTATCATCGCCTGGCCGTCCTCCATGATCAGGCACGGCACTTTGCCGAGCGGATTCACTTCATTGATGCGCGTCTCGGCGACCCACACGTTTTCCAGCTCGAACTGGCATTCGAGCTTTTTTTCTGCCAACACCACCCGAACTTTGCGTACATAAGGACTGGCAAGGGAACCGATAAGTTTCATAGAGGCCAACATTGAGGAATCAGGTGGCAGTATAACATTGTCAACCCGCGCGGGGGCTCATCGGGTGCGCTACCGTCCACGCCGCCACACCTGGCCCGCCCGCCGGGCTCGGCCTGCGCGGCGGTGGTAAAATGGCGGATTGCCTGCGTTTCCGCGCTGCGCAGGCCGCATCGCTTCCTTACCGCTTCTTTTAACCTTGCTTCCCGCCTCCATGACTACTACGCCATATTCCACTTTGTCGGCCCTGTCTCCGCTCGACGGCCGCTACGCTTCCAAAACCGACAAGCTGCGCCCTATCCTGTCCGAGTCCGGCTTCATGCACAACCGCGTGAAGGTCGAGATCAACTGGCTGCAGGCGCTGTCGCAAGCCGGTTTCGCCGAGATCAAGCCTTTCTCCGCCGCCGCCACCGCGCTGCTGGACAAGCTGGTGTCGGACTTCACGGAAGCCGATGCGGCCCGCATCAAGGAAATCGAAGCGGTCACCAACCATGACGTCAAGGCCGTGGAATACTGGCTCAAGGAACAGGTGAAGGACGTGCCGGAACTGGTCGCCGCCACCGAGTTCATCCACTTTGCCTGCACCTCGGAAGACATCAACAACACCTCGCACGGCATGATGCTGAAAGCGGCCCGCGACAGCGTGATGCTGCCGTCGCTGAACGCCGTGATCGCGCGCCTGACCGAGATCGCCCATGTCAACGCCGAACTGCCGATGCTGTCGCGCACCCACGGCCAGACCGCCAGCCCGACCACCCTGGGCAAGGAATTCGCCAACGTGGTAGCCCGCCTGCAGCGCGCCATCAAGCGCATCGAGCAAGTGGAAATGCTGGGCAAGATGAACGGCGCGGTCGGCAACTACAATGCCCACCTGTCGGCCTACCCCGCGTTCGACTGGGCGGCTTTCTCGAAGAACGTGATCGAGCAGCGCCTGGGCCTGGTGTTCAACCCGTACACCATCCAGATCGAACCGCACGACTACATGGCCGAACTGTTCGACGCCTTCGCGCGCGTCAACACCATCCTGCTGGACCTGAACCGCGACATCTGGACCTACGTCTCGCTGGGCTACTTCAAGCAGAAGCTGAAGGCCGGCGAAATCGGTTCCTCGACCATGCCGCACAAGGTCAACCCGATCGACTTCGAAAACTCGGAAGGCAACCTGGGCCTGGCCAACGCCGTGCTCAAGCACCTGTCCGAGAAGCTGCCGGTATCGCGCATGCAGCGCGACCTGACCGATTCGACCGTGCTGCGCAACATCGGCGTGGGCTTCGGCTACACCCTGCTGGCCTACGACAGCTGCTTGCGCGGCCTGAACAAGCTGGAAGTGAACCCGGCCCGCCTGGCGGCCGACCTGGAAGCGAGCTGGGAAGTGCTGGCCGAGCCGGTGCAGACCGTGATGCGCCGCTACGCCATCGAGAACCCGTACGAGCAGCTGAAAGAGCTGACCCGCGGCAAGGGCATCTCGAAAGAGGCGCTGCGCGACTTCATCACCGGCCTGGCGATCCCGCAGGACGCGAAAGACCTGCTGCTGGCGATGACGCCGTCCAACTACATCGGCATCGCCGACAAGCTGGCCAAGGCAATCTAAGCTAGTCTTAAGGCCGGGAATGCACTATTCCCGGCCGTCTCCAGCACGGTTTGTTTTTCTTTGGTATATTAGTCCTAACACGTACTAATTTCAGAAAGAAGCCGATGCAACGCTATTCGAAAACCGCCATGCTGCTGCACTGGCTGGTCGCCATCCTGATTATCGCCGCCTTTTTCCTGGGCCTGACGATGGTCGACATCAAGGGCTTCACGCCCACCAAGCTCAAGTATTACTCCTGGCACAAGTGGATGGGCGTCACCGTCCTGCTGCTGGCCGCCGTGCGCCTGCTGTGGCGCAAGGCCAATGTCCCGCCCCCGCCGCAGCGCGGCATGCCGCAGTGGCAAGTCAAGGCCGCCGACGCCATGCACTACGCGCTGTACTTCTTCATGTTCGCGGTACCCCTGTCCGGCTACCTGTACACCACGGCCGCCAATGTGCCGGTGGTCTACCTCGGCCTGTGGCAGATTCCCGCGCTGTTCGAGGGCACGCCGGAACTGAAGGCGCTGTTCAAGCCCGTCCATTACTGGCTGACCATGGCCATGGCCGCCGCCGTGCTGGCCCATGCCGGCGCCGCCCTCAAGCACCACTTCATCGACCGCGACGATGTGCTCAAGCGCATGCTGCCGTAACCCCATTTTAATCAGGAGTCATCCATGAAAATCACCCAACGCGCCGTACTCGTTTCCCTGCTGGGCCTGTCGCTTGCGGCCGGCGCCGCCGTCCTCAAGACCGACGCCTCCAAATCGACCGTGTCGGCCACATTCAAGCAGATGAACGTGCCGATCGAAGCCAAGTTCAAGAAGCACAACATCGTCATCGACTATAACGCGGCCGCGCCGGACGCGTCCAAGGCGACGGTGGAGATCGAGACCGCCAGCATGGACCTGGGCGACGCCGACATGAACAAGGAAGTGGCCAAGAAGGAATGGTTCAATGCGGCCCAGTTCCCGAAAGCGAGCTTCACCTCGACCGCCATCAAGAGCGCCGGCGCCGGCAAGCTGACCGTCAGCGGCAAACTGACCATCAAGGGCAAGACCGCCGACGTGAGCTTCCCGCTGACCGTGAAAACCGACGGCAAGAGCCAGGTTTTCGAAGGCGCGCTGCCGATCAAACGTCTGGCTTTCAATATAGGTGAAGGCGAGTGGAAGGATACCGGCATGGTCGCCGACGATGTTACGATCAAGTTCCACGTAGTGGCAGCACAGTAAAACCCACCCTCATCCGGAGATGCAATGAAATTCAAGTTTTTGATCGCCGCACTGATCGCCGCCGGCGCAAGCTCGGCCATGGCAGACACCTTCAACATCGACCCCAACCACACCTACCCTAGCTTCGAGGCCGACCACATGGGCCTGTCCGTCTGGCGCGGCAAGTTCGGCAAGACCACCGGCACCGTGGAGCTGGACCGCGCCGGCAAGAAGGGCAGCCTGGACATCGCCATCGACGCCAAGTCGATCGACTTCGGCCTGGAGGCGATGAACGCGCACGCGCGCAAGCCCGAGATGTTCAACGTCGAGCAGTTCCCGCAAGTGACCTACAAGAGCACTGCGCTGAAATTCGACGGCGACAAGCTGGTGGCGGTGGAAGGCAATCTGACGCTGCTGGGTGTGACCAAGCCGGTGACCTTGAATGTGAGCAAGTTCAAGTGCATCATGCATCCGCGCCTGAAGCGCGAAGTATGCGGCGCCGATGCCACCGCCGAATTCAAGCGCAGCGATTTCGGCCTGAACTACGGCATGCCGAACTTCTCGCCGGAAGTGAAACTGGCGATCCAGGTGGAAGCCATCAAGGCCGAATAAGCCCGTCCACACCGCTCAAGCCCCCGTCGCCCCGCGCCACGGGGGCTTTTTCTTCGGGCGCCGGCACGCATGGCGGATTACGCTCCGCTCATCCGCCCTACGGGGTCCTGTACGCGTCGTACGGGCACCGCATGCGGTGCCGTACGCGTACCGTCATATGTGTGCCGTAGGGCGGGTTAGCGGGAACCGCGTAACCCGCCAAGCAGCGAGCTCACGGCAGCAGCAGCGAGTGCTGCGTGGCGGTGTGGAAGTCGCGCCAGACGCGGTTGATCTCGCTGCCTTCGTGGGCGGCGTGCAAGCCGCAGCAGGGATAGAGTTCGTCGACCGCCTGGCGCGAGACGGACACCAGCGCCAGCGACGCCGACTGCAGCGCGCCCGTCTCTTCCGCCCCGAGCTCCCCGCCAGCCGCCACCACGGTCCAGGCGCGGTCCAGCAATGCATAGAAGTGCACGCGAGCCGACGCGTGGGCCTGCTCTTTGGCCCGCAGCAACGCCGCCACCTCCGGCACGTCGAGCAGCGGCACGCCCTTCATCGCATGCTTGCGCCGGCTCATGGCGGGCCGCGCCAGCTGTAAAAAGTGCGAGGCCATGCCGGCCACGTTGGCAGCCAGGGTGACGAAGGCCAGGGAATAGAAGGGGAAGCGGTACAGCGGACCGTCCGCCGTGGCGGCGGCCGCACTGATGGCGAAACCGTGGTCCTTGTGCAGCCATTGGCCGTTGATGCGGTAGCTGTGCGAGGCGCTGGCGCGCATGCCGATGCTGCCCCACGACGGCACTATCTCGACCTGCGCGGCGGGCACGATGAAGGCGCGGATGCGCGGCGCGCCCGCATCGTCGAGCAGTGGCCGGCCATGCTCGCGCAATTGGGCGTTCAGGGTGAAATGGGTGGCCATCGGCGCGCCACTGGCGTAGTCCCAGCGGCCCGTGACGCGGTAGCCCTCGCCTTCCACCTCCGCATGGCCGGTGGGCGCGCCGCTGCCGGCCACGCAGACCCTGCGCGTGCCGACGATGCCGCGCGCGACATCCGGCGGCAGGAAACCGGCGAACCAGCCGGCGCCGGCGCACAGCGTCAGCACCCAGCCCATGCTGCCGTCGATGGCGGCCACGGCTTCTTCGAAACGCACGACGTCCGGCAGTGCCAGCTCGGCGCCGCCGCAGGCGCGCGGCGCCAGCATGTTGAGCCAGCCGCGCCGGTGCAGCAGCGCTTGCTGGACCGGGTGCAGGAAGCGCGCGGCATCGGCCGCCTCGGCGTGACGCGCGATGCGGCGCGCATCACGCGCGCAAAGGGGAACGGCAAAGTTATCCAGGAAAATCGTCACGCAGCGCCTTCGCATCAATCATACGGAGCAGCCGCCCGGGCAACAGCTGGGCTGTTGCAAAGGCGGCTAAAGTCCGGTATTTTCTCACGCCATGGCGCATACAGTATCAGGCTGATCGCCGCGGAGCGGTCCCAGCTCCATTTCCCAAAGTGCAGGATATGTCCCCTGCGGAGGGGCATACCCTGCCCCTGCCTTGCGCTTACTTCTGCGCGGGCGCCGTTTCAGCCGTCGTCTGGTTGCGCTTGGCGATCTCGTTGCCGACGTAGCCGCCGCCCACCACACCGGCGATGGTCGCCAGGGTTTTACCCTTGCCGCCGCCGACCTGATTGCCGACCAGGCCGCCAACCACCGCGCCGATACCGATGCCCAGCGCGCTGTTCTGCGCCGCCGGGGCCGGAGCCTGCTGCTGGGCGACCTGCTGCGGTGCAGGCTCTTTGGCGGCCGGCGCCGGGGCGTATTCATGGTGCACCACGGTTTTGTGGTGCACGACTTGCTTCGGCTCAGGTGCAGGCGCAGCGGCAGGGGCAAGTTGCTGCGCAGCCAGCGCCGTGGGCGCGGCGGCGCCGGGAGCGGTCGCGCTCAACTCGGCCGGTGCGGCGCCTTGCAGCGTGGTGGCCGATACGGCCGGTTCCACCGCGCTCTTGGAGCCAGGCAGCAGGCCGGCGAAAGCGGCTGCGCCAACCAGGCTGGCGATGGTGACCGAGACGGCTGCGGCGGCCATCAGTGGGTGGATGCGGGTAGCGGTGGTAGCGGTACGTTCCATTTTTTATTCTCCAGTAAGGCGCTGAAGTGCGCCGATACCGTATTAAACGTGCCAGGAATCAAAACGGCTGTTGGAAAAGTGTTTCCTGAGTAATCAAATGTAAGCATGGACTGCGTACGCTGGCGCACGGACTGGGTCGGATATTGCTCCCAGAATAGTCTCAACGGCCAGACCCGGCCGGGCTGGCCCGGATGTCTACACACAAGGGGGATCAACATGAGCTTCATTATCTGGATTGTCATCGGCGGCATTATCGGCTGGCTGGCCAGCATGGTCATGAAGACCGATGCGCAGCAAGGCATCTTGCTGAACATGGTGGTCGGCATCGTCGGCGCCTTGCTGGGCGGATGGCTGCTGTCTCCGCTGTTTGGCGCGGGCACCATCAATGCGGACGATTTCAGCGCCGTGTCGCTGCTGGTATCGTTCCTGGGCGCTGTCATACTCCTGGCCATCGTCAACCTGATCTTCCGGGGACGCTTGCGCTGACGGGGTAGCTGGCAGCACCGCAACACTGACCAAAAGCCAACACCGGCGGTGTTGGCTTTTGGTGCATCGCAGCGAAGAATACCGTTGACGAAACCCTATGCCGTGAGGATACTCGGCATTTTTTTTCCCGCCACCGAGTCCTCTCGCACATGAACAAGACCCTGATCGCGCTCGCCATCCTGAGCACCGCAGCCCACGCCGACGAAGGCATGTGGATGCCGCAACAGCTGCCACAAGTAGCTAAGCAACTGAAAGCCGCCGGCCTGAAACTGGACCCGTCCAAACTGACCAAACTGACCGAGTTCCCGATGGGCGCCATCGTCAGCCTGGGCGGCTGCTCCGCCTCCTTCGTTTCGCCGCAAGGCCTGGTCGCCACCAACCACCACTGCGTCTACGACAGCGTAGCGCACAATTCCACGCCGCAGAACGACCTGCTGGCCAACGGTTTCCTGGCCAAGAGCCTGGCCGATGAAGTACCCGCCAAACCCGGCAGCCGCATCTACGTCACCAAGGAAGTAAGCGACGTCACGGCCGGCATCATCACGCCTGAAGTGGCCAAACTGAACGGCAAGAAACGCAGCGACGCGATCGAGAAGCACCAGAAGGCCATGGTCGCCGAGTGCGAAAAAGACGCGGGCCACCGCTGCACCGTGTCGGCCTATTACGGCAGCCTGGAGTACTACCTGATCAAGCAGCTGGAAATCCGCGACGTGCGCCTGGTACACGCGCCGCCGGCCGGCGTGGGCAAGTTCGGCGGCGACACAGACAACTGGATGTGGCCGCGCCACACCGGCGACTACGGTTTCTACCGCGCCTACGTGAGCAAGGACGGCAAGGCCGCCGACTTCAGCAAGGACAACGTGCCCTACGTGCCGAAGCACGTGCTGAAACTGGCCAGGGAAGGCGTCAAAGAGGGCGACTTCATCATGGTGGCCGGCTACCCGGGCCGCACCAACCGCCACCGCCTGCCGTCGGAAGTGGCGTTCACCTTCGGCTGGAACTATCCGCAGTTCGTGCAGGCCTCGGGCGACAACCTGGCCATCATCGCCCGCGTCACCAGGGACGACAAGGACGCCGCGCTGAAGTACGCCGCCCAGGTCGCCAACATCAACAACTACTACAAGAACCGCAAGGGCATGCTGGACTCCTACGCCGGCAGCGACTTCCTGGCCCGCAAGACGCAGCAGCACGAAGAACTGAAAGCCTGGGTCAACGGCGACGCCAGGCGCAAGGCTGAATACGCGCCCGGCATCGCCCAGGTCGAGCAGCTGATCGCCAAGCGCGACGCGCAGGTCAAGCAGGAGTTCGAACTGAATTACGCGCAGCCGCGGCTGCTGAACACGGCCCGCACCCTGTACCGCCTGGCCAACGAGTCGCAGAAACCGGACGCCGAGCGCAAGGCCGGCTACCAGGCGCGCGACCTGAAACGCATCGAATCGTCGGTGGACGCCCTGGTGCGCAACTACGACGAAAAAGTCGACAAGGCGCTGGTGCTGCATCACCTGGCCAAGTACGCGGCCATGCCGAAGGCCGAGCGCAACGCCAACTTCGACGCCGCCATCGGCATCGTCGACGGCATGGATGCGGCCGCCCTGCAAGGCGCGATCGACAAGCTGTACGCCGGCAGCAAGCTGGGCGACGCGGCCGCACGCAAGGCCTGGCTGGACAAGAAGCCGGCCGATTTCCAGGCCTCCGACGACAGCATCATCAAGGCCGTGGTCGCCATGTACGACGTGGCCATGAAGGAAGAAGCCGAGGACGAGGAACTGGCGGGCAGCCTGCAGCAAGCCTATTCCAGCTACATGAAGGCCAAGATCGCCTTCATGAAGACCAAGGGCCAGGCCGTCTATCCGGACGCCAACGGCACCCTGCGCGTCACCTTCGGCAACATCGCCGGCCGCCCATGGGGCACGGTGGACGGCACTGCCTGGACCGCGTTCACCACGGTCAAGGGCGTGCTCGCCAAGGCCACCGGCGAAGGCGAGTTCAACGCGCCGAAAGCCCAGCTGGAAGCGATCAGGAACAAGGACTTCGGCAACTACGTCGACGCCAGGCTGAAGTCGGTGCCGGTCAACTACCTCGCCACGCTGGACATCACCGGCGGCAACTCCGGTTCGGCCGCGCTGAACGCCAAGGGCGAGTTCATCGGCCTGGCCTTCGACGGCACGCTCGATTCGATCATCTCGGACTGGGACTTCAACAACGCCAACACGCGCGACATCCAGGTCGACCTGCGCTACATGCTGTGGAACATGAAGCACGTGGACAAGGCCGACAAGCTGCTGAAGGAAATGGGCGCCGAGTAATCACCGGCGTTTGACCCGGGCGAGCACTCCCGCCCTTGTAGCCACGCGCGCCCGACTGCCCGCGTGGCTTTTTTTATGGAGACAGCTTCAGCCCGCCGGCGCAGGCGATGATGGCGGCGATCAGCAGCAGGCGCACCGGGCTGGCGCTCTCGCCGAAGGCGGCCATGCCGATCAGCGCCGCGCCGGCCGCACCCAGGCCGGTAAAGACGGCGAAGGCGGTGCCCACCGGCAGCTGCCTGAGCGATACCGTCAGCAGCGCGATGGCGCCGTTGGCGAACAGCAGTCCCGCCACGCTGGGCCAGAAGCGGGTCCAGCCCTCGGCGTATTTCAGCGCCACCACCATCGCGATGTCGGCCAGCGCGGCGGCCAGCAGGATGGCCCAGGCCACGTCATTCCCCTTTCGCCCGCGCCATGCCGCGCACCGTGGCCGGCCGCGCGGCAATGCGCGCCAGCCAGGCCGCCACCGCCGGGAACTCCGCCATGTCCAGCCCCAGCTCGTGATGCGAGGCCAGCCAAGGATAGGTCGCGATGTCGGCAATGCTGTAATCGCTGCCGGCCAGGCAGGCGCTGGCCGCCAGCCGCAGTTCGAACACGCCATACAGGCGGCGCACTTCGCGGCCGTAGCGCTCCAGCGCCTGCTCGTTGCGCGGACCGGCGCCGGCCGCATGGCGGAACCACCACAGCTGGCCCAGCATCGGCCCCACGCTGGCCATCTGCAGGAACAGCCATTGCAGCACCGCGCTGCGCGCCGCGCCCTCCTTCGGCAGCAAACGCCCGGCCTGGTCGGCCAAGTGGACCAGGATGGCGCCGGATTCGAAGATGGCCTGGCCGTCGTCCACCAGCAGCGGAATCTTGTGGTTCGGGCTCATCGCCACGTAGTCCGGCTGGTGCTGCTCGCCCGCGTTCAAGTCCAGCAGGCGCAGTTCGTGCATCAATTCCAGCTCCTCCATGGCGATGGTGATCTTCTGGCCGTTCGGGGTGTTGGCGGTGTACAGGGTCATCATGCTGCTCTCCTCGCTAAGTGATGGTGCTAAGTGATGGCGCCAGTATGAGCTCCGCAAAAACGCATTAGAATTGGCAAAAACCTCGGAAAGGTTCCGCAAAAATGCATAAGCTGGATTGGGAAGACCTGCGCTATTTCAGCGCCATGGGCCGTGGCGGCAGCGTGTCCGCCGCCGCGCGCGAACTGGGGGTGAACCACTCGACGGTGCTGCGCCGCCTCGACAGCCTGGAGCGTGCGCTCGGCGTGCGCCTGTTCGAACGATTCCAGTCCGGCTACGCGATGACGCCTGCCGGGGAGACGCTGCAGGCCAGGCTGGCCGGCGTGGAAGAACAGATCGACTCGGCCGGGCGCGCCGTCGGCGGCCATGACCGGGAGCTGGGCGGCGAGATCCGCGTCACCACCACCGACACCCTGGCGCGCAGCATGCTCATGCCCAGCCTGGCGCGCTTCCAGCAGCGCCACCCCGGCGTGCGGCTGCAACTGGTGCTGAACAACGCCTTCCTGAACCTGAACCGGCGCGAGACCGACGTCGCCCTGCGGCCTTCCAACACGCCGCCGGAAACCCTGGTCGGGCGCAGGCTGGGCGCGCTCGGCAGCGCCATCTATGCCGCGCGCGGCTACCTGGAGGCGGCCGCCAGCCGCGGCATCGCGCCCGGCGACTGGTACGCGCACGACTGGATCGGCCTGGACGAGTCGCTGGCCCATCTCGAGCAGGCGCGCTGGCTGGCGGACAAGGTGCCGCCGGAGCGCGTGCGCATGCGGGTGGACAGCCTGCTGGCCATGGTGGACGCGGCGCGCGAAGGCCTGGGCATGGCGCCGCTGCTGTGCCATCTGGCAGACCGGGAACCGGGCTTGCAGCGCATGGCCGAGCCGGATCCGCGCTTCGACACCGGCTTGTGGATACTCACGCACCGCGACCTGAAAGACACCGCGCGCATCAAGGCGCTGACCCAGTTCCTCTACGAGGATCTGGGTCCGGCATTCAGCTGACGCAACGCGCGCCCGGCCTGGCCGCCTTACTTCAGGCGGGCCTTCAGTTCCTGCGACGCCTGGCTCATGGCCGCGCGCGTGCCGTCCACTTCGCTTAACGGGTTCAGCAGGCCGAAGTCGTGGATCATGCCGTTGTAGCGCACCGTGGTCACGGTCACGCCGGCGGCGTCCAGCTTGCGGCCGTAGGCTTCGCCTTCGTCGCGCAGCACGTCGAATTCTGCGGTCTGGATCAAGGTGGGCGGCAGGCCTTTCAGCTGCGGCAGCGTGGCTTGCAAAGGTGACGCGTAGATCTCCTTGCGCTTGGCTGCGTCGGTGGTGTAGCTGTCCCAGAACCAGACCATCATATCCTTGGTGAGGAAATGATTGCTGGCGAACTGCCGGTAGGACGGCGTGTCGAAAGCGGCATCGGTCACCGGCCACAGCAGCACTTGCGAGCGCAGTGTCGGTTCTCCCTTGTCCTTGGCCATCAGCGCCACCACCGCCGCCATATTGCCGCCCACGCTGTTGCCCGCCACCGCCAGGCGGCTGCCGTCGACCCGGATTTCCTTGCCGTGCGCGGCCACCCACCTGGTGGCGGCGTACGCCTGCCGGATCGCCACGCCGTAGCCGGCTTCCGGCGAGCGGGTGTAGTCGACATAGACCGCCGCCGCGCCGGAACCGGACACCAGGTCGCGGATCAAGCGTTCATGGGTGGGGAAGTCGCCCAGCACCCAGCCGCCGCCATGGAAAAACATGAAGGCGGGCAGCGCGCCCTTGCTGCCGGCTGGACGCACGATCACCAGCTTGATCTCCTCGCCGTCGACGGTGATGGTCTTGCGCGACACGTCGGCCGCCGGCAGCTTGGCGCCCCGCTGCGCGCCTTCCAGCACGGCGCGCGCGGCGGCGGGAGTCATGCTTTCCAGCGGCTGGCCGCCTTCGAGCGCGGTCAGGAATTGCGCCGTCTTCTGCTCCACGCCGGGCAGGCCGCCGGCGAAGGCGCTGGCTGCGGTCAGGGTGGCGAGGGAAGCTGCGATCAGGGTTTTTACGGCGCGCATGGTGTTCATCCTTAGATAGTGAGTTATTTGATAGTGCACTACTTGTTTACCGGGAATTGCCAGCGGTGTTGGCGCTGCATGGGAAGAATAATACATAGCGCGCTATTTAATAGCAAGCTATTTTTAGCAAACGCCTGAACGCGGCAACTTGCGTTAGAGTCAGTTTTGCCCATCCACCAACACATCCACCAACAACAGGAGAACATCATGTCCGTCAAAAAAATCGCCGTACTGGTCGGCAGTCTGCGCAAGGATTCGCTGAACCGCAAATTCGCCCAGGAGCTGGTGGCAATGGCGCCCGCTACGCTGCAATGCGAATTCGTCGACATCGGCGGCCTGGCGCTGTACAACCAGGACCTGGACGACGAGGGCCAGGCCCCGGCTGCCTGGACCGCCTTCCGCGAACAGCTGGCCAGGGTGGACGGCGTGCTGATCGTCTCGCCGGAATACAACCGCTCGATGCCGGCCTCCATCAAGAACGCCATCGACGTCGGGTCGCGCCCCTGGGGCAAGAGCATCTGGGACAAGAAAACGGCCGGCGTGGTGACGGTGTCGCCGGGCGGCGTGGGCGGCTTCGGCGCCAACCACCACATCCGCCAGTCGCTGGTGGCCCTGAACGTGGCCACCATGCCGGCGCCGGAAGCCTATATCGGCAACGGCGCCAAGCTGCTGGGCGAAGACGGCAAGGTCAATAACGACCAGACCCGTGAAGTGCTGGGCAAATTCATCGCCGCGTTCGCGGCATGGGTGGAGAAAAACGCAGCATGACGGCCAGTCCGCCGCGCCGCACGATGGCCAGGTCGGCGCCGGGGAAGCGCTCCGGCAGCGCCCGCATGTCCTCCTCCCCGGCGTCGCCGCCGACATAGATGCGGCAGGGCGCGGCCCCGCCGTCCGACAGGTCGAGCAGCGCGCCCAGGGAGCCCGGTTCCGGCGGCTGGGCCGCCGCCGCGCCCGGCATCACGGTCAGCCGCAGGCTGGCCCGTCCCTTGCGCATGGCATAGGCACTCCACAGCCGCAGCAGCTGGATGCGGCGCACGCCCCGGCCGCGCAGCTCGTCCGCGCAGGCGGCGTCGGCCAGCACCACCACGGCCCGCTCCAGCGGCTGGCGCAAGAGCCAGCCGCGCACCGCCGGGCCGCAGCCGCGCAACAGCACCAGGTCCGCTTGCGGCAGCGCGCCCTCCTCGGGCGGATCGACCAGCACGGTCATGCCGCCGTAGCGTATCAGCGCCTGCCCCTCCAGCAACTGGATGGACGGCTGCATGGCCGACGTATCCGCCCGCGCCGCCCAGCATGCCGCCACGGCGGCCGCCAGCGCCAGCCGTGCCAAGATCCGCCGTGCCAGTTTCATCCTGCGCTCCCGGGTGTGCAAAGCCCAGTGATAGCACGGCCGGCGGCGGCCCGGCATGAGGCCCCGCAAGCTTTGGCCGCATTGCAGCGAATCGCGCCGCGAAAATCGCGCATGGCGCCCGGTGATACAATTCGGCTCTGATGCAGCGCCTACCCGGCGCTCTTTCATCCCACATATCTTCTGAGATCCAGACGCCATGCACCCAGACATGCTCACGCCCTACGAACAGGGCAACCGTAACCAGACCACCCTGTGGACCGACTGCATCGCCTTCTACGAGGAGCTGGCGCGCCGCTTCCCGCAGGTGCTGCGCTTCGAGCAGATCGGCGTATCGGACGGCGGCATCCCGGTGCATCGCGGCGTGGTAAGCGCGGATGGCGTGTTCGGGCTGGACGAGATCAAGGGCGCCGGCCGCACCGTCTTCTTCAACAACAACGGCATCCACCCCGGTGAACCGGAAGGCGTGGACAGCTGCATGGCCATGGTGCGCGACTTCTGCTTCGACCCGGCCAGGCTGGCCGCGCTGGGCCGGACCGTATTCCTGTTCATCCCCGTGTACAACGTGGACGGCTGCCTGAACCGCGCCAACACCTCGCGCGTGAACCAGGATGGCCCCGAGCAGTTCGGCTTCCGGGGCAACAGCCGGCACCTGGACCTGAACCGCGACTTCATCAAGTGCGACAGCCTGAACGCGCGGCTGTTCAACCAGCTCATCGCCACCTGGCAACCGGATGTGATGGTCGACACCCACACCTCCAACGGCGCCGACTACCCGTACACGATGACCCTGATCCACACCCAGGCCGACAAGCTGGGGTACGGTCTCGGCCCCTTCCTGCGCGACACCATGCTGCCCGCGATCTACGCGGAGATGGAACAGCGCGGCTGGCCGACCTGCCCCTACGTCAACCCGGTGCAGGACAGCCCGGACGAGGGCATCGCCGAGTTCCTGGAAGTGCCGCGCTTCTCGACCGGCTTCGCGGCCCTGCACCATGTGATCGGCTTCATGCCGGAAACGCATATGCTCAAGCCCTTCGCCGACCGCTACGAGTCCATGCGCGCGCTGGTGGAGACCACGCTGGCCTTCACCGTCAGGCACGGCGCCGAGATCAAGCGCCTGCGCGCCGAAGCGAAAGCGCAAGGCCGCAAGCAGGCCGCATGGCCGGTGAGCTGGAAGATGGACGAGCAACATCCCGGCACCTTCCGCTTCAAGGGCTACGCGGCCAGGCGCCACGCCAGCGTGATCGGCAACTACACCCGATTGTCCTACGACCGCAGCCAGCCGTGGGAAAAGGACATCGCCTACTACAACAGCTTCCCGGCCGACGTCACCGTGCGCGCGCCGAAAGCCTATGTCGTGCCGCAGCAGTGGCGCGAAGCGATCGAGCGCCTGCAATGGAACGGCGTGCAGATGACGCGCGTGGAAAGCGCCACCACGGTGCAGGCGCAGTACTACCATATCGCCTCGGTCACCTCGCGCCCGGCGCCGTACGAAGGTCATATGTTCCACGACGCGGTGGAAGTGGAGGCGCGCAACGGCGCCTTCCAGCTCAACACGGGCGACTACATTGTGCCGCTAGACCAGGATAACGCGCGCTACGCCGTCGAAACGCTGGAGCCGCAGGCGCACGACAGCTTCTTCCGCTGGGGTTTCTTCAACAGCGTGCTGGAAAAGAAGGAAGCCTTTTCGGACTATGTGTTCGAGGACCTGGCGCTGGACATGCTGGAAACCGAACCCGGGCTGCGCGCCAGCTTCGACGCATGGAAGCTGGCCAACCCGGCGCTGCTGTCGGACCAGGACGCGGTGCTGCACTTCATCTTCCACAACGGTAAGCGGCACGCGGAACCGGAGTGGCGCCGCTATCCCGTGCTCTCCATCTTCTAAGCGGGTATGCATTACGCACTCAACCTGCGGACCTTCTTCTACAGCCACTACTTCCATCTGGGCCTGCGCTTCGCGGCGGGCCTGATCGGCGTCACCCTCATCGCGCTGCAGTTCGCCGGCATGGCTGTCGCCATGACGGTATGCATCGGCGCGCTGTGCACCGCGCTGATGGATATGCCAAGTCCGCTCAAGCACAAGCTCAACGAGATGCTGGCGTCGGTGCTGCTGTGCACCGCCGTCACCCTGCTCATCAGCCTGTGCGGCCCGGTGCCCTGGCTGCTGATGACCATGCTGGTGCTGGTGAGCTTCTTCGCCAGCATGATGGTGGTGTACGGGAAGAAGTCGATGCCGCTGCAACTGGCCACGCTGTTCATCATGACGATGTCGATGGAACACGTGATGACGGTGCGCGATTCCTTCCTCCACGCCGGCCTGTTCCTGCTCGGCAGCGTGGCCTATCTTGGCTACGCGATGGCGCTGGCCTGGCTGCTGCGCCACCGCATCAAGCAGCAGGTGCTGGCCGAGGCGCTGTTCGAGCTGGCCGCCTACATCGACATCAAGGCCGACTTCTACGACGCCCGCTACAACCTCGGCGAGCAGTTCAACAAGCTGGTGCGCCACCAGGCGCTGCTGGCCGACCGCCAGCAAGCCTCGCGCGACCTGATATTGCGCAGCCACCAGAACCGCAAGGACGCGATCGTGGTGCAGATCCATGTCTGCATGCTGGATCTGTATGAGCTGATCCTGTCGACCCACACCGACTATGCCCAGCTGCGCAGCCACCTGGCCGATTCTCCGGTGCTGGCCACGCTGCACGATCTGGCCTGCAAGGCCGCGCGCGATATCGAG
The DNA here is from genome assembly GCF_964252925.1 of Pseudoduganella sp. LjRoot289. Taxonomy (NCBI): domain Bacteria; kingdom Pseudomonadati; phylum Pseudomonadota; class Betaproteobacteria; order Burkholderiales; family Oxalobacteraceae; genus Pseudoduganella; species Pseudoduganella sp. LjRoot289. The sequence goes on from NZ_CAXUPN020000001.1 coordinate 5,193,981, forward strand.
TCGGTCGGCTACGCCGTCACGCGCAAGCGGCCTTCGCATGCGGCGATCAGCTATGTGCCGGAGCTGGACGCGCTGGAGGCGCACATCGCGCAGCTGCAGGCCGACGTCGTGGCCGGCAAGCCTGCGCACGAAGCGCTGGCCGTGCTGCGCGCGCAGCGCAACAAGATCCGCGCCATCATCCGCATGACCGGCGAGCTGCACACGGCCAGCCAGAAGGAGTACGAAGGCACGCCGTTCTGGGTGGACGCCGACATGCAGCCCTTCCTGTCGCAGCAGAAGTACGAACTGCAGCTGATGCTGTCGCACTTCCGCATGGACTCGCCGATCTTCCGCTTCTCGCTGCGGGTAGCGATGGCGATCACCGCCGGCCTGGTGGTCGCCGAGCTGCTGCCTTACGCAGCGCACAGCTACTGGATCGTGCTCACCATCGTCATCATCCTCAAGCCCAGCTTCAGCATGACCAAGCAGCGCCGCGGCGACCGCATCATCGGCACCATCATCGGCTGCGTGGTCACGGCGCTGATACTGAAGTTCATGAATTACCCGCCGGTGATCCTGGGCCTGCTGATCCTGGCCACGGTGGCCACGCCGACCTTCATCTACCTGCGCTACCGCTACGCGGCGATCGCGGTGTCCGTCATGATCCTGCTGCAGATGCATCTGATCGCACCAGGCAACACCAACCTGATCACCGAGCGCCTGGTGGACACCTTCATCGGCGCGGCCGTGGCGACCGCGTTCAGCTTCGTGCTGGCCAGCTGGGAATACCAGACCTTGCCGCGCCTGATACGCCAGGTGCTGGACATGAACCTGCGCTACATGCAGGCGTCCTTCGATCTGCTGCAGGGGAAGTGCCGCAACGACTTCCCTTACCGCATCGAGCGCAAGCGGCTGATGGACAGCCTGGCGGGCCTGAGCGCGGCGCTGGGGCGCATGCTCGACGAGCCGGCCAGCAAGCAGCGCGCGGCCGAGGACATCAGCCTGTTCATCGTGCAGAACTATCTGCTGGTCGCGCACGTGGCGGCCCTGCGCGCGATAACGCGGCGCCATGTGGACGACATCCCGGCCGGCGCCGTCAACGCCATGCTGGCGCAGAGCCACGCGCAGGTGTACGCGACGCTGACGCGCGCGCTGGCCCAGCATGGCCAGCCGCTGCCGCCGCCAGTGCAGCCTGTGCCCACGGTGGCGCCGGAAGCGGAGAAGGAGCAGGCGCAAGAGCTGGACGGCGCCGTCTCATGGCCGGGCTGGCCGGTGGTCCAGCGCCGCATCCGGTTGTTGCAGGCGGACGCGGATAAAATCGTCGTCCATAGCGAAGCCATCGTCCACAACGCGGCCCCCAGCTAGCCCTCCCTAGTTCTGCACCCGCTGCAAGGACAGGGCGACACGGGCGGCGGCCAGGTCCCAGGCGGCGCAACCGACCGTTTTGAACAGCACGGCTTCGCTGTCGGCCATGGCCGGGCGTCCGATAGCCTGCGCGATCCCTTGCACTTCCGTCCAGTCCACACCCGCCTGCAACAGGTCGCCCGCTTCGTGGTGCGCGCCCTCGGGGTCGTCGACAAAGACGCGGCTGGCGAGCACCGTCGCGGGGGCGATTTCGGCGGCGTCGGGCTTGAAAGCCCCTACTGCGATGATCAAACGGCCGGCGCGCGCGGCGTGCAGGTAGACCGGCTGCTTGCTGGTGGTGCCGGTGATGACGACATCCACATCCTCATCCATGTTTGCAAGGTCGGCAGCGGATGCGGCGATGCCATGCTCTGCGATGAAACCTTCGGCGGCGGAGCGGGTGCGGCCGGCAATGCTGATGCGCGCGGCCGGGTGCAGCGCGGCCAGCGCATAGCCATGGTTCAGCGTCTGCGTGCCGGTGCCGACCAGCAGCACATGGCGCGGCGCACGGCCCAGCAAGGTGGCGATGCCCAGCATGGACAGCGCGGCCGTGCGGCGGCCGGTGACGGTGGCGCCGTCCAAGGTCAGCTCGATTGCGCCGGTGGCGGCGTCCAGCACGCTGACCTGGCCGGCGATCGTAGGCAAGCCGCGCGCACCGTTGTTCGGCACCACGGTGATCAGTTTGTGGACGGCGATGTCGTGCGCGGTGGCCACCATCGACAGGATCACCGCGCCGTCGGCCAGCGGCACCACTTGCCGGTTGGGGCAGGCGATCGCGCCCTTGGCGGCCTGCGCCACGGCCAGGCGCAGCGCGACGACCAGCGCGGGGAACGGTATCAGGGCGGCGGTCTCGGCCGCGCTCAGCACTGCTTGAGGCATGGGCATCTCCAGTGGCGCGCGCACGGTCGCGCGCGGCGTACCGATTAGGATAGCAGGCATCGAGGACGCGTGGCGGCCTGCATTCCGCGCCGGTGGGCCTGCAGCGCGGGCGGAATTCACGCGCCGGCCGCGCCGCGCCGATGGCTCGGAGCCTGTTCTCGACGGCTCAGCCGCGCAATCGCGGCGACCTCGCTACGGGGTTCCGGCCGCTTCGCCAAGTGGTTCGATGGTTCGGCTGGACGGTTCCGGCGACTCAGCCGCGCAGCGCGGCGGCGGGCGCGATGCGCATCGCCGACAAGGTGTGACGCAGGCTCGCGGCCAGCGCGACCAGCAGCGCCAGCACGGCGGCGGCCGCCAGCGGCAGCACGGCCCATGCCCCCATCGGCGCCTGCACGGTGTAGCCGGCCAGGTAGCGCTGGATCAGCACGCCGGCCAGCGGCAAGCCAAGCACGGCGGCCGCGGCGCTCAACAGTACGAATTCGCGTCCGACCAGCACGGCGATGGCGCGCCGTCCGGCGCCATGCAGCTTGCGCAGCGCGATCTCGCGGCCACGCCGCTGCACGCTGTACGCGGCCAGCACATAGATGCCGAAGGCGGCGATGACACTGGCCAGCACGCTGGACATGGTGAGCAGCTTGGCCGCGCGCCAGTCTTCGACGTAGTTAGCTTCGTAGGCGCTGCGCGCGCTGCGCAGCTCCAGCACCTCGTCCGGGAAGTAGCGCCGCCATAGCGGCTCCAACAGCGCCCGCAGAGCGTCGCCGTCCAGCGCACTCCGCAAGGTCAGCACCTGCGCGTTTTTAGTGCCCACCATGTACACGGCCGGCTGCACCGCCGAGCGCAGGCTCTGGTGGCGCAGCGGCGGCGCAATGCCGGCAATGCGGAGTTCGGGAGCGCCTTCCATTGCCAGGGGCTGCCCGACTGCCGCCTGCGCCGAGGCATAGCCCAGCGCACGCGCCGCCTGCTCGTTGATGACCACGTCCCGCGTCTGGCCATGCGCGCCGCGTCCCGTCCCCAACAGCACTCCGGCTTGCGGCTTCAGGCCGTACACATCGAAGAATTCAGGACTGCTTTCGTACAGATTGATGCGCTGCTCCCGTCCGCCGGCGCTGCGGAAGGCTGCGCTCATCGGGATCGCCGGTGCGCCGACCGCGAGGTTGCTGGTGGCCGCTCCCTGCACGCCGGGCAGACGCGCCGCCGCCTCGTGCAAGGCCTGCACCGCGCCGGCCCCGGCGTTGCGCGGCAGCGCGGCCAGGCTGAGCCCCTGCGGATCGAAACCGGGCTGCAGGCGGGCCGCATAGCCGGCCTGCCAGGCGATGGCCAGCGCCAGCGCCGTAAGGGCCATGGCGGCGCCGAACTGGAAAGTGGTGAGGCCGCGCCGCAGCCATGCCGCGCCGGCGTGTTCGCCGCCGTCGCGCCCCGCCAGCGCCTGCTGCGGACGCACGCGCAGCGCCAGCAGCGCCGGATACAAGCCGCTGAGCACGCCGGTCAGCAAGCCCAATGCCAGCGCGGCCAGCACCGACCAGCCGTTGAAGAAATCGCCCAGCTTGCGCTCCACCAGTTCCGAAAACAGTGGCAGCAACAGCCACGCCAGCAGCAGGCCGGCGATCGTGGCGGCGAGCGACACCAGCACCGATTCGGCCATGAATTGCGACACCAGGCGCGGCGCGCCCGCGCCGAGGGATTTGCGCACGCCGATCTCGCGCTGGCGCCGCAGCGTGCGCACCGTGGCCAGGTTGACGTAGTTGACGGCGGCCAGCAGCAGGATCAGTACCGCGACCGCTGCCAGCGCCAGCACCAGGCCCCGCTCGGCACGCTGGCCGCCACCGAAGGCGGCCACTTCGGTGTCAAAATAGGCGTCGGCCAGCGGCGACAGCCGCAGCTCCAGCACGGTGCCCAGGCGTTTCACGGCATCCTGCCCAAGCATTGCGAGCAGGAAACGGTCTGCGTCCCGCTGCACCAACTGGCGCAGGGTTTCGGGCTCCACGCCGGGGCCGGGCCGCACCAGCACTTTGCCCGCCAGGCCGTTCCACCTGCGCGCGCTATTGGCATGCTCTTCCCGGCTCCACAGCGCGGAACCGGTGCCGATCAGGGCGGTGTAAGGCACGGTGGTGTTGGGCGGCGCGTCCGGCAGCAGCGCCGTGACATGCAGCAGCTTGCCGTCCGCCTCCAGCGCCTGGCCCATCGCGGGCGCCGTGCCGAACAGCTGGCGCGCCAGGCCGGCAGTGAGCGCGACGCCGTCCGGGCGGCGAAGGGCTGCGTCCAGGTTGCCGGTGGCGGCCCGCAGGCCGAACAGCGCCGGGAAGCTGGCGTCGACCATGGTCAGTTCGATTTTCTGCAGCCGGTTCCGGCCCGGCGCGCGCACCAGGGCGGAACGCGGCATGACGGAGCTGAGCGTCATTGGAATGCCGCTGGCTGCCAGCACTTCGCGCGCGGGCAATGGCATTTGCTCGGTCCATTGCGGCTGCGCCAGCAGGTTAAGTTTGTGCTTGAAGACGTAGACACGGCGGCTGTCCGGCACCGCGCTGTCGTAACTGAAGGAATAGTGGACGTAGCCGAGCAGCAGGAAGCTGGCGGCGAAGCCGAACGCCAGGCCGAGCACCACCACGGCGGTGTAGGCGGGTTGCTGGGCCAGCAGGCGCCAGCCGGTGCGCAAGTCGTTCAAATACATGGCGGGGCTTCTCAGTCATGGTCGATGTCCATGGTAATGCAAGCGACGTGCCAGTATGGGGATGGCCGGTACCGCCGCAGCGCCCGCCGCCAGGCTGTCCGCTTCCGCACAAACAGGTGTACGGAAGCGGACAGGCTGGACAAGCTCAGGCGTGGCAGACGCGGTTGCGGCCCGTTTCCTTGGCGTGGTACAGCAGTTCGTCCGCCTTCTGCAGCATCGCCTCGGCGGTGCCGACGGCGTAGTCGGCGAACACGCCCATGCTCATGGTCACTTTCAGGCCCGGCTCGACCTCGTGCCACGGATGCTGCTCGATGATCACGCGCAGCTTGTCGCACAGCGCGGCAGCGTTCGGCAGGTCGGTCTCGGGCAGCGCCAGCACGAACTCCTCGCCGCCGTAGCGCGCCACCAGGTCGCTCAGGCGCACATGCTGGCGCAGGATGGCGCCGACCCGGCGCAGCACCGCGTCGCCGGTGGCGTGCGAGTAGTTGTCGTTGATCTTCTTGAAGAAGTCGATGTCGCCGATCACCAGGCTCAATGGGCGCTTGTGGCGCACCGCCTGGTTATACAGCGTGCAGGCCTGCTCGTCGAAATGACGGCGGTTGTACAAGCTGGTGAGGACGTCGCGGATGCTCAGTTCCCGCAGCTGGTCGGCCTGCTCCATGATGGTCTGGTGCGAGGCCTGCAGCTCTTCGTGGCTGCGTGCCAGCTGCTCGCTCATTTCGTTGAAGGCGCTGGCCAGCGTGGCCACTTCGTCCTTGCCCTGCACTGGCACTTGTTGGCGCAGCGAACCGCCGTGCATGGCGCGCACGGCGCGCGTGAGGTGGCTCAGGCGGCTGCTCAAGCCTCGGCTGAGCGCCAGGCCGAGGCCCAGCGCCAGCACCGCCGCGCCGCCCGCGCCGGCGGCCAGCGAAGACCGCATCGCATCGAGGAATTCCAGTTCCTGCCGGCTCGGCGTCACCACGCCTTCGGTGGACACGTAGGCAGCCACCTTGCCATTGACCTCGATCGGCCGCGCCTTGCCGCGTTCGCTGACCGGCAACACCGCGCCGGCGCCATACAGGCCGGCGCCGAGCAGCACATTGTAGTCGGCGTCGGTCAGCACGAAACGGAATGGCGGCGGGTTGCCGCCGCGCTCGTGGATGGGCCGGCGGGGCGGACCTGCGCCGTCGCCAGCCGGTGGGAAAGCTGCCGGTGCCGGGGGCGCTGCGGTTGCGGTTGCGGTTGCGGCTGCGGTTGCGGGGGCGGTTGCGGTTGCGGTTGCGGTTGCGGTTGCGGCTGCGGTTGCGGGGGCGGGGACGGTTGCGGGGGCGGGGGCGGCAAGGTCCCGCGCGGCCGGCGCTTGCCGCTCGCGCGGTGCTTGCTGCGGATCGCGCGCTGGCGGCTGTGCCGGCTGTATCTCTTGCGCCTGTTGTCGTGCACCGGCGCGCCACGCGCGCACGCCGCCCTGCGGTGCGTCGCCGCCGTCCTGCGGACCGGTCGCCCCGGATTGCGCGCCGCTCTCGCCGCCCTGCCGTGCGTAGCTTCCGGCTGCTTGACGGCGCTCGCCGTCTTGCGGCGCGCGCTTATCCGCCCATGGTCGCTGGTCGCCCTCTTGCGGCGGATGGCGGCCATCCGGACCGGCGCCACGCTCGCCCTGCGGCGGGCGCCGGCCTTCGGGCGGGGGACCGCGATGTTCGTCGCCTTCTGGACGGCGGCCATCGGGAGGCGGGCCGCGCCGCTCGTCGAACTCCGGCCGCCGCCCATCCGGCGGGGGAGCGCGCCTGTCATCGAACTCCGGCCGGCGGCCATCCGGCGGGGGACCGCGCCTGTCATCGAACTCAGGACGGCGCCCGTCGGGCGGAGGACCTCTACGCTCGTCGGATTCCGGGCCGCGGCCGTCCGGCGGACCACGGCGCTGGTCGGCCTCGGAACGGTTGAGATCCTGCGGACGCCCGTCATCCGGGCGCGGTGGACGGGCGCCGTCCGGCGGCGCGGGACGCCCGCCTCCGTCTCGGCGCGGCGGAGCGTCGGCCCGCAGGCCGCGTTCGGTGGGCGGCAGAGCTTGCGGGCGGCCATAAGCGCCGCCCGCCGGCGGCGCCCCGGGCGCAACACCGGCCGCGACGCCGGTCCCCGGCGGCTGGCCGGCGTCCGGCGGGGGCCTGCCGTGCGACTGCATGTCTATATTCGGCGGCATGCGTTCGATCAGGTCGCTGGGGCGCTCGCCGCCAGCCCCTTGTCCGTCGCCGCGCTCCAGGCGTTCGGTGCGCTGCACGAAGCGGTCAAAGGATTCGGTGGCGATCGCGGTTTTCCAGTCGCCGTACTCGGTCAGGTAGGCCGTCATGAAGCGGTGGAAGTGTTCGCCCGCCTGCTTGCTGCGTATCGTATCGAACTTGGTATTGACGCTGGAATAGGTCAGCCCGCCCACCACCGCCACCGCCGCCAGCCCTGTCAGCAGCAGCGCCAGCATCAATTTGATACGCAAAGACATCCCGCTCTCCTTTTTTACTTTTCATTGCCGTGAAGCCATGAATGATACAGCAGTCGAACATGGATCCGCCTCTGCCGCAAGACCAGTTATATCGATTTTTTATAGGCCACATCACAAATGAAAATTTTATTTATGGATGTAGGGCATCTATACTGCACTGCAACATCACTCATTTGGGAGCACATCATGACCACCGCAAGCAACCTGACGTTCGGTACCTACTCGGAAACGAGCTATTTCGCCAATGTTGGCCGCGCAGCACGCGGTCTGATCGGCGCCCTGCTGGCGCACAAGCCCGCCGCAGCCGCTGCCACCCCTGTTCAGCGCAGCAAGCCGCTGGAAACCTTGTACGAACTGGCCAACCGTCAGGAAGCGCCATCGCGCAACCTGATGGCGGAACTGCACTTCATGGCATCGCGGGGTTAATCATGGAACTGATCGCCCTGTTCACCACCGTCGTCGCCGCCGCAGCCATCGCCGCCCGCATCTGCCTGGTCCCTGTGCTGGACCGCTCGCTGGCCCAGTTCGAAGCGCTGGCACATTAAGCCAGGCCCATGCAGGACCTGCGAGAAGAAAGACCCGGCTGCTTGCACAGGCCGGGTCTTTTTCATTTCAGGTAGCGGTCGAACCAGCCCAGGGTGCGGCGGCGGATGTCGCGCTGGTTGTCCGGATTGCGGATCGCGTGGCCCTCGCCTTCGTAGATCACCAGCGCGGACGGCACATTCATCGCGCGCAGTCCATGCCAGAACTCCTGCGACTGCACCGCCGGCGTTTCCACGTCGCGCTCGCCGACATACATCAGCGTCGGCGTCCTGGCCGCCTTGATCGATTCGATCGGCGAGACGGCGCGATAGACGGCCGGGTCGTCATAGGCGGTGGCGCCGAAGAACGGCACCATCCACTGGTCGATGCCGTTCTGGCCGTAATAGCTGATCCAGTTGGCGATGCCGGCGCCGGCCACCGCCGCCTTGAAACGCCGGCTGTGCGTGACCGCCCACATGGTCATGAAACCGCCGTAGGAATGGCCCGAGATGCCGAGCCGTTCGCCGTCCACCGGCGCGGCCTGCAGCACGGCGTCCACGCCGGACAGGATGTCGCGCAGGTCGCCGCCGCCGAAATCGCGGCGGTTGGCGCGGGTGAATTCCTGGCCCTGGCCGTAGCTGCCGCGCGGATTCGGGAGGAAGATGTAATAGCCCTTCGCGGTCAGCTCGCGCATCAGCGGATTGGCCTGCTCTCCCTCCGCCACGTAACGCGGCGAGGCCGCTGCGGCCGGACCGCCATGCACCAGCACCACCATCGGATATTTTTTCCCGGCTTCGGCGTGCTGCGGACCGACCAGCCAGCCCTGCACCCGGTAGGCGTCGCTGTCCCAGCTGATGCTCTGCACCGACACCTGCGGCGCGAACTGCGCGTTGTCCTGCGTGATGGCGCGCAGCTGGGGCAAACGGCCCGCCACGATGTGGGGCGCGGTGCGGAAGTCTTCCTGCGCCGCCGCAGCCACGGCGCCGTCGGCGCTGAAGGACAGCCTGCCGTCCGATCCGGCGCTGCTGACCGGGGCGGACCACAGCACGGTGTGCTTGCCGTCCGCGGCGTCCATCTCCAGCGCGGCGACATCGGCGCCCACCAGCGCGGTGGCCAGCAGGCGCTTGCCGCGCCAGGCCAGGCCGTTGAAGCTGCCCGCGTAGCCCGGCGTGATGTTGCGCGGCTCGCCCCCGGCCAGCGGCACGGTGTACACGTCGCCGCCGATGGAGCCGAAGTCGCTCATCAAGCCGCCGATGTAAGCCACCGTCTTGCCGTCGGCCGATACCTGGGGCAGATTCAGTTGCGTGGCCGGCGCGGCAATCACGCGCTCGGCGCCGTCCGCGTCCACGTGCAGCAGCTTGGCCACCCACCAGTTGTTGTCGCCATTGCCCTTGGCGCCGGTGGCGACGAAGCCCTGGCCATCCGGCGTCCAGTCGAATTCGTAGATATAGGTGTCGGCCGGCGACAGCAGCTTGAAGGCGCCGCCGGTGGCGGCAACCGTGCCGATGCGCTGCGTGTCCTCTGCCATACCGATCTCGCCCACTTGCGGGGCGCCTGCCTCCACCGCCCCGACCTGCTTGCGCGCGTCCAGTGTCGCCAGCAGCGCCAGATGCTGGCCGTCCGGCGACCAGCGCGCGGTATTGGCCACGCCTTTGATGGTCAGCAGCTGCCTGGCCTTGCCGTGCTGCGCCACGAACAGCAGGGCGGTGCCGGCTTTGGCATCGGATGCAATGAAGGACAGGCTGCGCCCATCGGGCGAAAAGCTCGGGCGGTCGTAGCTGCAGGCGGTGCAGGGATCGTACTCGTTCAGCACTTTGCCGCTAAGCGCGTCGCGCACCACCACGGTGGCGTGGGGACGGCGCGGCAGGCCGCCCGGATCGCTGGCCTCCAGCGCCACCACGCGGTCGCCCGCGCCGGACAATGCCAGCGCGCGGTAGTCGCGCAGCACCTGGCTTTCGGCCTGGGCAATCGCCCCGGACATGATGGCCGCGGCCAGGAGACTTGCCTGGGCAATTGCCTTGCGCTGCATGGACTTATACCTTCTTGAGCCGCGAGTTGTGCATGCTGTAGCCGAAGTAAGTGATCACGGCGACCACCATCCAGACAGTGAAAATCACCTTGGTGGCGAAGGACAGGTTGACCATCAGATAGGTGCAGGCGGCAATGCTCAGTGCGGGCACCAGGTAAGGGCCGCAGGGAATGCGGAAACCGCCCTTGGTCGGGATGCCGGCCTTGCGGTCTTTACTGCGCAGCACCGGCACGGCGACCGACACGATGATGAAGGCCGTCAGGGTACCCATCGACACCATGTCCCACAGGAAGGTCGAGTCCACCAGGCCGGCGACCACGCCCACCACCACGCTGACGATGACGGTATTGGCGACCGGGGAATGCGTTTTCGGATTCACCCGCTGGAACACCTTCGGCACCAGGCCGTCTTTCGCGATGGCGTACAGGATGCGGGTCTGGCCGTAGATCGTCACCAAGGTGACGGAGAACACGGAAATCACGGCGCCGGCGGACAGCACCAGCGCGGGCCAGGCCTTGCCGGTCACGTTCTGCAGGATCACCGCCAGACCGGCGGCCTGGCCTTCGAACTTGTGCGCAGGCTGGGCGCCCATGGCAGCCATGGCGACCAGCAGGTAGAACACGGTCACGATGACCAGCGCGCTCAGGATGCCGACCGGGACATTGCGGCGCGGGTTGCGCACCTCCTCGCCGGCTGTGGCGATGGTGTCCAGGCCGATAAAGGAGAAGAACACCGTGCCCGCAGCGGCGGCGATGCCGGTCGCACCGGGCAGCCATTCGCCGCTGACCGGCTTGAGGAAAGGCGTGAAGTTCTTGGCGTCGAAGCCGGTGAAGGCGATCGCGATGAAAAAGACCAGGATGGCCAGCTTGACCATCACCATGATGGCGTTGGTCGTGGCAGATTCCTTGGTGCCGCGCACCAGCAGCACGCAGCACAGCCCCACCAGTATCATCGGCGGCAGGTTCAGATGGCCGATGTTCCAGCTCATGCCGTGCGCCGTGGCCAGGATCAGCGGCGAGCGCAGCGTCTCGGGGATCTGCCAGCCGATGGCGTTGACCAGGAAGTTGTTCAGATAGTCCGACCAGCCAATCGCCGTGGCGCTGGCCGCCAGGCCATATTCAAGCAGCAGGCAGAAGGCGACGATGAAGGCCAGGAATTCGCCCACCGTGCTGTAGGCGAAGGAATAAGCGGAGCCGGATGCGGGAATGCGGAACGAGAGCTCGGCGTAGCACAGCGCGGTCAGGCCCGCCGTCAGCGCCGCCAGCAGGAAGGACAGCACCACCGAAGGACCGGCCTTGGGCACCGCTTCCACCATGGTGAAGAAGATGCCGGTGCCGATGGTGGCGCCGACGCCTATCATGGTCAGCGAGAACAGGCCGATGGAGCGGGCCAGGCCGCCGGTGTGGGTGTCGCCCTGTTCGGCGTGCAGGCCGACCGGCTTGGTACGGGCCAATTTCTGGACCAGCGATTGAGTCACAGGCATTCCTTGTATGGTATATAGCCGCGCGCCGGTTGTGCCGCCGCGTTCTGCTGAAGTGTTCGGTCAAAAAACACAGCGATTATAGGGCTTTACACGGCAGCCGCCACCAGGAGTTTGTACAAGAATGGCAACGCTGTGGCGTGGCGAGGACAGCTTGCTCAGCGCTGCCCAAGCCTGGTGGCGCCGAACAAATCCTTCAGTTCGCGCGGCTGCGAACGCCAGTACTGCGGCGGCGCCTCCACTTGCGCGCCCAGCCTGGCCGCCGCGTGCCATGGCCAGCGCGGGTCGTACAGCATGGCGCGCGCCAGCGCCACCACGTCCGCATCCTGCTGCGCGACGATGGATTCGGCGTGCTCCGGCTCCGTCACCAGGCCCACGCCTATGGTCGGCAGGCCGGTGGCGTGCTTGATCCGGCGCGCGAAGTGGATCTGGTAGCCCGGCCCCAGCGGAATCTGCTGCAGCGGCGAGACGCCGCCGCTGGAGACGTGGATGAAATGCGCGCCGGCCTTTTGCAGCGCCTGCGCGAACACCACGCTTTGCTCGATGTCCCAGCCGCCCTGCACCCAGTCCGAGGCCGACACGCGCATGCCGACGCACACCGACGGCGGCAGCGCCGCCCGCACCGCCGCCAGCACTTCCAGCGGGAAGCGCATGCGGTTCTCCAGCGAGCCGCCGTATTCGTCGCTGCGCTGGTTGGACAGCGGCGACAGGAACTGGTGCAGCAGATAGCCGTGCGCGCCATGCAGCTCTATGCCTTCGATGCCCAGCGCGTGCACGCGGCGCGCGGCAGCGACGAAGCTGTCCTTGATGTGCTGCAGGCCGGCCGCGTCCAGCGCCAGCGGCGCATGCTCGCCGGGCGCGTGCGGCACGGCCGATGGCGCCACCGTCTGCCAGCCGCCCCTGGACGGCGGCACGCTGGCGCCGCCCTCCCACGGCCGCTGGCTCGATGCCTTGCGCCCCGCATGGCCCAGCTGCACCGCCAGCGGCATGCTGGAGTGCTTGCGGATGGCCTGCACCACCGGCGCCAGCGCGGCCTGGTGCGCGTCCGACCACAGGCCCAGGTCCCAGGCCGAGATGCGCCCTTCCGGCGACACGGCGGTCGCTTCCGTCATCAGCAAGCCGGCGCCGGACAGGGCCAGCTGGCCGAGGTGGATCAAATGCCAGTCGGTGGCCAGGCCGTCGTCGGCGGAGTACTGGCACATGGGGGCGATGGCGATGCGGTTGGCCAGGCGCAGCGGGCCAAGGTCGTAGGGGGAAAACAGCTGGCTCATGACAGACTCCCGGCGGCAAAAAGACCAAGTGTAACGCCACTTCAAGGGCTTGGTTACAGTTGCTTACTTTTGATACAGGCCCATGTATAGCTTGCGGCGTGCGGGATCGTTAATCTTGAGTCTCAGCAAAAACAGTAATCACAGGAGGTCCAACATGGCGATCATTCAAAAAATTCCCACCGTCAGCAACCGCTTCTCCCCGCTCAGCGCGATGGCGGCGATCTCCGTGATTATGCTGTGCATGGCCGGCACCGCCGCCATCGCAGGCTGGCTGCCCGCGCACCAGTCCAACCCCTACCTGCCCCCGGTTTCTTCCGCTCCCGAAGTGTCACCGATTGCGGCGCCGGTTGCAGCACCCGTTGTTGCCCCTGCGCCCGACCGGTCCATGCAGCCGCGCGTGCGCCGCGCCTCGCATCTGACTTCGACGACCTGAACGTCCAGCCACCTCGGCGGCAAGGAAACGCCCCAGTGCGTTTCCTTTTTTTTGGGGATAATGTCTCACCTATGAAACGTTAATTTTTATTTGAGACAAAAATCGTGTGTGGCATCGAAGCTCTGTTATATTTCGCACATGAACAGTCCCGACAAATACACGGTGCCCGGCCTGGAACGCGGCCTGCGCCTGCTGCAAGAATTCAGCCGCCACCAGAAAACCTTGTCCGCGCCGGAGTTGGCCAGGCGCCTCGACGTGCCCCGCTCCACGGTTTTCCGGCTGCTGGCGACGCTGGAGCAGATGGGCTTCGTCGAGCGCGCCGAGGGCGGACGGGACTACCGGCTCGGCATGGCGGTGCTGCGCCTGGGCTTCGACTGCCTGGCTTCGCAGGAACTGCCCGAAATCGGCCGCCCGGTGCTGGACCGGCTGCGCCAGGAACTCGGCTACTCCACTGCGCTGGTGGTGCGCGACGGGCGCTCCATCATCTACGTCGCCAACTCGGCGATGCCCGAACCCTTCGCCAGCACGGTCAACGTCGGCACGCGCCTGCCGGCCCACGCCACCGTGCTGGGCCGCGTGCTGCTGCAAGACCTGTCCCTGGCGCAGCTGCGTGAACTGTATCCGGAAGAGCAATTGAAGGTCTACTCGGACAGCACGCCGAGAACCGTCGCCGATCTGTTCGAGCTGCTGCAGCAGGACCGCGAGCGCAACTACGTGGTGGAGGAAGGCTTCCTCGACCGCGGCATATCCACCGTTGCCGCCGCCGTGCGCGGCCGGGGCGGCGAGGTGGTGGCGGCGCTGGGCGCGGCCATACCCGCACCGCGCATCGAACCGGAGCGCGTGGACAAACTCGTTGCCGGGGTGCGGGCCAGCGCCAACGAGCTGTCGCGCTTGCTCGGCTACGTGCCGGGCGCCAACTGAGGAGCCGCCATGCTGCGTGTCGCCATGATAGGTTGCGGCGCCATTGGCGCCGGCGTGCTGGAACTGCTGAAGCATGATGCCGAAGTTGTCTTCGATCTCGTGATCGTGCACGCAGCGGCAGTGGACAGCGCGCGCGCCAGGCTGGGCGCGCTGTATCCGCGCGCCCGGGTCGATGTGGGCCTGAGCGGCGCGCGCCCCGACCTGCTGATCGAGTGCGCCGGCCACAGCGCCATCGAAGCGCACATCATCCCCGCGCTGGCGAGCGGCATACCGTGCATGCTGGTATCGGCCGGCGTGCTGGCCGAAGCGGGGCTGGCGGAAAAGCTGGAGCAGGCGGCGCGGCACGGGCAGACCCAGGTGCAATTGCTGCCCGGCGCCATCGGCGCGATAGACGCGCTGGCCGCCGCGCGCGTCGGCGGCCTGGACTCCGTGGTCTATACCTGCAACAAACCGCCCGGCGCATGGAAGAACACGCCGGCCGAACGCTTGGTGGATCTGGATGCGCTGGCCGCAGCGGCCACGATCTTCGAAGGCAGCGCGCGCGAGGCGGCACGCCTGTATCCGAAAAACGCCAACGTGGCGGCCACCCTGTCGTTCGCCGGCCTGGGCCTGGACCGCACGCGGGTGCGCCTGCTGGCGGACCCCGGCGCGGCTGAGAACATGCACCACGTCGTGGCGCAAGGCGCCTTCGGTAGTTTCGAGCTGACCATGCGCGGCAAACCGCTGGCGGCCAATCCCAAAACGTCGGCGCTGACGGTATTCAGCGTGGTGCGCGCCCTGCACAACCGCGCGCGCACCCTCTGTATATGACGGCGTGCGCCGGGCTGGCGGAAGCGTGCGTACTATCTCGATTACAGCCATGGAAGGGGACTCGATGGAACAGATCAGCGTAAGCTCGTGGAACGAATTCATGACGCTCAGCACGCAGCTCGACGGCTGGGCCTTCCGTGGCCAGCAGGATACGCGCTGGCCGCTGCAGACCTCATTGTCGCGCTACCTGAACGCCTACATCCCGGACCGTTCCAGCTGGCGTTTGCGCGAGGAGCGCGCCATCCGCATCTTCCGCCGCAAGGCGCACAACTACCTCGACGATCCCTCCGTGCTGGACAACGAGCTGCGCTGCCTGGCGCTGATGCAGCACCACGGCGCGCCGACCCGCCTGCTGGACTTCACCAAGTCGCCCTTCGTGGCGGTGTTCTTCGCGCTCGAGCGCGCCACCTGCGACGCCGCCGTCTACGCGCTGAACACGCCGCGCCTGTGGGCTGCCGTGCCGCACCGCCATCCGGCGATGGACCGCGACCACATCGATCCGCGCGTGCCGGGCAATTTCACGCGGCTGTTCCAGCCCAACACCAACGCCATCATCTGGACCGGCGAACCGACCGAGATGGACCGGCGGCTGGTGGCGCAATCGGGCACGCTGGTGGTGCCGGGCATGCTGGACAAGCCGCTGGACGAGATCCTGGAGGACTATGGCGACAGCCGCGCGCTGCTGAAGAAGATCGTGCTGCCGCTGGCGATGCGGGACGAGGCGATGAAATCGCTGTACCGCATGAACATCACCAACGCCACGCTGTTCCCGGACCTGGACGGACTGGCGCGTTCGATCGGCATGGAGCTGGAGATGGTGTGGCCGGTGGCCGAGGGATCGCCACCGGGGCCCGAGCCGTTCTAGTTGAAGGGGCCGAGAAAGTCCAGCTTGCCGATCTTGACGCCCTGCGCGCGCAGGATGCCGTAGGCGGTGGTGACATGGAAGTAAAAGTTCGGCAGTGCGAAGGTGAGCAGGTAGCTCTGGCCGGTGAAGTGCTGGCTGAAGCTGCCGTAACTGAGCGTCACGTCGCGCTCGGCGGCACCGTCGAACTGCGCTTCCGGCACGCTCTCGATGAAGGCGATGGTGTTGGCGATGCGCTCCTGCAGTTGCTGGAAGCTGGCCTCGTTGTCCTCGAACTTCGGCGCCTCGATGGCGCACAGGCGCGCCACGGTGAGCTTGGAAGCGTCGCTGGCGCGCTGGATCTGCGCCGTCAGCGGCATCATGTCCTCCGCCAGCCGCGCGCCCAGCAGCACGTCCGGCACGCCGCCCGTCGCGGCCGCATGCTCCTCGCCCTTCTTCAACAGCGCCGACAATACATTCAGCGCGCGTACAAACGCCGGGACCGACGCCTGATACATGGATATCGACATGTATTCCTCTTTCAATGATGAGTGATCCGGGAATCATACACTTGACCCAAATGTGCTGCTCAGGCTCCTTTGAAGTGAGGATTCCACTGCACGCTGAAGAATGGGGAAATCAAGCGGGCTGTGCGGCTCGCTTGCGGAGCCGCAAGCCGCCTCAGGCGAGGCGGACGACCATCAGGCCGGCGCGCAGGCCGATGCGGACGTCGGGGTTGGGAAAAACCACCATTTCCTCGGCGTGCGTGACGGTGTAGACGGTGTCGCCGTCGCGCGCGATTTCGGCGCCCTGCTTGAGCGGCGTGAAGTTCCACGTGTCCTTGCCGAAGGCCATCTGGAACTGGTCGCTCAGCTTGATGATCTGCTGCGCCGTGCCGTACACGTGCGGCGCCTGCGCGGCCGCTTTCGGCGCGGCGCCGCGCAGCAGGTCGTCCAGCGCCTGCGACGCTTCGGTGAACTGCGCCAGATCGTTCTGGCCCAGGGTCCCGATGCGGCCCAGCTCCACCGTGGTGCCGGCCGCCGCGTGGTGCTCGGCGGAGTAGTAGCTGTAGGTGCCGACCGACTTGGGGTTCATGATGACGGCGCCTATCGACGCCTGCCCCAGCCAGGCGATCAACTTCGTGCGCGCGCCTTCCTCGATGATCTCGGGGACGATGGCGAACGTCGGATAGACGGAGGGACGGATCGCAGTGTGCAGATCCAGGTGCCAGCGCACCGGCCCCGCGCCCTTGAAGAAGGCGCTGGTGGCGGCAACCATCACGTCGGCGCGCGCGGCTTCGGCCGTGCCTTCCAGCGTGCCGCGGTCGGTGCGGAACATGCGGTTCAAGTCCGCATCGATGAAGCGCTTGCCGGCGCGGATGGCGCCGATATTGCCGACGCAGAGCATCAGGTCCACCGCCAGCGCAGCCGCCTGACGAGACAAGGCATCCAGCAGGTAGGCCACGACTTCGATCGGTCCGGTTTCATCGCCGTGCACACCGACCGAGATCAGCACCGATGGACGCGCAGGCGCCGTGGCAGACGCCTCGGCATGCTTGATGGTGAGTATGCCGTCGGCCGGCCGCGCCACAGCGAAGCCGGCTGCGGTGAAGCGCGCCGAGACGGCGCTGAAGTCAGCTTCCGCCAGCGCCCGCACAGCAGCAGGCAGCGCGGCCGTAGCGATGGCTGCCGCGGCGGCCGCCGCCGGGAAGCCGCCCGCCGCAACGGCTGCCGGAACGGAAGTGCCTCCGGCGGCAGCGGCGGCTTGCGCCGCCTTGTCGTCTGCTACCGCCATGCGCTTACGCCGCCACCGCGTTGGCGGCTTCGGACAGCGCCCACACGTCCAGCATCGCCTGGTCCAGGTCCGCCGAGGTGGCGTAGCCGGACAGGCCCAGCGTGTTGGTCACCACCTCCACCGCCTCGGTGGCGTCGTGGCCGTCGGTGGCGCGCGACAGCACCTGCGTCAACAGGCGCTGCTGCGTGCGCCGCAGCGCGTGCTGGGCGTAGCTGCGCAGCTGCTCTTGCGAGCGGGTCGCCGCCGGCAGCTTCAGGCCGCGCTCCAGCGTGTCGATGCCGGTCTGGCTGCGCAGGGCCATGCCCACTTGCAGGAAGGCCGGCAGGTCCATGCCGCCCGGACGCTTGACCGACAGCGCCGCGAATACGAAAGCCGCCACCGATTCCACCGCGTCCACCGCTTTCCATGCGTGGGCAAACTCCGGACGCAGGCCCGCCGTGGTATCGGCTTCGGACTGGCCGTCGGCCGGCACCAGCTGCTTCAGCATCCCGGGCTGGCTGAACAAGCGGGTCAGCTCGGCCACGCCGCCGCCGGCGCGCAGCAGGTCGGCCGGCACTGCCAGCACGCCCTGGATCACGGCGCGCTGCAGGCTGCGGGTGCGCGCGTCGACCTTGACCGACACGGCGCGCGGCACGGTCAATGCGTCCGCATCCAGTGCTTCGAACACCGGCGCCAGGTTCAGCGCCGACCATGCCTGTCCCCAGGCCAGGATCACGTCGGCCTCGTCGACACTGTGTTCGGCGGCCAGTTCGCGCAGCATCAGCGGACCGCAGCGGTTCACCGATTCATTGGCCAGCACGGTGGCCAGGATGGCGTTGGCCAGCGGATGCGCCAGCGCCGGGCGGGTGGCGACCAGCAGGTCCGGGAAGTAGGGCTTGAGCACCGACTCGGCCCAGCTCTCGTCCGTCAGCGGCAGCGCCGACAGGATGCGCTTGTAGCGGTTCTTCACGTTGGCGATGACCACCGCCAGTTCCGGCGTCGTCAAGCCGCGGCCATCGAGCTTGCGGCGCGCCAGTTCGGCCACGGTCGGCAGCTGTTCCAGTTCGCGCGACAGCGCGCCCTCTTCCTCCAGGCTGGCGATCAGCGCGGCGTAGCCGTCCTGCACCGAAGCATCGGACTGCGCTTGCTGCTCGCGCACCAGCAAGTGGGTTTGCAGCGTATTGTCGCGCAGGACCAGGCGCTCGATGTCGCCGGTCATTTCGTTGAGGATGCGGTTGCGGTCCGCTTCGGTCAGCTGGCCGGCGTTCATTTCCACGTCCAGCCACATCTTCGCGTTCACCTCGTGGTCGGAGCAATCCACGCCGGCCGAGTTGTCGATCGCGTCGGTGAAGATGCGGCCGCCGGACAGCGCGAATTCGATGCGGCCGGCCTGGGTCGCGCCCAGGTTGCCGCCTTCGGCCACGATCTTGCAGCGCAGCTCATTGCCGTTGACGCGGATGTTGTCGTTGGCGCGGTCCTTCACATGCGCGTGCGTTTCGGCCGAGGACTTGATGTAGGTGCCGATGCCGCCATTGTAGAACAGGTCCACCGGCGCCAGCAGGATGCGGTGCATCAGCTCTTCCGGCGGCAGCGAGGTTTCGGCGATGTCCAGCGCGGCGCGGATCTGCGGCGACAGCTCGATGGCACGGGCGTTGCGCGGGAACACGCCGCCGCCGGCCGAGATCAGCTCCTTGTTGTAGTCTTCCCACGAGGAGCGCGGCAGCGCGAACATGCGCTGGCGTTCGGCGAAGGAGACGGCGGTGTCCGGATTCGGGTCCAGGAAGATGTGGCGGTGGTCGAACGCGGCCAGCAGCTTGATCTGCTTCGACAGCAGCGCGCCGTTGCCGAACACGTCGCCCGACATGTCGCCCACGCCCGTCATGGTGAACGGGGTGGTTTCCATGTTGTGGTCCATCTCGTAGAAGTGGCGCTTGACCGCTTCGAACGCGCCCTTGGCGGTGATGCCCATTTTCTTGTGGTCGTAGCCGTTCGAGCCGCCCGACGCGAAAGCGTCGCCCAGCCAGAAGCCGCGCTGCACGGCGATGCCGTTGGCGATGTCGGAGAAGGTCGCGGTCCCCTTGTCGGCCGCCACCACCAGGTAAGGATCGGCGCCGTCGTAGCAGACGGTGTCGGCAGGCGGGACGATGTTGCCCAGCACGCGGTTGTCGGTCACTTCCAGCAGGCTGGCGATGAACAGGCGGTAGACCGCTTCGCCTTCGGCGGCGATGGTTTCACGCACGGCGTCCTTCGGCATCATCTTGCAAACAAAGCCGCCCTTGGCGCCGGCGGGCACGATGACGGCGTTCTTCACCATCTGCGCCTTCACCAGGCCCAGCACCTCGGTGCGGTAGTCTTCCATGCGGTCCGACCAGCGCAGGCCGCCGCGCGCGACAGGGCCGCCGCGCAGGTGCACGCCTTCGAAGCGGCGCGAGAACACGAAGATCTCGCGGAAAGGACGCGGTTCAGGCACCAGCGACAGGCTGCTGGTGTCGAACTTGAAGATGATCTTGTCGCCCTGCTGCTTGTTCTGGTAGTAGTTGGTGCGCAGCGTCGCGCTCATCAGGTCCACCATGGCCGCGAGGATTTCCTCGGTGTCGGCGTGGTTCACGGACGCCAGGCCGGACTTGATGCCGGCCAGCTTGTCCAGCGCCGCCGCGCGTTCGGCTTGCGGCAGCGCCGGGTTGAAGCGCTGCTCGAACGCGTCGACCAGTTCCTTCACCTGCACCGGCTGCTTGCGCAGCGTTTCGGCGATGTAGCGCACCGAGAAGCGGCTGCCGGTCTGGCGCCAGTAGCTCATATAGGCGCGCACCAGCTGTACCTGGCGGGTGCTCAAGCCGCCTTCGATGACCAGGCCGTTCAGGCGGCCGTCTTCGGCTTCGTTGTTGAACAGCGAGGTGACCAGTTCCTGCACCACTTCGGCCACGCCGGGCTGCGCCAGCTTGGCGGCGCTGTCCGCGTCGGCCAGCAGGCTGGTGACGAAATGGCGCTTGCCGTCGGCGGTGTGGATGGCATAAGTCTGTTCGCGGTCGATGGACACGCCGGCGTTGTGCAGCGCCGGCAGTATGTTCGACAGCGAAGGCACGCGCTCCACCGAGTACAGTCGGATGGTGGTGGCGGCGCTGCCGGCCGAGGCCAGCTCGACGCGCGCGGTGACGCGGCCCGCCGCGCTGTGCAGCAAGGCGCCCAGGTCGTGGAAGGCCACGGCGGGCGCGGTGGCGCTGACGTAGTCGACCGGCAGCGTGGCGCACAGTTTGCGCAGGCTGGAACGGGTCGATTCCTCGCCGACCGCGTCGGCCAGGGCGGAGAAGCTGTTGTGCCAGCCGTCCAGGATGGACAGCAGCGGACGCTGGATGTCGGACTCCAGGTCCAGCGGATAACGGGCGGCGTGGGCGATCAGGTAGACGCGGGCCAGCGGGCCGTCGGCCACCAGGGTTTGCGAGCTGACGTGCGAGGCGCCCGAGCTTTGCTGCAGGGCCTTGGCCAGCGCGTGCGCCACGGAAGCGCTATAGCGTTCGCGCGGCAGGTAGACCAGCACGTTCAGGTGGCGCGCATAGACGTCGCGGCGCGCGAAGACCTTGGTGCGCGGTTGCTTGTACAGGGAAACGACTGCGCCGCACACGTCGGCCAGCCATTGCGGTTCGGCTTCCAGCGCTTCGGTGCGCGGCAGCGATTCCAGGATCTCGACGAATTTCTCGGCGCGGAAACCTTCCTTGCGCACGCCGGCGATCTGCAGCACCTGCGCGATGCGGCCGCGCGCAAACGGCATGCGGGTCAGCGGCGTGATGGTGGCGGCGCGGGTGAACAGGCCGACGAAGCAGTGTTCGCCCAGGATGGCGCCGTTGGCGTCCGTATTGCGCACGCCGATGAAGTCGAGCTGCTGGTCGCGGTGCAGCGTGCCTTCCACGTCGGCCTTGACGATGGACAGCGAATGCGGGCGCTTGGACAAGGTGTCGAAGTCGCCGGGGATGTTGGCCAGGCAGCTGCCGTAGACCGGGTGCGCGGTGTCCTGCAGCACGCCGATGCGGCTGGGGACGTCGCGTTCCAGTTCGCGCACGCCCGGCTTGACCTGGTAGTAGGCGTAGCCGAACGGTTCAAAGCCCTCGGTGCGCGCCCATTCCAGGAAGGCCGCCACTTCCTGGCCTTGCTCGCCGCCGTTGGCGGCAGCGGCCGCGCCCACGCTGCCCAGGCGCTCTTTCATCGCTTCCAGGTCGCGGCGCACGACGGCCGCGTCGCCGGCCACCATTTCCAGGCGCGCCACCAGGGCCGCCAGGTCGTTTTCCGCCAGGTCTTCCGCCAGCAGGACCAGCACATAGGATTCGAATTTGCCGCCGGCCGCGTCGGCGCTGGCGCCGGCGCCGACCGAGGTCGCCACGCCGTCGGCCGAACGGGCCACCGGCAGCACCGCGTTCAGCACGCCGTTGGCGATCAGGCGCTGCTTGCGCAGTGCCATGACGATGGAGTCCACCAGGTAGGGCATGTCATCATTCAGGATCAGCAAGGCCGTCGCCATGCTGCCACGGCCGTCGGCGTAGCGCAATTTGGCGATCTGCACACCCGCTCCGCTGCGCCTGGCCGCCTGCGCGAAGCCTTCCCACAGGGCCGGTACCAGGCTGTCCGGGGCGACGCCCGCCAGGTCTTCTTCGTCGATGGAGGCGAGCCAGGCGTTGATCAGGGCGCCAACCTGGCCGCTGTCGGCCGATTTGTTCGCGTTGATCAGGTCCAGCGTCTGTTTGCGCAGGTCTTGTGGCATTTGTGTCATCGTTGCTTCTCCAGTATGTTGGTCGGCGCCGTCGCGGCTTTTGGCTGGCGGCTGCTACTCGGTACGGTACTTTGCGGGGGATCGCCCCGCAACCCAATATGGGAACAAAATCAATTTTTACAAATCATACAGGTCCGGCAAGCCGAGGATGGTGCTCAGCTCCTCCAGTGCGGCGTGGACTTCCAGCGCCAGCGCGGGATCGGCCAGGTCTTTCGGCTCCAGGTGGTCGCGGTAATGCTTCTCCACCCAGGCAACCAGCGTATGGTACAGCGCTTCGGTCATGATAACGCCCTGGTGCATGGCGGACGACTCTTCGTCCGTCAGCGCCACGCGCAGGCGCAGGCACGCGGGGCCGCCGCCGTTGCGCATGGACTGGCGCAGGTCGAAGTGGATCAGTTCATCGACCGGGCCGCCTCCGGCGGCCAGGCCTTCCAGGTAGCGCGCCACCGCGGTGTTTTCCTGGCATTCCTGCGGTATCACCAGCGCCATCTTGCCGCCCTGCTTGGACAATAGCTGGGAGTTGAACAGATAGCTGTGCACCGCGTCCGCCACGGCGACGGCGCCGGTGTCGACGCGCACCGCCTGCAGCTCGGCGCCGACGCCGGCCATGGCCGCGCGCAAGCGCTCCAGGGTGGCCGCTTCGTCGGCGAAAGCCTGCTCGTGGTAGAACAGCACGTTGGCGTTGCCGACCGCGATCACGTCGTTATGGAACACGCCCTGGTCGATCACGTCCGGATTCTGCTGGATGTAGACGGTGCGTTCGGCGGCCAGGCCGTGCAGGCGGGCCACGGCCTGCGAGGCCTCCAGCGTCTGGCGCGCCGGGAAGCGCCTGGGCGCCGGCGCGGCGGCGTCGAACTCCACGCGGCCGTAGACGAACATCTCGACCGCATCGGCGCCGTGGTCCGCGCACAGGCGGGTGTGGTTGGCCGCGCCCTCGTCGCCGAAAGCGGGCGTGCCGGGCAGCGCGTCGTGCACCGCGAAATGGCGCGGATTGCTGAAGATGGCGCGCAGGCTGCGCGCCGACTGCGCGTGCTCGAAGGCGCGGTGCAGCTTGTTGTTCAGGTTGGCGGGCGTGAAGTGCACGCGGCCGTCGCCGGTGTCCGCCGACGGGCTGACGGTGGCCGCGTTGGCGGTCCACATCGGCGAGGCCGAATAGGCGCAGGCCAGGATCACCGGCGACTCCCGGTAGGCCTTGGCCAGCACGTCGCCGTCGCTGCCGCTGAAACCGAGGCTGCGCAGCAAACGGAAGTTCGGACGGTCCTGCGGCGGCAGCAGCGCCTGCGCGAAGCCGCGCTGCGCCAGCGCGCGCATCTTCGCCAGGCCCTGCAAGGCGGCCTGCTTCGGGTTCGACGCGCTCTTGACGTTGTTGAATGAAGCCACGTTGCCGAAGGAGAGCCCGGCGTAGTTGTGGGACGGGCCTACCAGGCCATCGAAGTTGAATTCGCGTGCTTGCCGCATGGTGTCGGTTCCTTAGAAGTTCATGCCGGGCGACAGCTTGGCCGGCATTTCAAGCACGCCGTTCTCGATCGACGCGACCGGGTAGGCGCAGTAGTCCGCAGCATAGTATGCGCTCGGACGGTGGTTGCCGGACTTGCCGACGCCGCCGAACGGCGCGCTGCTGGCCGCGCCCGTGGTCGGACGGTTCCAGTTGACGATGCCGGCGCGGACCAGCGCCTGGAACCTGGTCCACAGCGCTTCGTCGTTCGAGATCAGCGCGGCGGCCAGGCCGTACTCGGTGGCGTTGGCAACCTTGATGGCACTGTCGAAATCGTCCACGCGCACGATCTGCAGCAAGGGGCCGAACCATTCCTCGTCCGGAATGCCGACCGCCCTGGTGGTGTCGACGATGCCGGCCGAGACGAAGCCGGTGCCTTCCTGCAGCTGCTTCATTTCCAGCAGCAGCTTGCCGCCCTTGGCCACCATGTCGTGCTGCGCCTGCACCAGGCGCGCGGCGATGGGCGCCGACACCACGGGGCCCATGAAGGGCTGCGGCTCGGCGCTGGAGGCGCCCACCACCAGTTTCGAGGCCACGTCCACCAGGCGGCGTACGAAGGCGTCGCCCGCCGGGCCGGTCTGCACCACCAGGCGGCGCGCGCAGGTGCAGCGCTGGCCGGCCGAGATGAAGGCAGACGACACGGCCATGAAGACGGCGGCGTCGACGTCCTTCACGTCCCACACCACGAGCGGGTTGTTGCCGCCCATTTCCAGCGCCAGCAGCTTGCCGGTCTGGCCGGCGAACTGGCGGTGCAGCGCGGCGCCGGTCTGGCTGCTGCCGGTAAACAGCACGCCGTCGATATCCTTGTTCTGCCCCAGCGCGATGCCGGTGTCGCGGCCGCCGTTGACCAGGTTGACCACGCCGGCCGGAATGCCGGCCTGCTGCCACAGCTGCACGGTCTTGACGGCGGTGCGCGGCGCATATTCGCTCGGCTTGAACACCACCGTGTTGCCGGCGATGAGGGCAGGCACGATGTGGCCGTTGGGCAGGTGGCCGGGGAAGTTGTACGGGCCGAACACGCCGAACACGCCGTGCGGACGGTGGCGCAGCACGGCTTCGCCGTCGGCCACTTTGCTGCGCGTCTCGCCGGTGCGGGCGCCGTAGGACTGGATCGAGATGTCCACCTTGTTGGCCATGGTGGTCACTTCGGTGCGCGCCTCCCACAGCGGCTTGCCGACTTCCTCGGCGATCAGCAGCGCCAGCTCTTCGGCGTTTTCCTTGAGCAGGTCGCGGAAGCGGGTGACGATGGCCACGCGCTGCGCCAGCGGAGTCAGCGCCCAGCCTTCGAAGGCGCCGCGGGCCGCCCGCGCGGCGGCGGCGACGTCCTCGGCGGTCGCTTCGCGGCTGGCCCAGGTCTGCCTGCCGTTCGACGGGTCGACGGTCGCCAGTTCGGCGCCGTGGCCGGCGGACCACGCACCGGCAATGAAGTTGCTCAAGGTGTTGTTCAGGGCTTGTTCAGACATTGCTGTTCTTCCTAGCGTTAAGTGTGAGGGTGCGCACGACGTCGCCCGCGCGCACGCGCAGCAGTTTCTGGTCGCCGGCGGACAGGTCTATCCTGCCGCTCACCGAGGCGGCTTCGGACAGGATCATGCGGAAATCCTTCAGGGTGGTGTTCGACACCAGCAGCGGTTCGAGCTGCGGCGCGCAGGCATGTGTCATGTCCGAATCGACATCGACCACGGACAGCGCGCTGTCGCGCACGGCCCGCAGTTCGGACACGCGGCCCTGCAGCACCGGCCCGGCGTCGAAGATGTCGACGTAGCCCTCGAAGTGCATGCCCTCCTGCTCCAGCAGGCGGCGCGCGGGCGCGGTGGAGGTGTGGACCTTGCCCACCACGTCCTGCGCGTCCTGCGGCAGATAGGCCACGTACAGCGGCTGGCGCGGCATCAGCTCGGCGATGAAGGACTTCTTGCCCTGCGCGGTGAGCTGGTCCACATGGTCGAATTCCATCTTGAAGAAATGGCGGCCCAGGCCTTCGTAGAACGGCGAGCGGCCGGACGACTCCTGGTAGCCGCGCATCTCGGCGATCAGTTTTTCGGTGAACAGGTGCGGGAACTGGGCGATGAACAGGAAGCGGCATTTCGACAGCAGCTTGCCGTTGTTGCCGGTGCGGTAGTCCGGGTTCAGGAACAGCGAGCACAGCTCGGTGCTGCCGGTCAGGTCGTTGGACAGGTACAGCGTCTCCATGCGCGTAAACACCTTCAGTTCGCGGCTGGAGTGCACCAGGGTGCCGATGCGGTAGTTGTAGAACGGCTCATCCAGGCCTACCGCCCCCTTGATGGCGCACACGCCGGCCAGGCGGCCGTTTGCGGTGTCTTCCATCACGAACATGTAGTCGCGCTGTTCGGGCGGGATGGTTTCGGCGAAGGACGCGACGGCGATGGCCAGGCGGTCGCCCAGCATCGTCATGTCCGGCTTGAGCGTGGTCATGCCCGAGCCGACCTGCAGGGCCATGTCATACAGGGCGTCCAGGTCGGTGGCTTGTATGGCGCGTACTACTAGCATAGGTTTCTCACAAAAAATCGGACTTAGAGGCGGACGCAAATCACGTTGCCGCCTTCGGCGACCTGCAGCGTTTCCTGCACTTCAAGCGGCAGGGCGATGGTGACGCCGCCTTCGATGGCCGGCACCGCCACCACCACGGCGCGGAATTCCTGGCCTGCGTTCGCGGCCACCGCGTACGGCACCAGCGGTTCGCCCGCGCGCGAAGGACGCGGCGTGGCCACGGTGCGCTGCAGCGACGAGGTGCAGGTGCGCAGCGCGTGCTTGTGCGCCTGCAGGATGGGGCCGCCGTCGAAGATGTCGATGTAGTCGTCCGCTTCGAAGCCTTCGGCCGTCAAGAGGTTGAAGGCCAGTTCGCCGGACGGATGGATCTGGCCCATCACCGCCTGGGCGTCGCCCGGCAGCAGCGGCACATACACCGGGTAGTGCGGCATCAGTTCGACGATGAGGGTGCGGTTGCGGGCGCCGCCTATGGTGCGTTCGGCGTCCAGGAAATCCATCTGGAAGAATTTGCGGCCGACGGCGTCCCAGAACGGGGACTCCCCCTCGGCGCTGGTCACGCCCGCCAGCGGGACGAAGAAGCGGTCCGCGAAGCGCTGCGGCGCCATGGCGGCGAACAGCAGGCGCGCGCGAGAGAGCAGGGCCGCCTCGGGACGGTCCTGCACGGCTTCATCGACGTAGAAACTGGATAGCTGCGAATACGCGGTCAGCTCGGAGCACAGCGTCAGGGCGTGCACGCTATGGCTGATGTTCAGGTCGCGCGAGACCTGCTGGATCACGTCGTTGCGGAACGAAAAATAAGTGCCGTTGGAACCGGCGGAGGCGAAAATGGAGGCGGTGCCGGCGATGCTGCGGTCGGCCAGGGATTCGAGCACGAACAGGTACGATTCCTCGCTCGGGATATCGACGTGGGCGCTGAAGGATGCGATCGAAGCCTCGACCGCCAGCGCGATTTTGTCGCGCGTCTTGGGCAAGGTATGGACACCCGGCATGCTTACCGCAGCCAGCTTTTCCAGCGCCGCGATATCCGCAAGTTCTACCGGACGGACAACATACATGGGGACTCCTTTGTTTTCAACTTACGGATGCTGGCGACGGCATGTCATTCCCGCGAAGGCGGGAAGCCATACACCGCCAGCATTTGCCAGCCAGGTATGGGTTCCCGCATTCGCGGGAACGACACATCAAGCCAGGCTGTCGAGCGCGACTCGCAGCAGGCGGCCGGCTTCGGCGATCTGCTCGTCGCTCACCACCAGCGCGGGCGCGAAACGCACCACGTCGGTGCCGGCGATCAGCACCATCAGGCCTTGCGCTTCGGCCGCCTTCTGGATGTCTTTCGACTTGCCCTTCCAGGCGTCGGCCACCACCACGCCCAGCAGCAGGCCGCTGCCGCGCACCGTCGACAGCATGGCCGGGTAGTCCTTGGCCACGCCTTCGAGCAGCGCCACCAGCTTGGCGGACGCCTCCTTCACGCGCGCCAGGAAGGCCGGCTGGTTGATGATGCTCACCACGGTCAGCGCCACGCTGGCGGCCAGCGGGTTGCCGCCGTAGGTGGTGCCGTGACTGCCCACGCCCAGCGCCGCCGCCAGCTCGTTGGTGGTCAGCATGGCGCCGATCGGGTAGCCGTTGCCCAGCGCCTTGGCCGAAGTCAGGATGTCCGGGGTGATGCCGTAGCCCTGGTAGGCGAACAGCTCGCCGGTGCGGCCCACGCCGGACTGCACTTCGTCGAAGATCAGCACGGCGCCGGTCTTGTCGCACAGGTCGCGCAGCTCTTGCAGGAAGGCCTGGTCGCCCGGGACCACGCCGCCCTCGCCCTGGATCGGTTCCACGATCACGGCGCAGACGTCGTCGCCGATGGCGGCGCGCGCCGCTTCGATGTTGTTGTATTCGATGTGGTCGATCGCCGGCGGCAGCGGCTCGAAGCCTTCGGTGTACTTGGACTGGCCGCCGACCGACACGGTAAACAGCGTGCGGCCGTGGAAGGAGCTGAAGCACGACACGATGCGCGACTTGTGCTCGCCGAATTTGGCATGGGCGTGCTTGCGGGCCAGCTTCAGGGCCGCTTCGTTGGCTTCGGCGCCGGAATTGCAGAAGAAGGCGCGGTCGGCGAAGGTCGCTTCGGTCAGGGCCATGCCCAGGCGCAGCACCGGCTCGTTGGTGTAGCCGTTACCCAGGTGCCACACGGTGTTGGCCTGTCTGGTCAGGGCCTCGACCACCACCGGGTTGCAATGGCCCAGCGCCGTCACGGCGATGCCGGAGGTGAAGTCCAGGTAGTGCTTGCCGTTCTGGTCCCACAGGTCCAGGCCCGATGCGCGCACGGGCACCATCGCGGCCGGCGCGTAGGTTGGCACCAGTACTTCGTCAAAAGTCTGCCGGGTGACAGGGCGGGTGGTAACAGTCGAATCAAGCTTTGCGTTCATGGCATTCCCTATCAATGTATAGAGGTACGGCCGCAACCAGGCGGCCACGGGTGGTACGACATTATAAAAAGCGGGATGCTAAAACTCTTTTGCGGATGCGACAAGGATTTTCATTTTTCAGAACTATGCGGCCAAGCCGCTTGCGCGCCCCCGCATTGTGCACTCTCCGCTAGAATCTGCGAAGAAACTCTCTCCAGGCGAAATACTCGGCTATCCTGTTCCGTACGGTCTTGCCCAAGGTTTGACATGCAAAAAGCGAGAATACTGCTGGCAGGCTGGCTGGCCGCCATCTGGCTGCTGGCGGGCGCCGCCCAGGTCCCCGCCAGCGCGCCCGCCGGCGGCGTTCCGGCAGCGGCGGCGCCGCCGCGCGCCCTGTCCCTGACGCCAGCCCAGCGCGCCTGGCTGGCGGCGCACCCGGTGCTGCGCGTGGCGATGGACGCCGGCCGGGCGCCCGTCGAATGGCGCGGCGAAGACGGCGTGCAGCGCGGCATCTCGGTCGATTTCCTGCAACGGATGGAGGCCATGCTGGGCGTGCGCTTCGAGATCGTGCCCAGCAAGAGCGTGGCCGACCAGCTGGCCAGGGTGCAGCGCAGGGAGGTCGACATCGTGTCCGCCATCACCCAGTCGCCCGAGCGCAGCATCTACATGAGCGTGACCGGCTCCATGATGAGCACGCCCATCGTCATTTTCAACCGGGTCGGCTCGCCGCCGCCCGGCGGGCTGGGCGGCCTGGTGGGCAAGCGGGTCGGCGTGTCGGCGCGCACCCGGGTGGCGGAGCTGCTCAAAATCCATTGGCCGGCCATCGTCACAGTGCCCACCGATAACTTCTCGCAGGCAACACAGCTGCTGCGCAGCGGCCAGATCGACGCCTTCGTCGGCCCGCTGCTGACCGGCACCCACCAGCTGGTGGAGCAAGGCGCGACCGATATCCGCGTCGCCGGCGAAACGGATTTCCGCTACGACATCGGCTACGGCGTGCGCAAGGACTGGCCCGAACTGCTGTCCATCCTCGACCTGGCGCTGAGCGCCATCCCGGGCACCGAACGCGACGCCATCCGCCAGAAATGGTCCACCGTGCAGTTCACGCACGAAACGGACTACCGGCCGCTGGGCGCGCTGCTGGCGGCGGTGCTGGTGGCGGTGGTGTTCATCGTGCAGCTGCGGGTGATGGTCAAGCGCCGCACCGCCGAGCTGCAGCGGGAAGTGTCGATGCGGCGCGCGCGCGAGGACGAGATCCAGCTGCTGAACGCGGCGCTGGAACTGCGCGTGGAACAGCGCACCGAGCAACTGAGCCTGGCCAACGAGGAACTGCGCCTGGCCGCCGACCAGTTGCTGCAGACCGAAAAAGTGGCCTCGCTGGGCCGGCTGGTGGCCGGCATCGCGCACGAGCTGAACACGCCGCTGGGCAGCACGTTGACGGCCGCCACTTCGCTGCGCGACCTGGTGCGCGACTTCGGCCAGGCGCTCGCCAGCGGCGGGCTGCGCCGCTCGCAGGCCGACGCCTTCGTCCAGCAGTGCGCGCAGGCCTGCGGCATCATCGAGCGCAACGCCTACCGCGCCTCCGCGCTGATCGACAATTTCAAGGAGATCGCGGTGGACCAGGCCAGCGTGCGGCGGCGCCGCTTCGGCCTGGCGCACATCGCGCGCGAAGTGATCGCCACCCACCACAATGCATGGAAGAACACGCAGCACCGGGTGGAACTCGACATCGCCGAGGACATCGAGCTCGACAGCTTCCCCGGCCCGCTGGCGCAAGTGCTGTCCAACCTGCTGGAAAACACCCTGCTGCACGGCTTCGCCGGCCATCCGGGCGGCGTGGTGCACATCGACGCCACCGTGCAGGGCGAGCGGGTGCTGCTGACCTATGCGGACAACGGCGCCGGCATCCCGGCCGCGTTCCGCAACAAGGTGTACGACCCCTTTTTCACCACCCGCATGGGCCAGGGCGGCTCCGGCCTGGGGCTGTACATCGTGCAGAACCTGGTGACGGGCTTGCTGGGCGGCGGCATCGCGCTGCACAGCGAGGAGGGCCAGGGCACGCGCTTCGACCTGAGCCTGCCGCTGGTGGCGCCGGTGCCCACCGACCGCACCGCCAGCGCCGCGCACGGCATCGTGGCGCTGCCGGCCGAGACGCGGGGATAGTGCGCCGGCAGCACGTCACTAGCCGTTGAGCTTGCGCTGCCTTTCCTCGCGCGGCGTGTTGCCGAACAGGGTGCCGAAGGCGGTCGAGAAATGCGAACCGGACGAGAAGCCGCACATCAGGCCCACCTGCACGATGGAGGAATTGGTTTCCAGCAGCAGCTGGCGCGCGCGCTGCAGGCGCAGCTCCAGGTAGTAGCGCGACGGCAGGCTGCCCAGGTATTGCTTGAACAGGCGCTCCAGCTGGCGCCGCGACAGCCCCACCAGGTTGGCGATGTCGTCGGTCGACAGCGGCTCCTCGATATTGGTCTCCATCAAGGTGACCGCCTCCGACAGCTTGGGCTGCAGGGCGCCGAAGCGCGCCTGCAGCGCCACCCGCTGGCGCTCCTCGTGCCCGCGCACGCGGTCGATGCACAGCGCCTCCTTGACCTCGGCCTGCACATTGGCGCCGTACAGCGCCTCCACCAAGGTCAGCGCGAAGTCGGCGCTGGCGGCGCCGCCGCAGCAGCTCAGGTGGACGCCGTCGATCTCGAACAGGTGCGGGGTCAGGATGGCGCGCTCGGTGACGCTCTCGGTGTCGGCGTACAGCGCCCACGGCAGGGCGATGCGCACGCCGCCCATCAGCCCCGCCTCGGCCAGCCACAGCACGCCCGCGCCCACCCCGCCCCAGAAGGACGCGGCGCGCAGGCGCTCGATGACGGCGCGGCACAGCACGGGCGGCAAGGCTTGCTGGCTTTCGTCGGCCACCAGCAGCGCCAGGTGCCAGCCGCCGGCGCCGCCGTCCGCCAGCTGCTGCGGGCTGCGGACGTCGAGCTGGAAGCGGGGGCCCACGCTGCGCGCGGCAAGGCGCAGCGGCTGGACCAGGCCGGCCCAGGTGAGACAGTCCGCTTCGCCCGCGTTGACCAGCAGCACGCGCAGCGGCTGCTCCTGGGACAGGCGGGACAAATTGGCAAACGGCATCGGCGGATCTAAGCTAGGCGGTTCGGTGGATCAGGTTTATTCGGGCGCGAGCGCGGTGGGAGGCCGCGCCACGTTCCATTGGCTCACTATCATACCGGAGATCAACAATACCGCGCCGAGCAGCCCGCTCCAGGCCAGGGTTTCGCCCAGCCAGAAATAGCCGAAAATGGCCGCGCAGCCCGGCTCGAAGGCGTAGATGACGGCCGCCTCGTTGGCCGAACTGTGGCTCTGGCCCCAGGTCTGCAGCGAAATGATGAGGGCGGTGGCCACCACGCCCAGGTAGAGCAGGTTCCAGCGGTACAGTTTGAGGCCCTGCCAGATGTATTCCCAGTAATCGCCCATGTCCTGCGGCGCCGCCACCGGGCCGCGCGGCACTTCGCGCAGCGCGATCCACAGCGCGGCGCACACGGCCACCGTGCAGATCTGCGCCGCCGTCAGCGACATCAGGCGCTCGGCCTTGCGGGTGTAGACCTCCATCAGCTTGATGTAGCAGCCGAAGGTCAGCGCCGCCAGCAGGGCCAGCGTGTCGCCCCGGCCCCAGGTGAAGGCGCCGTCCCAGCACAGCGCGAACAGGCCGGCCAGCGCCAGCGCCAGGGCGGCCACGATGCGGCGCTCGGGCATCTTGCCCAGGAACACGCCCAGCAGCGGCGGCACCAGCACGTTCAGGCCGCAGACGAAGGCGTTGCGGTTGGAGCTGGTCAGCGCCAGGCCCTCCACCTGGAACAGGTAGCAGAAGAACAGCAGCACCCCGCTGAAGAAGCCGTAGCGGGCGTCGGCCCACGAGGCGCGCAGCAGGAAGGGCGACAGGATCACGCTGGCCAGCGCGAAGCGCGATACCACGATCCAGTTGGTGGACAGGTAGTTGGTCATGTCCTTCATGGCCGGGAAGGTGGTGCCCCAGACCAGGGTGACAAGCAGCAGGGCGGCGATGCCGCGGGCGTGGTTAGGCATGGGAGGCTATCTGTTTTTAATATTATTAAATCAACCGGCCGTCGTAGTGTACCGCGATTGCCCGCGCGCAGCAGGCCCGGGCGGGACATTCGCGGCGCGGGCGCTATAATCATGGTCTATGGGTGATCGATATTTGAAAAGTATCCGGCTGCTGGCCGAATGCATGCAGGGCTTTGAGCGCCTGTCGGGCGAGCACGTCCGGCAGTGCGGGCTGACCCATGCGCAATTCGACATCATCGCCACGCTGGGCAACACCGAAGGCATGTCCTACAAGGAACTCGGCGACAAGACCCTGATCACCAAAGGCACGCTGACGGGCGTGATCGAGCGCCTGGAGCAGAAAGGGCTGGTCGCACGCGAACGCAGCCTGGACGACAAGCGCTCGTGGTTCATCCGTCTCAGCCCGCAAGGCGAGCAAGTGTTCCGCGACGTATTCCCCAAAGTCGTCGCGCGCGGCGGCAAGGTGTTCGCCCGCTACAGCGACGACGACTTCGCCGCCCTTGAAAAAACCCTGTCCGGCCTCAAAGAAGTGATATCGGCAGGCGGCGTCCGGGATTGAGCGCAAGCGGGCCCCGGCGCCCTCCCCCTCTACAACACGAAGGAACGACATTGAAAACCTCCCTGCTCGAAGGCAAAAAGCCTGCGAAATTCGACAAGCACATCATCGGCAACCTGCTGCTCAACGTCGCCACCCCGGACGAAGTGCGCCAGGAAAAGCTGCTGATCGGTGTGCGCAATGAAGAAGGCGAAATCTACCGCCTGATCGGCGCGACCAAGCACAACAGCTTCATGAACGCGATCGAAGAACTGTTCGACCTCGGCCTGGTGGACGAACTGCAAGACAGCGAAGGCACCAGCGAAGGCTGCGACGCCATCTTCAGCGAAGCAGACTAAAGGATTTGTCGGGCGTCCCGGTCTGGCGCATAATTTGCGGGAATGTTAAGCAATGTGACATAATTAAATTCCACACGGCAATATTCTGGGTATAATTTCCCAATGGACAGACTGGACGCCTTCAAGCATATCGCTGCTCAAGCGAGCCGGGGGGAACTTGCGTTTCCCACCAATGTGAACGCGTCGATCCGCCTGCAGGAGGCGCTGGCCGACCCCGACTGCCACGTCGAGGCGGCCGCCAAGCTGATCCAGGCCGACCCGCTGCTGGCCGCGCGCACCGTGGCCATCGCCAACTCGGTGGCCTACAACCGTTCCGGCACTGAAATTTCCAGTGTGCGCTCGGCCGTCCAGCGGCTCGGCGTGCGCACCCTGCAATCGCTGGTGGCCGCCCTGATCGTGCGCCAGCTCGGCAGCAAAATCACCGATCCCGCCCTGAAAGCCATGGCCAGCCAGCTGTGGCAGCACACCGCCCACGTGGCGGCGCTGGCGCAGGTGATCGCGCGCCGCGTCACCAATGTCGATCCCGACACCGCGCTGTTCACCGGCATCATCCATGAAGTCGGCGGTTTCTACCTGTTGTCGCAGGCCGAGGCCTACCCCGGCATCATGGAGGGCGAGCCGGAGGACTGGGTCGAGCATGGCGAAGTGGAGATCGGGCGCGGCGTGCTGCGCAAGCTGATCGTGCCGGAAGCGGTGATGCAGTCGGTGGAGGCGATGTGGAACGGCCTGCGCGCGCTGCCGCCGGAAAACCTGGGCGACACCCTGCTGCTGGCCAACGACCTGGCGCCGGTCCCCTCCCCGCTGCACCAGCGCCCCGGCGCCACCACCCCGGCGTCCGCCCGCACCATCGACTTCGCCGTGGGCGAAGGCACGCTGGACACCATCTTGCGCGAATCGGCCAACGAAGTGCAGTCCCTGTTCGCGGTGCTGATGCTCTGAGGCGCACCGAGGGCCGCCTCCAGCGCCGCCCGGCTGGCAATGCTATAGTTGTTGCAACATCAACTCCAGCTTAAAGCCGCCATGTTCTCCCCACCGACCGTAGACAGTATCAACTCCCTGCTCCCTTCCGAACCGCTGCTGATGATGGGCGCCGGCCCGGTGCCGATACCGCACAGCGTGGCGCAGGCCAATTCCATCGTCATCAACCACCTCGGCGGCACGATGGCGAAGATCATCCACCAGATGAAGGAAATGGCGCGCTATGTGTTCCAGACCGAATCGCGCTGGATACTGGGCGTGGCGGGGCCGGGTTCGGCGGCGATGGAAATGAGCGTGGCCAACCTGGTGTTCCCCGGCACCCGCGTGCTCAGCGTCTGCAACGGCTACTTCGGCCGCCGCTTCGCCGAGATGGCGAACCGCGTCGGCGCCCAGGTGGAATGCCTGGACGTGCCGGACGGCGAGGCGGCCCAGGTGGCGGCCGTGCGCGCCCACCTGGAGCGCTTCCGCCCCGACGTGCTGACCATCGCGCAGGGCGAAACCTCGTCCACCGTGTTCAACATCCACCTGCCGCAGATCACCCAGCTGGCGCGCGACTACGGCTGCTACGTGATCGTGGACGCGGTCTGCACGCTGAGCACCATGCCCTGCGAAATGGACAACTGGAAAATCGACGCGGTGGTGACGGGCGGCCAGAAGGGCTTGTCCTCCATCCCCGGCGTGTCGCTGATCGCGTTTTCCGAGCGCGCCTGGGAGCGCATCAACGCCCG
Organism: Pseudoduganella sp. LjRoot289; assembly: GCF_964252925.1. Classification (NCBI taxonomy): domain Bacteria; kingdom Pseudomonadati; phylum Pseudomonadota; class Betaproteobacteria; order Burkholderiales; family Oxalobacteraceae; genus Pseudoduganella; species Pseudoduganella sp. LjRoot289. The sequence continues at coordinate 5,229,284 of NZ_CAXUPN020000001.1, forward strand.
CCCGGCGGCGCCGCCGCACTGGTGCCTGGACGCCAAACTGGCGGAGCAGTTCTGGCACAACGCGTCCTACCACTACACGGCGCCGGTGTCGGGCATCCTGGCGCTGCACGAGGCGCTGCACCTGATCTGCCAGGAGACGCTGGAGCAGCGCTTCGCGCGCCACCTGCGCTGCTCGCTGGGCCTGCAGCGCGGCGTGGAGGCGATGGGGCTGACGCTGTACGGCGCGCCGGAGTCGCGCCTGAATTCGGTGGTCGGCATCGTGGTGCCGGAAGGGATCAACCGGGCCGAGATCTGCGAGCAGATTTCGCTCAAGTACCGGGTCGAGATTTCCGGTTCGTTCGGCTTGAACATCGTGCGCATCGGCCAGATGGGCGAACAGTGCCGCGCGCACCACCTGTTCCGCACCCTGCACGCGCTGGGTTCGACCATGAAGGACCTGGGCGCGGACGTGGACGTGGCAGCCGGCGTGGCGGCGCTGGAACGGCAGCTGCAAGGCGCGCTGTAGTCGTCCCCAAACGCGGCCGCTAGCGGGGGCCCGCGCCCCAATCCGTCTCGCCGTAGCGGAACTTCGGCCGCAGTTCGCGCGCGTACTGCTGCAGTTCGCGCGTGACGGCGCCGGCGGACAGTTCGCCGTTCATGTAGCGGGCGATCAGCTGCGGCAAATCCAGCCCGTCGCGGTAATCCAGTTCCCTGGTGCCGATGAAGCCGCCGCGCCGCAGGTCGTCCTCCAGCGCCTCGGCACGCTGCGCATCCGCCTCGGCGTGCGCGCGCGCGGCCAGCGCACGCTCGTAGTCGCGCCGGCTGGCCGCCAGCTTGTCCTGCAGGTTGACGATCTCCAGCACCAACCTGTCGTCCTCCGGGCTCGGCGTGGCGCGCGCCTGCGCGATCAGGTCCGTGACCGGCATCGCCTTCAGCCCCGCCGCCTGCAGCTCCTGCGCCCGCAGATAGCGCGCGTCGCGCCGCGCGGCGTAGTCGGCCAAGCTGGCGCGCACGCGTCGCACACGCTCGTCGGCCTGCCCGACAGCCGCCTCCAGCGGCGCCACGGCTTGCGCGATGCGCTCGGCGATGGTGGGCGGGGGCGGCGCGAACGACAGCCGGTCGAGCGCATCGCGCGCCTCCGCCAGCGCCTGGGCGCCGCGTTCGGCGCGCACCGGCAAGGCTTGCCGCATCGCCAGCAGGATGTGCTCGTTGCGGCGGTTGGCGTCGAAATTGCACAGGCCCGCCATCCACGCATCCTTGGCCGCCTCGTCGCCGTCGCGGCGGTAGGCGGCGGTGCCATAACCGGCCTCGCGCAGGAAGACGTACAGCTCGTCGCTGTCGTAGCGCGCCAGCTTGGCGCCGATCTCGGCCTCCAGTTCGGCGTTCATCGCCAGCAGCGCCTCGTGCGCCTGCTCGGCACGCTGGTAAGCCTCGCGGGCGGCCTGCAGCGCCTGGGCCATGTCCAGATGGGCGCCGGGCCGCAGCGCCGCCTCCCTGATCTCCGCGCCGCGCTGGCGGATGGCCGCGACGTGGTTGGCGATCTCGCTGTTGACGGCCTGCAGCTCGGCGCGCAGGGCCTGCTCCTCGTCGGCGCGGAAAGCCAGCTCGCGCTCCACTTCGGCGGCGACGCCGTCGTTCTGGTCCAGCTGCAGCGCGGCGACCTGCCGCAGCAGGCCGGAAATTTTTTGTTCCAGCGCGAGTTCGTCGCTGCTCGCCTCGGCGGCGCGCGCGTCGCAGCTTTCCAGCTTGCCCTGGTAGAGGCGCGTGTTTTCCGCGATGGCGGCGGTGAAGTCGGCGGCGAGCATGGGCTTATTTGACAAGGCGCGACAGCCACCGCATCCAGCCCGGCGCACGGCCCTGGCCGGCGCGCTGTTGGGCGCGCTGCAGGCTGATGTATTGCAACGCCTTGTCGCGCTCGGCGTCCTCGCCCGGACCGGGTTCGAACTCCAGGCGCTGGGCGAAATAGGCGCGCACGCCTTCGGCGATCAGCTCGTCGTCCACGACCAGGCGGCTGGCCGCGTAATACTCGCGGATGCGCTGCGCCACTTCGGCGCGCCGCTTGGGCAGATCGAGATGTTCGTCGACCACCATCTGCTTGTGGCGCAACGCGTCAACGATGGCCATCGCTCCCAGCTGCTCGCTCAGGCTTCCCTTTGCCGCCATTTCTGTGCTTCCTTCTTAAAAATTGTCGCTGCTGCTGTAGCCGCCGCCACCGCTGCTGTCGGACGAGGAAAAGCTGTCGGCCCCTGAGGTGGGACTGGACGACGCGTCTCCCGGCTGCTCCGCCCAGGCGCCGCTGCCGGCTCCGCTGACGATACCGATGCCAGCGCCGGTGCCGCTGCCCGAAGTATAGCTCCCCATGAAACGCACTTTGCGGTGGCGTTCCACCAGCACGTGCGCCGCGTCCGCGGAGAGCGCGCCGGACGCGTGATCGGCCATCAGCGCCTGCAAGTCCAGCTTGCGGCCGAAACTGTGCTCGACCACGCTGTGGCGGCCCGGCAGCGTGCGGCGCAGGCCGTCCGACAGCTCGTCCGCGCGCGCCAGCGCCAGCTTGGCCTGCAGGTAACGGCCGGACGCTTCCTCGTACTCCGCCCGCACCGCCGCGCGCTGCCGCGCCAGTTCGCCGATTTCCCCGGCCAGCGCCTCGTCCGCGCCCTGCGTTTTCTTCGTCTGCGCCACCAGCTGTTCTATGCTCTGCGCCTTCAGATAGTCCACCACCATGGCCTGCGCCGAGCGGTAGCGGGCATCGGTCTTGCTGGCGTAGGCGTCCAGCGTGTCCTGCACGCGTGCCGCGTCCGCGCGCAAGCGCCTGGCGGCCTCCTTGCGCGCATCCAGCCGCGCGTCGACCGAAGGCAGCCCCGCTTTTTCCGCCGCGGCGTCGGCCAGCATCTGCGCGTCGCGTTCGCAGCGCGCCACGGCAACGCCCAGGCTGGCGGCGCGGCGCGCCAGCTCGGCCTGCATGGACAGCAAAGTCTGTTCGGTCCGGTGGTTGACATCGAAGTGGCACAGGCGCGCGATCCAGCCGTCCAGGGCGCGGGCCAGGGCCGGCGCCGCGTAGCTGCCGCCGCCGTAGCCGCGCCGGCGCAGATAGTCGTACAGGCGGCCGGTCTGGAAAGCGGCCAGCTTGCCGCTGCACTCGCCGCTCAATTCTTCCAGGTCCGGCTTGAACGCGGCCTGCGCCGCCAGAGCCTGCTCGCAAGCCAGCGAGCGCCGCGCGAATTCGGGGTCGGCGCGCAACAGCGCGTCCGCCTGCGCACGCACGGCGTTGAATTCCTGGCGCACCAGTTCCTGGCTGGACAGCTCGGCGTCCAGGCCGGCGTTGATCTCGAGCAGACGGCCGCGCTCGCGCTGCTCGTCCGCTGCGCGCGCCGCCAGCTCCGCCCGGACCCGGTCGTCGAAATCCACCTGCAAGTCCAGCTGCAGCGCGGCCACGCGCGCCAGCCGCTCGGCCATGCGGCCGTCGCATTGCGCCTGGCGGGCGGCGATGCCGGCGCAGCGGCTTTCCAGCTCAGCCGCCGCGGCAGCCCGCGCCTTGCAAAAGTCCTTCAGTTCACTGGCAAAACGGTGCTGGTCCATCACCACTCCGTGATCATGTCGGGTTCGGGTTTGAGCGTGCGCGCGTAGTGCACCGTCAGCGTGTTGGCGGCTTTGCCGCCCATGTCCAGGCTGTCGACATGGCCGCTGGACTGCTTCTCGGCCTTCACCTTCAGGTACTCCTCGCGGCTGACGCGCACGCCCCATAGCTTGGCCCAGCCGCTGGCGCCGCGCTCCACGCTGCGCACCGGGGCCGGCACCGCGCGCCCGTCGGCATCGAGTGCTTCGACGATCAGATACCAGGACTTGCCGCCGGATGCGTTGTAGTTGCGCTCCACACCGGACCGTACGCCCTGGCGGTCAGCCACGCGTATCGTCAGCGGCAGGCGGGCGAACTCCAGCAGCGACCGGGCTTCGGCGGCCAGCGCCGTGACCTGCGCCGCGTCGAGGCGGGCGGCCGCGGCGGCGGCGGCCTGCCGCAGCGCCGCCACGCGCGCGCGGTCTTCCGCCGGCAGGCCCATCTTGTCAAACCGTGCGGAGGAGGCTTGCAAATCGCGCATATCGCCGGCGATGGTGCCGGCATCGGCCAGCTGGCGGCCCAGCACCAGCAGGCCGTCCATGGCGGCGGTGGCGCCAGCCCCGCCCGGCTGTTCCAGGTCGCGCTGAACGGCGCGCACCTGCCGCCGGATCGGCGGCGCCTCCCACTGGGCCGCTTCGCTGTACTGGCGCTGCAATTGCGTGAGACCGGAGCGCGCGGCCAGCAGCTGCTCCAGGCGCTGCAAGCGCCCCTGCCCCCGCTCCAGCAAGGCTTGCGCCGCCGCGACCTCGGCCCGGCGCCGGTCCACCTGCGCCAGGAAGGCGCCGCCGTTGCCGCGGCGGATGGCGTCGGGGTCGGGCAAGGCGCCCTGCAGCACCGGGGCGGCCTGGCTCAGGTCAAGCTGCGCCTGCGCCAGCAAGGGCGCGGCGGCGGCCAAGGGCGGCTGCGCGGCGGCGACCCGGCTGCCAAGTTGCCGCGCCAGCGCCCCGGCCTGCTTCTGGCGCTCGCGCGCCGCGTCCAGCGCGCCGGACAGCAGCACCACGCGCTCGCGGCCCGCCCGGTGCAGCCGGCTATCGTCGACATACACGGCACCAGCCCAGACGGCGGCGCCGGCCAGGCAGGCGCCCAGCGCGTAGCGCATGGCGCGTGCCTGCTCGCCGCGCCGCACATAGGCGCGCGCCAGCAGGCCGGCCAGCATGCCCGGCGTGGCCGGGACGAACCGCAGCCGGCCATCGAAGTAGGCGCGCACGCCCTGGCCGATCAACTCCTCGTCGACGGCGATGTTTTGCGCGGCGTAATAGTCGCGGATGCGCTGCCCCACCTCGGCGCGGCGGCGCGGCAGGTCGAGCTGCTCCGACACCACCATTTGCCGGTGGCGCAGTTCATCGATGAGCGCCATCGCCCCCAACTGCTCGGACAGCGCGCCGGCCATTTACACGCCCTTGTTCAGCAGTGCGATGAAGCGCTGCTTGCTGTCCTCGGTGGCGGCTTCGATCTCTTTCGACGTGCGCGTGGATTCTTCGCGCAGCTCCTCGATCAGCTTCAGGCTGCTGCCCTGGAACTCGACGATGGCGCTGGCCAGCGCGCTCACCGAACTCGCTTTCAGCGTCGAGCCGTAGCCGGCGCGCAGCCCCGCTTCGAGCTGCTGGCCGCCGGACTTGGCCAGCGTTTCCAGGCCCTTGTTGATGCCGTCGGTCATGGCGTCCATGGCGCTGGTGGTTTCCGCCAGGCCGGCCATCGAGGTAAACGACGCGGCCAGGCCGGTGAACACCACTTCATTGGTGGCGAAGAAGGTCACGGCGCGCTGGTAGATGCGCTCCTTGATGGTGTGGGTCTGCTGCAGGCGGGCGAACACCAGCTCGGCGGTGTTGTAGGAGGTCTTCAGGTCGTCGGCGATGTCCTTGACGATCTGGTAGGACTTGTCCTCGTCCTGCACCGCGCGCAGCGCCTCGTCACGCACCAGTTCCAGGCGCGCGCGCTCGACGGCGTCGGCCACATTCCCGGTGGCCTGGTTGGCCGCGTCCAGCGCCGCCTTGCGCTGCTCCAGCATGGTGGTGGCCACCTCCAGCACCTGCTGCGCGTCCACCTCGGACGACTTCAGCGCCATGCGGAAATCGCGGTAGGCTTCCAGGATGGCGTTCTCGCGCTGGATCTGTTCGTTGGCGGCCTTGGCCACGTCCAGGTAGGTGGCGCGGATGTCGTTGAAACGGTCCGGGATGGAGCCGCGCCGCATCTTCATCCAGCCCATCTGGATGCGCTTCTGGAAGTCCAGGCGGCCGTCCTCCATCCAGACGCTCATCTTTTCCGCGTCCTCGCGGATGGAGTTGAAGCCGGTGGTGATCTCGGCGTAGCGGGTCGAGATGTCCATGCCCTGGATCTGCTCGCGCACGGCGGCATTGAAGGTGGACGAGTACTGCAGCGTGGTGGCGATGGCCGTGATTTTCACGGCGTCATATTTCGACACCTTTTCCAGCAGGGGAATGACCGGCGCCGCCTCGCGATTGCCGAGGTTGACGCCGATGGTGCGCAGCGCATTGACTGCGCGGTCGAGGTAGCTGATGTTGTTCAATTCGGTTCTCGCAAGTGATGGATTTGCCAATCGGAAATTAGCGCTCCAAGACATCTTATAACAAAACCATCGTTGCGAAAATATCAGCCGGCACTGATGAGCTTGAGCACCGGTCTGGCCGCCGGCTGGGCGCCGGCGGGGAGGCTGGAGAGCAGCGGGGCGGAAGCGGGCCGGACCGCCCGGACCGCCTCGACGGGAGCGCCGGCCAGGCGCTGGCGCGACTTGCGCGCCGTGTCGCAAAGCAGGCACATGGCGTCAGGCCTGCCAGGCTTGCTGCTCGGTCTGCTGCCAGGCCGGCAACTGCTGCACCCGGCCGTACCAGGCCATCAGGTTCGGATAGCCGGCCAGCGGCAGCGTCGCCTTGTCGATGTACATGACCGGCGCGGCCAAGGCCAGGTCGGCCAGGGTCAGGCTGTCGCCCACCACCCACTGGCGGCCGGCCAGATGCTTGTCGAGCACGGTGGCGTAGTCGGCCAGCTCGCTCTCGCCGCGCTCCTCCTCCCTGGCGTCCGGACCCTGGCCGGTGACGATGCCTTTCCATACCCGCTCCCAGGTCAGCACGCCGATGGCGGGGGCGAAGTGCTGGCAGGCCCAGAACATCCAGCGGTTGATGTCGGCACGCACTTGCACGCCTGCCGGGTAGACCGTCTGGCCCGGCGTCTTCTCGGCCAGGTATTGCATGATGGCGCACGATTCCCACAGCAGGAAACCGTCGTCCTCCAGCACCGGAATCTTGCAGTTGGGATTGAGTTCGCCGAGGCGGCGGCGGTCGTCCTGGCTCATCAGGTTGATTTCGACGAATTCGACGTCGGCCTTCAGGTGGGCGGCCACCATGGCGACGCGGCGAGCGTTGGAGGAAATCACGTTGTGGTAGATGCGCATGTTGCTGTCTCCGTCGTTGGTTAATGCATCCATGATAAGACGCCGCTGCGACAGTTTCTGTCAGTAGCCTTTGGCAAGTATCGCGCAGCCGCCCTCCCTACAAATCAAGCTTCACGCCCAGTTTCACGGTGCGCGGCAAGCCCGCCGACAGGCGCGTGCCGCCCGCCGCCCAGTACTGCTTGCCGCCGGCGTTTTCCACGTTGATCTGCCAGGTGGCGCGCTTGCCCCAAACCGGCGCCGCGTAACGCGCGCCGGCGGCGAACAGCGTGGTGCCGCCCAGCCACGCCTGGTCCAGATCGTTCACCGGACGCTTGCCAGTGAAATAGGCGCCGCCGTTGAGCGACAGGCCGGGCACGGCGTCCAGCGTGTAGGACAGGAAGGCGCTGCCGGTCTGGCGTGCGGCGTTCTCGGGCAGCTTGCCGTCGTAGGCCGCGCCGATGCCGCGGAAGCGCGGGTCCAGCCACTGGGCCGAAGTCTGCCAGGCCAGCCGGCGCGTCAGTTGGCCCTGGGTCGACAGCTCCAGGCCGCGGTAACGCTGCCATCCGTCCGCCACAAAGCGGTTGGCGGCATTGGTGTAGTAGCCGGGACGCGCGATGTCGAACAGCGCGGCCGACAGCAGCGTGCCGCCGGGCGCGCGCCAGCGCCCGCCCAGCTCGCGCTGCCTGCTGACGCCCGGCGCCAGCCGCTCGCCCTGGTTGACGGTGCCGGCCGGCCCGGCCTCGCCCTCCTCCAGTCCCTGCGCGGCCGAGGCGTAGAAGGACAGCTGCGGCGCGGCCTTGTAGACCAGTGCCGCCATCGGCGCGGTCTTGGCGGCGTCGTAGCGCGCCGTGCCTTGCTCGCTGCGGTAGCCGGCGCGGCGCAGGCCGGCGACCAGCTGCCATTGCGCGCCCAGCGCCATACGGTCCAGCGCGTACAGCCCCGCGTCGCGCGAGGCCAGCGCGGCGCTGGTGGGTGCGGCCGGCGCCGCGCCCGGGACGATGGCGCCGGCCGGGCGGGGCTGGTACAGGTTCTGCGCCGCGATGAGGTAGCTGCGCTGGTAGATCGGGTCCTGGGTCTTGACGGTGCGGGTCGCGCCCAGCGTCAGTTCGTGCCGGATGGCGCCGGTGGCGAAGCTGCCGGCCAGCTCGGCGCGCAGCAGTTCGGACGCCACAATCGAAGTCTGCAGGTTGCCGTTGATGCGGCCCGCGCCGGTGGCCACGGCGGCGTTGCTATTGAAGCGGAAGATAGGCAGGCTGCGGTCGCGCTCGGTCTGCGAACGCCCGGCCTCCACGGTGAGCGCCCAGGCGTCGCCGAGCGCGTAGTCGGCGCGCAGCTGCGCGTTGAGCACGCGGGCGTCGAACACGGCGCCGGCCGGGCCCACCAGGCGGCGCGGATCGACCGCGCGCGGCAGCGGGATCGCGCCGTTGGCCGCGGCCGGCAGCGCAACGCCGGCCTGCTCCGTCACCCGGCGGCGGTCGTATTCCAGGTCCGCCTTCAGCAGCAGGCGCGGTGTCGCGCGCCAGTCGAACGCGGCCGAGGCAAAGCGCCGGCGGCCGTCGTCCACGCCATCGAGGTGGCTGCCCAGCGCGCCGCCCGCAACGTTCACGCGCAGGCCGAATTCGTTCGCGGCGCCGAAGCGGCGCGCCAGGTCGGCATGCACCACGGCGCTGCCGTTGTCGTCCAGCTGGAAGGCGATGCTGCTGACCGGCGCCGCGCCGGCGCGCCGGGTCACGAAATTGACCACCCCGGCCGGCGTGGTGAAGCCGTAGTACAAGGCCGACGCGCCCTTGAGCACCTCCACCCTTTCCTTGTTCTCCATCGCTACCTGGGAGAAGTTCATGATGGGCAGGGAACCGTTCAGGCGGTAGTTGGTGCGGTTCTCGACCGCGATGCCGCGTATGACCAGCTGGTCCCAGGTGTCGCCCGCGTTCTGCTGGCGCGTCACGCCGGCGGTGTTGCGCAGCGCGTCGTACAGGCCGCCCGCCGCCTGCAACTCGAGCACCTCGCGCGTGACGACGTTGACCGTCGACGGCGCGTCCATGATGCTGCCGCCCCGGAAGCTGCCCGCTTCCACTGTGTTCGGCACGAAACCCTGCGCGCGCGCGGCGGTGATGCGCACGGCTTCGAGCACAGGGTCCTCCTGGCACAGGGCGGCCCCGGACAGGGGCGCGGCGACCAGCAGGAAACTCAGGTGGATATAGCGGGGGCGGCGGACTGCATCAGGCATGGCGGAACTTTCAACGCGACAGTGACAGCCCCGCATAATAACGCAAACCAATACAAATGAGAATCATTCTCATGGCATATGCTTGCCTATGCCATTGAAACTCGGGCAAAAAAAACCCGCCGGGGAGCGGCGGGCGAAGTCCAAAACTAGGGATGTCCTGAAAGAGACGGTTCCACTATAAGGCCGCGCGGTTGCGCGCTCTGTGCGCCGCCTCACATAAAGCCAACACTGCGCGCTGACACATCGCTCACACTTCGTCGCCTATGCCGTTTTCGGCGCGCCAGGTCTTGAGCAGGGCGTGACGCGGGGTGGGATAACGCTCGGCAATCGTGTCGGCCGACTTGATGCGGTCCATGCGGAAATGCCGCAGCGCGCCGCGCATTTCGCAGAACGCGGCCAGCAGCCGCCGGCCTTCGAAATAGGCCAGCGCGAACGGCCACACCACGCGCTCGGAACCCCTGCCCCGCTCGTCGCTGTAGCAGATGCGCAGCTTGTGCTGGCGCCGGATCGCCTCGCGCGCGGGACGGATGTGCGGGTCGTCGGCCGGCTCGGCGTTCAGGCCGATCGGCACCCACAAACTGGTCTCGGCCATGTCGTCGCGCAAGTCCTTGGGCGTCGCGGTGGCGATCTTGGCCAGCGCGCTGCTGGCCGCCCTGGACAGGTCGGCATCGCCCTGGCGCTTGACCCAGCGCGCGCCCAGCACCAGGGCCTCGAGCTCCTCGGCGCCGAACATCAGCGGCGGCAGGAAGAAGCCGGCCCGCAGCAAATAGCCGACCCCGGCCTCGCCCTGCAGCGGCGCGCCCAGCTCGGCCAGGGTTTGCATGTCGCGGTAGATGGTGCGTTCGGACACGCCCAGCTGCTCGGCCAGCGCGGCCGCCGTGACGGGGCGGCGGCTGCCGCGCATGGCGTCCATCAGCTGGAATAGTCGTCCGGTTCGGCTCATCTCGCATCCTTATGAAAAATGCCGCCAGGCTTGCGCGTGGCGGCATCGTCGGGGGCTATGGATTTACACCACGGCGCCGTCGGTTTCGTCCTTCTCTTTGACCGGCTTGATCAGGTCTTCGCGCTTGACGCCCAGCCACATGGCCACGGCCGCTGCCACGAACACCGACGAGTAAATGCCGAAACAGATGCCGATGGTCAGCGCGACGGCGAAGTAGTGCAGCGTCGGGCCGCCGAACAGCAGCATCGACAGCACCATCATCTGGGTGCAGCCGTGGGTGATGATGGTGCGCGAGATGGTGGAGGTGATCGCGTTGTCGATCACCTCATGCACCGAGGCCTTGCGCTGCTTGCGGAAGTTTTCGCGGATACGGTCGAAGATCACCACCGACTCGTTGACCGAGTAGCCCAGCACCGCCAGCACCGCCGCCAGCACCGTCAGCGAGAATTCCCACTGGAAGAAGGCGAAGAAGCCGAGGATGATGACCACGTCGTGCAGGTTGGCGATGATGGCGGCGACCGCGTACTTCCACTCGAAGCGCACGGCCAGGTAGATCATCACGCCGATGACCACCATCACCAGCGCGTTCAGGCCGTCCTGGGCCAGCTCGTCGCCGACCTGCGGGCCGACGAATTCGACCTTGTTCAGTTGCACCGTCTCGGCGCCGGCCGCGTCCACGCAAGCGCTCTTGGCGATCTGCTCGCCCTTGGCGGAGACCGACTCGACCCGCTTGACCGACCCCTGGTCGGCCTTGCACAGCGCCTCGAACACCTTTTGCGAGGCGTTGGCGGCGTCCTTGCCCTGCGCGCCCTGCACGATGGGCAGGCGCAGCATGACGTCGCGCGCGGTGCCGAAGCTGGTCACTTCGGGCTGGTCGTAGCCCAGGCCTTCCACCGTGTGGCGGATGGCCTCGAGGTTGGCCGCGTGCGGGTATTTCACCTCCATCACGGTGCCGCCCTTGAACTCGATCGACAGGTGCAGGCCGTTGTGGAACAGGAAGAACACCGCCGCCACGAAGGTCAGCGCCGACACCACGTTGAAGACCAACGCGTGGCGCATGAAGGGGATGTCTTTTCTAATGCGGAAAAATTCCATGAGTATCTACCTTCTTTATTTCGACGACTGGCCGGGAACCCAGACCGTGCCGATGGCGACGGACTGGAGCTTCTTCTTGCGGCCGTACCAGAGGTTGACCACGCCGCGCGACACGAAGACGGCGGAGAACATCGACGTCAGGATGCCCAGGCAGTGCACCACGGCGAAACCGCGCACGGCGCCCGAACCGAACACCAGCAGCGCCAGGCCGACGATCAGCGTGGTGACGTTGGAGTCGAGGATGGTGGCGAAGGCGCGGTCGAAACCGGCCGCGATGGCAGCCTGCGGCGACGCGCCGCCGCGCAGCTCTTCGCGGATACGCTCGTTGATCAGCACGTTGGCGTCGATCGCCATGCCCAGCGCCAGCGCGATAGCGGCAATGCCGGGCAGGGTCAGCGTGGCTTGCATCTTCGACAGCAGCGCGATCAGCAGCAGCAGGTTGACGCCCAGCGCCAGCACGCTGAAGAAACCGAACATCATGTAGTAGGCGATCATGAACACGGCGATGGCGGCGAAGCCGTATACCATGGACAGCTCGCCCTTCTTGATGTTCTCGGCGCCCAGCGCGGGGCCGATGGTGCGTTCCTCGATCACGGTCATCGGCGCGTACAGCGCGCCCGAGCGCAGCAGCAGCGCCAGTTCGGCCGAGTTCTCGGCGTTGCCCATGCCGGTGATGTTGAAGCGGCTGCCCAGCTCATCCTGGATGGTGGCCACGGACAGCACTTCCGGCTTGCCCTTCTGCTCGTACAGCACGATGGCCATGCGCTTGCCGATGCGGTCGCGGGTCGCTTCGCGCATCTTGCGGCCGCCGTCGCCGTTCAGGTCGATCGACACGGCCGGCTGGTGGTTCTGGTCGAAGCTGGCGGTGGCGCTGGAGATGTATTCGCCGGTCAGCGTGATGTCCTTGCTCAGGATCACGGGCACGCCCTTGCCGACGGTAAACAGCTCTGAGTTGAACGGCACGGCGCTTTGCAGCTCGGTGCCGGGGGTGATGCTGTCGTCGACCATGCGCACTTCCAGCGTGGCGGTGCGGCCGATGATGGCCTTGGCGCGCGCCACGTCCTGCACGCCGGGCAGCTGGACCACGATGCGGTCCGGGCCCTGCTGCTGGATCAACGGTTCGGCCACGTTCAGTTCATTGACACGCTTGGACAGCGTGGCGATGTTCTGGCGCACGCCGTTGGCCATGGCTTCCTTCAGCGCGGCCGGCTTCAGGCTCAGCGTGAGCAGCAGGTCGCTGCCGTCGGCGCCGTCGACCAGGTCCAGGTCCGGCATCTGCTCGGAGATCAGGGCCTTGGCGGCGCTGCGGGTTTCGGCGTCGCGGAATTTCACCTCCACGGTGTTGCCCTTGCGCTCGATGCCGGCGTGGCGGATGCTCTTGTCGCGCAGCGCGCCGCGCACGGCGGTCTGCACGCCCAGTACTTTTTTCTCCAGCGCCGCCTGCACGTCCACCTGCATCAGGAAGTGCACGCCGCCGCGCAAGTCCAGGCCCAGGTACATCGGCAGCGCGCCGATGCTTTGCATCCAGCGCGGCGTATTGGGCGTCAGGTTGTTGGTGACGATGTAGGCCGGGTCGGACGGGTCCGGGTTCAGCGCACGCTCCAGGGCCAGCTTGGCCTTGAACTGGGTGTCGGTGTCGCTGAAGCGGACGCGCACGGAAGTGCGGCTGCCGGTGCCGTCCAGGCTCACGCCCTCATGCGCCAGCTTTTCCTGATTGAGCACCGCGTCGACGCGCGACGTCAGTTCGCCGCCGACCTTGACCGTGGCCTTGCCACTGGTGACCTGCAGCGCCGGCGATTCGCCGAAATAATTCGGAGCCGTATACAGTGCGCCCAACAGCACGGTAATGGCGATGATGATGTACTTCCAGACAGGATAGCGGTTCATATTATTCTGCGTTCCAGGAGAGACTCAAACGGGCCGCGCTATGCGACATAGGGCGGCCCGTGGTGTATTACAGCGCTTTCAGCGTGCCCTTGGGCAGCAGCGTGGTGATCGATGGCTTTTGCACCACGATTTCGGTTCCGGCGGCCACTTCCACGGTCACATAGGTGTCGGTCACCTTGGAGACCTTGCCCAGGATGCCGCCCGCGGTGACGACTTCGTCGCCCTTGGCCAGCGCGTCCATCATGGCTTTCTGTTCCTTGGCGCGTTTTTGCTGAGGACGGATCATCAGGAAATACATCACCACAAACATCAGTACCAGCGGCAGGAAGCTGGTCAGATTACCGCCCAGGCCGAGTGCGTCGGTCGGGCTTTGGGCGTAGGCATTGGAAATGAACACAGGGAACTCCAGTTGATTAGTTTGAAAAAATAGCGCTGTATTCTAGCACTGGCCGGGACGCGCCAGACGTCCGGGCTAAGTGGGGGCAATAAATGTATTTGCAAGAATGAACGAATTGCTTAGATGCCGCGCGCGCGGTCGGCGTGGAATTGCGCCACCCAGGCCGGGAAACGGTCCTCGTCGAGCGCCTCGCGCATCTGGCGCATGATGTCGAGGTAGTAGTGCAGGTTGTGGATGGTGTTCAGGCGCGCACCGAGGATCTCCTGCGAGCGGAACAGGTGGTGCAGATAGGCGCGCGAGAAATTGCGGCAGGCGTAGCAGGCGCAGCTCGCGTCCAGCGGTTCCATGTCTTCTTTGTAACGTGCGTTCTTGATCTTGATGTCGCCGTAGCGGGTGAAGATCCAGCCGTTGCGCGCGTTGCGGGTCGGCATCACGCAGTCGAACATGTCGACACCGTTCGACACGCCGGCCACCAGGTCTTCCGGCGTGCCCACGCCCATCAGGTAGTGCGGCTTGTTGGGCGGCAGGCGCGGGCCGACGTGGGCCAGCACGCGCATCATGTCTTCCTTGGGCTCGCCGACCGACAGGCCACCAATGGCCAGGCCCGGGAAGTCGATTTCCTCCAGCTGGGCCAGCGATTCGTCGCGCAGGCTCTCGAACATGCCGCCCTGGACGATGCCGAACAGCGCGTTCGGGTTCTCGCCGCGCTTGAACTCGTCCATCGAGCGCTGGGCCCAGCGCAAGGACATGCGCATGGACTTGGCCGCCTCCTCGACCGTGGCCGGGCGGCCGTCGATCTCGTAGGGCGTGCACTCGTCGAACTGCATCACGATGTCGGAGTTGAGCACGCGCTGGATCTGCATCGAGACCTCGGGCGACAGGAACAGCTTGTCGCCGTTGATGGGCGAATTGAAGTGCACGCCCTCCTCGGTGATCTTGCGCATGTCGCCCAGGGAGAACACCTGGAAGCCGCCCGAATCGGTGAGGATGGGCTTGTCCCAGCCCATGAACTTGTGCAGGCCGCCGAACTTGGCCACCACGTCGTTGCCCGGACGCAGCCACAGGTGGAAGGTGTTGCCGAGGATGATCTGCGCGCCGATTTCCTTCAGCTCCAGCGGCGACATCGCCTTCACCGAGCCGTAGGTGCCGACCGGCATGAAGATCGGCGTCTGCACCTCGCCGTGGTTCAGTTTCACGGTGCCGCGGCGGGCCTTGGTCAAGCCGGTGGTGTCGTTCTTGATGAGTTTAAATTCAAGCATTCTGTATCCTAATTTTTAGCACGGGACTGCGTGGTCAGCAGCATCGCGTCGCCGTAGCTGAAGAAGCGGTATTCGTTGGCGATCGCGTGGGCGTAGGCCTGGCGGATCTCCTCATAGCCCGCGAAGGCCGACACCAGCATCAGCAGGGTCGATTTCGGCAGGTGGAAATTGGTGATCAAGCGGGTCACCGTCTTGAACTGGTAGCCGGGCGTGATGAACAGGGCCGTGTCGGCGCTGCCCGCCTCCAGCGATCCGCTCTGCGAGGCCGATTCCAGCGCGCGCAAGCTGGTCGTGCCCACGGCGACCACGTCGTGGCCGGCGGCGCGGGTGGCGCGCACGGCGTCGACGGTCGCTTGCGGCATGGTGTACCACTCGGTGTGCATCTTGTGCTCGGCCAGGTTCTCGGTGCGCACCGGCTGGAAGGTGCCTGCGCCCACGTGCAGCGTGACGTAGGCGAAATTGACGCCCTTGTCCTTCAATTTCTGCAGCAGCGCCTCGTCGAAGTGCAGGCCGGCCGTGGGCGCGGCGACGGCGCCCGGCACCTTGTTGAACACGGTCTGGTAGCGCGTTTCGTCGAATTCGTCGGCGGTGTGCTCGATATAGGGCGGCAGCGGCAGGCGGCCGTGGGCCTCGATCAGGTCGAACACGTCATCCTCGAAGTGCAGGGTGTAGAACTCGCCGGCGCGCTCGCCGACGGTGACGTCGAAGGCGTCCGCCAGGCGGATCTTCACGCCGGGGCCGGGCGACTTGGAGGCGCGCACCTGGGCCAGCACGGTGCGGGTATCGAGCACGCGCTCGACCAAGGCCTCGACCTTGCCGCCGCTGTCCTTGACGCCGAAGAAACGGGCTTTCAGCACGCGCGTGTCGTTCATCACCAGCAGGTCGCCGGCCTGGAGCTGGTCCAGGATGTCGGTGAACTGGCGGTCGTGCAGTTCAGCACCGTCGACGTGCAGCAGGCGCGAAGCACTGCGGTCCGGCAGCGGAAATTGCGCTATGCGCTCCTGTGGCAAGTTAAAATCGAAATCTGATAAAGAATACATGACGCACTTCTGAAACTGTTGGGCAACCCTCTATTTTACGCTAGTAGAAGGGAAGCACCGCGAATTTGCCTAAGCTATGCCCGAACCGACGCAAAAACCTCCTAAAAAACCCGCAGCCAAGGGCGGAAAAATCACCGCAGCCAACGCCGAAGCCAAGCTCGCCAAACTGGGCCTGCGCACCGATATGGACCTGGTGCTGCACCTGCCGATGCGCTACGAGGATGAAACGCAGGTCTTTGCGATCGCCGACGCCTGCCTGCGCGGCGGCCAGTCGTGGCAGGTGGAAGGCATCGTCACCAAGAATGAAATCACCTTCAAGCCGCGCAAGCAGCTGCTGGTGCACATCGCCGACGAGACGGGCGGCATCCAGCTGCGCTTCATGAACTTCTATGGCAGCCAGGTCAAGCAGCTGGCCGAGGGCACGCGGGTGCGCGCGCGCGGCGAGGTCAAGCACGGCTTCTTCGGCGCGGAAATCGTGCATCCGGTGTACAAGGTGATCAATGAAGGGGCGCCGCTGCCGGCGTCCTTGACCCCGGTGTACCCGTCCGGCGAAGGCCTGCCGCAGTACATCCTGCGGCGCGCCATCACCGACGCCATGCAGCGCGTCGACTGGACCGACACCCTGCCGGCGGAACTGGTGCGGCGCATGCACCTGAGCGATTTCGAGCCCGCCGTGCGGCTCTTGCACTACCCGACGCCGGAAGTGGACGAGCACGCGCTGATGGACCGCTCGCATCCGGCATGGACGCGCGTGAAGTTCGACGAACTGCTGGCGCAGCAGCTGTCGTTGAAGCGCGCGCAGCAGGCGCGGCGCTCCAAGGGCGCCGCCGCGCTGAGGAAAGTCGGCCAGCTGTCGACCGCCTTCCAGGCCGCGCTGCCGTTCAAGCTGACCGGCGCGCAGCAACGCGTGCTCGACGAGATCCGCGCCGACCTGCGCCAGCAGTATCCGATGCAGCGTCTGCTGCAGGGCGACGTCGGCGCCGGCAAGACCGTGGTGGCCGCGCTGGCGGCCGCGCAAGCGATCGACAGCGGCTACCAGGCGGCGCTGATGGCGCCGACCGAGATCCTGGCCGACCAGCACTTCCGCAAGATCGCCGCGTGGATGGAGCCGCTGGGCGTGAAGGTGGTGTGGCTGACGGGCAGCCTGAAGAAAAAGGAAAAGGCGCTGGCCACCGAGCTGGTCGAATCGGGCGAGGCGCGGCTGGTGATCGGCACGCACGCGCTGATCCAGGACAACGTCGCGTTCGAGAACCTGGGCCTGGTGATCGTCGACGAGCAGCACCGTTTCGGCGTGGGACAGCGCCTCACGCTGCGCAACAAGGGCAACGCGGGCGCCATTCCGCACCAGCTGATGATGTCGGCCACGCCCATCCCGCGCACCCTGGCGATGACCTATTACGCCGATCTCGAGGTGTCGGTGATAGACGAGCTGCCGCCGGGCCGCACACCCATCGTCACGCGCGCCATCGACCAGAACCGGCGCGACGAAGTGATCGCCCGCGTGCATGCGGCGGCACTCGAGGGGCGGCAGGTGTACTGGGTCTGCCCGCTGATCGAGGAATCGGAAGCGCTGCAGTTGCAGACCGCGACCGACACGCATGCGCTGCTGGCCGAGGCGCTGCCGGACCTGCGTGTCGGCCTGGTGCACGGCCGCCTCAAGCCCGCCGAAAAGCAAGCCATCATGGACGCCTTCAGCGCCAACGAGATGCAGGTGCTGGTGGCGACCACGGTGATCGAAGTGGGCGTGGACGTGCCGAACGCCTCGCTGATGGTGATCGAGCACGCAGAACGCTTCGGCCTGTCGCAGCTGCACCAGCTGCGCGGGCGCGTGGGCAGGGGGTCGGCGGCCAGCGTCTGCCTGCTGCTTTACCAGAGCCCGCTGGGCCAGGTCGCCAAGCAGCGCCTGATGACGATGCGCGAAACCACCGACGGCTTCGAAATCGCGCGGCGCGACCTGGAGATACGCGGTCCCGGCGAATTCCTCGGTGCGCGGCAAAGCGGCCAGGCCATGCTGCGCTTCGCCGACCTGGAAACCGACGGCTGGCTGGTCGACCAGGCGCGCGACGTCGCCCACGCCCTGCTGCACGACCCCGCCAGCGCCGCCACGGTGGAAACCCACCTCGAGCGCTGGCTCGGCGGCCGCGAGGAATTCCTGAAAGTCTAACCCTGGGAACCCTGGGGTCAGGCCTGCATTCGTGCAATTCCCGGCTGGGGTCAGGCGTGCATGCGTGCATATTTGAGCGGCATCATTCCTGGGTAACCATCGCCATCATGCCCGGGCTAGCGGGCAATTCGCAAAGCGGGCACATGGCAACCTGCGCTGAAGAGCTGGCTGCTGGACTTGCCTTGCACTCAAAACCAACGCTGCAACGCTCACGATGCGGGGCCTCTAATTGCATGATTGCAGGCCCGACCCCAGCCGGGAATTGCACGATTGCAGGCCTGACCCCAGGGTTGTGACCTGACCCCAGGGTTGGGGCGCTGCCAGCAGGAAGTGGAGCGTACTTGCCGGACGGCGCGGCCTGTGCGACACTCGCCGGCCTTATGCGCAAACTTTCCTCTCCCATCCTGCCCTTGGTTCTGACCACAATCTATTTATCGCTGGGTTTGCCGCTGGCACAGCCGGCGTATGCCGAACCAATCGTGGTGCCCCAGAGCACGCCAGTGGCGGCGGAAAAGCCGGCTAAATGGCACTGGCCTCTTGAAGGCGCGACAGCGCGCGTGAGCAGCTTCTTCGGCGCGCTGCGCGGCCGCCGCGCCCACGGCGGCGTCGATTTCTCCACCCCGGTCGGCACGCCCGTCAAGGCCACCGACAGCGGCGTGGTGGTGGCCTCCACCAATCGCTACGAAGGCGACAGGAAGTACGGCGAAGTGGTCGTCATCGAACACATGAACGGTTTCCGCTCGCTGTACGCCCACTTGAACAGCCGCGACGTCAAGGTCGGCGACGAGGTGGCGGCCGGCCAGTCCATCGGCGAGTCCGGCAAGACCGGCCACTCGACCGGCCCGCATCTGCACCTGGAAGCGTTCTACAACGGCGCCCGCACCGATCCGAAGAACCTGCTGGCCGGGCTGGACGAGACCGCGCTGCCTTCGGCGCTGACAGCAAAACAGTACACCTCCGCCGACGGCAGTTTCGTCACCAAAAGCCCTTACACCGCGCGCGTGAAAGCCGGCGGCAAAGCGGCCAGGGACACCGCTCAGAAGCACATCACGAAGCGCCCCGCCAGATCCAGCAAGAAGTCCGGCCGCAAATAGGCCAGGAAGACGAGTGCCAGCGCACCCGCCACCGCCGCCCTGATCAGCCAGGTCTTCATCGCATGCTACGCGGGCTTGAGCGCGCCGCGCGCCACCGGGCGCTCGTCCACCGGCAAATTGGCCAGCCCCGCCATCACGCCCAGCGCAATCGCCAGGCCCCACACGACGTCGTAGTTGCCCTTCAGCGCGAACAGGTAGCCACCCAGCCAGACGCCGAGGAAGCTGCCGATCTGGTGCGACAAGAACACCACGCCTGCCAGCATGGACATGTGCTTGACGCCGAAGATTCCGGCGATGACGCCATTCGTCAGCGGCACCGTGGACAGCCAGATGAAACCCATCGCCGCCGCGAACACATACACGGATACGGCGGACAAGGGCGCCAGCAGGAACAGGCCGATCACCAGCGAGCGGATGAAGTAGATGCCCGACAGCAGGTAGCGCTTGGGCACCATGCCGCCCCACTTGCCGGCAAAGTAGGAACCGAAAATATTGAACAGGCCGATCAGCGCCAGCGCCATCACGGCGATCCTGGGGTCGCCCATGCCTTTGTCCTTCAGGTAGGCGGGCAGATGGACCGCGATGAACACGACCTGGAAGCCGCACACAAAGTAGCCGGCCACCAGGAACAGGAAGGAGCGGTTGCGCAGCGCCTCGCCCAGCGCGTCGCCTATGCTCTGGTGCTGGCCCTCGCCGTGCGATACCGGCGGCTCGCGCAGGAAGAAGGACATCGGCACCATGGCCACCATGATCGCGCCCGCCAGCAGGTAGAAGGCGTTCTCCCAGCCGACCGAGGAGATCATGAACTGCTCCAGCGGCATCATCATGAACTGGCCGAAGGAGCTGGTGGCGCCGGAGATGCCGAAGGCCCAGGAACGCCGTTCCACCGGCGCCACGCGGCCGATGATGCCGCTGACGGCGCCGAAGCCGGTGCACGCCAAGCCCAGGCCGATGAACACGCCCGAGCCGACGATGAACAGCGCGGGCTGCGTCACCACCGCCATCCAGACCAGGCCCGCCGTGTAGCTGAGCGCTCCCGCCAGCACCACGCGCATGGTGCCGAAGCGGTCGGCCGCCATGCCGGCGAAGGGGCCGAACACTCCCCACATCAAATTCTGCAGGGCCAGCGCCAGCGAGAACGTTTCACGGGTCCAGCCGTTCGCTTGCGAGATGGGCTGCATCCAGAAGCCGAAGCCGTGGCGCACACCCAAGGCCAGTATCAGGACGACGCCGCTGGCGAGCAGCACGGTTTTCAGCGACGGCGCGCGGTCGGAGGTGAACATGGGGTATTCCTTACTGCGCGGCGTCGGCGCTGTAACGCACGCCGATCTGCGCGCGCATGGTGTCGAGTATGCCCATCAGGGCGACGCTTTCGTCCAGCGGCATGACGGGGCTTTCGAGCAGGCCGGCGCGCAGGCAGCGTACCACCTCGGCCGCTTCGTGCGGATAGCCGTTGCCGCTGCGCGGAATACGCAGTTCGCGCTTGCCGCCGTCGGCCAGCTCCACGGTCAGCGATTCGGTGTAGTGGAAGCGGGAGTTCAGACGCACAAAACCCTTGTCGCCGGATATGGTCAGTTCGCACGGCGTGCGCGCGCGCAGGCTGCTGGAGCAGGACGCGACGGCGCCGCTCTCATGCTTGAGCGCGAACGATGCCTGTACGTCGACGCCGGTCGCTCCCAGCTCGCCCACGGCGTGCGCCGCCGCGACCGGGCCGAGGAAAAAGGCCGACAGCGACAGCGGGTAGATGCCCAGGTCAAGCAGCGAGCCGCCGCCCAGGGCGGGGTTGAACATGCGGTGCTCCGGCCCCACGTCCGCGGCGAAGCCGAAGTCCGCGCTGACGCTGGCGGGCGTGCCGATTTCTCCGCTGTCGACGATGCGCTTGGCTTCCACGATGGCGGGCATGAAGCGGCTCCACATCGCTTCCATGACGAACAGCTTTTTCGCGCGCGCCAGCGCGACGACTTCCTCGGCTTCGCGGCGGTTCACGGTGAACGATTTTTCCACCAGCAGCGCCTTGCCCGCGTTCAGGCACATGATGGCGTTCTCGTGGTGCATGGGGTGCGGCGTGGCGATGTAGATGACGTCCACTTCGGGATCGTCGGCCAGGGCCTGGTAGCTGGCGTGGCGGCGCGGTACGCCGTAGGCTGCAGCGAAGGATGCGGCGCCGTCCAGCGTACGCGAAGCTACCGCGACCAGTTCCGCGCCGGCGGTGTCGCGCAAGCCTTCTGCCATGGCTTTCGCGATTTTTCCTGTGCCCAGGATGCCCCAGCGGATTACCTTGTCCATCGTCTGCGTCGCTTTCTGCCGCGTCGGCGGCGCTGTGGCGGGTTGCGGCCGTTGGCCTAACCCGCCCTACGTTTGTACAGCGCGGCTCCGCTTGGGGCGGAATACCGCGACGTCGCTATAGAAATCCTCATCCTGCTGCGGCCACCAGCCCGGCACGCCGAGCACCGGCAGCGGCGTGAAGGACGACTTGCCCAGGCCTTCATCGGCCAGCTCCCGCGCCACCTGCGCGTCCAGCCAGGCTTGCCGCGCAGCGTGGCCCAGGGCGAAGAAGCCGTCGCCCGCCATCACGATGCGCGTGTGGGCGGTGATGGCCTTGTACGGCGCCACCAGCTTCTCCATCAGCGCATGGCCGAACAGCCAGACCTGCGCGTCAACACCAAACAGTGCGCGCAGCTCGACGAAGGCGGCGCGCCATTCGTGGCCGCGCAGCGCCTGCGCCAGCGCCCTGCCCCGCTCGGACTCGCGCACCACCAGCAACGCGGCATTCTCGTCGAACAGCGTGGCGGCGTCGCGCGCCGGTCCGCGCGATTTGCCGACGCCGTCCTGCGCAATCTGCGCCGCCTGCAGTGCGTTCAGCTGCCGCTTGATCAGCGGAAAACTGAGCCACACCAGGCCATTGAAAAAGTCGTGCAGATTGTCGCGCGTGGGCACGCCGCCCGTGGCGCCGATGAACTCCTCGTACGCCACGCCTTCGGGCAGCGCGCTTTGCGGCACGAAGGCCAGCGGCAGCCCTTGATGATTACATAATTCGCGCGCGCTTGCTTGCGCATTGAAAAGGGGGATGACGCCGGCCGCGACGGGATCCGCATCGACTCCGGCTGCCGCAGCGGCAGCCTGCACGGACTGATACCAGGGGCGCGACCAGTCGATTGCTTCTAACACGCTAGTTACCGCTTCCAGCCTGTCAGGCCATCTTCCAGTTGATGGTCTCGCCGGCGTTCAGCGGCACCACTTCCAGCTCGGCCAGCGGCAGGGTAGCCGGCAGGGTCCACTGTTCGCGGCGCAGCGTGATGGTGCCGGCGTTCGGTTCCAGGTTGTAGAAGGCCGGGCCGTTCAGGCTGGCGAAGGCTTCCAGCTTGTCCAGCGCACCGGCGCGCTCGAAGGCTTCGGCGTACAGTTCCATCGCGTGCAGCGCGGTGTAGCAGCCGGCGCAGCCGCAGGCGTTCTCCTTGGCGCCCTGCGCGTGCGGCGCGGAGTCGGTACCGAGGAAGAAGCGCTCGTCGCCGCTGGTGGCCGCCGTCATCAGCGCCAGGCGGTGCTCTTCTCGCTTCAGGATGGGCAGGCAATAGTAGTGGGGGCGGATGCCGCCCTTGAAGATCTCGTTGCGGTTGTACAGCAGGTGGTGCGCGGTGATGGTGGCGGCGATCGGGCCTTCGGCTTCGGCCACGTATTCGGCGGCCTGGCGCGTGGTGATGTGCTCGAACACGACTTTCAGCTCGGGGAAGTCCTTGCGCAGCGGACGCATCACGCGTTCGATGAAGACGGCTTCGCGGTCGAACACGTCGACCTCGGGATCGGTCACTTCGCCGTGCACCAGGAAGGGCAGGTCCAGCTCCTGCATCACCTCCAGCGCCTTGTAGCAGTTTTTCAGGTCGGTGACGCCGGCGTCCGAATTGGTGGTGGCGCCTGCCGGGTACAGCTTCACGGCGTGTACGAAACCGCTGTCGGCGGCGCGGCGGATTTCGTCCGGGTCGGTGTTATTGGTCAGGTACAGCGTCATCAGTGGCTCAAAGCTCATGCCGGCCGGCAACGCGGCCAGGATGCGGCCGCGGTAGGCTGCGGCGGCGGCCACGGTAGTGACCGGCGGCTTCAGATTGGGCATGACGATGGCGCGGCCGAACTGGCGCGCGCTGTGCGGCAGCACGCTGGCCATGGTGGCGCCGTCGCGCAGGTGCAAATGCCAGTCGTCTGGGCGGATGATGGTGATGCTGTCGGGGCTTGCAATGTTGGACATGGCGGCTGCTCTCAGTGAGGAATCCCGCCATTTTACCCTTTGCACCCCGCATGACGCATAGGAGATAGCGCATGGATACGATTTCCGCCAGCGAGGCCTGCGCCCGCCTGTCCAGCCTGATTAACGAAACGACAAGCAACCATGCGCCGGTCATTATCACCGGCACAAATGGCAGCCTAGCGCACGATGGCGACCTTGCGCTGCAGCTGGCGCACCAGCCAGGACAGCGCGGCGCACATGACGAAATACACCACCGCCACGAACAGATACATCTCCACCAGCCGCCCGTCGCGCTGGGCCACCTTGCTGGCGGCGCCGACGAAGTCCGGCACCGACAGCACGTACACCAGCGACACATCCTGGAACAGCACGATGGTTTGCGTCAGCAGCACCGGCAGCATGTTGCGGAAGGCTTGCGGCAGGATCACGTGGCCCATCATCTGCCAGTAGCCCATACCCAGCGCCTGCGCCGCCAGCATCTGCCCGCGCGCCACCGACTGTATGCCGCCGCGCATGATCTCGCAGTAGTAGGCGGCCTGGAACAGGATGAAGGTGATCAGCGCGGACCAGAACGCCCCTACCTTGACCGGTTCCGGCGCGCCGATGACCCAGGCGCCGATGTAGGGCACGAGGAAGTAGAACCAGAAGATGACCAGCACCAGCGGCACGGCGCGCATCAGGTTCACGTAGCCGGAGGCCAGCAGCGACAGGGGGCGGCTCGACGACAGGCGCCCCAGCGCCAGCAGCGTGCCGAGCGCGACGCCGCCCAGCATGGCGAACAAGGTCAGCTCCAGCGTGAAGGCCATGCCGACCTGGAACAGGTAGACCCAGGAGCGGGCGATGACGTCGAAATCGAAGCCGCTAAAGAAGCCAGTGAGCATCAGCGCCCTCCGCCGGAATGGCTGCCGGGCAGCGCCAGCTTGCGCTCGAGCAGGTGCATCAGCCCCACCACGATGATGTTGACGGTGACATAGATCAGCGTGGCGGCGGAAAAGGCCTCGAACACCTGGAACGAGAATTCCTGGATGGCGCGCGCGCTGGCGGTCAGCTCGGTCAAGCCTATGGTCAGCGCGATGGAGCTGTTCTTGATGATGTTGAGGAATTCGCTGGTGAGCGGCGGCAGGATGATGCGGAACGCCAGCGGCAGCAGCACGTGGCGGTACATCTGCCAGCGCGACAGGCCCAGCGCCATGGCGGCCAGCTTCTGCCCGCCGGACAGCGCCTCGATGCCGGCCGTGACCTGCACCGCCACCCGCGCCGACGTGTAAAAGCCGAGCGAGATGACGGCCGTGATGAAGGGCGCGTTGGACTGCGCCTTGAGCCAGGCGCCCACGTCCGCCGGCACCAGTTCCGGCATGACGAAGTACCACAGGAACATCTGCACCAGCAGCGGCACGTTGCGGAACAGTTCGATGTAGGCGGTGCACAGGCGGCGCAGCCACGCGCCCATCCAGGAATCGGGCAGGGTGCGCGCGGTGCCGATCAACACGCCCAGCAGCAGGGCCATGATCCAGCCGGACAGCGACGCGGCCAGCGTCCATTGCAGGCCGTCGACCAGCGTCTCCCAGTAGGTGTGCACGCCGTCCGGCGACTCTTCCCAGAAAATGCGCCAGTTCCAGTGGTAATTCATGGCGCCGGCTTACTTGGCCTTTTTCTTGGCGGCAGCCTGCTGCGCGGGCGGCACGGCGGCATAGGCTGCGGGGTCGGGCGAGTCGGTCGGCTTGAGCAGCACGGCCTGCAGCTGCGGCGGCATGGGGAAGTTCAGGTTGATGCCCTTCGGGGGGATGGGGCTCATGAACCACTTGTCGTAGACCTTCTTGTAGTCGTCGCTCTGGTAGAAGCGCGTCAGCGTGGCGTCCACCAGCTGCTTGAAGGCCGGGTCGTCGCGCCGCAGCATGATGCCGTAGGGCTCGACCGACAGCGCCTCCTTGGTGATCTCGTAATCGCCCGGGTTCTTCGAGGCGGCCACCTGGGCCGCCAGCAGGATGTCGTCGTTGGCCTGCGCGGCGGCGCGGCCGGTCTCCAGCATCAGGAACGATTCGGGGTGGTCCTTGCCGACCATGATGTTCATGCCGAGGTTCATCTCGCTGTTCAGGATGGTCATCTGCTTGAGCGTGGTGGTGCCTGCGGTGGCGGCCAGGGTCTTGCCCTTCATGTCTGCCAGGCTGTGGATGCCGGAACTCTTCTTGACCAGCAGCTTGTTGGCCACCACGAACATGGTGGGCGCGAATGCCACCTGCTTCTGGCGCTCGGCATTGTTGGTGGCGGAGCCGCATTCGAGGTCGATGGTGCCGTTGGCCATCAGCGGGATGCGGTTGGCCGATGTGACGGGATTGAACACCACCTTCACCGACGTCAGCCCGAGCTGTTTCTGCGCGGCGGTGACGATTTTCATGCACAGGTCGACCGAGTAGCCGAGGTACTGCTGCTTGTCATCCAGGTAGGAGAAGGGAACGGAGGCGTCGCGCACGCCCAGGGTGATGGTGCCGGTGCGCTTGATCTTGGCCAGCGTGCCGGTGGGTTCCTGGGTCTGGGCCGATACGCCGGCGGGCACGGCCGATGCCGCGGCGGCACACATCAAGATGGTCAACATTCTGTTCAACGCCATGATATCTCCGGTTAGAAATTCAACATGCTGTGGCAGGTTACGCGGGGGCGCGGAGCCTCAGGCTGACCCGCCCTTAGGGAACCCGATCATATTAATGGATAATTAATAGATAATTAATGGATAATTAATGGATGATCCGGGCCAGGAAGTCTTTCGCGCGCTCGGAACGCGGCGCGCCGAAGAATTCGTCCTTGGTGCAATCCTCCAGGATATGCCCCTTGTCCATGAAGACCACCCGGTTGGCCACTTTTTTTGCGAAACCCATCTCGTGCGTGACCACCATCATGGTCATGCCTTCCTGCGCCAGGCCGACCATCACGTCCAGCACTTCGTTGATCATTTCCGGGTCCAGCGCGGACGTCGGCTCGTCGAACAGCATGGCGATCGGGTCCATCGACAACGCGCGGGCGATCGCCACGCGCTGCTGCTGGCCGCCGGACAGCTGGTTGGGGAATTTGTCCTGCTGCGCCAGCAGGCCGACGCGGTCCAGGTACTTCAGGCCGCGCACATTGGCCTCGTCCTGGCTCCGTCCCAGCACCTTGACCTGTCCCAGCGTCAGGTTCTCGCGCACCGACAGGTGCGGGAACAGCTCGAAATTCTGGAACACCATGCCGATGCGCGCCCGCAGCGCGGGCAGATTGGTGCCCTTGGCGCCGACCGAGGTGCCGTCGACGATGATCTCGCCTTCCTGGAAGGGCTCCAGGCCGTTGACGGTCTTGATCAGGGTCGATTTTCCCGAGCCGGACGGGCCGCAAATGACCATCACGTCGCCCTTGGCCACCTGCGTGCTGCAATCGGTGAGCACCTGGAACTGGCCGTACCACTTATTGAGTTTTTTTATGGTTATCATTTTTGCGTTTAGGTTTCGGTGCCGCACAGACTGTATTCCACAGGAGACACGGTTGCTTGACAGGCATCAGGGGCGCAAGGATACTGCGACACTTGCTCAGTTATTCATCACTATTCATCAATTAATATCATTTACCGGCGCTTTATCCAAGCGCCGCGCGGATGAGAGACACTACCACAGGAACCCCAACCTATGAAAACACGCAATAATTTGACAACCTACATCATGGTAAGCCTGGTGCTGGGTATCGTCGTGGGGTATATCGCGAACACCAGCCTGGCAAACCCGGCCGCTTTCGCCGAGTATATGTCATACCTGACAACTATCTTCCTGCGTTTGATCAAGATGATCATCGCGCCGCTGGTATTCGCCACCCTGGTGGTCGGTATCGCGCGCATGGGCGACACCAAGGAAGTGGGCCGCATCGGCCTGAAGACCATGGGCTGGTTCCTGATCGCCTCGGTCATGTCCTTGCTGCTGGGCCTGGTCATGGTCAACCTGTTCCGCCCGGGCGACGCCCTGGTCGGCCACCTGCCCGCCGTGACCGCGCCGTCGGGCATCGCCGCCACCGGCCTGTCGCTGAAAGAGTTCATCACCCACCTGGTGCCGGCCTCCATCATCGACGGCATGGCCAAGAATGAAATCCTGCAGATCGTGATCTTCTCGCTGTTCTTCGGTACCGCAGCCGCCGCGGTGGGCGTCAAGGCCGAGCCGCTGGTGGACGCGGTCGACGGCATCGCCCACATCATGTTGAAGGTGACCGGTTATGTGATGAAGTTCGCGCCGGTGGCCGTGTTCGCCGCAGTGGCGGGCACCATCGCCAAGAGCGGCGTCGGCGTGCTGAGCACCTACGGCGTGTTCATGGCCGAGTTCTACCTGAGCATAGGCGTGCTGTGGTCCCTGCTGATCCTGGCCGGCTTCCTGTTCCTGGGCAAGCGCGTCTTCGCGCTGATGGGCGAAATGAAGGGTCCGGCGCTGCTGGCCTTCTCCACCGCATCGAGCGAAGCGGCCTACCCGAAAACGCTGGAAGGCCTGGAGCGTTTCGGCGTGCGCAACCGCATCGCCTCCTTCGTGCTGCCGATCGGCTATTCCTTCAACCTGGATGGCTCGATGATGTACTGCACCTTCGCCACCGTGTTCATCGCGCAGGCCTATGGCATTGAAATGTCGGTCGGCACGCAGCTGACCATGATGGCCGTGCTGATGCTGACCTCCAAGGGCATCGCCGGCGTGCCGCGCGCGTCGCTGGTGGTGATCGCCGCCACGCTGGGCCAGTTCAACATTCCCGAAGCGGGCCTGCTGCTGCTGCTCGGCATCGACCACTTCCTGGACATGGCGCGCTCAGCCACCAACGTGATCGGCAACAGCATCGCCGCCGCCGTGGTGGCCAAGTGGGAAGGCGAGCTGGTCGCCCCGCTGGAGCAAGAGCTGTCGGATTCGCCGCTGCCGTAAGCGGCAGCGCAAGTTCCAGCGGCAAGCGGCCGCTGCCAGTGGCACAGCAAGGCTTCCTTCGGGAAGCCTTTTTTATGGCTGTTGTAGTTTGGCATTTTATTTTCCATGCGGGCCCTCGTGCGTTCGGTAGCGCACGATGCGAGGGGGCGCGAATTGGGATAGTGGGGGCACTCGGCCGAACTCGGCTGCATCACCAGGAACCCATATGACCACCATACAACGCGCCACCTTCCGCCTGCTTTGCACCGCAGGCCTCGTCGCCACCGCCCTCCTCACCGCCTGCGGCGGCGGCCAGGGCCGCGATCCCATCCTCGGCCTGCCCGCCGCCGCATTGGCCAGCGTATCCGTGACGCCGGCCACGACGGTCCTGACAGTCGGCGCCAAACAGCAGTTGACCGCCACCGCGACCTACGCCGACGGTTCATCGCAGGACGTGACCGCCGCTTCCTCCTGGACCTCGGCCGCGCCGGCCGTGGCCACCGTCAGCGCCACTGGCGGCCTCGCCACGGCCGTGGCGGCCGGCAGCGCCACCGTCACCGCCACCTTCGGCGCCAAAGCCGGCAGCGCCGCGCTGAGCGTGACGGTGCCGCCCGTCGTGCCGCCGGTGGTCGTCCCACCCGTGGTTCCGCCCGTGGTGGTGGTTCCGCCGGTCGTGGCTCCGCCGGTCGTGGTCCCTCCGGTCGCAGTTCCACCCGTGGCGCCAGGGACCAGCGTCAACCTGGGCACGGCGGCCAGCTTCGCCGTCCTGGCGGGCACCTCGATCACCAATAACGCGGGCGGCACCACCGTCGTCACCGGCGACGTCGGTTCGCCGTCGCAGACCACCGATCCGGTGCAGACTGCGGGCTTCCTCAATCTGAAATCGGGCGCCATCCTGACCGGTGCCCTGGCCGACCTGCAAGTGGCAATCGCCGATGCGAACAGCCGCAGCTGCACCGTCAATTCCGCGGCCGGCGTCGACCTCGGCGGCCTGGTGCTCACGCCTGGCGTCTACTGCTATGCCGGTGCGATCAACATCACCGGGACCTTCACCATGAACGGCCCCGGCCTGTACATCTTCCGCACCGCGTCCACGCTGAACACCACCGCCAATTCGGTCGTGGCCCTGACCGGCGGCGCAACGGCGGCCAATGTGAACTGGCTGCCTGTCGGTCCGACCACGCTGGGCGCGAACAGCGTCTTCAAAGGTTCGATCCTGGGACAGGCCGCCGCCATCACGCTGGGCGACAACGCCACGCTGCTGAACGGCCGCGTGCTCACCGCCGCCGCCGTCACGCTGCGCAACAACCAGATCGCCAAGTAATGGCCCGCGTCCACCACATTCGAAAGCACTCCATGAACATAGCAAAATACCTGGCCGCCCTGGGCGCCATCGGCGGCACCCTGTTGATCGGCCAGAGCGCCATGGCGGCGGAGGAACCCTTCGTCAATCCGGACTGGGCCAACCATGCCTGGTACATCGGCGCCGGTGTCGGCCAGTCGCGCGCCACCATCGACAAGGACCGCCTGGTCAACAGCCTGACGGCCAACGGCGCGCAAGTCACCCGCTTCGCCACCGACCAGCGCGACCTGGGCTACAAGCTCACGCTGGGCAAGCAGCTGAACCGCTATGTCGCCATCGAAGGCACGTATTTCGACCTGGGCAAATTCGGCTTCGACGCCACCACCACGGCTAACGGCGTGCTCAATGGCGAAGCGGGCTTCCGCGGCGCCAGCCTGGACCTGGTGGGTCAACTGCCGCTGTCCGAGCGGCTCTCGCTGCTCGGCCGCGCCGGCATGAACTACGCGAAAGCAAGCACCCACTTCAGTGGCAACCGCCTGGCAGCCGCGACCGATCCGAACCCCAGTCAGCGCAAGCTGAACGCCAAGGCGGGCCTGGGCCTGGAATACAAATTCAGCGAAGCGCTGGCCCTGCGCGGCGAAGTGGAACGCTACCGCGTCAACGACGCCGTGGGCAACCGCGGCGACGTGGACCTGTACTCGCTGGGCCTGGTCTACAAACTGGGGCGCCCGGCGACCAAGCCGGTGGTCTACGCGCCGGCGCCGGCTCCCGCGCCCGCGCCGGAGGTGATGGCGCCGCCGCCACCGCCAAGCCCGCCGGCCCCGGCGCCCGTCCCGGTGTCCGAGAAGGTGACGTTCGCAGCCGAGACGCTGTTCGACTTCGACAGCGCGCGCGTGAAACCGGAAGGCATGGCCGCGCTCGACGCGCTGCTGGCCAAGCTGCAGGGGATGAACACGGAAGTGATGATCACGGTCGGCCACGCCGATGCGGTGGGCACGGACGCGTACAACCAGAAGCTGTCGCTGCGCCGCGCCGAGGCGGTGAAGGCTTACATCATGGGCAAGGGCGTGGACGCGGCGCGCATCTACACCGAGGGCAAGGGCGAAGCCCAGCCGGTGGCCGACAACAAGACGGCTGCCGGCCGCGCCAGCAACCGCCGCGTGACGGTCGAAGTGGTGGGCACGCGCACCGCCACCCGCTAAGCGGACCGCGTATAGCCGGCTGCCGGCTGCCGGCTGCCGGCGGCTTAGCCTACCAGCTCCTCGCCGGTCGGCGAAGCCAGCTCCTCCTCCACCTTGGCCTGCTGCCGCTGCCACATCTGGGCGTACAAGCCCTCGGCGGCCAGCAGCGACTGGTGCGTGCCGCGTTCGACGACGCGGCCATGATCGAGCACGATGATCTGCTCGGCGTCGACCACGGTCGACAGGCGGTGCGCGATGACCATGGTGGTGCGGTTTTTGGCAATCTCCTTGAGTTGCGCCTGGATCGCCTGTTCGGCCTTCGAATCGAGCGCCGACGTGGCTTCGTCGAAAATCAGGATGGCGGGATTTTTCAGCAGCGTGCGGGCGATCGCCACACGCTGCTTTTCGCCGCCCGACAGCTTCAGGCCGCGCTCGCCGACCATGGACGCGTAGCCGTCCGGCAGGCTGGCGATGAAGTCATGGATCGATGCCGCTTTCGCGGCCGCCACGATGTCCTCCTTGCTGGAGCCGGGCTTGCCGTAGGCGATGTTGTATTCGATGGTGTCGTTGAACAGCACCGTATCCTGGGGCACGATGCCGATCGCGTGGCGCAGCGAGTCCTGTGTCACCGCGCGCAGATCCTGGCCGTCGATGGTGATGCTTCCCCCGTTCGGGCCCTGGTTCACTTCATAAAAACGGTACAGCAGGCGCGACAGGGTGGACTTGCCCGAACCGCTGTGGCCCACCACCGCCGTGGTGGTGCCGGCGGCGATGGTGAAATCGACGTCGAACAGGATCTGCCGCTTGGCCTCGTAGCTGAAGTCCACGTGCGAGAAGCGCACCTGCGCGCCCTGCGTGCGCAAGGGCTTGGCGTCCGGCGCGTCGGCCACTTCGCGGTTCTGGTCCAGCAGCGAGAACAAGCGCTCCATGTCGGCCAGGCTTTGCTTGATTTCACGGTAGATCACGCCCAGGAAGTTCAGCGGAATGTAGAGCTGGATCATGAAGGCGTTCACCAGCACCAGGTCGCCCAGGGTCATCTTGCCGTCGATGACGCCCTGCGTGGCGCGCCACAGGATCAGCGTGACGGCGGTGGCGATGATGAGCGACTGGCCGGTGTTGAGCAGCGACAGCGAGGTCTGCGATTTCACGGCCGCCGATTCGAAACGCTGCAGGCCTTCGTCGTAGCGCCTGGCCTCGTAGTCCTCGTTGCCGAAGTATTTGACGGTTTCATAATTGATCAGCGAGTCGATGGCCTTGGTGTTGGCCTTGGAATCGAGATCGTTCATGGTGCGGCGGAAGTGCGTACGCCAGTCGGTCACCGTGATGGTGAAGATGATGTAGGACACCAGCGCGACAAAGGTGATGGCGCTGAACCAGATGTCATAGTGCGTGACGAGATAGCCCAGCACCAGCGAGATCTCCACCAGCGTGGGCAGGATGTTGAACAGCGTGTAGGAGATCAGCGAGCCGACGCCGCGCGTGCCGCGCTCGATGTCGCGCGTCATGCCGCCGGTCTGGCGGTTCAGGTGGAAGCGCAGCGACAGCGAATGCAGATGGCGGAACACCTTGAGCGCGATGGTGCGCACGGCGCGCTGGGTGACGCGGGCGAACAGGAACTCGCGCAGCTCGGTGAACACGGTGGTCGACAGGCGCAGCAGGCCGTAGGCCACCAGCGCGCCCAGCGGCAGCACCAGCAGGGCGTGCGGATGGGACGGCGAGATGGTCATCTCGTCGACCAGCTTTTTCAGCACGACCGGCACGCCGACGTTGGCCAGCTTGGCGCCGATCAAGCACATCAGTGCGGCGAGCACGCGCCATTTGTAGACCCACAGGTAGGGGATCAGGGTTTTCAGGGTGGCCATGTCGCTGCGCGGCGGCTGGCCGGCGGCGTCAGGTGGCGGTGGGAGGGATGTGGCTGAGCGGCGCATGGGCGGGCAAGTCTTCCGTGGTGCGGTGGATCTGTGGTTACAATGAGAATGCGAACTGAATCCAATTGTAGCCCTTAGCGAGACTTCACGATGACCACGCCAGAAAATCCCCCACTGTCCCCGGAACGCCGCGGCCTGCCAGCAGGAAAAATGCCCGAGCTGCGCATGATGCCGGCGCCGTCCGACGCCAACGTCTATGGCGACGTGTTCGGCGGCTGGATCATGTCGCAAGTCGACATCGCCGGCTCCCTGCCCGCCACCCGGCGCGCCAACGGCCGCGTCGCCACCGTGGCGGTGAACTCCTTCATTTTCAAAAATCCCGTCTTCGTCGGCGATCTCCTTTCCTTCTACGTCGATATCGTCAAGGTCGGCACCACCTCGATCACCGTCAACGTGGAAGTGTACGCCGAGCGCAACCGGCTGCAAGCGTGCACGGTGAAGGTGACGGAAGCCACGCTGACCTACGTCGCGACCGGCCCGGACCGCAAGCCGCGCCCGGTGCCGCCGCTGGAATCGCTGCTGTAACCGGACCTTAGCCGGCATGGACGACGGGCGCCGCGTTCTTCTGCTGAGCTGCGCGCGCCTGTCCGCGCTGGCCGCCATGGCCGCTGCGGGCGTCAGCCGCGCCACGCCCGCACCCGGCACGTCCGCAGGCGACGGCGGC
Source organism: Pseudoduganella sp. LjRoot289 (assembly GCF_964252925.1). NCBI lineage: Bacteria > Pseudomonadati > Pseudomonadota > Betaproteobacteria > Burkholderiales > Oxalobacteraceae > Pseudoduganella > Pseudoduganella sp. LjRoot289. The sequence continues at coordinate 5,262,575 of NZ_CAXUPN020000001.1, forward strand.
GCCGGCGACCGTGCTTACCCGTTCTCCCTCGGCGTCGCCTCGGGCTCGCCGCTGCCTCACGCCGTCGTACTGTGGACCCGCATCCTGTACGACCCGTTCAATGCCGCCGCGATGCCGCAGCTGGCCATGCCGGTGCGCTGGGAAATGGCGTACGACGAAGCGTTCCGCAGCATCGCCGCCAAGGGCACGGCCATGGCTCCGCCCGAGCTGGCGCACAGCGTCCACGTGGACGTCGGCGGCCTGGCGCCGGACCGCTGGTACTGGTACCGCTTCATGCTGGGCGACGCCGTCAGCCCGGTGGGCCGCACCCGCACCGCGCCCGCGCCGGATGCGATGCCGTCCGCGCTCAAGCTGGCCGTGGCCTCATGCCAGCACTGGGAATTCGGCAGCTACGCCGCGCACCGCCACATCGCCGCCGCCGCGCCCGATCTGGTGGCCTTCCTCGGCGACTACATCTACGAATGGGGCGCCTACCATCGCCAGCATCCGCGTGCGTCGCAGCGGATGGATGAGAGCTTCACGCTGGCGCAATACCGCGCCCGCTACGCCCAGTACAAGAGCGACCCGGACCTGCAAGCGGCGCACCTGGCCGCGCCATGGATACTGACCTGGGACGACCACGAGGTGGCGAACGACTACGCCGGCGACCGCGACGAGCGCCTGTCGCCAAGCTTCGCAGCGCGCCGCGCGGCCGCCTACCAGGCCTACTACGAGCACCAGCCGATCCGCCTGGACGCGCCGGACGGCTACGGCAGCATGCGCATGCACCAGCGCTACGACTGGGGCCGGCTGGCGCGCTTCCACGTGCTGGACAACCGCCAGCACCGCGCGCCGCAGGCGTGCACGGTGGGACGCGGCGGCTCCAGTTCGGTCTACTGGCGCGACTGCGCCGCGCTGCGCGATCCCGCCCGCGAAATGCTGGGTGCAGCGCAGCAGCGCTGGCTGGAGCTAGGCTTGAAAGAATCGACAGCGCGCTGGAACATCCTGGCGCAGCAGACACTGATGGCGGGCGGCAGCCAGGTGCCGTTGCAGAAGGAAGACGACGGCCGCTACTGGACCGACGGCTGGGACGGCTATCCGGCGGCGCGCCAGCGGGTGTACGACGCGCTGCAAGCGAGCCGGGCGGCCAACCCGCTGGTACTGTCCGGCGACGTGCACACCTTTTACGCGGCCGAGCTGACGCGCGACGGCCGCCGTCCGGCGGGCAAAGGCAACCCGGTGCTGGCGACCGAGTTCTGCGGCACCTCCGTCACGTCCAGTTCGCGTCCACAAGCGCGCACGCAGCAATACGTGGACATGAATCCGCAGCTCAAATACGGCCGCAGCGACAAGCGCGGCTTCATGCTGTTCGACATCACGCCCGAACGCAGCACCGTGCTATTCCAGGGCCTGGACGACGTGCGCGCCCCCGCCACCGCCCTTGCCACCCTCACCAGCTTCACCGTGGCGAATTCGAAAACCGGCCTGGCCTAGAAACGGAGTAGAAAAGGGGCCAGGGTTATTAAAAAACGGTGTTTTTTAATAACCCTGGCCCCTTTTTCCAAGCGGGTACGGCTCAGGCGGCTTGCTTTTCGTCGCGCAGCTGGCGGCGCAGGATCTTGCCCACGTTGGTCTTCGGCAGCTCGTCGCGGAACTCGATGTATTTCGGCTTCTTGTAGGCGGTCAGCTCGGCTTTACAGAATTCCTGGATGTCTTCGGCGGTCAGGTTCGGGTCCTTGCGCACGACGAACAGCTTGACCGCTTCGCCGGAATTTTTGTCCGGCACGCCGATGCACGCCACTTCCAGCACGCCGGGGTGCGCCGCAACCACGCCTTCCACCTCGTTCGGATAGACGTTGAAGCCGGACACCAGGATCATGTCTTTCTTGCGGTCGACGATGCGGGTGTAGCCGCGCTCGTCCATGATGCCGACGTCGCCGGTCTTGAAGAAGCCGTCGGCGGTCATGGTCTTGGCCGTCTCGTCGGCGCGCTGCCAGTAGCCTGCCATCACCTGCGGGCCACGGATGGCAATTTCGCCCGGCAGGCCCAGCGCCACTTCGACGCCGTCGTCGTCCAGGATCTTGATTTCGGTCGACGGGATAGGCAGGCCGATGGTGCCGGTGAATTCCTTGATGTCGGGACGGTTGGCGGTGGCCACCGGCGACGTTTCGGACAGGCCGTAGCCTTCGATGATGGGCGTGCCGGTCAGCTTCAGCCAGCGGTCGGCCACGGCCTGCTGCACCGCCATGCCGCCGCCGTTGCAGACCTTGTAGGTCGAGAAGTCCAGCTTGGCGAATTCGGGATTGTTCAGCAGCGCGTTGTACAGCGTGTTCACGGCCGGGAACACCACCACCGGATACTTGGCCAGCTCCTTGACGAAGCCGGGAATGTCGCGCGGGTTGGGCACCAGGATGTTCATGCCGCCGAAACGCATGCCCATGAAGGCGCTGATGGTCAGCGAGTAGATGTGGTACAGCGGCAGCGCGCAGACGAACACCACCGGATTGCCGCTGGTGTCGAGCTGCAGCCAGGCTTCGTTCTGCAGCACGTTGGAGATGACGTTGCGGTTCAGCAGCACGGCCCCCTTGGACACGCCCGTGGTGCCGCCGGTGTACTGCAGGAAGGCGATGTCGTCGTGGGTTTGCGGCACGGCCTTGAGCTTCAGGCGGGCGCCTTCGGCCAGCACTTTCTTGAAGCTGACGGCGGACGGCAGCGCATAGGCCGGCACCATCTTTTTCACGTTGCGCACCACGAAGTTGACAATGGTCCCTTTCAGGCCGCCCAGCAGGTCGCCCATGCTGCCAACGATGACGTGCTTGACCTTGGTGGCCGACAGCACCTGCTGCACCGTGGTGGCGAAGTTCTCCAGCACGATGATGGCTTCGGCGCCGGAGTCGTTCAGCTGGTGCTGCAGTTCGCGCGGCGTGTACAGCGGATTGACGTTGACCACGGTGTAGCCGGCGCGCAGGATGCCGGCCATCGCCACCGGGTATTGCAGCACGTTGGGCAGCATGATGGCCACGCGCGCGCCTTTGGCCAGGCCCTTGCTTTGCAGCCAGGCGCCCAGCTGCTGCGACATCTGGTCCACTTCGCGGTAGGTCAGGAACTTGTCCATGCACACATAGGCGTTGCGGTCGGCGTACTTCCGGAAAGACTCCTCCAGCAAATGCGTCACCGAACTGTATTGCGTGTTGTCGATTTCCGCAGGTACGCCTTCGGGGTAGGATTTCAACCAAATCTTGTCCATCAGTAGCCTCACTCTCAATCATTGTCGATAAAAAAAACCGCCCGGCCTGCAGGCGGTTCTGCCTGTGGGCCGGCGCAGTCTATGCCGCTTTCTTTTTCTCTCCGACCGCTTCGTCGCGCAGCACGCGGCGCAGGATCTTGCCGACGTTGGTCTTCGGCAGCTCGTCGCGGAACTCGATGTATTTCGGTTTCTTGTAGCCGGTCAGGTTTTCCTTGCAGTAGGCCATCAAGGTCTCGACGCTCAAGTTAGGATCCTTGCGCACCACGAACACCTTGACCGCTTCGCCCGAGTGGTCGTCCGGCACGCCGATGCAGGCGCATTCGAGCACGCCCGGATGCGAGGCGATCACGCCCTCCACCTCGTTCGGGTAGACGTTGAAGCCGGACACCAGCACCATGTCCTTCTTGCGGTCGACGATCTTGACGTAGCCGCGCGCGTCCATGACGCCGACGTCGCCGGACTTGAAGTAGCCGTCCGGCGTCATGACCTTGGCGGTTTCCTCGGGACGGTTCCAGTAGCCCACCATCACTTGCGGGCCGCGTATCGCGATTTCGCCGGGCTGGCCGAGCGCGACAGGATTGCCGTCGTCGTCCAGGATGGCGATGTCGGTCGACGGCACCGGCAGGCCGATGGTGGCGGTGAACTCGGTGCCGTCGGCGCGGTTGCAGGTGGCTGTCGGCGAGGTCTCGGACAGGCCGTAGCCTTCGATGATGGGCACGCCGGTCGCCTTCAGCCACTTGTCGTTGACGGCCTGCTGTACCGCCATGCCGCCGCCGTTGCACAGCTTCAGGCCGGAGAAGTCCAGGCTGCCGAAGGCCGGATGGTTCAGCATTGCGTTGTATAGCGTGTTGACCGCCGGCAGCATACTGAACTTGTATTTGCCGATTTCCTTGATGAAGCCGCCGATGTCGCGCGGGTTGGGGATCAGGATGTTCAGCGCGCCCATGCGCATGCCCCACATGGCGCAGGCCGTCAACGCGAAGATGTGGTACAGCGGCAGGGCGCAGACGATGGTCAGCGGATTGATGACGGGCGGCTTGTCCAGGCCGGGCTTGGCCCAGGCTTCGTTCTGCAGCAGGTTGGCGACGATGTTGCGGTGGGTCAAGGTGGCGCCTTTGGAGACGCCCGTGGTGCCGCCGGTGTATTGCAGGAAGGCGATGTCGGACGCGTGCAGCTCGACCGGGGTCAGCTTCATCCGGGCGCCCTGCGACAACGCGTCCTTGAAGCGCACCGCGTTCGGCAGCGAGAACGCCGGCACCATTTTCTTGACGTTGCGCACCACGAAGTTGACGATGACGCCCTTCATGCCGCCCAGCATCTCGCCCATGCTGGCGACGATGATGTGCTTGACCTTGGTGCGCGGCAGCACCTGCTCCAGGGTGATGGCGAAGTTTTCCAGGATGATGATGGCTTCGGCGCCGGAGTCGTTCAGCTGGTGCTCCAGCTCGCGCGGCGTGTACAGCGGATTGACGTTGACCACGGTGTAGCCGGCGCGCAGCACGGCCGCGATGGCGATCGGGTATTGCAGCACATTGGGCATCATCAGCGCCACGCGCGCGCCCTTCTTCAGGCCGCGGCTTTGCAGCCAGCCGCCCAGGCGCTTCGACATGGCGTCGAGCTCGGCATAGGTGATGAATTTGTCCATGCAGACGTAAGCGTTGCGATCCGCATACTTTTGGAACGACTCTTCCAGTAAGTGCACCAGCGATCGGTACTGATTAGGATCGATTTCCGCTGGAACGCCGGGGGGATACGACTGCAGCCAAATTTTCTCCATCCTGTGCCTCGTCTCTTAAATATATTTTTATGGGCTCGAAAATCAAAAATAGTACGCTCGTACACAAACTAGCTTAGATGCTATCGGGCGCAACGCCAGTATGCAAGCGCTTTTGCAGTTTTTGAACCCCTCCTCTACCGATACAATTTATGCTGCAATGCAGCATGTTTCAACGTTGCGGCGAAACTATCGATTGCGTAGCGACGGCATCAGGCGGTGGCGAGGGCGGCTGCCCAAGCTGGAGCAGGCGGGCCTGGCGCTCCGCCAAGCTCAGATTGGACATCCCTTGCACTGCAGCATAAAAGCGCGGGAAGGTCTTTTCGCGTGCCAGCATGGCGCGAAAACCAGGGAGGAAATCGTTATAAGTTGCAACAGATGCAAGGTGGGCGTTGTTCAGCGGTTCGGCGAAGAAGCGGTCGTAGCCGGCGTAGCCGCCCCAGCGCTCGGTCTTCATGGCCTGGTATTCGGCCTTCAGTGCGGCGAAGATGCGCAGCTTTTCCTCGCGTTTTTTCTTGTCGCTGGCCTGGCGCGCGTAGTTGGCGGCCAGCAGCGCACGGTGCCGCACCAGCAGGTCGAGGAAGTCGTGCCGGCGGGCGCTGTAGCGCTCGTAGGCTTCGCGCATGGCGTCGTTGCCGTAGATGTCCAGCCAGCGCTGCACGCCGGCCTCCTCGACGGCGGTGGCGAAGGCTTCGTTGAAGCGCGAATCGCCCTGCACGTAGACTACCTGGTGGGCCAGCTCGTGGAACACCATGCGCGCCAGTTCGGCGTCGGAATAGTTGATGAAGGAGGACAGCAGCGGATCGCTGAACCAGCCCAAGGTGGAATAGGCGGGCACGCCGCCCAGTTGCACGTCGTTGCCTTCCTTGCGCAGTTCGTCGGCGTAGGCCTCGGCGTCTTCCTTGCTGTAGTAGCCCCGGTAGCTGACGCAGCCGGCGATCGGGAAGCACCACTGGATGGGCCGCAGCGACAGCGAAGGCGTGGCCACCACGTTCCACAGCACGTAGGGGCGGTTCAGGGCGGCGTAGTTGCGGTAGCTGGCGTTGTCCGGCAGGCCGAGTTCCTTGACGGCGAAGCGGCGTATCAGCAGCGCCTTTTCCAGGCGCGCCTTGAGCTTGGGATCGGTGGCGGGATCGCCCAGCCAGTCTTCAATCGGGCGCGCCTCGGACCACAGCGCGTACTGGCCCTGGGCGGCCTGGAAGTAATACTTGAATTGTGCACAACCGGCCAGCATCAGTGCACAAGCGCCCGCCGCCAGCCAGTATCTGGCGCGCATTAGCTGACGGACAAATTTGCGCATTTTTCACTCTCAGGCGGCTTTCTCTACCTGGACCAGTGTATCGTAAAAAGTCGGCGCGCGGCCCATATCGGTGAGCTGCTGGCTGGTCACTTCGTTGGCGTTCTTGCCGTCTCCCGCGAGCTTTTTCCACCATACGGAGAGGCCCACGACAAGGCCCGCGCGGGCCTTGTCGGTGACCCGCGCTTTACATTCAAACGAGCCACGATCGTTGTATATGCGCACCATATCGCCGTGCGCCACGCCGCGCTGCGCGGCGTCGTCCGGGTGGATGTCGAGGTGCGGCTCGCCCTCGGTGGCGCGCAAGCTGGTCACATTGACAAAGGTCGAGTTCAGGAAGTTGCGGGCGGGCGGGGATATCATCGCCAGCGGGTACTTCGCGGCCAGCTCCGGATTGCTGGCGCGCGACTCGTAAGGGGCGATATAGGCCGGCAGCGGATCGAGGCCGTCGGCCAGCATCTGCGCCGAATAGAACTCGCATTTGCCGGACGGCGTGGGGAAGCCGCCCTGCGCGAAAGGCGCGTCCGGCATGTTCAGGCGTTGCCAGCCCTTGCGCTTCAAGGACTCCCAGTCGAAGTGGATGGCGCGCACGTGCGTCGTATCGAAAGCGCCGGCCGCCATCTGGTCGTCGCTCTCGCTGAAGCAGGGATCGTCCAGGCCCATGCGCGCGGCCAGCAGGCGGAAGATCTCCGTGTTCGGCTTGGCTTCGCCCATGGGCGCGATGGCGGCGTTGTTGGCCATCATGTAGAGGTGGCCGTAGGAAGTGTGCACGTCCACATGCTCCAGCTGGGTGGTGGCGGGCAGCACGATGTCGGCGTAGTCCACAGTGTCGGTTTGGAAATGCTCCAGTACCACGGTGAACAAATCGTCGCGCGCGAAGCCGGCCATCACTTTCGACGAATCCGGCGCGACGGCCAGCGGGTTGGCGTTGTAGACGATTACCGCTTCCACCTGCGGGCCGAACGCCTCCGACGCGGGGCGCAGCAGGTCGTCGCCGATGGTGCTCATGTTGATGGTGCGCGGCAGCCGGGCATGCTGCTGCAGGAAGTCGGTCCGCTGCAGCGCGGCCTTGTTGGCCGGGAAGGAGCCGGACGCGGACAGCTGCATGCCGCCGGCCGCGTGGCGCCAGGCGCCCACCAGCGCGGGCAGGCAGGCGATACTGCGTACCGCCATGCCGCCGCCGCGCACGCGCTGCACGCCGTAATTGGCGCGGATGGCGACCGGCTCGCCGTTCTTCGCCGTGCCGCCGTACAGGCGCGCCAGCTCCACCACCTCGTCCACGCTGATGCCGCAGGTGTCGGCAGTTCGCTGCGGCGTCCATTCGGCGGCGCGTTGCTTCAGCTGTTCAAAGCCCAGCGTGTAGTCGGCGATGTAGCCGTGGTCGAGCAGGTCTTCGGCGATCAGCACGTGCATCAGGCCCAGGGCCAGCGCGGCGTCCGTGCCCGGCAGCAGGGCGATGTGCTGATGGCATTTCTCGGCCGTCAGTGAGCGGTAGGGATCGATGGCGATCAGCTTGGCGCCGTTGCGCTTGGCCGCTTGCGCGCGGGTCCAGAAGTGCAGGTTGGAGGCGATAGGATTGCCGCCCCAGATGATGATCAGCTTGGCGTCCTGGAACTGCTCCATGTCGGTGCCGATGGAGCCGCCCACCGTGTATTTGTAGCCGGTGGCGCCGGCCATGGCGCAGATGGTGCGGTCCAGCTGGGAGGCGCCCAGCTTGTGGAAGAAGCGGCCTGCCATGGCCTCGCCCTGCAGCAGGCCCATGGTGCCGGCGTAGCTGTACGGCAGGATGGCTTCCGGCGCGCGCGCGGCGATCGGCTTGAGTTTCGCGGCGATGGCGTCCAGCGCCTCGTCCCAGCTGATGCGCTCGAACTTGCCCTCGCCTTTTTTACCGACGCGGCGCAGCGGATGCAGCAGGCGGTCCGGATGGTAGGTACGCTCGGCGTAGCGGGCCACCTTGGTGCACAGCACGCCGGCCGTGGTCGGATGGTCGGGATCGCCCTTCACTTCGGTGGCAACGCCGTCTTCGACGGTGACGATGATGGCGCAGGTGTCGGGGCAGTCGTGCGGGCAGGCGGCGCGGACGTGGGTGGTGATGGCGGCGGTGGTCATGGCGTGGGCTGGGCTGGTCCGAAGACATATCATCGAAAGCGTTATCGTAAACGATTCTGCGCTTCCCCATGCGGCGGTGGCTAAGGCTACAATGACAATATCGCCATGGCGTAGCGCCTTACCCAGGCGCACAAGAACAGAGTACTGGAGAGCCCAGATGCAACTTGTAGAACCGATTATCGCGTTTCAATCCGAACTGCAGCAGATCCGCCGCGATCTGCATGCACATCCGGAACTTTGCTACGAGGAAGAACGCACTTCCGACGTGGTGGCCGCCAAGCTGAGCGAATGGGGTATCCCCGTGGTGCGCGGCCTGGGGCTGACCGGCGTGGTCGGCATCATCAAGAACGGCACGTCCGCACGCGCCATTGGCCTGCGCGCCGACATGGACGCGCTGCCCATGCAGGAGATCAACACCTTCGCCCACGCGTCGCGTCATCCGGGCAAGATGCACGCCTGCGGCCACGACGGCCACACCGCCATGCTGCTGGGCGCGGCCCACCATCTGGCGCAGCAGCGCGACTTCGACGGCACCGTCTACCTGATCTTCCAGCCGGCCGAGGAAGGCGGGGCCGGCGCGCGCCGCATGATAGAGGACGGCCTGTTCGAGCGCTTCCCCATGGACGCCGTGTACGGCATGCACAACTGGCCCGGCATGGCGGCCGGGACCTTTGGCGTGTGCGAGGGTCCGATGATGGCGTCGAGCAATGAATTCCACGTCACCGTGCGCGGCAAGGGCGCCCACGCCGCCCAGCCGCACAAGGGCATCGATCCCATCATGGTGGCGATCCACATCGCGCAGGCCTGGCAGACCGTCATCACGCGCAACAAGAGCCCGCTCGACACGGCGGTGCTGTCGATCACGCAGATCCACGCGGGCAGCGCCACCAATGTGATCCCGGACGACGCCAAGCTGGTCGGCACCGTGCGCACGTTCACCACCGAGGTGCTGGACCTGGTGGAAGAGCGCATGCGCATGCTGGCCGAGCATATCGCGGCCGGTTTCGACGCCGAGGTCGAGTTCACCTTCAAGCGCAACTATCCGCCGCTGGTGAACCATGCGCAGGAAACGCGGTTCGCGGTGGAAGTGATGAAGGCGGTGGCCGGTGACGGCATGGTGGACGACAAGATCGAGCCGACCATGGGCGCGGAAGACTTCGCGTTCTTCCTGCAGGAAAAGCCGGGCTGCTACATCTTCCTCGGCAACGGCGAGGGCGACCACCGTGACGGTGGCCACGGCCTCGGCCCGTGCGTGCTGCACAACGCCAGCTACGACTTCAACGACAATCTGCTGCCGATAGGCGCCAGCTTCTGGGTGCGCCTGGCGGAGACCGCGCTGCCGCGCCAAGGTGTCATTCCCGCATAGGGTGTAGCAGGGAATTCGTGGGGCATGCCCCACGCCTGCGGAACGACTTGCGGCAGCAAGGGGAATCCATGCTAGGCAACAAAAACACGCGGCCTATGGAGGGAATTCATGCGGGCCATGGATTCCCGCCTGCGCGGGAATGACAAAATCTACGGCAGCAGATCCGGCCCCTTCCCCACGCGGTGGCCGGTATTGAGCTGCTCCAGGCCCAGCAGCGCGGCCGAGTGGTCGGCCAGCGGGAACATCTCCACCAGCGACTCGTAGCGCTGCGTCACCAGGTCCGTCACCGGTAATTCCACGCCCGCCGCCGCTGCGGCGGCGAGGATGTTGTGCTGGTCTTTCAACTGCGTCCTGACCTGCCCGCCCGGCATGAAATTGCGCTCCAGCATGCGCTGGCCATGCACATCCAAAATCTTGCTCTCGGCGAAACCGCCGCGTATCGCCGCGCGCACGGCCGCCGGATCCGCCCCGGCCGCCTGCGCCAGCAACAGCGCCTCGGCAATGATGCTGATCGTGCCGCCGACGATCAGCTGGTTGCACAGTTTGGATACTTGCCCGCTGCCGGCCGGCCCCACCAAGGTGGCGCGTCCCATGGCCGCGAGCACGGGCTCGGCGCGTACGTAGTCGCCGGCGCTGCCGCCCGCCATGATGGCCAAGGTACCCGCCTGCGCGCCTCCCACGCCGCCCGACACCGGCGCGTCGATGAAGCGGCAGCCGCCCGCCGCCAGCCGCGCGTGGAAGGCCTGCGCCTCGGACTGGCGTGTCGAGCTCATGTCTATCCACAGCGCTCCCTGGCGCAGCGCAGGCAGCGCCGCGTCGATCACCAGGCCAACCACGGGGCCCGCCTCCAGCATGGAAACGACAACGTCGGCCGAGCCGACCGCGTCCGCCAGGTCAGCCACCGGCAGCGCACCGTACTCGGCCAGGGGCTCAGCCTTGCTGGCCGTGCGGTTCCATACCGTGACGGAATAACCGGCTTGAAGCAGGCGCCGCACCATCGGCTCTCCCATCAAGCCGATACCAAGAAATGAAATTTGCGTTGACAATGGGACCACTCCTGAGTGAACAATGTTGAGAATGCCTTACCCATATTAGCGCCTCCTGAACGATTTTGTGAATCTCGGTAGAATGAAGTACGGCTATATAACTCGACATATAGCACTGACTCTGAAAGTAGCCATGCACACTAAAAAAATCTTCGCGGCGGCTGCCGCTCTCCTTGCAATGCAGGCAGCCGTGGCCGCCGATAAACTGATTGATACCGTCTACGGCGAATACGCCAGCGCCTCCAAAGTTCAGATGGCCCGCATCGGCGTCACCGCCGACTGGAACAAGCAATGGTTCCAGTCCAACGGCAGCAGCCTGAGCGGCTACTGGGACGCCAGCTTCGGCGCCTGGCGCGGCAAGATGGCGCACAACATCCCCGGCGCGCACCAGGACCTGGTCGACGTCGGTTTTACGCCGGTGCTGCGTTACGGCGCGGACAACAAGCGGGGGTTTTACGTTGAAGGCGGCCTAGGCATGCACGTGCTGTCCAAGCTGTACGACAACAACGACGACAAGCTGGCGACCGCTTTCCAGTTCGGCGACCATATCGGCGTCGGCTATGTGTTCAACAACAACTGGGAAGTCGCCGCCAAGATCCAGCATTTCTCCAATGGCGGCATCAAGAAGCCGAACAGCGGCGTGGACTACGCGGTGGTGAAGCTGGCTTATCGCTTCTAAGCTGTAAAACGACAAAAACCTCCGCGCCGGCAAGGCTGCGGAGGTTTTTTTGGCCTGAAGATTTATTCGGCGATGTCCAGACCGACGTTGATGGCCGCGTAGGCGCGCTGCACCGCCTTCGCTTCAACGCTGTTGACGCCATACAGTTCCTGCGCTGAAGCCAACACCTTCAGGCGCGCGTCCGCGTAGTTGGTCGAGGACGTGAACTTGGTGCTCAGCGCCTTGAACCAGATGCGGTAAGCCTTGTCCAGGCCGATGCCGGTCATCGCCAGCGGCGCCTTGGTCAGGTATTTGCTGTAATAGTCGCTGGTGCTGCTCGAATTCGACCCCTTGGCCAGGAAGTAGAACATGCGGTTGTTCGGGCCGCTGCTGTAGTGCACGTCCAGGCGCTTGATCGAAGTGCTCCACGCGTCCGGGCTGCTGCCGTCCTTGCTCGGCTTGTACAGCCAGCGCAGCGGCTGGCCATCCTTGGCGATTTCCTTGCCCATCACCCAGTCGTTGCTGCCTGGCGACGGCAGTGCCGCACCGGCGCCCCCGGCGCGGGCGTAGGCTTCCACCGCCTCGCCCGTGATGTCGGAGCTGGACTCGTTCAGGCCGCCGGACTCGCCGCGGTAAGCCAGGTTGGACGTGGCGGCGGTGACGCCGTGGCCCATTTCATGGCCGATCACGTCGATCGAACCGAGGTTGTTGAAGTAACTGCCACCGTCGCCGATGTACATGCATTTGCATGTGTCGGAGTAGTAGGCGTTGTCGTAAGCGGTGTTGACGTGCGCGGCGATGTAGGTCGACGTGTTGTTGCCATCCAGCGACTGCCAGCCGAGCACGTTCTTCAGCATGTCGTAGGTGTTCATCAAGCCCCACAGCGCGTTGACGGCGGCGGTCTGGCCGTTGGCGTCGGTAGTGCTGCCGCCGGCGATGTACTGCTTGCCGTCGCCCCAGGTGTTGCTGGCGTTGGTGTACACGGTGCCGGCGCTGGTGGTGTGGTTGGCGTTGGTGATAGCCATGGCGCCGAAGGTGCCGCCGACGCCGCGCGTGCCGTCGACCATCTTATAGCTGGTGCCGCTCAGCGTGGTGTTGATCGGCACTGCACCGTTGTACTGGCTGTTGCCGGTGCCGACCACGGTCTGCAGCATATTCCACTGCTCGATCACGCTGCCGTCCTGGGCATTGACGACGGTATTGTGGAACACAGGCTTGTTGCCGTTGGCCATGCGGGTCTGCACCAGGTAGGCCAGCTTGTAGCCGTCCACCACCTCGCTCACATCCGTCGCGTTCAGTTCGCTTTCCTGCTTGTTTTCGGCGCCGGCCGCGCGCACCGTCTTCATGACGGGATAGATGATCAGTTCGGCCTTCGGCGGATCGATGGCCACGCCATAAGGGCCGACGGCGCGCAGCGCAGCCTTGACGGCGTCCTGCTCTTGCAGCTGCGGCTTCACATTCATCCGCTTGGCGCTCAGCTGCGCGCGGCGGTCGGCGATTGATTCGCTGACGATGTTGCCGCCCGCGTCGGACACGACGACAGACTCGGACTCGAAGATGCGCACGCCCTTGTAGGTGTGGTTCAGGCGGCTGATCGCCTTGCCGCGCTCACCAGGATGCTGGCCGGCGAGGGCGAAGCCATGGTCGGTATCCAGGCCGTGCTTGCCGCGCTCGCCGTTCAGCGTGCTGATCAGGCGGGCTTTTTCTTGGGGGGAAAAGGAAGTCGGCTCGCCCATCGTTGGGGCGGCTTGGGCGGCGGATACCAGCGACGCTGCAATGGCGGCTGCTATCAGGGTCTTGCGGATTGCCATGGTGATCTCCGTAGTCTAGTCGGACGGCTGAACGCCATCTCGTGCCGCGACAGTAGCCGGTCTGTCCATTGTGTGTCAAAAAAGATAGGAAATGGGACTCGTAGGAGAAAAATGTCTAAAATGAGACATCCTGCGGGCGCGCAAAACGCAAAAAACCCCGTTAGCCTCACAGCGACATCATGGCGCTGTGGGGACTAACGGGGTTTTTCTATATAACTAGCTTGACGATAACCTACTTTCACACTGGTTGCAGCACTATCATCGGCGCAAAATCGTTTCACGGTCCTGTTCGGGATGGGAAGGGGTGGGACCGATTTGCTATGGTCATCAAGCTTTGACTTGTACAAGCAACAGTTCCCGGTTGGGCAACTGCGCTTTAAAATTCGGAAGAAGTCCCCTGTCATTCCCGCGGATGCGGGAATCCATACTCAGCATGGGTTCCCGTTTGCACGGGAACGACAAGGCAGATTTATTATTGTAGCGATTGCGTATCAACTACGCACAACATGCGCACTTCTCGCCTACAACCATCAATGTTATAGGGACAAGCCTTACGGGCAATTAGTACTGGTTAGCTTAATGCATTACTGCACTTCCACACCCAGCCTATCAACGTCCTGGTCTCGAACGACCCTTCAAGGAGCTTAAAGCTCCGGGAAATCTCATCTCAAGGCAAGTTTCCCGCTTAGATGCTTTCAGCGGTTATCTCTTCCGAACTTAGCTACCCGGCAATGCCACTGGCGTGACAACCGGTACACCAGAGGTTCGTCCACTCCGGTCCTCTCGTACTAGGAGCAGCCCCCTTCAAATTTCCAACGCCCACGGCAGATAGGGACCAAACTGTCTCACGACGTTTTAAACCCAGCTCACGTACCACTTTAAATGGCGAACAGCCATACCCTTGGGACCGGCTACAGCCCCAGGATGTGATGAGCCGACATCGAGGTGCCAAACTCCCCCGTCGATATGAACTCTTGGGAGGAATCAGCCTGTTATCCCCAGAGTACCTTTTATCCGTTGAGCGATGGCCCTTCCATACAGAACCACCGGATCACTATGTCCTACTTTCGTACCTGCTCGACTTGTCGGTCTCGCAGTTAAGCACGCTTATGCCATTGCACTATCATCACGATGTCCGACCGTAATTAGCGTACCTTCGAACTCCTCCGTTACACTTTAGGAGGAGACCGCCCCAGTCAAACTGCCTACCATGCACTGTCCCCGATCCGGATTACGGACCAAGGTTAGAACCTCAAACAAACCAGGGTGGTATTTCAAGGTTGGCTCCACGATGACTGGCGTCACCGCTTCAAAGCCTCCCACCTATCCTACACAGATTGGTTCAAAGTCCAATGCAAAGCTACAGTAAAGGTTCATGGGGTCTTTCCGTCTAGCCGCGGGTAGATTGCATCATCACAAACACTTCAACTTCGCTGAGTCTCGGGAGGAGACAGTGTGGCCATCGTTACGCCATTCGTGCAGGTCGGAACTTACCCGACAAGGAATTTCGCTACCTTAGGACCGTTATAGTTACGGCCGCCGTTTACTGGGACTTCAATCAAGAGCTTGCACCCCATCATTTAATCTTCCAGCACCGGGCAGGCGTCACACCCTATACGTCCACTTTCGTGTTTGCAGAGTGCTGTGTTTTTATTAAACAGTCGCAGCCACCAGTTTATTGCAACCCTTTCGCCCTATCACAGTAAAGTGACCAAGCTACCGGGGCGTACCTTTTCCCGAAGTTACGGTACCAATTTGCCGAGTTCCTTCTCCCGAGTTCTCTCAAGCGCCTTAGAATACTCATCTCGCCCACCTGTGTCGGTTTGCGGTACGGTCTCGTATGACTGAAGCTTAGAGGCTTTTCTTGGAACCACTTCCGATTGCTTCACGCACTAGTGCGCTCGTCCCGCTCCCTTGAATTACGCACCCGGATTTGCCTAAGTGCCTTCTATGAAGCAGAAACTGACTATTCCAACAGTCAGACAACCTTCCGCGATCCGTCCCCCCATCGCATCATACGACGGTGCAGGAATATTAACCTGCTTCCCATCAGCTACGCATCTCTGCCTCGCCTTAGGGGCCGACTCACCCTGCTCCGATGAACGTTGAACAGGAAACCTTGGGCTTACGGCGTGGGGGCTTTTCACCCCCATTATCGCTACTCATGTCAGCATTCGCACTTCTGATACCTCCAGCATCCTTTACAAGACACCTTCGCAGGCTTACAGAACGCTCTCCTACCATATGTACAAGTACATATCCGCAGCTTCGGTGACTGGCTTAGCCCCGTTACATCTTCCGCGCAGGACGACTCGATCAGTGAGCTATTACGCTTTCTTTAAATGATGGCTGCTTCTAAGCCAACATCCTGACTGTTTTAGCCTTCCCACTTCGTTTTCCACTTAGCCAATCTTTGGGACCTTAGCTGGCGGTCTGGGTTGTTTCCCTCTTGACGCCGGACGTTAGCACCCGACGTCTGTCTCCCAAGCTCGCACTCATCGGTATTCGGAGTTTGCAATGGTTTGGTAAGTCGCGATGACCCCCTAGCCATAACAGTGCTCTACCCCCGATGGTGATACTTGAGGCACTACCTAAATAGTTTTCGGAGAGAACCAGCTATTTCCAAGTTTGTTTAGCCTTTCACCCCTACCCACAGCTCATCCCCTAATTTTTCAACATTAGTGGGTTCGGTCCTCCAGTGCGTGTTACCGCACCTTCAACCTGGCCATGGGTAGATCACTTGGTTTCGGGTCTACACCCAGCGACTAGCGCCCTGTTCGGACTCGATTTCTCTACGGCTCCCCAATCTGGTTAACCTTGCCACTGAATGTAAGTCGCTGACCCATTATACAAAAGGTACGCAGTCACGGAACAAGTCCGCTCCTACTGTTTGTATGCACACGGTTTCAGGATCTATTTCACTCCCCTCCCGGGGTTCTTTTCGCCTTTCCCTCACGGTACTGGTTCACTATCGGTCGATTACGAGTATTTAGCCTTGGAGGATGGTCCCCCCATATTCAGACAGGATTTCTCGTGTCCCGCCCTACTTGTCGCACGCCTAGTTCCACACATCGCATTTCGTGTAAGGGGCTATCACCCTCTATGGCCGCCATTTCCAGGGCGTTCCACTATGCGTCATGCTAAAACGTGCAGGCTCTTCCCATTTCGCTCGCCACTACTTTGGGAATCTCGGTTGATTTATTTTCCTGCAGCTACTTAGATGTTTCAGTTCGCCGCGTTCGCTTTGCATGCCTATGTATTCAGCATGCAATGACCTAAAAGGCCGGGTTTCCCCATTCGGAAATTCTCGGATCAAAGCTTGATTGTCAGCTCCCCGAGACTTATCGCAGACTTCTACGTCCTTCATCGCCTGTAATCGCCAAGGCATCCACCATGTGCACTTATTCACTTGTCCCTATAACATTGATCCCTTGCGACTAACAAAGAACCGTCATAAAGCAAGAAGTACTACGTTGTTGCGTTTGTTGATATTGCAATCACTACCCAACGTCCGATCTTGCGATCGAACGAAAAATAATAAATCTTTACTTCTTCCAAATTTTTAAAGAACGGTACTACTCAAACCTAAATGTCTACATTTACGTTTGAACAGTAATGGTGGAGGATGACGGGATCGAACCGACGACCCCCTGCTTGCAAAGCAGGTGCTCTCCCAGCTGAGCTAATCCCCCATGGTGTGACCAATGAGACTGGTAGGGCTGGTTGGACTCGAACCAACGACCCCCGCGTTATCAACACGGTGCTCTAACCAGCTGAGCTACAGCCCCAATGCTGTTCTTTAATCTTCAACAGTTGATAAGTGTGAGCGCTTGGCGTGTTGCCATACTCTAGAAAGGAGGTGATCCAGCCGCACCTTCCGATACGGCTACCTTGTTACGACTTCACCCCAGTCACGAATCCTACCGTGGTAAGCGCCCTCCTTACGGTTAAGCTACCTACTTCTGGTAAAACCCGCTCCCATGGTGTGACGGGCGGTGTGTACAAGACCCGGGAACGTATTCACCGCGACATGCTGATCCGCGATTACTAGCGATTCCAACTTCATGCAGTCGAGTTGCAGACTACAATCCGGACTACGATACACTTTCTGCGATTAGCTCCCCCTCGCGGGTTGGCGGCGCTCTGTATGTACCATTGTATGACGTGTGAAGCCCTACCCATAAGGGCCATGAGGACTTGACGTCATCCCCACCTTCCTCCGGTTTGTCACCGGCAGTCTCATTAGAGTGCCCTTTCGTAGCAACTAATGACAAGGGTTGCGCTCGTTGCGGGACTTAACCCAACATCTCACGACACGAGCTGACGACAGCCATGCAGCACCTGTGTTACGGCTCTCTTTCGAGCACGCCTCGATCTCTCGTGGCTTCCGTACATGTCAAGGGTAGGTAAGGTTTTTCGCGTTGCATCGAATTAATCCACATCATCCACCGCTTGTGCGGGTCCCCGTCAATTCCTTTGAGTTTTAATCTTGCGACCGTACTCCCCAGGCGGTCTACTTCACGCGTTAGCTGCGTTACCAAGTTAATTAAAACCCGACAACTAGTAGACATCGTTTAGGGCGTGGACTACCAGGGTATCTAATCCTGTTTGCTCCCCACGCTTTCGTGCATGAGCGTCAATCTTGACCCAGGGGGCTGCCTTCGCCATCGGTGTTCCTCCACATCTCTACGCATTTCACTGCTACACGTGGAATTCTACCCCCCTCTGCCAGATTCTAGCCTTGCAGTCTCCATCGCCATTCCCAGGTTGAGCCCGGGGATTTCACGACAGACTTACAAAACCGCCTGCGCACGCTTTACGCCCAGTAATTCCGATTAACGCTTGCACCCTACGTATTACCGCGGCTGCTGGCACGTAGTTAGCCGGTGCTTATTCTTCAGGTACCGTCATTAGATGGGGATATTAGCCCCACCCGTTTCTTCCCTGACAAAAGAGCTTTACAACCCGAAGGCCTTCTTCACTCACGCGGCATTGCTGGATCAGGCTTGCGCCCATTGTCCAAAATTCCCCACTGCTGCCTCCCGTAGGAGTCTGGACCGTGTCTCAGTTCCAGTGTGGCTGGTCGTCCTCTCAGACCAGCTACTGATCGATGCCTTGGTAGGCCTTTACCCTACCAACTAGCTAATCAGATATCGGCCGCTCCAGGAGCACAAGGCCTTGCGGTCCCCTGCTTTCATCCGTAGATCGTATGCGGTATTAGCGTAACTTTCGCTACGTTATCCCCCACTCTTGGGTACGTTCCGATATATTACTCACCCGTTCGCCACTCGCCGCCAGGGTTGCCCCCGCGCTGCCGTTCGACTTGCATGTGTAAAGCATGCCGCCAGCGTTCAATCTGAGCCAGGATCAAACTCTTCAGTTCAATCTCTGTTTAAATCCTTTTCAGGATTTGTCTTGATTTCATGCCTAAGCATAAAATCACTCACTCAAAATACTGACGATTCCTTCTTTCGAAGGTCACGTTTAATATATTGTGCGAGCGTTTAAATAATTTGAGACGGCAGACTAGCTGCCGGGCTCCATCATCAAACGCCCACACTTATCAACTGTTAATTTTTAAAGATCTGCGGCACTGTTTGACAAAGCGTTTTGTTTGTCAGCCGCGAAGAAGAAAGATTATGGGGCTTTTCGTTACTGCCGTCAACCCCTCTTTTCTTCTTCTACCCTGCGCTGCGTGTGTTCAGCAGCGCGGGGACAGAACTATAGCGCAGGCGATGCTGTCCCGCAAGCATTATTCAGACAATCGCTGCGAACGGTAGTTGCGGTCTGCGCGGATGTCCTGCTGACTGAACGGCAGAGGCTGCAATTGCTTGGCGGCATACAGTGGAACCTGGTCGTCGTAATAGCTGGACTTGGGATCGGTGGACTGCCCATACACCAGCAGCCCTTGCGCCTGCGGCCCCCATGCCTCGAACGCGACCAGCTGGATGTAACTCGTGCCCCAGGCAATGTTGCGATAGCCGTCGGCGCTTAGCCCGGTACTCATGTGGACGGAATTATAGGAGCCGTCGATATCGCCGATGCCGCCGTGCACCGGCACCCGCTTGCCATTGCGTATGTCCGCCTGATAGTCGCCCAGCTTGCCGTCCAGCGGCACACCGGCCGCCTGCATCTTGAGCGCGGCCTCCTTCAGCGCGGCCAGCATGGCTGGCATCGCGGACGGCGCCACCCCGTACGGCGTGTTCACCGGGTCCGCCGGGTTCAACGGTACACGCCAGCGGTTCGGCAAACGCGCGGCGGTATTCCAGAACTCGCGGAACAGGATTGCCCCTTGGCTGTCGAGATTGGCACACCGGTCCCATGCAGCGAGCACCTTGCACGCTTGTACCAGGACCGCGTCGCCGGCGGCGCACGCGGGCAGCAGATCCGGCAGCACCAGTTCAGCCGCATGGACGCGGTTGGCGAACAGCATCTCTTGCAGATCGTCCGGAGACAGCTGCCGGCTGCGGGCCAGCGCTGCATCCACCTGGCTGAATCCTGAGCGGGTGCGCAAACTCTGCTCTATCCCGGCCGAGCCATACATGGGCGAATAGCCAAAGGGCGGCGGGCCCAGCAGCAGCGAGTTGGAATTCGACAGCCAGTAACCGTCATTCGAATTGGCGACATAGTCCTTGCGCATCAATGAGGGTGCGTTGGCCGGATTGAACAAACCTTCCGGCGCCCCATCCTCCGTACCCCAACCGCAACTGGCGCGCGCGCCATCGAAGCCCAGTAAGGCGGGGAACACCAGGCAGTCGGACAGGAAGCGTTCGGTGGGCAGCGCGGGCACCGCGCTGGCGTCCGCATACAAGGTGTTGCCGTCGCGATCGGCTGCGACCGTGTTCACCCAGGGCAGACCGGCGATACGGTTGAGCGCGCGTTTCATGCTGCGCACACTGCTTGCCCGCCCCATCGCCAGCCATTGTTCCAGCAAGCGCGTGTTGTTGCGATTGGCGTCGGCCAACACATAGGCCTCGGTGCTGCTCCAGACAACCCCGGCTTCCGGCTTGACCATCACCGCGCCTTGCTTGCTGAAGTAGAACACCTTGCGCTTGGTGGCGACGCCGCCGTCCGGCTGGAGCAGCTCGACCGCCACCGTTTTCTCGCTCATTTTCTCGGCCGTACCATCGACCAGGTAGGTGGTACCGGTCGGATCGGCGGCATCGAGCGCCAGTCGGAAGGTACTGAAGTGCGCAGCCTTGGTGACGGTGTGAGTCCACGCCACATCCTTGTTGAAGCCGATCACGACAATCGGCAGGCCACCGAGCATCACGCCCATCGCATCGTAGCGGCCGGGCACAGTCAAATGCACCTGGTAAAAGCGGTCGGTGCTGGTCCATGGGTAGTGCGGATTGGCGAGCAGCATGCCGCGCCGGTTCTGGCTGGCTTCCTTGCCGATGGCCAAGCCATTGCTGGCCATGCGCGGCTTGACCAGATCCGCCAGCAAAGCCGGCTGCGGCAGGGATTTCATTGCGCGGCGGGCTACCGACGTTCCGGGCTCACGCGTTGCGGCAAGCACTTCTTTTGCAAAGATCTGGCCTGATGCATGCAGCGCCTTCTCGGCGATCAGCAAGTACACGTCGTCGACGGAGATCGGCCGTACCCACTCCTTGCCACTGCAGGCAGCGGGCAACGTGCCGGCGTGGTCGCGCAGGTAACGGTTATAGCCGGCGGCATAGCCCATCAGCAAGTCCCGGATTTCACGGCTGCCGGCGCTGTAGCCGGCGCGCAGCTGCTCCAGGTCCAGGTAGCCCTTGAAGAAAAAATCACTGTCCTCGTTCTTCAGGTCGAAGCCATGTTCATCCAGGTAGTCGATGGCCACGCTGTACTCGCCGTCGGCACTCTTGGTCGGCATGGCGTCGCCGCCGAAGAAGCGGGAGCGCTCGCCGCGCACGGTCAACATGCTGTCGGCCAGCATGCATACATTGTCTTCGGCATAGGCATAGGCCATGCCGTAACCCAGGCTAGCGAAATCCTGAGCCCGGATGTGCGCCAATCCATTGCTGGTGCGTGCGACATCCGCGCTGAGGCGGGGCGGATGACGCTGATGCTGGGGCTGCTGCAGGGCGGGGGTTGCTGAAGCCGGCCTGCCGCCGCAAGCGGCGAACCAGGCAAGGCACAACAGGAGCGAGCTGAGCTTTTTCATATACGACCTTTCGACGGTTGGTCGAACTATGATGGCCGTCTATTCCCACATACGGTTTGCGCAAACGCAAAAAACCCCACCGGATCACCGATGGGGTTTTTCTTATAACTAGCTTGACGATAACCTACTTTCACACTGGTTGCAGCACTATCATCGGCGCAAAATCGTTTCACGGTCCTGTTCGGGATGGGAAGGGGTGGGACCGATTTGCTATGGTCATCAAGCTTTGACTTGTACAAGCAACAGTTCCCGGTTGGGCAACTGCGCTTTAAAATTCGGAAGAAGTCCCCTGTCATTCCCGCGGATGCGGGAATCCATACTCAGCATGGGTTCCCGTTTGCACAGGAACGACAAGGCAGATTTATTATTGTAGCGATTGCGTATCAACTACGCACAACATGCGCACTTCTCGCCTACAACCATCAATGTTATAGGGACAAGCCTTACGGGCAATTAGTACTGGTTAGCTTAATGCATTACTGCACTTCCACACCCAGCCTATCAACGTCCTGGTCTCGAACGACCCTTCAAGGAGCTTAAAGCTCCGGGAAATCTCATCTCAAGGCAAGTTTCCCGCTTAGATGCTTTCAGCGGTTATCTCTTCCGAACTTAGCTACCCGGCAATGCCACTGGCGTGACAACCGGTACACCAGAGGTTCGTCCACTCCGGTCCTCTCGTACTAGGAGCAGCCCCCTTCAAATTTCCAACGCCCACGGCAGATAGGGACCAAACTGTCTCACGACGTTTTAAACCCAGCTCACGTACCACTTTAAATGGCGAACAGCCATACCCTTGGGACCGGCTACAGCCCCAGGATGTGATGAGCCGACATCGAGGTGCCAAACTCCCCCGTCGATATGAACTCTTGGGAGGAATCAGCCTGTTATCCCCAGAGTACCTTTTATCCGTTGAGCGATGGCCCTTCCATACAGAACCACCGGATCACTATGTCCTACTTTCGTACCTGCTCGACTTGTCGGTCTCGCAGTTAAGCACGCTTATGCCATTGCACTATCATCACGATGTCCGACCGTAATTAGCGTACCTTCGAACTCCTCCGTTACACTTTAGGAGGAGACCGCCCCAGTCAAACTGCCTACCATGCACTGTCCCCGATCCGGATCACGGACCAAGGTTAGAACCTCAAACAAACCAGGGTGGTATTTCAAGGTTGGCTCCACGATGACTGGCGTCACCGCTTCAAAGCCTCCCACCTATCCTACACAGATTGGTTCAAAGTCCAATGCAAAGCTACAGTAAAGGTTCATGGGGTCTTTCCGTCTAGCCGCGGGTAGATTGCATCATCACAAACACTTCAACTTCGCTGAGTCTCGGGAGGAGACAGTGTGGCCATCGTTACGCCATTCGTGCAGGTCGGAACTTACCCGACAAGGAATTTCGCTACCTTAGGACCGTTATAGTTACGGCCGCCGTTTACTGGGACTTCAATCAAGAGCTTGCACCCCATCATTTAATCTTCCAGCACCGGGCAGGCGTCACACCCTATACGTCCACTTTCGTGTTTGCAGAGTGCTGTGTTTTTATTAAACAGTCGCAGCCACCAGTTTATTGCAACCCTTTCGCCCTATCACAGTAAAGTGACCAAGCTACCGGGGCGTACCTTTTCCCGAAGTTACGGTACCAATTTGCCGAGTTCCTTCTCCCGAGTTCTCTCAAGCGCCTTAGAATACTCATCTCGCCCACCTGTGTCGGTTTGCGGTACGGTCTCGTATGACTGAAGCTTAGAGGCTTTTCTTGGAACCACTTCCGATTGCTTCACGCACTAGTGCGCTCGTCCCGCTCCCTTGAATTACGCACCCGGATTTGCCTAAGTGCCTTCTATGAAGCAGAAACTGACTATTCCAACAGTCAGACAACCTTCCGCGATCCGTCCCCCCATCGCATCATACGACGGTGCAGGAATATTAACCTGCTTCCCATCAGCTACGCATCTCTGCCTCGCCTTAGGGGCCGACTCACCCTGCTCCGATGAACGTTGAACAGGAAACCTTGGGCTTACGGCGTGGGGGCTTTTCACCCCCATTATCGCTACTCATGTCAGCATTCGCACTTCTGATACCTCCAGCATCCTTTACAAGACACCTTCGCAGGCTTACAGAACGCTCTCCTACCATATGTGCAAGCACATATCCGCAGCTTCGGTGACTGGCTTAGCCCCGTTACATCTTCCGCGCAGGACGACTCGATCAGTGAGCTATTACGCTTTCTTTAAATGATGGCTGCTTCTAAGCCAACATCCTGACTGTTTTAGCCTTCCCACTTCGTTTTCCACTTAGCCAATCTTTGGGACCTTAGCTGGCGGTCTGGGTTGTTTCCCTCTTGACGCCGGACGTTAGCACCCGACGTCTGTCTCCCAAGCTCGCACTCATCGGTATTCGGAGTTTGCAATGGTTTGGTAAGTCGCGATGACCCCCTAGCCATAACAGTGCTCTACCCCCGATGGTGATACTTGAGGCACTACCTAAATAGTTTTCGGAGAGAACCAGCTATTTCCAAGTTTGTTTAGCCTTTCACCCCTACCCACAGCTCATCCCCTAATTTTTCAACATTAGTGGGTTCGGTCCTCCAGTGCGTGTTACCGCACCTTCAACCTGGCCATGGGTAGATCACTTGGTTTCGGGTCTACACCCAGCGACTAGCGCCCTGTTCGGACTCGATTTCTCTACGGCTCCCCAATCTGGTTAACCTTGCCACTGAATGTAAGTCGCTGACCCATTATACAAAAGGTACGCAGTCACGGAACAAGTCCGCTCCTACTGTTTGTATGCACACGGTTTCAGGATCTATTTCACTCCCCTCCCGGGGTTCTTTTCGCCTTTCCCTCACGGTACTGGTTCACTATCGGTCGATTACGAGTATTTAGCCTTGGAGGATGGTCCCCCCATATTCAGACAGGATTTCTCGTGTCCCGCCCTACTTGTCGCACGCCTAGTTCCACACATCGCATTTCGTGTAAGGGGCTATCACCCTCTATGGCCGCCATTTCCAGGGCGTTCCACTATGCGTCATGCTAAAACGTGCAGGCTCTTCCCATTTCGCTCGCCACTACTTTGGGAATCTCGGTTGATTTATTTTCCTGCAGCTACTTAGATGTTTCAGTTCGCCGCGTTCGCTTTGCATGCCTATGTATTCAGCATGCAATGACCTAAAAGGCCGGGTTTCCCCATTCGGAAATTCTCGGATCAAAGCTTGATTGTCAGCTCCCCGAGACTTATCGCAGACTTCTACGTCCTTCATCGCCTGTAATCGCCAAGGCATCCACCATGTGCACTTATTCACTTGTCCCTATAACATTGATCCCTTGCGACTAACAAAGAACCGTCATAAAGCAAGAAGTACTACGTTGTTGCGTTTGTTGATATTGCAATCACTACCCAACGTCCGATCTTGCGATCGAACGAAAAATAATAAATCTTTACTTCTTCCAAATTTTTAAAGAACGGTACTACTCAAACCTAAATGTCTACATTTACGTTTGAACAGTAATGGTGGAGGATGACGGGATCGAACCGACGACCCCCTGCTTGCAAAGCAGGTGCTCTCCCAGCTGAGCTAATCCCCCCGGGTTCTTTAATCTTCAACAGTTGATAAGTGTGAGCGCTTGGCGTGTTGCCATACTCTAGAAAGGAGGTGATCCAGCCGCACCTTCCGATACGGCTACCTTGTTACGACTTCACCCCAGTCACGAATCCTACCGTGGTAAGCGCCCTCCTTACGGTTAAGCTACCTACTTCTGGTAAAACCCGCTCCCATGGTGTGACGGGCGGTGTGTACAAGACCCGGGAACGTATTCACCGCGACATGCTGATCCGCGATTACTAGCGATTCCAACTTCATGCAGTCGAGTTGCAGACTACAATCCGGACTACGATACACTTTCTGCGATTAGCTCCCCCTCGCGGGTTGGCGGCGCTCTGTATGTACCATTGTATGACGTGTGAAGCCCTACCCATAAGGGCCATGAGGACTTGACGTCATCCCCACCTTCCTCCGGTTTGTCACCGGCAGTCTCATTAGAGTGCCCTTTCGTAGCAACTAATGACAAGGGTTGCGCTCGTTGCGGGACTTAACCCAACATCTCACGACACGAGCTGACGACAGCCATGCAGCACCTGTGTTACGGCTCTCTTTCGAGCACGCCTCGATCTCTCGTGGCTTCCGTACATGTCAAGGGTAGGTAAGGTTTTTCGCGTTGCATCGAATTAATCCACATCATCCACCGCTTGTGCGGGTCCCCGTCAATTCCTTTGAGTTTTAATCTTGCGACCGTACTCCCCAGGCGGTCTACTTCACGCGTTAGCTGCGTTACCAAGTTAATTAAAACCCGACAACTAGTAGACATCGTTTAGGGCGTGGACTACCAGGGTATCTAATCCTGTTTGCTCCCCACGCTTTCGTGCATGAGCGTCAATCTTGACCCAGGGGGCTGCCTTCGCCATCGGTGTTCCTCCACATCTCTACGCATTTCACTGCTACACGTGGAATTCTACCCCCCTCTGCCAGATTCTAGCCTTGCAGTCTCCATCGCCATTCCCAGGTTGAGCCCGGGGATTTCACGACAGACTTACAAAACCGCCTGCGCACGCTTTACGCCCAGTAATTCCGATTAACGCTTGCACCCTACGTATTACCGCGGCTGCTGGCACGTAGTTAGCCGGTGCTTATTCTTCAGGTACCGTCATTAGATGGGGATATTAGCCCCACCCGTTTCTTCCCTGACAAAAGAGCTTTACAACCCGAAGGCCTTCTTCACTCACGCGGCATTGCTGGATCAGGCTTGCGCCCATTGTCCAAAATTCCCCACTGCTGCCTCCCGTAGGAGTCTGGACCGTGTCTCAGTTCCAGTGTGGCTGGTCGTCCTCTCAGACCAGCTACTGATCGATGCCTTGGTAGGCCTTTACCCTACCAACTAGCTAATCAGATATCGGCCGCTCCAGGAGCACAAGGCCTTGCGGTCCCCTGCTTTCATCCGTAGATCGTATGCGGTATTAGCGTAACTTTCGCTACGTTATCCCCCACTCTTGGGTACGTTCCGATATATTACTCACCCGTTCGCCACTCGCCGCCAGGGTTGCCCCCGCGCTGCCGTTCGACTTGCATGTGTAAAGCATGCCGCCAGCGTTCAATCTGAGCCAGGATCAAACTCTTCAGTTCAATCTCTGTTTTACGTCGTTGCCGACGTGGTCGCCCACTCAAAATACTGACGATTCCTTCTTTCGAAGGTCACGTTTAATATATTGTGCGAGCGTTTAAATAATTTGAGACGCGGCTTGCGCCACGGGCTCCATCATCAAACGCCCACACTTATCAACTGTTAATTTTTAAAGATCTGCGGCACTGTTTGACAAAGCGTTTTGTTTGTCAGCCGCGAAGAAGGAAGATTATGGGGCTTTTCGTTACTGCCGTCAACCCCTCGTTTTTCCTTTTCCACCCTGCACTGCGTGTGTTCAGCAGCGCGGGGACAGAACTATAGCAAGAGGCTGTCCCATAGGCAAGCTCTATTTCAGGTTCATGTAAGGTGGTGGCATCAGGCTTGCTAGTAATCGGGAAACACATGGCTACAGGCCGTGGTGTGGCGATTGTTCCGCCCTGGCTGTACCAGAACGGAACAGGTGCTACATTTAAGAACAGGAACCGGAGACATGTACCAGCCAACCGCCGCCACTGCCGCCCCAGAAATGGCCGGCATCATCAGTACTTCGCACGAGCGCTCGCTCGCCTACGGACTGTGCCCGGAGAGCAAGCAGGATTTCGGCACCATCACCCGCAACGACCTCGCTCTATTAATAGAGCGGAACAAAATGCTGCATACCCATGCGCTGCCGGCAATGGAAACGCTGTACCAGCAAATCATCAATACCCATAATATGGTGTTATTGACGGACGCGAACGGCGTTATCCTGCATACCCTGGGGGACGCCGACTTCCTGGAGAAGGCCAACCGGGTTGCGCTGCAGCCCGGCGCTGCCTGGTCGGAAGAGTGCCGGGGTACCAACGCGATCGGCACCGCCATTGCGGAAAAGAGTGCCGCCCTCGTGCATGCGGACCAGCACTACATGCAGGCCAATCACTTCCTCACCTGCTCCGCCGCGCCGATCACCGACCACCATGGCAACGTGATCGGGGTGCTCGACGTGTCCGGCGACCAGCGCAGCTACCATAAGCACACCATGGCGCTGGTTCGCATGTCCGCGCTGATGATAGAAAACCAGCTGTTCGTGGCAGCCTTTGAAGATTCAATCACGCTGCACTTCCACACCCGGCCGGAATTCATCGGCACGCTGATGGAGGGCATTGCCTCCTTCACTCCGGGCGGGCGCTTCCTGTCGGCCAACCGCAACGGCCTGTTCCAGCTCGGCCTGAGTTACGCGGCACTGCAGATGCACACCTTTAATTCACTGTTCGGCCTTCCCGTGTCCGCGCTGTTCGACCATTACCGCACCGCGGCACCCGGCCTGCTCGACCTGTGCATGCACAATGGCGTGCGGGTGTATGGCCGCGCCCAGCTGCGCCTGGCCAGCAGCCACTTCCAGCATGTGCTGGCGTCGCCGCCGGATGGCGAACCGGCAGCGACGCCCGCTACGGCGCCATCGGCCCTGCATGCGGCGAACGCGGCCCGCAAGCTGTCCGGCCTGCGCTACCTGCGTACCGGCGATCCGCAACTGGAACTGGTGATCGACAAGGTGACGCGGGTGCTGGGCAAGGATATCCCCATCATGATCATGGGCGAGACCGGCACCGGCAAGGAACTGCTGGCCCAGGCCATCCACAACGACTCGCCGCGCTCGCAGGGGCCGTTCATCCCGGTGAACTGCGCGTCCATTCCGGAAACGCTGATCGAATCCGAGCTGTTCGGCTATGAAGACGGCGCGTTCACCGGCGCGCGCAAGAAGGGCGCGGTCGGCCGCATCCTGCAGGCCAACGGCGGCACGCTGTTCCTGGACGAGATAGGCGACATGCCATACAGCCTGCAGGCCAGGCTGCTGCGCGTGCTGCAGGAACGCATGGTGACGCCGCTCGGCAGCAGCAAGTCGATCCCCGTGAACGTGGAGGTGATCTGCGCCACCAACCACAACCTGCGCGAGCGCATTGCGAACGGCCTGTTCCGCGAAGACTTGTATTACCGCCTGAATGGCCTGGTGGTCAAGCTGCCGCCGCTGCGGGAACGCACCGACCTGGAAACGGTAGTGAAGAAGATCATCGCCATCGAATCAGGCAGCACGCGCTACTCGCTGGCGCCGCAGATGCTGGAACTGTTCCGCCGCCATAAATGGCCGGGCAACTTCCGCCAATTAACCAATCTGCTGCGCACGGCCATCGTGATGGCGGGCGACGAGTACGAGATCTCGCAATGCCACATGCCGGACGATTTCATGGACGATATCGCCGCCGCGTCGCAGCAAAGCTGTGGACAGGGCGGCGGTCAGCATGGGGCGGCGCCGGCCGGGCATGCGCCAGCCGGCGCCGCCAGGCTGGAGGACGTGGAGCACTCGCTGATCCAAAGGACGCTGGCGGCACATGGCGGGAATGTGTCCGCCACGGCGCGTGCACTGGGGGTCTCACGCAACACGATCTACCGCAAGATGCCGCACTTGAAGTAACACCAACGCGTATGCCTCCGTGACGATGGTGCCGGACACGTCGGCCACGATGGCGTCCAAGGCCCCGGTCCGCGTCAGAAGAAGATGATGCCGCCCAGCGAGGCGCCATTCATCTTCGCTTCGCTGCCGCTAAAGCCTTTGGAGCGGGTCTGCCCCGCTTCGCCCACCAGCGTGATCGCGCTGTTCAGCGTGTAGTAGGCGCCCAGCGTCAGGTTGGCGTTCGACTTCAGGCCGCCGGTGCCGGCCGTGTTGTCGCTGTTCTTGCTGATGCCGTAGCCAAGGCCCAGTTTCATCTTGCCGGTGGCCTTGTAAGTGCCCTGCACGAAGTAGTTGCGCGCCGTGGTTTCGCCCTGGTCCGCGTCGGACAGCACGCCCAGGCCTTTCCCGCCCTGGACATTGACCAGCAGGCCGAGCGCGCCTTCGCTGTACGAGGCGCCCGCTTCGAACGCGCTCATGGTGAAGTCCCTGACGCCCGTAGTCACCGACTCGAACTTCTGCGTCTTCGCGCCCAGCCATGCCTTGACGCCGCCGCCGCTCCAGGCCAGCTGGCCCTGCAGCTGCGGGCTGGTCTTCGTCGAGTATAGCGATGGAGTGAGGATAGGCGTGTCCGACACGGGACTCACCAGCGCGACATCGACGCCGAAGCCGCTGCTCTTCGGCGAACTGTAGGCGATCTGGCCGTAGTAGCCCACGTAGCTGTAGCCGGCACCGATGTGGCCGAGCGTGACGCGGCCGCGCTGTGTGGCCTGCACCGGCGCACCGGCGCCGATCAAGGTCATGTCGCCGAAAATGGCGCCGGCGCCGAACAGGCCGTTATCGCGCCCCATCTTGACGGTGCCCATGTCGGCGGTCCCGAAAGTGAAGTACGCCTGGCGCACGTCCACACCGCTGTTCTGGCTGATGGCGCTGTCGGTGGCGGTGGCGTGGTACATGCCGATCAGCGCCTTGACGTCGTAGCCGCCCAAACTGGAGCTGGCGGACGTGACCAGGCCATTGGGCAGCAGGCCGTTGCCGATGGTGCTGCGGTCGTCCTGGCCGCCGCAGCCCAGGCCTTTGCTGGCCAGCGCCAGCCCGCCCACCGCGTTGCCCGCGCAGGACACCTGCGTGTAATAGGCATTGACAATGCCACCGACGCCCACGGTCCAGTCTCCCGCCTTGAAGTCGACGGCGCCGGCATGCTGCGCCGCGAAAGTGGCCGCGGCCACGCTGCCCATGATGATTTTTTTCATTCCAGTCTCCCTAGGTTTTTTTAAGTGATCTACATCGATTGATGTACCCGTCCAAACGCAATTAGCGTGCCGGGCTTGCAGCAGAGCGAAAGACCTGCGGCGCGCCTGCGCGCCTGTGCCAATACGGATCAGATGCGCGCCGCAGGTGTCCCGGTTTTCTACAGTGCCTTGGCCAGCTGCTCAAGGATGGCGGGGTTCTCCAGCGTGGACACGTCCTGGGTGACGACACCGCCCTGCGCCAGCACGCGCAGCAGGCGGCGCATGACTTTCCCCGAGCGCGTCTTCGGCAGGTTGTCGCCGAACCGCACATCCTTGGGCTTGGCGATCGGGCCGATTTCCTTTGCCACCCAGTTGCGCAGTTCCTGCGCCAGCGCCTTGGCGTCTGCGCCGCCGGGCCGCGCCTTCTTCAGTACGACGAAGGCGCAGATCGATTCACCCGTTGTGTCGTCCGGCTTGCCCACCACCGCAGCCTCGGCCACCAAGGGATGCGATACCAGCGCCGACTCGATCTCCATCGTCCCCATGCGGTGGCCGGACACGTTGAGCACATCGTCGATGCGGCCGGTGATGGTGAAATAGCCGCTGTCCTTGTCCCGGATGGCGCCGTCGCCCGCCAGGTAGAGGGTGCCGCCCAGCTCCTCCGGGAAGTAGCTGCTGCGGTAGCGCTGCGGGTTGTTCCAGATGGTGCGTATCATCGACGGCCACGGGCGCTTGACGACCAGGATGCCGCCCTGCCCGTCCGGCACGTCCTGGCCCGCCTCGTCGACAACGGCGGCCATGATGCCGGGCAGCGGCAAGGTACACGACCCCGGCACCAGCGGCGTCGCCCCCGGCAGCGGCGTAATCATGTGGCCTCCGGTCTCGGTCTGCCAGAATGTGTCGACGATGGGGCAGCGTTCGCCGCCCACATGGCGGTGGTACCAGAGCCACGCCTCAGGATTGATCGGTTCCCCCACCGTGCCGAGCAGGCGCAGGGTGGACAGGTCGTAGTTCTTCGGATGCGCGGCCGGGTCCATGTCGGAAGCCTTGATCAGCGAGCGGATCGCGGTGGGCGCGGTGTAGAAAATGCTCACGCCGTGGCGTTCTATGGTCTGCCAGAAGCGGCCGGCGTCCGGAAAGGTCGGCACGCCCTCGAAGATGAGCTGCGTGGCGGCCACCGCCGTCGGCCCGTAGGCGATGTAGCTATGGCCGGTGACCCAGCCGATATCGGCGGTGCACCAGTAGACGTCGTCCGGCTTGATGTCGAAGGTCCATTTCATCGTCAGCGCGGCCCACAGCAGGTAGCCGCCGCTCGAGTGCTGCACGCCCTTGGGCGTGCCGGTGGAGCCTGATGTGTACAGGATGAACAGCGGATGCTCGGCCCCCACCCACTCGGGTTCGCACTGCTCCGGCTGGTCCGCCATCAGGTCGTGCAGCCAGATGTCGCGGTCGGACACGTGGGTGACGCCGCCGCCGGTGCGCTGGTAGACGATGACGTGCTTGACGCTGCCGCAGCCGCCCAGCGCCAGCGCCTCGTCGACGATGGATTTGAGCGGCAGCCGCTTGCCGCCGCGCAGCTGCTCGTCCTGCGTGATGACGGCCACCGCGCCGGCATCGACGATGCGCTCCTGCAGCGCCTTGGCGGAAAAGCCGCCGAACACCACCGAGTGGGTGGCGCCGATGCGCGCACAGGCCAGCATGGCCGCCACGCCTTCGACCGACATCGCCATATAGATCACCACCCGGTCACCCTTGCCGATGCCGCGCGCGCGCAATCCGTTGGCGATGCGGCACACCCTGGCGTGCAAGCCGCTGTAGGTCACGTGCGTGAAGGCGCCGTCGTCGGCCTCGAAGATGATGGCGGTCTTGCCACCAAGGCCGCGTTCGATATGGCGGTCCAGGCAGTTGTAGGACACGTTCAGGCGGCCATCGTCGAACCAGCGGTAGAACGGGGCCTCGCTCTCGTCCAGCACGCGCGTGAACGGCACCTGCCATTCCAGGTTGGCCCGGGCCTGCATGGCCCAGTAGCCCTCGTAGTCGTTTTCAGCGTGCGTGCACAAGGCCTCGTAGGCGGCCATGTCGGGAATGGCCGCGTGGGCGGAGAAAGCGCGCGGCGGCATATAAGTTGTTTGCATAATCTGACCCTCTTAAAAAAACTGACGGCCGTAGCCGTCAGAAAGACACACCAGGAAACCCGATTACTTCATCAGCTTGAATACCCACACCGAGCCGCCCTGCTCCAGGAAATTGACCTTCTTGGCCACCTCCCCGCCCCACAGCGGCACCGCGCCGCCCCAGCCGGACACCACGGCCACGTATTGCACGCCGCCGTCCTGCCAGGTCACCGGCGGTGCCACCACGCCGGAGCCGGTCTGGAATTTCCACAGCTCCTTGCCGGTCTTAGCGTCAAGCGCCTTCAGGTAACCCTCGGGCGTGCCGTAGAACACCAGGCCGCCGGCGGTGGTCATCACCCCGCCCCACAGCGGCGCGGTGTTCTTGACCTCCCAGGCGATCTTGCCGGTCTTCGGATCGACCGCGCGCAGCGCGCCGATGTAGTCGTCGAACAGCGGCCGGATGGTGAAGCCCGCGCCCAGGTAGGCGCCGCCCTTCTTGTAGCTGATCGGCTCATTCCAGATGTCCATGCCCCACTCGTTGGCCGGCACGTAGAACAGTTTGGTCTGCGGGCTGTAGGCCATCGGCATCTGGTTCTTGGCGCCCAGGAAGGCCGGCGCGGCAAACACGGTCTTGCCCTTCTTGCCCTCCTCGCCCTTGGTCGGGTCGCCCGGCCGCCCCTCGGTGATGAATTTCGGCCGCCCGGTCTGCAGGTCGATGCCGCTGGCCCAGGTGATCTGCTTCACGTAGGGAAAGGCGTTCTGCAGCTTGCCCGTGGCCGCGTCGTTCACGTAGAAGAAGCCGTTGCGGTCGGCCTTGCCGCCATAGCGCTTGCCGTCCATGTCGAAAGTGACGAACTCGTTGGCGCCATCGAAATCCCAGGCGTCGTTCGGCGTGTTCTGGTAAGCCCACTTGATCTGGCCCGTCGTCACGTCCAGCGCCACGGTGGACGAGGAGTACAGGTTGTCGCCGGGGCGCAGGTGGCTGTTCCACGGCGCCGGGTTGCCGGTGCCGAAGTAGGCCAGGCCGGTGCCGGGATCGTAGGTGCCGCCCATCCAGGTGGAGGCGCCGCCGGTCTTCCACAGATCACCCGGCCAGCTCTTGTTCGGCGTGCCGGTGACGCCGTTGTCGCTGGCGTTGCCGTCCTTGTCGTACTTGTGGCCCATATGGCCTTCCACCATGGGGCGCGACCAGACCAGCTCACCTGTCCTGGGGTCGCGCGCCTCCACCCGGCCGACGATGCCGAACTCGCCGCCGGACACGCCGGTCAGCAGCAGGCCCTTGGCGATCAGCGGCGCGGCCGTCATCGAATAGCCGGCGGCGTAGTCGTCCACTTTCTCCTTCCAGACGATCTTGCCGGTGTCCTGGTCCAGCGCCACCAGCTGCGCGTCCAGCGTGCCGAAGATAACCAGGTTGTCGAACAGCGCGGCGCCGCGGTTGACCACGTCGCAGCACGGCATGATGCCGTCCGGCAGGCGGTGCTCGTACTTCCACAGCTTGGCGCCCGTCTTCAGGTCCACCGCGAAGATGCGCGAGTAGGACGCGGTGACGAACATCTTGCCGTTGTGGATCAGCGGCTGCGACTCCTGGCCGCGCTGCTTCTCGCCGCCGAAGGAGAATGACCAGGCCGGCGTCAGCCTGCCCACGTTGGCGGTGTTGATCTGCGCCAGCGGCGAATAGCGCTGGCCCTCCGAGCCCATGCCGAACGACAGAACCGACGAGGTGTTTTTCGACGCCCCCTCCAGCATGCCGGTGGTGACGGCGACGCCGCCCGCCGCGCCGGCGAGCCCGATGCCGCCCGACGCGAGCAGCAATCCCATGATTATTTTCTGCACAGTGTTCTCCTCTTCCCTCGTTTTTATAAACAGGCTGTCAAGACAGACCCAATTCCCTGCATTCCTCGTCGCTGAACAGGCGCGAGCGCGTCAGAAAGCGGCGCCCGGTGCCGTTATCCAGCGAAAACATGCCGCCGTTGCCCTGCACCACGTCGATAATCAGCTGCGTGTGCTCCCAGTAGCCGAACTGCTCCAGGCCCATGTAGAAGGGCGCACCGTTCAGATTGCCCAGGTAGACGTCGGTGTCGCTCAGATTGAACTCGCCGGCCTGGTAGCACATCGGCGTGCTGCCGTCGCAGCAGCCGCCCGACTGGAAAAACATGATCGGCCCGTAGCGGTGGCGCAGTTCGGCGATCATTTCCAGTGCGGGGCCAGTCGCGATAACGCGGGCTACGGCTGATTTCATGGCCGCCTCAGAAGAAGCCCAGCGCTTTGGGGCTGTAGCTGACCAGCAGGTTCTTGGTTTGCTGGTAGTGGTCCAGCATCATCTTGTGGTTCTCGCGGCCGATGCCGGACTGCTTGTAGCCGCCGAAGGCCGCGTGCGCCGGATACAGGTGGTAGCAGTTGGTCCACACGCGGCCGGCCTGGATGCCCCGGCCGATGCGGAAGGCGCGCGAACCGTCGCGCGTCCACACGCCGGCGCCCAGGCCGTACAGCGTGTCATTGGCGATGCGCAGCGCGTCCGCCTCGTCCTTGAAGGTGGTCACCGACACCACCGGCCCGAAGATCTCCTCCTGGAAGATGCGCATGCTGTTGTCGCCCTTGAACACGGTCGGCGTGACGTAGTAGCCGCCTTCCAGGTCGCCGCTCTGCACATGGCGCGCCCCGCCCGCCAGCAGTTCGGCGCCTTCCTGCTTGCCGATGTCCATATAGGAGAGGATCTTCTCCATCTGCTCCTGCGAAGCCTGCGCGCCTATCATGGTCGCCGAGTCCAGCGGGTTGCCCTGCTTGATGGCGGCCACGCGCTTGAGCGCGCGCTCCATGAAGGCTTCGTAGATCGATTCCTGGATCAGCACGCGCGACGGGCAGGTGCATACCTCGCCCTGGTTCAGCGCGAACATGGCGAAGCCTTCCAGGCACTTGTCGAAGTAGTCGTCGTCGGCCGCCATCACGTCCTCGAAGAAGATGTTGGGCGACTTGCCGCCCAGTTCCAGCGTGACCGGGATCAGGTTCTGCGCGGCGTACTGCATGATCAGGCGGCCGGTGCCGGTTTCGCCGGTGAAGGCGATCTTCGCGATGCGCTTGCTGGTCGCCAGCGGCTTGCCCGCTTCCAGGCCGAAGCCGTTGACGATATTGAGCACGCCCGGCGGCAGCAGGTCGCCTATCAGTTCGATCAGCACCATGATGGAGGCCGGGGTCTGCTCGGCCGGCTTCAGCACCACGCAGTTTCCGGCGGCCAGGGCCGGGGCCAGCTTCCACACCGCCATCAGAATGGGGAAGTTCCACGGAATGATCTGGCCGACCACGCCCAGCGGCTCGTGGAAGTGGTAGGCGTAGGTGGTCTCGTCGACCTGGCCGACCGAGCCTTCCTGGGCCCGGATGCAGCCGGCGAAGTAGCGGAAGTGGTCGATCGCCAGCGGAATGTCGGCCGCCATGGTTTCGCGGATCGGCTTGCCGTTGTCAATGGTCTCGGCGGTGGCGATCAGCTGCAGGTTCTGCTCCATGCGGTCGGCGATACGGTTCAGGATGTTGGCGCGCTCGGTCTGCGAGGTCTTGCCCCAGGCTTCCCTGGCGGCGTGCGCGGCGTCCAGTGCGATCTCCACGTCTTCCGCCGTCGAGCGTGCGATCTCGCAGAACGGCAGGCCGGTGATCGGGGTCAGGTTGGCGAAGTATTCGCCCTTCACCGGCGCGACGAACTTGCCGCCGATGTAGTTGTCGTAGCGTTGCTTGAAAGGGTTGGCGACGCCCAGTTTGCTGATATCCGCGAGATTCATGTCATCCTCTTTCTTCAATGTGGGTGTGGACTTGCATGCTCTGTTCCGCAAACACCGTGCCAGCTCGCGGAACGCCCCTTATGCCGGGGCCGGGCCGCGAAAACGGCGGCCGCGCTGTTGCAAGGTGTTCCAAAGTTGAACAGCTGTGCCATGAACACTGCTCAGGGAATCGCCACGCCCCAGGGCAGCTCGCCGACGGCGATGTCGGCCACCTTGCGCGCGGCGGCGGTGTCGATCACCGAGACGCTGTTGGAGCGGCCGTTGGCCACGTACAGCTTGGCGCCGTCCGGCGTGAGCGCCATGTTCCAGGGCCGCTTGCCGACCGCGATGGTGGCGCTGACGGTATTACTGGCGGTATCGATCAGCATGACCGTGCCGTCCCTGCCGTTGGATACGTAGACCTGTTTGCCGCCGGGATGGACCGCGATGCCGTTGGCGTTGCCACCCGCTGCTATCTTCGCCAGCGTAGCGCCGCTGGCGGTATCGACCACATACACGGCGTTCACCAGCTCACAGGCGATATAGGCGCGGCTGCCGTCGGGCGAGAAGCCGATGCCGCGCGGCCGCAGGCCGACCGCCACGGCGCCGGTCTGGCGCCGCTGCGCCACGTCGACGACGTCCACCTGCTCGGCCTCCTCCGCGCTGACATAGAGCCAGCGGCTGTCCGGGCTGAAGACCGCGTGCTCGGGATTGCGGCCCCGGACCGGGATATCGGCCAGGCGCGCGCCGCTGCGGGCGTCCACCAGCGTCACGCTGTTTCCTTCCTCGACCGCGACGGCGGCATAACGGCCGTCGGGCGACACGCCCACCCCTTCCGGCGATCTACCCAGCGCCAGCGGCACGGGCACCGGCCCGCCCGCGCTGTCTATCATCAGCAGCGTATTGCTGGCCGCATCCGTGACGAACAGCCGCGTGCTGCCGGGAGCGGCAGCGATGCCGCGCGGCCGTTTGCCCGCCGCCAGGCTGCGCAGCACCGTATCGGTGGCGGTATCGAGCACGCTGACCGTGCCGGATTTCTCGTTCGGGACGTAGGCCAGCGGCGCACCATGGACGGCCTGCGCCGCCAGCAGAAAAGAAAGGCTTGCGGACACGCACACGGCGCGAGGAGAATACGGTTTTTTCATGGCTGCCTCCTAAAGGATCGCGCCCGCCACATGCGCGCGCATACGCCAGACGATGCAAGCGCCATGCCACACGCGCGGCGCGCCGTCGTTCATGGCAGGCATATTGCTTACGGCTAGAGGCAGACTTGCCGGCCCCCCGCCAGGCAGGCGCGGAACCAACCCAAGGAGTGACAACATGCAGCACCCATTTCGTTTGAAGGCAGTCGCAGCCCTGTTCGCCGCCGGCGCGCTACCGTTTGCGCCTGCCGGCCATGCGGCCGAAGCACCCGGCACCACGGCCGCCGGCCCGGCTGCGGCGCCGGCTGGCACATCTGCCGGCGCACCGGCGGCGGAGGCGGCATCTGCCATCATCGTCAGCGGCAGCCGCGTGGAGCACAGCAGCTTCGACTTCCCGGCCGCCATTGACGTGATATGCGCGGAGCGCATCCGCGACAGTCAGATGCGCGTGAACGCCTCCGAGGCGCTGGCATCGGTGCCGGGCCTGGCGGCGCAGAACCGGCAGAACTACGCACAGGACTTGCAGATTTCGTCGCGCGGCTTCGGCGCCCGTTCCGCCTTCGGCGTGCGCGGCGTGAAGCTGATCGCCGACGGCATCCCGGCCAGCATGCCGGACGGCCAGGGACAGGCCGCCACCTTCAACCTCGACATGGCCGAGCGCATCGAAGTGCTGCGCGGCCCGTTCTCCGCCGTCTACGGCAACCATGCCGGCGGCGTGGTGCAGCTGTTCACCCGTGAAGGCGAAGGCGCTCCCACTCTGGAAACGACCCTGTCCGCCGGCAGCGACGGCGCGCGCAAGGTGGACGTCAATGCGCAGGGCAAGTCCGGCGGCATAGGCTATGTGCTGGACGCCTCCCGCTTCGACACCGACGGCTACCGCGACCACAGCGCCGCGCGGCGCGACCAGGCCTACGCCAAGCTGACGCTGGCCCCGGGTTCAGGCAGCAAGCTGACCATCACGGCCAGCGGCCTGCGCCAGGACAATACCCAGGATCCGCTGGGCGTCGCCTGGGCCACCTGGCGGCGCAATCCGCGCGCCGGCGAGACCGATACGACCGACACGGCGGCGGTGAAACGCACCTTCGCGGAACGCTACAACACCCGCAAGAGCATCGACCACCAGCAGATAGGCGCGGCCTGGGAGCAGCAGCTTGGCGACAGCAAGCTGCGCGTCACCGCCTATGGCGGCAACCGCCAGGTCATCCAGTACCAGGCCTTCTCGCGCGCCTTCCAGGCGCCGGCCAGCCATTCCGGCGGCGTGGTCGATTTCGACCGCGACTTCAGCGGCGCCGACATCAGCTGGGTGGACGTGCGCGCGCTCTCGGGCGGCAGGCTGACCACCACCGCCGGCATCGAATACGGCCGCTCTAAGGACGACCGCAAAGGCTATGAGAACTTCTCAGGCGCCGAACCGGGCGTAAAGGGCAAGCTGCGGCGCGACGAGACCGACGAAGTGAGCAGCACGGATCCCTATCTGCAAACCGAATGGGCGCAAGGCCCGTGGGTGCTGAACGCCGGCCTGCGCCACAGCCGTTTCAAGGTGGAGGTTGGCGACCGCTATCTGTCCAACGGCAACGACAGCGGCGGCCTGCGCTACAGCCGCAGCACGCCGGTAGCCGGGCTGCTGTACAAGCTCTCTCCGGTGCTGAATGTGTACGCCAGCGCCGCGCGCGGTTTCGAAACGCCTACGCTCAATGAGCTGTTCTATTCCGGCAGCGGCGGCGGCTTCAATTTCGGCCTGCAGCCGGCCCGCAGCACGCACGCGGAAGCCGGCGTGAAAGCCCAGCTGGGAGGCGGCACCCGTATCGATGCCGCTGTCTTCCAGGTGAAGACCACCGGCGAGCTGGTGGTGGACGCGGCCAGCGGCGGGCGCACCAGCTACCGCAACGCCAGCAAGACGCTGCGCCGTGGCGCCGAAGTGTCGGCGGAGACGCGCTTCGAGCACGGTTTCAGCGCCAGGGTGGCGCTCACCGCGCTGCGCGCCGTATATGACCAGGCTTTCGGCAGCGTGCTGAAAGGCAGCCGCCTGCCGGGCGTGCCGAACGCCTACGCCTACGGCGAACTGGCGTGGCAGTCGCCGTCGCGCGGACTGGGCGCCGCCGTCGAAACCGTCGCCAGCGCCAGGGTCTACGCGGAAGACAGCAACAAAGAGCAGGCCGCTCCCGGCTATACGCTAGTCAACCTTCGGCTGACCGCACAGCAGGATGCCGGTGGCTGGCGCTTCAAGCAGTTCGCGCGCCTGAACAATGCCGTCGACCGCGCTTATGTGGGCTCGGTCATCGTGGGAGACACCAACAAGCGTTATTTCGAAGGCGCCCCCGGCCGCAACTGGCAGTTAGGCGCCGGCGCGCAATACCAGTTCTAAAACATGGTAGAGCGGATAGGGCGGGTAGGGAGGTTAGGGCGGATTAGTGCCGGACGCGCATAATCCGCCACGCGTGCGGGCCCGGGCGCACGCGTATCATGCAACTGGCCGCAAGGCCTGTCTCGGGCGAATCTCAGAACCGGTAGCGCAGGCCGGCCGCAACGGACAGCGGCGCGCCCGGCGCCACGAAGCGCGTCAGATCGGCCGCGCTGCCCGCGCCGTGCGGACTGGCCAGGCGCCCGCCAGGGAACA
The DNA here is from genome assembly GCF_964252925.1 of Pseudoduganella sp. LjRoot289. Classification (NCBI taxonomy): domain Bacteria; kingdom Pseudomonadati; phylum Pseudomonadota; class Betaproteobacteria; order Burkholderiales; family Oxalobacteraceae; genus Pseudoduganella; species Pseudoduganella sp. LjRoot289. The sequence goes on from NZ_CAXUPN020000001.1 coordinate 5,302,458, forward strand.
TGTCGATACCGACCGCGCCAAACGTCTCATAGCGCCGGTTCGCCACGTTATTCACGCGCGCAAACAACTCCCAGCCCGGCTGCGGCTTGTAGCTGAGGCGCAGCGCCAGCAGCGCATGGCCGCGCGTGCGCAGATCGGCGCGCCGCGGCGCCTCGCCATCCTCTGGGTCGGCGGATAGCCCATCCTCGTTGCCCTGCGTGCCCTGGCTCGACACGGCGCGCAGCTCGGCGCCCAGCGTCAGCGCGCTGGCGGCCTTCCAGTCCAGCGCCAGCTTGAAAGTATGGCGCGGCAGGCCGGCAATGCGGGTACCCGGCGCTACTGCCACACGGCGCGTGCCGGTAAACAGCGTGCCTTGCGCGCCATAGGCTGCATCAAGCCAGCTGTAGCTCAGGCGCGCCGCGTATGGACCGCGCTCGGCGCCTGCACTCAAGTCCAGTCCCTGGTGGCGGGTGCGCGCGAAGTTCGAAAAGTAGCCGTGCTGGGTCAGTCCCGCGCTGTGGAACAGGATGTCGTCCCGGTTGATGGTACGGTAGACCGTGGCGGTCACCGTATCGCGGCCCGCCTGCCAGCGCGTGCCTGCCTCTACCGTGCGCGCGACCACCTGCTTCAGGTAGGGATCGGACTGCAAGCCCACCGGCAAGCGGCAAGGCTGTGCCGGATTGGCGCAGCCAAGCTCGATCACGGTCGGCACGCGGTTGCTTTGCGCGGCATTGATGAAAACCGTCCAGCCGGGCCCCGCCTCGTGGGCGATGCCGAGCGATGGGTTGAGTTTGCGGTAGCCGAACGACTCGTATGGTTGCCGCACGCCGCCGTTGGCGATGGTGCTGGCGACGCGCGCATGGCCGTAGCGGGCGGACGCGGTGAGCCAGGTTCCCGGCGCGGCATTCCAGGTGCCGGTGGCGTAAGCGCTGCTACTTCGCGCGCTGCCGTCGACCGAGGCGTCGAGCTCCCGGTCGCTGGCGTCGTCTGCAATCGCGCCGCGCGCGGTGCTGAAACCGGCCGCCTGCCCGTACTGGGCAAAGGCCACCCTGCTGCGGTCATGCGTCGCCCCGGCCATCAGCTGGTAGCCAGGCAGGCGGGCCGACCATTGCGCACTGAATCCCTGGCTGCGCTGGCGTGTGCTGGTCGTATTCATGGAAGCGGTATGCAAGGACGCGCCCTGCCCCTGCGTATAGCGGCACGCGTCCGGCTCGCGCGGCGGCCCGCCGGGGAGAAATCCTGCGCCGCAAGCCTGCACATAGTCCGCGTATTGGTCGTCGATGTCGCCGTTCACGGTGTCGCGGCGGCTGTTGCGTACATAGGCGGCGGTGGTCAGTTGCGTGTCCGTGCTGACGCGGTACGTCATGCTCAGTTGGGCCTGGCGCAGGCGGTTGCGGGTTTCGTCCGGCCAGGTGTAGACCGCGCGGCGGTCATCCTCGTACAAGCTGTCCGGCAGCAGGCCATTGCCCACCAGGCGGCTTTCGCCGCCCAGCATGGTGAGCTGCCAGTCGTGACCGGCCTGCATCCGGCCCAGCTTGACGAAGAGATTGCCAAGGCGGCCATCGGAATGCGCGCGCCAGCCGCCATCGCCGAACAGGGTAGCGGCGGCAAAGACGTGCCAGCCATCGCGCGCCGCGCCATAGGACAGGCCGGCACGGCGCTGACGGTGGCTGCCGCCGCTGAGCGCAGCCTCGAAGCCGGGGGCGCTGACGCCGGAACGCGTGTTCAGCGCCAGCGCACCGCCCAGGGTGTTCAAGCCATACAGCGGATTCGAACCCGGCGCCAGCAGCACGCTGCCGATCGCCGCCTCCGGCAGCATATCCCAGTTGACGACGTCGCCGAAGGGCTCGTTCACGCGCACGCCGTCCAGGTAGACTGAAATGCCCTGCCCCGTGCCCAGCACCGGCGAAGCGCGGAAGCCGCGGTAGGTCAGGTCGTTCTGGAAGGGGCTGCCCGATATTTCGTTGACGTTGATGCCGGTGAAACTGCGCGCAAGGAATTCAGCCAGGTTATCGCCGCTGGCGCGGGCCAGCGTGGCATCCGACGCAGTCTGCACCGCATACGGCAGCGTCTTGCGCTCCACGTCCAGGCCCGGCAGCGGCGCCATGCCGACGATTTCCACGCTGGCCATGGATGCCGCAGCGTACGCGCCCGACATGCCGGCGCATTCCGCCAGCAGCATGGCGGCCAGCGCCACCCGCGTGCGCCGCGCCATGCCTCCGGCCCCCGGCGAAACGCCGTGCATGGCCGCAGACCCGGTGGCTGCGCCAGGCACGGCGGCCATATTCACGGCTGCACCATGCGCACGCCGTGCCTGGCGAAAATGGCCTGCAGTTCACCATTCTCCCGCATGTCGTTTACTGCGGCCTGCAACTGCCGCGCCACGTCCTGGTCGTCCTTGCGCACGGCCATCCCCACCGCCCAGCCATCGCGCGGCAGGCGCTGGAACACGGCCTGCTCGAGCGGGAACGCCGGGTCGCCCCGGAACACCGCTTCAATCTCCGAGCGATTGGCCAGCACCGCGTCGAGCCGGCCCGCCTTCAGTTCCTCCAGCGCGGCGGCGGCGGTCGGAAAGATGCGCACATTGTCGCGGAAGCGGCCATTGTCCTCGCCCAGCAGCACCATGGCGGCGATCGATACCTTCTCGACGCCGATACGCTTGCCGGCCAGCGCCGCGATGCCGTCGTACGCAGGCACAGCCAGTGCGCTGCGCACCAGGCGCACCGTCTCGACGTGGTAGGGCGCGAAGATCTGCACCTTGGCGTTGTCCGCCATCAGATGCGGATCGACCGGCACATGCAGCAGCACGTCGGCCGGGCCATAGCCAAGGTAATGGCCCTTCCACACCATGTTGCGCAAGTCATCCCCGAGGTTCTCCCCTGCCGGGAATGGCAGCAGCGTGAGCCTGAGCTTGAGCTTTTTCGCCAGCGCTTCGGCCAGGTCGATGTCGATCCCGGCGCCATGGTCGGAGAACGGCGCGAACTCGCTGTAGACGGCCACCTTCAGCGCCCCGGACTGCTGGACCTTGTTCCAGTCGGCCTGCGCCGGAAGCATGGCGCAGGCGAGCGCCAGCGCCGCAGCGGCGTCGCGGCAGAATCGGACAATGCGATGAGACATGGCGTTCTCCCGGTCTCAATTGGTTTCGCGGCGGTTTTCCAGGTAGGTCTTGATGGCCCACATGGCTTCCTGGTTGAAGATGCCCTCGAACGGCGGCATGTAGACCGCACCGTTGCGCACCTTGCCGGCGCGGATGGAACTCAGGAAGTACACGTCCACGTCCTTGTAGCAGGCAGCCTTCTTGGCGGCGTTCTTGATGGTGAGGCAGTCGCGTTCCAGCAGGCGCAGGTCCGGCGCGATACCGCCCGATACCGCTTCCAGGCCGTGGCAGCGGGCGCAGTTCTGGTTGTAGGCGGACGAACCGATTTTCAGGGCCAGCTTGTTGCCCTTGTAGGGATTCTCGTCGCGCCACTTGTCGCCCAGCGGCGCCAGGCCGGTGGTGTCGACGGCCTGCGGCGTGACGGCGCCGTGCGCATGCGCGCCGAAAGAGGTGATGAGGGCCGCTGCCGCGATGCAGATGCTGAGTGCGCGTTTCATGATGCTGTCTCCTGTAGTTGTGAATGGCTGCTGCTTCACAAGGAGCAATTGGCGTGCCACGCGGACGCGGCCCGCTATGGGCGTTGTGCGTCCTGCTGCGCGCCGCGGCTGCGCGCGCCGGGCTGTACCAGTTTGGAACAGCTGTCACATCGCGTGCAACACTTATTCCCGCAACACCTGTCCGGTCAGCGCGTGGCGATGGTACAGCTTGCGCGCCCCGCACCGGTTTCAAAGCGAATGTCCACCGGCAGGAAACGCGCGATCACGTCGGCATTCGTGATCGCATGCTGCGATACACGGTCGACCGTAAACTTGCCGCCGCCGGCCAGCGCCATCGGCACCATCAGCTGGTCCGCCAGGTGCTCGCTGACGGCCGCGCCGGACATCATATAGGTTCGGGCATCCTGCACCACCTGCTTGGCAAGCGATTCCGCCCGCAGCGACTTCTCGCCGAAGGCCGCGAACACCTCGGTCACGTGCTCGCTCTCCAGCGTGAGCAGCAGCGCATTGCCGGGGCCCTGGTCGTCCGGCAGCTGGACCAGGTGCAAACGCGAGGCATCCCAGCCCATTGCGGCGCCGACGAAATCGAGCTCGCGCCGGGCCACCCCGGGCGGCACGGCGGCGACCAAGCTCTCGGCAAACACATTGCGCCGCGCGCCGGCTTCCAGCAGTGCCAGCGGGCGCAGCCCCGCGCACGCTTGCACCGTTGCCTCCACCACGCCACCGCCGGCCGGATAGAAGCCGCGCCGCCGCAGCGTGATATCGATCGTGGCGCCCATGTCGCGCATGGCGCGGCCATAGGCGCGCTGCAGAAACTCCGCCGGCGGCGCCATGGGGTTGTGGGTACCACCGCTCACCGTCACGGTGGACGGGCCATCGGCAAACAGCAGCGCCGGTAGCAGCGTTTGCAGCACCAGTGTGCTGCTGCCGGCGGTTCCAATGGCAAAACTGTAGTTGCCCGCCCTGATGGCGCCGGGCCGGAACAGCAATTCGCGCGCGCCCAGGCCCGTGTCGCCGATATCGGCCCCGCAGACCTGCGCCGCAGCCTGCACCGCCACCAGGTGCTGACGCATCAGTCCCGGCTTGGGCCGGTTGGCCCGGATATCCGTCAGGCGCACCGGCTGGCCCGTAATCATGGACAAGGTCAGCGCCGTGCGCAGCACCTGGCCGCCGCCTTCGCCCTGCGAGCCGTCCAGTTCTATTATTTTCTCCGCCATCATCAGCCTTTCACGCAGACGACCTGCTTCAGCGTATGCACCACCTCCACCAGGTCGCGCTGGGCGTGCATCACCGCATCGATGTCCTTGTACGCCATCGGAATTTCATCGATCACGCTCGCGTCCTTGCGGCATTCCACGCCCCGCGTCGCGCGGACCTGGTCTTCCAGCGTGTAGCGGCGCTTGGCCTCGTTGCGGCTCATGGTGCGGCCCGCGCCGTGGCTGCAGCTGTTGAAGCTTTCGGGATTGCCCTTGCCGCGCACAATGAAGCTTTTCGCGCCCATTGAACCCGGGATGATGCCCAACTCGCCTACGCGCGCCGACACCGCGCCCTTGCGTGTCACCAGCACGTCCTGCCCGAAGTGGCGCTCCTTCTGCACATAGTTGTGGTGGCAGTTCACGGCCTCCACATGCGTCTCGAACGGCTTGGCGATCACCTTGCGCACGGCAGCGATCAGGTTCTGCATCATCACTTCGCGGTTCATGCGTGCGAACTTCTGCGCCCAGCCGACCGCTTCGACGTAGTCGTCGTAATGCCGGGTGCCCTCGCTCAGGTAGGCCAGATCCTTGTCCGGCAGGTTGGCGATGTGCGTGCGCATGTCCTGCTGCGCCACTTCGATGAAGTGGCTGCCGATGGCATTACCCACGCCGCGCGAACCCGAGTGCAGCATGAACCACACCGCCCCCTGCTCGTCCAGGCAGACTTCAACGAAGTGGTTCCCCGAACCCAGCGTGCCGAGGTGGCGGTAGTTGTTGGTGTTCCTCAGCTTAGGCGTTTTCTGACAGATCACGTCGAACTCGTCTTTCAGCTGGGTCCACGCCGCGTCCACCGCCGTGGGCGGGTTCTGCCAGCTGCCCTCGTCGCGGCCCTTGTAGCCGCGCGTCTTGGGCGTCATGCCATGCGGGATGGCTTTCTCGATCGCGCTGCGCAGCGGGCCCAGGTTGTCCGGCAGGTCGCGCGCATTGAGCGTGGTCTTGGCCGCCATCATGCCGCAGCCGATATCGACACCCACCGCCGCCGGGATAATGGCGCCCAGGGTCGGGATCACGCTGCCGATGGTTGAGCCTTTGCCGAGATGCACGTCCGGCATCACCGCGATGTGCTTGTAAATAAAAGGCATCTTCGCGGTGTTGGCCAGCTGGGCCTTGGCCTCGGCTTCCACCGGCACGCCGAGTGTCCACATTTTCACCGGGCTGCCGTGCGCTACCTCTAGCGTTTCAAATTCGTTTTGCATATTGTCCTCCTGCAGCTTCCATTATCGGCCTTTCGCCCCCTAGGGTGCGCACGGTGAAGGACGGGCTGATGCTAAAGTAGAAAAAAAGGGAGGATGGAATGGACAAGGAGTTGGAACTCAAGAAGGCCAAGCGCACCGCGCTGCTGTTCCTGCTGGCTGCGGCCGCCGTCTTCGTCGTGACGGCCTTCCTGCCGCGCAGCTTCGCGATCGATTGCGTGAAGGCAGTGTCGGAGGCGGCCATGGTGGGCGCGCTCGCGGACTGGTTCGCGGTGGTCGCGCTGTTCCGCAAAGTGCCCATCCCGCTGGTGTCCGCGCACACCAACATCATCCCCAACAACAAGGACCGTATCGCGGACAACCTGGCGCAGTTCGTGCGCGATAAATTCCTCGACCCGGCTTCACTGGTGGACCTGATCCGCAAGCACGATCCGGTGGCGGTGCTGGGCCGCTGGCTGGCGGAACCGGCCAACGACCGCGTCCTCGGCGGCTACGTGGTGCGCCTCGCATCCGGCATGCTGGACATGGCGGACGACGCGCGCATCCAGCACTTCCTGAAACGCGCGCTGCACACGGTGCTCGACAAACTCGACCTGTCGCAGTCGGTTGCCACCGTGCTCGATGGGCTGACCCGGAATGGCAAGCACCAGGAGGTACTGGACGATGTGATCCGCCAACTGGCCATCTACCTCGGCACGGAGGAGAACCGCGAAGTGATCGCCAATGGCATCGTGCACTGGCTCAAGGAAGAGCATCCGGCCATGGAGAAGATGCTGCCCACCAGCTGGGTGGGGGACAAGGGCGCGGAGTGGATATCGGAGGCGCTCTACACCCTGCTGGAGCAGATCGGCAAGGACCGCTCGCATGCGCTGCGGCGGCGCTTCGACGAGGCGATCGCCGGCTTCATCGTGCGGCTCAGGGACGATCCCGCCATGCAGGACAAGGCGGAGGAGATCAAGCGCTACATCCGCGACGGCGAGGCCGTGAATGCCTACATCGGCGATATCTGGGCCAATTTGCGCAACTGGCTGCGGGAAGACCTGGCGTCGGAACAGTCGGAACTGCATGCGCGCGTGGCGGCGATGGGCCGCTGGCTGGGCGACGAACTGGCGCGCAACACGGAGCTGCGCGGCGCGCTGAACCAGCATATGGAGGACGCGGCGCGCGCGATGGCGCCCGATTTCGCCAGCTTCCTCACGCGCCACATCAGCGACACCGTGAAGAAGTGGGACACGAAGGAGATGTCGCACCAGATCGAACTCAATATCGGCAAAGACCTGCAATACATCCGCATCAACGGTACGCTGGTGGGCGGATGTATCGGCCTGCTGCTATTCCTCAGTTCCCATCTGATCGCATTGCTGCGGAACTGATCAGTACGCCGTCAGCGGCCTGTCGAACTAGAGCAGCCACAGACGGCTCGGACGTTGGAGGTCCTCGCCACGTCCATCACACCGGTACCAGTCGGCGCCGGCACATTGCGACCGTCGCCGTTCGGGCCGCGATCAGTCAGAACATAGAACTCCAGGCCACCGTTGGCGCTGGCGCCCTTGAAGGCGAGCGAGGAGACGCGCTGAGCGCCAGCACCATTGCCACGGACAACAGGGAGAGATGGAGGAGCTTCACGCCGCGGACCTCTTCTGAGTGAAAAGGGAAAGTCTACTCAGCCGTTATGACCGGCCAGTGACTGCGCCAGCAACGCGCCGCCAATCCCGGACATGGGTCAGACTAACGTCATCCAAACGCGCCTGAAAGAACCCATCAGAACAGCGAAAGGAGATTTTATGCAAACCACCACCAATGGCGCATCGGCCTCTATCTGGCATGCGACCACCGAAGTTCCCAGCTGCACGCCCTTGAATGGGAGTGCCGTTGCCGATGTCTGCGTGATCGGCGCGGGCATCGCGGGCCTCACGACGGCTTACTTGCTGTCCAGCCACGGGCGCAAAGTCACGCTCATCGATGCGGCCGGCATCGGCGCCGGCGAAACCGGCCGCACTACTGCCCACTTATCCCCTCCCGATGAATGGTATGCCGGCATTGAAGAGGCGTTCGACGCGGCGCGCGCGGCGCTGGTGGCCGACGCCTACGCCAGCGCCATCGACATGGTGCAGAGCATCATCGCCAAGGAGGACATCGCCTGCGAATTCGAACGGCTCGACGGCTATTTGTATGCCCTGCCCGGCAACGGCTTCCAGGACCTCGACAAGGAACTCGACGCCGCCAGGCGGGCGGGCGTGAACGCCGAACGGCTCGCCCGCGTGCCTGGCATTCCCTTCGATACCGGTCCCTGCATCCGCTATGCCAACCAAGCCCAGTTTCATCCCCTCAAATACCTGAGCGGCCTGGCAAGGGGGCTGGTGAAGAACGGCGGGGTCATATACGGCGGCACACGCGCGGATAGCATCGACGGCAACCCCGACGGGCAGACCGTGTTCACCGGCCGCGGCGAGATCCGCGCGGAGTCGGTCGTCGTCGCCACCAATACGCCGTTCAACAACCGCGTCGTCATGCACACCAAGCAGGCGGCCTACCGCACTTATGTGATCGGCGTGGCCGTGCCGAAGGGCAGCCTGCCGCACATACTGCTGTGGGACACGGGCGATCCCTATTACTACGTCCGGCTCGAAGCGGCGGGCGCGCCCGAGGGCCATGAAGTGCTGGTGGTGGGTGGGGCCGACCACAAAGTGGGCCAGGATGCGCACCCGGAACATCGCTACGGCGAGCTTGAACGATGGGTGCGCGAGCGCTTTCCCATGGCCGGGGCCGTGCTGTACCAATGGTCGGGAGAAGTGATGGAGCCGTCGGACGGCCTCGCCTTCCTGGGACGCAATCCCATGGATGAGGATAACGTGTACATCATCACCGGCGATTCCGGCAACGGCATGATGCACTGCACGATAGGCGGCATGCTGATCACCGATTTGATACTCGGCAAGGAGAACCGCTGGGCTGGCCTGTACGATCCGTCGCGCAAAATGCTCCATGGCGTGTCGGACTTCGTCAGCGAGCAGGCCAACACGCTGGCGCAGTACGGCGACTGGGCAAAGGGCGGGGAGGTGGAATCCGTGCAGCAGATACCGCCGGGGCAAGGCGCGATCCTCAACCAGGGCATGCAGAAGATTGCGGTCTACCGCGATCCGCAAAACGGCTTGCATGCCTTGTCGGCAGCGTGCACGCACCTCGCTTGCGTGGTGCACTTCAATTCCGCCGAAACATCCTGGGATTGCCCCTGCCATGGCTCGCGTTTCGATACGAACGGCGCCGTGCTGCACGGGCCGGCCGTGTCGCCTTTGGCGGCGGCCGAGATCAAATCATAAAAGCGGGGTTTTAAAAGCAAAAAACCCCACCGGATCACCGATGGGGTTCTTCTTATAACTAGCTTGACGATAACCTACTTTCACACTGGTTGCAGCACTATCATCGGCGCAAAATCGTTTCACGGTCCTGTTCGGGATGGGAAGGGGTGGGACCGATTTGCTATGGTCATCAAGCTTTGACTTGTATCGAACTCAGTTCCCAGTGGGGCAACTGCGCTCTAAAATTCAGAAGAAGTATAATAATCTATTATGGTAGCGATTGTCAATCAACATATTTAACAACTGAGGTACTTCTCGCTATAACCATCAATGTTATAGGGACAAGCCTTACGGGCAATTAGTACTGGTTAGCTTAATGCATTACTGCACTTCCACACCCAGCCTATCAACGTCCTGGTCTCGAACGACCCTTCAAGGAGCTTAAAGCTCCGGGAAATCTCATCTCAAGGCAAGTTTCCCGCTTAGATGCTTTCAGCGGTTATCTCTTCCGAACTTAGCTACCCGGCAATGCCACTGGCGTGACAACCGGTACACCAGAGGTTCGTCCACTCCGGTCCTCTCGTACTAGGAGCAGCCCCCTTCAAATTTCCAACGCCCACGGCAGATAGGGACCAAACTGTCTCACGACGTTTTAAACCCAGCTCACGTACCACTTTAAATGGCGAACAGCCATACCCTTGGGACCGGCTACAGCCCCAGGATGTGATGAGCCGACATCGAGGTGCCAAACTCCCCCGTCGATATGAACTCTTGGGAGGAATCAGCCTGTTATCCCCAGAGTACCTTTTATCCGTTGAGCGATGGCCCTTCCATACAGAACCACCGGATCACTATGTCCTACTTTCGTACCTGCTCGACTTGTCGGTCTCGCAGTTAAGCACGCTTATGCCATTGCACTATCATCACGATGTCCGACCGTAATTAGCGTACCTTCGAACTCCTCCGTTACACTTTAGGAGGAGACCGCCCCAGTCAAACTGCCTACCATGCACTGTCCCCGATCCGGATCACGGACCAAGGTTAGAACCTCAAACAAACCAGGGTGGTATTTCAAGGTTGGCTCCACGATGACTGGCGTCACCGCTTCAAAGCCTCCCACCTATCCTACACAGATTGGTTCAAAGTCCAATGCAAAGCTACAGTAAAGGTTCATGGGGTCTTTCCGTCTAGCCGCGGGTAGATTGCATCATCACAAACACTTCAACTTCGCTGAGTCTCGGGAGGAGACAGTGTGGCCATCGTTACGCCATTCGTGCAGGTCGGAACTTACCCGACAAGGAATTTCGCTACCTTAGGACCGTTATAGTTACGGCCGCCGTTTACTGGGACTTCAATCAAGAGCTTGCACCCCATCATTTAATCTTCCAGCACCGGGCAGGCGTCACACCCTATACGTCCACTTTCGTGTTTGCAGAGTGCTGTGTTTTTATTAAACAGTCGCAGCCACCAGTTTATTGCAACCCTTTCGCCCTATCACAGTAAAGTGACCAAGCTACCGGGGCGTACCTTTTCCCGAAGTTACGGTACCAATTTGCCGAGTTCCTTCTCCCGAGTTCTCTCAAGCGCCTTAGAATACTCATCTCGCCCACCTGTGTCGGTTTGCGGTACGGTCTCGTATGACTGAAGCTTAGAGGCTTTTCTTGGAACCACTTCCGATTGCTTCACGCACTAGTGCGCTCGTCCCGCTCCCTTGAATTACGCACCCGGATTTGCCTAAGTGCCTTCTATGAAGCAGAAACTGACTATTCCAACAGTCAGACAACCTTCCGCGATCCGTCCCCCCATCGCATCATACGACGGTGCAGGAATATTAACCTGCTTCCCATCAGCTACGCATCTCTGCCTCGCCTTAGGGGCCGACTCACCCTGCTCCGATGAACGTTGAACAGGAAACCTTGGGCTTACGGCGTGGGGGCTTTTCACCCCCATTATCGCTACTCATGTCAGCATTCGCACTTCTGATACCTCCAGCATCCTTTACAAGACACCTTCGCAGGCTTACAGAACGCTCTCCTACCATATGTACAAGTACATATCCGCAGCTTCGGTGACTGGCTTAGCCCCGTTACATCTTCCGCGCAGGACGACTCGATCAGTGAGCTATTACGCTTTCTTTAAATGATGGCTGCTTCTAAGCCAACATCCTGACTGTTTTAGCCTTCCCACTTCGTTTTCCACTTAGCCAATCTTTGGGACCTTAGCTGGCGGTCTGGGTTGTTTCCCTCTTGACGCCGGACGTTAGCACCCGACGTCTGTCTCCCAAGCTCGCACTCATCGGTATTCGGAGTTTGCAATGGTTTGGTAAGTCGCGATGACCCCCTAGCCATAACAGTGCTCTACCCCCGATGGTGATACTTGAGGCACTACCTAAATAGTTTTCGGAGAGAACCAGCTATTTCCAAGTTTGTTTAGCCTTTCACCCCTACCCACAGCTCATCCCCTAATTTTTCAACATTAGTGGGTTCGGTCCTCCAGTGCGTGTTACCGCACCTTCAACCTGGCCATGGGTAGATCACTTGGTTTCGGGTCTACACCCAGCGACTAGCGCCCTGTTCGGACTCGATTTCTCTACGGCTCCCCAATCTGGTTAACCTTGCCACTGAATGTAAGTCGCTGACCCATTATACAAAAGGTACGCAGTCACGGAACAAGTCCGCTCCTACTGTTTGTATGCACACGGTTTCAGGATCTATTTCACTCCCCTCCCGGGGTTCTTTTCGCCTTTCCCTCACGGTACTGGTTCACTATCGGTCGATTACGAGTATTTAGCCTTGGAGGATGGTCCCCCCATATTCAGACAGGATTTCTCGTGTCCCGCCCTACTTGTCGCACGCCTAGTTCCACACATCGCATTTCGTGTAAGGGGCTATCACCCTCTATGGCCGCCATTTCCAGGGCGTTCCACTATGCGTCATGCTAAAACGTGCAGGCTCTTCCCATTTCGCTCGCCACTACTTTGGGAATCTCGGTTGATTTATTTTCCTGCAGCTACTTAGATGTTTCAGTTCGCCGCGTTCGCTTTGCATGCCTATGTATTCAGCATGCAATGACCTAAAAGGCCGGGTTTCCCCATTCGGAAATTCTCGGATCAAAGCTTGATTGTCAGCTCCCCGAGACTTATCGCAGACTTCTACGTCCTTCATCGCCTGTAATCGCCAAGGCATCCACCATGTGCACTTATTCACTTGTCCCTATAACATTGATCCCTTGCGACTAACAAAGAACCGTTATAAAGCAAGAAGTACTACGTTGTTGCGTTTGTTGATATTGCAATCACTACCCAACGTCCGATCTTGCGATCGAACGAAAAATAATAAATCTTTACTTCTTCTGAATTTTTAAAGAACGGAACAATCGATAAGTGTGAGCGCTTGGCGTGTCGCCATACTCTAGAAAGGAGGTGATCCAGCCGCACCTTCCGATACGGCTACCTTGTTACGACTTCACCCCAGTCACGAATCCTACCGTGGTAAGCGCCCTCCTTGCGGTTAAGCTACCTACTTCTGGTAAAACCCGCTCCCATGGTGTGACGGGCGGTGTGTACAAGACCCGGGAACGTATTCACCGCGACATGCTGATCCGCGATTACTAGCGATTCCAACTTCATGCAGTCGAGTTGCAGACTACAATCCGGACTACGATACACTTTCTGCGATTAGCTCCCCCTCGCGGGTTGGCGGCGCTCTGTATGTACCATTGTATGACGTGTGAAGCCCTACCCATAAGGGCCATGAGGACTTGACGTCATCCCCACCTTCCTCCGGTTTGTCACCGGCAGTCTCATTAGAGTGCCCTTTCGTAGCAACTAATGACAAGGGTTGCGCTCGTTGCGGGACTTAACCCAACATCTCACGACACGAGCTGACGACAGCCATGCAGCACCTGTGTTACGGCTCTCTTTCGAGCACGCCTCGATCTCTCGTGGCTTCCGTACATGTCAAGGGTAGGTAAGGTTTTTCGCGTTGCATCGAATTAATCCACATCATCCACCGCTTGTGCGGGTCCCCGTCAATTCCTTTGAGTTTTAATCTTGCGACCGTACTCCCCAGGCGGTCTACTTCACGCGTTAGCTGCGTTACCAAGTTAATTAAAACCCGACAACTAGTAGACATCGTTTAGGGCGTGGACTACCAGGGTATCTAATCCTGTTTGCTCCCCACGCTTTCGTGCATGAGCGTCAATCTTGACCCAGGGGGCTGCCTTCGCCATCGGTGTTCCTCCACATCTCTACGCATTTCACTGCTACACGTGGAATTCTACCCCCCTCTGCCAGATTCTAGCCTTGCAGTCTCCATCGCCATTCCCAGGTTGAGCCCGGGGATTTCACGACAGACTTACAAAACCGCCTGCGCACGCTTTACGCCCAGTAATTCCGATTAACGCTTGCACCCTACGTATTACCGCGGCTGCTGGCACGTAGTTAGCCGGTGCTTATTCTTCAGGTACCGTCATTAGATGGGGATATTAGCCCCACCCGTTTCTTCCCTGACAAAAGAGCTTTACAACCCGAAGGCCTTCTTCACTCACGCGGCATTGCTGGATCAGGCTTGCGCCCATTGTCCAAAATTCCCCACTGCTGCCTCCCGTAGGAGTCTGGACCGTGTCTCAGTTCCAGTGTGGCTGGTCGTCCTCTCAGACCAGCTACTGATCGATGCCTTGGTAGGCCTTTACCCTACCAACTAGCTAATCAGATATCGGCCGCTCCAGGAGCACAAGGCCTTGCGGTCCCCTGCTTTCATCCGTAGATCGTATGCGGTATTAGCGTAACTTTCGCTACGTTATCCCCCACTCTTGGGTACGTTCCGATATATTACTCACCCGTTCGCCACTCGCCGCCAGGGTTGCCCCCGCGCTGCCGTTCGACTTGCATGTGTAAAGCATGCCGCCAGCGTTCAATCTGAGCCAGGATCAAACTCTTCAGTTCAATCTCTGTTTTAAGTCATTGCTGACTTTGGTCGCTCTTCAAAATAACTGACGATTCCTTCTTTCGAAGGTCACGTTTATTTCTTTTGTTGAGCGTTTAAATTTGTGAGTCGCGGCTTGCGCCGCGGGCTCCATCATCAAACGCCCACACTTATCGATTGTAATTTTTTAAAGAACCTGCTGAGTTTATTTGATGAAGCGTCGTGTTCATCGCAGCAGAGAGGCAGTATTATGAGGCTAGGCGTTAATTTCGTCAACCATCATTTTCCCGCTTCTCCTACGCTGTGAACAGTGTTCAGCAGCGCGGGGACAGAACTATAGCAAAGGCGCTCGCGTTCCGCAAGCCCACGCGGTACCATCGGAACACTTTCCTTTCTCTCATTATTGCCATGCCTATTCCAGCCATCTCCCCCACCGCCAATGCCGAGTTGTCCGTCGCACTGGATCGTTCTATTAATAACAAGACCAAGCCGCTCGGCAGCCTGGGTATATTGGAAACGTTGGCAAAACAGATAGGGCTTATACAAGGAACTGCGGCCCTCTCTATAAGGGAACCCGCCATCCTGGTATTCGCAGGTGATCACGGCGTGGTCGCGGAAGGCGTTTCCGCCTACCCGCAGGACGTGACCTGGCAGATGGTGGAGAACTTCCTGGCCCAGGGCGCCGCCATCAATGTCTTCGCGCGGCAGAACGCCTGCGCGCTGCATGTGGTGGATGCGGGCGTGAACCACGCGTTCGGCGCTCGCGACGGCCTGCACGACCGCAAGGTGGCCAATGGCACGCGCAACTTCGCGCAAGAGCCGGCCATGACGCCGCAGCAGTGCGCGGCTGCGCTGGAACACGGCATGGCGCTGGCGTCCGACCTGCCCGGCAATGTGGTCGGCTTTGGCGAAATGGGCATCGGCAACACCACCGCCGCTGCCGCGCTGATGCATAAACTGACCGGCATCCCGGTGGCACTATGCGTGGGCGCGGGCACCGGCCTGTCCAGCGAGGGCGTACTGCACAAACAGCGCGTCATCGAGGCGGCCGTCGAAAAGCACGCCGCCGCCACCGCACCGCTGGACGTGCTGGCGACCTTCGGCGGTTTCGAGATCGCCATGATGGCGGGCGCCATGCTGAAGGCGGCCGAGCAGCGCCAGGTGCTGCTGATCGACGGCTTCATCGTCACCAGCGCCTTGCTGGTGGCTGCGCGCCTGCAGCCCGCCATCCTGGACTACTGCGTGTTCGCGCACTGCTCGGATGAGAGCGGCCACAAGGCCATGCTGGACAACCTGGGCGAGCGCGCGCTGCTGAACCTGGGCCTGCGCCTGGGCGAAGGCACCGGCTGCGCGCTGGCCTTGCCGCTGCTGCGCGCGGCCGTGAACTTCGTGAACCAGATGGCGACGTTCGAATCCGCCCAGGTCAGCGAAAAGTCCGAGTAGGCGCCCCGCCATGCACCACGCCCTGCACCAGCTGCGGCTGTTCTTCACTGCACTGCAGTTTTTCACGCGCATCCCGATTCCGCGCTGGGTGGGTTTCGATCCCTCCTGGCTGCACCATGCGTCGCGTTACTTCCCGCTGGTGGGGCTGGTGGTGGCAGCCATCGCCGGCGCGGTGTACGCGGCGGCGGCCTGCCTGTTCCCCGCGCCGGTGGCCGTGCTGCTGGCGACGGCGGCCGGCATCTACGCCACCGGCGCCTTCCACGAAGACGGCTTCGCGGACATGTGCGACGGCTTCGGCGGCGGCATGACGCGCGAACGGGTGCTGGAGATCATGAAAGATTCGCGCATAGGCGCATACGGCGCGATCGGCACCATCTCCCTGCTCGCGCTCAAATGCGCGGCGCTGTCGCTGATGCCGCCCGCTGTCGCGGTGGCCGCGCTGTTCTTTGCGCATCCGCTGTCCCGCCTCGCGGCGACGTCGCTGATCTGGCGCATGGAGTACGCGCGCGCCGAGGGCAAGGCCAAGCCAATGGCGCAAGAGATGAGCGGCGCGGAATTCGCCGTCGCCTGCGCATGCACGCTGCTGCCGGCGGCCCTCATCGCCCGGATGGGATGGCTGCCATGGCCGGCGATCTGCGCCGCCGTGCTGGCCGCGCTGGGCGCCGCCGTCTGGCTGGGCCGCAAGTTCGCGCACCGAATCGGCGGCTACACGGGCGACTGCCTGGGCGCCGTGCAGCAGGTGACCGAAGTGCTGGTCTATCTGTGCGTGCTGGCCAGCCTTGGCCATGGCGCCTGGCCATGCGCCTGATACTCATCCGCCATCCGCAGCCGCTGGTGGCGCCAGGCGTCTGCTACGGCAGCAGCGACCTGCCCGCCGAACCGAAGGACCTCGAGCGTGTGCTGGCCGAACTGCGGACCAGCGCCAGCATCGGCTCCGGCAAGGCGCACGCCCCTTTGATCCCTGACGATACGCCGCTCTATGCCAGCCCGCTGCTGCGCTGCGCCGCGCTTGCCCATCGCCTCGGCACACCCGTGCTGGATGCGCGGCTGGCGGAAATGGATTTCGGCGCGTGGGAACTGCGCAGCTGGGACGACATTCCGCGCGCCGAAGTCGATGCCTGGGCGGCGGACCTGGTCCACTACCGTCCCGGCGGCGGCGAGAACGTCTTGCTGGTCGCCGCGCGCGTGGCGGCATTCCGCGCCGAGCTGCTGCGCCAGCCGCACGCGCAGGCCGCCATCATCTGCCATGCGGGCACCATCCGGCTGCTGACGGCGCTGCAGGCCGGCCTGCCGCTGCACGAAACCGCGCTGCTGGCGGCCGCCTCGCCGCACAAGACCGCCTACGGCGAAGCTGTCATTCTGGAAGCCTCCGCCTGAAAAAACGTATAATGACCGCGTTTTGGTGCCCGCGCGCATGTCCATGCGCGCAGTTAAACGGGAAACACGGCGCTGCTTCTTACTGAGAAAGCGGCCAACGTGTGCTGCCCCCGCAACGGTAAACAAGTGTCGCCCACGGCGACAAGCTGCCTCGGACTAACCACTGTGCTTTGCATGGGAAGGTGAGGCGGTCTAACTTGCGAGCCCGGATACCGGCCAAGACAGGTGGATGCGCGCTGCGCATCTGTTCAATCCAGCCCACGGGGAAGTAGGCTGGTTGCATACTAAAAAAAGATCCATTATGAGCTTTCCTGTTATTCGGCACGCGGCCGTCTCCTCGCTCGCGCTAGCTATTGCCGCGCCTTGCGCCTACGCCCAGACCGCCGCCGCTAGCGTCAATGCCAACGCCGTCATCGTCACCGCCACGCGCTCGCCGCAGCTGCAGCGCGACGTGCTGAGCGACTCCCTCACCCTGCTCGCGGACGACATCGCGCGCTCCGGCGCCGGCTCGATCACCGACCTGCTGCAGCGCCAGCGCGGCATCGAGATCGCCCGCAACGGCGGACCGGGTACCAATTCCAGCGTCTACCTTCGCGGCGCCAACCCCAACCAGACCGTGGTGCTGGTGGATGGCGTGCGCATCGGCTCGTCCACTTCCGGCACGGCCAGCTGGTCGGCCATACCGCTGCAGGCGATCGACCGCATCGAGATCGTATACGGCCCGATGAGCATCCTCTACGGCGCCGACGCCATCGGCGGCGTGATACAGATCTTCACCAAGAAGGGCGCGGGCGCGCCCACCGTGTCCGCCTTCGCCGGCGCAGGCAGCGACAAGACGCGCGCTTTCGACGCCAGCGTGTTCGGTGCCACCGGCGGCGAAAACAGCTTCAGCTACGCCCTGAGCGCGGGCAAGGAAAAGTCGGACGGTTTTTCCTCCACCAAGCCTGGCAGCACCCAGTACAACGCCGACAATGACGGCTATGACCGCGTCGGTACCTCCGGCCAGTTCGGCTTCCAGCTGGCCAAGGGCCATGAACTGGGCCTGGTGTTCCTGAACAGCCGCATCGACGGCCAGTTCGACAGCGGCGCCAGCAAATACAATACGCAGAGCCACAACAAGCTGGAGAACATCGGCGTGTTCAGCAAGAACCGGGTGATGGATAACTGGTATAGCACCGTGCAACTGTCGAAGGCGAATGACAAGTCGATTTCGGACACCGGCGTCGCCAGCACCTACAGCCAGATCAACAGCAGGCAGACCGATTTCACCTGGCAGAACGATTTCCGCATTGGCGACGACACGCTGCAGCTGCTGGCCGGCCACCGCGAAGAAAAGGTCCGGTCGGGCACCACCACCGCGCTGGGCAAGCAGCGCAAGACGGACTCGCTGGCCGCCGCCTACAGCCTGCAGCGCGGCGCGCACCTGGCTACCTTCGGCGCCCGCTCCGACGACAGCTCGCAGTATGGCCGCAATACCAGCGGTTCAGCCGCCTACGGCTATCGCGTCAGCAGCGCACTGCGCGCCAGCGCCAGCATCGGCACCAGCTTCCGCGCGCCCACTTTCAACGAGCTGTACTACCCGGGCTTCGGCTACGAGAACAACCAACCCGAGCAAGGCCGCAATGCCGAAGCCGGCCTGCAGTACGACGACGGCACGAACGAATTCGGCGCCAGCGTCTACCGCAACAAGCTTACCGACATGCTGGTGACCACCACGCCCTGCCCCGACCGCGCCCGCAAAGGCAGTTGCGCCTACAACGTCAACCACGCCATGCTGGAAGGCCTGACCGTGAACGCCAGCCGCCGCATGGGCGCCTTCACCGTGGCGGCCAACGCGGACTGGCAGGACCCGAAGGACGAGACCACCGGCAAGTCGCTGGCGCGCCGCGCGAAGAAGCACGGCAACGCCAGCGTCGAATACGAAACCGGCGCGCTGACCGCCGGCGCCGAGCTGCAAGTGTCCGCTTCCCGCTTCGACGACGCCGCCAACCGCAACCGCCTGGGCGGCTACAGCCTGCTGAACCTGTATGCCACCTGGCAGTTCGCGCGCGACTGGTCCGCGCTGGCGCGCTGGAACAACGTCACCGACAAGAACTATGAGGTGGCGCGCAACTACGCCACGCCTGGCGCCAAGTTCTTCGCCGGCGTGCGCTACGGCATCAGGTAGGTAAATCACGTTGTGGTGTAACCTTCCGCTCACGCGGAAGGCGCCACAACTCAACAAGAAAGCGACATGCATCCACTATCCCGCAACCTGCGCACGCGTGCGGCCGCCATCAGCGGCGCGCTGCTGCTGTTCGTCATCGCCAGCCTGCTGTTCTCAGGCGTGACGGGCTCGGTCCACATCCCGCTGGCCGATATTCCCGGCGCGCTTGAAGCGCTGTGGAACGGCCGCAGCGACAGCCTGGCCGCCACCCTGCTCGACCTGCGCGGCAGCCGCGCGCTGACGGCTTTCGTCACGGGCGCGGCACTGTCGCTGGCGGGGGTGATGATGCAGGCCCTGCTGCGCAATCCGCTGGCCGACCCCTACGTGCTGGGCATTTCCGCCGGCGCCGCGGTAGGCGCGCTGGCGGCGCTGCTGTTCATGTGCGCGGCCTGGATGGTGGATGCCGCGGCTTTCGGCGGCGCCGTGGCGGTGGCGATGCTGCTGTACTTCCTCGCGCGGCGCGACATGCGCAGCGGCGCGGCAGCCGAAGGCGGCACCGCCCTGTTGCTGCTGACCGGCGTGACCTTGACGGCGGCCTGCACGGCGCTGATCACGCTGATGCTTTCCATCGCGCCGGAAAGCCGGCTGCGCACCATGGTGTTCTGGATGATAGGCGACCTGTCCGGCGCGCCGATGCGCTGGCTGCCGTGGATTATCCTGGCCGGCGCCACCGTGTTCGCACTGCGCAGCGCGCGCGCCATCAACGTGATGGCGCTGCACGCCGAAGCGGCTGTCACGCTGGGCATCAACGTCGGCCTGCTGCGCAAGGGGCTGTTCTTCGTCTCCGCACTGCTGACCGCCAGTTCGGTGACCAACGCGGGCAGCGTGGGCTTTGTCGGGCTGATCGTGCCGCACGCCTGCCGCTTCGCTTTCGGCCCGGACCACCGGGTGCTGATTCCGGCCGCGATGCTGGCCGGCGGCGGCTACCTGGTCCTGGCGGACACGCTGGCGCGCACCGTGTTCGCGCCGCAGCAGCTGCCGGTGGGCGTGGTGACCGCCCTGATCGGCACCCCGGTATTCCTGTACCAACTCCACAGGCTGCGCAAATGATCGCCACCCAAGCACTGACACTGCGCATCGGCGCCCGCACGCTGGTCGACAAACTGGACTGGCAGGTGCGCGACGGCGAATGCTGGAGCGTGATCGGCCGCAACGGCGCCGGCAAGAGCACCTTGCTGCGCACCATGGCGGGCCTGATTCCGGTCGACGAGGGCAGCATCTCCATCCAGGGCCGCAGCCTGGCGGACTGGCCGCTGGCCGAGCTGGCGCGCGAGCGGGCCTTCCTGGCCCAGTCGCGCAACGACGCCTTCGCCTACAGCGTGATTGAAACCGTGCTGTCGGCGCGCCATCCCTACCACGGCGACCGCTATTGGGAGAACACCGACGACCACCGCATGGCCATGGACGCGCTGACGGCCATGGAGGTCGCGGAACTGGCATCGCGCAATGTGCGCACGCTGTCCGGCGGCGAGCGCCAGCGCGTGGCGATCGCCGCCATGCTGGCGCAGGACACGCCGCTGCTGCTGCTGGACGAACCGGCCAACGCACTGGACCTGGCGCACCAGGTGAGCGTGATGCGCCTGCTGGCGCGCCTGTGCCGCGAACAACATAAAACCGTGGTGATGGTCGGCCACGACCTCACGCTGGCGCACAGCGTCTCCACCCACGCCCTGCTGCTGATGGGCGACGGCCGCTGGCTGGCCGGGCCGGTGGCAGACGTGATGCAGCCCGCCATCCTGAGCGACTACCTGGACCACCCGATCGAGGTGATCCGGCATGGCCAGCGCCACATCTTCATACCGAAGGAAGAAACCGCATGACTGAGAACACTGCAATGAGCAACGAAGAAACCCAGGCGCTGAACGAGCGCCACCGCGTCCGCATGGAGCGCAAGAAGGCCGTCATCGACGCCAAGATCGCAGCGGCGGACAAGCAGATCGGCGTCATCATCGTCAACACCGGCAACGGCAAGGGCAAGAGCTCGTCCGGCTTCGGCATGGCGGTACGCGCCATGGGCCACGGCATGAAAGTGGGCGTGGTGCAGTTCATCAAGGGTGCCATGCAGACAGGCGAAGAGCAGTTCCTGCGCCGCTTCCCCGAGGAAGTGAGCTTCCACTCCATGGGCGAAGGCTACACCTGGGAGACGCAGAACCGCGAGCGCGACATCGAAAAAGCGCAGCTGGCGTGGCAACAGGCCAAGACCTTCCTGGCCGATCCCGCAATCGGCATGGTCGTGCTGGATGAACTGAACATCGCGCTCAAGTACCGCTACCTGGACGTGAACGCCGTCATCGCCGACCTGCTGGAACGGCCGGCCATGCAGCACGTGGTGATCACCGGGCGCGGCGCGCCGCAGGAACTGATCGACGTGGCGGACACCGTCACGGAAATGAACGTGGTGAAGCACGCCTTCAAGGCGGGCATCGGCGCGCAGGCGGGCACGGAATGGTAACGGCTTCGCATATCAACGCGCCGGTGCTGATGGTGGCGGCGGTGGCGTCCGGCCAGGGCAAGACCACCGTCACGGCCGCGCTGGCGCGCAAACTGAGCAAGATGGGCCGCAAAGTGCGCGTCTTCAAATGCGGCCCGGACTTCATCGACCCCATGCTGCTGGAACGCGCCAGCGGCGCGCCCGTGAAGTCGCTCGACCTGTGGATAGTGGGCCGGGAAGCCTGCCGCGCGCAACTGGCGCAAGCGGCGCTGGAAGCGGATGTGATCCTGATCGAAGGCGTGATGGGTTTGTACGACGGTTCGCCGTCGTCGGCCGACCTGGCGCGCGAGTTCGGCGTGCCGGTGATGGCCGTGATCGATGCCGGTTCGATGGCGCAAACCGCCGGTGCCCTGGTGCACGGCTTGCGCGACTATGGGCCGGTGGAGATGGCAGGCGTCATCGCCAACCGTGTCGCCAGCCCCGGCCACGCGGCCATGATCGCCACCTCGATGCGGGACATTCCTCTGTTCGCCACCTTGCCCAAACAGGCGCGTTCGCTGCCCGAGCGGCATCTGGGCCTGGTGCTGCCGTCCGAAGTCGAAGGCATCGACGAGCTGCTGGAGCAGCTGGCCGACCAGCTGAGCTTCGACGAGGCGGCGTGGAGCAGTTTGCGCAGCACCCGCCTGGAATTGGCCGATGCCCCCGCGGTGGCCAGCGCACCCGCTGCCCTGCCGCTGGCCAAGCGCACTATCGCCGTCGCGCGCGATGCGGCCTTCATGTTCCTGTATCCCGCCAATCTGGAGACGCTGCGGGACCTGGGCGCGGAACTGCTGTTCTTCTCGCCGCTGGCCGACGAGCCGGTGCCCGCAGGCGCCGACGCCGTCTACCTGCCCGGCGGCTATCCGGAACTGCATGCGGAAAAGCTGGCATGCGCGCAGCGCTGGCAGGAATCGATTCGCGCCGCGCACCGCGACGGCACGCCCATCGTGGCGGAGTGCGGCGGCATGATGGCGCTGGCTGAAACGCTGGCCGACAAGGCGGGCGCGGTGTGGAACATGGCCGCGCTGCTGCCCGGCCGCGTCGCCATGCAGACCCGCCTGGCGGGACTGGGCTCGCAAGCCATGCCGACCCCGCACGGCGTACTGCGCGGCCACACCTTCCACTACTCGGCCATGGAAACCGCGCTGGCGCCGGTGGCGCGCACGGTCAAGCATCCGTCCGGCGTGGATGGCGAGGCGGTCTACCAGATCGGTTCGCTCACCGCCTCCTATTTCCACGCCTACTTCCCGTCCAATCCGGCTGCGGTGGCGGCGATGTTCACCCGGAGCGCGGCATGACCCGCACGCTGGTGTTCGGCGGCGCCCGCTCCGGCAAGAGCGCCTACGCGGAACAACTCGCCATCGCCACCGGCAAGGAGGTGGTCTACATCGCCACCGCCCGCGCCGGCGACGGCGAGATGGCAGTCCGCATCGCCCACCACCAGCGCCAGCGTCCCGCTATCTGGACCACCGTGGAAGAACCGCTGGCGTTGGCGGCCGCGCTGCGGCAATGGTGCGCGCCCCAGCGCCTGGTGCTGGTGGACTGCCTTACCCTTTGGCTGAGCAACCTGATGTTCGCCGGCGGCACCGACTACCCGGACGTGGGCGAGATCACCTTGCCCGAGCAATTCCACGTCCAGCGTGCGGCCTTGCTGGCCGCGCTGGAACATGCGGCCGGTGACGTTGTACTTGTGTCGAACGAAGTTGGCATGGGCATCGTGCCATACGGCGCGATCTCGCGCGTCTTCACCGACGAGGCGGGGCGCCTGAACCAGGCCGTGGCCGCCGTGTGCGACCGCGCCGTGCTTGTCGCAGCCGGCTTGCCGCTGGTGCTGAAAGGCGCACCATGCTGACCGGGCTGGACGCCGTCACCGTCGCGCTGCTGCTGGCGGCGGGCGTGACGCTCGACCTGCTATTGGGCGAAACGCCGCGCTGGCACCCCCTGGTCGGTTTCGGCAAACTGGCCAACGCCATTGAACGGCGCCTGAACCGGGGCGGCAAGCGCTTCGCGCGCGGCGGCCTGGCATGGCTGCTGGCGGTGGCGCCGATCACTGCGCTGGCCTACCTGGCAACAACGCTGCCAGGGACCGCGTGGACCCCGCTGGCTTCAGCCAGCGGCGCCGCTGCCATTACCGCTGCAGGTTCCGCTGCAGCGTCAAACCTTGCGCCGCTTGCCTGCCATGCGCTCATGCTCTACTTCTGCATCGGCCTGCGCAGCCTGCGCGATCACAACCTTCCCATCGCGCAGGCACTGGCGCAAAACGACCTGCCTGCCGCGCGTCACCTGACGTCGCGCATCGTCAGCCGCGACACAGTGGGGGCGTCGCCTGCCGACCTGGCAAAAGCGAGCACCGAATCGCTGCTAGAAAACGGCAACGACGCGGTGTTCGGCACCTTGTTCTGGTTCGCCGTCGCCGGCGGTCCGGGCGCGGTGCTGTTCCGCCTGGCGAACACGCTGGACGCAATGTGGGGTTACCGCACTGCGCGTTTCCTTCAGTTCGGCTGCGCCGCGGCCCGCATCGACGACGCACTGAACTATATCCCCGCGCGCCTGACCGCGCTTTCCTATGTGCTGCTGGCCCCTACGCTGGACGGCAAGCGCCGCGCATGGCAATGCTGGCGCACGCAAGCCCCTGCCTGGAGCAGCCCGAACGCTGGCCCCGTGATGTCCAGCGGCGCCGGCGCGCTTGGACTCGCGCTTGGCGGCGCGGCGGTCTACGACGGTGAAACCGAACAGCGTCCTCCACTCGGCAGTGGCAGTGCCGCGCAAGCCGAGGATATCGCTCGCGCGTGGCAACTGGTCGCGCGCACCACCGCGCTATGGCTGGCCGTCGCCGCCCTGGTCGCGGCACTGACGGCGATGGCGCCGTTGACGCAGGCATGGAAGGGCCCGACGGCCGCCACCAGTACCGCCGACGGCGCCGCTCGCGGGCGGGCCGCAAATCAAACCGGAGGCAGATATGCTTGAACACGGCGGGAACTTGCGCCAGGCCGCGCTGCGTTACGGGCGGGACGACTGGCTCGACCTCTCCACCGGCATCAACCCCGAGTGGTATCCAGCCCCAGCCATCGCCGGCAACGCCTGGCATCGCCTGCCCGAGGCCGATCCGGCACTCGCGAAAGCGGCGCAGGATTTCTATGGCGCGCCGCTGATGCTGCCTGTGGCGGGCACGCAGGCTGCGATCCAGGCCCTGCCCCGGCTGCGTCCACCATCGCGCGTCGTCGTCGCCGCGCCGTCTTATGCGGAGCACGCCCATCACTGGGCGCAGCATGGCCACACGCTGCGGCAAGTACCGTATGACGCGCTGGACGCGGCGGTGGCGCAATGCGACGTCATGGTGGTCTGCACTCCCAACAACCCGACCGGCGCCAGCGTGCCACGGGAGCGCCTGCTGGAATGGGCCGCCCTGTTGTCCGCGCGCGGAGGCTGGCTGGTCGTCGATGAAGCCTTCGGAGACACCGCAGCCCAAGCCAGCGTGGCAGAAAATGCCGGTGTCAGCGCCGCGCGCGGCTCCGGTCCCGATGGTGGCACGGACGGCGGCATTGAAGGTGGCGCTGAAGTCCAGACCGGAGTTGCCGGCGCACGCATCGGCACCATGCCGCCAGGCCTGATCGTGCTGCGTTCGGTCGGCAAGTTCTTCGGCCTGGCCGGCATCCGGCTCGGCTTCGTGGCCGCGCAGCCCGCCCTGCTGGACGCGCTGGCCGACCTGCTCGGCCCCTGGACCATCAGTGGCCCGGCGCAGCAAGTGGCTTTGGCTGCGCTGCGCGACTCCGCCTGGCAAGACCGGATGCGCGGCCAGTTGCGAGCCAGCGGCCAGCGTCTGCAATCACTGCTGGAAGCGCACGGCATCCACTCCAGCGGCACGGCACTTTTCCAGTGGTGGCCCGAGGCGCGCGCCGAGGCTCTTCACGAACATATGGCGCGGCAAGGCATCTGGGTGCGCCTGTTCAGTAGCGCCGCGCGCGGCATCCGCCTCGGCTTGCCGCCGGACGAAGCAGGCTGGCAGCGCCTGGAACATGCACTCACTCTCTGGAGCAAAGAAAACCCATGAAGAAACGACTGTTCGTATTGGCCGGCCTGGCTTTCGCATCGCTGGCATCGACCGCCATCGCCGCCATCACTGTGTATGACGACGACGGCAAGCCGGTCACGCTGCAGAAACCGGCCCAGCGCGTCATCGCCATGGCACCCCACGTGACGGAGCTGCTGTTCGCGGCGGGCGGCGGCGACAAGATCGTCGGCACCGTCACCTACAGCGATTATCCCGAGGAAGCCAAGAAGTTGCCCAACATCGGCGACAACCGCCAGGTCGACATGGAGCGTGTCGCCGCGCTCAAGCCGGACCTGATCGTGATCTGGTTGCATGGCAGCTCCGAGCGCCAGATCGACATGCTGCGCCAGCTCGGCATTCCGCTGTTCCACAGCGAGCCGAAAAAACTGGCCGATATCCCGGACAACGTGCAACGCATGGGCCAGCTGCTCGGCACCGAGGCCGTCGCCAACAAGGTCGCCGCCGAGCTGCGCGACAAACTGGCGTCGCTGACCGCGCAATACTCCAAGCGCCCGCCGGTGCGCATCTTCTACCAGGTGTGGGACAAGCCGCTCTACACCCTGAGCGGACACCATATCGTTTCGGACGCCATGCGCGTGTGCGGCGGCCAGAACGTCTTCGGCGCGATGAAGATCACCGCGCCCGTGGTCGATGTCGAAGGCGTGCTGCGCGAAGATCCGGAGGTGGTGTTCGCCACCGCCGAAAAGAACTACGGCGGCGTGAGCCTGTGGCGTCCCTACAAGACCATGCTGGCGGTGAAGAACGACAACCTGTTCACCGTCGACGGCCACCTGCTGAACCGTTCCGGTCCGCGCATGATCCAGGGCACGGCCATGATGTGCGAAAAACTTGAGCTGGCACGCCAGCACCGGAAGAATTGATGGCTTTTCCCTATAAAACCCTGATGGTGCAGGGCTGCACCTCGGACGCCGGCAAGAGCACGGTGGTGGCCGCCCTGTGCCGCTTGCTGAAACAGGACGGCGTGCGCGTGGCGCCGTTCAAGCCGCAGAACATGGCCTTGAACAGTGCCGTCACGGCGGACGGCGGCGAGATCGGGCGCGCCCAGGCGCTGCAAGCCATCGCCGCCGGGCTGGCGCCGCACACCGACATGAACCCGGTGCTGCTGAAACCATCGAGCGACACCGGTGCGCAAGTCGTCATCCACGGCAAAGTACGCGCGGAAATGAACGCACGCGACTACCACCAGTACAAGACCATCGCCATGGCCGCCGTGCTGGAATCGCACGCGCGGCTGGAAGCGCAATACGAGGCGGTGGTGGTCGAGGGTGCGGGTAGCCCCGCCGAGATCAACCTGCGCGACCGCGACATCGCCAATATGGGCTTTGCCGAGGCAGTGGACTGCCCGGTGATCCTGGTGGCCGACATTGACCGTGGCGGCGTGTTCGCGCACATCGTTGGCACGCTGTCCTGCCTGTCCGAGAGCGAGCGCAAGCGCACTGTCGGCTTTGTCATCAACCGCTTCCGGGGCGACATCAAGCTGCTGGAACCGGGCCTGGACTGGCTGGAGGAACAGACCGGCAAGCCGGTGCTGGCGGTGCTGCCTTATCTGCACGGCCTTTTCCTGGACGCCGAGGACGCGGTGCAGCCGGTGCAAGCCTCGCGCGGCGCCTTCCGCGTGGTGGTGCCCAGCCTGCCGCGCATGAGCAACCACACGGACTTCGACGCGCTGCGCGTCCATCCCGACGTGGACCTGCAGTTCGTGCGCCAGGGCGAAGCGATTCCGCCGGCAGACCTGATCGTCATCCCCGGCAGCAAGAACACACGCGGCGACCTGGAATGGCTGCGCGCGCAAGGCTGGGCGGAAAACATCGAGCGCCATCTGCGCTACGGCGGCAAGGTGATCGGCGTGTGCGGCGGCTTCCAGATGCTGGGCCGGGAGGTCAGCGACAGCCACGGCATCGAAGGTGCACCAGGGAGCTCGGCGGGCCTCGGCCTGCTGGACATGCACACCAGCCTGACCAGCGACAAACGCCTGCAGCAGGTGAACGGCAGCTGCGCGTTCGACCCGGCGGCCGAAGGCGCCGCCGTCAGCGGCTACGAAATCCACATGGGCGTGTCGGACGGGCCTGCCTTGTCGCGCCCGGCCTTCCACATCGAAGGCCGGCAGGAAGGGGCGTGTTCGCCGGACGGGCAAATCCTCGGCACCTATTTGCATGGCCTGTTCGACGCGCCGCAGGCCTGCGCCGCCTTGCTGCGCTGGGCAGGACTGCACAGCGAGCACCGCGTGGACACATCCGCGCTGCGCGAAGCGAGCCTGGACCGCATCGCCGAAGCGAGCCGCCCGCTGCTCGACGCATTGACGGCGCTTGGCCAGAGGAATGCCGCGTGAGCCCGCACGCCTTTGCGCAGCCGGAAATCGACGGCGTCTACCGCGCCATCCGCGAACGCCGCGACGTGCGGCATTTCGAACCCGGGCCGCTGGATCCCGGCCAGCTGGAGCGCTTCATTGCCGCCGCCCACAATGGACCCAGCGTGGGGCTGATGCAGCCCTGGCGCTTCATCCGCATCGCCGACCCGGCGCTGCGCGCGCAGATCCACGCGCTGGTGGACGAAGAGCGCAAGCTCACCGCCGAAGCGCTGGGCCAGCGTGCCGAAGAATTCATGCGCCTGAAGGTGGAAGGCATCCTGGCCTGCGCCGAAGTGCTGGTGGTCGGGCTGATCGACCAGCGCGAGCGCTTTATTTTCGGCCGTCGCACCATGCCGGAAATGGATCTGGCGTCCGCTTCGTGCGCGATCCAGAATTTCTGGCTGGCGGCGCGCGCGGAAGGCATAGGCGCCGGCTGGGTGTCGCTGTTCGATCCGCAGCGCCTGCGTGCGCTATGCGGCATGCCGGACGGCAGCCAGCCTATCGCCATCCTGTGCGTGGGACAGGTCAAGGAATTTTACCGCGCGCCGATGCTGGAACTGGAACGCTGGGACCAGCGCATGCCCGCGCAGCAGGTGCTGTACGAGAACAGCTGGGGCGCTCAGAGTATCGGCTGAAACGCAGCGGCAGACACGCATAGGCGCTTTGTGTGACAATCGGCGCTAGTCCACTTGCCGCGCCGACGCCTATGACCAGTTCCGTGACCAAACGTTATCTGCCCTGGGTGGTCGCCACGGCGCTGTTCATGGAACAGCTGGACTCCACCATCGTCAACACCGCCGTCCCCAGCATGGCGGCCAGCCTGCAGGTCACGCCGCTCAGCCTGAAGGCGGTGGTCACCAGCTACATCCTCAGCCTTGCAGTGGCCATCCCCGTCAGCGGCTGGATGGCCGACCGCTACGGCACGCGGCGCGTGTTCATGAGCGCCGTCGCCATCTTCACCATCGCCTCCATCCTGTGCGGGCTTTCGGTCAACTCGCCGATGCTGGTTGCCTCGCGCCTGCTGCAAGGCCTGGGCGCGGCGATGATGATGCCGGTCGGGCGCATCGCCATCATCCGCACCTTCCCCAAGGCCGAGCTGCTGTCGGCCATGAACTTCGTCATCATCCCGGCGCTGATCGGGCCCCTGCTCGGCCCCACCGTGGGTGGCCTGATCGTGCACTGGATGTCGTGGCGGGAGATCTTCTTCATCAACGTACCGGTCGGCCTGGCCGCGATCTACCTGGCCTGGCGCCACTTGCCGGACTACCGCTCGGATGTGCCGCGTCCACTGGACCTGATCGGCCTGGTGCTGTTCGGGACCGGCGTCGCGCTGCTGTCATGGCTGCTGGAAGTGTTCGGCGAACACACGATCGATCCCACCTCGGGCGCGGTGCTGCTGCTGATCGCGTGCAGCCTGCTGGCAGCCTACGTGTGGCATGCCAGCCAGTCGACCTACCCGCTGCTGCGGCTGACGCTGCTGCGCGTGCGTACCTTCCGGGTCTCCGTGCTGGGCGGCTTCATCACGCGGCTCGGCATCGGCGGCCTGCCCTTCCTGCTGCCGCTGCTGTACCAGCTGGGCTTGGGCTTGCCAGCCTGGCAATCGGGCTTGCTGATGATGCCGTCCGCCGCGGCAGCCATGGGCATGAAGTTCATTTCCACCCGCGTGCTGGCGCGTTTCGGCTACCGCCAGGTGCTCATCGTGAATACCGTGCTGATAGGCTGCACCATCAGCATGTACACGCTGGTCGGGCCGGGCACGCCGCTGGCGGCGATCGTCATGATCAGCCTGTGCCTCGGCTTCTTCAACTCGCTGCAGTTCTCCAGCATGAACAGCATCGCCTATGCCGACATCGAGGGTGAGGACAGCAGCATGGCCAGCACCATCGCCAGCTCGCTGCAGCAATTGTCGATGAGTTTCGGGCTGGCCGTCGGCTCGCTGGTGGCTGGCTGGTACCTGGGGGATTTGCCGCAGTCGGACCGGGTGGCGCTGACCGGCGCGCTGCATCATGCATTCCTGACGCTGGCGGTGCTGACGGTGCTGTCCTCGGCCACGTTCTGGACCTTGCGCAAGGATGATGGCGCAGGGCTGGCTAAGAACACGACTTGAGCGCCAGCCTACAAGACCGACTCGGACACGATCTTCCACTGCGCGCCTTCGCGCGCCCAGTACTGGCGCAGGCGCACCGAGTGGTGGAACTTGCCAACGGCGGTTTGCTGCGTGAAGGTGCTGATGATGATGTCTTCCTGGCTGGGCTGGCGGAAGTGGCTGGTGTCCTGCAGCGCCACGTGCACGCGCTTGGCGCCGGGCAGGAATTGCTGGCGCACGATCCAGGCCGCCGCACCCTCTTCGGTGGCCGATTTGAAGCGCGGCGAATAGTAGCTGCGCAGCTGGTCGTCGTCGCGCCGTTCGGCGGCGCCGCGCCAGCTTTCCAGCAGCGCATCGGCCAGCTTGCGGTCGTTTTCGCGCACGCTGGGGCGCACGAATTCCACATGGTCGCCGATCAGGATGGGCGTCTTGCCCACCTCCACGATGCGGCTCAGCTTTTGCAGGTCGTCGTTGCTGACCACCACGCAGCCGTCGGTCGACAGCGGCGGACGGCTGAAGGTCTCGGGCGGCACGCCGTGGATCCAGATGCCGGAGCCGCTGCGGCCATTGAGCTTGTCCCAGGAATTCGGATAGTCCAGCGGCAGCGCGCCTTTGCCGTACAAGTCCGGCAGCTTGGCGCCGGACAGGCGGCCGGAGATGTAATACACGCCGACCGGCGTGCGCATATCGCCTTCCTTCACCTTGTTCACGCCCAGCTTGCCCTGGCTGAAATAGTAATCGCTGACGTAGCGGATTTCGCCATTGCGGTTTTCGTACAAGTAGACGCGGGAACGCTTGGCGTCCACAATAAGCGCGTGGCGCTGGTCCTTGCGCAACTGGAGCAGCGCGCGCGGCAGCAGCCCGGCATCGGGCCGGGCCTCGGCGTGCAGGCGCGCGGCGGCTTCGCGCCGCAAATCCAGCAGTTTGGCTTCGGCTTCCTTGGGCGCCGAGCCCATATTGGCGATGGGCCGGGTGTGCAGCAGCAGCAGGTCGCCGCGCACCAGGTGGCCCAGGCGGAAAGTCGGATAGGCCAGCACCAGCGCGTCGGCCTTGGCTTGCGCGTCGCGCAGGTGGTTTTCGGCGAGATCCTTGTAGATCTCCATCAGTATCTGTTCAGGTTCCTGTTTGACCGCAGGCGCGGCCGCCGGCTTTCGGGCTGCACCGCTCCCGCCTGATGCGGATATCAGGGCGGCGCATAGCAGACCGCGCGCCAACCGGTCCCACGTGAATCCAAAATAAGACATCAGCTACCCGACGATTCCTGCTTGATCTGCCATTTGCCGCCGTTCTTCACCATCACCAGGGTCTTGCGGCTGTTCGCCGTCAGACGGTCCGACTCGTACACCTGGCGGAAAACGACCTTGGCCGTGTCGCCGGTGACCACCACTTGCGGAGCGTTCACCTCAACACGGATATGTCCTTTGCCCGCGATACGCGCACGGCGTTCATCCGCCCACGCCTGGCGCGACAAGCCCTTGGGCGGCGCGAACTCGTTACTATAATAACCGAGATAGGCATTCACATCCTGCGACGACCAGGCCTTGGCCCAGCCATTGACGCGGTTCAGCACCGCGTCGCGATCGCTGTTGTCGACGGCTG
This sequence comes from Pseudoduganella sp. LjRoot289, assembly GCF_964252925.1. Taxonomy (NCBI): domain Bacteria; kingdom Pseudomonadati; phylum Pseudomonadota; class Betaproteobacteria; order Burkholderiales; family Oxalobacteraceae; genus Pseudoduganella; species Pseudoduganella sp. LjRoot289. Next base: position 5,334,304 of record NZ_CAXUPN020000001.1, read on the forward strand.
GCTTCGTGGCCGGCGCGGACGCCACGATCGCAGCGGCGGCGACCTTGGGTGCTTCAGCTTTCGCCGCAGGCGCGGCGGCGACGGCAGCAGCAGCAGCAGCAGCAGTAGCTGCAACGGGTACCTGTGTTTTCGCTGGCGCAGCGCTTGCTGCAACGACAGGCGGTACGGCTGGTTTGATTGCGGGAGCGGGGGCGGGCAGGGCGGACGCAAGCGCCGGTTTTGCCGGCTGGGCTGCAGCGGCAACGACAGGTGCGGGCACGGGCTTGGCGGTGGCCACCACGGCCGGCGGCGACGCCGGAACTGCGGCCGGGTTGGCCGCTGCAGCAGCCGGTGCAGGCGTCATCTTCGCTACGGATGCGGGGGCCGGCACAGGCAATGTCTTCGCCACAACCGGTGCCGGAACTGGCGCAGGTAAGACCTTTGCCACGACCGCTGCTGGAGCAGGCACAGGCAAGGTCTTCGCCACAACCGGTGCCGGAACTGGCGCGGGCAAGACCTTGGCCACGACCGCTGCTGGAGCAGGCGCAGGCAAGGTCTTCGCCGCGACCGGCGCTGGCGCAGGCAGGGCCTTGGCCACGACCGGTACTGGAACTGGAGCCGCTGCCGCTGCCGGCAGGGTCTTCGCCAGGGCTGGCGCGGGGCCAGACGCGGGAGCGGCTTTTGCCATCACGGGCGCGGGAGCCACAGGCGGCGCTTGCGGCGTCACCGCCATCGAAGGAATGCGCTGCGGCGGCAGGTTCTTAGGCTGCTCCGGTATCTGGGACACCAGCTTGACCGATGTCCCGGCGGCGGCGATGGCCGGCGCGGCGCCTTCCGGCACGTTCACGCTCACCTTGCTGCCGGTGCTGCTCGAGAAGGTCCGCAGCAAAGTCAGTTTGGAGGCGGCCGGCGGCGCGGTGGTGCCCAGGGCCAGTGCCTTGTCGTAGGCCTGGCTGGCCAGCTTGCCGTACACGTCGCCCAGGTTTTCATAGGCCGTCATATAGCTCGGGTTGGTGCGGATGGCTTTTTCCAGCGCCACGCGCGCCTTGTCGTACTGGCCGCTGGCGGCATACAGCACGGCCAGGTTGTTATATGGCTCCGGCAAGTCCTTGTAATCTTCCGTCAGCCTGGTGAAGATCGCTATCGCCTCGTCCGGCTTGTTCTGTTCCGTCAGCAGTACGCCCTTCATGAAGCGCATTTGCGGGTCGGCCGGCTGCTTGGCCAGGAAGGCATTGGTCCTGCTCAGTGCTTCGGCAGCTTTGCCGGCGCGCAGCAGCTTGGTCACGTCGGCCAGTTCATCGGCGTACGCGGGCACCGCCAGCAGCACGGCGAGCAGGCCGGCGCCGGCACAGACGTTACCTAGGGCACGGCGCAGCGTGTTGGGGGCGGTCTTGGCGGTCATTGACATTTCAAGGGGGGGGAAATCGGACATGGTACACCGAATGTTGCTACAGATCAAAACAGGTGGTCACTCTTATGCCACAGCATGGCAAAAAGCAAAAAACCCCGTTCAGATCACTGAACGGGGTTCTTCTTATAACTAGCTTGACGATAACCTACTTTCACACTGGTTGCAGCACTATCATCGGCGCAAAATCGTTTCACGGTCCTGTTCGGGATGGGAAGGGGTGGGACCGATTTGCTATGGTCATCAAGCTTTGACTTGTACAAGCAACAGTTCCCGGTTGGGCAACTGCGCTTTAAAATTCGGAAGAAGTCCCCTGTCATTCCCGCGGATGCGGGAATCCATACTCAGCATGGGTTCCCGTTTGCACGGGAACGACAAGGCAGATTTATTATTGTAGCGATTGCGTATCAACTACGCACAACATGCGCACTTCTCGCCTACAACCATCAATGTTATAGGGACAAGCCTTACGGGCAATTAGTACTGGTTAGCTTAATGCATTACTGCACTTCCACACCCAGCCTATCAACGTCCTGGTCTCGAACGACCCTTCAAGGAGCTTAAAGCTCCGGGAAATCTCATCTCAAGGCAAGTTTCCCGCTTAGATGCTTTCAGCGGTTATCTCTTCCGAACTTAGCTACCCGGCAATGCCACTGGCGTGACAACCGGTACACCAGAGGTTCGTCCACTCCGGTCCTCTCGTACTAGGAGCAGCCCCCTTCAAATTTCCAACGCCCACGGCAGATAGGGACCAAACTGTCTCACGACGTTTTAAACCCAGCTCACGTACCACTTTAAATGGCGAACAGCCATACCCTTGGGACCGGCTACAGCCCCAGGATGTGATGAGCCGACATCGAGGTGCCAAACTCCCCCGTCGATATGAACTCTTGGGAGGAATCAGCCTGTTATCCCCAGAGTACCTTTTATCCGTTGAGCGATGGCCCTTCCATACAGAACCACCGGATCACTATGTCCTACTTTCGTACCTGCTCGACTTGTCGGTCTCGCAGTTAAGCACGCTTATGCCATTGCACTATCATCACGATGTCCGACCGTAATTAGCGTACCTTCGAACTCCTCCGTTACACTTTAGGAGGAGACCGCCCCAGTCAAACTGCCTACCATGCACTGTCCCCGATCCGGATTACGGACCAAGGTTAGAACCTCAAACAAACCAGGGTGGTATTTCAAGGTTGGCTCCACGATGACTGGCGTCACCGCTTCAAAGCCTCCCACCTATCCTACACAGATTGGTTCAAAGTCCAATGCAAAGCTACAGTAAAGGTTCATGGGGTCTTTCCGTCTAGCCGCGGGTAGATTGCATCATCACAAACACTTCAACTTCGCTGAGTCTCGGGAGGAGACAGTGTGGCCATCGTTACGCCATTCGTGCAGGTCGGAACTTACCCGACAAGGAATTTCGCTACCTTAGGACCGTTATAGTTACGGCCGCCGTTTACTGGGACTTCAATCAAGAGCTTGCACCCCATCATTTAATCTTCCAGCACCGGGCAGGCGTCACACCCTATACGTCCACTTTCGTGTTTGCAGAGTGCTGTGTTTTTATTAAACAGTCGCAGCCACCAGTTTATTGCAACCCTTTCGCCCTATCACAGTAAAGTGACCAAGCTACCGGGGCGTACCTTTTCCCGAAGTTACGGTACCAATTTGCCGAGTTCCTTCTCCCGAGTTCTCTCAAGCGCCTTAGAATACTCATCTCGCCCACCTGTGTCGGTTTGCGGTACGGTCTCGTATGACTGAAGCTTAGAGGCTTTTCTTGGAACCACTTCCGATTGCTTCACGCACTAGTGCGCTCGTCCCGCTCCCTTGAATTACGCACCCGGATTTGCCTAAGTGCCTTCTATGAAGCAGAAACTGACTATTCCAACAGTCAGACAACCTTCCGCGATCCGTCCCCCCATCGCATCATACGACGGTGCAGGAATATTAACCTGCTTCCCATCAGCTACGCATCTCTGCCTCGCCTTAGGGGCCGACTCACCCTGCTCCGATGAACGTTGAACAGGAAACCTTGGGCTTACGGCGTGGGGGCTTTTCACCCCCATTATCGCTACTCATGTCAGCATTCGCACTTCTGATACCTCCAGCATCCTTTACAAGACACCTTCGCAGGCTTACAGAACGCTCTCCTACCATATGCGCAAGCGCATATCCGCAGCTTCGGTGACTGGCTTAGCCCCGTTACATCTTCCGCGCAGGACGACTCGATCAGTGAGCTATTACGCTTTCTTTAAATGATGGCTGCTTCTAAGCCAACATCCTGACTGTTTTAGCCTTCCCACTTCGTTTTCCACTTAGCCAATCTTTGGGACCTTAGCTGGCGGTCTGGGTTGTTTCCCTCTTGACGCCGGACGTTAGCACCCGACGTCTGTCTCCCAAGCTCGCACTCATCGGTATTCGGAGTTTGCAATGGTTTGGTAAGTCGCGATGACCCCCTAGCCATAACAGTGCTCTACCCCCGATGGTGATACTTGAGGCACTACCTAAATAGTTTTCGGAGAGAACCAGCTATTTCCAAGTTTGTTTAGCCTTTCACCCCTACCCACAGCTCATCCCCTAATTTTTCAACATTAGTGGGTTCGGTCCTCCAGTGCGTGTTACCGCACCTTCAACCTGGCCATGGGTAGATCACTTGGTTTCGGGTCTACACCCAGCGACTAGCGCCCTGTTCGGACTCGATTTCTCTACGGCTCCCCAATCTGGTTAACCTTGCCACTGAATGTAAGTCGCTGACCCATTATACAAAAGGTACGCAGTCACGGAACAAGTCCGCTCCTACTGTTTGTATGCACACGGTTTCAGGATCTATTTCACTCCCCTCCCGGGGTTCTTTTCGCCTTTCCCTCACGGTACTGGTTCACTATCGGTCGATTACGAGTATTTAGCCTTGGAGGATGGTCCCCCCATATTCAGACAGGATTTCTCGTGTCCCGCCCTACTTGTCGTATGCTTAGTACCACCGGTCCAATTTCGTGTACGGGGCTATCACCCACTATCGCTGCCATTTCCAGGGCATTCCACTATCGGTCCGACTATCACATACAGGCTGTTCCCATTTCGCTCGCCACTACTTTGGGAATCTCGGTTGATTTATTTTCCTGCAGCTACTTAGATGTTTCAGTTCGCCGCGTTCGCTTTGCATGCCTATGTATTCAGCATGCAATGACCTAAAAGGCCGGGTTTCCCCATTCGGAAATTCTCGGATCAAAGCTTGATTGTCAGCTCCCCGAGACTTATCGCAGACTTCTACGTCCTTCATCGCCTGTAATCGCCAAGGCATCCACCATGTGCACTTATTCACTTGTCCCTATAACATTGATCCCTTGCGACTAACAAAGAACCGTCATAAAGCAAGAAGTACTACGTTGTTGCGTTTGTTGATATTGCAATCACTACCCGACGTCCGATCTTGCGATCGAACGAAAAATAATAAATCTTTACTTCTTCCAAATTTTTAAAGAACGGTACTACTCAAACCTAAACGACTACGCTTACGTTTGAACAGTAAAACTGGTAGGGCTGGTTGGACTCGAACCAACGACCCCCGCGTTATCAACACGGTGCTCTAACCAGCTGAGCTACAGCCCCAAAACGTTCTCTTTAAAAACAGTTGATAAGTGTGAGCGCTTGGCGTGTCGCCATACTCTAGAAAGGAGGTGATCCAGCCGCACCTTCCGATACGGCTACCTTGTTACGACTTCACCCCAGTCACGAATCCTACCGTGGTAAGCGCCCTCCTTGCGGTTAAGCTACCTACTTCTGGTAAAACCCGCTCCCATGGTGTGACGGGCGGTGTGTACAAGACCCGGGAACGTATTCACCGCGACATGCTGATCCGCGATTACTAGCGATTCCAACTTCATGCAGTCGAGTTGCAGACTACAATCCGGACTACGATACACTTTCTGCGATTAGCTCCCCCTCGCGGGTTGGCGGCGCTCTGTATGTACCATTGTATGACGTGTGAAGCCCTACCCATAAGGGCCATGAGGACTTGACGTCATCCCCACCTTCCTCCGGTTTGTCACCGGCAGTCTCATTAGAGTGCCCTTTCGTAGCAACTAATGACAAGGGTTGCGCTCGTTGCGGGACTTAACCCAACATCTCACGACACGAGCTGACGACAGCCATGCAGCACCTGTGTTACGGCTCTCTTTCGAGCACGCCTCGATCTCTCGTGGCTTCCGTACATGTCAAGGGTAGGTAAGGTTTTTCGCGTTGCATCGAATTAATCCACATCATCCACCGCTTGTGCGGGTCCCCGTCAATTCCTTTGAGTTTTAATCTTGCGACCGTACTCCCCAGGCGGTCTACTTCACGCGTTAGCTGCGTTACCAAGTTAATTAAAACCCGACAACTAGTAGACATCGTTTAGGGCGTGGACTACCAGGGTATCTAATCCTGTTTGCTCCCCACGCTTTCGTGCATGAGCGTCAATCTTGACCCAGGGGGCTGCCTTCGCCATCGGTGTTCCTCCACATCTCTACGCATTTCACTGCTACACGTGGAATTCTACCCCCCTCTGCCAGATTCTAGCCTTGCAGTCTCCATCGCCATTCCCAGGTTGAGCCCGGGGATTTCACGACAGACTTACAAAACCGCCTGCGCACGCTTTACGCCCAGTAATTCCGATTAACGCTTGCACCCTACGTATTACCGCGGCTGCTGGCACGTAGTTAGCCGGTGCTTATTCTTCAGGTACCGTCATTAGATGGGGATATTAGCCCCACCCGTTTCTTCCCTGACAAAAGAGCTTTACAACCCGAAGGCCTTCTTCACTCACGCGGCATTGCTGGATCAGGCTTGCGCCCATTGTCCAAAATTCCCCACTGCTGCCTCCCGTAGGAGTCTGGACCGTGTCTCAGTTCCAGTGTGGCTGGTCGTCCTCTCAGACCAGCTACTGATCGATGCCTTGGTAGGCCTTTACCCTACCAACTAGCTAATCAGATATCGGCCGCTCCAGGAGCACAAGGCCTTGCGGTCCCCTGCTTTCATCCTTAGATCGTATGCGGTATTAGCGTAACTTTCGCTACGTTATCCCCCACTCTTGGGTACGTTCCGATATATTACTCACCCGTTCGCCACTCGCCGCCAGGGTTGCCCCCGCGCTGCCGTTCGACTTGCATGTGTAAAGCATGCCGCCAGCGTTCAATCTGAGCCAGGATCAAACTCTTCAGTTCAATCTCTGTTTTACGATATTGCTATCGTGGTCGCTCACTCAAAATACTGACGATTCCTCTTTCGAGGTCACGTTTAATATATTGTGCGAGCGTTTAAATAATTTGAGACGCGGCTTGCGCCGCGGGCTCCATCATCAAACGCCCACACTTATCAACTGTTAATTTTTAAAGAACCTGCTGGACTTGCTTACGAAGCGTTGTGTTCGTTTGCAGCAGAGAGGCAACATAATACGTCGTTTTGTTCGACTCGTCAACCTCTTGTTTTTCTCCTCGCCGCGGTCAACATTTGCATGTGTCGCGTCGGGAGGCAGAACTATATAGAAGCCACGGGGGCCGGTCAAGGGTAAAATGCTTCCTTTGCTGTTTTCTTCTTCGTTTGCTCCCATGACCATCCTGCTCTCCACCCTCAATGCGCGCTACACCCATGCTTCCCTGGGCCTGCGCTACCTGCTCGCCAATATGGGAGACCTGCAGGAGCAGACCAAAATCCAGGAGTTCGTCATCGGTGCGAAGACCACCGAGATCGTGGAGCGCATCCTGGCGCACAAGCCGCGCATCGTCGGTTTCGGCATCTATATATGGAACGTCGAGGAAACCAACAAGGTCGTGGGCATGCTGAAGCGCGTGGCGCCGGAGGTCGTCGTGGTGCTGGGCGGGCCGGAAGTGTCGTACGAGACGAACGAGCAGGACATCGTGCGCCTGGCTGACTACGTAGTGACCGGCTGGGGCGACGTGACCTTCCCGCAGATTTGCGGCCAGATCCTGAACGGCCCGAAGCCGCTGATGAAGGTGCACGCCGGCCACCAGCCGCCCATGGCGGAACTGAAACTGCCCTACTCCTTATACAGCGACGATGACATCAAGAACCGCACCATCTATGTGGAAGCCTCGCGCGGCTGCCCGTTCAAGTGCGAGTTCTGCCTGTCGGCGCTGGACAAGACGGCCTGGCCCTTCAACATCGACACCTTCCTGGCCGAGATGGAAGGCCTGCATGCGCGCGGCGCCCGGCTGTTCAAGTTCGTGGACCGGACCTTCAACCTGAATATCAAGACCAGCCTGAAGATCATGCAGTTTTTCCTCGACAAGCTGGAGGCGAATCCGGACGACCCTGTCTACGCCCACTTCGAACTGGTGCCGGACCATTTGCCGGACGCGCTCAAGGAAGGCATCGCCAGGTTCCCGGCCGGCGCGCTGCAGTTCGAGATCGGCATCCAGAGTTTCAACCCCGAAGTGCAGTCGCTGGTGAGCCGCAAGCAGGACAACCGGAAGGCGGCCGACAATATCCGCTGGCTGTGCGACCATTCCACCGCCCACATGCACGTGGACCTGATCGCCGGCCTGCCGGGAGAGACGGTGGAGAGCTTCGCCGAGGGTTTCAACAAGCTGTGGGCACTGGGACCGCACGAGATTCAGTTCGGCATCCTGAAGCGCTTGCGCGGCACGCCCATCATCCGGCACACGGAGCCGTTCGGGCTGGTGTTCGATCCGCATCCGCCGTACACCATCCTGGCCAACAAGGATATCGATTTCCAGACCATGCAGCGCCTGGTGCGCTTTGCGCGGTATTGGGACCTGGTGGCGAATTCGGGACGTTTCGGCCATACCGTGCCGGTGCTTTTGGGAGAGACGCCGTTCCAGAACTTTATGGCATTCTCCGACTGGCTGTATTTAAATACCGACGCGACGCACCGGATTGCGCTGGAGCGCCTGGCTGGCATGGTGCAGCGCTGGCTGGTGCACACCGGCATGGACGCGAATGCGGCCGCCGCGCTGCTGGCCAGCGATTTTGGCGGGCCGAAGGGCAAGGCTGCCGCGGCGACGGCGCAAGTGCACCATCCGGCGCCGCAGCGGCAGGCGCGCCACCTGGCGGCTTGATCATGGCGGCTTGCGGCATCCCGGGTGGCGCCGTACCAGAAAGTCACTTACACTTGAGCCATGCCAACACCCACCGTGCCTACCCTCACCATTAGCCCCGGCGGCACTTCGGGGACTACAGTCACGGCCAGCGGTACCTGGCAGGTGCATGCGCTGGCGCACCACAAACCGATGCACGCCATCACCGAGGCGCTCAAGCAGGTCAAGGACAAGCCGGCGCAATGGGACCTGACCCGCGTCGAAGCGATGGACCATATCGGCGCGCAGCTGTTCTGGAACGCCTGGGGCAAGACCCGCCCCGCCGGCCTGCAGGTGGCGCCCCTGCACGATGAATTCTTCAAACGCCTGGAAACCACCGGCAAGCTGGAACTTCAGCGCCCGCGCCAGCACCGCCTGACGTCCGTGATGAAGCTGGGCTTCGGCATCATGGGCTTCGCCGAGCATATGGCGGGCTTCGTACGCCTGATCGGCCAGGTCACGCAGGACGTCTGGCGCTTCGTGCGCAATCCTGTGCGCGGCCCCTGGCGCGAAATTTCAGCCAATGTTTACCACGCCGGCTTCCAGGCGCTGGGCATCACGGCGCTGGTGGGCTTCCTGATCGGCGTGGTGCTGTCCTTCCTGTCGGCGCAGCAGCTGCGCACCTTCGGCGGCGACATCTATCTCGTCAATCTGCTCGGCATGAGCGTGATCCGCGAACTGGGACCGCTGCTGGCGGCCATCCTGGTGGCGGGCCGCTCAGGATCCTCCATCACGGCGCAGCTGGGCGTGATGCGCGTGACCGAGGAACTCGACGCGATGCTGGTGATGGGCATCTCGCATGGCTTCCGGCTGGTGCTGCCCAAGGTCATCGCGCTGGCGGTCTGCATGCCGCTGCTGGTGATCTGGACCGATACCATGGCGCTGATCGGGGGCATGGTGTCGGCCAAGGTGGAGCTGAACCTGTCGTCGCGCTACTTCATCCAGAAACTGCCGGACGCGGTGCCGCTGGCGAACTATCTGATCGGGCTGCTCAAGGGCGTGGTGTTCGGCACGCTGATCGCCCTGGTGTCCTGCCACTTCGGCCTGCGCATCAAGCCGAACACGGAGAGCCTGGGGCGCGGCACCACCACGTCGGTGGTGACGGCGATTACCGTGGTGATCCTGGCCGACGCGGTGTTCGCCATCGTCTTCAACGGGGTGGGCTACTGATGGATGCGACCGAAGACACCAATAACGGCGATGCATGCGGCTGCCCCGAAGGCGAAGGCGAACTGACGCTGGACGGCAGCGTGCCCGTGGTACAGATCACCAATCTGCAAACGAAATTCGGCCGCACGGTGGTGCACCAGGACTTGAACCTGGAAATAGAACAGGGCGAGATCCTGTCCATCGTGGGCGGTTCCGGCACCGGCAAGACCGTGCTGCTGCGCCAGATGCTGGGCCTGGAGCGGCCGTCCAAGGGCTGCGTGCGCATCTTCGGCGAGGACATCAGCGAAGCCAACGCGGAGCACCTGCAGCAGCTGCGCAACCACTGGGGCATGCTGTTCCAGCAGGGCGCGCTGTATTCGGCGCTGACGGTGTTCGAAAACATCGCGCAGCCGATGCGCGAACTGCGCGTGCTGCCGCCGGACCTGATACGCGACGCGGTGCTGCTGAAAATGAATATGGTGGACCTGGGCCCCGAGCACGCCAACAAAATGCCGTCCGACCTGTCCGGCGGCATGATCAAGCGCGTGGCCCTGGCGCGCGCACTGGTGCTGGAACCGAAGCTGCTGTTCCTGGATGAACCGACGGCGGGCCTGGACCCGGACCGATCGGAAAGCTTCGTGGCGCTGATCAAATCGCTGCACCGCGAACTGGGGCTGACCGTGGTGATGGTGACGCACGACCTGGACACGCTGTTCGCCCTGTCCACGCGCATCGCCGTGCTGGCGGAAAAGCATGTGATCGCCATCGCACCGACACGCGAGGTGATCAAGGTGGACCATCCCTTCATCAAGGAGTTCTTCCTCGGCGACCGCGGCAAACGCGCGCTGGAAGCGCTTGATGAACGCAAAGACAAAAATAAGGAGTAGGCATGGAAAACAGATCGCATGCATTGATGACAGGTTTCTTCACCATATCGCTGCTGATCGCGGCGGTGCTGTTCGGCGTCTGGTTCAACCGCGACCGCGTGGAACGCGTGCCTTACCTGATCGCCACCTCGCTGTCGATCCCCGGCCTGAACCCGCAGGCGGCGGTGCGCTATCGCGGCCTGGAAGTGGGCAAGGTGGACGGCATCGATTTCGACACCAAGGCGGCCGGCCAGATCCTGGTGCACCTGAGCGTGGACCCGGAGGCCCCCATCACCAAGACCACCTTTGCCACGCTGGGCTACCAGGGCGTGACCGGCATCGCCTACATCCAGCTGGACGACGAATCGGTCGGCTCGCCGCGGCTAGCCACGAGCAAAGAAAATCCCTCGCACATTCCGCTGCAGCCCGGCCTGTTCGACCAGCTGGAGAAGCGCGGCAAGGCCATCCTGAACAAGGCCGAGAAGGTAACCGACGAACTGGATGCGCTGCTTGCTCCGGCCAACCAGAAAGCCATCCTGGCCGCATTCACCGACGTGAGCGAAACCGCGCGCGAGTATCGCGCGCTGCCCGAGCGGCTCGGCCCGACCTTCGACAAGCTGCCCAAGCTGGTGGAGCAGGCGCAGGGCAGCCTGGCGGCCGTGAACCGCCTGGCGGACGACGCCACCAGGCTGTCGGCCAGCCTGCAAGGACCGAACGGCGCCATCTCGCGCCTGAACAGCACCGTGGACCGCGTGGGCCTGTCGCTGGAGACGGTGGCGGGCGGCGTGGAACTGGAGACGCTGCCGAACATTAACGCGCTGACCGACGAAACGCGCTCCTCGATGCGCGCCGTGCGGCGCACCATGAACACCTTGAACGAGAGGCCGCAAAGCATTTTGTTCGGCACGCCGGACGCCACACCGGGTCCGGGCGAAGCCGGTTTCACGCCGCCCGCCAAATAAGAAGAAGGAGCATCATGACTTCCACCCACACCACCATGACCCGCGCGGCACTCGGCCGCCTGTCTGCCGGCACCCCGGACGCCACCACGGACGCCACCTCGCGCGCCGCACTGCCGGCCACGACCTTGACCTCCAGGCTGAGCGCTGGCTTGAGCGCGTCCCTGGCCATAACGCTGGCCATAACCCTGGCCACCACGCTGGGCGGCTGCGCCTCCAAGGGTCCGGTCGCCAGCGTATACGACTTCGGCCCCCTGCCCGCCGCGTCCACGCCCGCCCCCGCAGCGGCGGCGCTGCCCGCGCTGGTGATCGCCGACGTCAACGGCCCTGCCTCGCTGGACACCAACCGCATGTATTACCGCCTGCTGTACGCGGACGCGCAGCAGTCGCGCCCCTACGCGCACAACGCGTGGAGCGTGACGCCGCTGCAGCTCCTGAGCCAGCGCCTGCGCGCGCGCCTGGCGCAGGCCGGCGTGAAAGTGCTGGCCACCACCGACGCCGCCGTCGGCATGCCGGTGCTGCGCCTGGAGGCGGACGACTTCTCGCAGAACTTCGACAGCCAGACCCGCAGCAGCGGCCAGGTGTCGCTGCGCGCCTCGCTGTTCCGCAACCACAAGCTGGTGGACCAGAAGACCTTCACCCGCAGCACCGAGGCGCACAGCGCCGACGCGGCGGGCGGCGCGCGCGCGCTGGCGGCATCGTCCGACGCCGTTGCTGCCGATATCCTGGCCTGGCTGGCCTCTCTGCCGCAATCTTAGTTGCTATAGTATCGACGTGAGCGTAACCGAAACCACAGTCCAACCCCGCACCCCGTCGCCGGTCGCGCGCGCGTCGCTGCTGGCTTACGTGCTGCTGATCGTCTACGCGAGCTGGTTTCCCTTCTCCGGCTGGCACAACCAGGGCCTGTCGCCGCTGATCTTCCTCGAACACGCGTCCATGCCGCGCTACTGGACCAAGTTCGATGCCATCATCAACGTGGTCGGCTACATGCCGTTCGGCGCGCTGACCGTCTACGCGCTGTACCCCAAGCTGCGCGGCATCACGGCCTTCCTGCTCGCGGCGCTGCTCGGCACGCTGGTGTCCGGCGCCATGGAGGCGGTGCAGACCTATCTGCCCAGCCGCGTGTCGTCCAACCTGGATTTCTACACCAATGCCGCCGGCGCCGCCGTGGGCGCGCTGTTCGGCGTGCTGACCGCGACCAGGCTGCTCGACGGCAGCCCTTTGTACCGGCTGCGCCAGCGCTGGTTCGTGCAGCACACCAGCCAGGGCCTGGTGCTGATGGCCTTGTGGCCGCTGGCGCAGATTTATCCGCAGGGCTTCTTGTTCGGCCACGGCCAGCTGCTGCCCATCCTGTCCGACTGGCTGTCCGACCTGCTCGACACCAGCATCGACCTGGTGGAACTGGTGCGGCCCGGCGTGGAGCTGACGGTGGAACAGTACTGGCTGTCCGAAACCATCATCACCGCCTGCGGCATGGTCGGCGCCGGGCTCACCCTGTTATGCCTGATGCGCACGCACGCGCCGCGCGCCGCGCTGCTGATTTTTCTGGCCGGTGCGGCCGTCGTCGTCAAGTCGCTGGCGACGGCGCTGCTGTTCTCGCCGGAGAACGCCTTCGTCTGGGTGACGCCGGGCGCGCAGGGCGGCTTGCTGATCGGCGCCATCATGCTGGCCGGGCTGGCGTTCGCGCCGCACATGGCGCAGCGCCGCCTGGCGGCCCTGACCTTGCTGCTCAGCCTGCTCGTCGTCAACACCACGCCGGTCAATCCCTACTTCCTGTCCACCCTGCAGGGCTGGGTGCAGGGCAAGTTCCTCAACTTCAATGGCGCGGCGCAATTCCTGTCGCTGCTGTGGCCATTTTTCGCGCTGTGGTTCCTGCTGTTGCCGTCGCACAAGCTCAACCGTCCGTGATTGGCGGGTTACGCGGCCGCGCCGCTAACCCGCCCCACTGTGCCACGCCGTCGCGGGCAGGTCGGGCGGAGGCGCGAGCCTACAGGCCATAGGCCGCTATTGCAGGTATCATTACGCCTGAACGATTTCTCGAGGCCATCATGAGCGACAACAAACCCTTTTTCCAGCGTCACGTGTTCTTTTGCATGAACAAACGGGACGACGGCCGCAACAGCTGCGGCGACCACGGCGCGGAAACCGCGCAAAAACACGCTAAAAAGCGCTGCAAGGAACTGGGCATCAACGGCCCGGGCAAGGTGCGCGTCAACCAGGCCGGCTGCATGGACCGCTGCGAGGAAGGTCCGGTCATGGTGGTCTACCCCGAAGGCACCTGGTACACCTATGTGGACACCAGCGACATCGATGAGATCGTCGACACCCACCTGGTGGGCGGCAAAGTGGTGGAGCGCCTGAAGATATGATCAACAAGAACTCGGAAAAATTCACGCTGGCCGGCGGCGCCGGGCAGATGGAAGGCTTGATCGACCTGCCGGCGGGCGAGCCGCGCGGCGTGGCCTTGGTGGCGCACCCGCACCCGCTGTACGGCGGCACCATGGACAACAAGGTCGCCGTCACCCTGATGCGCACCTTCGTCGGCCTCGGCTACGTGGTGGCGCGCATCAACTTCCGCGGCGTGGGCGCGTCGGAAGGCGTGCATGACCGCGGCCACGGCGAAACCGACGACATGGGCCTGCTCTACCAGCACATGACGGGCAAGTACCCCGGCCTGCCGGTGGTGCTGAGCGGCTTTTCCTTCGGCACCTACGTGCAGTCGCAGCTGGGCAAGCGCCTGGCCGAGGCCGGCACGCCCGCCGAGCGCCTGGTGCTGGTGGGCACGGCCGCCAAGAAATGGGAACTGGCCGAAGTGCCGGCCGACACGATTCTGATCCACGGCGAGAACGACGACACCATTCCGCTGCAGGACGTGTTCGACTGGGCGCGCCCGCAGGACATCCCGGTGCTGGTGATCCCCGGCGCCGACCACTTCTTCCACCGCAAGCTCGGCCATATCAAGACCTGGGTCACGGCCTTGTGGAAATCCGGCCAGAAGGACGCCTCCGAGGCGGCCTGAGGCTCTATAATGTTCCGCATTGTTTTTAACCACGGCATCAAACCCACATGAAAAAATACCTCGCGGCACTCGCTACCAGCGTGCTGTTCCTGACCTCCGCCGTCGCGCAAACCCTGCCTGCCCCGACCATCGCCGCCAAGTCCTGGCTGCTGCTCGACATGACCAGCGGCCAGATCATCGCGTCGCAAGACCCGAGCATGCGCGTCGAACCGGCCTCGCTGACCAAGATCATGACGGCCTACGTCACCTTCCAGGCGCTGCGCGACAAGAAGATCGACATCAACCAGAAGGTCAACGTTTCCGTGCGCGCCTGGAAAGTGGACGCCAGCAGCTCGAAGATGTTCATCGACCCGGCGGTTCCGGTCTCCATCAACGACTTGCTGTACGGCCTGATGGTGCAGTCCGGCAATGATGCCGCCGTGGCCCTGGCCGAAGCGGTGGCCGGCGACGAAGCCACATTTGTCACCCTGATGAACCGCGAGGCGGCACGCATGGGGCTGACCCAGACCCGCTTCGCCAATGCGCACGGCCTGCCCAGCCCTGAGAACTATTCCACGGCGCAAGACCTGTCGACCTTGGCCAAGCGCGTGATTGCCGACTATCCCGAGTTCTACAAGATCGACTCGGTGAAGAGTTTCACCTACAACAAGATCACGCAGCCGAACCGCAACCGCCTGCTGTGGCTGGACCCGACCGTGGACGGCATGAAAACCGGCCACACCGAAGCGGCCGGCTACTGCATGATCGCGTCGGCGCACCGTCCGAACGGCAACTTCGGCGAACGCCGCCTGATTTCCGTGGTGCTGGGCACCGCCTCCGACGGCGCGCGCACGGCCGAAAGCCAGAAGCTGCTGAACTGGGGCTTCCAGAATTTCGACACGGTCAAGCTGTACACCAAGGGCCAGGCCATCGACACGCCGGAGATCTGGAAAGGCTCGTCGAACAAGGTGAAGATCGGTTTCGCGCAAGACGTGCTCGTGACGGTGCCGAAAGGCTTGGCTGGCAAGATGAAGCCTGTGCTCGAGCGTAAAGACCCGCTGGTGGCGCCGATCGCCGCCAACACCCGCGTCGGTTCGCTGAAGATGATGGTGGACGGCAAGCCGCTGCTGGAACTGCCGGTGGTAGCGCTGGAAGAAGTGTCGCAAGCGTCGATCTTCGGCCGCGCCTGGGACTCCGTCCGCCTCTGGCTGAAATAAGTTAACTGCCGGACAGCGGTAACTGCTGGGGTCAGGCCTGCATTCGTGCATTTTCGGTCAATTCTGAACTGCTGGGGTCAGGCGGGGCCGCCGAGGCCTGCATTCGTGCATTTTCGGTCATTCTGGAAAATGCACGATTGCAGGCCTGACCCCAGTTTTAATTCTGGAAAATGCACGAATGCAGGCCTGACCCCAGTTTTATTCGCCCATGGAATGGTGCAGGGCTTCCTGGGCCCACTGGAAGGCGTCGGTACTGGTGGCGCCAAGGGTGTCCGGGTCGATCCCTAGCGTGAGCGCCACTTCGGCGGCGCGGCCGACCTGGCTGCGCTCGATCAGCAGCTTCAGCATCAGATAGGGCCCGTAGGGGCCACCGCTTTTCAGCAGCACGTCGCGGATCGCATCCGACAAGTGCATCTTCTCCATGATGACGGCCATCGGCACCTTGAGCAGGATGTCGAACAGCGACAGCAGGCCGACCAGGAACAGCTCGTCGCGCTGCGCCTGCGGTATGTCTTCCCCCACGATCTCCAGGAAACGCGCACGCGCCAGGGCCACCTCGAGCAGCGCTTCGTCGCGCTCGTGCGTGCTGCCGAGCCGGAACATCGACACCATCAGCCAGCGGTACAGATGCGTGCGCCCCAGCACGATGATCGCTTCCTTCAGGCTGGTGATGGTGCTGTGGTGGCCGGTGCTGGGCGCGTTGGCCCAGCGCAGCACATGGAAGGCCAGGCCGGGATCCTGCTTGGCCACCTCGGTCAGCTCGCCGACTTCGGCATCCGTGCGCAACAGGTTCAGCAGGTCGATGGAAGTCAGCCGGCTCTGGTCGATTTTGGCTTCCTGGTCGACCGTGTCGGTCGTGGTGAGGAATTCACCCAGGCAGTAGTCGCAGCCCCACGCCAGGCACATGCGCTGCTCGTCCCAGGTGCCGACGCCGTCGACGGCGATCTGCATGGCCGGATAGGCGGCGCGCAACTGGCGCATCAGGTTCTGGAACTGCGGCAGCGAACTGTCGGACAGGTGCAGGAAGGCGGCGTCGCAGACGGCCAGCAGCGGCGCATCGGCGGCCGCCATCGACGCGCCGCACAATGCTGTCTTGCAGCCGGCCTGGCGCAGCGCCAGCATGCGCGCGGCCAGCTCGGCGGCCGGCAGCGCGGTCTGCCTGCGGTCGATCAGGAACATGCTGTTGGGCGTGGCCAGCGCGGCATACTGCTGCGCGGCGACGGCTTCGGGCGTGATGGGGATGACGGCGATGCGGCGCGCGGCAAAGGCGGCCAGGTCGGCCGCCCGCAGCGCTTCGAAGAACTCCCGTTCGGACGGCGCGGCGCGCTTGCCGCCGGCCTTGGCCGTGAAAAGATAGCCGCACAGGCGGTGCCGTTTGTCGACGATTTCGTCGCGGCACAGCATGGCGTCCGCGTCGGCGTAGTCCAGCTGCTCCACAGTGGCGGTCGCCGCTGCACCGCCCGCGGCAACGGGGCCGGCAGCCATCGGCACCGGCGCCCGCGCCTGGGGCGCGGCAGCGCCGGCTTCCGGCTCGTTTTTACGATTCAGGAAAGATAGCAGACCCACGTGTTGCCTCCTTGCGGCGACGCTTCCGAACGGCAAGCTTTTAACGATCATACCGCGAAAAAACGGCTCCGGATCGGCCTGCTGCTTAAAAAAGCAACAGTCTGCAAAGGTATTTCCCGGCCCGTATAATCGTTGACTCCCAGCCATATTTGAAAGCCCTCCACATGAGCCACGCCGTGCATCAACGCAGCGATCTGTCCTGCCCCGCCGTCACCACCAGCGCAGAAGGATTGCGGCTGTCACGCGTCGTGGCCGGCATGTGGCGCATGACGGAGTGGGACATGGCACCCGCGCAACGCCTGTCCTTCATCGAGCAATGCATGGCGATGGGCGTGACCAGCTTCGACCATGCGGACATTTACGGCGGCTATGGCGTGGAGGCGCTGTTCGGCGAGGCGCTGGCCCTGAAGCCGTCCCTGCGCGCGCAGATGCAGATCGTCAGCAAATGCGGCATCAAGCTGCTGGCGGCCAGCCGGCCCGAACACACCATCCAGCATTACGACACGTCGGCGGCGCACATCACCGCGTCGGTGGAGAATACGCTGCGCCAGCTGGGCACGGATTACCTGGACCTGCTGCTGATCCACCGTCCCGATCCGCTGATGGATTTCGACGAGATCGCCGCCACCTTCAAGCGCTTGCGCGGCGAGGGCAAGGTGCGGCATTTCGGCGTCTCCAACTTCAGCCGCCACCAGTTCGAAGCGCTGAACCGCCGCATCGCGCTGGCCACCAACCAGGTGGAGTTCTCGCCGCTGAACCTGGCGCCGATGTTCGACGAGACTTTCGACGGCCTGCAGGACTTGGGCGTGGCGCCGATGATCTGGTCGCCGCTGGGCGGCGGCCGGCTGTTCAGCGGCGGCGACGCGGCCGGCGAGCGCTTGCGCGCGGTGATCGGGCAAGTGGCCGGCGAGCTTCAGCGTCCGTTCGCTTCGGTGGTGTTCGCGTGGATCATGCAGCTCCCGTGCCGTCCGGTGCCGCTGACGGGGTCGGGCCGCATCGAAGCGATTGCGGAAGCCGTGGAAGCGACGCAGTTCACGCTCAGCCGCAGCCAGTGGTTCGAGATCCTGCGCGCCGCGCGCGGGCACGAGGTGGCGTGACGCCTACTCGTCGCTATACACAACCGGCGGCGCGATGCCGGTCCAGCCGTAATGCCACGCCAGGTTGAGCGCCAGCGTCAGCGCCACATACACGGCGAAGAACAGCGCGAAGAAGGCCGTGGTCAGCCACAGCAGCAAGCCTATGCAGGCCACCAGCCCCAGCAGCATGCCCACGTTGCGCTTCTGCTTGGAGCTGGGGAAGCGGACGGTGGACACCATCAGCCCGCCCACCACGAACAAGAGCACGACCACCAGGCTGGCGTGCTGCAGCGTGCGGGCCGGGTCGGGCCAGGCCACGACGGCCGAGGCAACGCAGGCGGCGCCCGCCGTGATCGGCATGCCGACGAAGTAGCGCGGGTCGGTGCGGCCGACGTTCACATTGAAACGCGCCAGGCGCAGCGCGCCGCAGGCGACAAAGAAGAAGCTGGCGATGCCGCCCATGCGCAGCAGGGTGGCGTGCTCATGGCCCAGCAGCACGAAACCGTAGCAGTACAGCAGCACCGCCGGCGCGCAGCCGAAATTCATCACGTCCGCAATCGAATCGAGCTGCACGCCGAACTCCGAACTGGTGCCGGTGGCGCGCGCCACGAAACCGTCCAGCGCATCGAACACGCCGGCCAGCACCAGCAGCACGGCAGCCATCTGGTAGTCGTGCGCGTTGCCGATGTAGGCGTTGTCGACCGAAATGACGATGCTGCCGAAGCCGCAGGCGATCGACAGCAGGGTGACGAAGCTGGGCAAGGCGAACTTGGCGCGGTGCAGGCGCTGCTTGGTTGGGGTCATCGGAGCGGAGGTAAAGGTGCGTAAACGGCTATTTTACAGCGCCATCTCGTCATCCACTGATGCTGCTCAACTGTTACAGGTGTAAGTGACGGGCCCGGCATGATGTTTTCGCTTAGAATCGAAATCAATGCTGCCACAGGAGCCGTCATGAACACCCCACACCGTTGGAACACGTCTCTCTGGGCGCTCGTGCTGGCAGCGCTGCTGTCGGGCTGCGGCGGCGGGGGCGGCGGCAGCACGGCCGGCGTCACACCTGTTACGCCATCGTCGACCTTGCCGACCGAACCGGGCGCGCCCACGCTGACGGGCAACGCCGCGCTCGACGGCTACAACTGGATCAACTACCGCCGCCAGCTGACCGGCCTGACTTCCCTGGCGCGCAACGCCCTCCTCGACAAGGCGGCGCTGGACCATTCGAACTACCAGCGGATTAACAATACCATCACCCACGACGAGATCAGCGGCAGACCAGGCTTCACCGGCGCCACGCTGGAGGCAAGGCTGCAGGCCGCCGGCTACCAGCTGGTGAGGCCGTTCGCCTTTGGCGAGGTGATCTCGGCGGCCAGCGACACGTCCGGCTTCTACCATGCGGAAGAGCTGATCACCGCCATCTACCACCGCTTCGTGATATTCGAACCGGTGTTCCGCGAGGTTGGCGCCGGCACGGCGGCCGGCAACGGCTACACCTATTTCACCGCCGACTTCGCGGCCAGCGGGGGCTACGGCCCAGGCGTGGGACGCGGCAAGCTGGCCGTCTACCCAGCCGCCAGCCAGTCCCGGGTGGCGCTCAATTTCTTCAGCGACAGCGAATCGCCCGACCCGGTGCCCAACCAGAACGAAGTGGGCTATCCGATCAGCGTGCATGCGGACATCTCGTCCGTGATCAGCGTGCAAAGCTTCACCGTACGCCCGCGCGGCGGCAACGACCTGTCGGTGCGCCTCCTGGCACGCGCCAGCGACAAGGAAACGCCGCCTTCGGTGGCCGCCATCGTGCCGCTCAACGTGCTCAAGGGCGCTACCGTGTACGACGTCACCTTCGCCGGTACGGTGGATGGGGTGCAGGCGAATCGCAGCTGGTCGTTTACAACTAAATAAAACATGTTGCAATAATCCAACTTCATCCAGCTCTGCTATCGTGTTGTATTAAACATCACGAACAGCGGGAATCCGGCGATGACACCGACACAGCACATCCTCAATACGGCGGACGGCCTGGATCGCCTGATGGGCGACGCCGACCTGTACCGGCAATTGCTGCTGCGTTTCCGCAAGGATTACCAGCACGCGGTGGCGCAGATGCGGCAGCTGCTGGCGGAAGGGATCCCCGTCGCCGCGCAGCGCAAGGCGCACAGCCTGAAAGGCGCGGCCGGCATGATAGGCGCGCAGGAGCTGCACCATCTGGCCGGGGTGACGGAAGCCGGCCTGGGCGCCTCCGGCCGGGAAGTGCACGCGGGCCTGGATTTGCTGGAGCGGGCGCTGGCCAGCCTGCTGCTGGCGATCACCTCCCACCTCGACGAGACGCAACACGATGCAGCCATGCCGGCGGCGCCGTCATCGGATGCCACGGCGGACGCACGCCCACTCATTGAGCGGCTGGCGCAGTTGCTGGACGACGGGAATGGCGAGGCGATCGATATGCTGGAACAGTCCGCCACGATGCTGGCGGCCAGCCTGGGCGTGGCGATGTTTCAGGAAGTGGCCGCGGCGGCCCACGAGTTCGACTTCGAGGCGGCGCTGGCAGCGCTGGCGCCGGCGCTGGCCTGAACTTCCAGCTACTGCTAGGCTTCCTTCGTGAACTCGGCCTCTTCGTCGAAGGCGTCGTGGCATTCCTTGCCGCAGAAGCGGCGCACGCTGTCCACCGGCCGTTCGCAGTACCAGCAAGTGCCTTTGGGCGGCAGCGTTTGTCGCGTGTAGGCGATGGGCGCGGCGGACGGCATGCCGGACGTTTCCTCAGGTAGCTTGTCTTGTAGCGATTCCACGTTATCCCCTTTCCAGGCAAACACTTTACGGCGTACAACCAGCATACTTGCATGCAACTCGCGTGCTATGAGCAGGATCAAGAACACCGTCTCCGTGCCGCAAATTCAGGTCTTGCTTGAAACTATCATAGCAGGATTGCCGGGGCGCCACTGTCGGGTTTATGTGCGTTCCCGCACCTAAAAACACAAAAAATCCGCGTGCCTAGAGTGAAGAAAAATTTTTAAATGGAAAGGCATGCGGCGATAGCATGCAAGACTTTTTTGCATCGGATTGCGCGCGCAAGAGACGCTTCGACAGGCGCACATAGAAAGGAAGTTCGGAGCAAACGCGCCAGAGCGCGCGCGTGCTGCGCGTACTCCAAACGCCAATAAATAGTTACTTTCCGATGCAGAAGCGGCCGAAGATGACGCCCAGCAGGTCGTCGGACGAGAAGGCGCCGGTGATGCTGGAGAGCTGCGACTGGGCCAGGCGCAGCTCCTCGGCGAACAGGTCGAGCGACTGGTCGCTGACGGCGGCGTGCTCGCCGGCGATGTCCAGGTGCTTGCCGGCCGACTTGAGCGCGATCAGGTGCCGCTCGCGCGCCAGGTAGAGCGATTCGCCGGTCTGCTGCCAGCCGGCGATGCGCAGCAATTCGCGGCGCAGCAGGTCGATGCCGATGTGCTCGTGCGCCGACAGATAGACCTGGGTCGCGTCCTCCATCTCATCGACGCCCGGCTTGTGGCCGGACAGGTCGATCTTGTTCCACACGCGCACCACCGGCACGCCTTGCGGGAAGTTGGCGACGATGGCTTCGTCCGCGCGCGTGGGGCCGTGGTCGGCGTCCAGCAGGTGCAGGATGACGTCGGCTTTCTCCACTTCGCCCCAGGTGCGCTCGATGCCGATGCGCTCGACCACGTCGACCTGCTCGTCCTTGCGGCGGATGCCGGCGGTGTCGATGATGTTGAGCGGAATGCCTTCGATCTGGATGGTCTCGCTGACCTTGTCGCGCGTGGTGCCGGCGATCGGCGTGACGATGGCGACGTCGGCACCGGCGAGCGCGTTCAGCAGCGAGGACTTGCCCACGTTCGGCTGCCCCACCAGCACCACGTTCAGGCCTTCACGCAGCAGCGCGCCTTGCGCCGCCTGGCGGAACACGGTGTCCAGCGCTTCCACGATGCCTTTGAGCTGCCCGCGCGCGTCCGATTTTTCCAGGAAATCGATTTCCTCTTCCGGGAAGTCCAGCGTCGCTTCGACCAGCATGCGCAGATTCGTCACGCGCTCGACCAGCGCGTGGATGGTTTTCGAGAACGCGCCGGACAGGGACTGCGAGGCCGATTTGGCGGCCGCTTCCGTCGACGCGTCGATCAGGTCGGCCACGGCCTCGGCTTGCGCCAGGTCGAGCTTGTCGTTCAGGTAGGCGCGGCGGGTGAACTCGCCCGGCTCGGCCAGGCGCAGGCCGAAGGGCTGGCCCGCTTCCAGCACGCGCGTGAGCAGCATCTGCAGCACCACGGGGCCGCCGTGGCCCTGCAGCTCGAGCACGTCCTCGCCGGTGTAGGAATGCGGACCCTTGAACCAGATGGCGATGCCCTGGTCGATGATGGTGCCGTCGGCCTGCTTGAAGGGGATGTAGGTGGCGTGGCGCGGCTGCAACGCGGTGGCGCCGAACAGGGCCTCGATCAGGCCCTTCAGGTGCTTGCCGGAGGCGCGTACCACGCCGATGCCGCCGCGGCCAGGGGCGGTGGCGATCGCGGCGATGGGGGAGGTGTCGAGTTTCATTAGTTGATTGTATTAAAAAAAAGCCCGTGCATGGCACGGGCTTTGGGACCATCTTGTTTTATGGCTTACTTTGCTTCAGCAGGCGCGTATTTTTTGGTGATCACCCATTGCTGGCCGATCGACAGCACGTTGTTCACGACCCAGTACAGCACCAGGCCGGACGGGAAGAAGAAGAACATGACCGAGAACGCCAGTGGCATGAACAGCATCATTTTCGCTTGCATCGGATCGGCAGGCGCCGGGTTCAGCTTGGTGGTGATGTACATCGAGATCGCGTACAGCACCGGCAGGATGAACCATGGGTCCGGCTGCGTCAGGTCGGTGATCCAGCCCACCCACGGCGCGCCGCGCATTTCGACCGAGGCGTTCAGCACCCAGTACAGGGCGATGAAGACCGGCATCTGCACCACGATAGGCAGGCAGCCGCCCAGCGGGTTGATCTTCTCGGTCTTGTACAGCTCCATCATGGCCTGGTTCATCTTGGTCGGATCGCCTTTGTGGCGCTCGCGGATGGCGGTCATCTTCGGCGTCACCACCTTCATGCGCGCCATGCTGCGGTAGCCGGCGGCCGACAGCGGGAAGAACAGCAGCTTGATCAGGATGGTAAAGGCGATGATGGTCCAGCCCCAGTTGTGCAGTACGCCGAACAGCTGTTCCATCACCCAGTACATCGGCTTGGCGATGATGGTCAGCATGCCGTAGTCCTTCACCAGGTCCAGGCCGGGCGAGACTTTTTCCAGCGCCTTCTCGTCCTGCGGGCCCGAGTACAGCTTGGCGCTGTTGGACACGGTGGCGCCGGGCGCCAGGGTGCCCAGCGGCTGCACCACGCCGATGGCATACACGTTCGGCTCCAGCTTCTTGGTGAAGATTTCACGCGGCAGCTTGTCCTGCGGTACGAAAGCGGACACGAAGAAGTGCTGCGAAATGGCTACCCAGCCGTTGTCGGCCTTGGTCGGGTGGTCTGCCGGCAGGGCCACGGACGGGTTCTCGGCCTGCTTAGCGGCGTGCTTTTCGATCGCCTCGAAGGTCAGCTTCTTGTACTTGTCGGCCGGGGTGTACAGCGTTGGGCCGGTGAAGCTGCTGTTGAAGTAGGAATCGCCTTCAGGCTTGTTGCCGTCGTGGACCAGCTGCAGGTACAGCTCAGGCGCGACCGGGGCGGCGCCCAGGTTGCTCACGTCGTGGCGCACGTCGATGGTGTAGTCGCCGCGCTTGAAGGTGAAGGTCTTGACCAGCTTGACGCCGCCCTGCTCCGCTTCCAGCACCACCTGCACCTGGTTGCCGTCGGCCAGCGTGCGTACGCCTGGCTTGGCGGTGAAGCCGGTGGTGTGGTTGGGTGCGTTAGGCGCGCCGACCAGGCCGGTTTGCGCCAGGTAGGTCTTGTTGGCGACCTTCTGGAACAGCACCTGGTTCTTCTTGGGGTCGACCTTGTCGTGGTGCTTGAGCAGCTCCAGGCGCACGATCTGGCCGCCCAGGGTGTCGATGTCGGCCTTCACCACGTCGGTGGTGATGGTGACGATTTCACGCTTGAAGGCGGCAGGGTCCACGGCGCCCGGCTGGGCTCCGATGGCGGCCGCGCCGGCGGCGGAGGCCACGGCGCCGGCCGAGGCGGGCACGCCGGCCTTGGCGGCCACGGCGGCCGGCGGCGCCGGCGAGAACATCGACGGTTTGCCGGTCGAGACCATCCAGTTATTCCACAGGATGACCAGCGAGACGGCGAACACGATCCACAAAATGGTACGTTTATTGATATCCATTACGGTATTTATCAGGTGTGGTTGCAACCGCAAGCGGTCGGAGAAATCTTGGTTGGGACGGGGTCTAGCCCGCCCGGATTCCAGGGATGGCAGCGGCAGACGCGGCGCGCCGCCAGCCAGCCGCCGCGTGCGGCGCCGTGCAGGCGGATGGCCTCGAGCGCGTAATTCGAGCAGCTGGGGTAGAAACGGCAACGCGGCCCCAGCATGGGGCTGATGGCCAGCTGATAGAAACGCAACAGCAGGGTCAGCAGCTTGCTCATGGTGCGGGGGCCGGCGTTGGCGCAGGCACAGGCGCGGGTTTCGCCTTCTTTTGGGAGGCGAACAGGCGCGTCAGCTCCTGGCGCAGTTCCGCCTTGAGCTTGGCCGTGGTGGCCGGGCCGTCCTTGCTGTTGACCGGGCGTGACAAACGCACCACGCAGTCGATAGCAGGCAGGCCGGTCACGCGGAACAGTTCGCGGGTGACGCGTTTGATGGTGTTGCGCGTGACGGCGCGCGGCGCGAAACGCTTGGCCACCACGACGCCCAGCCGCGCATGCGGCAACTCGTTGGGACGGGTGTACAGGACGAAGTGCGCGCTTTTTTGTGCGGGGCGCAAACGAAAAACGGATGAAAATTCATCCGTTTTAACGATGCGCCGAGCGCGTGCGAAGTCGTGTGAACCTTCGCCTGTCGAGCCGTTTGAAGGACAGCTTTCCACGCGATCAGCTAACAAGCGGATGGCTTATACAGCCAGACGCTTGCGGCCCTTGCCGCGGCGTGCGTTCAGAACTGCGCGGCCGCCACGGGTAGCCATACGTGCGCGGAAGCCGTGGGTACGCTTACGGCGTACGACGGAAGGTTGGTAAGTACGTTTCATGTTGGTCTCGCTGAAAAAGCAAAAAAATACAAAATCGGGAAAAACGTCCCGTCAGTTATTGGTGCCAATGACATTTCGCGCACCTATGCCGTCCGGCACAAGCTGGGTCCATCTCATCGCCCGCTTCAAATCCACGCTTACTCCATATTGGTTCAAGTGAATAAACACGGCATACGGGCGGGGAACCCTGAATTATCAGCATTTAGGTCCCGCTTGTCAACATCGGATGCGCCCTTTCGGTGCCTGCGAGGGCTGCCCGGATGCAAATTTTAGCGTCGTGCCTGTGGATAACTTCGGACTTCGCGGGTAGAATAGCGTGTTACGCATGGCGCACGAACGCCCCTGCGAGCCCTTACTGATAGACGATTAATGGAAAATTTTTGGCAGACCTGTTCCGCTCAACTGGAGCTGGAGCTGACGCCGCAACAATTCAGTGCATGGATTAAACCGCTGGTGCCTATCGATTTCGAAGATGGCAAGCTGCGCGTTGCTGCGCCCAATCGCTTCAAGCTCGACTGGGTGAAATCGCAGTTCGCCAGCCGCATCACCGCACTCGCCTGCCAGTACTGGGAAGCGCCGACCGAAGTGCAGTTCGTGCTCGACCCGCGCCTGCACGCGGCCAAGAAGCCGCCCGTGAGCTCGTCCGGCATCATCAGCAGCAACGCGCCGTCGGTGCCCGACATGAGCTCGGCCCGCGCCAGCGACCAGGCCGCGACCAGCCCGGGCTCGCCCGAGTACAACATCGGCAATTCGCCGCGCCGCGAGCAAAGCCGCGTCAACACCGATTTGACCTTCGACAGTTTCGTCACCGGTAAGGCCAACCAGCTGGCGCGCGCCGCCGCTATCCAGGTGGCCAACAACCCGGGCGTGTCCTACAACCCGCTGTTTTTCTACGGCGGCGTAGGCCTGGGCAAGACCCACTTGATCCACGCCATCGGCAACCAGGTGATGGCCGACCAGCCGGGCGCGCGCATCCGCTACATCCACGCTGAACAGTACGTTCGCGACGTAGTGACCGCTTACCAGCGCAAGGGTTTCGACGACTTCAAGCATTACTACCACTCGCTGGACATGCTGCTGATCGATGATATTCAGTTCTTCGGCGGCAAGAGCCGTACGCAGGAAGAATTCTTCTATGCCTTCGAGGCGCTGATCGCGGCGAAGAAGCAGATCATCATCACCTCGGACACGTATCCGAAGGAAATCACGGGCATGGACGACCGTTTGATTTCGCGCTTCGACTCCGGGCTGACGGTGGCCATCGAGCCGCCCGAGCTGGAAATGCGCGTGGCGATTCTGCTCAAGAAGGCGAAACAGGAAGGCGTGACCTTCTCGGACGACGTGGCTTTCTTCGTGGCCAAGCATTTGCGCTCCAACGTGCGCGAGCTGGAAGGCGCGCTGCGCAAGATCCTGGCGTACTCGCGTTTCCACGGCAAGGACATCACGATCGACATCGTGAAAGAAGCGCTGAAGGACTTGCTGTCGGTGCAGAACCGCCAGATTTCCGTTGAGAACATCCAGAAGACGGTGGCGGACTTCTTCAACATTAAAGTTGCCGACATGTATTCGAAGCGCCGCCCGGCCAACATTGCGCGGCCGCGGCAGATTGCGATGTATTTGGCCAAGGAATTGACGCAGAAGAGTTTGCCGGAGATCGGCGAGCTGTTCGGCGGCCGCGACCACACGACCGTGCTGCACGCCGTGCGCAAGATCGCGCTGGACCGCACCAAGAATCCGGAGTGCAACCACGAGTTGCACGTGCTGGAACAGACGTTGAAGGGCTAAGCTCCGTTCCACACGGTAGCGTAGCTGCCGGGTTTGCCTTTATCATAAGCAAGCCCGGCAACAGAATTTGTATCGTTAATTTTTCATATTGAGGATAAATATGCAATTGGTCAAAACCACCCGAGATACGCTCCTTCGGCCACTGCAGATCGTGAGCGGTATTGTCGAGCGTCGGCACACTATGCCGATTCTGGCCAATATCCTCATCCGCAAGGACGGCGACAACGTATCCTTCCTGTCGACCGACACCGAAGTCCAGATCACGACCAACGCCGCCATCGGCTCCGGCCCCGACGTGACCGGCACCACCGTGGCGGCCCGCAAGCTGCTCGACATCCTGCGCGCCCTGCCTGAATCGGGCGACGTGACGATGACCTTGCTGAACAAGCGCCTGACGGTGCAAACCGGCAAGTCCCGCTTCGCGCTGCAAACCCTGGCGGCCGAGGAATTCCCGACCGTGCAGGAAGCCGAAAGCTACAACGCCTCGTTCACGCTGCCGCAAAAAACGCTGAAGCACCTGTTCAACATGGTGCACTTCTCGATGGCGCAGCAGGACATCCGCTACTACCTGAACGGCCTGCTGCTGGTTCTGGACGGCAAGAACGTGATCGCCGTGGCGACCGACGGCCACCGCCTGGCCTTCTGCCAGGTGGAAACCGAGCAAGCGTTCGAGCGCCAGGAAGTGATCATCCCGCGCAAGACCATCATCGAACTGCAGCGCCTGCTGGAAGAGAACGACGAGCCGGTGCAGCTGGACATCGCCGCCAACCAGGTGAAACTGAAGTTCGCCGACATCGAGCTGATCTCGAAGCTGGTGGAAGGCAAGTTCCCCGACTACACGCGTGTGATCCCGAAGGGCTACAGCAACGACTTCACCATCGGCCGCGACGAGCTGCTGCGCTCCCTGCAGCGCGCCGCCATCATGACGAGCGACAAGTTCAAGGGTGTGCGCTGCATCATCACCCCGGGCAGTCTGAAGATCAGCTCCACCAATGCCGACCAGGAAGAAGCGGTTGAAGAGCTGGAGATCGACTACGGCGGCGTGAGCGTGGACATCGGCTTCAACGTGACCTATCTGCTGGACGTGCTGAACAATTTGAAGTGCGACCAGATCAACATCGCCCTCGGCGATTCGAACTCGTCCGCCCTGATCTCCATCCCCGATAACCAAGACTTCAAGTATGTTGTGATGCCGATGCGCATCTAGCCTGTCGTTCCCGCGCACGGCTAGGCGCCCCCGCGGTGACCCATGCTGAGCATCCTGGCCCGCGCGCTATGGGTCCCCGCTTTCGCGAGGACGACAGCTTGCCCGGCCGGAGGTAGTTCCGAGTCAATCAGTAATCGATATTTGAGAAAGCAGTCCATGTCCGAGAGCCATAACGAACAACCAATCCAGGCAGCCAAGGTGGAAGAATACGGCGCCGCAAGCATCCAGATCCTGGAAGGCCTGGAAGCCGTGCGCAAACGGCCCGGCATGTACATCGGCGACACCTCGGACGGCACCGGCCTGCACCACCTGGTGTTCGAAGTGCTGGACAACTCCATCGACGAATCGCTGGCTGGCCACTGCACGGAAATCCACGTCACGATCCACTCGGACAACTCGATCTCGATCACCGACAACGGCCGCGGCGTGCCGACCGGCCTGAAAATGGACGACAAGCACGACCCGAAACGCTCGGCCGCTGAAATCGTCATGACCGAGCTGCACGCCGGCGGCAAGTTCGACCAGAACTCGTACAAAGTGTCCGGCGGCCTGCACGGCGTGGGCGTGTCTTGCGTGAACGCGCTGTCAAAACTGCTCAAGCTGACCATCCGCCGCGACGGCAAAGTGCACTACATGGAATTCGTGCGCGGCGTGCCGCAGAACCGCGAAATCGAAGAGAAGGACGGCTTTGCCGTCTCGCCGATCAAGGTCATCGGCGAAACCGACAAGCGCGGCACCGACGTGCACTTCTGGGCCGACGAAGAGATTTTCAACCACGTTGAATTCCACTACGAAATCCTGGCCAAGCGCATCCGCGAACTGTCCTTCCTGAACAACGGCGTCAACATCAAGCTGACCGACCAGCGCACCGGCAAGGAAGACATTTTCGCGTTCGAAGGCGGCACGCGCGGCTTCGTGGAATACATCAACAAAGCCAAGACCACGCTGCATCCGACCATCTTCCAGGCCACCGGCGAGCGCCAGTCGGACCAGAACACCACCATTTCGGTGGACGTGTCGATGCAGTGGAACGACGCCTACAACGAGCAGGTGCTGTGCTTCACCAACAACATCCCGCAGCGCGACGGCGGCACCCACCTGACCGGCCTGCGCGCGGCGATGACGCGCGTGATCAACAAATACATCGACGAGCACGACTTCGCCAAGAAGGCGAAAGTGGAAATCTCCGGCGACGACATGCGCGAAGGCCTGACCTGCGTGCTGAGCGTGAAGGTGCCGGAGCCGAAGTTCTCGTCGCAGACCAAGGACAAGCTGGTGTCGTCCGAAGTGCGCGGCCCGGTGGAAGAGATCGTCGCCAAGACGCTGACCGACTTCCTGATGGAAAAGCCGAACGACGCGAAAATCATCTGCGGCAAGATCGTGGAAGCGGCGCGCGCGCGCGAAGCGGCCCGCAAGGCGCGCGACCTGACCCGCCGCAAAGGCGTGATGGACGGCCTGGGCCTGTCCGCCAAGCTGGCCGACTGCCAGGAAAAAGACCCGGCGCTGTGCGAACTGTACATCGTCGAGGGTGACTCCGCAGGCGGCTCCGCCAAGCAGGGCCGCGACCGCAAGTTCCAGGCCATCCTGCCGCTGCGCGGCAAGGTGCTGAACGTGGAAAAGGCGCGCTTCGAGAAGATGCTGTCGTCCGAGCAGATCACCACGCTGATCGCCACCTTGGGCACCTCCATCGGCCCGGATGAATTCAACGCCGACAAGCTGCGCTACCACCGCATCATCATCATGACCGATGCGGACGTCGACGGCGCCCACATCCGCACCCTGCTGCTGACCCTGTTCTACCGCCAGATGCCGCAGCTGGTGGAACGCGGCCACATCTACATCGCCCAGCCACCACTGTACAAGGTGAAGGCCGGCCGCGACGAGCGCTACCTGAAGGACGACGTGGAGGAAGCGAGCTACATGATGACCGTGGCGCTGAACACGGCCGCCCTGACCCCGCGCGAAGGCGCAGACGTGATCCAGGGCGAGCCGCTGGCCGAACTGGCGCGCCAGTACAACACCGCCAACGCCATCATGATGCGCTTGACGCGCGTGATCGACCGCGCCGCGCTGACCGCCATCATGACCGGCGTGACCTTGAACATGGAAACCCTGGCGCAGGCCGAGGCGTCCGCCAAGGCCATGGAAGACCGCATCGGCGACCCGGCCGTGAAAGTGACCGTGCATTCGGACGACCTGACCGAGAAGCACGGCCTGCGCATCGAGCGTATGCACCACGGCAATATCAAGGTGAGTTCGATCGACGCGGACTTCGTGCAGAGCGCGGACTACGCAACCCTGGCCAACGCGGCCGCGACCTTCGAGGGCTTGATCGGCGAAGGCGCCGTGATCCGCCGCGGCGAAGGCGAGCGCACCAAGGACTCGGCCGTGACCGACTTCCACCATGCGATGGGCTGGCTGCGTGATGAAGCGGAACGCGTGGTGTCGAAGCAGCGCTACAAAGGTCTGGGCGAGATGAACCCGAGCCAGCTGTGGGAAACCACCATGGACCCGACCGTGCGCCGCTTGCTGAAGGTGCAGATCGAGGATGCCATTGCGGCGGACCAGATCTTCACGACGCTGATGGGGGATGATGTGGAACCGCGCCGCGCCTTCATCGAGATGAATGCGCTGCGGGCTGGCAACATCGACGTATAAATTTCGGAGTCTGCAAAGGCACAGTAACTAAAAACCCCTGTGCCGTTCACAGATTCTCCATAAGGACACCACCCCAATTCGGTCGGCGCAGACATTCCGGAAAATTTTAGTCTCAGATTCGACGTATTTCCCGGGCACCGCCTTGTTTCCCATCTGCTTTACTCCTCCACGAATGCCAAAAGGGTACGTCGGGCCTCCAACGGAGTCCGACGCTGGCTGATCGGCTCAACTAACCATTGCTGCCAGTCGGGCGCTACGCCACTGCTATCGAGTGCTGATTCAATAAAATCTGCGAACGATACGAAATGCAAAGATACCAAGACGCCCTCTACTTCTATTGATTCTCGTGCACTTGATGAAATTTGATGCGCAACAAACGTAATAGATGCGGTCCAGAGTGTTATATCGGCAATACCTCCAAGTTCCTCAACACGCATTGCCATTACTTTTTTTAGCGTCCGTAAATGCTCGTCGACATACACGTCGGTTAGTTCTCCGCCGTGCGCCTCATACGCTGCAATACGGAGTTGCGTGGGATGCTGAAAATCGCAATCACCGATTTTACGCCTGCTTACATTCGTAGCGTGAACTGAGTCAGCCAATCCTCTCGCTCGCCAACCGTTGGCACGTAAGTGTTTCTGTGCAGCTATGGCATCCACGATACGTTGCTCGATGACGCCATACGTCCCTGTGTTCCCTCTACCAACATGATCGAGCAGTCTCGCAATCTGATGTGGGGTCAGTTGAGGTGGAAGCACGACAGTCAAAGGGACACTCAACCGCATTACCCGGTGAATCCAAAGCCGGATTAACCTCGCGAGTTCTCGTCGTGCCGCGAAGCTCATGGCTTCTAATCCAACCAGTATCCGCAGCAAGGAAGTAGCTCCAGGAAGCTCTCCTTGTTTTTTGCTACGTGCCCACATTGAATCAATACGTCCGACAGACTTCATGTTATTCAGAAACGGATTTCCCGCGCTGACAAGAGAAGTTGGATAAGCATTGAATAACCAACCGGCAGCCAGTCCTCGTGGACTGAATTCGTATAAATCAGTAACGGCGTGATCGTAAAACTCTGCAATCATGCACTGGTAGTGCAGAACCTGCAAATATGCTGGAAATGCGGCCAAATTTGCAGAAGGCGCCAGAATACACAGTGCATCACGGATTTGGTCGGAAAAACCCAGCGATATGGCCTCATCCGCAACAAGTTCTACAGCTGTTTCTATGTCAGCGTCAGCAAAGGTCGACAGTTCAAGGTTCTGATCCTTGGTGTAGAGTCTTGATACCTCGCCTAATGAAAGCTCGCGCTTTAATCCGACCGAGTCAATCAACAGCGTTACAGCTTGGCGGCTAAAATGAACACGCCCATCCCTTCGCTCAACCAATTTAGATATTTGCGCTGCCGAGAATAGCTCTCGCCGCGCAAGATCCACCATTAAGAACGCACTGCTCAAAAACGTACGTGCTTCTTGATGTGACATCAAATGATCTGACATCAACCGTTGATGTACGAGGAAATATTTCTCAGCCAGAGGCGGGGAAGTATCAGAATTCGCCTCCAGGAGGACAGCTTTCACTAACAAAGCTAAGCGTACGGATGGCGTCCCCTCGTCTTTCCAGTTTCCAAGATGCAACTCAATCCAGTCCCTAAAATCTGCCCGTGCGAGGCCAAGTGCACGAAACCGTGCAAGAAGAACCCGACCACATGCAGCCTCGCGCTCGACCGAAATTGGGAGCAACAGCATCCGTAAACACTGGCGAAGTTGACCTGGAGCTGTCATTTTCGACCTCCAACTGGCGCCATCGAAGATGCGCTACCAGGAAGCTCCAGGAGGGTAGATGGCGAAACGTCGAGAGCAGCAGCGAGCTTATGCAACGCCTCAAGCGTGGCGTTACGTCTTCCGCGTTCGCAACTACTAATATAAGTTCTATCGAGGCCCGCAAGATCACCTAATGTTTCTTGCGAAAAACCCGCTTGCAACCGCAATTCTCGAAGCCGAAGCCCGAAAGATGTCTTAGGATTAATATTTTCGAATGATGGCATGCATGCATCATTGTCCCGATGTGGACTTTATGTCTACGGACTATGCGTCACATGTCATTTGATTACGTCAGCGAACTAAGAAGGGCCGTTCCTACGGCCTTAGCAAGCAGAGGGGGCACTGCGTTTCCAATTTGCCTGTACTGAGCACTTCTTTGCCCCGCAAACACAAAATCCTCAGGGAAAGACTGGAGACACGCCGACTCTCTCACTGTGAGGCGTCGAACGCCACGGACCAAGCCACTGCTAGGCTGCCCTCCAGATCTCAAATGCTCATGATAATCAAGCAATATGCCGTCTCTGTCGACAATATGAGTACGATTACCGCCTGCGGACGCAGGAATGGTTTGGGATGGTTCCGCGAGATTAATTGGACGCCCACCTCCATTCACCAACATTCCCGCCCAAGGACTTGGGCGCAGAATCGGATTTTTTGCAAAGGTAACAATTGCATTATTGGGTTCATCCACCGGTGCGCGCGCTAAAACTTCGCCAGCGGAAACGAATGGGCGACATTTGGTACCGTGCGTTGCATTAGGGAAAAAAGGTGCCCCTCCCCCTTTTTTTCCAATCACAATCACGCGCATTCTTTCTTGGGCAACCCCGTATTCGGCAGCATTTAGCACTCTGTACTCAACTTCATAGCCTAGTTCCATAAGCTGAAGTATTCTGCTCTGAAAATATGGTAGATTCTTATTCGAAGTCAGACCGGCGACATTCTCCAGAAGAAACATCTTTGGCTGTATCTCTCGAATCGCACGAACAAACTCTGGGAGCATATCTCGCACATCTTGGTCGGCTTTTTGGTTTCCGGCAACAGAAAAAGGTTGACAAGGAGGACCGCCAGCCACAAGATCAATTTTTCCTCTGAATGCGTCCCATGAGATATTACGTATATCTCCTGCAATAACATTAACACCAGCAAAATTCTTCCGATAAGTTTCGCACGCCGACGCGTCAAAATCGGAAGCGGCTTTAGCCTCCCACCCCGCCATTTTCAGACCCAGACTGAGTCCTCCGGCTCCAGCAAATAAATCTACACAGGTTGGTCGCTTCATCATGCATTTCTCAATCAAGTATTTCGTGGCAATTTTGTGCGAGTGCTTTTGAGCGCAGCGGCTCGATCCGGTCGCGGCTTTCGAAGGCGCCCAGGCTGAAAAGTCGTAGCATCAACTTCAAATTTTGCGATACCCAAACCGCATAGAAATTTCGACGCGTTATCAAGCTTGAACAACCGAATATCACCACGCCGAGTTGCGAGGGTTCGCTCCACTTGGCCATAGCGAACGACTATTGAATATCCGCCAAGACGCCCAGTAACGCATGTCGATTGAATCGATTTCGTATCGACCAAGTTGCGCAGCATTGGCTCCTTGATAGTGCCCTGAAAAATTTTCATTATGGCAAATTTATGCGATCGATTGGAAAGCAAGCTCAACCAAGTAACGTTACTTGGCTCGCGCTCGCGATTATCCAATTTTTCGGCTACGACCGCAACAGAAAAAGCAACCGTAGCGCCCCCTCTGCCACACGTTGAATACAAATTATGATGGCAATTAGACAATATTGATGGATTGCATGTATTTTTGGAACTGGCTTTCGCCCAGCATGGCGGCAGTTTCAATAGATAGCGATATCAAAATCAACCGTGTGAGCTGACAAATAAAGCTGCTGCCCCTAACAGCAATCCACACAAACCTTTCGCTCAGTGTGGTCGAGTCGGGTGTACAGTAGATGTTTTTGACAACACTTGTTTCCAGAAAATTCCGATCATGCCCATGACCATCGGCTACTACAATCAAAATGCAACGCGCTTCTTTTCAAGCACTGCTGATGTGGACATGCCAGCTTTGCACGGTCGTTTTTTGTCGACCTTCGCCGAAAAAGGAAAAATCTTCGATGCGGGCTGTGGATCGGGTCGAGACACCAAAGCATTCCTAGATCGAAGCTACCGAGCGACTACCTTTGTCGCGTCAGCCAAACTAGCTCGATTGGCGAGCGAACACACTGGAATTGGTATTCCCGTTCGCAAGTTTATGGCCGTCCAAGAACAATTTTGCCACGACGGCATCTGGACCTGCGCCAGGCTGTTGCATGTCCCTCGCGGCGACATGTCGCAAACTCTGCAATTCCTCTGGGCAGCTCTGAAGCCCGACGGGACGTCCTACCTCAGCTTCAAACTGGGCACAAGTGATCGGAACCATGAGGGACGCCATTTCACAGGCGCCAATGAAGAACAGCTGTGCGACTGGTTTTCCGCTCGCCCCGACAGCCGCGGCACCGAATATTCGCTGTCCGCCGATCAATGGCCGGGTCGCCCCCCTTACGGCCGACTTGCCTGTCGGACTTCTCAACTGCTAAAAGGGTATTCAATTTGAAGACGGCCGCCTTCATGCAGCGCGAACCGTCGCGATTGAGCGCTGCGATATTGCTCTCTTTGCTAGCTCATGCGCTGCTGTTGAGCATGACCATTGGCGGTCAGACATTTGGACTTCCTAGCCTGCACTTTCCCTGGAAAGAACGGCGCCTTGAGGCCAGTGATCTGCAGGTTCTTCTTGCTCCCGCGCAGCCTACCGCGCCGACATCGGTGCCAGCACCGCCGCCTTCGGAAATCTCATCGGCAGAATTGGTCGCTCCGGTGCCCGGCGCAGTAGACAACGCCGTCATTGCGAGCAACGTGCCATTTATGGCCAAGCAAGCTCCGCCCGTCGGGCGTAGTGAAGTGGCCGCCGAAGTAATCGCACCGCCAAGTCCTCCATCGACGCCAGCAACTGTTCCACCACAGCCCCCGGAGCCGCCCATGCCGGCAGCGAAGCGTCCCGACGTGAACCTGCCGGTTGCACCCAACGCGCCGCAGGTGAGAGCACGCGCGATCCCTGTGGCGCCAGTCGGCCATATTCAGGGAAGTGAAGTACCAGAACCCAGGAATACCAGCGAACCACAACAAAAGCAGATTGAACAAGATGGGCGGGAACAAGCGCTTGAACAAGCCCGGCAAGAGCTGGAAAAACCAAATGCAGACAGACTACGCCAGGCGGAACTGACGGCTGCCGCGCAGCGGGAAGCGGCACGGCAGGAAGCCACCCGACAGCAGCAGGAACGGGCCGAGACCGCGCGGCTGGAAACTGAGCGCAAGGAAGCATCCAGACAAGAACAGGCGCGGCAAGCACAGCTGGAAGCTGCGCGACTAGACGCCAGCAGGCGCGAGGCGGCACGGCAGGAGCGGCTGCGGCAAGAAGCCGCCAGCGCCGAGCAAGCGGCCAGGAACGAAGCTACGCGAGCGGAGGCCGAACGTATAGCGCTCGCCAAACAAGAGGAACTTCGTCGGGAGGCATCGCGACTAGAGCGCGCCAAGCAGGACGAGATGGCAAGGCAGGATACGGCTCGCAAGGAGCTTGAACGCGCCGAGGCTACGCGGCTAGAGACCGAACGCCAGAACCTTGCCCGGCAAGAAGCCATGCGGCGGGAAGCGCAGCGCCAAGAGCAGGCGAGACTGGACGAGAAGGCGCGGCAGGAAGCCGCTCGCAAGGAGTTCGAACGGACCGAGGCTGCGCGACTGGAGACCGAGCGGCAGAATCTTGCGCGGCAAGAGGCCCAGCGGCGCGAGGCGCTGCGTCAAGAACAGGCAAGGCAGGACGAGAAGGCACGGCAGGCACAGAACCAGCTGGAAGCCGCGCGGCAGGAAGCGGCAAAGCAGGAGGCAGCGCGCCAGGAGTCTCCCAAGCTGACGCAGGCGCAGCGTGACCGGGCTGAGCAGGAGGCGCAACGCGAGGAACGGCTGCGCGCGATCGGCAAGCAGCTCGATGCGGAAGCGGCCCAGCGCGAGGCTGCGTCGAAGAGCCCTTCCCGTTCGCTGCTGCCCGGGGTGAGCGGCCTGCGTCGCGGCTGGCTCTTCGGCCGTGCCGACCCGAATGCCGATCTCGTTCTTTACGCGGAGGCCATGAGCAAGAAGATCGAGCTGAACATGACCTTCGACATGGTGCGCGAAGCCGTGAAGCAGCCTCACGCCCAACCGACAGTGACGGTGGCAGTCCGTGCGGACGGCTCCGTGGAAAAGGTGACGTTCCTGGTCTCTAGCGGTGTCGCTGCTATCGACGAGGCGATACGGCGAGTGGTGGCCAGCCAAGCGCCCTATGGCGCGTTCCCGCCCTCTCTGGCGCGCCAGTATGACGTGATCGAAATTCGCCGCACCTGGGTATTCGATACTGCCATTCGCCTGCAGTGACAACGGAAGTGGTCTGAGACCTTGCGCCACATCGAGCCGACGTCGATGAATTTGTGTAGCTGTGGAACCAAGCTGTCGCCGTTCGGTCTAAAGTACGGCAAGCGCTTGCCAACATCGAGCGCAGGCTCGTTCACCGGGGAGAAAATGCATGCCACCCGACGCCGTACTACTGCATTCGTCTTTACCTTTCCGTATCCAGCCATGTCAGGCCGACCACGGCGAGACCACCCTCATCGTCGACTCGAAGAACGTTGTAGTCGCCAGCATACCCAGTGCGGTTTGGAACGAGAAGGCTCGTTTGGTGTTCCCGCAAGACCTGGGGAACGCGGCTCTGATCCTGCAGGCCGTTAATTCCTTCTATCCGCTGAAGGCGGCGCTTAAGAACTTACACGACCTGGTCGTTCTGGAGCGTCGCATTACCTATGATGGTGACCCCGACATGCGGCAGGAGTACGCAGAAAACGTTGGCGCCGCACTCGATGGCGCCAACCAGCTGCTGCAGGATCTTGTCGCTTGGCAAGATGAAGACTGGTTTGGTAAGCAAGGCCCGAGCACTGGCTAAAGGTCCCCGGCCGCGTGGGCGCGCACTTGCACGCACACGACCTGGCGCGGCAGAAATCGGCTTAGCGTAGGGGGGCTTGGCTCCGGCCCGCGCTGCCGGTCAGAGGTCCGCGTAGCGGGGCAGCAAATCCTGATCGACCAAGCGGATTTCAATGGCGTTGGCGATCTTGACATGCTCGGGGTTCTCGTCCGAGAACGGCGCGTCGGTGATGCTGACAATGATCGTGCCGATCTGTTTTTCTTTACCTTTCTCGGCCTTGCCCATTACGGGCACAAGCGCACGGGCCTCCGGCACCTGCTGGATGGTCAAAAGCCGGGGCAGATAGAGCATCCAGCCAACACCAGGACGATCCGGGAAAACTGCATCATATTGCCCCGGGCTAATGGAACAGTAGAGTGGCTTGTAGAGTTGCGCCGCCTCCACAAGCAGTTTTACTCCGTTGGCGGAGTTTTCCAGCCTGAATCCATCCGGTTCGGAGTCCATGCCGAAAGTCAGACTGGATGACCGCCCATCCTGCCTGTTGAAAAGGCAAGTGATCGAGGCACCCTTTGTGTGATCTTCCTCGCCATTCCACAGCGAGAAGCGCTGCAGCGCTGTGTTTTCTTTGTTGGCCTCGCCGATAACCGCGAGCGCGGCAGTGGTAGGCCCGTTGTCATCAAATGCCTGATAAAGGTATGACGAATCTTTCTCTCCGGTGGCAATCAACCACTGGGCAGGACGAAGTAGCGGATCAAGCGAAGCCGTCTCGCGAAGCAACTCAAAAATGCAGTCCATCTGGAATTTGATGGATGAGTTTCCGATAACGTCGCCACAAAATCGAATTTCCAGGTCGTGGCTGATGTAGGGTCTTTTCTTCATGGTCTGTAAAGCACTTCGATTTCAGGGGTTGCTCGTGATAAGACCTTCGACATGTACCGATATG
Source organism: Pseudoduganella sp. LjRoot289 (assembly GCF_964252925.1). Taxonomy (NCBI): domain Bacteria; kingdom Pseudomonadati; phylum Pseudomonadota; class Betaproteobacteria; order Burkholderiales; family Oxalobacteraceae; genus Pseudoduganella; species Pseudoduganella sp. LjRoot289. Next base: position 5,373,168 of record NZ_CAXUPN020000001.1, read on the forward strand.
AGGTCGGCTCCATAAAATGCCATTGCAGCTGTGTCGGTGGTTTCGGAACGGCAGCGTTGTTCTGAGACACCGCCTCCGCAGTCATTTTCGCAAAAATATCGTCTTGGAAGCGATACTTAAATCTACCCCATTCATCGAAGAATTGGTCATAGCGCGCTTTGGCCTCTTTGAGCAAACATTGTGCGGAATTGAAGCCGTCGAATTTCACGCCCCCGAAATTCCATTCAGTTAGGAAACCAGCCGGGGCGGGAGGCATCTGCGCGATACGCATCTGGTAGGTGATGGAGTCATCCGACCAGCCCGCAGTGTTGCGCAAGTATGGCATTCCTTTGTCCGGTGCACAGTCTTTGCATTTCTCCTTGGTCTTGGTCTGTGCCTCCGTGCGCGCGATCGGTGTGGACCTGGCTTGGTCGGCTTCTTTCTGGCGCTTGCGCGCCGCCTCGTCCGCAGCGCCGGCTGCAGCGCCGACACCCAAGGCGACTAGCGCACGTGCCGCGACCGCTTCTAGCGGGGGAATTGCAAGCGCTGCCATCAGTACGCCCTTTCAAGTTTCTTGTTCATCACCGCAAGCAGATCGTCCAGCCTTTGTTCCGGCGTGGCGCCGGGCTTGCGCAGGTAGGCATCGACCAGCGGATCGTCGTGTATGCCTGGCGCATCTGCCGCCAGGTACATCAGTCGCACGATGTGCGGCGTGGAGGTGAAGCCGATGCGTGCCGCGTAGTCGTGCGCGGCCTGCATGCGGTCTTGCACTGCCGCGCGGCCGGGACGGTCCAGCATGTCGGGCCGCTTGGAGAGGAACTGATCGCACACGGCGGCGACGAACTGGCCCGCTTCGCGCGACTGCAGCTCGTCCCATTGCGCTTCACTGAGCTTGAGCAAGCGGCTTCCCTATCCATGTGCGCTGGCCTTTGTGGAGCAGATGCCATTCGTGTATGTGTGCGAAAAACGTTACACGCTGGCCGGGTTCGAGCAACTCGGCCAAATTGAACAGCACACGCGGGTCCCAGAAGCGCAGCAACGCGGTACGCCCGTCCGGCAATTCGGTATCGAGCTTCAGTTGAAGCAACTGCGCCAGGCCAGCAAGATCTTGCGGCGCGATCAGCCAGGTAACGGCTGGCGCCGCTTGTTCCAGTACTGCGAGAGTATCGACCAGCTTGCCGCCAACGCGCTCGGCATCGATCAACCATGGGCCCGCATGGGCCAAGGCAGCGTCCGGCGTCCCGGCGAACAAGGAATGGAAACCATCTTGGCCAGCCAAGGTTTCGCCGAGTTGGGAGCGGTACTGCGCACCGTCCACCAACGCGTATAACCTCAGGGCGGGCATGCTCTGGTGCAGTTGCGCGAGCCGTTCCACCACATCGATCGACGCGCTCACTCGCGCACCACAGCCGTGCTGCCGGCGGCGGCGGCCTTGAGCAAGCAGTCCAGGCATATGCCCGACGTCGTGCTGGCCGCGATCGAGGACGCGGCGGCCAAGGCTTCGGTCTTGTCTTCGGCGACCGGATCGCCGGTTGATGATTTGTCCGACCAGGTCGTCGTCGCTTGGCCTGAGATCAGTTTTGCACCGCAAGCAGTCGAGTCCATGTGACGCGCGTAGCCGTTGCCGCCGCTGTCCACCAGGTCGCCGGGGCCGGAGGTGATGGGGAAAGTTCCTTTGCACTTGGGGCACACCGTCATGTCTCCCACACGCGCGACATATTTGCCGTTGATGTCAACGGTGAGATCGGCGCCGATGACCGTGCCTCCGTGGCTGGTCTTGTCGCCTAATATGATGAGGGGCCTGTTCAAAGATGCTCCTGTATGCATTGCAGAAAGTTTGCAAGTTGCATTTATAGCACATTTTAAAATCTGGCAATTTCCTGTACGGCCCAAGCTGCTTGCACTGGCCAACTGCCAGCCAAGCCCAGGCAAGCGCTCCGGCTCCGATAGAACTCGGCTAAGATATCGCCTCTCCTTAGCCACACGCCGCCATGAAAATCCTGGAATACGCCGAATTCGTCCCGCCCCGCAACCGCGCGCACTACGACAAAGTGCGGCAGGCCATCGAACGCGACGATTTCCGCTCGGCCGACGTGAAGAAGCTGAGCAACCTGGCGCACGGCAAGTTCTACCGCGCCAAACTGGACTATGCGGACCGCCTGCTGTTCGCCACCATCCGCTACCAGGGCGAAGTCTATGCGCTGCTGCTGGAAGTGATCGAGCAGCACGCCTACAGCAAGTCGCGCTTCCTGCGCGGCGCCGACATCGACGACGACAAGATTCCCGCCGTGGAGGCGGCCGAGGCGGCCGCGCAGGCCGAGCCTGTGCGCTACTTGCACCGCGAACGCCGCCGCGTGCACTGGCTGGACAAGGCCATCTCCTTCGACGACGCACAGCACGCCGTCTACTTGCAGCCGGCGCCGCTGATCATCGTCGGCAGCGCCGGCAGCGGCAAGACCGCGTTGACGCTGGAGAAGATGAAGCAGGTGCAGGGCGAGGTGCTGTACGTAACGCATTCGGCCTACCTGGCCCAGGCCGCGCGCGACCTGTACTACGCGCACGGCTTCGAGCGCGACGGCCAAGACGCGACCTTCCTGTCCTACCGCGAATTCGTGGAATCGATCCAGATTCCGGCCGGGCGCGAGGCCACCTGGCGCGATTTCGCGGCCTGGTTCGCGCGCATGCGCCAGCAATTCAAGCAGATCGACGCCCACCAGGCCTTCGAGGAAATCCGCGGCGTGCTGGCGGCGGACGCGGCCGGCGTGCTCACGCGCGAACAGTATTTGCAACTCGGTGCGCGCCAGTCCATTTTCGCGCCGCAGGAGCGCGAGGCCTTGTACCAGCTGTTCGACAAATACCGCGCTTGGCTGGGCGAGGCCGGCCTGTACGACTTGAACCTCGTCGCGCACGACTGGCGCGCGCAGGCGGCGGTGCGCTACGACTTCGTGGTGGTCGATGAGGTGCAGGACCTGACTGTGGCGCAACTGGCGCTGGTGCTGCGCACGCTGAAGAAGCCCGGCCAGTTCCTGCTGTGCGGCGATTCCAACCAGATCGTGCATCCGAACTTCTTTTCCTGGGGCGCGATCAAGAGCCTGTTCTGGCGCGATCCCGGGCTGGCCGAGCAACAGCAGTTGCAGGTGCTGCGCGCCAATTTCCGCAATGGCAGCCAAGTCACGCGGGTGGCCAACGCGCTGCTCAAGGTCAAGCACCGCCGCTTCGGCTCGATCGACCGCGAAAGCAATTTCCTGGTCGACGCGGTCAGCCCGGACGCCGGCGCGGTTACCCTGCTGGCCGACAGCGACGCGGCACGACGCGAACTGAACGCGCAGACGCGCCGCTCCACCCGCTGCGCGGTGCTGGTGCTGCGCGACGAGGACAAGGCCGACGCCAGGCAGCAGTTCGATACGCCGCTGATCTTCTCGGTGCACGAGGCCAAGGGGCTGGAATACGAGAGCATTGTGCTGTTCCGCTTCGTGTCCGGCCAGCGCGCCCAGTTCGCGGAGATTGCCGACGGCGTGGCGGCAGCCGACTTGGCCGGCGACGAGCTGCACTACGGCCGCGCCAAGGACAAGGCCGACAAATCGCTGGAAATCTACAAGTTCTACGTCAACGCGCTGTACGTGGCGCTGACCAGGGCCGTGCGCAACGTTTACCTGCTGGAGTCGGACACCGGGCATCCGCTGCTGCGCCTGCTCGACATCGCGCCGTCCTCCTCCGCCGCCAAGGTAGACGCGGCCGCCTCCAGCCTGGAGGACTGGCAGAAGGAGGCGCGCAAGCTTGCGCTCCAGGGCAAGCAGGAGCAGGCCGAGGCCATCGAGCGCATGATTTTGCAGACCGCGCCGGTGCCGTGGCCGGTGTTCGACGAGGCGCGGCTGCGCGAAACGCTGGCCAAGGTCTTCATCGACGCCGCGCCGGGCAGCAAGCACAAGGCGCAGCTGTACGACTACGCCACCTGTTTCGACGAGCCCATGCTGGCGGCCTTCCTGGGCTACGCCGGCCACGCGCCGGCGCAGCAGTTCGACAAGGTCGGCGCCACACAGGGCCGCCGGCCTTACATGCCCTACTTCGCCCACCATTTCAAGGACATCCTGCGCCAGTGCGACAAGCACGGCGTGGAGCACCGCACGCCGATGAACCAGACGCCGCTGATGGCGGCCGCCGCTGCCGGCAACGTGGCCCTGATCGAGGCGCTGCTGGAACGCGGCGCGGACACGGCTGCGGTCGACCATCTGGGCCGCAACGCGCTGCACTGGGCCATGGCGACTGCGCTGCGCGACAGCGCCTATGCGATAAAGTCCTTCCCGGCCGTGTTCCAGCTGGTGGCGCCGGCCTTCGTCGACGTACGGGCCGGATCACGCCTGCTGCGCATCGAGCGGCACCAGTCCGAGTACTTGCTGTTTCAAACCATGTGGACCCTGTTCAAGGCGTGCTACGCCAGCGCCGACGACAGCGATCGCGGCGCCTTCGACGCGGCCATGCTGCTGGACGCCTACGAAAAGCTGCCGGCCGCCGTGCTGGCGCCGGAACGGCGCAAACGCGCCTTCCTGTCCGGTCTGCTGTCGCGCAACGAGGTGGACCGCGACTACGCCTACAACCGGCGCCTGTTCAAGCGCCTGGCCACGGGACTGTATCAGTTCAACCCGGAGCTGGCGGTGCGCCGGAGCGGGCCCGGCGGCGAGGCATGGGTGCCGGTCTACACCGCCTTGAACCTGGCGCTGGTCAAACAAAGCGCCGATCCGCATTATGGCCCCCGCATCGACCGGCTACTGGACATGGCCGCGCTGCCTGCGGCACCCGATTCGATGGCCGGGCAGTATTACGAGGCGAGGAGCGCGGCTATGGCAAGTGGGACGGCGAAGAGGTAGATGTCAAGCCGCGGAGTCTTTCGCTCAGCAGTTGCCAAACAGCAGCTCAACCCGCGCCTATCACATCATCCAAGGTAGCGGCTTGCAGAATCCTTTCCTCCCATGCAGTTAATTCGCCGGGCTCTGCCCGGTCTACGCGTTGCTCGACACTCTCCGGAAGAGGGCCAAAGCGCAACTGGAGCTGCCTGCGAAGGACTTTCCGGCGCCCTTCTTCCAGGCCCTCTTTGCGCGCAGCGTCTTTGGCCACGCGCATCATAAGATTTTCAAATGGCATTTCCCTGCTCCTGTTCAGTTCGTCGATCCGCGCGGCGAGTTCGTCTTGCAGGCCGGGAGGGATCGTCATCATCCAGTCTAGTACATCAAACAAATCGAAGATGCGCTGCGCGTCCCAATTCCGCGCATATAGCAAGTCGATCAGCCGTGTCTTGAATTCGAAGCGCCGCCTGTGCTGGCCGCGCGTGTGCAGCGTCATCAGGTGAGCAGCGGTCAGGAGCGCGAACGCGTTTTCCTGCTGCAGCAGGCGCTCCAGCCTGGGCCAATAATCCATCAGTTTGACGGTGGGGAAGTGGAAACCGATCTCACAGCCGAACTCCGCGTATCCGAACCAGTCCGGCCGCCAGCCGGCGTGCGGGTCTGCCAGGACCACCAGGGTCGTGATCGGGCAATCGAAGCGGTCGTAGAGCCGGTAGTGATAGGTGAAGATGCGTTTGGCGAAGTCCTTCTCACGGCTGCGCTGGATTTCGAGGTGTATGTACAGCAGCTTGGCATCGCCCTCGTTGCTGCTCACCTGGACCAGTTTGTCGAGCCGACGCCGGCCGAGGCGGGCGTCGTGGACGAGCTGCGCCAGCTCCTGGTCGAGGAAACTATAGCCCAGCCGCCAGTCGATGGCGTCATGCACTTGCGGGAAGTAGAACGCCATGAATTCACGGAAGTAGCGCATCACTGCGGTCTTCCAGGGCGTGTCGTAGTCGTCGGTGGGCGGGTCCATTATTGATAGACGGGCCCTTGGCGTTCGGCGTACTGCTGCTTTTCCTTGAGCCAGGCTTTGAGCTCGGCGATGTCGCGCAGGTCGACCACGTCGCAGGCGATGTGCTCCATTTGCCGCTCCATCAGGAACTGCTGCTGGTGCAGGCTTTGTCGGCCGATGTGCTCGGTCAGTTGGCCGTTGCCGGGCAGGCTCAGTTGCACGATCAGCGAGAACTGGATGCCGACGGTGTCGAACTCGAGGTCGGCGAGATAGTCGTCCAGCACCATGATGTGGTGCTGGAGCTGCTCGTAGTCGAGGTGCGCGGCGCCGGGCTGCTGCAGATGCTCGAGCTCGATCTCGAGCGCCATGAGGGCGAGCACGTCCTGGTTGACGCAGGCGACGTCGGCCAGCTCCAGCAGGTCGGGCTGCTGTTCGGACGGCAGTGTGCGGATGGCGGCGACGAGCTTGGCGCGCATGGCGTTGGCGGCTTTTTGCAGCACCTGTTCGGTCTCTGGCACGAGGTCGGGGTGGGGTTCGCCGCCGACGGCATCGGCGAGCATTTTATCCATCGCGGCGTGCCGTTCGGCGCGCACTTCGGCGTGGTGGCGGCCGCTGTGGCGCTGGTACAGCTGCGCGACGTCGCTGTCGTCGTGCTTGAGCAGGTAGCCGTCGGCGAGCATGCAGATCGTCTCCGCGATCATGGCGCGCTCGTCCTTGTTGAGGGACGGGTGGCTGTGGCCTTCCTCGAACACCAGGATCAGTTCGCGGGTGTGGGCGCAGAACTGCTCGGATAATGGGCCGAGCTTGGTTTTAGCCAGGTGGCGCAGGCGGGCGGCAATGGCTTCCCAGGCGGCGTAGTCGGCGCGGGCAGCGGGGAGCTTGGCGAGCAGGGTCTCGAATTGCTGGCGGGCCTGGGCGGGCTCGGCTTGGGACTTGGCGCGGTTTTTGGGCATGGTGGCGGGCCTGAATGTGAGGCGGGCCGGGCAGCTCCAGGCGCGGGGGCTGCCGTCTCGCCGGAGAGGGAATCTGCATTCTAGGCAGGAGTGCACAACGGCAATTTGATGTGGAGCAAATGTCGAGCGGAGGGGGCAAGGCACAGGCAGCGAGGAAGGGGTCGCTGTCGCCTGCGATGAACAGCTATGCGGCTGTCGGTTTGAGGCGGAGCTGAAGGCCCAGGGCGTGGATCAGTTCCAGAACGCCCCCGAAGCTGGGGCGACCGCCGTGGACGAGCGATTGCGCCAGGCCGTCTGCATCACGGCCGGTCTCGCGCGCCAGTTGGGCCAGGCCCGCTGAGCGGGCGATATCGCTCAACGCTTGAGCAAGAAAGGAGGCATCGTTACCGCCCTCTGCGAAACAGGCTGCCAAGTACAAGGCAACGTCCTCACGGGTCTGCAGGTACTTGGCGCCGTCCCATTCTGAAAGTTGGATCGTCATGCTCGTATGCCTCGCAATAATTGCCGCGCTCGTTTAATGTCGGCGGCTTGAGATGATTTGTCACCGCCAGCCAACAATATTACGATCTCCTTACCTTGCTGCGCGAAGTAGATTCGGTAGCCAGTCATCGAAAAGGGCTGACGTCAAGAGACGTCTTGCTTGGTCCATTTTAGCAGCATGCCCGCCAAGATAAGTTGGCCTTATTTCCCTTTCTGAAGCATATCGCCGCTTGCCATGAGCGATGCGCCGCAGCTGGTTTTGTGGCCTTCGTATGCAACGGGAACGCCGTCTATCGTGTGCTCGGCATCACCTTGGATGATGGTGCAGACGCCGCCATGGCCCTTGATCGGGCAAGTGCATTTGTCGCCGAGACAGACCACCGGTTTGCCATTGACGGTGAAGTGCGACGCGCTGCTGCTGATGACTTTTCCGCCGTGCGAGGTTGAGTCGCCGACACAGATTACTTTGCGCATGTTTTTCTCCTTACTTCAGCACTGGTTCTCCGTAATTCTTGGGATCGATCTGCGGCATAGTCGTGTTGTCCAGAATCTTCAGGCCGATCGAATGGTGCTGGGCCTTGCGTCTCTCTTCGGATGGCGGCGTGACGAGGATGATGCTGGCTTCGTTCGGATCGCGCAGGTTGAACGCAGCGCTGGCGCCGCCTTCCTGATAGCTGCCCATCACGCCAATGGCCATCTGCATGAAGAACGTCGCCGCGCCGGTATTGCCGAGGCGTCGATCGGTGTCGATGAATTGGTTGGACTTCGATGGGTCGATCTCCGGGCCGCCATCTGCCTCGATCTGCCGCAGCAAGCCGTGGAAGGTGATCAGTTGTTTGTGGTTGTTGGCGGTGGAGACGATGACACGGGCTGGGCCCGCAGCGCGCTCGGCTTGCGGCAATGTTTGCGACGCTTCCTGCCAGCCGGCGTGCAGTGCGGCCTCGCGGTCGGCTTGGCGCTTCAATGTTTTTCCTTCGTCGTCGGTCATCTTGACGAAGACGGGACGGTGGATAAAGCCAAGCGACGGCAGCGCATCGAAGCGTTCGAGCTGGTCTGTGTTCCAGGGGACAGGGAACCAAGGCGTCGGCTTCCAGTCGCGCGGCGGATGATGTTTCCACAGGGATGTGGCATCGAGGAAGCTGATTTCGCCAGTGCCGCGAATCCCGGGACGATTGGCGAATTTTTCCGCCTCTGCCAGCCATTCTGTGCTGGTAGGCTGACGGCCGATGCTGTCCTTACGTTGGGGAACCGATTTTTCCAATTCCAAATAGGTGAGGTATAAGCGCCTGGCGATTCCATACTGATTTTGGAACTCAACATTTTTTCCATCGCTGACATCCTCGAACACAAAGGGTCGCATTGCGTCAACGCGCTCTCGCCTGGCCAAGATAAACAGCGCCGACGCATCCGGCATGTCGGGCACATGGTAGCCATCCTTCTGTAAGCTGCTTTCCTGCAACGCCGAGTAATCCGTCCGGGTTGTAGTGCTATCTTCAGAAGTGAGGACCACATAGGGCACGTCAGGGTTCTTATCGAAGAAAGAAAACACCTTTTCCACAATCCGGTCCGGCCTCTCGCTCAATTCCCGATGAGCAATGACGAACAGATGCGTGATCATGCCGTGGCCTGAACCTCCTGCCAATCCTCCCTGGGGGGATTCAGGGCTATCCGCATAATCAGGGTTATGAGACAAAGGCTCAGCGTTGAACACCGGAGTTCCCCAATACTGAGGTGATTCGAAAGCACCATTCTCTAAACTTGCGCCCGCGCGCCCTCCGGATAGCCCATCGTAATCCCTGCTCAGCCATGGATATTTCCGAGGGTCCATCTCACGTATAGTCGTGTAGACATTACCATCCAGCAACGCTTCCCAGAGTGCCTTCTGGCGATACCTGTCCAGTGTCACGCCAAGGCCGATCACCTCCAGTACGTACTCTTTTCCACCTGGCATATTGGGCCCTTTCGGTTGCTTCGGCGCAGATAAACGCAAGTGTTTTTCGGGCTCTCTGGAATGCGTATTTGCGTAAATCTTAAAGGAACAAAAGACAAAAATTCCCAGAAAAATCAAAAAGGCCAACATTGTTTTCGACATTATTTCCCCCTAAGTTCGCGTTAGCTCTTCAGTTCGGACAATACGTCTGCCGGTAGCCCTTCGGGCAGGACCGGCAAGTTCGCAGGAAGAACCCCAGACGAGTAGTAGTCACAATTCCCAAATATCAGGTCGGATCTCCATTTAGGCTCGTCAGAAAAATAGTTCGAATAGTCCTGTCTAAATTTGGTCCACTGCAAGATTCCCGGCCGCTCCATCTCCGGCCGTTTCTGCAACCGCCAATCCGCCACCGTGCACAAGTACCTGTAGAAATTGGGATCGCTGGACGCCTTGCCGCCGCCAATGGCGACGTCGTACGCCGTCACGTTGCGGTGGTTCTCCTTGCCGCCGAAAATGGCGCCGTGGAAGGAACGAGGCACTTTGGTCAGGTGCCAGCGCAACCGCGCTTCATCCGGCGTTTCGGTACGCTTGACGATCACCTTGGCGGCGCTACGCGGTAGCGGCGTAAAGCCGTTGTCCATGCAAACGTAGGCTTCCAGCACTTCGCAGCACGCACCCGCTGCCTTGTCCTTGTTCAGGAAGGCCTGGACCCTGCCTTTCAGGTCCGCCGCGTGCCCTACCCTGCCAGTATGGAGTTCTGGCCTGGGACTCTCGGAGAGCTGCAACTTGCCCGCTTCCGCCTCGGGAAAAGCGTAGGGGACAAGCAGCCACATGTTGTACAAACCATACTCGCTGGTTATCGCGATGGCCGCGTCGATTTGATCGACAGCTTCGCTGCCGCCGGCACGCCCTTGCGCATCGGCGAAAGCTCCTTCCAGGAGACTGGCGAGTACCGGCTGTTTGAGCCGCTCACCGTTGATGAGCCGCACGCCATGGCTGATTTTCTCGTCCACATCGGCGCCTTCGGGGCTGTCCTTCTTGCCCGCCAGATGGCCGCGCACAGCGTGTTTACTGAGGTATGAATCGCTCACGGCTGTATGGGACTGATCGTCCTCGCCGGGCTGGCGCAACATGAAGTAATAGGGGCTGTCGGCCGCGCCAATCTGCACGTACGCGCCCGACTTGGGGTCCGGTCGTCGCTTCCGCGTGAACACGCGCTGACGAAACCCCTCCCCCAGCTCCCCCAACGGCTTGCGCCGGATATCGGTCGCCCAGTCGCGCGTGACACCGCCGACCTTTTTCTGGTCGGTGCGCGTCCCGCGCTGATACATCGGCACGCCCTGCCATCCTATCCCCTGCACATTGGCCAAGGAGACTGTCATGTCCTCCGGGCCAAAATACAAATACACCTTGCCCCTGTTGTCGCGGTCATCCGCTGCCTTCCATGCCTTGCCGACCGCGCCGTAGTGCTTGCCAACGTCGGTAAGCTCTTCCAGTGGCGGCTGCGCATGCCTACGCGACCAGATGCCCTTGGTTATCTTCGATAGCGTCGTGAGGCGGGCGTTGAGTGTCTGGTTGCCGTCGATGCTGTCGTAACGCCCTTTCATCAGCGGATCGTCATCGGCGTAACCATCCACGACGGACACGGCCGCAGGAATGTCTTCAATGAGGCTATATGGTGGATTGTTCAGAATCAGCGTGTCAGCAGGCCTAGCGTTCGGCTGGACAGCTTTAATCTTAGGATCAAGCAGGAATGCCTGCGCAAGGAGACTGACCAAACAGCCCTGGCTATGCGCAACGATGGAAACCGTTTCATTCTCGTCATAGTCGCGGATCATGCAGATCAAAGCCGCCAAACGCTGCGCCGCCAGGATCATGTACATGCGGCCCGGGTTGTTCAGTACCGGATGCGTCGCATCTTTCTGGGCGATGTCCAGCAAGCGGAACACCCCCCACTTTCCTCGGTTCCACATATCAGGCAAGGTGCTGGTGGCGTTCGCGAATGGCCCGCCGCCCTTCGAGTAGTCCTTGTCCAGACGGTTGCCATGCCGGTCCAGGAACTGTCCGCGCGCAAGTTTGGTGTTGGAGGTGACATGGCCCTTCAATTCCCGGAAGCCCCAATAAAAGGGAATTACCGGGCTGTGCGTGCCGTCCGTGATCGTGCGCTTGTAGAAGACAGCGTCGGGGTCCGCTTCCACTTTTTTGTTGTCCGCATCCGTTGGCAAGCGGTAGCTGGCGGCTTTCAAATCGCCGCTCAGGCGGGCAGTCAGCCCCTCGCACAATCCGCCTTCAACTGCCGCGTACGCGGTACCGACATCGTTGACGCCGTGGACGATGATGATATTGCCGGGAACGTTGTGGCGAAGCGGAACCACTTTGTCTTTCAGGCGTTTGGGAGCGTACACGCCACTGGCACTGCCCACTTCGTAAGGCACCTTCTTGTAAATTCCCATTTCCAGTTCCCTTTCCAAGTGCTTAGCTTTTCTTGTTCCGAATGACCTTGACAGTGGCAACGTGCATCGCTTGGCTTTCCAGCAAGGTGGTCTTTCCGCTGGCGTCAGTCTTTTCGTCACGCTCGGTTCCGTCGCTTGCGCTGGTCCCGATGTCCATATCCGGAGCAGGTATCCCGCCGTCCGTCTGAGCGTAGTAGCGCGCCTCGAATTTGAGGTCGGCTTTACCTTCCTCGAACGTTGGCAGTGCGGCGGTCATCGTCGATGCTCCCTTGAACGGAAAGGCGGCGCCGTGATGTGTAATGGTGCCCTTTGTGCCTAGCGTGATGCCGCCGCCTATCTTGATGAACGAGCCGTCTTCGGCGATCAGAACGATCTCCTTCGCCATGCCGATGATCTTGCCCTCGCTGGCGGTGAACTTCACATCCTTGGCAGCGTTAAGTTCAGTCTCGTCATGCTGGCTTTGCAGGAGCAACTTGCCCTTATGCGCGATAAGGTTGATACCGTCGCTGTGGGCGAAAAGCGATATGCCCTTTCCCGCGTTGAGATTGACGCGCTGGCCTGCTGTCATTTGCAGGTTCTGCTGCGCTACCGTGTTCAAGCTGGTGCCTGCATAGCTGACGACAGCCTTCGGTGTAACGAAGCTGAGACCGGCGGGTGCCGTCATCGCAATCGCCGGTGCTCCGCCTTTGCTGCCTTTGGGGTCGGTATTACTGCCGGATTCCCACGACTTGAAGTCGTCGAGCAGTTCGTCTTGAGCCTTGTTTTCGACCGGTTTGCCCTGATGCTCGCCCGCGAAGTCGCCCAGAGCCTTGGCCAGATCCGCACAATCGGTCATCAGTTCCAAAAACTGCTCGCGGGCCATCTGCTTGTTGACACCGCCGACTTGCTGCCAGGCGGACAGCAACATGCCTTTCGCGGCCCGCAACGCGATCTGTTCGTCACTATTCAACTCAGCCCCTTCGCCGCGCGGCTTGCCGTAGCCATCTTCTTTCGGTTGCGTCAGGTAGCCGAGATTGAGCTCGCTCCTGCCATGGTCGCTCGCCAGTTGCACGCTGATCTGGCCATTGGTGTCGTCAAAGCGCAGCTGATTGGCGCGTCCACCTCGAACTTCACGGCTCTTGATCCCCGACAAGTGCTTATTGCCCGGCAGGCCGTCCGCGGTGCTCAACGCCGGCGGCATGCCCTGCTGGTTGTACAGTTGTCCCACGATCACCGGCTTGTCCGGGTCGCCGCCCAGGAAGGCGACCAGCACTTCGGTGCCGATGCGCGGCAGGCCTATCGTGCCGCATTGGGTCTGGTGTCCAGGCCCGTTGCCGGCCCAGTTGGAGGCGACGCGCACCCAGGCGGAGTCGTCCAGGGCGTTGGATGCGCCCCCGCCCTGTTCATGGTCCTTATGGCGCGTGCCGGGAAAGCGGATCTTCACGCGGCCCAGCTGGTCGCAATAGACTTCCTCGTTGTCCGGGCCGACCACAATCGCGCTTTGCATCTGCGGTTGCGGCAAGTCGGTGCGCGGGTCGTAGGCGGGAACGATGGGGATGCCGCGCCGCACGGCGGTGAACTGGATGTGCATGCGAGACGGGCCGTCCGCCACATGGCCGGCCAGCTCGGCCTGCAACTGGGCGTCATTCGACTGCGCGCGCATCCAGCGGTTGCGGGCGAACAGGCGTTCGACGCGTGCGGCCAGCGCTTTGGGCAGGTTGTTCTGCGCGGTCACCTGCAGCGCAGTCACGGCGAAGTCGCGGTCGGCCATCGGGTGGCTGTCGATTTCGGGATGCCCTTCCAGCTTGAAGTATTCGCCCACGCACAGGTCGCGCACGCTGCCTTCGCCGTGGAAGCATTTGGATTCGTAGTCGTGGCGCTGCATGCGCAGCTGGCCGAGCTTGAGCAGGTCTTCGCAGTCGTCGCCGGCGTGCGGCGGCAGCACCTGGTAGTCGTCCATGATGTCGGCCATCCAGCGTCCGATGCTGCGCTGGTCTGCCCCGCCCTGCGCGGTGACATACATGAAGGATGCGCCCTGCGGGTTGCGGTAGTCCCAGCTGTAGGTAGCGGTGCTGCCCGGCTGCAGCGTGCGCACCGCGCTCCAGGAGGTGATGCTGTCGCGCTCCTCGGTGGGGCTGTCGCGGTGGTAGCGCACGGTGCCGGCGGCGTTTTCGCACAGGCCCTCGGTACGGTTCATCAGCACCATGGTGTGGTGCAGGGTGCCTTGGCCATGCTCGGCGCGGAAGAACCAGGCGATGCCGCGCCGCTTGAGCAGGCGGCGGATGAGGGCGGCGTCGGACTCGTTGTGCTGCATGGTGAATTCGCGCCGGGGATAGGTATAGGTATCGAAGAAGGCGGCCAGTTCGCGCTTGAAGCAGTTGGGCACCACGCGGTTGCCGAGCCGCCATTCGTCCAGGATGGCGTGGACGATTTCCACCTCGTTCATGTCGCGGAACACGCGCGTGTTGATGCGCTTCTCCATCAGCGAGAGAATGTCGCGCAGCACCAGTTGGTAGCTGGCCAGGCCGCCGTCGCTGTCGCCGGCGGCGATCTCGGTAACGATGCCGCACACGCTGCGCAGGCCGCCGGTGTCTGTGACGATGTCCAGAGCGGCGGGCAGGCCGATGAATTCCTTCAAGGGCAGTTGGGCGCGCGCGGAGACGCACAGGATGCGGTATTCGAGCCCGCCGCAGATGCTTTCGCTGCCGTACACGCGTTGCGGCAGCAGCATGTCGTCGGACAGTTGCGTCGAGCAGTCGAGGCGCAGCCGCAGCGGGCGGTTGGCGGTGTTCAGATCCTTGGGCTGGACCAGAAAATCTAGAAAGTCGCTTTCCACAGGGGCTCCCGGGCAAGTGTTAAGGGGTCATCACATAATTAAGGTCGTCGCGGTCGCACGGTGATGGGCCGTCGAGCAGGAAGGCATCGATGCCAAGGCGGGCGCCGCCGGTTGTTTCCGCATGGTTCATGCTGAAGGCTCGAACGTCCTCAGCGCACAGCGCCAGCCGCACTTCGAATGTCATGCCGACCATGCAGTACATGCCGAGTACCGCTTCCAGCGCGGCGGCGCCTTCGCTGCCCGGCAGGAAGCGCTCCAGACCGGCCTTGTCGAGGGGGCCGATGCGGATACGGGCGCGCGTGTCGCAGCGGTACACGCAATCGCCGAGCAGCATGCCTTCGTCCAGGCTGCAAGTGGCCGCGCCGAGTTGCGCCTGCTGCGCTTCCGACACTTTTTCCCAGATGCCGACCAGCGCTTCGACCTGGAAGGGCACGCCGAAGTAGTCGCTCAGCATGCCGCCCATGGTTGCCGGGGACACGGTGCGGCCGCGCGCCTGGATGGCGTAGCGCGCGAAAGTTTCCCTGTCGATGATGCCGTCCGGCGCGGACTGGGCGCCGGACAGCGACAGCAGCCTGGCGAGGAAGCCGTCGCCCCCGTCCGCGTCGCTGCTCCGCATGCATTCGGGGCGATGGGTGGCCCAGGCTTGGCAGAACATGGCGAGCGAGCGGTGCGAGAGCATGTCGAAGAAGGCGCGCGGGCCGCCGTCGTCTTCGCTCTGTTCGTAGGCGGCCATGCGCTCGGTGTAGTGGAGCGGCATCGCGCCGGTGCTGCCCAGCAGCCCCATGAAAGCGGGCGTGAGGGCTATTTCGCCCAGCGTCACTTCGAGTGCGGCGATCTCGCCCGGCGGGAAGGCCAGCGACAGGCGGTTGCGGAAGCGCAGCTTCAGCGGCGGATCCTGAGGCGATTCGCGCAGCCATTGTTCGAGCAAGCGCACCGCCTGGAAAAATTCGAAGCGCTGTGGCTCGGCCAGCAACTGGTCTATCAGGCTAGCGGCAGGCTGCCGTTTCGTATCGCGCATCGCAGCAACTCCTTTCCGGTGGCGTGAGAGAGGACGGTGAGCTGGGTGTAGCTGTTCATGTGGACGTACAGGCCGAGGAAGTTGTCCAGCAACTCGATGAAGAGGTGGATGCCGGTGCCGGCGTAGGCTTCTTCGTCTAGCATGACCACGATCTCGACGCCGCTCAGGAGGGCCCTGCCATTGCCGCGCCGTAGCCACGCGGTGCCCAGCCTGTGCGAGAGGCCGGTGACGCCGTCGATCTGGCGCTGCGAGACGGGGCTGTCGGGGAGGACGTACAGGCGCAGCATGGCGGTGAAGGCGGCAAGGCCTTCCTGCGTCAGCTTGCGGTGGTTGAGCGACAGGTGCGATATCAGCCCCCATTGCGCGCCGCGTCCGGACGCCATGCGCTGCGTGACGGTGGGCTTGCGCAGCAGCCGTATCGGCAGGCCGATGGCGGCGCTTTCGGCGGCCAGCTCGCTGCCGTGCGGGCCGCCCTTCAATTCATGCGGCAGGTCGCGGTTGGTGCAGGTGATGGCTATGGAGGCGGTGCCCGTCTCCGCCGTGAGCGGGTCGAAGTCACGGTCGACCAGGGTTAGCGAATATTCGTGCGCGCTGTTACCGGCGGCCAGTTCCTCGTCGCGCCGCGCTATCCAGTAGTGCCCTTTGCGGCTGGGCGATTCGCCGTGGCGCAGCGCGTAGTAAGGGACGAATTCGGTCGCGATGCTGTCCTTGCGGCCGGCATGCTGCAGCAGGCGGACCGAGTCGATGCTGTAGATTTCGCTGGCGTTCGCCGGCATCGCGTCCGGCATCAGCGGGTAGCTGCTTTGCGCGTGCGTGATGGCGATCGGTGTGGCGATGTGGCGGAACAGATTGATGACGGGGGTGCAGAACAGCAGCAGGTTGTTGCGTGCGAGCGCGCGCAGGGTGCTGCAGGCGTTGGAGTCGGCGCGCACGCCGTTCAGGGCGAGGTGCAGCGTGAAGCTGGCGCAGCCTGGCGCGGTATGCTGCAGTATCTGTTGCAGGTCGATGTCGAAAAAATCGAACTTTTCGGGGAAGCTGAAGTATTCGCTGAGCAGGCGGTAGGCCGGCTGTTCGGCGGGGCTGAAGGGCAGCAGCGCGTCGCTGTCGTGGAAGCCGACGGAACGCAGAGGCACCTTGTCCAGCATGCGCCATTGCCCTTCGGCTTCGACACAGGCGCAGCCGATGCGCATGAACAGCGTGTCGCGCAGCGCGGCACGTAGCGAGGCCTCGCCGTCGATGAAGACGCGCAGCGCGGGCAGCCCCAGTTCGGCCAGGCTGCCGGTGCCGGCGGTATGCGCGATGGTGATGTTGATGGAGGCGGTGACGTCGGCCGGCAGGCGCAGCGACGGCGGCGCGTTGATGTGGGATTCGAAGCGCGCGGCGCTGATCCGGACCGGGGCCACGGCCACCTCGTAGGCGGTGCGGAATTTGCAAAGCACCGCCGTGCCGTCTGGCGATTTCAAAACCGTGCCGCGCGGGACGGTGACAACGGTGGCGGGTGCGGGGCCGTTATCGACGCGGGCGATGGAACAGGCGGGAATCGGGCGCAGGTAGTGCGGGTAGAGGGTGCCGAGCAGGGCTTCGGTGAAGCCGGCGTAGTCGTTGTCGAGGCGCATGGCCGAGCGCGCGTTGAGCAGGGCGACTGACTGGATCAGCCTTTCCACGTGCGGGTCGGCGCACACTTCGCCGCTCAGCATCAAGTCGCCGGCCAGCTTGGGATAGCGCTCGGCGAACTCCTGGCTGGCGCGGCGCAGCATGCCCAGTTCCCGCTCGAAATACGGCAGCAGTTTTTCCATGGTCGTGTCCTCGCTTGAAGGTTCGACGATGGTGGCATGGGCCGCGCAGAGGGGTATTGATCTTTGGCAATAAGATGCGTGAATGCAATCTTGCCGGGCCGTCGCCCTCGCGCAAGCGGCGGTCCGTCGATACGGAACCCATACTGACTATCGGGTGCCTCGAAATACCTGTCGTTCCGCATCGGCGGACCGCCGCGCAGGCGGGAACCCATACGTCGCACGCTCAGAGGCGTAGCATGGATTCCCGCCTGCGCGGGAATGACGGGAAGCCGCTGACCTTACATCAGTCCAGCCTTGGCCAGACGCGCTACCCAAGCGGGCCGGCCGCCATGGGTTGACAGCAGCCGCACCAAGCCGCGCCGGAATTCATCGCGGCGCCCCGCTGTTTCCAACGCCTGTGCCAGTTCGCTGACGGCGGTGAACGCTTTGCCGTAGGCCGCGCCGTTGCCATCCTTTAGTGTCTGGTCGATCTCGCACCAGATCGCGTCGGCGCGCAGCGCCACCTTGGCCAAGTGCTTGGCGTGTTCGGCTTGCTGCCGCGCCAGACGGGCCGCTTCCTGTTCGCGTTCGCGCGCCAGCCGCAGCTGCTCGGCAGCGCCCCGGCCTTCCTCGATTTGCGCCACGGTGCGCGCTGGCGCAGCCGAGCCGCCCATAGACGTCTGGCTGCTCTGCCAAGCCATGTGACGGGCGCGCATGATGCGCTCGACGTCGCGGCCCTGCCCCGCCACTAGCTGCGCCATGGCCGCGCGCAGCTCGGCCACCGGCATCTGCTCGGCCCAGTCCTTGGCGCTGCGCTCGATGTCTCGGGACGCGGGCAGGTCCGCGCTGGCGGCGGCCGCGACGGCCAGCAAGTCGGGATCGAGTTCCAGGAATTCGGCCAGCGCGGCCTGCGCCTGCGACAACTGGCGCAGGCCGGCCGGCAGCGGCGGTTCCTCGTCCTCGTCGTCCAGCTCGCAACCGCACAGCCGCGCCAGCCAGCCCAGGTACAGCGGCCGCGTGTCGCCGCGCAGCAGTTCGTCGCGCAGCGGCAGCAGGCGCGCCAGCCAGCCGGGGCCGTCCTCCTGCGTGTAGAAGCGTCCCAGCTCGCCGCTGTCGTCGTCGAACGACCAGTCCAGTATCCAGTGCTGGGCCGTTGCGGTGGCGCTGAAGGCATCGCCGGTGAAGGCCGCGACGACGGACTTGTCGAATGCTTTTTTCGGCAAGCGCAGCATGAAGCGGCATGAGGCCCAGTTGGCCGAGTAGACGTGGGCGTCGAAGTACTGCTTCATCCAGTCGAGCGGATCGCCCTTCAGGTCGCCCCAATGGTATTCGTTGTGGAAGCCGCTGGCGGAAATCGTCGCGCGCGACGACAAGGCGCGCAATTCGGCCTGCTGCTGTTTGCTCAGCGGCTGGTCTACCGCCGCGAATTCGTAGTATTGGTATTCGCTCATGTGCTTGCCTGTACCTGGCTCAGTAGTAGTAGACGTCGTCGAAGTCGGACTCGCGCGGCTGGATGCGGTAGGTCTTGAGCCAGGCCTTGAGCGCCTTGATGTCCTGGAACGCCGCCATGTCCTCCTCCATCGCGCGGTTCGACGCGCGCAAGGTTTCCATGCCCTCGCGCAGCAGGCGCAGCACGCTCTCCGGCGTCGGGCGCTGGTAGGCGTCGATTTCAAAATCCATGATCAGCGCGAACTCCAGGTCGGCGTTGTCCCGCTCCAGCTCGGCGACCTGGCCTGCCAGCACCTTGTTGAACTGCTTGATGCGCGCATCGTCCATCCGGTCCAGGCCTGCCTGGTCGAGCTGCTCGACCTCCAGCTGCAGCTCCAGCAAGCCCAGCAGGTCGTTGGCGGCGTAGGCGACGTTGACTCTTTGCATCAGCCCGGTCTTGCGCGCGCGCTCGGCGACGTCCGGCTCGCGGTCCGGGTGGAGGGCGCTGGCCAGCTTGCGATAGATCTCGCGCACCGACTGCTGCATGCGCTTTTCCTCGGCTTCGAGCCGCTGCTCGCGGGCGCTGGCCTTGGCGGATTTGGGCTTCTTGGGTGCCTGTTCCGCCGCTGCCTGGGCGGCTTCCCGCGCTGCCGCTTCCTCGCGCGCCTGCTCGTCCATCCTGGCGTGCAGGGCCGCCATCACGGCGTCCGGCGAATTGAGGTCGACGTCGTCGCCCAGCGGGGAGCCCATCAGGTCTTCCAGCATGTCCTTGAACAGATCGTCGTCCGTCTCGTCCATATCGAACGCGTCCCCGCCGTGGCGCTCGTAGATGGCGCTGACGTCGGCATCGTCGCCATGTTCGAGCACCACCTCGGCCAGGATGCAGATCAGGTCCTCCAGCTTGGCCTTTTCGCGCTTGCCCATCAGCTTGTGGGCGTGGGCCTGGTCCAGCAAGAGCATTAATTGTTTGCGGCTGGCATCGGCCGCGCGCTCCAGCGGCTGCAGTTCCTGCTCCACCATGCCGTGCAGCTCGGGCAGGAAAGCTTGCCAGGCGGACAGACGCGCGCGCTCGGACTCCAGTTTCTTGACCAGGGTGTTGAATTGCTTGCGGACGCGCGATTGCGCGGCCTTGGCGGCGGGCTCCGCGATGCGGACGCGGTTGTCGTGTGGCGAGCTCATAAGGCGAATAGTCTCGGAAGCTGAAAAGATCCAAAATTATAGCGGCACGGGAGGCGGGGACGCCACGGAACCTTGAACATGCTCCGAATCATGTTATTCCGCATCGGTGGACCGCCGCGCAGACTGGAGGGTATCTCGAATCACCGCCAATTTGTCATTCCCGCGCCGGCGGGAATCCATACCACGCCTCTGAGCATGCGAAGTATGGGTTCCCGCCGGCGCGGCGGTCCGCCGATGCGAAACGACAGTTTCGAGGTCCTCAGCACTCGGGGGGCCGGGCCGGACACACTTCCGGTATCATGGCGACTTTGCCCCCCTTCACCGCGCCAACGCCGCAGGCGGCCGCTCTCAACCGTCGGACAGTATGACTCTCGATTTCGCCACTCTGGATGCCCTGCGCGTCCACCATCCGGCCTGGCGCCTGCTGCGCTCGGACCACGCGCCGCTGGTGGCCAGTTTCCTGCACCGCGTATTCATCGCGCCGAATACGCGCGTGATGGCAGCGGCCGACTTGGCCGAAGCGCTGAACGACGAGTTGTACGCGCTGCGCGAGCGCTTGGGCCAGGACTCCTTTCCCAAGGCGCCGCTGGAGTACCTGAACGACTGGGCCGCCACCGACAAGGGCTGGCTGCGCAAGTTCTACCGCCAGGGCTCGGACGAGGCGCAGTTCGACCTGACGCCCGCCACAGAAAAAGCCATCGCCTGGCTCGCCACGCTGTCGGCGCGCAGCTTCGTCGGCACCGAGTCGCGTCTGCTGACCCTGTTCGACCTGCTCAAGCAGATGAGCGAGGGCAGCGAGACCGATCCCGCACTGCGCGTGGCGGAACTGAGCCGGCGGCGCGACGAGATCGATATCGAGATCGCGCAGGTGATGGGCGGCGACGTGCCGCTGCTGGACGACACTGCGCTGAAGGAGCGCTTCCAGCAGTTTACGCAGATCGCGCGCGAACTGCTGACCGACTTCCGCGAGGTGGAGCACAACTTCCGCCTGCTGGACCGGCGCGTGCGCGAGCGCATTGCGCTGTGGGACGGCGCCAAGGGTGCGCTGCTGGAGCAAATCATGGGCGAGCGCGACGCCATCGCCGACTCCGACCAGGGCCGCAGCTTCCGCGCCTTCTGGGACTTCCTGATGTCGAGCCGCCGGCAGGATGAGCTGTCGGTGCTGCTCGAACGGGTGCTGGCGCTGCCCCCTGTGGCCGAGCTGAAGCCGGACCCGCGCACGCGGCGCGTGCATTACGACTGGCTGGAGGCCGGCGAACATACCCAGCGCACGGTAGCGCAGTTGTCGCAGCAGTTGCGCCGCTTCCTGGACGACCAAGCCTGGCTGGAAAACCGCCGCATCATGGAAATACTGCACGGTATCGAATCGAAGGCGCTGGCGCTGCGCGAGGCGCCGCCGCAGGGCACGCTGATGGAGATCGCCGAACCGGCCGCCGCGATCGAGCTGCCGATGGAGCGCCCGCTGCACACGCCCGCCATCAAACCGGTCATCGCCAACATCGAACTGGAGGCGGGCGAGGCGGACGTGGACGCGGCCGCGCTGTACGCGCAGATCGTGATCGACAAGGCGCAGCTGGCGCGCAACGTGCGCCATGCGCTGCAGGAACAGGCCCAGGTCACGCTGCGGGAACTGGCCGAGCGATATCCGCTGCAGCATGGGCTGGCGGAGCTGGTGACCTATTTGCAGCTGGCCAGCGAGTCGTTCAAGACGGTGGTCGACGAGGACACGTCCGAGCGCATCACCTGGGAAAGCGTGGACGCCGGCGGCAAGGCCATGGTGCGGCGCGCCCGCGTGCCGCGCGTCATCTTCGTCAGATAACTCGTAAGGTAGAGATGGAACATGAATTGAACGCCGCCGCGCCGCAGGACGAACTGCCGGCGCTGGCCATCACGCTGCTCAAAGGGGTGATGTACCGCGAGGCCGACGAACGCCTGTGGAGCGCCCTGCTCAATCTGCAGGCGCGCGTGCGCGACTATGTGGCGGTGCTGAACCTGGAACTGGTGCTGGACGAGGCCGAGGGCTACGCCTTCCTGCGCGCCCGCAGCACGGCCGAGGGCGACGAGGCGGCGGCCAGGATGCCGCGCCTGGTGGCGCGCCGCCCCCTTTCCTTCCCCGTCAGCCTGCTGCTCGCGCTGTTGCGGAAGAAGCTGGCCGAGTTCGACGCCAGCGGCGGCGGCACGCGCCTGGTGCTGTCGCGCGACGAGCTGGCCGAGCTGGTGCGCGTGTTCCTGCCGGCAGGCAGCAACGAGGCCAAAATCATCGACCAGATCGAAACCCACGCGAACAAGATCGACGAGATGGGATTCCTGCGCAAGCTCAAGGCCAGCAGCGGGCCGCCCAGCTACGAGGTGCGGCGCATCCTGAAGGCTTTCGTGGACGCGCAGTGGCTGGCGGAATTCGACGCGCGGCTGGAGGCCTACCGCCTGCAGCTGCTGGGAGGGCTGGCCGGCGGCAAGGAGGGGGCCGATGCATAACGACACCGCCAGCATGGACCTGGAGTTCATGAGCGACGACACCCTGTCCGGCTTCCGTCTGATGCGCCTCGAGGTGTTCAACTGGGGCACCTTCGACAGCCGTGTGTGGAGCATGCAACTGGACGGCCGCAACGCCTTGCTGACCGGCGACATCGGCTCCGGCAAATCGACCCTGGTGGACGCGGTGACGACCTTGCTGGTACCGGCCAACCGCATTGCCTACAACAAGGCGGCCGGCGCCGACAGCAAGGAGCGTTCGCTGCGCTCCTATGTGTTGGGCAGCTACAAATCCGAACGCAACGAGGCCACCGGCGCCTCCAAACCGGTCAACCTGCGCGACCACAACAGTTATTCGGTGATCCTGGGCGTATTCCACAACGCCGGCTACAACCAGACCGTGACGCTGGCGCAGGTGTTCTGGATGAAGGACGCGCAGGGCCAGCCGGCCCGCTTCTTCGTCGGCGCCGAGCGCGACCTGTCGATCGCCGCCGACTTCTCCAAATTCGGCACCGACATCGCCCAACTGCGCAAGAAGCTGCGCGGCCTGGGTGCGGAGATCGAAGACAGCTTTCCCAAGTACGGCGCCTGGTTCCGGCGCCGCTTCGGTATCGACAACGAGCAGGCGCTGGAACTGTTCCACCAGACGGTGTCGATGAAATCGGTCGGCAACCTGACCGATTTCGTGCGCAGCCACATGCTCGAGCCCTTCGACGTGGCGCCGCGCCTGGCCGCCTTGATCGGCCACTTCGACGACTTGAACCGCGCGCACGAGGCGGTCCTCAAGGCCAAGCGCCAGGTCGCGCTGCTGGAGCCTATGGTGGCCGACTGCGACCGCCACGGCCTTCTTGCGAATCAGGTCGACACCCTGCGCCAGTGCCGGGAACTGCTGCGTCCCTATTTCGCGGGCCTGAAGCTGGGCCTGCTGGACAAGCGCCTGGCCAGCCTGCGCGAGGAGTGGGAGCGCGTGGAGGCGCAGCAAAAGCGGCTGCTGGAACGGCGCGACGAGCAGCGCATCCAGGCGGACGAACTGAAACGCGCGGTGGCGGACAATGGCGGCGACCGGCTCGAGCGCCTGGCCGCGGAGATCCAGCAAAAAGACCAGGAACGCAATGCGCGCCAGGGCAAGGCGCAGCGCTACGCCCAGCTGGCGGGCCAGGCCGACGCCCGGCCGGCCGAGGACGAAGCGGGCTTCCTGGCGCAACGGCGCAAGTTCGCCGAACTGGCCGAGCAGGCCGGTTCGCAGGTGGCCGACCTGGAGAACACCGAACGCGAACACGACTTCAGCTTCCGTCAGGGCATGGAGGAGCGCAAGGCGCTGCTGGCCGACATCGCCAGCCTGCGTGCGCGCCGCAGCAACATCGACGACCAGCAAGTGCGCATCCGCGCGGCGCTGTGCCAGGCGCTGGGGCTGGACGAGGAAGACATGCCCTTCGCCGGCGAGCTGATACAGGTGCGCGACGACGAGCGCGAGTGGGAAGGCGCGGCCGAACGCCTGCTGCGCGGTTTCGGCTTGTCGCTGCTCGTGCCGGACCAGCACTACAAGGCGGTGGCGGAGTGGGTCGACCGCAGCCAGCTGCGCGGCCGCCTGGTCTACTTCCACGTGCGGCAGACGCGCTCCGGCGCGCTGCCCGAGCTGCACCGCGACTCCCTGGTGCGCAAGCTGTCGGTCAAGCCGGACTCGCCCTTCTTCGACTGGCTGGAGCGGGAACTGGCGCACCGCTACGACGTGGCCTGCTGCGCCACGCAGGAACAGTTCCGGCGCGAGACGCGCGCCGTCACCCGCGCCGGCCAGCTGAAGGACCCCACCGGCCGCCACGAGAAGGACGACCGGCGCCGCATCGACGACCGCAGCCAGTACGTGCTGGGCTGGTCCAACGCGGCCAAGATCGCCGCGCTGGAGGACAACGCGCGCCAGCTGGAACTGCGCCTGGGCGCGCTCGGCGTCCAGATCGGCAAGCTGCAGGACCAGCGGCGCGCGCTCAAGCAGCGCCTGGACGCGCTGGCGCGGCTGGAGGAATTCGTCGACTTCCGGGAGCTGGACTGGGCCGCGCTTGCCAGCGAGATCGAACGGCTGCGCGACGAATACCGCCTGCTGGAGGCGGCCTCCGACACGCTGCGCCAGCTCAACATCCGCCTGCAGCAGCTGCTGGACGAACTGGCCGGCACGGAAGCGGCGCTGACGGCCAAGAGCAAGGATGCCGGCGCGGTCGAGGCCAAGCATCAGGCGGCCGAGGAGTTGCGCGCGCAGGCGCTGGCCACGCTGGGAGACGCCGCCGGGCGCCTGGCCGAAGCGGCGCAGGAACTGGACAAGATCCGCCAGGCCGCGCTGGGCGAGCACCAGCTCACCGTCGAATCGTGCGACAACCGCGAGCAGGACGTGCGCGGCCGGCTGCAGGACCGCATCGACGCCGAGGACAAGGGGCTGAAACGGCTGCGCGACGGCATCCTGAAGGCCATGATGGCCTTCAAGGACGAGTTCAAGCTGGAGACCAGCGAGTTCGACGCGAGCGTGGAGGCGGACCATGAATACCGCAAGCTGCTGGGGCAACTGGGCCGCGATGACCTGCCCCGCTTCGAAGCGCGCTTCAAGGAACTGTTGAACATCAACACCATCAACGAGATCGCCAACTTCAGCGCGCAGCTGGCGCGCGAGCGCGAGACCATCAAGGAGCGCATCGCCCACATCAATGCCTCGCTGACCCAGATCGACTATAACGCAGGACGCTACATCGTACTCGAATCGCAGCCCAGCCCGGACGCCGAGATCCGCGACTTCCAGGGCGAACTGCGGGCCTGCACCGAGGGTGCGCTGACGGGGTCGGAGGACAGCCAGTATTCCGAGGCCAAGTTCGTCCAGGTGAAATCCATCATCGACCGGTTCCGGGGCCGCGACGGCCTGACGGAGCTGGACCGGAAGTGGACCGCCAAGGTGACCGACGTGCGCAGCTGGTTCCTGTTCGCCGCCAGCGAGCGCTGGCGCCAGGACGGCTCGGAGTACGACCATTACTCGGATTCCGGCGGCAAGTCCGGCGGGCAGAAGGAAAAGCTGGCCTATACCATCCTGGCCGCCAGCCTGGCCTACCAGTTCGGGCTGGAATGGGGCGCCGTGCGCTCGCGCTCTTTCCGCTTCGTGGTGATCGACGAGGCCTTCGGGCGCGGCTCGGACGAGTCGGCGCAATACGGCCTGAGCCTGTTCGCCCAGCTCAACCTTCAGCTGTTGATCGTCACGCCGCTGCAGAAAATCCACATCATCGAGCCGCACGTGGCGTCGGTCGGCTTCGTGCACAACGAGCAGGGGCGCGACTCCAGGCTGCGCAACCTCAGCATCGAAGCCTACCGCAAGGAAAAGGCGAGGCTGGCGCGATGAGCTGGACCCGCCCCGCCGACCTGCGCGCGCAAGTGCAGAAACTGTGGGACCGCGGCGAATTGCTGCAGGAGGGCGAGCTGGCGTTTCCGCGCCGCCTGGTGCTCAAGGGACCGTCGTCCGACGAACTGGCGCAGCGCTTCGACAGCGTGCGCTCCTGGATCGCCGAACTGCAAGCCATGCCCCACTGCCGCATCGAGCTGCGCCAGTTCACGCACCGTGTGCTGGGCGCCAACGCCGTGCCGCAGACGGCATGGATCGACAGCCTGGACATGGCCCTGGCCTGGATAGGCAAGCGCCGCGAGGCGGAACGCTTCCGGGCGCTGTGCGGCCTCACGCTGCAGCGCCAGCCCGCGCTGAGAGCGTGGCTGGCGCGGCGGCCGCTGCGCGCACTGGACCTGGCCGGCGCGTGGCCGCAACTGCTGGATGTGGTGGAATGGGTATGCGCCCACCCGCGTTGTGCGCTATACCTGCGCCAGATCGACATCCCGGGCGTGCACAGCAAGTTTATCGAGACCCATCGCGACACCTTGGGCGAGCTGCTGGACCTGGTGCTGCCGGCCGGCGCCATCGACGCGGCGGCGACCGGCATCGCCCGCTTCAACGCCCGCTACGGTTTTCGCGACAAGCCGGCCCGCATCCGTTTCCGCGTGCTGGACGACGGCCTGGACATCCTGCCCGGCACGCGGCAAGCCGACATCACACTCGATGCCGCCAGCTTCGCCGCGCTCGCGCCGCCGGCGCGGCAGGTATTCATCACCGAAAATGAAATCAACTTCCTCGCGTTCCCGCCGGTGGCAAACAGCTTGGTGGTCTTCGGCGCGGGCTACGGCTGGGATGCGCTGGCGCAAGCGCGTTGGCTGGAGCGTTGCGCGCTGCGCTATTGGGGCGACATCGACACGCACGGTTTCGCCATTCTCGACCAGCTGCGCAGCCGTTTTCCGCGTACGGCGTCCTTGCTGATGGACCGCGCCACCCTCATGGCGCACCAAACCGCGTGGGGACTCGAGCCTGCCCCGGTGCGGCACGACCTGCCCAGGCTGGACGCCGACGAACGCCTGCTGTACGACGAACTGCGCGACAACCGCATCCAGCCCGGCTTGCGGCTGGAACAGGAACGGATAGGCTACGCCTGGCTGGAGCAAGCGCTGCGCGCACTCTGATCCGCGCCCGGCCCGGCAAACGCTGACGGCGCCCCCCCTCCGTCCCGCCTAAGCCGCCCCACCCAGCGTATCGGCCCAGATGTTGCGCGCCCAGCTCATGGCGTAGGCGCCTTCCAGTTCGTTCGCCGCGCCGGACAGGCCGCCGGAGCCGGGCACCACCAGCAGCGTCTTCTTGTCGGCGTCGTAGGCGTGGACCGAGGCGACGTGGATCACGTCCTTGTCGGAGATGAAGCTGTAGCAGGTGTTGGTCAGCATGGGCTTCTGCTCGGGCGCGCGGCCGTTCAGCAGGTCGACGACGGCGGCGGCGCAAACCTTGGCGTGCTGGTTGGCCATGTGGGCGGACTTGGGCATCAGCGGCGCGGCGGAGATGGCGTCGCCGAGGATGTGGATGTTTTTCGCCTGCGTCGACTCGAAGCCGATGAAGTCGACCCCGCACCAGCGGCCGTTGACGTTGGCCAGGCCGCTCTGCACGGCGATGGCGCCCGCGCGCTGCGGCGGAATCACGTTCAGCACATCGGCTTGCACGCGGTCGCCCAGTTCGGAGATCGCCGTGCGGCCGCCTACGTCGATGTCTTCGGTCTTGAAGCCGGGGCGGTACTCGATGATGCCGCTGTACCGCTCTTTCCATATTTTCTTGAACAGCGCGCCTTTGGAGACGACGTCGTCGTTCGCATCCAGCAGCAGCACTTTGGATTTCGGCTTGCGCTGGCTGAAGTAGTGGGCGATCTGGCAGGCGCGCTCGTAGGGTCCGGGCGGGCAGCGGTAAGGCGCCGGCGGGATGGTCATGGCGTAGACGCCGCCGTCCGGCATGGCTTCGAGCTGGGCGCGCAGCGCTACCGTCTGCGCGCCCGCTTTCCAGGCATGCAGGATGCGCTCTTGCGACCCGGCGCTTTGCATGGCGGGCAGCAGGTTCCACATGAATTCAATGCCCGGCGAAAGCACCAGGCGGTCGTAGCTCATGGTGCGGCCGCTGGCCAGGGTGACGGTGCGCTTGTCGGCGGCGATGGATTGCACCGTGTCGCGCACGATGCGGATGCCTTGCCGCGCGAGGGCGTCGTAGCTTATCGTCAGGTCGGACAGCTGTCTGGAGCCACCCAGCACCAGGTTCGATAGCGGACAGGAAATGAAGCTGGCGTTGGGTTCGATCAGGGTGACGTCGATGTCGCCGGCGCTCCACAGCCGGATGTATTTGGCGGCGGTGGCGCCGCCGTAGCCGCCGCCCACCACGACCACTTGCGGCTTGGCGCTGCCGGTGATGCTGGCGCAGCCGGTGCTGGCGAGGACCAGGCCGGCGCCGGAGGCTTGCAGGAATTGACGGCGTTTCATGGACGTGCTCCTTCGGCTGGTTTCGCGGCTTGCGCGGCAAAGAAGCTTGCCAGTTGGGCGAGCTGTTCGTCGGAATAACCTTTGGCGATCTGCGTCATGATGGTGACGGGACGCGTACCGACTTTGAACGCCTGCAGGGAGGCAAGCAAGACGTCCTTGGGCTGGCCGGCCAGCGAGGGCAAGGCGTTGCCCGTGGTGGCGCCGTTGGTGCCGTGGCAGCCGGTGCAGGTGGCAGCAAGGCGCGCTCCGGACGGTATGGCTTCGGCGGCGTGTGCCGATGGGACGGCGATGGCGGGGAGCGCGGCAGTCGCGGCAAGCGCGGCGCAGGCGGCCATGCGTCTACACGCTGCGGCGAGCGCAGCGGCTACGGAAATCCGGGCCTTGCCGGAAGGGGCGGCGCAAGGTGAGGCAAAGGCTGCGGCCGCGATCATACGGTGTCGTTTCGATTGCATGTCTGCTCCTTCATGGGCGCACGCCCGGGGTTTCAAGCGCCATGCCTCGTGCACGGCGGGCCAGAAAAGCTTCGAGGTCGGTCAGGTCTTGCGCGCCGTAGGGCGGCACCTCGGCGCGCACGCCGCTCATGCAGTTGCGCAGGCGGCGCTGCAGCGAGCCCATGGCTTGCCATTCAAGCCGGTAGATCGGGTAGGCGTTGGCGTGGCCCTGCGGGATGGTGGCGCCGGCCAGCTTGCGGCCCCAGTTGTCGTCGTGGCATTGGGCGCACGAGAGGTTCAACTGGCCGATGCGCTGGCGGTAGAGTTGCCGGCCCTTGTCGGCGGCGGCACGGGTGCCTGCGTCCTGCGGCGGCGCAACGGGCATGCCGCGCGATTGCATGGCGACGTAGCTTTCGAGGCTGAGCAGGTCGTCGCTTTCGGGTTTGAGCGGGGCCGCTTGCTGCGCACCCTGGCGGCACATGTCGAGGCGCTGGCCGAGGGTGATGACGCGCTGGCTGGTCTTGTCGAAGGCGGGGAAGCGGGCGGCGACGCCGCGCATGCCGATCTTGGCGTCGCCGTGGCAGCTGGCGCAGGAGCGGTCGGCCTTGCCGGCCCTGGCGTTCCACAGCGCCTCGCCGCCGCTGATCCAGAGCATGGCGGGGTTTTGCGTATCGTCGCGCTGCATGGCCTGGGTGGATGGGCTCATGAATTCGGCGCCGGATTTGCGCGTGTCGGAAGTAGGCCGCTGAGCGGCGCTGACGGAAAGCGCAGCATTTCCAGCGGTGCCCGGAGGGTCGCCGATTGCGGCGGACGCAGCGGCAGATGCGGCAGATGCGGCCACCAGGCAGCCGATCGCGATGACGGCTGCAGCGGGCCGTTTCATGCTGCGCCCACCGCGATGGGCATCTTTTCCGTTTGGGCGAAGCCGTGGTCGCCTTGCCAGCTGAACTCGAGCGTGCCGCTTTCGGTGGCGACGGTGAAGAAGGCGATGTAGGGATTGGCGGAGATGGCCGGGTGCAGTTCGGCGCTGAATACGGTTTCGCCGTTGTAGCGGCAGGTGAAGCTGGTGATGACGTCGCGCGGGAGCAGCTTGCCGTCGGCGCCGGGACGGTAGCCGGTCTCCATCGGGTGGCCGATCAGGGCGCGGATTTCGATCACTTCTCCTTGGCGCGCGGTGGCGGGCATGTGAATCAGGGCGCGTGCCATTACCTGGCCTCCCCTTCGATGCAGGCGGCCAGCGCGACGATGACGTCGGCCGTTTGCTGCCAATAGCTGCCGTCGCTCATGCGCGCGATGGCGACCAGTTTTTGCGAGGTGGCCAGGCGGATGCGGGTGGACACTTCGGCTTTTCCGCTACGCGCACCCAGCGTGAAGCGGGCGATGTCGGTTTCCGGATTGCGCTCGTTGAAGATGGCGATGCCGGTGACGTGGTCGGCCGCCGTCATGGGGCTGTCGACGCGGATGGTGACGGGGACGGCGTTGCCGTTGTCGATCAGTTTGGCGATGTCGAAGGTGACCTTGCCGGTTTTCGGCGGCACGCCGCCGGTGTAGGCGGCGATGGCGGCGCGCAGTTCTTCGGGCGTGGCGGAAGCGGGGCGGACCAGCGCCAGCAGGGGCAAGGCGGCGCCGGCTTGCAGCAACTTGCGACGCTTGGCATGGGCCTGGACGTTGGCCTGCGCGTTGACGTTGGCGTTGGCGTTGGCGTTGGCGTTTGCGTTTGCGTTTGCGTTTGCGTTTGCGTTTGCGTTTGCGTTTGCGTTTGCGCTCATTTTGCAGTCTCCGCGCGCAGGGTTTGCAGATAAGCGACCACGTCTTCGATCTGTTGGGCGCTGAGGATGGTTTTGCCTTGATGGGCGGAGCTCACGCGCGTCAGGCCTTCGGTCTTGTAGTAGGAGGGCATGATGGTGGATGGGTTCAAACGGCTGGCGTCCACCATGCGCTGGCGCAGCTGGGCGGGGGTGGAACGGTCGCCGGCGCCGTCCAAAGGCGGAGCGAGATTGCCCTGGAAGCGTTCTTCGGGGATCGGGGCGGTGTGGCAGAGCAGGCAGAGGCCCACCTGGCGGTGGGCGACGATGGCGCGGCCACGGGCGGGGTCGCCGGGTGATGCGCCGGGCAAGGGGGTGGACAGGTCTGTTGATGTGGGGGCGGCAGCGCCGGCGGCACTTGCCGTGGCCGCCGCAAGTACCCCTGTCATTCCGCATCGGCGGACCGCCGCGAATGCGGGAATCCATACTGCGCCGAACAGGAGGCGAAGTATGGGTCCCGTATCGACGGACCGCCGCGTTCGCGACGGTCCGCCGGTGCGGGACGACAAGGTGCGGACGCGGGACATGCGCGACTCCCGGCCGGTCAGGTTTTCTTCAGATTGTGGTTCTTCAGCGGCAGGTCCCGCACGCGCTTGCCGGTGGCAGCGAAGACGGCGTTCAGCACGGCCGGCGCAGCCACCGCAATCGTCGGCTCGCCCACGCCGCCCCAGAAGCCGCCGGACGGCATCAGTATCGTCTCCACTTTCGGCATCTCGTCCATCCGCAGCGGCACGTAGGTGTCGAAGTTGGTCTGCTCGACGCGGCCGTCCTTGAGCGTGCACTCGCCATACAGCGCGGCGGACAAACCATACACGAAGGAGCCTTCCACCTGCGCTTCGATCTGCTGCGGATTCACCGCGTAGCCCGGGTCGGTCGCGGCGATGATGCGGTGGATCTTCACCTTGCCGTTCTTGTTCACCGATACCTCGGCGCACGCGGCGACATAGCTGCCGAAACCCATGCACTGCGCCAGCCCGCGATAGACGCCCTTGCCGGCGGGCTTGCCCCACCCTGCCTTCTCGGCCACCGCATTCAATACCGCGAGATGCTTGGGATGGTTCGCCATCAGCTTGCGGCGGAAGGCCAGCGGATCCTGCTTGGCCGCGTGCGCCAGTTCGTCCATGAAACATTCGAGGTAGATGGTGTTCTGGTTCAGGTTCACGCCGCGCCAGAAGCCCGCGGGCACGGGCGGATTGCGCATGGCGTGGTCGACCAGCAGGTTCGGGAAGGTGTAGCCGATCGACGCTTCCGGTCCGGGCGCGTTCAGGCCCTGGAACACGGCGGGATCCTTGCCGTCCTTGATCGGCAGACCCACCGACACCAGGATGGACTGGCCCGAAATCCGCATGTGCAAGCTGGTCACGTTGCCCTTCTCGTCCAGCCCTGCCGTCAGCTTGCACTGGGTGACGGGATGGTAGCGGCCGTGCTGCATGTCTTCCTCGCGGGTCCACAGCAGCTTGACCGGGACGCCGGGCATTTCCCTGGCGATGGCCACCGCCTGGCGCACCCAGTCGTGCGTGGCGCCACGGCGGCCGAAACCGCCGCCCAGGTGCAGCTTGTAGACGTCGCACTTGGCGGGCGGCAGGCCGGCCGCCTCCGACGCGGCGGCCAGCGCGGCTTCGCCGTTCTGGGTGGGCGTCCACACTTCGCAGCGCTCCGGCGTCCACTTGGCGGTGGCGTTCATCACCTCCATGGTGGCGTGGTTCTGGTAGGGGTAGGAATACACCGCCTCCACCTTGCGCGCGGATGAGGCGATGGCGGCGCGCGCGTCGCCGTTGCTGTTGCCGACCACGCCCTCGGGCGCGTTCAGCCCTTCCTTCAGCATGGCCGCGATGTCGGCGCTGGACAGCTTGGCGTTCGGGCCCTCGTCCCACACGATGGGCAGCGCGTCGAGCGCGGTGCGCGCGCGCCACCAGGTGTCGGCCACCACGGCCACGGCGCTGTCACCGACCTGGATCACCTTCTTCACGCCCGGCCGCTTTGCTATCGCGGCAGCGTCGAAACTCTTCACCTTGCCGCCGAAGACCGGGCAATCCTTGATGGCCGCGTTCAACATGCCCGGCAGCTTCAGGTCCATGCCGTACACCTGCGCACCGGTGGTCTTGTCGACGGTGTCGAGCCGCGCCAGGCGCTTGCCGGCCAGCTTCCAGTCCTTGGCGTCCTTCAGTTTCACGTCGGCGGGCGCGGCCAGCTTGCCGGCCGCCTCGGCCACCTTGCCGTAGCTGACCTTGCGGCCGCTGGCGCCGTGCGTGATGACGCTGTTGGCCGCCGTGCACTCGGCCGCCGGCACCTGCCATGCGGCCGCAGCAGCCTGCACCAGCATCATGCGGGCGGTGGCGCCGCCCTTGCGCACGTATTCGTTCGATTCGCGGATGCCGCGGCTGCCGCCGGTGGAGAAGCTGCCCCACACGCGCTTGCGCGCGAGGTTCTGGCCCGGCGTCGGATATTCAGTGGAGACCTTGCTCCAGTCGGCGTCCAGCTCCTCGGCCACCAGCTGGGCCAGGCCAGTCAGCGTGCCCTGCCCCATTTCCGAGCGGGCGATGCGGATCACGATGCTGTCGTCCGGCTTCACGACCACCCAGGCGTTGACCTCGGACGGCATGCCTCCGCCAGCCGCGTCCTGCGCCTGCGCGTCGAACGGAATGGCAAAGGGCACCACCAGGCCGCCCAGCACCAGGGCGGAACCCTTCAGGAAGGAACGGCGGGATATCGAAGAACTGCGCGAAGAACTGTGTGAAGAAGCGCGGGCTGCACCGAGCTCGGCACTGCGCGGCTCCACACCTGGCTTGGCGCGGCTCATGCTTTGCTCCCGGCGTGCTCGCCCACATGCGTGATCGCCAGACCGGCCGATTTCGGATCGCCGCCCCTGGCCACCACCTTGATGGCGGCGCGCACGCGGTTGTAGGTGCCGCAGCGGCAGATATTGGTCATGGCCGCGTCGATGTCGGCGTCGGTGGCTTTCGGTTTCTGCTTGAGCAGCGCGGCGGCCGCCATGATCATGCCGGACTGGCAGAAGCCGCACTGCGGCACATCCAGTGCGGCCCAGGCCTTCTGCACCGGGTGGTTGCCATCCCTGGACAGGCCTTCAATGGTCACGATCTTCTGTTTGGCGTTCAGCGCGGACACCGGCAGCACGCAGCTGCGCGTGGCTTCGCCGTCGATATGCACGGTGCAGGCGCCGCATTGCGCGACGCCGCAGCCGTACTTGGTGCCCGTCATACCCAGCTGCTCGCGCAGCACCCACAACAGCGGCGTGTCGTCCTCCGCCTCGAATTCATGTACCGAACCATTGACGTTGAGCTGCGCCATGCTGTCTCCTGCAGGTGGGTTGTCGATAGGTAAAGCCTGCCTATCTTACACCTCCTTTTCGGCGATTGCAGAGCACGGTTTGGGACAGTTTTGTATCGGCTGTGTATCAGGAAGTCAGCCTTTCCCAGCCGTGGCGCACGGCGGCCTTGACCTTGTCCCATGCCGATTGCGGGTGCTGGCTTTCCCATTTTCCGCGCAGGCTGGACTCCGATTCTTCCCACGAGCGGCCGCGATAGGCGTCGCTGCCGGCCATCTCCGAACCATAGCGGTAGGCCGGCGCGTAGTCGTCGTACTGGCCGCCCGCGCTGCCGTAGTTGCTGGTCCAGTGACTGCGGTAGGACGCCTCGTCCTGGCTGGAGCGCGGCTGGCTATCCGTCTGCAGGGGGCGGACGGTGCTGGTGACCACGCGCTCGTAGATGCGCGCGCCGCCGCGCAGGATGCCCTGGCTGACGATGCTGATCTCTTCGTGGATCACCGGCACGCCCTGCGCGCCGGTATCACCGATACCGCCGGTGCTGGCGCGCTGCTGCGACTGGCCGCCGCTCTGGCCCTGACGCGACTCGCCGCCGGCACCGCTTCCCGCCGTTCCGCCTTGCGCGCTTTGCTGCGCGCCCGCGTATTGGCCGCTTGCGCGGCCGCCTGCGGCGGGGCCCTTGCTCCCCCCGGTCCAGCCGCTGGCGCTCCATTTGCTCTTGCGCTCGTCGATATCGACGGGGCCGTAGCCCTCAACGATATCGGCGGCGTGCTCCACCCTGTCCAGGCTGTCCGCCTGCACGGTCAGCACCGTGTTGCCGCGCTTGACGGCCTCGGCATAGGCCTGGCTGTTTTCCTCGTCGTCCTCGCCGAACAGCTTGGTGAAAAAGTGCTTGATGCTGCCGCCTATCGACGCGCCCGCGTCGGCGCCGGACTGCGTCTGCGATTGTGTCTGCGGTTGCGCCTGCGTCTGCGTCCCGCCGCCCGGGGCGGGATCGCTCAAGCGCACGTCGCTGTCCTTGAACCCTGCACCAAGCAGGGCGCTGCGCGCCTTCTCGGCGTCGCTCCGGTTGTCGAATACTGCTGCAAGTGTATGGGTCATGGCGGTTTCCCCTTTCCTGGTAAGTGCAGAAAGTCTATGCCCGGCCTTGCAGGGGGAGCGCCACCTTGCCATGCGAAAAAATGCCCGTTATGGACGTTTTGACATACATCAAAGTTTTTATTGAGCCGCATCAATACACTGCCGTCATTACTTAACGACACAGCAGAGAGGAAGTGTATGAACAAGCGTATGAAGCAGTCCGCAGCGGCCATCATCCTGGGCATCGGCAGCCTGTTGGCGGGCCAGGCCGTGGCAGCGGAAGCCAGTCCCTGGCTGGTGCGCTTGCGCGCCCTGCACCTGGACCCGGCCGACAAATCGGATCCGGTCGGCGGCACCGGCGCGGCCAACCGGCTCACCCTGGACAACAAGACCTTCCCCGAATTGGACGTGTCGTATTTCTTCTCGCCGAACCTGGCGGCCGAGCTGGTGCTGACCTATCCGCAGAAGCACGACGTGCTGCTCGACGGGAAAAGCATCGGCACCATGAAGCATTTGCCGCCCACGCTGCTGGCGCAGTACCACTTCATGCCGGGCGCGCAGGTCCAGCCCTACGCCGGCGCAGGCTTGAACTACACCACCCTGTCCAAGGTGCATCTCCTGGGCGGCAACGCCGGCCTGGAACACAAGAGTTTCGGCCTTGCACTGCAGGCCGGCGCGGACTTCCGGCTGGACCAGCGCTGGGCGCTCAACGTGGATGTGAAGAAGGTGCGGATCCGCAGCGACGTCAACAGTGCCGGCGCCATCATCAGCAAGGTGAAGGTGGATCCGCTGCTGCTGTCCGTGGGTGTGGGTTACCGATTCTGAGGCAGCGCTTCAAAAGCGGCCGGCCAGCAGTTCCATGTGCAGGTCGCTGGCGAATTTCAGGCGCTGCCCGGCCATCGCGTAGCGCCCCACTTGCACCGCCATCCCGTCCGACTCCAGGGCGATCAGCTCGCCGCCATGCTCCGGCATGCCCACCCGCGTGCGGCCGGGCGTGAACTGCGTCTGCACCACCTTGCCGGCGGAGACGCGTTCGACCAGCAGGCAGCCGCTGGTCAGCACCACGTGTTCGTAGTCCGCCGCGTGGCGCGCATAGCACAGGAAGGCGGCCGTGACGGCGGCCAGTTCCACGCCCGTGAAGCACAGCACCTGCCATACGCCCAGCATCAGGAAAACGGCAGCGACCGACAGCGACAATGCGCACAGCAAGCCGTAGGCCATGGCCGTCTGGCGCGGCGTCAGCGAACAGTTGCGCCGCCACAGCCACTCGCGTTTTTCCAGGTCGCGCCGCACGTCGTCCCCTCCTTTTTTTCCTATTTTACGACTGCCGCGCCGGCCGCATCACCGAAACTCGTTGTTTCCCGGCGACAACCCGTCACAGTACGCAACAGGTGATGCAAAATTTTGCTCCGCGTGCGCGCCAATTTGGGGAACAATGTAGGGACACAAAAACGATATTCAGAAACTGGGGGAGACATGTCGCTCGCTAACATGAAGATAGGTGTCCGCCTGGGCATCGGATTCGCCGTGGTGCTGGCTTTGCTGACGGCGATGCTGCTGCTGGGACTGAGTTCGCTGTCGCGCATCGGCAGCCGCACCCATGACATCGTGCACGACAAGAACGTGAAGATGGAGTCCGCCAACCAGATGGTGGACCACGTGCGCGACATCACCCTGGCGCTGACCACCATGATCGTGGTGCCGGGCACTCCCGAAATGAACGCCGAACTGGGAAAAATCGCCGAGGCGCGCAAGAAGTACGGCGTGGCCAAGGAGGCGCTGATGAAGCGCCTGGCCGACGACAAGGAACGGCAGCTCATGGCCAGCGTGGATGAAGCGCTCAAGACCGGCGCGGCCAAAAATAATCAACTGGTCCAGCTGCGCAAGGACGGCGAGGTGCAGGACGCCACCGAATTCCTGTTGAAGGAGGCCGGCCCGTCGCTGGCCAAGGTGCTGGCCGCGCTGGACGCCTTCGTGGCCTACGAGACCAAGCTGGCCAAGGATGCCAGCGACGACGTCGAAACCGTCTACACCAGCTCCCAGGTGCTGATGCTGGCGCTCGGCACCGGCGCCATGGCCATCGGCATTTTCGTGGCGTGGTTCATCACGCGTTCCATCACCGGCCCGCTGAACAAGGCGGTGGACGTGGCCGAGACGGTGGCCTCGGGCGACCTGTCGTCCCATATCGACACCGGCGGCGGCGACGAGACCGGGCGCCTGCTGCAGGCGCTGAAGGCTATGAACGACAGCCTGCTCAACGTGGTGAGCCAGGTGCGCACCGGCACCGACGCGATCAGCACCGCGTCCAGCGAAATCGCGGCGGGCAACCTGGACCTGTCCTCGCGCACCGAGCACCAGGCCAGCTCGCTGGAGGAAACCGCGTCGTCGATGGAGGAACTGACCTCCACCGTCAAGCAGAACGCCGACAACGCGCGCCAGGCCGACACGCTGGCCAAGTCCGCGTCGGAAGTGGCGATCAAGGGCGGCAGCATCGTGGCGCAGGTGGTGGACACGATGGGCACCATCAACGACTCGTCGCGCAAGATCGTGGACATCATCGGGGTGATCGACGGGATCGCCTTCCAGACCAATATCCTGGCGCTGAACGCGGCGGTGGAGGCGGCGCGCGCGGGCGAGCAGGGACGCGGCTTCGCGGTGGTCGCGTCCGAGGTGCGCAACCTGGCGCAGCGTTCGGCGGCGGCGGCCAAGGAGATCAAGGAACTGATCAACGCCTCGGTGGCCAATGTGGACACCGGTTCCAAGCTGGTGAACGACGCCGGGCAGACCATGGGCGAAATCGTCTCCAGCATCCAGCGCGTAACCGACATCATGGGTGAGATCACCTCGGCCAGCCAGGAACAGACCCTGGGCATCGAGCAGATCAACGCCGCCATCTCGCAGATGGACGAAGTCACGCAGCAGAACGCGGCGCTGGTCGAAGAGGCGGCGGCGGCATCGCAAAGCATGCAGGAGCAGGCCGGCAATCTGGCCACCGTGGTGGGATTCTTCAAGACCGGGGCGCGGACGGCGGCTGCGCCTGTGGCGCCGGCAGCACCGGCTGCGCGGCGCGCGGCGCAGATAGCGCGGCCTGCGCCTGCGCGCAGCGTGGCGGCGGCGCCGGCCACCAAGCCGGCGCAGCGCCTGTCGCCGGCCAAACCGGC
This sequence comes from Pseudoduganella sp. LjRoot289, assembly GCF_964252925.1. Taxonomy (NCBI): domain Bacteria; kingdom Pseudomonadati; phylum Pseudomonadota; class Betaproteobacteria; order Burkholderiales; family Oxalobacteraceae; genus Pseudoduganella; species Pseudoduganella sp. LjRoot289. Next base: position 5,411,098 of record NZ_CAXUPN020000001.1, read on the forward strand.
CGAAAGCGATTGGGAAGAGTTCTAAACCACCGCATTGTCATTCCCGCGCAGGCGGGGCGGTCCGCCGATACGGTCCATGCTTCGCCCGCCAGGATGCGGCATATGGACACGGTTCCGGCGGCGCCGGCGGCCAAGCCCGCCGAAAGACTGGGAAGATTCCTAAGCCACCGGATTGTCATTCCCGCGCACGCGGGAATCCATGCGGCGCCCGCCAGGATGCGGCGCCCGGATCGCATCGGCGGCCCGTCCCGCCGTACAGGGCCGACACGCTGGCGCCGAATGCCGAGGTTCAAGCCGGGGCGGGCAGGCGCGGCAGGGTCAGCGTGAAGACCGAGCCGCCGTCCGGCGTGCTCTCCACCGTCAGTTCGCCCTGGTGCGCTTGCGCCAGCTGGCGCGATATGTACAAGCCCAATCCCAGCCCGGCGGCGACGCCGTTGTCCACGCCGCGCTCGAAGGGCTCGAATATCTTCGTCTGCAACTCCTCCGCTATGCCTTCGCCGCGGTCGCGCACGGCAATGTGCACGGCCTTGCCTTCCACCGTCAGCGTCACTTCCACCGGCTGGCAGCTGCCATAACGCAAAGCGTTCGTCAGCAGGTTGACGATCACCTGCTCGATGCGGAACTCGTCCCACCAGCCGCTCACCGGCTCGTCCACCTGCAAGGTGATGCAGCAGCCGGCTTCGGCCGCCTGGCGCGACAGGTCCGCCACCACGCGCTGCAGCAGGCCCGCCAGCTCGGTCCAGCCGGGCCGGATCGACAGCTTGCCGCTGCGTATGCGGGACACGTCGAGCATGTCGTCGATCAGCCTTATCATGCTCTGGATCTGGCGGTCGTCGCGCGCCACCATCTTTTTCCACACCTCGGGATCGAAGGCCTCCTGCAGCCCTTTCTCGATCTGCATCTTGCGCAGCTGCGTTTCCAGGAACAGCGTGTTGAGCGGCGTGCGCAGCTCGTGCGCCACCATGGACATGAAGTCGTCGCGCATGCGCAGCGCGCGCCGCAGTTCCTCCTGCGCGGCACCCAGTTCCTGCAGCGTGGCCTCCTGTTCTCGGCGCGCGCGCTCCAGCGCCTCCACCTGGCGCTGCGTCTCCTGCCGCTGCCGGTGCAGCGCGACGAAGACGTTCACCTTGCTCTTCACCATGTCGGCGTCGAGCGGCTTGTACAGGAAATCCACCGCGCCCGCCTCGTAGCCCTTGAAGGCGTAGTTCAGCTCCTTGCCCGCCGCGCTGACGAAGACGATGGGGATGTGGCGCGTTTTCTCGGTGCCGCGCATCAGTTCGGCCAGCTCGAAGCCGTCCATGCCCGGCATCTGCACGTCCAGGATGGCGAGCGCGAAGTCGTGCTCGAGCAGCAGCGCCAGCGCTTCCTCGCCGGTGGCGGCCTGGTACACGACGCGTTCCTCGTCGCGCAGCAGGGCGTTGAGCGCGCGCAGGTTCTCCGGCAGGTCGTCCACGATCAGCAGCTTGGTCCGTTCAGGCATCGGCGTTCTCCAGCAAGGCTAGCAATTGGCGTATCTCCCGCAATGGCAAAATCAGGTCCGGCGCGCGTCGCCGTATCGCGGCGAGCGGCATCACGTCCACCTGAGCCTCGGCGGGGTCCTGCACCACCGTCAGGCCGCCCGCCTCGCCAATGGCGGCCAGGCCGGCGGCGCCGTCGTGGTTGGCGCCCGTGAGCAGGATGCCTGCCAGCGCCGCGCCATACACGTCGGCGGCGGAACTCATGATGAAATCGATCGCGGGCCGCGAGAATTCGTGCGGCGGCTCGCAACTGAGCGAAAAGCAGCGGTCGGCCTCCAGCGACAGGTGGTAGCCGGACGGCGCGAAGTACACCGTGCCGCCGGCCAGCGCCTGCTTGTCCGCCGCCTCCTGCACCGCCATTTCCATGCGCTGGCTGAACACTTCCGCCAATTGGCTGGGGCGGCCGCGCATCATGTGCACCACCACCACGATGGGCAGCGGGCCGCGCGCCGGCAGGCCGGGCAGTATCTCCATCAGCGCGGCAATGCCGCCGGCCGACGCGCCTATCACCACGGCTTCGAAGGAGCGGCCTTGCAGCGCCGCCTCCAGCAGCGAGGGCGCCGGCGCGCTCACGACAGCTTCCTGAACAGGCGCTCGCGCTTGACGATGGTCTCGAAGCGCGGCGCGTACATGGAAAAATCGATGCTCTCCTGGCTGCCCAGGCCCAGGAAACCGCGATGGCACAGCGACTCGTGGAACAGGCCGAAAGCGCGTTCCTGCAGCTTCTTCTTGAAATAGATCATCACGTTGCGGCAGCTGATGAAATGGGTTTCGGCGAACACGCTGTCGGTCGCCAGGCTGTGGTCGGCGAAGGTCACGTTCTCCATCAGCGAGCGGTCGAACAGGGCGGCGCTGTAGGCCGCCGTGTAGTAGTCGGAAAAGGCCCGCTTGCCGCCGGCGGCCTGGTAGTTGGCGGTGTACTCGCGCATGCTCTCGAGCGGGAACATGCCCTTCCTGGCCTTTTCCAGCGACTGCTGGTTGATGTCGGTGGCGTAGATGATGCTGCGCTCCAGCAGGCCCTCCTCCTGCAGCAGGATGGCCAGCGAATAGACTTCCTCGCCGGTGCTGCAGCCGGCCACCCAGATCTTCAGCGACGGATAGGTCGACAGCACGGGCGCCACGTGCTCGCGCAGCGCCGCGTAATAGCCGGGGTCGCGGAACATCTCGGTGACGGGGATGGTCAGGAACTGCAGCAGCTGCGCGAAGGCGGCCGCGTCGTGCAGCACGCGCGACTGCAGCACGGAGACGGTCTCGCAAGCCATCTGGCCCATGGCGTGCAGCACGCGCCGCTTTTGCGACGCGCCGGTGTAGTCGCGGAAGTCGTAGCTGTACTTGCGGTAGATGGCCTCCATCAGCATCGCCAGTTCGATGTCGATGCTGCTGTGATGTCCGGTCGGGCTGCGATGCGGCATGGCGTCTCCTACATGCGTTCCGCATTCGGCATCCACACCCGCAGCAGCGAGTACAGGCGGGACAGGTCGATCGGCTTGGCGAGGTAGTCGTTGGCGCCGGCCGCCAGGCACTGTTCCTGGTCGTCCTTCATGGCCTTGGCGGTGATGGCGATGATGGGCAGGCGCGCGTGGCGGCCCTGGGCGTCGGCGCGGATGCGGCGGGTCGCCTCCAGGCCGTCCATCACCGGCATCATGACGTCCATCAGCACCAGGTCGATATCGGGCACGGCCTCCAGTTTTTCCAGCGCCTCGACGCCGTTGCGGCCGATCTCCACTACGGCGCCCTTCTGTTCCAGGGCGCTGGTGAGGGCGAAGATGTTGCGCACGTCGTCGTCCACCAGCAGGATGCGGCGGCCTTCGAACACGCGGTCGCGGCTGCGCACCGTTTTCAGCATGCCCTGGCGCTCGGACGACAGCTGCGACTCCACTTTGTGCAGGAACAGCGTCACCTCGTCCAGCAGCCGTTCCGGCGAACGCGCGCCCTTGATGATGATGGAGCGCGAATACTTGTGCAGGTCGGCCTCCTCGGCGCGCGTGAGGTTGCGGCCGGTGTAGACGATCACCGGCGGGAAGGAGGCGATATCCTCCTGCGCCATGCGCTGCAGCAGTTCGCTGCCTTCCATGTCGGGCAGCTTCAGGTCGATGATCATGCAGTCGAAAATGGTGGTGCGCAGCAGCGCCAGCGCTTCCTCGCCCGATTCGACGGCCGTGATGTCGATGTCGTCGTCCGAGATCAGCGCCACCACGCTGTCGCGCTGGCGGGCGTCGTCCTCCACCAGCAGCAGGCGCTTGATCTTCTGCGTGAACTTGTTCTCCAGCTTGCGGAACACTTCCTCCAGCTGCGCGCGCGTGGCCGGCTTCAGCGCGAAGCCGATGGCGCCCATGTGCAGCGCCGCCTCGCCGCTGTCGGAGGCGGACACCACGTGCACCGGGATATGGCGCGTGTTCGGGTTGTCCTTCAGCAGCTGCAGCACGGACAGGCCGGAACGGTCGGGCAGGCGGATGTCGAGCAGGATGGCGTCCGGACGGTATTGCTCGGCCATCTGCAGGCCCTCGTCGGCGCCGAAGGCCACCACGCAGCGGTAGCCCATGTCGTGCGCCAGGTCGTACAGGATGCGGGCGAAGGCCGGCTCGTCCTCCACCACGAGCACCATGCGCTCCGGCGGCGGCGGCAGGTCGCGGTCGTCGTCGAAGGGGCGCGGCGGCGACGCTTCGGCCGGCGGCATGTCGCCCGGTGCGGCGTCCGGCGGAAGGTGCAGCAAGGCGGCGGCCGGCGGCGCTATCGACGCGGCCTCCGGCGCCGGCGCGGCCCACCGCGTGGGCAGCGTCAGCGTGAAAATGCTGCCCTTGCCCAGTTCACTGTGCAGCGAGATGGCGCCGCCCAGCAAGCGCGCCAGGTCGCGCGAGATCGACAGCCCCAGGCCGGTGCCGCCGTAGCGGCGGCTGGTAGTGCCGTCGGCCTGCTGGAAGGCGCCGAAGATGGCTTCGTGGTGCTCGGGACGGATGCCGATGCCCGAATCGCTGACGGCAAAGCTGAGCTGCCCCGCCGCGTCGGCCGACACCTGCAGCGCGATGCGGCCCGCCTCGGTGAACTTGATGGCGTTCGACAGCAGGTTTTTCAGGATCTGCTCCAGGCGCTGGCGGTCCGTGTAGACGGTGTCCGGCAGACCGGGCGCCAGCTCCACCGAGAACTGCAAGCGCTTCTGCCGCGCCAGCGGTTCGAACACATGGCCCAGGCTGCGCATCACTTGGGACAGCTTGAGTTCCTCGGGCGCCAGTTCCAGCTTGCCCGCTTCCACCTTGGAGATGTCGAGGATGTCGTTGATCAGGTTGAGCAGGTCGTTGCCGGCCGAGTAGATGGTCTGCGAGAAGCGCACCTGTTCCTCGTTCAGGTTGCCCTGCGCGTTCTCGGACAGCAGCTTGGCCAGGATCAGCGAGCTGTTGAGCGGGGTGCGCAGTTCGTGCGACATATTGGCCAGGAATTGCGACTTGTACTGGCTGGCGCGCTCCAGGTCCAGCGCGCGCTCCTCCAGCAGCTGCTGGGCCTCGCCCAGCGCCTCGTTCTTCTGGTCCAGCACCAGCGCCTGTTCGGACAGCTGCTCGTTGGTCTGCTCCAGTTCCGCCTTCTGGTTCTCCAGGCTGGCCTGCGATTCCTCCAGCACGCGCGACTGTTCTTCCAGTTCCTCGTTGGCGGTGCGCAGTTCCTCCTGCTGCACCTGCAGTTCCTCGTTCAGCTGCTGGGTCTCGGCCAGCACCTCGGCGATGCGCTGGCGCGCCAGCGTCGCTTCGATGGCGGTGCCGATATTGCCCGCCACGAGCTTGACGAAGTCGAGCTGGCGCTCCGCCACCGGCTGCAGGAAGCCCAGTTCCAGCACGCCGTTGACGGCGCCGTCGCTGTCCACCGGCACCAGCAGCACGTGGCGCGGCGGGGCGGCGCCCAGGCCGGAACTGATCTTCACGTAGTCGTCCGGCACGTCGTCGAGCTGGATCACGCGGCGCTGCCGCAGCGCCTGCCACGGCAAACCCTCGCCCGCTGCCAGCGCCTGCCCGTACTGTTCGTCGTCGCGGCTGTAGCCGTAGCAAGCGGCGCGGCGCAGATGGCCGTCGGCTTCGCGCACATACAGCGCGGCCACCGCCACGTCCAGGTAGCGCGCCAGGAATTGCAGCAGCGCCGACGCCAGCTGCGGCAGCGCCATCTGGCCTATGCCCTGCTCGGCGAGCTGGGTCTGGCCGGCGCGCAGCCAGGCCTGCTCCTGCAGGCGCCGCGCGTGCCCGGTCTGCTCGCCCAGCGCCCTGCCGTAGGAGTCCGACAGGCGCAGCATGTCGCGCCGGCCGAAGTAGGCCAGCAGGCCGCTGACGAGCAGACTGACCAGCACGAAGGAGGTGACGGCGGTGCGGGTGACGGACTTGGCGTCGTCGCGGCGCTCCGCCAGCAGGCGCTGCTCGACGCCGACGAACTCCTGGAACAGCCTGCGCACCTCGTCGAATTCGAGCTTGCCGCGCCCGCTCTGTATCATGTCCAGGTAGCTGCCGTTCCTGCGGCGCAGGTCGATCACGTTTTGCGCATAGGCGTCCCACTGCAGCAGCTGGGCGGCGATGTTGCGCACCCTGTCCACTTGCACGCCGTTGTCGCTGATGAGCTGCTGCAAGGTGGCCAGCGCGGTGGCCACCTTGGGCTTGGCCAATTTGTAGGAAGCGAGGAAAGCCTCGTCGCCGGTCAGGGCGAAACCGCGCATGCCGGACTCCTGGTCCACCATCAGCTTGGAGATTTCGTTGGCGTTGCCGATCACGCGCTCGGACTGCTCCACCAGGTTCAACACGTTCAGCAGGTAAACCAGGATGGCGACGAACACGCCGACGTTGACGATGCCGGCGATCAGCGGCAGGGTGATGTTGCGAGTGAGGATACGGCGGAAACTGATATCGTCCTGCGCGGAAGTTCCATTCATGGCTGGCAGCGTGACCCATTGCATAGGAATGCACGAGTGTAGCCGATTGTCATGCATTTCCGTTGCCTGAATGCCAATAGTGCGGCGGCGCCGGAGGCCGCTATAATACTTTCACATCAACAGACAGCAAGGGGAAAACCCGCCATGCGCAAGATTCTGCTCGCCACGCTTCCTTTGCTGTTGACGGCCTGCGTCAACGACAGCGCCACCTATTACGCGGACGGCACCAACAACCACACGCTGTCGCTGCGGCGCCAGCAGGATTACTTCTGGACCGACAATGTGCGCCTGACCCTGCTGGCGGCGCGGCTGCCGGAATGCCAGCGCCAGATCCCGCTGGGCGAGGCGCCGCGCGACGACGTGGAGATGGAATTGTTCTCGTCCGGCGAGAACCGCTGGAGCTTGCGCTCGGGAGAACAGGTCTGGCAGGTGGAGACGCAGGGCTGTTCGCTGGTCAGCGAGACCGGCCCTGCCGCCGGCGAGAAGGTCGGTGTGTTCAAGGTCGAGGGCGACAAGCTGCTGTTCGAGCCTGCCGTGGCCGCAGCGGCACCGGCAGCCGCCCCCGCCGCTCCGGCCCCGGCCCCGGCCAACTAGGCTGACCGCCGCCCTGCCGCGGCAGTCCGTCGACAGGATCCCATGCTGCGTGGCCCGCCAAGTGTGTATGGATCCCCGCCTGCGCGGGGATGACAGGCTAGCGCCGCGGGGCGACGGCGGTTTCGTGGTCGTGCATACGGAAACGGCAACCTGCGAAGCCAGCTTTGTATGGATCCCCGCCTGCGCAGGGATGACAGGCTAGCGCCGCGGGGCGACGCCGGTTTCGTGGTCGTGCATACGGAAACGGCAACCTGCGAAGCCAGCTTTATGGGTCCCCGCCTGCGCGGGGATGACGGGCTAGCGCCGCAGGGCGACGCCGGTTTCGTGGGCGTGCAGGCGGAAGCGGCATACCAGCGAAGCCAGGTTGGCGGCCTGGTCCTGCATCGCGCTGGCGGCGGCGGCGGCTTGCTCGACCAGCGCCGCGTTCTGCTGCGTGACCGAATCCATCTCGGTGATGGCCTGGTTGACGTGGCCGATGCCGGTACTCTGCTCGCCCGTGGCGGCCGTGATCGCGCCCATGATCTGGGTCACCTTGGCCACGCTGCCCACCACTTCCGTCATGGTGGCGCCGGCCTTGGCCACCAGCGCGCTGCCGGCTTCGATGCTGCCGACCGAATCGTTGATCAGCTCCTTGATCTCGCGCGCCGCCGACGCGCTGCGCTGCGCCAGGTTGCGCACCTCGGACGCGACCACCGCGAAGCCGCGCCCCTGTTCGCCCGCGCGTGCCGCCTCCACCGCCGCGTTCAAGGCCAGGATGTTGGTCTGGAAGGCGATGCCGTCGATGACGCTGATGATGTCGACGATGCGGGTGGCCGAACTGTTGATGGTGTCCATGGTCTGCACCACTTGCGACACCACCGCGCCCCCCTGCTGCGCCACCTGCGAGGCGGCCTGCGCCAGCCGGTTGGCCTCGGCCGCGTTGTCGGTGTTGTGGTTGACGGTGGAGGTGAGCTGCTCCATCGACGCGGCGGTCTCCTCCAGCGAACTGGCCTGCGACTCGGTGCGCGCCGACAAGTCCATATTGCCGCTGGCGATTTCCGACGACGCGGTGGCGATGGTGTCGGCGCTGCGGCGGATCTCGCCTATCGTGGCGGCCAGGCTGGCCTGCATGGTCTTCATGCCGTACAGCACGCTGTTGCTGTCGTCGGCGCCGGTCTCGACATTGCCGCTGAGGTCGCCCCCGGCGATGCGCGAGGCCACTTCGGCCGCGTATTCAGGCTCGCCGCCTATGGTCTGGCGCAGGCTGCGGTTGATGTAGCTGACGATGGCGCCCAGCACCGCGCACACCAGCAGCACCAGGCCGCCCGATTTCAGCAGGCCGGCCTGGAAGGCGTCGTCGATGTCGTCCATGTAGACGCCGGTCAGCAAGTTCCACTCCCAGGGCTTGAAGCTGATCACGTGGGTCAGCTTGGGCGCCGGCTCCTTGGCGCCGGGGCGCGGCCACCAGTAACGGACGAAGCCGGTGCCGGACGGGCTGTTGGCGACGGCGACGATGTCGCGGTACAGATACGTGCCCTTGGGGTCCTTGAAGTCCAGCATGTTCTTGCCGTCGTTCTCGGGCTTGATCGGATGCATGACGGTGACGCCGGCATTGCTGGTGATGGAGACATAGCCGTCCTTGCCATAGCGCATGCTCTTGATGATGGCCATGGCTTGCTTCTGCGCCTCTTCCTTGCTCAGCGCGCCGGACTGGGCCTTCTCGTGGTACAGCTTGAGCACGCTGATGCCGAGGTCGTCCAGGTTGGACAGGTCGGCCATGCGCTCCTCGACGCGCGTGTTGCGCAACTGGATGGACTCGTACAGGAAAATGGCCGTGATGCAGAACAGGCTGCAGATCAGGGGTATCCACAACTTCTGGCGGAAGGAAAAATTCATCGCTGCTGTCTCCCGAATATATTCTTGTGGGAACAAGAATACTCTGAAAGTAAGCAGGAAAGCACCTATAAAATGCGCGACCCCGGCCTCGGAGGCCGGGGTGTTGCGCAAACCGTTGTTACTGCGCGCCAGAGGCGGAACGGGCGCGGGTTTTGGACGCGGCCAGGGTGGCCGACGGGCGTTGTGCGCGGCCGTCGAAGAAGGACGGGTAGTTGCTGTCGTTCAGGTCCAGCTCGCCCGTCGCGCGGGCGGCGATGACGCCGGCCTTGACCTGTTCGCGGCTCAGCGCGGAGGTGCTGGCTGCCAGCGGCGGGTAGTTGACCTCGCTGAATTCCAGTTCGCCGGCGGCGCGCGCTTGCAGCACCTCGGCTTGCACCTGCGCGCGGGTCAGGCTGGAGTGCTGGCCGGCCACCAGGTTGGGGAAGTTCAGCTCTGTCGGCTCGGCCAGGGCGGCGCCGGCGGCGAACAGCAGGGAGACGGAAGCGATGATGTGTTTGGCGTTCATGAGATTTCTCCTTGGAGAGGTGTCGTTTCGATGGAGTCATCTTATGATTTAATTTGGCGATAATAAAGCGCAATTATCGGTTCAAACCTATCCGTTTTTCAGATATCCCAGCATTGACGGTCAAGCTGCCGCGCCGCGGCATGGGCCGAAGCGCCGCGAATGTGATGCAAGCGGGCTGGATATGACACAATGGCTGGTCTTAGGTTTTCCGCAACAGTTCCAATGAAAAAAATGTCCAGCCTGGCGCCCGCGCTGCTGCTCGTGCATGGCGCGGCGGCCAGCGCCGCCGTGCCGCCCGCGCGCCCGCCCGCCCCCTACAAGTTCGACGGCGCCGCCCTGCTGCGCCATATCACCGCGCTGGCTTCGGACGAGTTCGAGGGCCGCGCGCCGGCCACCAAGGGCGAAACCGCCACCCTCGCCTATCTGCAGGAGGAGTTGAAGAAGATCGGCCTGGCGCCCGGCAACCCGGACGGCAGCTATCTGCAGAAAGTGCCGCTGGTGTACGTGCAGCCGTCGCCGACGCTGGCCTACACGGCGGCCGGCAAGCCCGCCACGCTGGCCTTCCCGGCCGACTACGTGGCATGGTCGCCGCGCACCGAGCGCAAGGTTGCCGTGGCCAATTCCGAGCTGGTGTTTGTCGGCTACGGCGTGCAGGCGCCGGAATTCAAATGGGACGACTACAAGGGCGCGGACGTGCGCGGCAAGACGCTGGTCATGCTGATCAACGACCCGCCGCTGCCCGACTCCAGGCGCCCGGGGCGGCTGGACGCGGCGCAGTTCGGCGGCGCGGCGATGAGCTATTACGGCCGCTGGAGCTACAAATTCGAAACGGCGGCCCGCCTGGGCGCGGCCGGCGCCCTCATCGTGCACGAGACGCGCGCGGCCGGCTATCCCTACGACGTGGTGCGCAGCAGCTGGGGCCGCGGCAGCTACGGCCTGAAGAGCGGCAAGGGCGAGACCCCGCCGGGCTACCCGGCCGTGGCCGGCTGGCTGCAGCTCGATCGCGCCAGGGAGCTGTTCCGCGCCGCGGGCCAGGACTTCGACGCGCTGAAGAAGGCGGCCGTGTCGCGCGACTTCAAGCCGGTGCCGCTGGGCGCGACCGCCAGCGTGACGGTGGCCAACGCGTGGAACGAGATGCCGTCGAACAATGTGGTGGCCAAGATCGAAGGCTCCGATCCGAAATTGAAGGACGAGGTGGTGATCTACAGCGCGCACTGGGACCATTTCGGCATCGACGAAACGCTGCCGGGGCCGCGCAGCAAGCAGATCTTCCATGGCGCGCTGGACAACGCGTCCGGCGTGGCGGCGCTGCTGGAAGTGGCGCAGGCCTACAAGGCGCTGCCGCAGCCGCCGAAGCGCACGGTGCTGTTCCTGCTGACGACGGGCGAGGAGCGCGGCCTGCTGGGCGCGCAGTACTACGCGCGGCACCCGCTGTACCCGCTGGCCAAGACCGTGCTCAACATCAACGTGGACGGCCTCAACCTGTGGGGCAAGACGCGCGACGTCGAGCTGACCGGGCACGGCAAATCGACCGCCGACGACCTGGTGGCGGCGGTGGCCAAGCTGCAAGGACGGGTGGTGCGTCCGGAAGGCAATCCCGAGCTGGGCGCGTTCTACCGCAGCGACCAGTTCGAGTTCGCCAAGCAGGGCGTGCCGGTGGTGTACACGCATGGCGGGCGCGACTTCATCGGCAAGCCGCCCGGCTACGCCGCCGCCACGCTGGACGCCTACACCGCGCACGACTACCACAAGGTCACGGACATGGTGCAGCCGCTCTGGGACCTGGGCGGCGCGCTGCAAGACATCGAGCTGCTGTTCCAGGTCGGCCTGCGCGCCGCGCAAGAGTCCGGCGTGCCGCAATGGAAACCCGGCGCCGAATTCAAATCGCTGCGCGAGCCTGCCCCGGCCGTCAAATAGCCAGCGCGCCGGATAGCCGAACTGAGCCGCATCGCGGCCTCGGCGTCCCGGTCTGACGGGAGCGCCGAGGCCGCGAATGCGGCTCGGCTTGCAATATAAGCTCGTCTTGGCTAGAGGTTGGCGGTGAGCAGGCGCTGGAGGGCGGCGGCCTGGGGGCCGGGGACGGTCAGCATGGCGAGCTTGCCGGCCAGGCGCTGCAGATGTGCCCGGTTGCGCTGCTGGTAGGCGTCGCCGGCAGCGGCGATGTCGCGCACGATGCCTTGCGCGCCCAGCTCGATGCGCGGCTGGTCTTCCGGCGTCATGTCGATCACGCTGGCCAGATAGGTCGCGCCCCATTGCAGCCGCGTGGCGCTGCCGGACGAGGCTTGCCATGCCTGCTCGTACCAGCCCAGGGTGGCCGGGATGTCGCCGCGCCGGCGCGCCGCGGCGGCCAGGCTGAGCATGAAGTAGTAGGGCGCGTGCGATCCGGCCAGCTCGGCTTGCAGCAGGGCCTCGGCCTGGTCGGCGTAGCCCGCTTCGTTGAGCGCGCTCACCGCCGTGTTGACCAGCGCGTGGCGGGCGTGCGGCTCGCTCACCTCGGCCAGCGCATGGTCCACCGTGCCGCGCACCAGCTCGGCAATCCCTTCGGACGGGCCGCCCAGGCGCACCAGCCGCATCTGCAGCCGCACCGCCGCCAGGCGGTCGGCCTGCGACAGGCTGGCGTCGGCGGCGAATTCGCGCGCGGCCTTGTCGAGCGCCTGCACCAGCTCGCCCTGCCGGGCGCCGGACCATTTGATCAGGTTGACGCCGCTGTTGACCAGGATGTCCATATTGGCGCGCGCCAGCCGGGTGTCGCCGAACACGCGCAGCAGCCGGTCGGCGGCGGCGGCGATGGTCGCGGCGGCCTGGGCCGCGCTGGCGGAGGCGTTGCCGGCCGACGCGGGCCCGGCGATGCGGCCGGCGGCGGCCACCTGCGCGTGCAGGTGCAGCCGCGCGCAGGCGTCGGCGCGCACTTGCCCGTCCTCGTCCCTGGCCGGGCAGGCTTCGGCCAGCCTGGCCAGCGCGGCGGGCTGCTCGGACGCCGGCAGCAGCTGGCCTTCATCCGTGTCCCAGGAATACAGGCTGAGCAGGGCCCACTCGTCGTCCGCCAGCGGGCGCGTGTTGCCCAGCGCCGCCTGCAGCGACTCGGCGGCGGTGTGGCCGGCGCCCAGCGCCAGATCGAGCGCGGCGATGAAGCGTTCGCCGTCCAGCTCGCACGGCAAACGGCTCAGCTCGCGGCCGTCCGGCGCGTACAGCACCAGCGTCGGATAGCTGCGCAGCTTGTATTGCGCGGCCAGCGCCTGCGCGCCGGGCGCGTCGCCGTCCAGCCAGAACGGCAGCAGGCCGCGCATGCGCTGCGCGAAACCGGGCTGGGCGAAGATGTCGGCCTTGACCCGGTTGCACGGCGGGCACCAGCCGGCGCCCCAGTACAGGAACAATGGACGGCCCACCGAGGCCGCCAGCCCGAATGCGGCACCCAGATCGCCGCTTTGCCATTCGATCGCCGCTGCCATGATGTTCAGGGCTCGCGGGCCAGAGCCAGGAATTCGGTGCGCAGCGCCAGGTTGGGCTGCAGCTCGCCCAGCATGGCGGAGGTGATGGTCTCCTCGCCCGGCGTGCGGATGCCGCGGCTTTCCATGCACAGGTGGCGGCAACGCACCACCACGCCCACCGCTTTCGGCTCGAGCGCGTCCATCAGCGCGTTGGCGATCTGCTGCGTCATGCGCTCCTGCACCTGCAGGCGCTTGGCGAAGCAGTCGACCAGGCGGGTCAGCTTGGACAGGCCGACGATCTTGCCGTTCGGCACGTAGCCGATGGTGGCCTTGCCGAAGAACGGCGCCAGGTGGTGCTCGCAGTGGCTGTAGACCGGGATGCCGCGCACCACGATGAGCTCGTTGTACTGCTCGGCGCCGTCCTCGAATACCTTGAGCAGCTCGACCGGGTCCTGGCCGTAGCCGGAGGTCCAGTGCTTCCACGCTTTCGAGACGCGGTGCGGGGTTTCGCGCAGGCCGGGACGGTCCGGATCTTCGCCGAGTTCCGCCAGCAGGCGGCGCCAGTCGTTTTCCGAAAATGCTGCTTCTTTGTTCATGATGTAGCCATAAAAAATGCGATTGCCGTCAGTATATAGAAAAGCGCGGCGCGCCACCGGCGCCGGCGTCAATACGGCGTATCTGCCGCTGTGTTCTCAGCTGCCGCGCCGGGGCCGGTGCGCGGCCAGCAGTTGCGCTGCGATCGACACCGTCACCGTCATGTCCGGCCACTCGTCGTCGGGGCCGAACCAGCGCGCGTCGGCGATCTCGGCCGGGTCGACCCGGATCTCGCCGTCCAGGTAGTCGGCCGTGTAGGCCAGCATCAGCGAATGCGGGAAGGGCCAGGACTGGCTGCCGAAGTACTGCAGATTGTGCACCCGCAGGCCGACCTCCTCGTGCACTTCGCGGTGCACCGCCTCCTCGACCGACTCGCCGGCCTCCAGGAAACCGGCCAGCGCCGTGTAGCGCTTGTACGGCGCGTTGGCGTGCATGGCCAGCAGCACCGAGTCGCCCTTGCGGATCAGCACCATCATGGCAGGCGAGATGCGCGGATAGGCGGCGTGGCCGCAGGCCGGGCACTTGAAGCTGCGGTCGCCCTCGGCCAGCCGCGTGGGGGTGGCGCAGGCACCGCAAAAACGGTGGGTGCGGGCCCACTCGGCCAACTGGCAGGCGCGGCCGGCCAAGGCCAGGAATTCGATGTCGAGCGCGCCGAACAGGCCGCGCACGCCGTGCCAGCCATAATTTTGTTGCGCCAAAGCATCACTCTCAACCCAGGCTGCCTGATAATAGCGATCGTTCCACATGCCGACCGGATGCACGCGTTCCGGCGCCAGTTCGATGCCGGCAGCGGCCAGGCCGGCGGCGTCCGGCAGCGCCAGGCCGGACGGGTCCAGCAACAGCCGGTTGCCATGGAAAACGAAGGTCAGCGGCTCCGGATGGGCGCGCGGATGCATGGCGGGAATAAATGCGGCGGGTGTTTTCAGCATGGTGGCGACGTTCCTGAAAGTGATAGACAAAAGATAATACCAAGCCTGGCGCGGTTGATAGATGAAGCGCGCTAAGTCATTGTTTCCAGACCAAGATTTGCACTACTTTTACCTACCAGCTCTCAAAATCGACCTAATTGCGGTTAAGATATATTGCTGCTAGGAGAGAATATAAAATGGCCTCAATACTACTCAGTTTCAGCACTGCCCAGATTGCCTCGCTCACGACCGTCCAGATCGCCGCTTTGGCGACCTCGGAGATTGCCGTCCTGACGACCGAACAGTCCGCCGTGCTCAGCACCGCCCAGTTGCGGGCGCTCACCGCCATCCAGGTGCGCGCGCTGCCGACGGCGGTGGTGGCCGAACTCACCACGCAGCAGCTGCCCGGCATTTCCAGCGTGCAGATCCAGTCCCTGTCGACGCTGCAGTTGCCGGCGCTGAGCATAGACCAGCTGTCGAACGGCCTGAGCTCGGCGCAACTGGGCGCGCTGACGACCCAGCAGATCGCCGCCCTGAACACCGCGCAATTCGCCGGACTGGACACGGCCGACATCGCCGCGCTGGCCACGCGCCAGATTGCCGCGCTGGGCAGCAGCCAGCTGGCCGCGCTGGACGACGCGCACCTGGCCGCGCTGACCACGGCGCAAGCTGCCGCGCTGACCACGCGCCAGCTTAGCGCATTTACCAGCAGCCAGCTCAATGCGCTGGAAACCAATGATTTCGCCGCCCTGACCGCCGTGCAGCTGAACGCCCTGAGCGCGCTGCAGGCCAACGCGCTGGACGCGGCCCACCTGGCCACCCTGTCGACCGCGCAGACCGCCGCGCTGTCGACCGCGCTGCTGGGCACGCTCGGCACCGAATTCTTCGCCGCGCTGACGACCAAGGCGCTGGCCGCCCTCACCACAGCACAGCTGAACGCCTTCAGCTCCTACCAGCTGGCCGCCTTGAGCACCACCCAGCTGGCCGCGCTGACGACGTTGCAGACCAGTTCGCTTTCCACGCAGCAGATAGCGGCCATGGACGCGGTCACGCTGGCCGCCCTGAGCACGGCCGGCTTCGGCGCCCTCAAGACCGCCCAGATCGCCGCGCTGAACACCACCGTCATCGACGCGCTCGACACGCGCGAACTGGCCCAGCTCAACAGCGTGCAACTGGGCGCGCTGAGCTCGCGCCAGGTACAGGCGCTGAACAGCCTGCAACTGGCCGCCCTCAGCACGGCCCAGGCCGGCACCTTGGGCACGCGCCAGATCGCCGCGCTGCTGAGCACCCAGCTCGACGCGCTGGAAACGCTGGACTTCGCCGCGCTGAAATCGACCCAGCTGGCCGCCCTGACCACGCAGCAAGTGGCCGCGCTGGGCACCCGCCTGCTGGCCGCGCTGAAAACGGTGCAGATCGCCGGCCTCGACACCCGGCAATTGCTGGCCTTGAACAGCGAGCAGGTCGCCGCGCTGAGCAGCGCCAACCTGGCCGTGCTCAAGACCCACCAGGTGGCGGCGCTGAACACGGCCGCCGTGGCCGCGCTGAACAGCAGCCAGATCAACGCCCTGAACACACAGCTGGTGGCCGCACTGGGCACGGCCCAGGTGAAGGCGCTCGACAGCAGCCAGATCGCCGCGCTCACCAGCGCGCAGACGGCCGCGCTGACCACGCGCCAGTTGAGCATCCTGAACACGGAACAGCTGAACGCGCTCGAGACGCAGGACTGGACCCGCATGCAATCGCAGCAGATCGCGTCGCTGGACACGGCGCAGCTGGCCGCGCTGGGCACCGCCCTGATCGCCGCGCTGAACACCGTGCAGGCCGGCGCGCTCACCACGCGCCAGATGCAGGCGCTGACGACCGAGCAGCTCAACGCGCTCGAGACGGCCGACTGGAGCCGCATGAAGTCGACCCAGATCGCCGCCCTGACGACCGACCAGGTCGCCGCCCTCAACACCGACCATATCGCCGCCCTGAACACCCAGCAGGTCGGCGCGCTGACCACGGCGCAACTGGCCGCGCTCGACAGCGCCCAGCTGTCCGCCTTCACCAACGCCGAACTGGCGGCGCTCAAGACGCAGCAAATCGCCGCGCTGAGCAGCGCCAACCTGGCCACCCTGCGCACCGCGCAACTGGCCTTGCTCAACAGCGCCCAGCTGGGCGCGCTGACCACCTCGCAGTTGAGCGCGCTCGACAGCACTCAGATCGTCGCGCTGACCACCTTGCAGATGGCCGCGCTGACCACGCGCCAGCTGTTCTCGCTGAGCGTCGACCAGGTCAACGCGCTGGAAACGCGCGACTGGGCCGCGCTGAAGACCAGCCAGATCGCCAGCTTCAACACCGAGCAGATGGCCGCGCTGGGCACAGCCCAGATCGTCGCCCTCACCACGGCCCAGGCCGCCTCGCTGACCACCTTGCAGCTGAGCGTGATGAGTACGGCGCAACTGGCCGCGATGGAAAGCGCCGACTTTGCCGCGCTGAAAACGAACCAGCTGGCGTCGCTGAACAGCGGCGCCATCAGCAACCTGAACACCTCGCAGCTGGGCGCCATGAGCACCAGCCAGATCGTGCAGCTGAGCACCGCGCAGATCCAGGCCCTGACCAGCGACCAGGTGGCCGGCCTGCGCAGCCACCAGGCCGCAGCGCTGACCACCGCGCAAGTGGCGGCCCTGCTCACCAGCCAGCTGGTGGCATTGCCGAGCAGCACCCTGGCCACGATGAAAACCAGCCAGATCGCCGCGCTGACGACCGAACAGGTCGCCGCGCTGGAGACCGGGCAGATCAGCGGCCTGACGACGGCCCAGGCGGCCGGCCTGACCACCCTGCAGGTCGCCACGCTGTCGACGCTGCAGGCGGCGGCGCTGGAAACCAGCGACCTGGCCGCACTCCGGACCCAGCAAGTGGCGGCCCTCGCCAGCGAGGCCCTGGCCGCGCTGCGCACCGTGCAGTTCCAGGCGCTGGGCTCGCTGCAACTGGGCGCGCTCACCAGCGTCCAGGTGCAGGCGCTCACCAGCGAGCAAATCGTGGCGCTGACCACCTTGCAGGCCGCCAACCTCGGCACCCGCCAGATGGCCGCGCTCGACAGCAGCCAGCTCAACGCGCTGGAAACGCGCGACCTGGCCGCCATGAAGAGCCAGCAGCTGACCGCGCTGGGCAGCGCCATGTTCGCCACCCTGAACACCGCGCTGATCGCCGCGCTGACCACGCTGCAGGCGGCCGCGCTGACGACGGCGCAAATGGCCGGCCTGGCCACGCAGCAGGCCGCCGCGCTGGAGACGAACGACCTGGCCGCGCTGAAAACGCAGCAGATCGCCGCCTTGCAGAACGCCAGCCTGGCCGCGCTGGGCACGGCCCAGGTGCGCGCGCTGACCACGGCCCAGCTGGCCGCGCTCGACACCGTGCAACTGGGCGCGCTCGACAGCGCGCAGATCGCCGCGCTGAGCACCTTGCAGGTGGCCAACCTGCGCACCGCGCAGATCGCCGCGCTGGCCAGCGAACAGCTGGCCGCCCTGGAAACCGTCGATTTCGCCAGCCTGAAGACCCAGCAGATCGCCGCGCTGACGGTGGTGCAGGCCGCCCTGCTGAGCACCGACCAGATCGTCGCGCTGGGCACCGCGCAAGCGGCCGCCCTCTCCACCGACCAGATCAACGCGCTGGACACGGCGCAGGTGCGCGCGCTGGAAACGAACGACCTGGCCGCGCTGCGCACCGCGCAGCTGGCCGGCCTGTCCGGCACCCAGCTGCTGGCCCTGAGCAGCGCCCAGCTGGGCGCGCTGACCACGCAGCAGGTGGCAGCACTCAACAGCGCGCAGCTGGCCGTGCTGGGCTCGGCCCAGCTGACCAGCTGGAACACCCTGCAGCTGGGCGCCCTGACCACGGCCCAGGTGGCCGGCCTGGCCAGCGAGCAGCTCGCCGCCATTCCGACCGCCGACTTCGCGCGCCTGAAGGCGACCCAGATCGCGGCGCTCAACACCATGCAGATCAGCACGCTCGACACGGCCCATCTGGCCGCGCTGAGCACGCTGCAGGCGGCCGCCCTGACCACGCGCCAGGTGCAAGCCCTGCTGACGCAGCAGATCGCCGCGCTGGAAACGGACGACCTGGGCGCGCTGAAAACCAGCCACATCGCCGCGCTGTCGACCGAACAGCTGGGCGCGCTCAACACCGCACAGCTGCAGAGCCTGAAAGTGGCGCAAGTGGCCGCCATCGGCACGGACCAGCTGGCCGGCGTGTCGACCTTGCAGATTGCCGCGCTGACCACCTTGCAGGCCGGCAGCCTGACCACGCGCCAGCTCAACGCCCTGAACAGCGCCCAGCTGGCCGCCCTCGAGACCGAAGACTTCGCCAGCCTGAAACTGACCCAGATCGCCGGCCTCGGCAGCGACCAGACGGCGCTGCTCACCACCGCGCAGATCAAGGCGCTGACCTCGCTGCAAGCGGGCGCGCTGACCAGCGTGCAGCTGGCCGCGCTGACCACGCAGCAAGTCGCCGCGCTGGAAACGGAAGACCTGGCGGCGCTGAAGATCGGCCCGCTGACGGCCCTGACCACCGAACACATCATGGCCTTGTCGACCGCCCAGGTGGCGGCGCTGGCGGTGCTGCAGATCGGCGCGCTGAGCACCTTGCACCTGTCGGTCATGAGCACGGACCAGATCCGCGCGCTGGAAACCATCGACGTGCAGCAGCTGCGCGCCAACCAGTTGAGCAACCTGGGCACGCAACAGATCGCCGCGCTGCGCGACAGCCAGCTGCAGGCGCTGACCACGCTGCAAGTGGCGGTGCTGGTGAGCGACCAGATCCTGGCGCTGAGCACAGGCCAGATCGTCGCGCTGACCTCGCTGCAGGCCGGCGCGCTGAGCGCGCTGCAAATCGCCGCGCTGGCCACCGACCAGCTGGCGGCGCTCGAGACGGCCGACCAGGCCGTGCTGAAAACGAGCCAGATCGCCGCCCTGACCACCACCCAGATCGCCGCGCTCAACAGCGTGCAGCTGGCCGTGCTGACCCAGGCGCAAACCGCCGCGCTGACCAGCGTGCAGCTGGCTGTGCTCAGCAGCGACCAGATCCAGGCGCTGGAGACCAACGACGTGGTCGCCCTCAAGACGGCGCAGATCGCCGTGCTCGGCAGCGACCAGCTGGCGGCGCTGACCGACGCGCAGCTGCAAAGCCTGACCGCGCCGCAAATCGCCGCGCTCACCACCGAACAGTTGTCCACGCTGGGCACCAGCCGCATCGCGGCGCTGACCACGGCCCAGATCACCGGCCTGAGCACGGACCAGCTGCAGGCGCTCGCCAGCGACCAGCTGCAAGCGATCGAGACGAACGACTTCGCGGCCCTGAAGACCAGCCAGATCGTCTCGCTCGACAGCGTGCAGATCGCGGCGCTGACCACCGACCAGATCGTCGCGCTGACCACCTTGCAGGCCGCCGCGCTGACCACCGAGCAGTTGCAGGCGTTCAGCACCGACCAGCTGAATGCGATGGAAACGGCCGACCTGGTGGTGCTGCGCAACAGCCCCACCATGGCGCTGACCAGCAATCTGATCTCGGTGCTGACCACGACCCAGATCCAGGCCCTGACCACGGCCCAGCTGGCCGGCTTCGCTGCCGACCAGATGGGTGCGTTCAACACGCGCCAGATCGCCGCCCTGACCTCGGTGCAGGTGCGCAGCTTCAGCACCGACCAGGTGCAGGCGCTCTCCACCGACCAGCTGCTGGCCTTCGAAACGGCCGACTTCGCCGCGCTGGGCAGCGAACAGGTCAACAGCCTGAGCGCGGACCAGATCGCCGCGCTGGACGACGCCCACCTGGCCGCGCTGAGCACCGCGCAAGCGGCCACGCTGGGCAGCGACTTCCTGCAAGCGCTGTCGACCGCGCAAATCCTGGCGCTGGAAACGGCCGACCTGGCGGCGCTGACGACCGAGCAAAGCAGCGGCCTGCTGGCCGAACAGGTCGCCGCGCTGAGCACCTGGCAGCTGCAACGCCTGACCACGGCGCAGATCGCCACCTTGACCAGCGAACAGCTGCAGGCGCTGAGCACGCTGCAAATCGCCGGCTTGAGCACGCTGCAAGTGGCCGGCCTGGCCACCGACCAGTTGCTCCAGCTGACCAGCGACCAGATCGGCGCGCTGGAAACGAACGACGTGGCCCGCCTGACAACCAGCCAGGTGGTCGCGCTGGGCCCGGACCAGCTGGCCTTCCTGCTGACCCAGCAGATCGTCGCGCTGAGCAGCGCGCAAGTGGCCGCGCTCGACACCGACCAGGTGGCCGCGCTGTCGGCCGTGCAGGTGGCGGCGCTGGAGAGCACCGACCTGCGCGCGCTCGGTTCGCAGCAGATCGCCGCCCTGTCGAGCGACAACATCCTCGCGCTGGCCACCGGCCAGTTCGCGCTGCTGACCACGGCGCAGCTCAACAGCCTGAGCAGCGAGCAAGTGGCGCTGCTGGGCAGCGACCAGCTGGCCGCGCTGAGCACCAGCCAGGCGGCCGGCCTCAGCACCGACCAGCTCGCCTTGCTGGACGGCACGCAGATGGCGGCGCTGGAAAGCGCCGACCTGAATGCGCTGGGCAGCGCCCAGTTCGCGGCGCTGTCGAGCACGCAGCTGGCCGCGCTCACCACCGTCCAGTTCGCCGCGCTGAACACGGCCCACATCGCCCAGCTCGACACGGCGCAACTGGCCGACGGCATCAGCACCGACCAGATCGCCGCGCTGAGCACCTTGCAAGCGCGCGCGCTGGGCAGCGCCCAGCTGGCCGCGCTGTCGGCCGCCCAGGTCGAAGCGATGGAAACATCGGACCTGAACGCGCTCACCACGCTGCAACTGGCCACGCTGGGCACGGCCTTCCTGCAATCGCTGGCCACCGCGCAAGTGGCGGCGCTGGCGACCGCCTCGATTGCCGGCCTGAGCAGCATCCAGCTGGCCGAGGGCCTGTCGGCGGCACAGATCGCCGCGCTGACCGGCAGCCAGGTCGCCAGCCTGGCGACGGTGCAGGTGGCCGGCCTGGGCAGCGAACAGCTGGCCGTCTTCAGCACCGACCAGATGGCGGCGCTGGGCACGGCCGCCGTGGCTGCGCTGACCACCGCGCAGCTGACACTGGGCCTGGACACCATGCAGCTGAACGCGCTGGGCACGGCGGCCGTCGCGGCGCTGCGCAGCAGCCAGCTGTCGGCCCTGCTCGACAGCCAGCTGGCTGCCCTGAACACGCTGCAGGTCGGCACGCTGGCGTCTAGCCAGCTGGCCGGCCTGGACACGGCCCAGATCGACCTGCTGGGCACAAACCAGATTGCCGCACTGAACACCGTCGCGCTGGCCTCGCTCAGCACGGCGCAGTTCAGCGAGGGCTTCAACAGCGCGCAGATCGTGGCGCTGACGACGGCGCAAGCGGCCGCGCTGAACAGCGCCCAGCTCAACAGCATGAGCTCGGCGCAGCTGGCGGCGCTGGAGACGGCCGACCTGGCGGCATTGAGCACGCGCCAGATCAGCCAGCTCGACAACGCGCAGTTCATCGCGCTCGACAGCGTGCAGGTGGCGGCCCTGGGCACGCAGCAGGTGCGCGCCCTGAGCACGCTGCAGATCGCCGCGCTCGACACGGCCAACCTGACCGAGCTGACCACCCTGCAACTGGGTGCGCTCAGCAGCACGCAAGTGCGCGCCATCGACCTGGTGACCCTGGCCACGCTGTCGACCGACCACCTGGTGACCCTGGGCACGGCGCAGGTGGCGGCGCTGAGCACGGCGCAGATCGCCGCGCTCGAACTAAGCCAGATCCCGGCGCTGAGCACCGACCAGATCCCGGCGCTGGGCGCGCTGCAGATCGCCGCGCTGTCGGCCGACCAGGCCTTCGCGCTGACCACCTTGCAAGTCGTCACCCTGGCCACGCAGCAGATCGGCTACCTGACCACCACCCAGATCGCCGCGCTGTCGAACACCCAGCTGCAGGCCTTCGCCACCGAGCAGATCGCGGCCATCAAGCTGGTGCAGATCCCCTCGCTCACGGTGGACCAGATCGGCGCGCTGAGCGACGCCCAGCTGGGCAGTTTCAACACGGCGCAGATCCAGACCCTGAGCAACACGCAGATCGCGGCGCTGAGCGGCGCCCAGGTCGGCGTGCTGGGCACCGAGCAGGTGGCGGCGCTGAAGAACGCGCAGCTGGCGGTGTGGACCGTCGACCATATCAGCGCCCTGACCACCTTGCAGCTGAACGCGATGAGTACTTCGCAGGTCAGCAACCTGAGCACGACGCAGCTGGGCTTCCTGGATCCGGCGCAGCTGCCGGGCCTGAGCACGGCCCAGGTGCAGTCGCTCAAGCTGAGCCAGGTGGCGGCGCTGGGCAACGACCAGCTGGCCGCGCTGGACGACAGCCAGCTCGCGGCGCTGACCGCGGCGCAGGTGGGCGTGCTCACCACGGCGCAGATCGCGGCGCTGCCGGTGGCGCAGTTCGACTCGCTGACCACGCTGCAGGTGCAGGCGCTCAAAGCCACCCAGGTGGCGGCGCTGACCACGGCACAGGTGGCCGGTTTGACCACCGAACAGGCCGCAGCGCTCGGTTCACTGCAAATCACGTCGCTGAGCACCACGCAGGTCATGGCACTGGAAACGGCCGACCTGGCCGCGATGGACGCGTCCCAGCTGGTCTACTTCAGCGCCGCGCAAATCGCCGTGATGTCGGTCGACCAGACCATGGCCAACGGCGCCGCATCCTACTGGGCCACGCCGCTGGTGCTGGACCTGGACGGCGACGGCGTGACCACCTTGTCGGTCGACGCCGGCGTGCGCTTCGACATCCGCGCTGGCGGGACGGCCGTGGCCACCGGCTGGGCCGGTCCGCGCGACGGCCTGCTGGCCCTGGACAGCGACGGCGACGGCGCCATCACCGACGGCGGCGAACTGTTCGGCTCGGCGACCCGCCTGGCCGGCGGCGGCACGGCGGCCGACGGCTATGCCGCGCTGGCCGCGCTCGACAGCAACAAGGACGGCGCCATCACGGCCGCCGATGCCGCCTACGGCGCGCTGCGCGTGTGGGTGGACGGCAACAGCGACGGCGTCAGCCAGCAGGGCGAACTGCGCGGCCTGCAGGAACTGGGCATCGCCAGCATCGCCACCGCAGCCAAGTCGGCGCCGCTTATGCAAAACGGCAACATCGTCGGCATGTCGTCCAGCTACACCGGCAGCGACGGCAGCGTGCACGACACGGCCGACGTCTGGTTCCGCACCGCGCCTGCCGGCCTGGATGGACAGGTGCACAGCCTGTCGCAGTTGTTGGCAAGCTACAGTGAGCAGCATGGTTTCGCCCCGTCCGGCGGCGTCCTGCCGGGCCTGCGCGGCAGCATCGGCGGCACCGGCAGCGAAGGCGGCAGCCACGGCGTCATGCCGCACAATGTGCAAGCCATGGCCGACGCGCTGCGCCAGTACGGCGCAGGCGCGGGCGCCGCTACAGGGGCGGCGCCGCTTTCGCCGGGCGCGGCGGCCGAGCGCTGGCAGGACAAGCAGCACCAGGGCTGGCTGGCCATGCCCGGAAAATAAGCCGCGGCTGTTGCCAAACGGACCGGTTTCCGCCAGGAACCGGTCCTTTTTTTCGTCTTGGCCGATAGCAATAAGGCCCTGCACACCCCTCTTCTTCTGGTTTAGAATACCTTGCGGCAGGGCCATACTATGGCTTCCGGTGGCGCACCGCCTGTCTACGCATCGAATAAAGAGGGAGCAATATGAAAGCTGTCATACTCGCCGGCGGTTTGGGCACGCGGCTTAGCGAAGAAACCACCCTGAAGCCGAAGCCGATGGTCGAGGTCGGCGGCAAGCCCATCCTGTGGCACATCCTGAAGAGCTACTCGGCGCACGGCATCAACGATTTCGTGATCTGCTGCGGCTACAAGGGCTATGTGATCAAGGAATTCTTCGCCAACTACTTCCTGCACACCTCGGACGTCACCTTCGACCTGCAGCAGAATTCGATGGAAGTGCACGCGCGCCACGCCGAGCCGTGGCGGGTGACCCTGGTCGACACCGGCGAGAACACCCTGACCGGCGGGCGCCTGAAGCGCGTGCGCAGCCACGTCGAGCACGACGAGGCGTTCTGCTTCACCTACGGCGACGGCGTGTCCGACGTCGACATCGGCGCCACCCTGAAGTTCCACCGCGAACACGGCAAGCTGGCCACCATGACGGCGGTGCAGCCGCCGGGCCGCTTCGGCGCCATCGACATCGACGGCCAGCGCATCGAGCGCTTCACGGAAAAGCCGCAGGGCGACGGCAACTGGATCAACGGCGGCTATTTCGTGCTCTCGCCCAAGGTCATCGACCGCATCGACGACGACGCCACGGTGTGGGAAAAAGGCCCGCTGGAAAGCCTGGCGCACGACGGCCAGCTGGACGCCTACCAGCACCGCGGCTTCTGGCAGCCGATGGACACGCTGCGCGACAAGGTGGCGCTGGACGAGCTGTGGGACAGCGGCAAGGCGCCCTGGAAAAGCTGGCCATGAAGCCATCGTTCTGGCAAGGCAAGCGCGTCTTCCTGACCGGCCACACCGGCTTCAAGGGCAGCTGGCTCAGCCTGTGGCTGCAGCAGCTGGGCGCCGAGGTGACCGGCTACGCGCTGCCGGCGCCCAGCTCGCCCAGCCTGTTCGACGCGGCCGGCGTGGCACAGGGCATGCAGTCCGTGGCCGGCGACATCCGCGACGCGGACGCCTTGCGCGCGGCCATGCTGGCGGCCAGGCCGGACATCGCCATCCACATGGCGGCCCAGGCGCTGGTGCGCTATTCCTACGCCCATCCGGTGGAGACCTACTCCACCAACGTGATGGGCCTGGTGCATTTCTACGAGGCGGTGCGCGCGGTCAACGCGCAAGGCGGGGCCATCAGGGCGGTGGTCAACGTCACCAGCGACAAGTGCTACGAGAACCGGGAATGGCCGTGGGGCTACCGCGAGAACGAGCCCATGGGCGGCTACGATCCCTACAGCAACAGCAAGGGCTGCGCCGAACTCATCACCAGCGGCTACCGCAGTTCCTTCTTCAACCCTGAAAAATACGCCGAACACGGCGTGGCGCTGGGCTCCGGCCGCGCCGGCAACGTGATCGGCGGCGGCGACTGGGCCGAGGACCGTTTGATCCCGGACATGGTGCGCGCCATCGCGGCCGGCCGGCCGGTGCAGATCCGCAACCCGCACGCGATCCGCCCGTGGCAGCACGTGCTGGAGCCGCTGTCGGGCTACCTGACCCTGGCCGAGCACCTGTATGAACACGGCGCGGCCTACGCCGAAGGCTACAACTTCGGCCCGCACGACACCGACGCGCGCCCGGTCGAGTGGATCATCGGCCGCCTGTGCGCCAGCTGGGGCGACGGCGCCTCCTGGGAGCTGGACGGCGCGCCGCAGCCGCACGAGGCGACCTATCTGAAGCTGGACTGCTCCAAGGCGCGCAGCCGCCTGCAGTGGCAGCCGCGCTGGAACCTGGCCCATACCATCGACCAGATTGTGGCCTGGCACCAGGCCCATGCGGCCGGCGCCGACATGCGCGCGCTGACCCTGGCGCAGATCGCGTCCTATCAAAACACCGAACACCAAATTTAAGGCTGGAACCATGAGCGATACCCCTAACCAAGAACAACTGCGCGAGCAGATCATCGCGCTGGTGGCGCAGTACGGCGCCCTGGCCAGCCAGCCCAAGGCTTTCGAGCCGGGCGTGACCGTCATACCGCCGGCCGGCAAAGTGGTGGGCGCGCCCGAGATGGAGCTGATGGTGCATGCCTCGCTGGACGCCTGGCTGACCACCGGCCGCTTCAACGACCAGTTCGAAGCCAAGCTGGCCAAGCTGATCGGCGTGCAGCACCTGATCACCGTCAATTCCGGCTCCTCGGCCAACCTGGTCGCGTTCAACACGCTGACCTCGCCCAAGCTGGGCGCGCGCGCGATCCAGCCGGGCGACGAGGTGATCGGCGTGGCGGCGGGCTTCCCCACCACGGTCAACCCCATCATCCAGTTCGGCGCGGTGCCGGTGTTCGTGGACGTCGAACTGGGCACCTACAACATCGACGTGACGCAGCTGGAAGCGGCCATCGGCCCGAAGACCAAGGCCATCATGCTGGCCCACACGCTGGGCAACCCCTACAACCTGGACGTCATCGTCAAGCTGTGCAAGAAGTACAACTTGTGGCTGGTCGAGGACTGCTGCGACGCGCTCGGTTCGACCTACGACGGCAAGATGGTGGGCACCTTCGGCGACATCGGCACCATGTCCTTCTACCCGGCGCACCACATCACCATGGGCGAGGGCGGCGCGGTGTTTACCAACAACGCCGACCTGAAGATGATCGCCGAGTCCTTCCGCGACTGGGGCCGCGACTGCTATTGCGCGCCGGGCAAGGACAACACCTGCGGCAAGCGCTTCTGCCAGTGCTTCGGCACCTTGCCGGCCGGCTACGACCACAAGTACACCTACAGCCACCTGGGCTACAACCTGAAGATCACCGACATGCAGGCCGCCTGCGGCCTGGCCCAGATCGACCGCGCGCACGGCTTCATCCAGGCCCGCAAGGACAACTTCGCCTTCCTCAAGGAACGCCTGCAGACCTGCGCCGAGTTCCTGATCCTGCCCGAAGCGACCGAGAATTCCGACCCCTCATGGTTCGGCTTCCCGATGACCATCAAGCCGGAGGCGAACGTGTCGCGCGTCGACCTGCTGACCTATCTGGACCAGCACAAGATCGGCACCCGCTTGCTGTTCGCCGGCAACCTGACGCGCCAGCCTTACATGATAGGCCGCAACTACCGCGTGTCCGGCGAGCTGGTCAACACCGACCGCGTGATGAACGACACCTTCTGGATCGGCGTGTTCCCCGGCCTAAGCCGCGAGATGCTGGAATACGCGGCCACCAAGATCGAAGAATTCTTCGGCGTCGGCTTCTAAGGAGATGGTTGTGCAAGAGAAAATCAAGGTCGCGCAACTGGTGGCCGAAAAACTCGAACAGATGGGCATCCGCCATGTGTTCGGCATTATCGGCGCCGGCAATGTGCACCTGTTCGAGGCCATCACCCGCCACGGCTACAGCGAAATCGTGTGCGTGCACCACGAGCAGGCCGCCTGCATGGCGGTGCAGACCTATTACCGCACCCACGGCCGCCTGGCCGCCGCCCTGCTGACCACGGGCGCCGGTTCGACCAACGGCGTGACCGGCGTGGTGTCGGCCTGGGCCGACTCCATCCCCTGCCTGGTTATCGCGGGCAACGAGAATTCCAAGTTCACCTTCCCGGAAAACCCGCTGCGCATGTGGGGCGTGCAGGGCTACGACTCCTGCCAGATGGTGCGCCAGGTGACCAAGTACGCCGAACGCGTGACCAAGGCCGAGCAGACCCTGTCCATGCTGGACGAGGCGGTGCACGTGGCGCTGGACGGCCGTCCGGGTCCGGCCTGGGTCGAGATTCCGATGGACATCCAGTCGACCCGCATGGAACGCGACGCCATGGCGCGCTTCGAGGCGCCGACGCGCGCGGCCGCCCTGCCGGCCGCCGCCGAGGCGCAGCTCGACAGCGTGCTGGACGCGCTGCTCAAGGCCGAACGGCCGGTGCTGTGGCTGGGCAACGGCATCCGCCTGGCCGGCGCCGAGCGCCAGATCGTGCCGCTGCTCGAAGCGCTGGGCGTGCCGGCGCTGCTGTCCTGGGCCGGCATCGACATGGTGGACTCGGACCATGCGCTGATCTTCGGCCGCGCCGGCGTGTACGGCCAGCGCGCGTCCAACTTCGTGCTGCAGAACAGCGACTATGTGCTGGCCATCGGTACCCGCCTGGCCATCCCGCAAGTGGGCTACGACCTGAAGGAACTGGCGCGCGCCGCGCGCATCGACCTGGTCGACATCGACGCGGCCGAGGCGGCCAAGCACGGCGAGCGCACCACGCAGAAAATCGTGGCCGACGCCAAGGCCTTCATCACGGCGCTGCAGGCGCGCGTGGCCGCGCTGCCGGCCGCCCCCGCGCCCAAAGCGGCCTGGCTGGAGCGCTGCCGCGCCTACGAGGCGCAATTCCCCTGGGTGGGCGAGGAGCACGCCGACAAGGGCGGCTTCATGAACTCCTACCGCTTCATGGAGCGCCTGAACGCGCACTTCAAGCCGGACCAGGTGGTGGTCACCGACATGGGCACGGCCCTGCTGTGCGGCCACCAGGTGCTGCGCTTCAAGGACGGCCAGCGCCTGATGACCTCCACCGGCCTGGGCGAGATGGGCTACGGCCTGCCGGCCGCGCTGGGCGTGTCCTTCGCCAACAACCGCGGCGAAGTGATGTGCTTGAACTGCGACGGCGGCATCATGATGAACCTGCAGGAATTGCAGACCATGGTGCATCACCAGCTGCCGATCAAGCTGTTCATTTTCAACAATGACGGCTACCTGATGATCAAGCACACGCAGAACTCGCTGTTCAAGAGCGGCTACGTGGGCACGGACGCCAAGTCCGGCGTGTCCTGCCCGGACTTCTCCAAGCTGGCCAAGGCCTTCGACATCCCGGCCTTCCAGATCCGCCAGTGGGACGAGGTCGACGGCACGCTGGCGCAGGTGCAGGCCGCCACCGGCCCGGTGATCTGCGAAGTGTTCATGCATCCCGAGCAGCTGTTCTCGCCCAAGCTGTCGGTGGTGGCCAAGCCGGACGGCAGCCTGGTGTCGCCGCCGCTGGAAGACCTGTCGCCGCTGCTGCCGCGCGAGGTGCTGGAACAGGCCATGCTGGACGGCCTGCACGAGAAGTCGAAATCGCTCTGATATGGAGACGCTGGCCATACTGGGCGCAAGCAGCCAGATCGCCAAGGACCTGATCCGCTCCCTGGTGCGGGACGGGCAGAGCAGCCTGCTGCTCTACGTGCGCGACTGCGAGGCCATGCGCGCCTGGCTGGCCGGCGAATTCGCCGGCCAGCCGCACGCGCCGCTGCGGGTGGCCGGCTACGACGAGTATGACACTGTGCCGCACGACGCCGTGCTCAACTTCGTCGGCGTGGGCGACCCGCAGCGCGCAGCGCAAATGGGCGGCGACATCTTCGCCATCACCCAGCAGTTCGACGATCTGGCGCTGGCCGGCCTGCGCCGCCATCCGCAGCGGCGCTACCTGTTCCTGTCCAGCGGCGCGGCCTACGGCAGCGACTTCGCCGCCCCGGCTTCGGCCGACATGCGCGCCACGGTGGCCATCAATGCGCTGCAGCCGCAGGATTATTACGCGGTGGCCAAGCTGCACGCCGAATGCAAGCACCGCGCGCTGCCGGACCTGGCCATCACCGACTTGCGCGTGTTCAATTATTTCAGCCGCGCGCAGGACATGGCGGCGCGCTTTTTCATCACCGACATGCTGCGCGCCATCCGCGACGGCAGCGTGCTGCACACCGCGCCCGGCTTCATGGTGCGCGACTACCTGCATCCGCAGGATTTCCACCAGCTGGTGCGCCGCGTGCTCGACGGCCCGGCGGCCAACCAGGCGCTGGACTGCTACAGCGCCGCGCCCATCGCCAAGCCCGAACTGCTGGCACTGATGCAGCGCCGGTTCGGCCTGCGCTACGAAATCGGCGAGACGCTCCCGGGCGCCATCGTCAACGCCACCGGCGGCAAGCCGCACTACTATTCGCTGAACCGGAAAGCCGCCGAATTGGGCTACCAACCGGCCTTTACTTCCGAGAAAGCCATCACCCTGGAATCGGCGATAATGCTGGGCAGGCCCGCAGTACTCGACCAGATCATGGACGCCAAATGAAACCATCCGCCCCACTCAAGATAGCCATTATCGGCTCCGGCAACATCGGCACCGACCTGCTGATCAAGGCCATGCGCTCGCCGCACCTGACCTGCACCCTGTTCGCGGGGCGCAACTTCAACTCGGCCGGCATGAAACGCGCCAGCCAGCTGGGCGTGCCGATCTCCGACCGCGGCATCGAGGCCATCGTCGACAACCCGTCGATCTGCGACCTTGTGTTCGACGCCACCTCGGCCCAGGCCCACGTCGAGCACTGGGCCGCGCTCGACAAGCTGGGCAAGACCGTGATCGACATGACCCCGGCCAAGCTGGGCGAGTTCTGCATCCCCGCCATCAACGCCCAGGCCTGCCTGGACGCGGGCGGGCGCAACATCAACATGGTCACCTGCGGCGGCCAGTCCTCGATCCCGATCGCGCACGCGATCGGCAATGTGCACGCCGACATCGAGTACGTGGAAGTGGCGTCCAGCATCGCCTCGCGCAGCGCCGGCCCGGCCACGCGCGCCAACCTGGACGAATACATCGAAACCACCGAGGACGCGCTGCAGCGCTTCTCGGGCGCGCGGCGCGCCAAGGCCATCCTGATCCTGAACCCGGCCAACCCGCCGATCGACATGCAGACCACCATCTACGCCAAGATCACGGACCCGGACCTGCCGGCCATCCGCGCCGCGGTGGAGGCCATGGTGGAGCAGCTCAAGACCTATGTGCCCGGCTACCAGCTGATCGTGCCGCCCACCCTGGACGGCGGCCGCGTGGTCACCACCATCAAGGTGATGGGCAACGGCGACTACCTGCCGCAGTACGCGGGCAACCTCGACATCATCAATTGCGCGGCGATCGCCATGGCCGAACGCCTGGCCGTCGCGCGCAACGCCAAGGAGCGCCAGCATGGCTAAGAAAATCCTCATCAGCGACCCCACCCTGCGCGACGGCAACCACGCCGTACGCCACCAGCTCAGCCGCGAAAGCTTCGTGGCCTACTGCCAGGCGGCCGAGGCGGCGCGCGTGCCCATCGTCGAAGTGGGCCACGGCAACGGCCTGGGCGCCTCGTCCATGCTGGTCGGCGAATGCCGGCTGACCGACGAGGACATCCTGGCCACGGCGCGCGCCAACCTGAAGGACACGCGCCTGGGCATCCACGTGATCCCCGGCTTTTGCACCATCAAGAAGGACCTGACGCGCGCGGTCGAGCTGGGCGTGGACGTGTTCCGCATCGCCGCCCACTGCACCGAGGCCGACATCACCGACCGCCACATCAACTACGTGCGCCAGACCGGCAAGGAAGCCTGGGGCGTGCTGATGATGAGCCATATGGCGACCCCGGCGGTGCTGCTGGAGGAGGCGCGCAAGATGGAATCCTACGGCGCCGAAGCCATCATCATCATGGATTCGGCCGGCGCCTACTTCCCGGACGACGTCAAGGAACGCATCGCGACGCTGGTGAACGGCCTGTCGATCCCGGTCGGCTTCCACGGCCACAACAACCTGGGCATGGCGGTGATCAACTCGGTGACGGCCGTCAACGAGGGCGCCACCATCATCGACGGCACCATACGCGGCTTCGGCGCCGGCGCCGGCAACACCCAGCTTGAAGTGCTGGTGGCCGTGTTCGAGCGCATGGGCTTCGAAACCGGCATCGACCTGTACAAGATCCTGGACGCGGCCGACATCGCCGAGAAGGAATTCAACCCGGTGGCGCCGTCGATCTCGCCGCTGTCCATCGTCAGCGGCCTGGCTGGCGTGTTCTCCGGCTTCGCCAAGCCGGTCGCGCGCGCCGCCGCCGACTACAACGTCGATCCGCGCGACATCTTCTTCGGCCTGGGCAAGCGCAACGCCGTGGCCGGCCAGGAAAGCCTGATCATCGAGGTGGCGCGCGCGCTGGCCGACCAACAAACCGCCGCCGCGAAAGGCTGAACCATGAGCGACAAATCGAGCAGCAACGCAAGCAGCAACGCTGAAATGCGGCAGGACTGCCTGGCCGCCTGCGCCGACCAGCACGACCTGCGCGCCGGCCTGGCGCGCCAGCACATCGCCGTCACCGGCGGCACCGGCTTCCTCGGCACCTGGATCGCCGAGATGGTGGCCGCCCTGAACGACGAGTACGGCCTGGGCATCACGCTCGACCTGTACGCGCGCAACATCGCCGACTGGCCGCAGAAATACCAGCACCTGGCCGGCCGCCTCGACATCCGCCTGCGCCGGCAGGACGTGCGCTCTTCGTTCGAGTTCGCGCGCAGCACCAGCTATGTGATCCACGCGGCCGGCATCCCGAACAACCGGGTGCACGCGTCCGACCCGCTGCGCGTGCTGCAGACCAGCACGGCCGGCATCGCCAACGCGCTGGAGGCGGCGTCCCAGCTCGACGGCCTGCTGCGCTTCGTCAACGTCAGCTCCTGCCTGGTGGCCGGCGCGCCGCAGGGCCCGGGCGCGATCGGCGAGCAGGACAGCTTCCCCATGCCGCCGGGCCAGCCGCACAATGTGTACGCCGAGGGCAAGCGCGGCGCGGAAATGCTGGCGGCGGTGTACCGCAGCCAGTACCGCCTGCCGGTCTCGACCGTGCGGCCATTCACCCTGACAGGCGCCTACCAGGAGCTGGACCGCCCCTGGGCCATCAACAACTTCCTGCGCGACGCGCTCACCAGCGGCGAAATCCGCATCCACGGCGACGGCAGCGCGCGGCGCAGCTATCTGTACGGCAGCGACGCGGCCTGGTGGTGTTTGGCCGCGCTGGTGCGCGGCGTGGACGGCGAAGTCTACAACCTGGGCGGGGCCACCCCGGTCAGCCACCTCGAGCTGGTCAAGCTGATCAGCGAGCGCGCCTCGCCGCGCCCGCGGGTGGCCCTGAACACCCTGCCGAACCGGCCGCAGCGCGACGACGACCTCTTTCCCGACCTGAGCGCCACCCAGCGCCGCCTGGGCGTGCGCGAAACGTGCACGCTGGAGCAAGTCATCGATAAAACCTACCGCTGGTTCCACCACACGCCGCGCGCCTGAACCGCGCCGGTCAAGGACAACATGAGTATTCCAACCGAGATCCACGCCGCCCATCCCGCACTGGCCCAGGTGGCCGACCAGGCCTTCAAGCAGGCCGCGCAAGGCCAGCTGCCGCTGGTCGAACTGTTCGGCCTGGCACCCCAGCTGGGCGAGATTGGCGCCGCCGACCTCGCGGTCCAGCTGTACCGCTTATGGCTGGACAACACGCCGTCGCCGCTGGCCTACGCGGCCTGGTTCAACCTGGCCGTGCTGCTGGTCAACCGCGACGACGTGGCCGCCGAGGCGGCCTACCGCAAGGCGCTGGAGCAGCACCCGGCCTTCGTCGAGGCGCTGCTGAACCTGGGCACCCTGCTGGAGCGCCTGAAGCGCCCCGAGGAATCGCTGGTGCTGTGGCGCCAGGCGGTCGAGCTGTCGCCGGCCAACGCCAAGCCGACCCGCGCGCTGCGGGTGCAGGCGCTCAACAACATCGGCCGCCTGCTGGAGATCCTCAAGCGCATGCCGGAGGCGGAAAAAGCGCTGGCCGACAGCCTGCGCCTGGAGCCGGACCAGAAGAACGTGATCACGCACTGGGTGCACCTGCGCCAGAAGCAGTGCAACTGGCCGGTGTACGACACCGGCATCGGCGTGAAGAAGAAAAAGCTGATCGAGTCGACCTCGGCGCTGGCCATGCTGAGCGCCTCGGGCGACCCGGCGCTGCAGCTGGCCGCCTCGCAGCGCTACGTGGAGGAGAAGGTGCGCAAGGGCGTGGCGCCGCTGGCCACCGGCGGCTACGCCCACCCCAAGCTGCGCGTGGGCTACCTGTCGTCGGACTTCTGCTCGCACGCGGTGTCCATCCTGACGGCCGAGCTGTACGGCCTGCACAACCGTGAAGAATTCGAGGTCTTCGGCTTCTGCTGGAGCCACGAGGACGGCTCGCCGCTGCGCGCCCGCGTGATCGCCGGCATGGACCACCACATCCGCATCGGCGGCCTGTCCGACGAGGAGGCCGCGCGCCTGATCCGTTCCTGCGAGATCGACATCCTGGTCGACCTGCACGGCCTGACCCTGAACGCGCGCCACGACATCCTGTCCTGGCGCCCGGCGCCGGTGCAGATCACCTGGCTGGGCCTGCCCGGCCCGACCGCGCTGCCCGAGATCGACTACGTGATCTCGGACCCCTTCGTGCTGCCGCCCGAGCTCGAGCCTTTCTTCACCGAAAAGCCGCTGCACATGCCGCACACCTTCCAGATCAACGACCGCCAGCGCCAGATCGGCCCGCGCCCGACGCGCGCGGCCTGCGGCCTGCCGGAGGACGCTTACGTGTACTGCGCCTTCAACAACACCTTCAAGATCAACCCCGAGGTGTTCGAGAGCTGGATGCGCATCCTCAAGGCGGTGCCGGACAGCGTGCTGTGGCTGGTGGCCGAGAGCCCGGTGGTGCGCACCAATCTGCGCCGCCAGGCCGAGCAGCTGGGCGTGTCCACCGAGCGCCTGCTGTTCGCCGAGCGCGTGGTGCCGGCCGAATACCTGGCGCGCTACCAGGTGGCCGACCTGTTCCTCGACACCGCGCCGTTCGGCGGCGGCACCACCGCCAGCGACGCGCTGTGGGCCGACCTGCCGGTGCTGACCTGCGCCGGCAAGACCTTCTCCTCGCGCATGGCGGGCAGCCTGCTGCTCGCGGTGGGCCTGCCGGAGCTGGTCACGCACAATATGGCCGACTACGAGGCGATGGCGATCCGCCTGGGCCGCGAGCGCGCGCTGAGCGCCGAGCTGCACCGGCGCCTGGAGGCCAACCGCCTGAGCTCGCCGCTCTTCGACAGCGCGCGCTTCGTGCGCGACCTGGAGCAGCGCTTCAAGGACATCGCCGTGCGCCCGGCCCCGGCCGAGACCGTCAGCGGCCTGCCGCTGGTGAGCATCCTGATCCCGACCCACAACCGGCCCGACTACGCCGAACTGGCGCTGCAGAGCGCGCTGGCGCAGACCTATCCCAACATCGAGATCATCGTCAGCGACAACAGCGACGACGAGGCCACGCGGGCCCGCTTTGCGCCCTACCTGGCGCAGCACCGCCATATGCGCTACTACCGCGTGCCGGGCTACGGCCCGCTGGAAAACGCGATGAACACCTTCAACCATGCGCGCGGCGACTACATCAACTTCCTGATGGACGACGACCTGTTCCATCCGGACAAGATCGCCAGCATGATGGGCTATATGCTGACCGATGCCAAGATCGGCCTGGTGACCTCCTTCCGCCAACTGATCGACGCGGCCGGCAACGACATCCCGCCGGTGCCGGGCACCGAGCGCCTGTTCGAGACCGAGGCGCGGGTGTCGGGCGCCTCGCTGGGCCGCATGCTGCTGACCGAAGGCAACAACATCATCGGCGAGCCGACCACCGTGCTGATACGCAAGAGCGCGCTGGACCAGCGCTTCGGCGTGTTCCTGGGCCGCCAGTACACCATCCTGTCGGACGTCGCCACCTGGCTCTCCATCCTGAAGGAGCACGACGCGGTCTACCTGCCGCAGACGCTGAGCTACTTCCGCCTGCACGGCGGCCAGGACCAGCGCCTGGAAGTGAACAAGATACGCGCCAACCTGGACTGGATGCAGCTGTACGCGGACGCCACCGAGATCCAGGTCTACCTGGACGACCGCGCGGCCGCCGAGGAAGTGCTGGCCAGCAAGCTGACCACCATACTGTGGTACCTGGGCACGAACCGCGGCCAGGTGCGCAGCAGCGCGCTGCCCCTCGAGCCCATCCAGTCGCTGGTGGCGCAGGTGACGCGGCTGCTGCTGGCCTCGCCCGAGGAAGGGGCGGCATGAAAACCCGCCCCTACATCATCGCCACGCCCAGCTACTGCGTGAGCGCGGGCGTGCGGGTGATGCACATGCTGTGCCACGAGCTGAACAGCCTGGGCTTCGACGCCAGGCTGCTGCTGACATCGAACATCAGCCCGCCCGGCGCGCCGCTGGTCAATCCGGAGCTGAACACGCCCATCATCAACGGCGTGTTCGCCGAGCAGTGGGAAGCCATCAACGACGAGGCCATCGTGATCTGCAGCGACGGCCTGCCGGGCAACCCCTTCAACGCCAAACGCGTGGTGCGCTACATCCTGGGACGGGAGGGCGAAGCGGCGGCCGAGGGCGAATTCAAGCTGTACTACTCGCGCGCCTTCGCGGCCGACAAGAGCGCACCGGTGCGCACGCTGTACTACCTGCCCATCGACCTGAACCTGTTCAACCCCAACCACGCGCCGGCCCGCACGCAGGACATGCTATGGCTGGGCAAGGGCGCCAGGTTCTGCACCGAGCGCCCGCCCGGCGCCATCGACATCAGCTACAGCTGGCCGCCGACCCGGCCCGAGCTGGCCGAGCAGCTGCGCCGCACGCGCTACCTGTATTCCTACGACGTGGTGAGCGCGACCAACCTGGAAGCCATCCTGTGCGGCGCCGTGGTGATCGTCAAGCACCTGAGCTACCACCACTGGGAATGGACCCGGGCCGACATGGACGAGTTCGAATTCGGCACCGGCGGTTTCGCCTTCGACGACAACGAGGAGGAGATCGAGCACGCCTTCAACACGCGCGGCGAGCTGCTGGACCGCTGCCGCGCCATCACCGCCGCCTACCGCCCGCAGCTGCTGGAGTTCGTGGCGGCCAGCCAGGCCCACTTCCGGTTCTGAGCAGGCGTAAAAAAAACCGGCCGAGGCCGGTTTTTTTACGTCCGCCGACGTCAGGGTTCGCGGATCGATTCGTCCAGCGCCTTGGTCAGCGGCCACAGCAGGTAGGACATGACGGAGCGCTTGCCGACCACGATCTCGGCGGTCAGGGTCATGCCGGGCAGCATGCGCGTGCCGTCCAGCTTGCGCAGCCCGACCGCGCCCAGCTCCACCGTGCCCAGGTAGTAGGCGTCCACGCCCTGCCCCGCCTGCACCTGCTCGCGCTTGAAGGAATCCGAGCTGACGTTGACCAGCTTGCCTTCCAGCATGCCGTGCTTCTGGTAGGGGAAGGCGTCGATCTTCACGTGCGCCAGGTCGCCCGCCTTGACGTGGCCGCTGTCCAGCGAGTCGATCTGCACTTCGGCCTCCAGCTTGGCGCCCAGCGGCACCAGGGTGAACATGGTCTCGGCGCCGCGCGCCACCGAGCCGGGCGAGACCTTGGCCACTTCCAGCACCACCGCGTCGGCCGGCGCCACCAGCTGCACCAGCTTGTTGCGCCGGTCGGCCTTGGTCAGCTGCTCGTTGATGCCGTCGCGGTCGCGGGTGGCGGCCAGCAGGTCTTCCATCATCTTCTGGCGCCAGTTCTTGCTGAAGGCGGACTGCTCGGCCACGGCGGCGGCCAGCTCGCGCTGCATTTCCAGGTCGCGGCTGCGGCCCACCACCAGGCTGCGTTCGACCTCCAGGCGGCGGTCGCGCGCTTCCAGCAGCTGCATCTTGGCGCCGAAGTTCTCGGCCACCAGGCGCTCCTGCATGGCCTCGATCTCGGACAGCGACTTGAGGCGCTGCGCCAGCACCTGCTGGTCGCGCTGGTTGGTCTCGATGCCCGCCTTCAGGCGCGCGATGTTCTGCTCCATCTTGTTCTTCTGGGCCTCGAAATTGGCCTGGCGCTCGACCGACAACTGCGCCTGCAACTGCTGGTCGGCGCTGCCGCCGCCGGTGCCCAGGCTGGCGCCGGGCTTGCCCGCCAGCTCGGCGCGCAAGCCCTCGGTCTGGGTGTCCAGGCTCTTCAGGCGGGTGCGCAGCTGGTCCTCGTCGGCCTGGGTGAAGGTCGGGTCCAGCGTGGCCAGCACCTGGCCTTTTTTCACCACCTGGCCGGCGCGCACATTGATGGCCAGGATGGTGGCCGTGTCGAGCGGCTGCACCACGATGTTGGTGGTCGGATTGACCAGGCGGCCGTGCGCCATCACCACCTGCTCGACGGTGGAGAAGTTGGCCCACAGGATGAAGGCGACGAACAGTCCGGCCAGCACGTGCAAGGTCATGCGCAGCCAGGTCGGCAGGGGATTGCGCTCGATGGCGTCGGCGTCCGGCAGGAACTCGATCTCGGTCCGGCCGCGGCGGCGCGTCGGGCTTACAGGTGGCTTGTTTGCTGGTTCCATAAATGCTGATAAGTGTCGCTACGGGTAAGCAATTCCTGGTGGGTGCCGGCGTCGACCAATTGGCCGCGTTGCATGACCAGGATGGCGTTGGCGTTGACCAGGGTGGAGAGGCGGTGCGAAATCATCACCACGGTGCGGCCGACGGCGATCTTCGACAGGTTGCGGATGAAGATGGCTTCGCTTTCCGGGTCGAGCGCGGAGGCCGCCTCGTCCAGGATCAGGATGCGCGGTTTGGCCAGCAGCGAGCGCGCGATCGACAGGCGCTGCTTCTGGCCGCCGGACAGATTGCTGGCGCTTTCCTCCAGCAAGGTGTCGTAGCCCATGGGCAGGCGCTCGATGAACTCGTCGGCGCCGGCGGCGGCCGCCGCCGCGGCGATCTCCTCGAAGGTCGCGTCCGGCTTGGTCACGCACAGGTTCTCGCGCACGGTGCCGCGGAACAGGAAGTTCTCCTGCAGCACGACGCCGATCTGGCGCCGCAGGTGCGACAGCTCGATCTCGCGGGCGTCGACGCCGTCGAAGCGCACGATGCCTTCCTGCACCGAATACAGGCCCTGGATCACCTTGGTCAGCGTGGTCTTGCCGGAACCGCTGCGGCCCACCACGCCGACCACGGTGCCGGGCTTGATGGTGAAGCTGGTGCGGTCCAGCGCGGCGACCTGGGAGCCCGGATAGCGGAAGGTCACGTCGTCGAAGCGGATCTCGCCGTCCAGCACCGGGCGCAGGCCGCCGGCGCCGGCGCGGCCTTCCGGCGCGCGGTTCATGACCTCGCCCAGCATTTTGACCGACAGCGCGGTCTCCTGGTATTCGTTGACCAGGCCGACCATGGAGATCAGCGGGCCCGTGACGCGCTGCGACAGCATCTGGAAGGCGATCAGCGCACCGACCGAGAGACCGTTGTTGAACACTTCCTGGGCGCCGATGACGATCAGCACCACCGGCATCAGCTTGCCGAGGAAGTCGGTCATGGCGTTGCCGGTGATGGAGATCATGCCGACCCGGAAGTGCATGGTGATGGCCTCGGCCGAACGCTGGTCCCAGGTGCGGCGCTGGGCCGGCTCGATGGCCAGCGCCTTGACCGTGCGCATGCCGTGGATGGTTTCGACCAGCATGCCCTGGCGCTGGCCCTCGGCCGAATACAGCGCGGCCAGGCGGCGGTTGTAGGCCGGCACCATGGCCACCACGATCAGCGCGATCATGGCCGTGAAGGCCAGCACGATCATAGCCAGCTTGACCGAGTAGCTGAACAGGATGGGCAGGAAGATCACCAGCGACACCAGGTCCAGGCCGGTGAAGAACAGGCGTCCGGTGAGGAAGTTGCGGATCTTTTCCAGCTGCTGCATGTGGCGCGTGACGACGCCGGCCGTGTGGGTCTCGAAGTAGTCGATCGGCAGCGACAGCAGATGGCTGAAGGTGCGCCGCGTCAAGCGCATGTCGATCTTGTTGGAGGCGGCCAGGGTCAGCATCTGGCGCAGGAAACCGAAGGCGGCGTCGAAGATGAGCGCGATGCCGATGCCGGCGGCCAGCACCCACAAGGTGGTGACGGCCTGGTGCGTGAGTACCTTGTCGATCACCAGCTGGAAAAAGATGGGCGAGGCCAGCGCCAGCAGGTGCATGGCGATGGCGGCGATGAAGATGTCGCGGTAGGCCGCCTTCTGCTTGAGAATCTCGGGAATGAACCAGCGCAGGCCGAAGGGCTGGTTGGGGTCGGTCAGCTTGTGCTGGCGTTTCAGGAACAGCACCTGGCCTTCCCAGCGCGAGCAGAAGTCGGCCTGGGCCACCATCACCACGCCGGCGGCGCCGGCGGCCGGGTTGAGCACGGCCACCGAGGCGCCCTCGCCGCCCGTGCTGGGCTGCTTGGCGCCCACCACGATCACCATATTGCCGTCGCGCAGGCGCGCCATCAGCGGAAACACGCCTTCCTGGGCCAGCATGCCGTCCCAGTCCAGGCGGCCGGCCTTGGCCTTCAGCCCGATGTCGGCGGCGATGCGCAGCAGCAGGCCGTCGCCGGGCTCTTCGGCGCCCAGCGCGTAGTCATCGATCAGACGTTCGGGATTGATCTGCAAGCCATGGTGCTGCGCGATCGCGGTCAGGCACTGGATGGCTGTGTGGGGAAATTTATCGTGCATCGTCTCGGTTGGGCTAGTAAGTGCGAGTTGCATCCGTGCAAGATACACCCGGTCTGGGGATTCTACCGCAGACAGCCGGCAAGAAGGGCTATCTTGCCGCTTTTCCGGGGCGCTTGGAAGGGCCGCGTTCGCTTATTGTCGGCTTATTGCACGGCAGCCAGCCAGCCTTGGGCGCGCACGGTCAAACCGTCGTGCCAGCCGGGCAGGCGCAGGCCCTCGCCGGGCCCCGCCATGGCGGCCTGGCCGGGCCGCGCCGGGCCGGTTTTGCCCAGCCCGAAGCTGGCCAGGTTGTCCGCCATTTGCGCCACGCAGGCGGCCATGTCGATGCGCCCGCCGCCCGCCCCGCCCTGCGCCAAGGCGCCGCCTGTGCAGGCCGGCGCCGTGTGCGTGTAGGAAGAGAGCGCCTCGACCAGGCCGGTGACGCTGCCGCGCAGATCGCCCGCGCCCTTGCCGGGCACCGCGCTGCTGCCGGCGAACCAGACCCCGGCCGCCGTGTAGTCGGCGCCGTCCCCGCTCTGGCTGGCGGCGTTCAAGCCCGCGATGTTGCTATCCCCCCACACCCGCAGCGCAGCCGGGGCCTGGCCGCCGGCAACCAGGGCGGTCAGGACGCTAGCGGCTTGCCGCGGGTTCAGCTCTGCGATGGGTAGGGTGTTGATGGCCATGGGGTCCGCCTCGATAGTGGGTGTATAGAAAGAATTCTATTCCCTGAGCGCGGAGGCCAAAGCCAAGAGGAAAGCGGCAAGACGGGCTGTCCTGCCGCTTTTGAAACGGCACCGGCTACCTGGCTGCGGCTAGCATGCCCATGCCGTCGATGCGGTTGCCGTGCAGCGCGGTCAGGCGCAAGGGGTCCGCGGGCGCTGTCTGCGGGACCACGCCGCACAGCACGGGAGGGTCGAAGCGGTTCAAGGCATCGGCCAGTTGCGCCACGTTGGCGGAGACGCCGGCGGACAGGCCGGTGGATAAATCCGGGGCCACGGCGGCCGGCCGCGCGGCCACGAACCAGACGTCGGCTGCGGCGTGGCGCAGGCCGTCCTCCGTCTCGAAGGTCGAGGTCAGCGCAGCGACGTTACCGTGCTCCACTTTCCTGCCCGGCACCACGTCGAGGTTCAGCCTGGCGATGCGCAGTTCCGCCAGCGTCTTGAGCTCGCCATGCTGGCTGACGCCGTCCGCGTTGGCATCGACCCAGGCCCGCAGCGCCGAGTACAGGGCGTCGCGGCTGTCGACCACGCCGTCGGCGTTGCCGTCGAGCGCGGCCAGCGCCTCGTAGCCGCTGCGCGCCGTGCCGCCGCCGGCCAGTCGCGTGGCCGAACCGAACAGTTCGGAGCCGTCACTGATGACGCCGTCGCCGTCGCGGTCCAGGGCCAGCAGGCCGTCTCCTTCGCCCACCCAGCCGACGGCGCCCTTGGCGCCGTCGGCGCGCAGGTCGAAGTGCACACCGTCCAGGATGCTGCGGGTGCGCACGCCGTTGCCATCCAGGTCGAGCACCAGCGGCGTGGAACTGCTCAGCTCGGCAAGCTGGGCGGTGGTCATGACGCGGGTCTGGTCGCTGGTCAGCGCCACGATCTGCAGCGTGGTCAGGGCCGCCATGTGCTTCAGGCTCAGGTGCGTGATCTGTTGCGTGGACAGCGCGGCGATATGGGCCGCCGTCAGCGCCACGAGCTGCTGCGTGCGCAGGGCTTCGATGCCGCGGGTGCTGATGGCCGCCACCTGGGCGGTGCGCAGCGCGGCCAGCTGGACCGGACGCAGCGCGGCGGTTTCCGCCGTCGTCAGCGCCGCCACCTGCTCGGACGCCAGACCTTGCGCGAAGGCCAGCGGATTCAGGGCCGCCAATTGCTGCGTCTGCAGGCTGACCAGTTGGTCCGTACTGAGCGCGGCCAGCTGGTCCGAACGCAGGCCCGACGCGGCGCCGGCGGACAAGTTGCGCAGGTCGGCGGTCCTCAGGGCCGCGATGCTGGCCGCCTGCAGCGCGCCGGCCTGGGCCGAGTTCAGCGCGGCCAGCTGCTGCGATCCCAGCGCCGCCACCTGGTCCGTGCTCAGGCCATTGGCGATGCTGGACGTGCTCAGCGCGGCGATGTTGTTGGTGCGCAGCGCGGCGACCTGGGCGGTGGCCAGCGCCGCCACCTGGTCGGTGCGCAGGTTGGCGACGACGC
The DNA here is from genome assembly GCF_964252925.1 of Pseudoduganella sp. LjRoot289. Classification (NCBI taxonomy): domain Bacteria; kingdom Pseudomonadati; phylum Pseudomonadota; class Betaproteobacteria; order Burkholderiales; family Oxalobacteraceae; genus Pseudoduganella; species Pseudoduganella sp. LjRoot289. The sequence goes on from NZ_CAXUPN020000001.1 coordinate 5,453,483, forward strand.
TGGCCGACAGCATGACCAGGTCCGCCGTCTCCAGCGCGCGCATGGCAGCCGTGCCCAAGCCGCTGACCTGGCTGAGCGTGAGCGCTGCCGCCTGGGCCGGCAACAGGGCCACGATCTGGTCGGTCGAGAAGGCCGCCATCTGGACCGCCTTCAGGCCGCCCAGGGCGGCCACTTTGAAGGCAGCCAGGTCCTGCGTCTCCAGCGCCGCGATGGCGCCGGTCGAGAAGGCTGCCAACTGGGGCGCGCCCAGGGCGGCGGCGGCGGCTGTGCTCAGCGCGGCCACCTGGTCCGTCCCCAGGCCAAAGGCGATGGCGGCCGTGCCAAGCGCAGCCACCTGGCTGGTCAGCAAGCCGGCGATCTGCCAGGTGGCCAGCGCCGCCAGCTGGTCGCTGCGCAAGCCGCCGATGGCGGCCGCGCTCAGGCTGCGCAAACTGTTGGTGCCCAGTGCCGCGATGCTGGCCGCCTGCAAGGCGCCGGCCTGGGCCGGACTGAGCCAGCCCAGTTGCTGTGGCGTCAGCGCCGCCACCTGGTCCGTGCCGAGCACGTTGGCGATGGCACTGGTGCGCAGCGCGGCGATGGCGGTGCTGCGCAGCGCCGCCATTTGCGCCGTCGCGAGCGCGGCCAGCTGGTCGCTGCGCAAGCTGCCGAAGGCGGCGCCCGAGAGCTGCACCAGGTCTTCCGTTTGCAGGGCGCGGATAGCGTCCGTGCTCAGCGCGCCCACCTGGCCGCTGGTCAGCGCGGCCGCCTGCGCGGTGCGCAGCGCCACGACGTGGGCGGTACCCAGCGCCTGCAACTGCTGCGACGCGAGGGCGGCGACGGCGGCCGGTTTCAAGGCGGCAAAGTCGGCCGTTTCCATGGCCGCCAGGCTGGCGCTCGCCAGCGCGGCCACTTGCGGCGCGCTCAGCGCCGCCGCGCCCGCCGTGCTCAGGGCCTGTATCTCGTCCGGCTGCAGGGCGGCCGCCAGCGCGGCCGTGCCCAAGGCAAGCAACTGTGCCGGCAGCAAGGCGGCGATCTGATCCGTCGTCAGCGCCTGGGCCTGGTCGGTGCGCAGGCCGGCCATGGCGGCGGACCCGATAGCGCGCAAATCGGCGGTCTTCAGCGCGGCGATATTGTCCGTGCCGAACGCTGCCAGCTGTTGCGAAGCCAGCGCCGCCAGCTGGTGCGAGGCCAGCGCCGCCACCTGGTCCGTGGACAGGCCGCCGGCGATATTGGCCACGCTGAGCGCCGCCACCGCGGCCGGACGCAACGCGGCCAGCTGGCTGGTCGACAGCGCGGCCGCCTGGTCCGGGCGCAGGCGCGCGATCACGGCCGGCGCCAGCGCCGCCACGCTGGCGGTGCGCAGCGCGCGGACCACGTCGGTGCCCAGCACCGCCACCTGGGCGGTCGACAGCAGCGCCGCTTGCGCCGTAGCCAGCGCCGCCGCGTGGCTGGTGCTCCACGCTCGCAACTGCGAGGTGTTCAGGGCGGCCACGGCGGCCGGTTTGAGCGCGGCGAAGTCGGCCGTCTCCAGGGCGGCAATGGCGGCGGTGGAAAAGGCGGCCAGTTGGGACGCGCCCAGCGCGGCCGCTTCTTCCACGGTCAGTGCGACGGCCTGATCCGATCCGAGTCCGGCCGCGATGGCGGCCGTCGACAGGGCGGCGACCTGGCTGGTCAGCATGGCCGCGATCTGGTCGGTGCGCAGCGCCGCCAACTGGTCCGAACGCAGGCCGGCCATGGCGCCCGGCGTCAGGCTGCGCAGGTCCGCCGTGCGCAGCGCGGCCACGCTGGCGGTCTGCAAGGCGGCCAGTTGCAGCGGGTTCAGCGCGGCCAGCTGGTGCGAAGCGAACGCCGCCACCTGGTCGGTGCTGAAGCCGGCGGCGATGGCGGCCGGGCTCAGCGCCGCGATGGCGGCACTGCGCAAGGCGGCGATCTGGCCGGTGCCCAGCGCGGCCAGCTGCTGCGAGCGCAGGCCGGCAAAGGCGGCGGCCTGCATGGCTGCCAGGTCAGCGGTCTGCAAGGCGGTAATGGCGGCGCTGCCCAGCACGGTCAATTGGGCGCTGCCCAGCACGGCGGCCTGCGCCGTGGTCAGCGCCTGCACCTGGTCCGTGCCCAGCGCCTGCAGCTGGTTGCTCTTCAGCGCTGCGATGGCGGCCGTTTTCAACGCCGCGAGGTCCTGCGTCTCGAGCGCGGCGATGCTGGCCGATGAAAACGCCACCAGTTGCAATGCGCCCAGCGCGGCGGCGGCGGACGTGCTCAGCGCCACCGCCTGGTCGCTCGTCAGGCCCGCCAATGCGGCCGGCGTCAAGGCGGCCAGCTGGCTGCTCGACAGGCTGTAAAACTGCGCCGTGGCGAAGGCGGCGAGCTGCTCGCTGCGCAGCCCGGCGGCGGCAGCGGCGGACAGGCCGCGCAGCGCGGCCGTGGCCAGGCCTGCAAGGCCAGCCGTGGCCAGGCCGGCCGCTTGCGCAGCGTTCAGGGCCGCCAGATGCTGCGAGCCCAGCGCCGCCACCTGGGCGGAGCCGAGGCCGGCGATGCTGGCCGTGTTCAGCACGCCGATGGCGGCGCTGCGCAGCACCGCGATCTGCTGCGTGGCCAGCGCGCCCAGTTGCCTGGAATTGAGGGCGCCCATCCAGCCCGGCGCCAGCACTGCCACGTCGGCCGTCTCCAGCGCCGCGATGGCGGCGGTGCCGAAGCCGGCGGCCTGCCCACTGTGCAGCGCGGCGGCTTGCGCCGTGCTGAGCGCTGCCACCTGGTCCGTGCCGAGCGCCGCCAGCTGGCCGCTCTTCAGGGCGGCGAAGGCGATGGAGGACAGGCTGCGCAAGTCGTCCGTTTTCATGGCGGCGATATTGGCGGTGAGCAGGACGGCCGCCTGCGGGCCGTTCAGCACGGCCAGTTGGTGCGAGCCCAAGGCCGCCACCTGCGCACTCGACAGCGCTTGCAGCTGCGCGCTGCCCAGGCCGCGCACGGCAGCGCTCTTCAGCGCGGCAATATCGTCAGTGGACAGCGCCGCCGCCTTGGCGGCGCCCAGCGCGGTCACCTGCGCGGACGTAAGCGCACCGGCCTGCTGTGTAGACAGCACCGCCACTTGCGCGGTGCTCAAACCGAACGCGATCTGCCGGGTGCTCAAGGCCTGGATGTGGGCGGTGGTCAGGGCCCGGATTTGCTCAGAACTCAATGTCGCCAGCGTGGCCGTCTCGATCCCGGCGATCTGGGTCGTGCTCATGACTGCAATTTGCTCGCTATTGAAATAAAAGCCCATCCGGTTCCTTGAGGCGGCTAAGGGCCGCTTGCATAAAAAATAATTAGATTTGGCAATTATAAGGTATAAATGATTCCTCAAAGAAATTTTGCATTATTTTTTGGCAGCAAAAAAAAACGGCAAGACCGAAGTCTTGCCGTTCCAGGGGACGGCCCCGGAGGGCCGCATCCGCTGTAGCGCGCCTGCTTACTTCGGCGCCGCCAGCAGGCCGCCTTGGTTGCCGCTGCCGCTATTCAGCGCTTTGAGGCGCAGTTCCTCGGTCGGTGCGGCCTGGCTGGCCGCGCCGTTCAGCTTGGTGGCGTCGAACTGGCTCAGCGCATCGGCCAGATTGGCCGCGCTGGACGCCACGCCGGAGCCCGCCGCATCCAATTTCGGTGCGCCGGTGGCCGGAGCCGCCTCGCCGCCGAAGGAGGACATCGCCTGCACCAGGCCGGTAACGCTGCCGCGCAGGTCGGCTGCCGGGCCGGCCAGGAACCAGACGTCGGCCGCCGCGTGCGAGTTGCCGTCGTTGGTCTCGAAGGTCGAGGTCAAGGCGCTGATATTGCCGTGTTCAACCGCACCGCCTTTGGCGACGTCGAGGTTGAGCTTGGCAATCTGCAGCTGGTCCAGGGACTTCAGCTCGTCGGCTTGGCTGACGCCGTCGGCGTTGCCGTCCACCCACACGCGCAGCCCGCCAAAGCCGCTGTCGGCGCTGGTGATGGCGCCGTCGCCGTTGATGTCGAGCTCGGCCAATGCGGCGTAGCCGTTGGCGGCCTTGCTGCCGTCGGCCAGCGTGGTCGAAGTACCGAACAGTTCGCCGCCGTCGTTGATGACGCCGTCGTTGTTGCGGTCCAGGGCCAGCAGGCCGTCACCGCCGGCCACCCAGCCGGTGCTGACCTGGCTGCCGTCGGCGCGCATGTCGAACTGCACACCGGCATCGACGCTCAAGGTACTGACGCCGTTGCCGTTCAGGTCCAGCACGATAGGCGAGAAGTGGGTCGACATGATCTGCGCCACACTCAAGGCCCCGACCTGGGCCGCGGTCAGAGAATCGAGCTGCGCCATGGTCATCGCGTCGATGTGCGTCGTGGTCAGGCTGCGGATCTGGTCCGTGGTCAGCGCACGCACCTGCAGCGTGGTCAGCGCCGCGATCTGGTTGGTCTTGACGGCCACCAAGTCGCGCGTTTCCAGCGCGGCGATGTTGTCCGTGGTCAGCGCCACCAGCTGGTTGGTGCGCAAGGCCACGACTTCGTCGCTGCTCAGCGCCACGACCTGGGCCGAGGTCAGCACCTTGGCTTGCGCCGTGGTCAGCGCGACGATCTGCAGCGTGGTCAGCGAGGCGACCTGGTCGGTCGTCAGCGCCACCACCTGGTCGGTCTTCATGCCAGCGATCGCGCTGCTGGTCAAGGCGCGCAGGTCCTGCGTCTCCATCGCCGCGATGTTGGCGGTGCTTAAGACGCTCGCTTGCGAGGAGCTCAGCACTGCGACCTGATGCGTACCCAGCGCCACCACCTGGTCGCTGGTCAGGCCAGCGGAGATATTGGCGGTGCTCAGGGCGGCTATGGCCGAGGTCTTCAGCGAAGCGATCTGCGCGGTCAGCAGCGCGGCAACCTGGTCGGAAGCCAGCGCGGCGATGCCTTGGCTGGCGAGCACGGTCAAGTCATCCGTCTGCATGGCACGCAGGGACGCCGTGGTCAGCGCAGCCACTTGGCTGCTGGTCAGCGCGGCGGCCTGGGCGGTCGTCAACGCCACCACCTGGTCGGTGGTCAGCGCCTTCACCTGCGCGCTCTTCAGCGCGGCCACGGCATTGGCTTTCAGCGCGGCGAAGTCCACCGTTTCCAGCGCGGCGATGTTGTCGGTCGACAGCACCGACACTTGCACCGAATTGAGCGCGGCGACCGCGTCCGAGGTCAGGGCCACGACCTGCAAGCTGGTCAGGCCCTGGGCCACGGCCAAGGTGGTCAGCGCGGCCACCTGGGCGGTCGACAGGGTATTGACCTGGTCGGTCGTCAAGGCGGCGACCTGGTCGGTCTTGAGGGCGGCGAAGCCGGCCGAGGTCAGGCCGCGCAGGTCCTGGGTTTCCAGGGCCGCGATGCTGGCGGTCTTGAAGGCGGCCACTTGCGCGGTGGTCAGCGCACCCACCTGCAGCGAGCTCAGCGCCACTACCTGGTCGGTGCTCAGCGCATTGGCGATGCTGCTGATGCTCAACGCGGCGATGGCGTTGGTCTTCAGCGCGTTGATCTGGGTCGTGGTCAGCGCCGACACCTGGTCGGTGCTCAGCGCGGCGATCACGCCGGTGCTCAGGGCCACCAGGTCGTCGGTCTGCAGCGCCTTCACGGAAGCGGTGCTCAGGCCCACGGTCTGGACGCTGCTCAGCGCGGCGGCCTGGGCGGTCGTCAGCGCCACCACCTGGTCGGTGGTCAGCGCCTTCACCTGCGCGCTCTTCAGCGCGGCCACGGCATTGGCTTTCAGCGCGGCGAAGTCCACCGTTTCCAGCGCGGCGATGTTGTCGGTCGACAGCACAGCAACCTGGGCAGTGGTCAGCGCGGCAACGCCGTCAGAGGTCAGCGCCACGATCTGCAAGCTGGTCAGGCCCTGGGCCACGGCCAAGGTGGTCAGCGCGGCCACCTGGGCGGTCGTCAGGCTGTTCACCTGGTCGGTCGTCAAGGCGGCGACCTGGTCGGTTTTCAGGCCCACCAGGGCGGCCGAGGTCAGGCCGCGCAGGTCCTGCGTTTCCAGCGCGGCGATGTTGGCGGTTTTCAGCACGGCCACTTGCGCCGAGGTCAACACGGCCAACTGGACCGAGCTCAACGCGGCAACCTGGTCGGTGCTCAGACCGTTGGCAATGCTGCCGGTGCTCAACGCGGCGATGGCGTTGGTCTTCAGCGCGTTGATCTGGGTCGTGGTCAGCGCCGACACCTGGTCGGTGCTCAGCGCGGCGATCACGCCGGTGCTCAGGGCCACCAGGTCGTCGGTCTGCAGCGCCTTCACGGAAGCGGTGCTCAGACCCACGGTCTGGACGCTGCTCAGCGCGGCGGCCTGGGCGGTCGTCAGCGCCACCACCTGGTCGGTGGTCAGCGCTTTCACCTGGGTGCTCTTCAGCGCGGCGACTGCGTTGGCTTTCAGCGCGGCGAAGTCCACCGTTTCCAGCGCGGCGATGTTGTCGGTCGACAGCACCGACACTTGCACCGAATTGAGCGCGGCGACCGCGTCCGAGGTCAGGGCCACGACCTGCAAGCTGGTCAGGCCCTGGGCCACAGCCAAGGTGGTCAGCGCGGCCACCTGGGCGGTCGACAGGGTATTTACCTGGTCGGTCGTCAAGGCGGCGACCTGGTCGGTCTTGAGGGCGGCGAAGCCGGCCGAGGTCAGGCCGCGCAGGTCCTGGGTTTCCAGGGCCGCGATACTGGCGGTCTTGAAGGCGGCCACTTGCGCGGTGGTCAGCGCACCCACCTGCAGCGAGCTCAGCGCCACTACCTGGTCGGTGCTCAGCGCATTGGCGATGCTGCTGATGCTCAACGCGGCGATGGCGTTGGTCTTCAGCGCGTTGATCTGGGTCGTGGTCAGCGCCGACACCTGGTCGGTGCTCAGCGCGGCGATCACGCCGGTGCTCAGGGCCACCAGGTCGTCGGTCTGCAGCGCCTTCACGGAAGCGGTGCTCAGGCCCACGGTCTGGACGCTGCTCAGCGCGGCGGCCTGGGCGGTCGTCAGCGCCACCACCTGGTCGGTGGTCAGCGCCTTCACCTGCGCGCTCTTCAGCGCGGCCACGGCATTGGCTTTCAGCGCGGCGAAGTCCACCGTTTCCAGCGCGGCGATGTTGTCGGTCGACAGCACAGCAACCTGGGCAGTGGTCAGCGCGGCAACGCCGTCAGAGGTCAGCGCCACGATCTGCAAGCTGGTCAGGCCCTGGGCCACGGCCAAGGTGGTCAGCGCGGCCACCTGGGCGGTCGTCAGGCTGTTCACCTGGTCGGTCGTCAAGGCGGCGACCTGGTCGGTTTTCAGGCCCACCAGGGCGGCCGAGGTCAGGCCGCGCAGGTCCTGCGTTTCCAGCGCGGCGATGTTGGCGGTTTTCAGCACGGCCACTTGCGCCGAGGTCAGCACGGCCAGCTGGACCGAGCTCAGCGCGGCAACCTGGTCGGTGCTCAGACCGTTGGCAATGCTGCCGGTGCTCAGCGCGGCGATGGCGTTGGTCTTCAGCGCGTTGATCTGGGTCGTGGTCAGCGCCGACACCTGGTCGGTGCTCAGCGCGGCGATCACGCCGGTGCTCAGGGCCACCAGGTCGTCGGTCTGCAGCGCCTTCACGGAAGCGGTGCTCAGGCCCACGGTCTGGACGCTGCTCAGCGCGGCGGCCTGGGCGGTCGTCAGCGCCACCACCTGGTCGGTGGTCAGCGCTTTCACCTGCGCGCTCTTCAGCGCGGCCACGGCATTGGCTTTCAGCGCGGCGAAGTCCACCGTTTCCAGCGCGGCGATGTTGTCGGTCGACAGCACAGCAACCTGGGCAGTGGTCAGCGCGGCAACGCCGTCAGAGGTCAGCGCCACGATCTGCAAGCTGGTCAGGCCCTGGGCCACGGCCAAGGTGGTCAGCGCGGCCACCTGGGCGGTCGTCAGGCTGTTCACCTGGTCGGTCGTCAAGGCGGCGACCTGGTCGGTTTTCAGGCCCACCAGGGCGGCCGAGGTCAGGCCGCGCAGGTCCTGCGTTTCCAGCGCGGCGATGTTGGCGGTTTTCAGCACGGCCACTTGCGCCGAGGTCAGCACGGCCAGCTGGACCGAGCTCAGCGCGGCAACCTGGTCGGTGCTCAGACCGTTGGCAATGCTGCCGGTGCTCAGCGCGGCGATGGCGTTGGTCTTCAGCGCGTTGATCTGGGTCGTGGTCAGCGCCGACACCTGGTCGGTGCTCAGCGCGGCGATCACGCCGGTGCTCAGGGCCACCAGGTCGTCGGTCTGCAGCGCCTTCACGGAAGCGGTGCTCAGACCCACGGTCTGGACGCTGCTCAGCGCGGCGGCCTGGGCGGTCGTCAGCGCCACCACCTGGTCGGTGGTCAGCGCTTTCACCTGCGCGCTCTTCAGCGCGGCCACGGCATTGGCTTTCAGCGCGGCGAAGTCCACCGTTTCCAGCGCGGCGATGTTGTCGGTCGACAGCACCGACACTTGCACCGAATTGAGCGCGGCGACCGCGTCCGAGGTCAGGGCCACGATCTGCAAGCTGGTCAGGCCCTGGGCCACGGCCAAGGTAGTCAGCGCGGCCACCTGGGCGGTCGACAGGGTATTGACCTGGTCGGTCGTCAAGGCGGCGACCTGGTCGGTCTTGAGGGCGGCGAAGCCGGCCGAGGTCAGGCCGCGCAGGTCCTGGGTTTCCAGGGCCGCGATGCTGGCGGTCTTGAAGGCGGCCACTTGCGCGGTGGTCAGCGCACCCACCTGCAGCGAGCTCAGCGCCACTACCTGGTCGGTGCTCAGCGCATTGGCGATGCTGCTGATGCTCAACGCGGCGATGGCGTTGGTCTTCAGCGCGTTGATCTGGGTCGTGGTCAGCGCCGACACCTGGTCGGTGCTCAGCGCGGCGATCACGCCGGTGCTCAGGGCCACCAGGTCGTCGGTCTGCAGCGCCTTCACGGAAGCGGTGCTCAGGCCCACGGTCTGGACGCTGCTCAGCGCGGCGGCCTGGGCGGTCGTCAGCGCCACCACCTGGTCGGTGGTCAGCGCCTTCACCTGCGCGCTCTTCAGCGCGGCCACGGCATTGGCTTTCAGCGCGGCGAAGTCCACCGTTTCCAGCGCGGCGATGTTGTCGGTCGACAGCACAGCAACCTGGGCAGTGGTCAGCGCGGCAACGCCGTCAGAGGTCAGCGCCACGATCTGCAAGCTGGTCAGGCCCTGGGCCACGGCCAAGGTGGTCAGCGCGGCCACCTGGGCGGTCGTCAGGCTGTTCACCTGGTCGGTCGTCAAGGCGGCGACCTGGTCGGTTTTCAGGCCCACCAGGGCGGCCGAGGTCAGGCCGCGCAGGTCCTGCGTTTCCAGCGCGGCGATGTTGGCGGTTTTCAGCACGGCCACTTGCGCCGAGGTCAGCACGGCCAGCTGGACCGAGCTCAACGCGGCAACCTGGTCGGTGCTCAGACCGTTGGCAATGCTGCCGGTGCTCAGCGCGGCGATGGCATTGGTCTTCAGCGCGTTGATCTGGGTCGTGGTCAGCGCCGACACCTGGTCGGTGCTCAGCGCGGCGATCACGCCGGTGCTCAGGGCCACCAGGTCGTCGGTCTGCAGCGCCTTCACGGAAGCGGTGCTCAGGCCCACGGTCTGGACGCTGCTCAGCGCGGCGGCCTGGGCGGTCGTCAGCGCCACCACCTGGTCGGTGGTCAGCGCTTTCACCTGAGTGCTCTTCAGCGCGGCCACGGCATTGGCTTTCAGCGCGGCGAAGTCCACCGTTTCCAGCGCGGCGATGTTGTCGGTCGACAGCACAGCAACCTGGGCAGTGGTCAGCGCGGCGACCGCGTCCGAGGTCAGGGCCACGATCTGCAAGCTGGTCAGGCCCTGGGCCACGGCCAAGGTGGTCAGCGCGGCCACCTGGGCGGTCGTCAGGCTGTTCACCTGGTCGGTCGTCAAGGCGGCGACCTGGTCGGTTTTCAGGCCCACCAGGGCGGCCGAGGTCAGGCCGCGCAGGTCCTGCGTTTCCAGCGCGGCGATGTTGGCGGTTTTCAGCACGGCCACTTGCGCCGAGGTCAGCACGGCCAGCTGGACCGAGCTCAACGCGGCAACCTGGTCGGTGCTCAGACCGTTGGCAATGCTGCCGGTGCTCAGCGCAGCGATGGCGTTGGTCTTCAGCGCGTTGATCTGGGTCGTGGTCAGCGCCGACACCTGGTCGGTGCTCAGCGCGGCGATCACGCCGGTGCTCAGGGCCACCAGGTCGTCGGTCTGCAGCGCCTTCACGGAAGCGGTGCTCAGGCCCACGGTCTGGACGCTGCTCAGCGCGGCGGCCTGGGCGGTCGTCAGCGCCACCACCTGGTCGGTGGTCAGCGCCTTCACCTGCGCGCTCTTCAGCGCGGCCACGGCATTGGCTTTCAGCGCGGCGAAGTCCACCGTTTCCAGCGCGGCGATGTTGTCGGTCGACAGCACAGCAACCTGGGCAGTGGTCAGCGCGGCAACGCCGTCAGAGGTCAGCGCCACGATCTGCAAGCTGGTCAGGCCCTGGGCCACGGCCAAGGTGGTCAGCGCGGCCACCTGGGCGGTCGTCAGGCTGTTCACCTGGTCGGTCGTCAAGGCGGCGACCTGGTCGGTTTTCAGGCCCACCAGGGCGGCCGAGGTCAGGCCGCGCAGGTCCTGCGTTTCCAGCGCGGCGATGTTGGCGGTTTTCAGCACGGCCACTTGCGCCGAGGTCAGCACGGCCAGCTGGACCGAGCTCAACGCGGCAACCTGGTCGGTGCTCAGACCGTTGGCAATGCTGCCGGTGCTCAGCGCGGCGATGGCATTGGTCTTCAGCGCGTTGATCTGGGTCGTGGTCAGCGCCGACACCTGGTCGGTGCTCAGCGCGGCGATCACGCCGGTGCTCAGGGCCACCAGGTCGTCGGTCTGCAGCGCCTTCACGGAAGCGGTGCTCAGGCCCACGGTCTGGACGCTGCTCAGCGCGGCGGCCTGGGCGGTCGTCAGCGCCACCACCTGGTCGGTGGTCAGCGCTTTCACCTGAGTGCTCTTCAGCGCGGCCACGGCATTGGCTTTCAGCGCGGCGAAGTCCACCGTTTCCAGCGCGGCGATGTTGTCGGTCGACAGCACAGCAACCTGGGCAGTGGTCAGCGCGGCGACCGCGTCCGAGGTCAGGGCCACGATCTGCAAGCTGGTCAGGCCCTGGGCCACGGCCAAGGTGGTCAGCGCGGCCACCTGGGCGGTCGACAGGGTATTGACCTGGTCGGTCGTCAGGGCGGCGACCTGGTCGGTCTTGAGGGCGGCGAAGCCGGCCGAGGTCAGGCCGCGCAGGTCCTGGGTTTCCAGGGCCGCGATGCTGGCGGTCTTGAAGGCGGCCACTTGCGCGGTGGTCAACGCACCCACCTGCAGCGAGCTCAGCGCCACTACCTGGTCTGTGCTCAGCGCATTGGCGATGCTGCTGATGCTCAACGCGGCGATGGCGTTGGTCTTCAGCGCGTTGATCTGGGTCGTGGTCAGCGCCGACACCTGGTCGGTGCTCAGCGCGGCGATCACGCCGGTGTTCAGGGCCACCAGGTCGTCGGTCTGCAGCGCCTTCACGGAAGAGGTGCGCAGGCCGGCGGCCTGATTGCTCGTCAGCGCGGCGGCCTGGGCGGTCGTCAGCGCCACCACTTGGTCGGTGGTCAGCCCGGTCAGTTGAGTGCTGCTCAGCGCGCGCACGGCGGCGGTCTGCAGGACAGCGAAATCGCGGGTTTCAAGCGCGGCGACGTGATCGGTCGACAGCGCCGTCACTTGCACGCTGTTCAGCACGGAGGCGGCGTCGGTGGTCAGCGCCACTACCTGGCTGGTCGTCAGTGCCTTGACCTGGCCGGTCTTCAGGCCGGCAATGCTGCTCGCTTTAAGTGCGGCGATGTCGTCGGTCGACAGCACGCCGACCACGGCGCTGGTCAGCGCGCCCAGTTGCGCCGAATTGAGCACGGACGCCTGCGAGGAGTTGAGTGCCACGGCCTGCATCGTCGTCAAGCCCTGCGCCAGTTGCGCGGTGCTGAATGCCGGAATCTGTACAGACGTGAAGGCGGCGAACTGGTCAGAACTCAAGGCGGACAAGTCCGCCGTCGAGATCGATCCTATCTGGTTGGTGCCTAAAGCTGCCAGACCATCCGTGCCTAAAAGCGTGACAAAACTCATTTTCTTCTCCTCGCAGTGTGCCTGCAGACAAAAACAAGTGCTCGGCGGTTCTTGGCCGCGGCACCGGTTCGATTGTGATTGTGGCTAGCAGCCACCGCTGTATGTTGGATTCTTGAAACTACCAGGTCTTACATGATTATAGATGAGTAACTAGCTGCTCATAAGCAATTAATCAATAACTGTGGCAATTAAAGCAGGAAAAAAAAAGCGGCAAGACCGAAGTCTTGCCGCTTTCCGGGACTAGCTTACTTTGGTGCTGCCAAGAAGCCCTGGGTGGTGCCGTGCAGCGCCTTGAGGCGCAGCTCGTCGCCGGTCGGCGCCTGGCTGGAGGCCGCGTTCAGCTTGGTGGCGTCGAAGCGGTTCAGCGCATCGGCCAGGCCGGCTACGCTGCTGCCCACGTTCTGGCCACCGCCGTCCAGCTTCAGGGCGCCGGTAGTGGCCGGTGCCGCGTCGCTACTGAAGGACGAGATCGCTTGCACCAGGCCGTTGACGCTGCCGCGCAGGTCCGCCGCACCCGGCGTGACGTTGCTGCCGGCGAACCAGACGTCGGCTGCGGCGTGGTTCTGGCCATCGGCAGTTTCGTAGGTCGAGGTCAGACCGACGATGTTGCCGTTATTCAGAGACACATCCTGCTTGGCGTTCAGGTTCAGCTTGGTGATGCTCAGTTCGGCCAGCGTTTTCAGCTCGGCAGCCTGGCTCACGCCATCCGCGTTGCCGTCGACCCAGACGCGCAGGTCGCCGTAAGCCGCATCGGCACTGGTCAGGGCGCCATCCTTGTTGCTATCCAGCTCGGCCATCGCCGCGTAGCCGGTGGTCGCCTTCTGGCCGTTGGCCAGCGTGGTGCCGGAACCGAACAGTTCGGTGCCGTCGTTGATGACACCATCGCCGTTGCGGTCCAGGGTCAGCAGGCCGTCCGCGCCGGCAACCCAGCCGGTTTGGACTGCGTTGCCGTTGCCCAGCACATCGAACTTCACGCCGGCGTCGTAGGACGCGGTGTCGATGCCGTTGCCGTCCAGATCCAGCACGATAGGCGTGTAGAACGGGCTGTGCATCACTTGCAGCTGGTCCGTGGTCAGCGCCTGGACCTGCGTCGACGTCAGGGCGCAGACTTGCGCGCTGGTCAGCGTGCTGATTTGCAGCGTGGTCAGCGCCTTGATGTGGTCCGTGGTCAGGGCCCGCACCGCAGCCGTCTTCAGGGCCACCATGTCGTTGGTCTCGATCGCCATCAGCTGGTCGGTCGACAGGGCGACGGCTTGGGTGCTGCTCAGGGCGCCGTACTGGGCGCTGGTCATGCCGACCAGCTGGTCGGTCGTCAGCGCCGCCACCTGCGAGGTCTTCAGCGCGGCAATGGCGCTCGACTTCAGGGCCGCCACATCGCTGGTTTCCATCGCTTTCAACGCGTCGGTCGTCAGGGCGCCGGCCTGGACGGTGCTCAGCGCGGCCGCCTGGTTGGTGCCCAGCGCGACCACCTGATCGGTGGTCAGCGCCACGATCTGGCTGGTCTTCAGGCCGGCCAGGGCAACCGTGGTCAGTGCGGCCAGGTCGACGGTCTCGATGGCGGCGATGCCGTCGGTCGAGAAGGCACCCAGTTGCATCGAGCTCAGCGCGCTGGTCTGCAGCGTGCTCAGTGCCACGATCTGGTCGGTCGACAGCGCGGTGGAGATGGCCGCCGTGCTCAGCGCGGCAACCTGGCCGTTCGACAGCGCCGTGATCTGGTCGGTCGTCAACGCGGCGACCTGGGCGGTTTTCAGCGCGGCGATCATATTGGTTTTCAGGCCAACCATGTCTTGCGTTTCAATTGCCTTGATCGAATCGGTGCTCAGCGCGGTCACTTGAGCGCTGCTCAGGTAGCCGATTTGCAGCGAGCTCAACGCTACCACCTGGTCGGTGGTCAGGCCATTGGCAACCTGGTTGGTGGTCAGGGCCGACAGCTGGGTCGATACCATGGCGCCGACCTGTTCGGTCGTGATGGCCGCGATCTGGTCGGTTTTGAGGCCGACGATGGCGCTCGATTTCAGCGCGATCAGGTCGTTGGTCTCCATGGCGCGGATGCCGTCGGTGGTCAGGGCTGCGGCCTGGGCGCTGCTCAGCACGGCGGCCTGGGCGGCCGTCAGGCTGACGATCTGGTCGGTGGTCAGCGCGGCGACCTGGCTCGACTTCAGGCCGGTGATGGCCGAGGTCTTCAGCGCGGCGAAGTCGTCGGTCTCCAGCGCGGCGATGCCGTCGGTGCTGAAGGCGCCTACCTGGCCCGAGCTCAGCGCCACGACCTGCACACTGGTCAGTGCGACAACCTGGTCGGTCGTCAGCGCGTTGGCGATGGCGGCGGTGGTCAGCGCACCAACCTGGTTACTGGTCAGACCGGCGACCTGGTCGGTCGTCAGCGCGGCGACCTGGTGGGTCTTCATCGCGGCGATGGCCGAGGTCTTCAGTGCGGCCACGTCGTTGGTCTCGATGGCGCGCACCGCGTCGGTCGTCAGAGCGGCGAACTGGGCGGTGGAGAGCGCACCGAACTGGTTCGACGTCATGGCAACCACCTGGTCGGTGGTCAGGCCGCTGGCCAGCTGGCTGGTGGTCAGCGCGCTCACCTGCGCGGTGCCCATGGCGCCGATCTGGTCGGTGGTGATGGCGGCGATCTGGTCGGTCTTGAGCGCGGCGATGGCATTCGACTTCAGCGCGGCCAGGTCGTTGGTCTCCATGGCGCGGATGCTGTCGGTGCTCAGCGCTCCAGCCTGGCTGCTGCTCAGCACAGCGGCCTGGGCCGTCGTCAGGCTGACGATCTGGTCGGTGGTCAGCGCGGCGACCTGGCTCGACTTCAGGCCGGTGATGGCCGAGGTCTTCAGCGCGGCGAAGTCGTCGGTCTCCAGCGCGGCGATGCCGTCGGTGCTGAAGGCGCCGATCTGGCCCGAGCTCAGCGCCACGACCTGGATGCTGGTCAGCGCGACGACCTGGTCGGTCGTCAGCGCGCCGGCGATGGCGGCGGTGGTCAGGGCGCCGATCTGCGCGCTGGTCATGTTGGACACCTGGTCGGTGGTCAGCACGGCCAGTTGATGGGTGCGCATGGCGGCAATGGCCGAGGTCTTCAGCGCGGCCAGGTCGTTGGTCTCGATGGCCTTGATGGCGTCGGTGGTCAGCGCGGAGAACTGCAGCGAGCTGAGGGCGCCGAACTGGTTCGAGGTCATGGCGACCACCTGGTCGGTGCTCAGGCCGTTGGCGATCTGGTTGGTAGTCAGCGCAGCGAACTGGCTGGTGCCCATGGCGCCGACCTGGTCGGTGGTGATGGCGGCGATCTGGTCGGTCTTGAGCGCGGCGATGGCGGTCGACTTCAGCGCGGCCAGGTCGTTGGTCTCCATGGCGCGGATGCTGTCGGTGCTCAGGCCGACGGCCTGGGCGCTGCTCAGCACGGCGGCCTGGGCGGTCGTCAGGCTGACGATCTGGTCGGTGGTCAGCGCGGCGACCTGGCTCGACTTCAGGCCGGTGATGGCCGAGGTCTTCAGCGCGGCGAAGTCGTCGGTCTCCAGCGCGGCGATGCCGTCGGTGCTGAAGGCGCCGATCTGGCCCGAGCTCAGCGCCACGACCTGGATGCTGGTCAGCGCGACAACCTGGTCGGTCGTCAGCGCGCCGGCGATGGCAGCGGTGGTCAGGGCGCCGATCTGGGCGCTGGTCATGTTGGACACCTGGTCGGTGGTCAGCACGGCCAACTGGTGGGTCTTCATCGCGGCGATGGCCGAGGTCTTCAGCGCGGCCAGGTCGTTGGTCTCGATGGCCTTGATGGCGTCGGTGGTCAGCGCGGCGAACTGCGTCGAGCTGAGGGCGCCGAACTGGTTCGAGGTCATGGCGACCACCTGGTCGGTGCTCAGGCCGTTGGCGATCTGGTTAGTGGTCAGCGCAGCGAACTGGCTGGTGCTCATGGCGCCGACCTGGTCGGTGGTGATGGCGGCGATCTGGTCGGTCTTGAGCGCGGCGATGGCGTTCGACTTCAGCGCGGCCAGGTCGTTGGTCTCCATGGCGCGGATGCTGTCGGTGCTCAGGCCGACGGCCTGGGCGCTGCTCAGCACGGCGGCCTGGGCGGTCGTCAGGCTGACGATCTGGTCGGTGGTCAGGGCGGCGACCTGGCTCGACTTCAGGCCGGTGATGGCCGAGGTCTTCAGCGCGGCGAAGTCGTCGGTCTCCAGCGCGGCGATGCCGTCGGTGCTGAAGGCGCCGATCTGGCCCGAGCTCAGCGCCACGACCTGGATGCTGGTCAGCGCGACGACCTGGTCGGTCGTCAGCGCGCCGGCGATGGCGGCGGTGGTCAGGGCGCCGATCTGGGCGCTGGTCATGTTGGACACCTGGTCGGTGGTCAGCACGGCCAGCTGGTGGGTCTTCATCGCGGCGATGGCCGAGGTCTTCAGCGCGGCCAGGTCGTTGGTCTCGATGGCCTTGATGGCGTCGGTGGTCAGCGCGGAGAACTGCAGCGAGCTGAGGGCGCCGAACTGGTTCGAGGTCATGGCGACCACCTGGTCGGTGCTCAGGCCGTTGGCGATCTGGTTGGTGGTCAGCGCGGCGAACTGGCTGGTGCCCATGGCGCCGACCTGGTCGGTGGTGATGGCGGCGATCTGGTCGGTCTTGAGCGCGGCGATGGCGTTCGACTTCAGCGCGGCCAGGTCGTTGGTCTCCATGGCGCGGATGCTGTCGGTGCTCAGGCCGACGGCCTGGGCGCTGCTCAGCACGGCGGCCTGGGCGGTCGTCAGGCTGACGATCTGGTCGGTGGTCAGGGCGGCGACCTGGCTCGACTTCAGGCCGGTGATGGCCGAGGTCTTCAGCGCGGCGAAGTCGTCGGTCTCCAGCGCGGCGATGCCGTCGGTGCTGAAGGCGCCGATCTGGCCCGAGCTCAGCGCCACGACCTGGATGCTGGTCAGCGCGACGACCTGGTCGGTCGTCAGCGCGCCGGCGATGGCGGCGGTGGTCAGGGCGCCGATCTGGGCGCTGGTCATGTTGGACACCTGGTCGGTGGTCAGCACGGCCAGCTGGTGGGTCTTCATCGCGGCGATGGCCGAAGTCTTCAGCGCGGCCAGGTCGTTGGTCTCGATGGCCTTGATGGCGTCGGTGGTCAGCGCGGAGAACTGCAGCGAGCTGAGGGCGCCGAACTGGTTCGAGGTCATGGCGACCACCTGGTCGGTGCTCAGGCCGTTGGCGATCTGGTTGGTGGTCAGCGCAGCGAACTGGCTGGTGCCCATGGCGCCGACCTGGTCGGTGGTGATGGCGGCGATCTGGTCGGTCTTGAGCGCGGCGATGGCGTTCGACTTCAGCGCGGCCAGGTCGTTGGTCTCCATGGCGCGGATGCTGTCGGTGCTCAGGCCGACGGCCTGGGCGCTGCTCAGCACGGCGGCCTGGGCGGTCGTCAGGCTGACGATCTGGTCGGTGGTCAGGGCGGCGACCTGGCTCGACTTCAGGCCGGTGATGGCCGAGGTCTTCAGCGCGGCGAAGTCGTCGGTCTCCAGCGCGGCGATGCCGTCGGTGCTGAAGGCGCCGATCTGGCCCGAGCTCAGCGCCACGACCTGGATGCTGGTCAGCGCGACAACCTGGTCGGTCGTCAGCGCGCCGGCGATGGCAGCGGTGGTCAGGGCGCCGATCTGGGCGCTGGTCATGTTGGACACCTGGTCGGTGGTCAGCACGGCCAGCTGGTGGGTCTTCATCGCGGCGATGGCCGAGGTCTTCAGCGCGGCCAGGTCGTTGGTCTCGATGGCCTTGATGGCGTCGGTGGTCAGCGCGGCGAACTGGGCGGTCGACAGGGCGCCGAACTGGTTCGAGGTCATGGCGACCACCTGGTCGGTGGTCAGGCCGGTGGCGATCTGGTTGGTGGTCAAGCCGGCAACCTGGACGCTGTTCAGGGCGCTGACCTGGTCGGTGGTGATGGCGGCGATCTGGTCGGACTTCAGGGCGGCGACGGCGTTCGACTTCAGCGCGGCCAGGTCGTTGGTCTCCATGGCGCGGATGCTGTCGGTGCTCAGGCCGACGGCCTGGGCGCTGCTCAGCACGGCGGCCTGGGCGGTCGTCAGGCTGACGATCTCGTCGGTGGTCAGCGCGGCGACCTGGCTCGACTTCAGGCCGGTGATGGCCGAGGTCTTCAGCGCGGCGAAGTCGTCGGTCTCCAGCGCGGCGATGCCGTCGGTGCTGAAGGCGCCGATCTGGCCCGAGCTCAGCGCCACGACCTGGAGGCTGGTCAGCGCGACAACCTGGTCGGTCGTCAGCGCGTTGGCGATAGCGTTGGTGGTCAGCGCGCCGACCTGGGTGCTGGTCATGCCGGCCACCTGGTCGGTGGTCAGCACGGCGACCTGGTTGGTCTTCAGCGCGGCGATGATGGAGGTTTTCAGCGCGGCCACGTCGTTGGTCTCGATCGCTTTCACAGCGTCGGTGGTCAGCGCGGCGAACTGGGCGGTCGAGAACGCGCCCAGCTGATTCGAGGTCATGGCCACGACCTGGTCGGTGGTCAGGCCGGTGCTGATTTGCGTGGTGTTCAGTGCGGCGAACTGGCTGCTGCTCATGGAGCCGATCTGGTCGGTCGTGATGGCGGCGATCTGGTCCGATTTCAGGCCGGCGATGGCGGCCGATTTCAGCGCGGCGACGTCGCCCACTTCGATCGCCTTGACTGCGTCGGTGGTCAGTGCGGCCGCCTGGGCGCTGCTCAGCGCGGCAACCTGGCTGCTGCTCATGCCGACGATCTGGTCGGTGGTGAGGGCGGCGACTTGCGACGATTTCAGGCCAGCGATGGTGGACGTCTTCAGCGCGGCGAAGTCTTCCGTCTCCAGGGCGGCGATGTTGTCGGTGCTCAGGGCGGCGACCTGGGCCGAGCTCAGCACGGCAGCCTGCACGCTGGTCAGCGCAACGATCTGGTCGGTGGCGAGGCCGGTGGACAGTGCCAGCGTGGTCAGGGCCAAGGCCTGGCCGGTGGTCAGTGCGCCGATCTGGTCGGTCGTCAGCACGCTCAGCTGGCTCGATTTCAACGCGGCAATGGCGGAAGTCTTCAGGGCCGCCAGGTCGTTCGTTTCGATCGCCTTCACGGCGTCGGTCGACAGCGCAGCTGCCTGCGCGGTGGTCAGCACGGCGAACTGGTTGGTGCCCAGTGCGACGGCCTGGTCGGTCGTCAGCGCGCTGGCCAGCTGGCTGGTGGTGAACGCGGGAACCTGGGCGCTGGTGAAAGCGCCCATCTGGTCGGTGGTCAGTGCCTGGAATTGAGCGGAATTGAGGCCAGCGATATCAGATGTCGCCAGACCCGCAATCTGCGCGGTCGATAGTGAAGCTATTTGGTCTGTGGACAAGCTGGTTACGATACTCATTTCCATTCTCCTTGGGGCACTACTCAAATCTGACTGGACACGAATCGGAGCCCTTGGGGATCGTCCCTGGCTCCGACTCACTATCTTTGGCACATCGCCATTACCTGGATATTCTCAACAACCGCTCAGCTCAGCCGCTAAAGACTTCGCTTTTCATTCTTAACGTCAACACTTGAGTTAACTTTAGTAAACAAAAGCGAGCAAAAATCATTGTCTTGCGAACAATATTGGCCGGCTGTTACTGCTTTTGCTGAGTGCCGGACAGCATGCTACGTTCCGGTACAAAGCGACCGCGGCCGCGCTTTCATTAAGTAAACTTGTTAACTTGGGGCAATTTCGTAGGGTACTGAAGCTGCTTACCCTGAAAACGTCCAAGTGGCTGGCGACAATCAGGATATTGCCTGAGAGTATAACGGCTTTACTTGCCGCGAAGAACGTATTTCGGCAATTGTCGCCGCACAGCAACTCGTGTAAACGACAACTTTTTCATAGAGAAAAGACAAGCCGACAAGGGCCATTTTAGTGAGGCAAGCTGCTTGTCCATCGGGCAAGCAAGGGGGCTTCTGGCCCCCAATTCAATGCAGAGAGTTAGTTGCAGCCCGTTAATCTTTTGCTGCCAGCAAGGCCTGGATTGCCGCTTCGGTCTGGCTGTACTGGCCTTCGCCGAAATGGGTGTAGACGACCTGGCCCTTGCGGTCGACCAGGTATAGCGCTGGCCAATACTGGTTGCGGTAGGCGGTCCAGGTGGCGTAGCGGTTGTCCTGGGCAACCGGGTAGCGGATATCGAAACGCTTGAGGGCGGTCTGCACATTGACGGTGCTGCGCTCGAAGGGGAATTCGGGCGTGTGCACGCCGACCACCACCAGGCCCTTGTCCTTGTACTTGTCGTACCAGGCCTTCACGTGCGGCAGGACGTTGATGCAATTAATGCAAGTGTAAGTCCAGAAATCGACCAGCACCACTTTGCCGCGCAGCTGCTGCACGGTGAGCGGCTCGCTGTTAAGCCACTTGTCGATGCCGCTGAATTCCGGCGCCGCGGCCGGGTTTTTCAGCGGGCCGGCGACGGCGGCGCCGGCGCCGGCGGCTAGCGTGAACGCGGCGGCGGTGGTGGCGGCAACGGCGGTTTTTAATGTCGAAAACATATCAAAGTCCTTTCAGAGTGGGAAAGTAAGTGGCCAGGCGGGCATAGATCAGGATGTCGTATTGGAAATAGATCGCCAGCGCGGTGGCGATCACCAGCACGCCGAACCCTTGTTGCAGGCGGCCGGCGTGACGCGCCACGGCACGCACGCGCCGGGTGGCGTACTGGCCGCCGTACATGATGGCCAGCATGGGGATGGCGGCACCGGCGGCGTACAGCGTGACCAGCAAGGCCGACCAGCCCAGGTCCTGCGCACGGACCACCAGCGCCAGGATGGAAGCCAGCACCGGGCCGGCGCACGGGGTCCAGACCGCGCCCAGCGACATGCCGAGCACGAAGCCGCCGCCATTGCTGCCGCCGGCCACACATGATCCACCTGCCACATTTGACTCACTTGGCCAATTTGCCATTTTTGACATTTCCCCCACGCCTGCCGCCTCCGCCCCGCCGGGCGCGCCGGACGTCCCCATGCCGGGGGCCTGCTGCAAGCGGGCCGCCAGCCACTCGTAGGGTCGCGGCCACACGCGCAACAAGCCGGACAGCGCCAGCAGCGCGATGGCGGTATTGCGCAACGCTTCCTGCGCCGCCTGGACCACGGACGAGACCGCACCCAGCAGCATGGCGAAGGAGGCGAAGGTCAAAATGAAGCCGGCGACTATGAACAGCGGCCGGCTGCGGGTGGCGCGCGGCGCCGTTCCAGCCGCGCTGCCCAGAAGTATTGGCAGTACGGGCAGCACGCAGGGCGAGGCGATGGTGAACACGCCGGCCAGCAGGGCCAGCAGGATTTCCAGCGGGTTGTGCATCAGGTCCACCATGATGGGGCTCCTTATATATGTGGAAGCTCCATTGGACCGTCCGCAGATGTCCCGCATGTGTCCTGCCGGCGGCGCCGCTGCAATGTAGTGTGTCAGGCTGCGAACCGGATACACGGCGATACAAAGCCGGAAATCGGCTGGGTTATGATGAATGCATGGAAAATACCGACCACATCCTGATCGTCGACGACGACCGCGGCATCCGCGAACTGCTGGCCGCCTACCTGGAAAAAAACGGCATGCGCGTATCGTTGGCCGCCAACGGACGCCAGATGCGCGCCGTGCTGGAGCAGGGCGAACCCGACCTCATCGTGCTGGACCTGATGCTGCCAGGCGAGGATGGCCTGCTGCTATGCCGCGAGCTGCGCGCCGGCAAGCACCGCACGGTGCCGGTGCTGATGCTGACCGCCCTCGGGGAGGAGGCCGACCGCATCGTCGGCCTGGAGATGGGCGCCGACGACTACCTGTCGAAACCGTTCGCCTCGCGCGAGCTGCTGGCGCGCATCCGCGCCGTTCTGCGCCGCGCACGCATGCTGCCCAAGAACATGCAAGTGACCGAGGCGGCCCATATGCTGGGCTTTGGCGACTGGCGGCTGGACACGGTGGCGCGCCACCTGCTCGACGCCGACGGCACGATGGTAGCCCTGAGCGGCGCCGAGTACCGGCTGCTGCGGGTCTTCCTCGACCATCCGCAGCGGGTGCTGACACGCGACCAGTTGCTGAACCTGACCCAGGGCCGCCAGGCCGACCCGTTCGACCGTTCGATCGACCTGCTGGTGAGCCGCCTGCGCCAGACGCTGAAGGACGTGGCGCGCGAACCGCGCTATATCAAGACGCTGCGCAGCGAAGGCTATGTGTTCTCGGCCGCCGTGACCCTGCTTGAAGGGCCGGCGTGAAGACGGCTGGCCCGGCCGCCCTGGCCAACCCGGCGCGGTGGCCGCGCTCGCTGTTCGCACGCCTGGCGCTGATCCTGTTCGTCGGCCTGGCCGCCAGCCAGGCGGCCTCGTTCTGGCTCACCATGACCGAGCGCAACCAGGCCACCATGAACGTGATGATGGGCTACATCGAACGCGAAGTGGCCAGCTCGGTGGCCCTGCTCGACCGCCTGCCCGCCGCCGAGCGCCCGGACTGGCTGCCCAGGCTGGCGCGCCGCAGCTACCGGTTCGTGCTGGGCCCCGGCATTGCAGGCGCGGCGCCGGACGCCACCTTGTCGGCGCGGGTGGCGGCCTCCATAGCCGAAGGCATCGGCACCAGCTATGAGGTGACGGCCAACGCCGTGCCCGGCGAGCGCGAGCGGCTGCAGGTGCACTTGCGCCTGAGCGACGGCGCGCCGCTGACCATCGACATCACGCCGATGCCGGGCATACCGCTGTCGCGCTGGCTGCCGCTGCTGCTGGCGCTGCAACTGGCGGTGCTGGGCGCGTGCTGCTGGTACGCGGTGCGCCAGGCCACCCGGCCGCTGCACCAGCTGGCGCGCGCGGCCGACACGCTGGGGCCCGACCTGAAGGCCGAGCGCCTGCCCGAGGACGGCCCTTCCGAAGTGGCGCGCGCGGCGCGCGCCTTCAATGCCATGCAGGACCGCATCGCCAGCTATGTGACCGAGCGCCTGCAGATCCTGGCCGCGATTTCGCACGACCTGCAAACCCCGATCACGCGCATGCGCTTGCGGGTCGACCTGATGGACGAGGGCCCCCAGCACGTCAAGCTGCAGCAGGATCTGCGGGAAATGGAAACCCTGGTCAAGGAGGGCGTCGCGTATGCGCGCACCTTGCACGGCGCGGCCGAGGTGCCCTGCCGCATCGACCCCGACGCCCTGCTCGACAGCATGCTGGCCGACTACCTCGACGCCGGCCACGACGTCAGCCTGCAGGGCAAGGTCGGCGCGGCGCTGGTGGCGCGGCCGCAGGCGCTGCGGCGCGTGCTCGGCAACCTGATCGACAACGCGCTCAAATTCGGCGGCGCCGCCGAGATCGCCGTCGATGCCGTGCCGGCCGGCACGCTGGCGATCAGCGTGCTCGACCGTGGCCCCGGCATCCCGGCCGAATCGCTGGAAGCCGTGTTCGAACCCTTCGTGCGGATTGAAACCTCGCGCAACCGCAACACCGGCGGCACCGGCCTCGGCCTGGCGATCGCGCGCCAGCTCACGCTGGCCATGGACGCCGGCCTCAGCCTGCATAACCGGGCCGGCGGCGGCCTGGAGGCGCGCCTGGTGCTGAAGCGCTAGCGCAGAATCAGGAAGAAGACGACGAAAGCCAGAACCGATATCGCGACCCGCGATTGATTGCGAACCCGTGGTTTCGACTATGTGAATCGATCCGCCATTTTTCTTCCGGCGCTTTTGGCTGAGACTGGTGCCTTTCCAGCACGGAGCAGACCATGAAAGCCATCCAACTCACCGCCCCCGCACTGACCGCCTTCCGCCAGACCGAACTGCCCGAGCCCAAGGCCGGCCCCGGCGAAGTGCTGCTGCGCCTGCGCGCCGCCACGCTGAACTACGTGGACGTGGCGATCGCCACGGGCAGCTTCCCGGGCGCGCAATTTCCGATGATACCGGTGGCCGACGGCGCCGGCGAGGTCGCCGCGCTGGGCGAGAACGTCGGCGGCTGGGCCGTGGGCGACCGCGTCGTTCCGCACTTCATGCCGAACTGGCAAGGCGGCCCCATCACGCCGCACCATGTCGCCGCATTGCGTGGGATAACGCTGCCCGGCTCGCTGGCCGAATACGTGGCCGTGCCCGCCGCCAGCCTGGTCGCCCTGCCCGCCCACCTCGATTTCGCGCAGGGTGCGGCCTTGCCCATCGCCGCCACCACGGCCTGGAACGCCGTGCGCTCGGCGCAAGTGCGCCCCGGCTCGGTCGTGGTGCTGCTGGGAACCGGCGGGGTCAGCATTTTTGCGCTGCAGTTCGCCAAATCATCGGGCGCTACCGTGATAGTTGCGTCCTCATCCGATGAAAAGCTGGAACGCGCGCGCCAACTCGGCGCGGACCACCTGGTCAACTACCGCGCCACGCCAGCCTGGGACGAGGAAGTGCTGAACCTCACCGGGGGCCGTGGCGCCGATCTGGTGGTGGAGACGGTGGGCGACGCCACGTTCGCGCGCGCGCTCAACGCGGCGGCCATGGGCGGCACTGTGTTCACGGTCGGCTTTGTCAGCGGCACGGCGGCGCCGATCGACCTGCTGCCCATCATCGTGAAGGCGCTGCGCATCATCGGCAACAACACCGGCTCGGTGGCCGACCTGGCGGAGGCAGCGCGCGCCATCGCGGCGCACCGCATCGTGCCCGTCATCGACCGCGTGTTCGACATCGGCGAAACCGGCGCGGCGTATGCCGAGCTGGCAAGCGGCGGCCGGCATTTCGGCAAGCTCGCCATCGCGCACTGATGCGGCGCGGCAAACGTGCCGGGTTGTCACGCCTACGCTTGCATGGACTTGCGCACGCGCCAACGGGCCGAATAAGGAAGCACGAACAAATACAGGCCGGTGAGCAGGAGCAAAGCGAGCGGGGGCAGCGGCGAATAAGTCACCCAAGCCGGCGGCTCGCCCTGCGCCCTGACCACAAAGTTGGCAATCACGGCAAGCGTGAATGCCATGGATGTCCAGCGGTGAAACTGGCGGATGCGGTTCGACGAGGTAGTCATGTTCCCTCCAGCCTCAGCGGCGCGCCTGTATCATTTTCCACCCGTTACCGGACGGGTCGCGGAAGCCGGCGTCCACTGTGCCGTAGCGGTCAACCGGCGCCTGCGTGAACTCCACGCCTTTTTCGCGCATTTTCTCGTAGGCGGCGCGGCAATCGTCCACCACCAGCACGAGGGGCGGCATGGCGCCCTTGGCGACCATCGCGCGCAGCGTCTGCGCGGTCGCCTCGTCGTGGGTGGGCGGCCCAGGCACGTACAGGCCGAGCTGGAAGGACGGCTGCTCCGGGTGCTGCACGGTGAGCCAGCGATAATCGCCGTTGCGCACGTCGGTGTGGACTTGGAAGCCGAGTTTGTCGACATAAAAGGCAAGCGCTTCATCCTGGTCGCGGACATACAGTCCGGCTACTTCGATACCTTGGGTCATGGGATCTCCTTTTCTTGAGTCCCCAGTATAAGATCAGCCATTTGGCGCCGCTTCTCCGAAACTGCCATTGTGAGATGGGGCCGGTGCGCGGCGCCCAGAACGCAGGCGGGCACGCGGCCCGGTTCGTCCACCGCGCCCCGCTCGCTTTCCCGGATTTCGCCGGGGTTCTTGCCCGTGATGTCGCGGAAGGTGCGCCCGAACGTGCCCAGGCTGCGCCAGCCGGTGCGGAAGGCGATCTCGGTGATCGGCAAATCGGTTTCGCGCAGCAGCGCCTTGGCCCGCTCAATGCGGCGCGTGAGCAGGTAGCGGTGCGGCGGCAGGCCGAAGGCCTCCTTGAACGAACGGGCGAAGTGCGCCTCCGACACACAGCTGACCTGCGCCAGGCGCGATACCGGCCACTCCTCGTCCGAGGCGGCATCCATACGGTCCTTCGCACGCAGAAGGCGGCGCAACAGTTCAGGACTCTGGCTGGGAAGCTCTTCGCTCATGCGGGTCTCTTCTTTGGGTCAAAAAAAAGCCCGGATACGAGGTATCCGGGCCGTTTGATTCCGTCAGCGCGTGCTCCGTCAGAACGGAATATCGTCATCCATATCCGAGAAGTTCGGCGCCGGGCGCGGTGCCGGGCGCGGAGCCGGAGCCGGTGCTGGCGCAGGACGCGGAGCCGGAGCCTGGCGCGGAGCCGGGGCGTCGTAGCCGCCGCCGTCGTCCATGCCGCCGCCTTCACCCATGCCTTGACGACCGCCCAGCATTTGCATCTGCTCGGCGATGATGTCGGTTGCGTACTTCTCCACGCCGTCCTTGTCGGTGTACTTGCGGGTCTGCAGGCGGCCTTCCACGTAGACCGACGAACCTTTTTTCAGGTACTGGCCGACGATTTCAGCCAGGCGGCCGAAGAAGGAAATGCGGTGCCACTCGGTTTGCTCTTTCTGCTCGCCGGTGTTGCGGTCCTTCGACTTGTACGAGGTCGCAACGGCAATGTTGGCGATCGCATCACCGCTAGGCATGTAGCGAATTTCCGGATCGCGGCCCAGATTGCCGACGATGATGACTTTGTTGACTGATGCCATGTATAACTCCTGTTGAACAGCGGCCGCGCGTAGCGGGCGGTTAAGACTAAACAGCGATTATATGCCAACACCACCGCGCCACCCCGTCGTTTTTTTAGGCGGCAAGCTGAGCCGGAAAACGCAGATACTGGTATTATATACAGTATTACTGTCCAGCCGCCTTGATCTGCCTCAAACAGCGCAAGGCGGCGCGGACTAAACCCGGCTATAGTACCGGGTTCACCCCGTTTGCCCCCTTTACCCAAGGCTACAACAATGGAACAGATCCGCATTCGCGGCGCACGTACGCACAACCTCAAGAACATCAACCTCGATCTGCCGCGCAACAAGCTGATCGTGATTACCGGCCTGTCCGGCTCCGGCAAGTCGTCGCTGGCGTTCGACACGCTGTACGCCGAGGGGCAGCGCCGCTATGTGGAGTCGCTGTCGGCCTACGCGCGCCAGTTCCTGCAACTGATGGAAAAACCGGACGTGGACCTGATCGAGGGCCTGTCCCCGGCCATCTCCATCGAGCAGAAGGCCACCTCGCACAACCCGCGCTCGACCGTGGGCACGGTGACAGAGATCCACGATTACCTGCGCCTGCTGTATGCGCGCGTCGGCACGCCGTACTGCATCAACCACCCTACCCACGCACTGGCGGCCCAGACCGTGTCGCAGATGGTGGACGCGGTGCTGGGCATGCCAGAGGGCACCAAACTGATGATCTTGGCGCCGGTGGTGGCCAACCGCAAGGGCGAGCACGTGGACCTGTTCGAGCAGATGCAAGCCCATGGTTTCGTACGCTTCCGGGTACAGAGCGGTACGCATGCCGCAAAAATCTATGAAGTCGACGATCTGCCCAAGCTGAAGAAGACCGAAAAGCACACCATCGACGTGGTGATCGACCGCGTGAAGGTAAATCAGGAGATCAAGCAGCGCCTGGCCGAGAGTTTCGAGACCGCGCTGCGCCTGGCCGACGGCCGCGCCGTGGCCTACGAAATGGACACCGCCAAGGAGCATGTCTATTCCAACAAGTTCGCCTGCACCGAGTGCGGCTACTCGCTGCAGGAACTGGAACCGCGCTTGTTCTCGTTCAACAACCCGATGGGCGCCTGCCCCGATTGCGACGGCCTGGGCCATATCGAGTTCTTCGACCCGAAACGCATCGTCGCCTTCCCCAACCTGTCGCTGGCCTCCGGCGCCGTGAAGGGCTGGGACCGCCGCAACCAGTTCTACTTCCAGATGCTGACCGCGCTGGCGGCCTATTACGAGTTCGACCTGGATACGCCGTTCGAGCAGTTGCCGAAGAACGCGCAGGAAGCCGTGCTGCACGGTTCGGGCAAGCAGGCCATCCCGTTCGCCTACATCAACGAACGCGGCCGCACCGTGGTCAAGGAGCACACCTTCGAAGGCGTGGTGAACAACCTGTCGCGCCGCTACCGCGAGACCGATTCGATGGCGGTGAAAGAGGAACTGGCCAAGTTCATCAACGAGAAGGAGTGCCCGGCCTGTTCCGGCGCCCGCCTGCGCGTGGAAGCGCGCTATGTGAAGGTCGGCACCGGCAAGCAGGAGCGCGCGATCTACGAGATCGCCCGCAAGCCGCTGCGCGACGCGCTGGAGTTCTTCGAAACGCTGGAGCTGAAAGGCTCGAAGAAGGAGATCGCCGACCGCGTGGTCAAGGAGATCATCTCGCGCCTGAAGTTCCTCAACAACGTGGGCCTGGACTACCTGTCGCTGGACCGCAGCGCCGACACCCTGTCCGGCGGCGAAGCGCAGCGCATCCGCCTGGCTTCGCAGATCGGTTCCGGCCTGACCGGCGTCATGTATGTGCTGGACGAGCCGTCCATCGGCCTGCACCAGCGCGACAACGACCGCCTGATCGAAACGCTGAAGCATTTGCGCGACATCGGCAACAGCGTGCTGGTGGTCGAGCACGACGAGGACGCGATCCGCACCGCCGACTACATCGTCGACATGGGCAAGGGCGCGGGCGTGCACGGCGGCGACGTGATCGCCTCCGGCTCGCTGAAGGACATCCTGAAAAACAAGGAATCGCTGACCTCGCAGTACCTGAGCGGCGCGATGCGTATTGAAGTACCGAAGCAGCGCCACGTATTCAACGAGGAACGCCAGCTGGTGATCACCGGCGCCACCGGCAACAACCTGAAGAGCGTCACCCTGCAGTTGCCGGTCGGCCTGATGACCTGCATCACCGGCGTGTCCGGTTCCGGCAAATCCTCGCTGATCAACGACACGCTCTACCCTGCGCTGTCGCGCCACCTGTACGGCTCGCAGACCGAACCGTCGCCGCACGACACCATCAGCGGCCTGGAGCACTTCGACAAGGTGATCGCGGTGGACCAGGCGCCGATCGGCCGCACGCCGCGCTCGAATCCGGCCACTTACACCGGCCTGTTTACGCCGATACGCGACCTGTTCTCCACGGTGCCGATGGCCAAGGAACGCGGTTACAGCGCGGGCCGCTTCTCGTTCAACGTCAAGGGCGGCCGCTGCGAAGCCTGCCAGGGCGACGGCGTGATCAAGGTCGAGATGCACTTCCTGCCGGACGTGTACGTGCCGTGCGACGTCTGCCACGGCAAGCGCTACAACCGCGAAACGCTGGAAGTGCTGTACAAGGGCAAGAGCATCACCCAGGTGCTGGACATGACGGTGGAGGACGCGCACGAGTTCTTCAAGCCGGTGCCGCTGATCGCGCGCAAGCTGCACACCTTGCTGGACGTGGGCCTGGGCTATATCAAGCTGGGCCAGAGCGCGACCACCTTGTCGGGCGGCGAGGCGCAACGCGTGAAGCTGTCGCTGGAGCTGTCCAAGCGCGACACCGGACGCACCTTGTATATCCTGGACGAGCCGACCACCGGCCTGCACTTCCACGATATCGATTTGCTGCTGAAGGTGATCCACCGCCTGCGCGACCAGGGCAACACGCTGGCCATCATCGAGCACAACCTGGATGTGATCAAGACGGCGGACTGGATCGTGGACCTGGGGCCGGAAGGCGGCGCGGGCGGCGGCCAGATCATCGCCGCCGGCACGCCGGAGGATGTGGCGGCCAACCCGGACAGCGTGACGGGTAAATACCTGATTCCGCTGCTGAAACCAACGAAGAAAAAGTAAGCCCCCGCCCTGTCATTCCGCAACGGCGGACCGCCGCGCATGCGGGAATCCATACGCCGGCGAATGAGCCAGCTCAGCATGGATTCCCGCTTGCGCGGGAATGACGGGCTAACTACTGCGTCGCCACCTTGGCACCCTGTTTTTCGGCGTCGACCCAGCCTTTGATGTGCGTCTCGAGCACGTCCATCGGCAAGGCGCCCGCGCCCAGCACCTGGTCGTGGAATTTGCGGATGTCG
Source organism: Pseudoduganella sp. LjRoot289 (assembly GCF_964252925.1). Lineage (NCBI taxonomy): Bacteria > Pseudomonadati > Pseudomonadota > Betaproteobacteria > Burkholderiales > Oxalobacteraceae > Pseudoduganella > Pseudoduganella sp. LjRoot289. The sequence continues at coordinate 5,483,259 of NZ_CAXUPN020000001.1, forward strand.
AACCGGGCCCCCAGTTCCTGCTTCGCGTAGTCGCGCAGCGCCAAAATCTTCAGCTGGCCGATCTTGTAGCCCAGCGCCTGGCCCGGCCACACGATGTAGCGGTCGGTCTCGCTCTGCACGTCCACTTCCTCGATGCCGGAATGGTCGTGGAAGAAGTCCACCACCTGCTGCCGGCTCCACTTCTTGTAATGCAGGCCGGTGTCCACCACCAGGCGGATGGCGCGCAGCATCTCGTCCTGCAGGTGGCCGTAGTAGCTGTACGGGTCCTTGAAGAAGCCCAGCTCCTGCCCCAGGCGCTCCGAATACAGCGCCCAGCCCTCGGCGTACGCGGTGTAGTTGCCATGCTGGCGGAAGCTCGGCAGGCCTTCGATTTCCTGCGCGATGGCGATCTGCATGTGGTGGCCGGGCACGCCCTCGTGCAGCGCCGTGGTTTCGATGCCGATGGTGGACCGCTTGGCGTAATCGCCGGTGTTGACCATCACGCGGCCGGCGCGCTTGCCGTCCGGCGAGCCGCCCATGTAGGACGCGGCAGCCTCCCCCTTCTCGCGGAATTCCTCGACCTTGCGGATCTCCACCTTACCCTTGGGCAGGATGCCGAACTGCTGCGGCAGCTGCTTGTACATCTGGTCCGTGTATTGCTGATACAGGTCGACGATGTGCTGGCGCGACTTCGGATGCAGCGCGGGCTTGGCGGCGAGCGCCTTGTTGAAGGTCTTCAAGTCCTTGTAGCCCAGTTTCTGCGCCACGCCCAGCATCTGCGCTTCGATGCGGCTCACTTCAGACAGGCCCAGCTGGTGGATCTGCTCCGGCGTCATGTCGGTGGTGGTCGAGGACTTGGCCTTGTGCGTGTAGCGCGCCGCGCCGTCCGGCAGCGACCACATGCCCACGTCCTTGCGGCCGTGAGGCTGGTACTGGGTCTGCACGAAAACCGCCAGCTTCTTGTATGCCGGCGCGACATCGTTCTGCACTGCCGCCAGGACCTCCTTGCTCAGGCGCGCCTTGTCGGCCGCCGAGAAGTCTTTCGGGAATTTCTTCAGCGGCTCGGCGAACGGCGAGGCGGCGGCTTTCATCGCGGCCACGCCCTCGCATTGCTTGACGATTTTCGGGATCAGGAACTGCGGCGGCATCAGGCCGTCCTGCACGCCTTTTTCCATCTGCGCGCGGGTCTCGTCGAACAGTTTCGGCAGCGTGCGCAGGCGCTGGATGTAGTCCTCGTAATCCTTGACGGTCTCGAACGGCAGCGCGGAGACGATTTGCGGCGCGTCGATGTGGATGCCGGAGTTTTGCGCCAGCGGCATTTCCCAATCCTTGAAGCGCGCGCCTTCCACATTCTCGCGCAACTGGCGCACCATCAGTTCCTGGTTCAGCTTTTCCTGCAAGGGGAAGCCGGAGGTGTCGATCGCTTCGAAACGCTTCAGGAACTCCACGGTGGCCTTGGCGTCGGCGTCGATGCCGGCCTGCGAAAAGTCGGACCACTTGTCGTTGTAGCGCTTGTCGCCCAGCAGCGATGCCCACTCGGGGCTGATGCGCATGGTGTAGTCCCACTGCTCTTTGATCAGGCTGTTCAGTGCGGCGCGGCGGCCTTCCAGGTCCGGCGCGGCCGGACCGGCGTGGGCCAGGCCCAGCATCAGGGAAAACAGCAAGGCGCTGGCGGCGCCGAAACGGGTTTTGGTCATGGTGGTTTAAGCTGAAAATGGGTGAGCTTGCACTGTAAACGCGAAAACCGCCCGGCGCGGGCGGTTTGTGACGGAATGCCGAAAACGCGGCATGGACTGCATGATCGCGGCGGCAGTGCGCGGCGACGCCATGCCGGCATTACTGCCGCGGCGCGGTGCGGTGGCCCAGGCTGGAGACGATTTTCGGCTTGCGCGCCCAGTAGCTCCACGACACGCCGCCGCCGGCCAGCCAGGCTTCGAGCTGGCCGAAGCGGTCGAAGCCCCAGAACGGCTCCTTGTCCGCGATCACGAAGGGCGAGCCGAACACGCCGCGCGCCAGCGCCTCCGCCGTTTCGGCCTTCAGCAAGTCCTTCACCTCGGCCGACTTGATGGCCGCCAGCAAGGCATCGGCCGGAATGTCCAGGCCCGCCGCGATGCCAGCGAGCACCTCGTCGTCCGTCAGGTCGACACGGTCGGCGAAATAGGCATGCATGGCGCGCTTGGCGAAACGCACCGCCTGCGCTTCGCCGTACTGCTGGCGTATCCACAGCATGGCGCGCGGCGCCCCCAGCAGCAGTTGCGGGAAGGTGGCCGGCTGGCGGTAGACGATGCCGTGCTGGCGCGCCGTGCGGTCGATGTCGTGCAGCACGTAGTCGCCCTTGATCGGCACCAGCGGCAGCGGCATGCCGCCGGTGGCCTGGAACACGGCTGCCATCATGATGGGATGCCAGCGCACTTCGCGCCGGTGGCGCGCCGCCAGCTCGTCGATGCAGGTGGCGGCGAAGTAGCCGTAGGGCGAGACGAAGTCGAAATAGAAATCGATGGCTACCATGGCGCGCCCTTAGCAGAGGCCGAAATCGTCATTGCTGTCGGGCAGCGAACGCAGGGCGTCCACCAGCTTGGGGCTGAACAGCAGGCAGCAGGCGACTACCGCGAGGAAAATGGCTTTGGTCATGATGCTCTCCTTTTTCGCACAGGTGTGCGAAATGTAGTGAAAAAAAACGGCGGCGCAACCGGCCTCCGCGAAGCGGGGGCGGCGGCCGTCATTCCTGGTAACTCAAACTCTTGTACGTCGAAAGCAGGCGGCTGAAGGCCATCAGCATGCGCTTCGGCGCCACCGGGTCCCGCATGAAGCGGCTATCGTGCAGCAAGCCCACGATCAGGCAGTAAATCTCGAACACCAGCTGTTCGGCATCGGTGTCGGGCCGCAAATGGCCCAGCTCCACCGCTTGCCGCACGGTCTTGCGCAGCGAGGCGCGCCAGCGCTCGACACCCTGCTGCAGACGGTCGCGCAAGGGGCCGTCCAGGTCGTCGTATTCAAAGGCGCCCGCCGTGTACAGGCAGCCGGAGCCCGGACCGGTGTCCTTGCAGCGCGCGATCCAGCGCTCCACCTGGGCCGTCAGGCGCGGCAGGCCGGGCGCCAGCTTCAGCGACGGCATGAACACCTCGTCGGCGAAGCGGCGGTCGTACTCGTCCAGCACGTCGCTCTGCAGGCTCTCCAGCGAGCCGACGCGCGAGAACACGCCGCTCTTGCTGATGCCGGTGCGCTTGGCCACCTCGCCCAGCGACACCTTGCCGATGCCGTCGGCCGCCGCCATCTCGTAGGCGGTGCCCAGGATGGCGGTGTAAGTGGCTTCGCTTTTGCTGGACAGTGTGTTCATGCCCAAACTTTAGCACACCTGTGCGAAATGTAAACAAAAAAAATGGCGCGCCCGAAGACGCGCCATTTTATCGGATGCTGCCTGCTTAGTTGGCCAGGCGCTTCTCGATTTCAGCCTTGGTGGCCACCAGCTCTTGCGGCAGGTGGTAGGCCAGCTTGTCGAACAGCTCGTCGTGCAGCTTCAGTTCTTCGTTCCAGGCCGCCTTGTCGATCGAGGTGATCTGGTTGAACTGCTCTTGCGTGAAGTTCAGGCCGTCCCAGTTCAGGTCGCCGAATTCCGGGGTCACGCCGAACACGTTTTCCACGCCGCCCGCTTTGCCGTCGATGCGTTCGAGCATCCACTTCAGCACGCGCATATTGTCGCCGAAGCCGGGCCAGACGAATTTGCCGTCGGCGCCGGTGCGGAACCAGTTCACGCAGTAGATCTTCGGCAGCGCGGCCGGGTTGACCGCGCCTACCTTCTGGCCCAGGTTCAGCCAGTGCTGGAAGTAGTCGGCCATGTTGTAGCCGATGAAGGGCAGCATGGCGAACGGGTCGCGGCGCACCACGCCCATCTGGCCGGCGGCGGCGGCGGTGGTTTCGGAACCCATGGTCGCTGCCATGTAGACGCCTTCCACCCAGTTGCGGGCTTCGGTCACCAGCGGCACGGTGGTCGAGCGGCGGCCGCCGAAGATGAAGGCCGAGATCGGCACGCCGGCCGGGTCGTCCCAGGCCTGGTCGATGACCGGGTTCTGGGTCGCGGCCACGGTGAAGCGCGCGTTCGGATGGGCGGCCTTGGTGCCGGACGCCGGGGTCCAGTCCTTGCCCTGCCAGTCGATCAGGTGGGCAGGCGCTTCCTTGGTCAGGCCTTCCCACCACACGTCGCCTTCGTCGGTCAGCGCGACGTTGGTGAAGATGGTGTTCTCGCCCAGGCAAGCCATGCAGTTCGAATTGGTCTTGGTGTTGGTGCCGGGGGCGACGCCGAAGTAGCCCGCTTCCGGGTTGATCGCGTACAGGCGGCCGTCGGCGCCCGGCTTGATCCAGGCGATGTCGTCGCCGATGGTGGTCACTTTCCAGCCCTTGAAGCTGGCAGGCGGGATCAGCATGGCGAAGTTGGTCTTGCCGCAAGCCGAAGGGAAGGCGGCGGCGACGTAGTGCTTTTTGCCTTCCGGCGATTCCACGCCCAGGATCAGCATGTGTTCAGCCAGCCAGCCGGCGCCCGCGCCGGTCTGCGCTTCCTGGAAGCCCATATTGGAGGCGATGCGCAGTGCGAAGCACTTCTTGCCCAGCAGCGCGTTGCCGCCGTAGCCCGAACCATAGGACCAGATTTCGCGCGTTTCCGGGAAATGCACGATGTACTTGGTGGCGTTGCATGGCCATGCGACGTCCTTCTGGCCTGCCGCCAGCGGCGCGCCGACGGTGTGGATCGCCGGCACGAATTCGCCGTCGGCGCCCAGCACGTCGTACACGGCTTTGCCCATGCGCGTCATGATGCGCATATTGACGGCCACGTAAGGCGAATCGGACAGCTCGACGCCGATGTGGGCGATCGGCGAGCCCAGCGGGCCCATCGAGAACGGCACCACGTACAGCGTGCGGCCGGCCATGCAGCCGTCGAACAGGCCGTTCAAGGTGGAGCGCATTTCAGCCGGGGCCATCCAGTTGTTGGTCGGGCCGGCCTCTTCCTTGGTTTTCGAGCAGATGAAGGTGCGGTCTTCCACGCGCGCCACGTCGGTCGGATCCGAGCAGGCCAGGTAGGAATTCGGACGCAGGTCCTGGTTCAGCTTTTTCATCGTGCCGGCCGCCACCATCTCGGCGCACAGGCGGTCGTACTCTTCCTGCGAGCCGTCGCACCAGTAGATGCGGGCCGGGCGGGTCAGCGCGGCAACTTCCGCGACCCACTGGATGAGTTTTTGGTGTTTGATGTAAGCTGGGACGTTCAGTGCTGCTACGCCACTCATAACGGGCTGATTCATAGTACCTCCAATGCCAATAAGAATTCTTTGTCTTGTCCCGGCACGGCAGATCGTCGTCAGCTTATGGCTTGCGCACGGAAAGGCATTCGTTAATGCTTCGGCGGTACGGCGGTCATGTCGATGCGCCTTGATTATGCGGCGGCGCTGATGGAACGTATTGCGGAAACCCGCTGTTGGGCTTCAAAGTGCTGGGGATTGTACACCCGCACCCCCGCGATTCAGTCAAAAATGTAGGAGAATTGGTTGACTAAAGTAGTAGGCTATTCCTGAAATTAGCAAACCCGTTATTTCGCTACGAAACCCTGTCAAAATCATCCCAACCATTATGAAGATAGCAATCCTCGACGATTACCAAGACGCCACCCGCAGCCTGAAGTGCTTTAAATTGCTGGAAGGGCATGATGTCAAAGTGTTCAACAATTCCAGCCGCGGCGTGGGCCAGCTGGCGGCCCGGCTGGCGCCGTTCGACGCGGTGGTGCTGATACGCGAGCGCACCGAGTTTTCCCGTGCGCTGCTGGCCAAGCTGCCGAACCTCAAGCTCATTTCGCAGACCGGCAAGGTCAGCGGCCACATCAATGTGGAGGCCGCCACCGAACTGGGCATCGCCATCGCCGAGGGCGTCGGTTCGCCGACCGCGCCGGCCGAGCTGGCCTGGGCGCTGATCATGGCGGCGCAGCGCAAGATCGTGCCCTACGCGGCCCACCTGAAGGAAGGGCTGTGGCAGACGGTCTCGACCGCGCCCGAACACAATACGGTGGGCACCGTACTCAAGGGCCGCACCCTGGCGATCTGGAGCTACGGCAAGATCGGCAAGCTGATCGCCGGCTACGGCAAGGCCTTCGGCATGAAGATCCTCGTCTGGGGCGGGCAGGCCAGCCGCGACGCGGCGGTGGCGGACGGCCATACGGCGGCCGAATCGCGCGAGCAGTTCTTCGCCGAGGCGGACGTGCTCAGCCTGCACCTGCGCCTGGCCGACTCGACACGCGGCATCGTCACGGCGGCAGACCTGGCGCGCATGAAGCCGACCGCGCTGTTCGTCAACACCAGCCGCGCCGAACTGGTGGCCGAGGGCGCGCTGGAGGCGGCGCTGAAGCTGGGCGCGCCGGGCGGCGCCGCGCTCGACGTGTTCACCGACGAGCCCTTGCCGCCGGACAGCCCGCTGCTGCGCATGCCCAACGTGCTGGCCACGCCCCACCTCGGCTATGTCGAGCTGGACAGCTACGAGCTGTACTTCCAGCACGCCTTCCAGAACCTGGCCGATTTCGCCAACGGCAACTGCAAGACCATCCTCAACCCCGGCTACGCCGCCAACATCCGCCAAGCAAGCTGAACCGCAATTTGGGGACGCCGAGTCCCGCAAATTGCGGCTCAGGTTTCGGGGATGCCGCTGAAGTTGGGGCGGGGAACGGGCATGGCGTGGACCTTGGTCCACAGGCCGGCCCAGCCTGGCGGCCAGGCGATGTCGGGGCCGCTGTAGGCGGGCAGGGTGGCGCGCACCGGGATCACCGGCACGGCCGGCATCTCGGTCAGCGGGCCGCCGTCGGGACGCGCCATGTCCAGGCTGTACATATAGCCGGGCAGCAAGTTGTCGCACACGGCGCCGAACCAGGCGGCGTGGTCTTCGTCGCGCCCCAGCGCTTGCGCCAGGCCTTGCGGGTCGAAACGCGCCAGCGCGTGCACCAGCTCCTCGGTGCTGGCGCCGGGCGTGTCGCCCCAGCCCATCACGGGGTTGACGTTGTAGTCGGCGCCGGAACCATACCAGCCTTCGCGCCAGGAACGCTGCATCCAGTCGCGCGGGCCGGTGAACAAGTGCCAGCGCCAGTGCAGGCCGGACGGCTTGGGCCAGGAGTACAGGTACAGCCTCTGGTAGCCGGCCCGGTGCAGCTCGCGCACCATGGCCATCAGCCGCGCGTGCGGCATGCGGTCCGGCGGCGCGCGCCGGAACAGGATGGCTTCGCCGTCGGCGAACTGCACCTCGTCGGTCGACAGGTTCAGGTCCAAGGTCCGCGACTCGCTGCCGAAGCGCGCGGCGATCCAGCCGGTCAGCAGATTGACGGCCGTGATCACGCCATAGCCGCGATGGCGGTGGAAAATGACGGTACCGGGAGCGAGCGCTTTCATGATGTGGCCGGACAAAGAAACCAGTGTAATCGGAGTATGCCCAACTTTCCAGATGAGTGTGGCCATGTTTTGCGTCCAAGTTTCGCATGTGGCCGCGACACGCTATCATGCGCCCTTATCGTAGACTTACCACCGGACTCCATCATGACCCTGCGCATCATCGCCACTGGCGGCACCTTCGACAAGCACTACAACGAACTGAACGGCACGCTGGCCTTCGCCGACAGCCACTTGCCGCAAGCCATCGCACAGTCGCGCATGACGGTGGGCGCGACGCTGGAACAGCTGCCCCTGCTCGATTCGCTCGACATGCAGGACGCCGACCGCGCGCGCGTGCTGGCCAGCTGCCGCGCCGCCGCCGAGCAGGCCATCGTCATCGTGCACGGCACCGACACCATGAAGGAGACTGCCGCCGTGCTGGGCGCTGCCGCGCTGGCGCAGACCGTCGTGCTGACCGGCGCCATGATCCCCTACGAAATCGCCAACTCGGACGCGCTGTTCAACCTCGGCTTCGCCTGCGCCGCGGCGCAGACCCTGCCGGCCGGCGTCTACGTGGCCATGAACGGCCGCATTTTCAGCTGGGACAATGTGCAGAAGAACCGTGCTGCCGGTGTGTTCCAGGCGCTGTAAAATGGACAATATTTCATGATTTCAGGAGAAGCAATGTCCGACTGGTCCGCCGGCTACGTAGCCGACATCGGCTACACTTTTGGCCTCTACACGGAGCTTAACCCGCTGCGCATCAAGCTGGCCTTCCTGAACGCGGGACTGGCCTTCCCCGAGGTGGGCGCCGCTTGCGAGCTCGGTTTCGGCCAGGGCGTCAGCGTCAATATCCATGCGGCCGCCTCCGTCACCGAGTGGCACGGCACCGACTTCAATCCGGCCCAGGCCGCGTTCGCCCAGGAGCTGGCGGTCGCGTCGGACGCGCACGCGCAGCTGCACGACCTGTCTTTCGAGGAATTCTGCAGCCGCCCCCACCTGCCGGACTTCGATTTCATCTGCCTGCACGGCATCTGGAGCTGGATCTCGGACGCCAACCGCGCCGTCATCGTCGACTTCGTGCGCCGCAAGCTGAAGCCGGGCGGCGTGCTCTACATCAGCTACAACACCCAGCCCGGCTGGGCCGCGATGGCGCCGGTGCGCGACCTGCTCACCGAGCACAGCCAGGTGATGGGCGCGCCGGGCAAGGGCATCGTGCCGCGCATCGACGAGTCCATCGCCTTTGTCGAGAAGCTGTTCGCCACCCAGCCCGCCTTCCTCAAGGCCAACCCGGGCGTGAGCGCGCGCATGGAACGCATCAAGGACATGAACCGCAACTACGTGGCGCACGAGTATTTCAACCGCGACTGGGTACCGATGTCGTTCGCGGCCATGGCCGAACAGCTGGAGGAAGCCAAACTCAGCTATGCCTGCTCGGCCTTTTATCTGGACCACATCGACTCGGTCAACTTCAGCGCCGAGCAGCAGGCGCTGCTGGCGGAAATCCCGGACCCGATGTTCCGCGAGACGGTGCGCGACTTCATGGTCAACCAGCAGTTCCGGCGCGACTACTGGGTGCGCGGCGCGCGCCGCCTGTCCGCCGCCGCGCGCGAGGACTTGCTGCGCAAGCAAAAGCTGCTGCTGGCGGTGCCGCGCAAGGACGTGCCGCTGAAGATCAGCGCCCCGCTGGGCGAGGTGACGCTGCAGACGGCCGTGTACGCGCCCATCCTGGACTTGCTGGCCGACCACCAGCCGCGCACGATCGCCGAGATCGAGGCGGCCTGCGCCACGCAGAACGTGTCCATCGCGCAAATCGTGCAGGCCGTGTTTGTGCTGGCGGGCAATGGCAACCTGCGCGCGGTGCAGGACGACCACGCCATCGCCGGCGCGCGCCCGCAGACCGAGCGCCTGAACCGCCACCTGTGCCAGATGGCGGTCACCGGCAGCGAAGTGTCCTACCTGGCCTCGCCCGTCACCGGCAGCGGCACCCAGCTCGACCGTTTCAGCCAGCTGTTCGTGCTGGCCAGCCTGCAAGGCAAGCAGCAGCCGGCCGAGTGGGCCGCGTTCGCCGGCGCCATCCTCGACCGGCAGAACCAGCGCCTGCAAAAAGAGGGCGTGGCGCTCGAGCGCGACGCGCAGTCGGCCGAGCTGCGCCGCATGGCGGACGCCTTTGCCGAATTCACCCTGCCCATCCTGCAAGCGCAGGGCATCGTCGGCTGATACGCCGCCGGCGCGAAAAAAAACCCGCCTGGTCCATGTGGACCAGGCGGGTTTTTTCTTATCCGGGGGAGATCAGGCTTTCGCTTCACCGCCCAAGGCTTCGACCACATCGGCCATCATCTTGCTCAGTTCGCCGGTCATCAGCATGAAGTCGCCGTCGAAACGCTCGTCGTCGTTGCGGGTGCTCGACTCGGTTTCCTTCAGCACGTCCAGCGGCTTGATGCCTTTCAGCGCCAGCGATTCAGTCAGGGTGAAGGAGATCTTGCTTTCCCACGTCATGGCCAGGCGGGTGCACTGCTTGCCGGCGGCGATGTGGCGGCGCACCTCGTCCGCTTCCAGGGTGTGGCGCACATAGCGCACCGCGGCCTTGCTCTCGCCGGTGGCGCGCAGCTCGGTGTCCATGTCGACCGTGAAGCCGGACGGCGAATCATCGGCCTGCAGCCATTCGGTCATCACGCCGACCGGCGAGCGCTGCACGCGCAGGCTTTCCAGCGGCATGCGGTCGACCGCCTTCAACAGCAGCTTGATCACTTCATCGGCCTTGGCCGGGCTGGCCGCGTCCACCACCAGCCAGCCGTTGACCGGGTCGATCCAGGTCCAGACGTTGCCGCGGATCGAGAAGGCGCGCGGCAGCAGTTCGTCGGCCACGCGTTCCTTCAGTTCCTTCATGGCTTTCTTGCCTGGGGCAAAACCTTGCGCTTCTTCCATCTCGGCCGCGCGGGCCTTGGCCACTTGGTTGATGACGGTCGCCGGCAGCAGCTTCTTCTCGGTGCCCAGCAGGATCAGCATCTGATTGTTGACCACGTGCACCAGGCCGCCGTTAGGGCGCGGCTTGTCCCAGCCCTGGCGCAGCAATTCATTGCTGCTGGCCGGCGAAAAGGCGTTGGTGCTGAGCGCCGCTTCGAGTTGTTCGGGAGTAAATGCCCAGGGCGCGGGCAGACGGTAGATTTGCAGATTCTTGAACCACATATTTGAGTTTGCCTTTGTTCAACTAAATTCTGGGGGAACGACATTTTACACGCGCCGCTTACAGGTCCGCGAAAAGATCGCCTTGGCTGGGGACCCGTGTTGCGGATTCCTCCAGGCCGGCTTCGTCCATGCTGGACAGGGCGCTGACCCGCACGCCCAGCAGCCGCAGCCGCTGGTCCAGCGGCACCCGCCGCAGGCATTCCCCGGCGGCGCGCCGTATCGCGGCGCCGTCCGCCGTGGGCGCCGGCAAGGTCACGTCGCGCGTGACGATGCGGAAGTCCGCATAGCGCAGTTTGATGCCCACCGTGCGGCCGACGTAGCGCTTGCGCGCCAGGTCCTCCCCCAGGCGCAGGCACAGCCTGGTGAAAATGTCCGACAGCGCCTCCTTGTCGTGCCGGGCGTGCAGGTCGCGCTCGAAGGTGGTTTCCCGGCTGATGGACTTGGGCTCGTGGCTGGTGACGACCGCGCGCTCGTCCTGCCCGAGCGCGATGCGCTTGAGCCAGCTGGCCGTATTCAGGCCGAAGTGCTCCTGCAGCAGGGCCTCGTCGGCGGCGGCCAGCTGGCCCACGGTGTCGATGCCGAGCGCGGCCAGCTTGGCGTCCGCCTTGGGGCCGATGCCGTTCACCTTGCGCACCGGCAGCGGCCAGATGCGGGCCGGCACGTCGTCGTGCGACACGATGGTCAGGCCGTTGGGCTTTTCCAGGTCGGAACAGATCTTGGCCAGCAGCTTGTTGGGCGCGATGCCGATCGAGCACGACAGCCCGGTGTGGTCCTTGACAGCCTGCTTGATGCGCAGCGCCAGCGCGCGCGTCTCCTCCGGGTGCTCGCTCAGGTCGAGGTAGATCTCGTCGATGCCCCGGTCCTCCATGTGCGGCGCGATCTCGGCCACGGCGGCCTTGAACAGGCGCGACAGGCGGCGGTAGGAATCGAAGTCGGTCGGCAGCAGCACCGCGTCCGGCGCCAGCGCGGCGGCCTTCATCGTGCCCATGGCGGAAAACACGCCCAGCGCGCGCGCCTCGTAGGTCGACGTGGTGACCACGCCCCGCCCTACGTAATCGCGCAGCCGCGAGAAGCGCCGCGTGCCGTCCGCCAGCTCCACCGGCTGGTGCCGCGAGCCGCCGCCTATCACCACCGGCTGGCCGCGCAGTTCCGGATAACGCAGCAGCTCCACGGACGCGTAGAAGGCGTCCATGTCGAGGTGGGCGATGCGGCGCGTTTCGGCCATGGCGCGGTACGGGAAAAATGATGGTACTGTAATTATATACAGTATCTAGCGCCCGCGAAACCAGGCCGCGCTCGCTTCGTCGGCCGGGAAGAAGGCTTCCAGGCGCAGTTCGTGCACCGTCACGTCGTGCGGCGTGCCCAGGGTGGTGATGGTGGTGAACAGCTTCAGTTCCACGCCGTCCTTGCGTATCGTCAGCGGCAGGAAAGGCAGCGCGCGGCGGTCGAGGTTGGGCGCCAGGCCCGGGTCCGCGCCCTCCTTGCCGGCCTGCGGCATGCCGGCGAGCTGCCGCAACTCGGTCAGCAGCGCGCTCGCCTCGCTGCCGGGGCCGTCGCTCATGGCTTCGCGCTGTATCCAGTGCAGCAGGTCGGCGCCGACCTCCTCCCAGTTTTGCAGCCAAGGCCGCAGGCCGTCCGGCGCCAGCGTCAGTTTGAGCACATTGATGCTGCCGTCGCGCGGGATCAGCGCCTCGTCCGGCATGCAGAGCAGCCACTTGAAGAAACGGTTGGCGGGCTCGTTGCTCATCACCAGGTTCCACAGCCGGTCCACCACCAGCGCCGGATACGGCGCCTGCTGCGCCAGCATGAAGTCCAGCGCCTGCTTGACGGCGCGCAGTTCCGGATCGTCCATCTTGCGCTCCTGGTAGGCCGGCGCGTAACCGGCCGCCAGCAGCATCACATTGCGCTCGCGCAGCGGGATGTCGAGCACCACGCCCAGCTTGAGTATCAGCTCGCGGCTCGGCTGCGAGCGCCCGCTTTCAAGGAAGCTGATGTGGCGCTGCGAGATGCCGCTCTCGGCCGACAGGCGCAGCTGGCTGTGGCCGCGCTTGCCGCGCCAGTAGCGCAGCGCGGCCGCGAAGTCGCTGAAGTACTGGCCGGCCGCGGCGGCGCTCATTGCGGTCCTGGCGCCGCGTCGAGGAAGCCGGTAACCCTGGCCAGCCGGCCGTCGTCGCTGACGGTGGCCACGTCGGTGCCGCGCGCCACCGGCTTGGCGCCGGGCGCGCCCAGGGCCCACGAAAAGCGCACCACGTCGTTGTGGCCGTCCGGCGTGCCGTCCATTTCAAAACGCAGGCCGGGGAACTGGCTTTGCGCCGCGCCTATCATGGCGTCGATGCCGGTGTGGCCTTCGCCGCGCATCATGGGGTCAGCGTAGCTGGCGTCGAGCGTAAAGGCACGGGCGACCTTGGCGCGGCGGGCGGCGGCGTCGCGCTCGTTCCAGACGGACAGGTATTGTTCGGCGATGTGGACCGGGTTGTGGACTGGATTGTGCATGGTGCTCTCCTGGTTGGGTTGGATGGCTGTGTCGTTGTCGACAGAACCATTGTCCCGAAAGCGCCGCCGCGCGGCGATTACGTCCCAGGTAATCAAGCCTTCCTCACGCCCGCCAGCACCAGCACGCCGCCCAGCGCCAGGCTGGCCGCCACCAGGTAGATGCCGGTGGCGGGGCTGCCGGTGGCGTCCTTGATGGCGCCCACCAGGTAGGGGCTGACGAAACCGGCCAGGTTGCCCACCGAATTGATCAGCGCGATGCCGGCCGCCGCCGCCGCGCCGCCCAGCATGCCGGTCGGCAGGCTCCAGAAGATGGGGAAGGTGCTCAGGATGCCGGCCGTCGCTACGCTCAGCGCCAGCATGGCCAGCAGGGTGTCGTGGCCGTAGAGCGTGCACAGTGCCAGGCCGGCCGCGCCGAGGAAGGCGGCGATGGCGGCGTGCCAGCGCCGCTCGCCGCTGCGGTCCGAATGGCGCGCGGCCAGTATCATGGCCACGGCCGCCACGGCGTAGGGAATGGCGGTCAGCAGGCCGACCTGTAACACGTCCTGCACGCCGGTGTTGCGCACCAGCTGCGGCAGCCAGAAGCTGACGCCGTACAAGCCCATCACGAACAGGAAGTAGACCAGCGCCAGCAGCCAGACCTTGCCGCTGGCGAACAGCTGTCCCAGCGGCAGGCTCCGCTTGCCGGCGCCGTCCTCGCGTATGCCGCGCTCCAGTTGCGCCTTCTCGTCCTCGCTGAGCCAGCGCGCGGCGCGGATCCCGTCGTCCAGGTAGAACAGGGTCCAGAAGCCGAGCAGCACCGAGGGCACGCCTTCGAGAAGGAACAGCCACTGCCAGCCCTTGAGCCCGGCGTCGCCGTCGAAGGCGCGCATGATCCAGCCCGACAGCGGCCCGCCGACCACGCCGGCCACGGCCACCCCGCTCATGAACAGCGCCACGATGCGGGCGCGGCGCCGGGCCGGATACCAGTAGGTCAGGTAGAGGATGATGCCGGGGAAGAAACCGGCCTCGGCCACGCCGAGCAGGAAGCGCAGCAGGTAGAAGCTGGCCGGGCTGTGCGCGAACAACAGCGCCGCCGAGATCAGGCCCCAGCTGATCATGATGCGGGCGATCCACAGGCGCGCGCCCACTTTCGCCATCAGCAGGTTGGACGGCACCTCGAACAGGAAGTAGCCGAGGAAGAAGATGCCCGCGCCCAAGCCGTACACGGTGTCCGAATACTGCAGGTCGGCCTGCATGCCCAGCTTGGCGAAGCCGACGTTGACACGGTCCAGGTAGGCGGCCACGTAGCACAGGAAGAGGAAGGGAAGGAGGCGAAGGCTGACCTTGCCGTACAGGGAGTCGAGCGAGTTTTTATCCATGGGCCATGATTGCACAAACGGGAAGATTGCGCCGCCTCAGCATGGCGCTGCCGGGCCGGATTCGGCGCTAGGATCACACTGCCGGGCGTTCGTCCGGCGATAAATTCCACATTGAGGGGTCGACCATGCAACTATCAAAATGCTTGCTACCGCTACTGCTTTGCCCTCTGCTTTCCACGTCCGCGCTGGCGGCGGCGCCGCACTACAAGGCCACCCTGCTCGCCAGCGGCAACTCCAGCAACACCGTCATCAACAACGACGGCCTGGTGGCAGGCGTGCTGCACGACCAGGTCGACAACACGCTGCATGCCTACCTGTGGAAGGACGGCGTCTACACCATGCTCGATACGCCCATCAACCGCGTCGCGGCCATCAGCGCGGACGGCAAGGTGGCGGGCGAGGCGATCGATTACAACCCGGAAGACTTCCTGGCGCGGCCCGCCGTGTATGCCAACGGCAGCACCACCATGGTGCCGGCGCCGATCGCGCCGCTGGACCATTACAACTACCTGAGCGCCGTCAACAGCGCGGGCAAGGTCGCCGGCACCCAGTACACCAACATCGAAGGCCATGCCTACACCTCGGTCAACGGCGTCAGCACGCTGCTGGGCGGCCTGGGCGGCGCGCGCAGCTATGCAGGCGGCATGAACGAGGCCGGCGTGGTGGTGGGCGCGGCGGAGACCGCCGATGGCAGCTTCCACGCTTTCCTGAACGACGGCAGCGGCATGGTGGACCTGGGCACGATGAGCGGCGGCCGCTGGACGCAGGCCACCGGCATCAACGACGCCGGCGTGATCATCGGCAACGACATCGCTGCCATCCCCGGCTCGGATTACCGCGCCTTCATTTACCAGGACGGTGTGATGCAGCCGCTGGGCACCTTCGAGCCCGGCGCGCGCAGCCTGGCCACGGCCATCAACAACCTGGGCCAGGTGGTCGGCTATGGCGCGTTCAGCTTCCTGGTGAGCGAGGGCGTGACCTACAACCTGGACAGCTTCCTGCCGGCCGGCAGCGGTCTGCACATGGAGACGGCCTGGGACATCAACGACAGCGGCCAGATCACCGGCTCCGCCTGCACCACAAGCGGCGTTTGCTCCGCAGTGCTGCTCAGCCCGGTGCCCGAGCCGGCATCCGGGCTGATGCTGCTGGCCGGCCTGGCCCTGCTGCACCGCCTGCGCAGGACGGCGTGAGGACCGGCCTGAACCCCGTCCCGGCCGGGCAACGCCGGCCAAGGCCGGCGCCGGCGCGCAAAAATTTCTTGCGCAACCGGAATCGGGCGTCTATAATTCGGCCTCCTTCAGACGTAGTGACACACGTCGAAGTGTTCCAGATGGGCGCTTAGCTCAGTTGGTAGAGCGGAGCCCTTACAAGGCTTAGGTCGGGAGTTCGAGCCTCTCAGCGCCCACCATCGAGAACACGGAAAATGAAGCCCAGTTGCGAAAGCACGGAGCGGTAGTTCAGTTGGTTAGAATACCGGCCTGTCACGCCGGGGGTCGCGGGTTCGAGTCCCGTCCGCTCCGCCAGTTTCAGAAGTAGCGATATGCTGACACATATCGAGCATGGTCCAGATGGGCGCTTAGCTCAGTTGGTAGAGCGGAGCCCTTACAAGGCTTAGGTCGGGAGTTCGAGCCTCTCAGCGCCCACCATCCCGGACATGCGAAAAGCCAGTTGCGCAAGCAACGGAGCGGTAGTTCAGTTGGTTAGAATACCGGCCTGTCACGCCGGGGGTCGCGGGTTCGAGTCCCGTCCGCTCCGCCAGCATCCTGAAAAAGGCCCGATTCGTCGGGCCTTTTTCTATTTCCGTGATGCGTTAGCAACAAATCCCTCCCCGATGCACGACCTGGCCCGCAAAAGCGGCGACAATGTTGTTGCACTCGCATAACACTGTCCGGAGCGCCTGCCCCATGTTCGGTTTTCTCAAAACGCAAACGATGTCCCCGCGCCTGCACCGGCTCAAGCAGTCGGCCCTGTTCGCCTCGCTCACGCCGCTGGAACTGAAGATCGTCGACGAACTGATGCACGAGCGGCGCTTCCTGACCGACGAAATCATCTTCGACGAGGGCGAGGAAGGCCAGGCGCTGTACCTGGTGACGGCCGGCCGCGTGCTGATCAGCCGCGCGCACGACACCGGCGTCGAGATCGTGGCCGAGATCACGCCCGGTTCCTTCTTCGGCGACCTGGCCCTGCTCGACAATTCGCCGCGCAACGCCCAGGCGCGCGCGCTGGACAACTGCGAACTGGCCGTGTTCTTCCGCGCCGACTTCATGGGGCTGATGGAAACCGACGCCCGCCTGGGCTACAAGATTTCGCTCGCGCTGGCGCGCCACATCGCCTTCCGCCTGCGCGAGTGGATGGCCGGCAGGCCGCAGATCGACGCCTTATGATGCGCACCCAGCCGCAAGGCTCCGGCCCGGTGGTCTGGAGCGGCATCATCGGCGCCACCTGCGCCCTGCTGCTGCTGCTGCAGCAAATGCTGTGGCTGGCGGTGCCCTTCCTGCTCGCCATCATCCTGTACTACCTGATGCTGCCGCCCATGCAGCGCCTGCTGCGCGCCGGCATGGGCCAGGGAGCGGCCGCGCTGGTGGTCGGCGCCGGCTTCGTGGTGGCGACGGTGCTGGCCGTGCTGGTACTCAGCAACTGGGTGTCGGCCCCGTCCGAGTCCTGGCAGGACATGCTGGGGCGCTACCTGGCCGGCGGCCTGCTCTTCGTGCGCGAGCTGCTGCGTTCGCTGGAAGACAAATTCCCCGTCCTGCACGAAGTCCACCTGAGCAAGGTGGTCAACAGCCAGTTCGCCGCCTACAGCAGGAACTTCGTGCAGAGCCATCTGACCGGCATCGTGGTGTCGGTGGCCGGCTGGCTGCCGTCGCTGCTGCTGGCGCCCTTCCTCACCTTCTTCTTTTTGCGCGACGGCCACCTGTTCAAGAAATTCCTGGCGCGCGCGGTGCCGAACGCCTTCTTCGAGCGCACGCTGTGCCTGCTGCACGAGGTCGACCAGACCGCGCACCGCTATTTCCAGGGCCTGCTCAAGCTGACGGTGCTGGACACGGCGGTGCTGGCCTTCGGGCTGTGGTCCATCGGCGTGTCCTCGCCGCTGGTGCTGGCGCTGATCGCCGCGATGCTGGCCTGGGTGCCCTTCGTGGGATCCATCGTCGGCTGCTGCATGGTGGTGATGGTGGCGTCGACCGACGCGCCGGGCGACCCGCTGGTGGCCTACAGCGCCATCGGCGTGTTTGTCGCGGTGCGGCTGCTGGACGATTTCGTGTTCATGCCGCTGACCCTGGGGCGCAGCCTGCACATGCATCCGCTGATCACGGTGCTGATGATCTTTATCGGCGGCTCGCTGGCCGGGGTGGCCGGGCTGATGCTGGTGCTGCCGCTGCTGGGGGTGGTGATGGTGGTGGGCGAAACGCTGGGCCGGCTGATCACCAACCCGCGCCTGCGCGCCCGCCACCGCAACGCCAGGGCGCTGCGGGAGAAACAGGCCAGCGCAGATCTGGTGATCTGACGCCGGCCCTGGCTTACGCTGCGACGGCGACCGGCGCCGCCACTTCCTCATCGCCCGAGCGGATCAGGTAGTCGAAGGCCGACAGCGATGCCTTCGCGCCTTCGCCGGTGGCGATGATGATCTGCTTGAACGGCACGGTGGTGACGTCGCCCGCCGCGAACACGCCGGGGATGGACGTCGCGCCGCGCGCGTCGACCTCGATCTCGCCGTGGCGCGACAAGCCGACCACGCCCTTCAGCCATTCGGTGTTGGGCACCAGGCCGATCTGCACGAACACGCCTTCCAGCTCGACCTTCCTGGCCTCGCCGCTGACGCGGTCGTTGTAGCTGATGCCGTTGACCTTCTTGCCGTCGCCGTGGATCTCGGTGGTCTGCGCCGAAACGATCACGGTGACGTTGGCCAGGCTGCGCAGCTTGCGCTGCAGCACCGCGTCGGCGCGCAACTCGGCGCCGAACTCGATCAGGGTCACGTGCTGGACCAGGCCGGCCAGGTCGATCGCCGCTTCCACGCCGGAGTTGCCGCCACCGATCACGGCCACGCGCTTGCCCTTGAACAGCGGGCCGTCGCAGTGCGGGCAGTAGGCCACGCCGTGGTTGCGGTACTCCTTCTCGCCGGGCACGTTGATCTCGCGCCAGCGCGCACCGGTGGCCAGGATCACGGACTTGCTTTTCAATACGGCGCCGCTGGCCGTGGTCACTTCGATGACCTTGCCCGGCGTCAGCTGCGCTGCGCGCTGGGTGTTCATGATGTCGACCTCGTAGGCCTTCACGTGCTGCTCCAGCGCCACGGCGAATTTCGGCCCGTCGGTTTCGGTGACGGAGATGAAGTTCTCGATCGCCAGGGTGTCGAGCACCTGGCCGCCGAAGCGTTCCGACACCACGCCGGTCTTGATGCCCTTGCGGGCGGCGTAGATGGCCGCGGCCGCGCCGGCCGGGCCGCCGCCGACGATGAGCACGTCGAACACGTCCTTCTTGCTCAGCTCTTCGGCCTGACGCGCGCCGGCGTTGGTGTCCAGCTTGGCCAGGATCTCCTCCACGCTGGTGCGGCCCTGGCCGAAGTGCTCGCCGTTCAGGAACATCATCGGCACGGCCATGATCTGGCGCTCCTCGACTTCTTTCGGGAACACGCCGCCGTCGATGGTGGTGACCTTGATGCGCGGATTGATCACCGCCATCGCGTTCAGCGCCTGCACCACTTCCGGGCAGTTGTGGCAGGTCAGCGAGATGAAGGTTTCAAAGTTGTAATCGCCTTCGAGGTTGCGGATCTGTTCGATCACGGCGTCGTCGAATTTGATGGTGTGGCCGCCCACTTGCAGCAGCGCCAGCACCAGGGAGGTGAATTCATGGCCCATCGGGATGCCGGCGAACGTGACGCCGATGTCGGTCCCGGGGCGGGTAATGGCGAACGAGGGCTTGCGCACCTCGCCGCTGGTTTTCTCGACCAGTGTGATCTTGTCGCTCAGGACAACGATCTGGTTCAGCAGCGCCTGCATTTCGCGGGCCTTGGCGGAATCATCCAGCGTCGCAACGATCTCAATCGGCTGCACGACCTTTTGCAAATAGGCTTTCAACTGGGTTGTGAGGGTTGCGTCCAACATGGTGTTTTCCTTTTTTTCGATTGGGCGCCGGGCAAATGCGCCGGCGCCGTTACTACAGATGTTGCGGATGACTGCTTAGATCTTGCCGACCAGGTCCAGCGAAGGGGTCAGGGTCGCTGCGCCTTCGGTCCACTTGGCAGGGCAAACCTGGCCTGGGTGCTCGGCCACGTATTTAGCGGCTTTCACTTTGCGCAGCAGTTCGGAAGCGTCGCGGCCGATGCCGTTGTCATGCACTTCCAGCACTTTGATCTGGCCTTCCGGATTGATGACGAAGGTGCCGCGCAGTGCCAGGCCTTCTTCTTCGATCATGACTTCGAAGTTGCGGGACAGCAGGCCGGTCGGGTCGCCGATCAGCGGGTATTGCACTTTCTTGATGGCGTCCGAGGTGTCGTGCCATGCTTTGTGCGCGAAATGGGTGTCGGTCGAGATGCCGTAGATGTCCACGCCCAGTGCCTGGAAGGCGGCGTGGTTGTCGGCCAGGTCTTCCAGTTCGGTTGGGCAGACGAAGGTGAAGTCGGCTGGGTAGAACACGAATACCGACCACTTGCCCTTCAGCGATTCTTCGCTCAGGTCAATGAACTTGCCATTGTGGTAAGCGGTTGCCTTGAATGGTTTTACTTGGGTGTTGATGAGAGACATTGTGGTTTCCTCGTGGGGTTGTGTATCAGTGAGATGCTAGTGTAAGGATTTCTCGGCCATTTGAAAAATTGATTGTTTCAATTGTTTCAATTGGCTTTGACTATCAATGCTTGATAGCGAGACCGTTATTATCCCCGTTCCGGCACGGATGCGTTGTCGCTTCGGCAGGGTTGCGTGTTGTTTACGCGGTCAGGCGTGATTCAGTGGGGCGAGGAAATCGCCCAACTGTTCGGTCAGCGATTTTCAGGGGTGAACTCCCCGACGCGGCGGCAAAGGTACTGTTCGGTCCGAACATCGAGCACCTCGGCACTGAAAGAGCCGCTCTCCCAGCAGACCAGCGAAGCGATGGCTGAGGGCGAGTCGATCTGGAGCCGGACTGCGGGATTGGCAGACGGCTCGCACACGGTCAGCTTCGCCTTGGCCCCGGGGGGCAGTTCAGTCAACAGCGTGGCTGCCCAATCCTGAAATTTTCCAAGCATGATGCCATCCTTCATCGCCATCGACTCGCTAGCACCTGGATGTTAGCGGCAGGCGGCATAACCGAACAGGCCTTCCCTTTACTGCGGCCAAGCGTCGCTCGACTGAATTTGGACCGATGATTTTGGCCCACCCGGCACCGGTCACGCTCAGGCAGCAATTGGGCACATCAAATTCCACATAAGCGACTCTGGCCTGGCCTGCCGAATAAATGCAAGCCAGTTCGGTGGCCAAGCGACGTGCGTCGTGCCACTATAGCTCTCTTGCACCCTGCCGGTCGGCGGGGCAAAGCTGTGAGATAGCGCAACGTAGTGAAGACATAGCATTGGCAATGCATGATCACTGAGGCGATTGAATCGCAACCTGAACTTCGGGCGACCATTTGATTGGAATCGAGGTTCGATAACTGAGCCATGTGAAGACGCCAAGCAATGACATGGTAGGGAGGATTATCGGAAAGAAAATCAGCCCCAGTACCATTAGTGCCGTTTGTTCACGCCACCAGATTCGGAATTTAGCGCCGTATGGTCCAGTGGCCGCCATGCACTGCCAGAAGGTATAGGGTCTATCGATGGGCCTGAGCACGTCGCCTGGAGGGAGATGCGGGCCACCCTCTTCCATGAAGCGGCGGATATGCTCCCATACCGCAGGCACGGTTACCTCGCCCATTTGCATGCTATTCCCGATAGCGAAGCTGTCGACCAGGGTCGAATCGGTAGCACTTTTCCGCACTAGAAAGATGAGGCCATGCTGTCGCGATATCGTGGCGCCAGTCGTCGTCACGGCCGCATGATGCTCGGCGTCGATGAGATCCCAGTCGTATTCGGCAGTCTTCATGGGCCAGGCGCTGACCAATCCGCCCCATCCCGCATAAGTTTCCCGATAAATCCTATAGACCTTGCGGTTTTTTCTATCAAAGATAGTTGGCTCATCTTCAGGGCGAAAGAGCTCTAAACGGATAGACTTTATCGCGAAATATATACCAAACAAAAAGAACAGGCCGGAGAAAAATATAATCGAAGCCTCAAATATTCCTATTTTTCCTCTTTTCAAGATATCGAATAGAAAAAATTGCCCTCCCCAAAATGCTATGCTAGCAGTGAATAGCCCAGATAACATTAACATACCGCGCATCCCGGGCGAAATCCCGGTGTATTCGATTGCAGAATCATAGACGTTTTTTACCATCCCCAACGTTACGCCAGTTTCGGTTACGGACTCACCACGCTTGAATCGACGCAAAACACCCGATAGACCAAGCGGCACTTGGCCCTGATCAACTATGCTTGGGGCTGCTTGCATTTATCGCCGCCTGAACCGAGGGAGACCACTTGATCGGAATTGATGTCTTGTAACTTAACCAATTAAAGATACCCAGAAGTGTCATAATAGGGAAGACAATCGGAAAGAAAATTACCCCAAGAACCATCAGCGCGGTTTGCTCGTGCCACCAAAGGCGGAAGTTGGCGCCGTATGGCCCGGTGGAAGCCATGCATTGCCAGAATGTGGTAGGCCTCTCAGCCAGTCTTAATACTTCGCCCGGCGGCAGGTGTGGGCCATCCTCCTCCATAAATCGGCGGAGATGCTCCCACACTGCAGGCACCGTTACTTCGCCCATTTGGATGCTGTTACCGATGGAGAAGCTGTCGACGAGAGTCGGGTCCGTCGCGGTTTTTCGGACCAAGAAAATAAGTCCATGCTGGCGCGACACTGTGGAGCCCGTCGTTGTTACGGCGGCATGATGCTGAACATCAATAAGATCCCAGTCGTACTCCGCTGTTTTCACCGGCCAAGGAGTGAGCAGGCCACGCCACCCAGCGTAGACCTCCCTGTAAATTCGATAGACTTTTCTGTTTTTTCTATCAAAGAGGGTTGGCTCATCCTCCGGGCGAAACAGTTCTAAACGTGTAAACTTTATGGCAAAGTAAGCGCTGGATATAAAAAACAACATCGAGCAAAAAATAACAGATAACATAAATGGTCCGAATTTTCTATTCTCCAGAACGTCAAATAGGAAAAATTGCCCCCACCAAATTCCGAACGCTGCCGTCATTAAACCAGCCAGCATAATCATGCCTCTCATACCTGCCGCTATCGCAGTGTATTCAATGGCACCGTCGTACACATTCTTTATTAAACCTAACGATATGCCATTCTGAGCAGCTGCCTGATCACGCCTAAAACTTTTTAAAACCCCTGGGTCATTATTCTTGATATTCATTTCATTCTTCACTTGCCACACTGATCCGTTACTTTCTCGCTTTTTCCCGCAGCCGATTTTTTTTGCTCTTCCGCAGCACTTGCCAGTACCTCATCGAGGGCTGCGCGCTCAGCCTTCCAGTCCCCCTTCATAAACATGTCGCTTCTTTTACCTGAGACGATGACACCGCCGTCACGACCAAAGTAGCTACGCCCTAACCAACGCTGCAGGTCATTTGGCGTAAGAACAATCGCGGCAACTTGCAATACGACGCCTGCTCCCAGAAGAACTAAACCAATACCAGAAACAGTCAACCCTACGCCAGCAACAGTCCCCAGTACCGCATTTGCGGCAAGCCGTGTTGCAACCGTCCTAACGACCGCTCCCCCGATTGCCCGCGCTTCCAGCGCGCCTGCTATCGCGCCAGCACTCAACCCGAATGATGTAAAAGCTGTGCCCGCAAAAGCAATCGTCGAGTAATAGTACAAGTCGGATACCGTTTGGTTGCCCGCTTCAGCCTGATCTTTACTCTTTTTCGCAGAGGCTATCGCGTTAATTGTGCCCCCCGCAATCCCTGTAAGATTACCAGCGATTCTCAACAAGCCAATCTTTGTGCTGGTGGTTGCCGCTTGCTGCCCTAATCGTTTCGTCACATCTATCTCAGCGGCGACTGCCCAAAGGGCCAAGGCGCCTCCGGTGAAACCGAACACACTGTCCATTACACCATAATTTGCATCAATCGCCGCTGATTCAGTCTTCGCGCTGCTGACCGACGCCAAACCGTTCAAGACGCCTATAGTCTGGATGACCATGCTGGCCAAGGCAAGACGCGCATCCAGGGTTTTAGCGACGGCCATCATATGCGATCCGGTTGCGGTCTGCGCCATGTCGGGCAGCGCGGAGCGCATTAAATTGGCCGCTTTGCCTGCCGCGCCCGCCTGATCTTGATACAGGCGCAGAAAAGCTTCTTCGGACAAGGTTGTTACCGAACCGCTGGCTTTGGCAACCGCAGCCGTGGTCGCAGCGACGTTGCCCATCTTGACGGTGCCGTTGGCGGGATTATGCGCCACCTCCGAAATATTCCCGTTCGCAGCTTTGATGGCATCTGTGTCGGTCAAGAGTGTCAGCTTGACCTTCACATTGTCGGCCCTCGCCTTCTTGATGCGCGTCTTGCTGGTGCCTAACGCTTGGCCCGAGCGGGCGGCAAAAATGGCGAGCGCGTCGTCAGCGTTCACTCTCATCGTGATCAATACAGGCAGTTTCGGTGCGTTACCTTTTAACGCGCCCTCCACTGCGATCTCAAGCGATCGCTGCACTAAAGACAGGCTCTGCAACTTGCCGAGCATATTGGCGGTGGCGCCGGTCACCTTCCCTCCGTGCGCAGCGAGTTTCAGGGCGGCGCCGCTCAGTGCGCTTAACTGGCCCACGCTGAACAGTGCCAACGAATGGCCGAGCCAGCCATATGACGCCATGGCGTGTTTGGATTTGGCCAGTTCGCTGAAGCCCTTAACCAGATCGTATGTTTTATCGCGCATACCCTCAGCGCCGGGATCGCCGCTTAACTGGATATGGACCAGTCTGATCATTCTATCCATGTTTGCCACCATGGCGCGTAGGGCGACCGCATGCTCTTTGGTAATTGGCTGCTCGAGTTGTGCCGCGTACCGCTTCATCACCGGACCTACGATAAAGACCCCAGGCTGGTGAATCCGACACGACTCGGACGAATAGCTGATGTTCCCCTCGCTAGAGTCGAAATGCCGCGCAAAGTAAGTTAGGGTTTGCGCATCCTCCGTGGCTGCGTACCAGTCCTGCTCCAGAAGTTCGAGCGGATCGTAATGCTCCGCCTTCATTTTTTCCTCAAACTTCTTCACCCAAGCTGCGCGCTCGTCCTCGGAATAGTAGGAAGTGAATTTCGACCAGTTCTTCTTCGCTTTTTTCGCCGTCCAGGCGGCCGCCCGTGCCTCGTGGTCGGGAAAGATAACGCGTACAAGATCTTTGCGTTCGTACATAGCCTTGTAAGGCGCCAACAAAAAATCTCCTACTAGTCCTTGGCACTCCGCGCTCCGGATCAGCGCCTGCCTGTCCTTTTCGGTCAGCGGGTTAGCGTAGGTGTCCGCAGGCAAACTATCTTTTTGCCTGTTATAGGCCTCTTGCGTTCGCAAAGGGCTGACCTCGTCATAGCTGGTGAGATCGGCCTCGTCGACCACACTCTGCTGCATACCCAATATGGTATTGGAACTGTTCAGCGGATGCAGGTTTTCAGGCTTTTCGATCTCCCTCTTGATGAACCCGTTTCTGCGCACGCGCAGGGCGTTCAGTTCGGTGGCAATGCCTACCGGATCTCGCAGCACGACAGCGACCTCCTTGCCGGCTGTCTTCGGGTGCTTGACGGCGGCCAGGGTCAGGTTGGCGGCCAGCTGGTCGACATTGCTGGCGATGCTGGTAAAGGGAAAATCGTGGTCGGTGGCGCCGTCGATTTTCAAAACATTGAGCGCGCACTCGAGCACTTGCTCCTTCAGGTTGTCCGCCGTGGGTACGAAGCTGTTTGGGCCGCAGCTTTGCAACGAGACCTTCTGCATCACCAGCGGGTCCGCCTTGTTCTTGCCGCGCAGCGTGTCGTTCCACAAGTTAGCGCTGAACGCTACCCATAATTCCGAGATCTTGTGTGCCTGCGGAATGCTAATCACCTTCATGCCCGTAGCGATGTGGCCGGGGCGCTGGCATGCAACAGAAGTATCCGGCTGGGAAAACAAGGCATGGCCTTCTGGAATCAGATCGGCCTGTTCCGTTACCCGGTAAATCAACCAATTCGCCACCCCAGCAGGCGGATTCTGGATGTAAATGTGCACAAAGCCTGCGCGCAAAAGACGCAGGGCGAAACGCGACTGCTTGGGCAGAGGATTGGGCAGCAAACCGCTGGTGACAGCCGCGTCGCTCGCGACGTTTTCCGATCCTGCGGCAGCCAGCAACGGACTTTTCGCTATCGGGCTGGGTCGCAACAACAGCAGCGATAGGGAGCTCTTTTTGCAGACGTCGCAGCCGGTGGTCATTGCCATAATGTTCCTGAATTCTTGTCGATTTGCAAGTGTGCGCCGGCGCCTGCCTGCTGTGCGATGGCGCTGAGATCTCGGTGAAGGTAGCGCAGGGGCTCGGGCGGTTCGTCTTCCGTACCACGGTCGTCGAGCAGCGCCAGCACGGCGGGCAACTGCGGCATCGCGGGATGCAGCATGGACAGCGCGGCCCACACGGTCTCGTCGGTGCTGTTCTCGAACCGGTGCGGCCATTTCCGCGCCGCGCTTGCGGCATTGCTGACTGCGATCTCGGCGGATGGGTATACAGTCTGCGGCGGCGCACCTTCCCCGCAGAGCGTCTCTCCCAGCCATTGCGCAATGGTCCGGTGCAGCATCTCGCCGCGCTCCATTTGGCGCCATTCGGCAGCGCTCAGACGAAGCGGCTCGGGCCGCTCATCGCGCGAACGCAGGCGACGCAGCCGGCCAAAGGCATCCAGATAGGCCCAGCTTTGCAGCCGCCCGAACTGGCTGGCGACACGGCTGTCGCCCGCCACATGACACAGCAGGTCGAGCGCGCGGCGGTCGGCCAGCCGCAGATAGGTGGCTTTCGTGTGCGCGTCGGTATTGACCCGGCACATCGCGGACAGGATGGCTGCAAGCTCTTCGAAATGCATGCTGCTTTGCATCCAGCCGCCGATGCGGTGCGCGGCCCGGCCTTCGCCGTCCAGCCCCCGCGACTGCGCTGCCAGGCGCTCGCCGTCCGCGATGTCCAAAGTGAGCTCCAGCAGCGGATCGTCCGGGCCATGCAATCGCACCAGGTAGGGATGCTGATGCGCAGGCAACGCGATCGTCCTGGCCAGGACGATAGGTACAATTTCCCTGCCCCACGCCTGCTCCCGCAGTGCACGCGCATCGGCGCCAGCATCGGATGTACCCATACCGGGAAGGGGCTCGCCGACCATGGGATCCACCAGCACGAAAAGCGGTGTCAGCGCGTCGACGCCGGCGCGCAGTTCGTCCAGCCTAGATAGCACTGGCGCCTCCACCGGCCGCGTCCGCCTGCGCAGACGGGCATTGCGCCAATTTCCCCACCGGCGGCAAGGCCGTCTGGCTCGACGCGCTCTGCGGACCTGTCAGCTCCTTCTTGCTCGCCTTGAACAGCATCGTGCCCGGGCCGTGGATCATGATGTCGCCGCCCTCGAGCTTGAGGAAGGCGCCCTGCGCGGTCAGCATCACGTGCGTCTTGCCGGTCACGTTCACGCTCTTGCCCACACTGGCCACGGTGACCAGCTTTTCGGCCGTCAGCTTGGCGACATTCGACTGGCTTTGCACGCTGACCTTGCCGCTGGCGGCGTGCAGGCGGATGCCGGTTTCCTGGTTGGGCTTCCCGGCGTTGCTGGCCTTGCCGTAGGTGAAGAAGCCGATGCCGCCCTTGACGATATTGAAAGCGTTGCCCTGCGCGGCGAAATTGATGTCCTGCCCGGCAGTGACGCTGGAGGTTCCGTTCGCGGCCAGGATGGCGCTGGCCGGCGTGGCGGCAACGACGCCGGCCGGGCTCGACAGTTGCAGCTGCTGAGCGTCGTAGGCCGTGACCTGCCCCGCGCCGCCCGCCTCGCCGCCCGCGCCGGCGGCGGTGGCCTGGAGCACCTTGGCGCTGTGCTCCATCTGCGCCAGCGCCGGCAGCTGGTCCGGTTCCGGCTCGTCCTTGAGCTTGGCGTTGTGCTTCTGCGCGGTGCCTGCCAGGTCCGCCTGCAACTGCCGGCTTTGCTCGACCTGCGCCTGCGCCTCGCGCGAATCGAGCTGGTTGCCGCTGGCGCCGCTGCGCGCGTCGGCCGACAGCAGCATGCCCTGCCCTGCGCGCAGCGCGGCGCTGTGGGCGGTCTTCAGCTCGGCGCCGAAGCCGGCCGTCGGCAGGCGCTGGTTGTCGGTCTGGTGGCGCAGGTGGCCCAGGTTCAGCTCGTCCGTGCCCTGGTGGGCGGCCGCGTGCCGCTGCAGCGCCACGCGCGGCTCGCCCGGGTGGTCGTCGAACACCAGCTGGCTGTAGGCGCCGGTGCCGCTCTGGCTGGCGTTCATGGCTTGCGACTTGATGCCCGACAGCACAGCCGGGTGGGCGTGCGCGCCGCCCTCGCCGGGGAACCAGGGCGGCGCGTTGCCGGTGGCCGGCCCCGCTCCCTGGCTGACGCCGTTGTTCTGCGCATCCGGCTGGCCGGCGCCGTTGTAGACGCTGCCGATCACCACCGGGCGGTCGATGTCGCCGTCGACGAAGTCGATCAGCACTTCGCTGCCGACGCGCGGCACGGCCACCGAACCCCAGTTGGCGCCCGCCACCGGCGCCATGGTCGTGGCAATGCGCACCCAGGTGCCGGCCTGGTCGTCGCCTGGCGCGCCGGCGTGGCCATCCGGCGCGGGATGGGCCAGGCGGCTGTGGCTCTGCTCGCCGCGCTGCCAGTGGAATTGCACCTTGATGCGGTGGTCGCGGTCGGTGTGGATCACCGCGCCCGCCGGGCCGACCACGATGGCGGTCTGCTGGCCTCGCACGGTCGGCTTGGGGTGCAGCAGCAGGCCGTGGCCGTCCGCGTCGGTGCTGCGGTAGGGCACGCTGCTCGGGATGGCGTCGATGCGGTTGCGGTACAGCGGCCGCTCGCCCTTGCCCTGGCCTACCGCGTGCAGGCTGCGCGGGGCGGACTGCTCCTGCTCGCGCGTTACTGCCGCCGCCAGCGCGCCGGCGCCCAGCGCCCGCAGCGCCGTGTGCTGGAACTCGCTGCTCAGATTGTTGTGCGCCAGGTGCACCACACGCACGATGGCGAAGTTGCTGTCCGCGCCTTCCGGCATGACGGCGCCGTCCAGGGTGAAGGTGGTGCCGGGGCTGAACGTGCGCACGGTGCCGGCGCCGGTGTGGATTTCCCGCTGCGCGGCCAAGGCCTCGGCCTGGCGGTCGGCGATGCGCTGGCCGTGCTCGCGCGAGGTGTAGGCGTAGGCTCCTGGTGCGTCGCGGCGCAGCGGAGCATCACCGGCGCCGGCGGCGACGGCGCTGACCGGCCGGGCGCTGTTGCTGCGGTAGTCCCAGCTGGCGATGTCGACGCCGCCGGCATTCCAGCGCTGTTCGCTGCGCCAGCGGTCCAGCGCGTCTTCCTTCATCACCGCGCCGGGCTGGGTGTAGCGCACGGTGGCCTGGGCGTTGGGCTGGAAACTGCCGTTGTGGTCGGCGATCACCATGGTGTGGCTGCCCAGCGCCGGGCTGTCCGGTTCGCCGCTGTGCTCAAAGTAGTAAAACAGGCCCTCCTCGCGCATCAGCCGCTCGGCAAAGGCCATGTTCGATTCCTGGTACTGGCAGGTCAGCGAGCGTTTGGGGTACAGGCCGCGCTCGGCCACGTCGTAGCGCCACTGCGGCACCAGCTTGCCGGCCCCCTGCAAGGCGCCGAACACGGCGTCGAGGATGTCGAACACGGCCATGTCCTGGAACACGCGGCTGTCGCGGCCGGCGGCCAGGAAGGCGTACCAGGGGGCGATGGTCAGTTCGTAGCGCGCCAGGCCGCCGTCGGCGCCCAGCATGTGCGCCGCCGTGACGTGGCCGTGGAAGGGCCGCAACTGCCCGCGGCTGGCGGCCGTCATCAGTTGCAGCAGCACCGGCTGGCCCAGCAGCGACTTCAGTGCCACGCCCGCGTCGCTCGACAGTGCTGCCACCTTCAGCTCGTAGGGCTGGCTGAGGGCCTCCTCGCCGCGCAGGCATTCGGCCACCAGGCGGTCCGGCCCCAGGGGCGTGCTCAAACGCAAGATGCGGTTGTCCTGGGTCAGGCTGTCTGGCGGCGTAAACATGGGATGAAGGCCTTCAAAGATGTAGCAAACGGACTAAATTAGTAAATTACTATGTTTAGTCCCGGCATTACACCTGAGATGGTTCATCGTGGCAAGAGCGATCCAATTGAATCGGGGGTCACTGTTCCCTGAGCAGCCGGTCGAATTGCTCGGCCGGCATGGGCTTGGCGAACAGGTAGCCCTGGCCGTAGTCGCAGCCGGCCTCGGCCAGCAAAGCGCGCTGTTCGGGCGTTTCGACGCCCTCGGCGATCACCTGCAGGCCCAGCTTGTGGGCCATGACGATGATGGCTTCCGACAAGGCCATGTCGCTCGACTCGGGCGCCAGGTTGCGGGTGAAGCTGCGGTCGATCTTCAGGTAGTCGATATCGAACTTCTTCAGGTAGGACAGCGAGGAATAACCGGTGCCGAAGTCGTCCAGCGCCACCTGGATGCCGCCGTCGCGCAGCTGCAGCAGCTTGTCCGTGACGCTGCTGCTGGCGTCGAGCAGCAGGCCCTCGGTGATCTCGATCACCACCGACTGGCCCGGCAGGCCCAGTTCGTCCAGCAGCGCCAGCCAGGCCTCGTAGCCGCCCTCGCGCTGGAATTCCAGCGGCGACTGGTTGACGCTGACCTGGAAGGCGGGATCGACCTCCTTGCGCCAGCGCTGGATCCAGCGCGCCGACTGCTGGAACACCCAGGCGCCGATCTCGACGATGAGCCCGCTGGCCTCTGCCAGCGGTATGAATTCGAGCGGGCTGACCAGGCCGCGCTGCGGATGGCGCCAGCGTATCAGCGCCTCGGCCTTGTGGATGCGGCCGCTCTTCAGGTGCACGATGGGCTGGAAATACAGCTCCAGCTGGTTGCCCTTGACGGCGCCGCGCAGGTCGTTGGTCAGGCGCATGCGGTTCAGCGCGGCCACCTGCAGCGCCGGCGTGAAGTAGCTGAAACGGTTGCGCCCGGCGCCCTTGGCCGCGTACATGGCCTGGTCGGCGTGCTTGAGCAGGTCTTCGATGGAGCCGGCGTCGTCCGGGTACAAGGTGATGCCGATGCTGGCCGACACGAAAGCCTGCTCCTGCCCCAGGGGGAAGGGCGCCAGCAGGCTGTCGAGGATGTTCTGGGCGATGCTCTCGACGCGGCCGATCTCGGCCAGCTCGCCGAGTATCACGGTGAATTCGTCGCCGCCCAGCCGCGCCACCGTGTCGGATTCGCGCACGCAGGCGCCGATGCGGCGCGCCGCGTCGATCAGCAGGATGTCGCCCTGGTGGTGGCCCAGCGTGTCGTTGACTTCCTTGAAGTGGTCCAGGTCGATGAACAGGATGGCGATGCGGGTGCCGTCGCGCCGGCTCTTGACGATGGCCTGCTCGAGCCGGTTGAGGAACATGCGCCGGTTCGGCAGCTGGGTCAGCGGGTCGAAATTGGCTTGCTGCCAGATCAGCGCCTCGGTCTGCTTCTTGTCGGTGATGTCCTCGATCATGCACAGGTGGTGCGGCTGGGGCGCGTCGAGCGCGGTGATCGACGCGTCCACCCACACCACCGAGCCGTCCGGCCGCAGCAGCCGCTTGGCCAGCTTGAAGCCGGCGATGCGGCCCGCCTGCAGCTGCCCCACCTGGTCCTGCTCGGCTTCCACGTCGTCCGGATGGCTGATGTCGCGCCAGCTGCTGGCCTTCATCTCCTCCAGCGTGCGGCCGGCGATCTGCAGGTAGCGCGGGTTGATGTCGCGGAACTGGCCGCTGACGGTGTCGATCAGCGCGATCCCCATCGGCGCCGCCTCGAACATGGTGCGGAAGCGCGCCTCGCCCAGGCGTATCGCTTCCCTGGCGCGCCGGCGCTCGCGCGTGAGCAGGGCGAAGTGCACGGCGGCGCCCAGCACCAGCAGCACGCTGGCCGCCGCCAGCACGCGGTACAGCCAGCCGCGCGCGCGGCTGCCGTCGGGCTGGTACAGGAAACCGTCGAAGCTGGCGCCGCGCGGCAGCATGCCGAGGTCGGTGTAGATGTCGGCGATGTGCTGCCAGCGCTCCGGGTTCATATAGCCGATTTCCACCAGCACCGGCTGCACCAGCGGTACCATGGCGCGCGCCTCGTACAGCAGGTGGCGGCGGTCGTGCCGGCGGGTGTATTTGTTCAGGATCAGGTCGGCGACCTCCTCCTGGTGGCTCATCGCGTAGACCCAGCCGCGCATGCTGGCGGCGCGGAAGGCGCGCACGCGCTCCGGGTGGTCCTTGAGCTCGCGTTCGCTGGTAAACAGGTTGTCGCCGTAGAAGTCGATGCCGGCGTTGCGCGGGCTGTAGATATCGTAGGGGAAGCCGGCCCGGTCCATCAGGTCCGGCTCGTTGGTGACGTAGACGGACATGGCGTCCACCTTGCCCGTGATCAGGTCGTCCGGATTGTAGCTGTGCTCGACCCGCTGCAGGCTGGACGGCGCGATGCCCTCCTTGCGCAGGTAGGCCATGACCTCGTCGGTGCGGGACAGCGCGCCGCTGGCCGGCCCCACCATCACCCGCTTGCCGGCGATGCGGTGCACGTCCGGCGCGGCGCTGGTCTGCTTCATGGCAAGCGCGTAGGGCGAATGCTGGAACACCACGCCCAGCACCACCAGCGGCTTGCCGGCCATGTGCGCCAGCAGCAGCGTGCTGTCGCCGACGCCGTACTCGGCCTTGCCGGCCAGCACGCTGCGCTCCGGTTCGTTGCCGTCGTGCCCCTCCAGGATGCGCACGTCCAGCCCGGCTTCGCGGTAATAGCCTTTTTCCAGCGCCGCGTAGTAGCCGGCGAACTGGAACTGGTGGGTGTGCTTGAGCTGCAGCGCCACCGCCTCCTGCGCCAGCGCGGCCGGCGGCACGGCGCACGCCGCCAGCAGCCATAGGGCCAGGCTCAGTAGGCGGCGCGGCGAAATGGCGGCTCCCTGGGTTCGGGCGGTTACTGCACCAGCAGAACCGGCACCTTCTGGTCCGTGTTCTGGCCGTTGCCCAGTTGGCCGTCGGTGTTCGCGCCCCAGGTCCACAGCGAATTGTCGACCATCATGCCGACCGTATGCAGCTCGCCGGCCGCGATCGCGGTCCAGCCGGTGGCCGTGCCGATCTGCACCGGCGCGAGCTGGTTGAGCAGGCTGTCGTTGCCGACCTGGCCGTTGCCGTTCGCGCCCCAGGCCCACAGCGTGCCGTCGGTGCGGATCGCCACCGTATGGCCCAGGCCGGTCGAGACGGCGGTCCAGTTGTTGGCCGTGCCGGCCAGCACGACCTGCTGCGGCGCATTGGCGTTGATGACGGTGTTCAGGCCCAGTTGGCCGCTGGCGTTGTCGCCCCAGGTCCACAGCGTGGCGTCGCTGCGGATGGCGGCCGAGTGGCCGCCGCCGGCCGCCACGCTGGCCCACACCGCCGTGCCGACGCGCACGGGCGCCGTGTTGCTGACGGTGCCGCCGGTGCCGAGCTGGCCCGTGGCGTTGCCGCCCCAGGCCATCAGGGCGCCGTCGCTGCGGCGCGCCAGCGAGTGGGTGTCGCCCGCCGCTGCCGACGTATAGGTATCGGTCAGCACGCCCGCGCGCACCGGCGCCAGGCGGTCGATGGTGGTGGTATCGCCCAGCTGCCCGGCGGCGTTGCGGCCCCAGGTCCACAGCAAGCCCTTGTCGTCGATGCCGATGCTGTGCGACTTGCCGGCCGCGACATACAGCCACTTCGCGGTGCCGATCTTGGTCGGCACCAGGCGGTTGGTCTGCGTGCCGTCGCCCAGCTGGCCGTTCTGGTTGAAGCCCCAGGCCCATAGCGTACCGTCGGCGCGCAGCGCCAGGGTGTGGAATCCGCCCGTCGCGACCTGCTTCCAGGTGGTGTTGGCGCCAGCCACCACCACCGGCTGGTTGCGCGCGATGGTGGAGTTGTCGCCCAGCTGGCCGTACAGGTTGTTGCCGAAGGCGTACAGGTTGCCATCCTGGTGGCGCGCCACATTGTATTTGCCGCCGGCGGCCACACCCGCCCACTGGCCCTTGACCGTGATGCCGGTGCTGGCGCTGACCGTGCCGACGGTGGCCGTCACGGTGTCGCTGCCGATGCCCTTGCCCGTCACCAGGCCGGTGTCCGCCGCCACCGCAGCCACCGTGCCCTTGGCACTCCAAGTGACGCCGGTGGTGATGGCGCTGCTCTTGCCGTCCGAATAGGTGCCGGTGGCAAGCATTTGCTGCTTGGCGCCCGCGAAAATGGTCGGATTGGCGGGCGTGACCGTGATCGAGGTCAGCGTTGCCGTTGGCGTGGTCGGGGTCGCGGGAGTGCTGCCGCCGCCGCCGCCGCCGCAGGCGGCCATCAGCGCCAGCACGGGCACCATGAAGAGGGTTTTCAGGCTCAGGGTGTTTTTCATTGTCATCCAGTCGGTATCGCGCACGCAAGGCGCGAGTCAGCCGCCAGTGTAGCCGCATCCCGCGCCCCGCGATCAAGGGAGGTGGGCTGAATTATCCATGCTATTGGGGAAAATGAGGGGAGAAAACAACAACAGCGCCCGGGGGCGCTGTTGCGGGCACAGCGCGAACGCTGCTGTTGCTGACTAAGGCTTACTTCCGGCCGCGCGGCGGGGCGGCGGGACGGCCGCCCTTGGCCGGGGCGGCCGCAGGCTTGGCCTTCACCTTGATCGTGTCCAGGATGGACGCGCGCACCTTGGTGTCCACGCTTTCGCGCGCGGTCAGCGAACCGGTCAGCGCGTTGGCGCGGCCGCCGCGGCCGGCCGCCGCCGGCGCCGCCACCACGGCGCGCGCGCCGCGCACGCCCGGCACGGTGCCGGTGGCGCGCGGCTTGGCGCCCGGTGCCGCCATCGGCATGGCGCGCTTGCCCTCCGGCGCCGCCTTCAGGTTTTCCTCGCCCGCCGTCCACGACGGAATCAGGTGCTTCTCGCCGTTGCCGATCAGGTCGCCGCGCCCCATCTTCACCAGCGCCTCGCGCAGGATGGGCCAGTTCTCCGGGTCGTAATAACGCAGGAAGGCCTTGTGCGCCTTGCGCACCTTGCCGCTGCGCGCGGTCTCCACCACCTCCGAATCGGCCGTCACCTTCTTCAGCGGGTTCTTGCGCGAGTGGTACATGGTGGTCGCCATCGCCATCGGGGTCGGCATGAAGGTCTGCACCTGGTCCAGCTTGAAGTTGTTCTTCTTCAGCCACAGCGCCAGGTTCAGCATGTCCTCGTCGGTGGTGCCGGGGTGGGCCGCGATGAAGTAGGGGATCAGGTACTGCTTCTTGCCCGCCTCCAGCGAAAACTTCTCGAACATGGCCTTGAACTCGTCGTAGGCGCCGATGCCGGGCTTCATCATCTTGGAGAGCACGTTCGACTCAGTGTGCTCGGGCGCGATCTTCAGCAGGCCGCCGACGTGGTGGGTCACCAGTTCCTTGACGTATTCGGGCGAACGCACGGCCAGGTCGTAGCGCAGGCCGGAGCCGATCAGGATCTTCTTCACGCCGGGAATGGCGCGCGCCTTGCGGTACAGCTGGATCAGCTTGCTGTGGTCGGTGCCCAGGTTGACGCAGATCGACGGATAGACGCACGACAGGCGGCGGCACGATTCCTCGATCTTCTTGTCCTTGCAGGCCAGGCGGTACATATTCGCGGTCGGGCCGCCCAGGTCCGAGATGGTGCCGGTGAAGCCCTTGGTCTTATCGCGGATGTGCTCGATCTCGCGCAGGATGGACGGCTCGGAGCGGCTCTGGATGATGCGGCCTTCGTGCTCGGTGATCGAGCAGAAGGTGCAGCCGCCGAAGCAGCCGCGCATGATGTTGACCGAGAAACGTATCATTTCCCAGGCCGGGATATGGGCCTTGCCGTAGCTCGGGTGCGGCGCGCGGGCGTAGTTCATGTCGTACACGCCGTCCATCTCGTCCATCGCCAGCGGCAGCGGCGGCGGGTTGATCCACACGTCGCGCTCGCCGTGCGCCTGCACCATGGCGCGCGCGTTGCCGGGATTCGATTCCAGGTGGAACACGCGCGAGGCGTGGGCATACATCACCGGGTCGTCCTTGACGGTCTCGTAGGCCGGCAGGCGCACGACGGTGCGCATGTGCTGCTCGCGCAGCATCTGCTGGCGCTCCTCGCGCGTCATGATGCGGATCGGTTTCACCACTTCCGGCGCGGTGGCCGCGTTATCGGTGGCGCAGGCGCTCTTGTCTTCCTTGGCCATGGCGTACGGGTCCGGATGCACGTCCACCTTGCCCGGCACGTCGACGCGGGTGCTGTTCTGCACGCCCCAGTCCTCGCCCGGCAGCCAGCCGGCCGGCACCATGAAGGCGGTGCCGCGCAAGTCCTTGATGTTCTTGATGTCCTCGCCCGCGTTGAGGCGGTGGGTCAGGTCGACCAGCGCGCGCTCGGCATTGCCGAAGATCAGCAGGTCGGCCTTCGAGTCCGGCAGCACCGAGCGGCGCACCTTGTCGGACCAGTAGTCGTAATGCGCGATGCGGCGCAGCGAGGCCTCGATGCTGCCGATGACCACCGGCACGTCCGAATAGGCCTCGCGCGCGCGCTGCGAATAGACGGTGACGGCACGGTCGGGGCGCTTGTTCGGCTCGGCGTTCGCGGTATAGGCGTCGTCCGAGCGGATCTTGCGGTCCGAGGTGTAGCGGTTGACCATGGAATCCATATTGCCGGCGGTGATGCCGAAATACAGGCGCGGCTTGCCCAGCGCGCGGAAGGCGTCGGCCGAGTGCCAGTCCGGCTGGCTGATGATGCCGACCTTGTAGCCCTGCGCTTCGAGCAGGCGGCCGACCAGGGCCATGCCGAAACTCGGATGGTCGATATAGGCGTCGCCAGTGACAAGCACGACGTCGCACTGGTCCCATCCCAGCGCATCCATTTCGG
Organism: Pseudoduganella sp. LjRoot289; assembly: GCF_964252925.1. Taxonomy (NCBI): domain Bacteria; kingdom Pseudomonadati; phylum Pseudomonadota; class Betaproteobacteria; order Burkholderiales; family Oxalobacteraceae; genus Pseudoduganella; species Pseudoduganella sp. LjRoot289. The sequence continues at coordinate 5,519,709 of NZ_CAXUPN020000001.1, forward strand.
CGCGGGACATGGGCAGGAAAGGCGCGGTGGCAGCGCGCGCAGACCGCTTGGGGACGGTCGCAAAGAGATTGGTGGGGGTCATAGGGACGCGATTGTACCGGAAATGCGCCGCCCCTGCTCAAGCGATAGGCACAATCAATTGGAAATTCTTTTTATTTTCAATAACTTGTGAAGAACGGGCAAGCATGTCGTCCGTACAAAAAATCACAGGCGACACCCTTGCCTTTGTCATTGCCTTTGTCATTAAGTTTGCTATAACTAAAACAACACCCCAAGGAGATCACTATGCGCCGCCGCCTCTACTTCCTGCTACCCGATGTCCCCAGCGCCCGCGCCATGCTGGACGAAATGCTGCTGGCCCGCATTGAAGAGCGCCACATGAAATTCATGGCCCGCGAAGGCACCCTGCCCGACGACATGCCGGACTGCAGCTTCCTGCAGCGCACGGACCTGATCCACGGCGCGCAGCTGGGCATGGTCATCGGCGGCATTGTCGGCCTGGCGGCCGCCATCTTCCTGACCGTGTTCCCGCCCGACGGCATCACGCTGCGCACGGCGGCCATCCTGCTGGTGGCCCTGGGCGGCGCGATCTTCGGCGGCTGGGCATCCGGCATGAACGCGGCGGCCGTGCCGAACAAGAAACTGGAACAATTCGGGCCCGCCATCGAGCAGGGCAAGGTATTGATGATCGTGGACGTGCCGCCCCGGCGCGTGCTTGAGATCGAGGAGATGATCGCCAAGCGGCATCCCGAAATCAGCTTTGGCGGTATTGAACCGCCCATGCTGGCGTTTCCGTAACGCCGGCTGCCCGGGAGCCGGCCTTAGCGAGGCTGGCGGCCCCGGGTTCGCATGCCAGACCGGGAGCGGTGCCGATGGCGCCGCTCCCGGTTTTTTCGCATGCATGCCGCCTCAGATGCCCATATTGCCCAGGATACGGCCCAGCTCGCGCAGCGCCGGTTCCAGCGTCGGATGCTTGACGGCGAACTTGGCGGAGATTTCCTGCGTGCGCTCGGCCAGGCCGTAGGTGGTGGTGTCCTCGCCGCCCGCGTTCTCCTGCTCGATGCGCCGTTCCAGCAACTGCCGGATGTCGCCGTCCAACTGCTGCAGCAAATCCTGCAATTCCTCGTCCACCGGGCCGGGCGTGCTGGCCAGTTCGCTGTGCAGTGTCTTCAACGATGCCTTCAGATTGCTGTCCATAGTCCCGTCCCCGTAGTTGTCCCTATACCGAATTTATACACCCAATTGCCGCAGCCAGCTATGACCTGGAGTCACGCAACCATTCGGCGTAGGCGCAGGAAGGGAAATCTTCCGCGAAAGCGGCGCGCAAGGTGGTCAGCGAAGGCCAGTCGCGCGACAGGCCGTCGATCTGTTCGACGCTGACGGAATTGACATGGTCCATCATATTGAGTTCGCCCAGCTCGCCCATGGCGAAGATCTCGGCCAACTCTTCCAGCTCGGCCTGGCCCAGCTGGCGCAGCGGGCCGGGCGGCACGCCCAGCACCAGGTCGACCATGTCCTTGAAGGCGCGCAGCTGCACCCCCAGCAGATCGCCCTCGATGGCCAGCACCTCGTCGCCGGCCTGCGCTTCCAGGTAGATGTCGCCGGCGCGCGGCGGCACGCCGATATCGATGACCCAGCCCTCGCCGGCCAGCGGCAAGCTGCCCGAGGCGGATGCCCGTTCGCGGAATTCCGGCGCGTTGCGCACGGCCAGGCTCAGGCGCAGCAGATTGGCGTCGAGCGGATCCGGCCCCAGTTCCCAGCCCAGGTCCGGGTATTCCTCCAGCGCGCCGCTGATCAAGCCCACGAATTCCTCCTGGCCCACATGGTCCAGCTGATTCATCGCATGCGCCAGCCCGTCAAGCAATTCCCTCATTGCAACCTCCAAATTTTACCCGTCATCCCCCATGATACCTCGACCGCAAAATGGCCCTGACCAGCCAGCCCTGCGGGACTGGCTGGTGTCGTTTACCCGAACAGCTTGTTCGCCGTCTTGGCGATCAGACCGCCCTGGAAGCGGGCGCCGTCCAGCTCGATCTGGCTAGGCTGGCGCTGCCCCTGCCCGCCCGCGATCGTGGTGGCGCCGTAGGGGCTGCCGCCGACTATCTCGTCCAGCGTCATCTGTCCCTGGTAGCTGTACGGCAACCCGACGATCGTCATGCCGAAGTGCATCAGGTTGGTGATGATGGAAAACAGTGTCACTTCCTGTCCGCCGTGCTGTGTGGCGGTGGATGTGAAGGCGCCGCCGACCTTGCCGTTCAGGGCGCCGCTCATCCACAGGCCGCCGGCCTGGTCCAGAAACGCGGCCATCTGCGAGGGCATGCGTCCGAAGCGGGTCGGCGCGCCGACGATGATGGCGTCGTAGTTGGCCAGCTCGGCCACGGTAGCCACCGGCGCGCCCTGCTGCAGTTTGAAATGCGACTTCGTGGCGACCTCATCGGGAACGGTTTCCGGCACGCGCTTGATGTCCACCGTCGCTCCTTCCGCCCGCGCGCCCTCCGCCATCGCTCCCGCCATGGTTTCAATGTGGCCGTACGACGAGTAATACAGAACAAGTACCTTCGACATAGCTTTCTCCATTTAAATGACTAATCGGACACGCGCCAGCGAGGCGTGCGTCGTTAGCATAAAGCCATTCGAAAAAGCCTGCGCGCGACTCGGCCATGCAAGCCTGTAAGCCGCTGCCGGCGGCGCTGCCACGCGGGCTGAGACTACTTCGCGAGCGCGGCCTCGATGCGGCGGTCGGGTATGAACCACCATACCGCGACCAGCACGTACAGGCCCACGCTGAGCAAGGGGTGCAGCGCCGCCGCGGCGATGCCCAGCACATAGACGCCGAGGGAGACCCAGACCTTATGGTCCTTGCCGACGGCCCGCGCCAATGGCGAGTTGGGGCCGTGCAGCTTGATCAGCACGTGCTCCAGCCACACGTAGGCCAGCGAACTCATGGCCAGCACCACGCCATAAATGGCGGCCGGCAGCGCGGCGAAGCGGTTCTCGCCCATCCAGCCGGTAACGAAGGGGATCAGCGAAAGCCAGAACAGCAGGTGCAGATTGGCCCACAGCACGCCGCCGCTGACCTTGCTCACGGTGTGCATCATGTGGTGATGGTTGTTCCAATATATCCCGACGTAGACGAAGCTCAGCACATAGCTCAGCAGCACCGACGCCAGCGGCAGCAAGGCGTCCCATGTCGCACCGTGCGGCACCTTCAGTTCCAGCACCATGATGGTGATGATGATGGCGATCACGCCATCGCTGAATGCCTCGAGTCGGCCTTTCCCCATCTTTCCTATTCTCCTAGTAAGTAATTCAACAGGCTTGCTTCTACCTGTTCGGTGGCGTCACCCTGAAGGCTTCCACGCCCCCTTGTACTGTGGTGCGCTGCCTCTGCCAGTATGCCGGTTCGTGTAGAATTCCCCAACCACCCCAAGGAAGCGTTGCGCAATGAGTTTTCAGGCATTACACGGTATTACTTTAGAATCGGTACTGACCCGGCTGGTTTCACATTACGGCTGGGGCGGGCTTGCCAGCCGAATCGACATCAACTGTTTCATCAAGGAGCCGAGCATCAAGTCGAGCCTGAAATTCCTGCGCCGGACCCCATGGGCGCGGGATCAGGTCGAACGGCTATACCTCGAGACCAAGTTCCACGATTAGAGAGCATGCCTTCCGATACCCGCAGTGCCAACAACTCAAGCTCGGACCAGGTTCTGATTGCCAATGTATCGCCAGCGCTCAGCATGAACTGCTCTGCTGCTGCGCTACCAGGCCCGGGCGTTAAATACGCGACCAGTACGCCGATGTCGACGTAACGCATCAGTAACGGTCGCTGTCCCGCGGTTTCCGCACGAATTCACCAGCCGGTTCGCTTTGATGTGGCAGCCTTGCGCGCAGCTCGGCCAGGCCGGGCATTTGCTGGCGAGGCGGAGCACTACGCACCAGGCGCACGACCGCCTGGCCTCTTTTGGTGATGGTGACGTCCTCACCCGCTTCGACCATTGCCACCAGGCGGCTCAATTGCGCCTTGGCTTCGGCCAAGGAACTGTGTGCATGATGCACCTCATCACTATCCAGATGCTCGTTCATCATAACAAAAAAAATCACGCGGATCGAACTGGCCTTTCGGGAGATCCCGTTTAGCCAAACGGCCGCACGCCGATCAGCATGCCGTGCAGCCAGAACGCGAACGCGGCCCAGGCCGCCAGCCCGACCGCCACGGTGATGGCGGTGCCGGAGGCCGTGCCGGGCGGGTAGACCGTGCCGCTGGCGCGGTCGCGCCGGCGCGCGGAAGCGAAGTCCACGATGGCCCACACCAGGAAGCCGCCGAACAGCAGCACGTCGGCCAGGGTGCCGTTGGCCAGCAGATGCGCCAGCGCCCAACTCTTCACACCCAGCAGCATGGGATGGTGCAGCCTGGCCTTGATGCCGTTGCGCGGCACGTAGGCGGCCGTGATGAAGACGAAAGCGATGGCCGTCAGCAGCGCGGCCAGGTGGCGCATGGCCGCCGGCGGCGTCCACAGCACGACGGGCGCCTGGCGCGCCTGGCCGTAACCCCAGACCAGCAGCGCGAAGCCGGCCAGCGCCACCAGCGAATACAAGCCCTTCCAGCCATTTTCACCCAGCCGCGCAAGCATCGCGCCGCGCCATGGGTCGGCGACGATGCGCACCGAATGCACGCCCAGGAAAATCAGCAAACCCAGCACCAGAATAGTCATCGCGCATCCCTATTAATGAAAGTTAATGAAAACTTGACGATAACGCAAAATAGCCAAGCCGGCACCTGATTTGATGTCGACCTGGCATCAAATCGCGTGCTACGATGCTTGCATGCCTAGCTCACTCAAGCACTCATACGACGCCATCGTCGTTGGCAGCGGCCCCGGCGGCGCCAGCGTGGCGCGCGCCATGGCCGCGCGCGGCCTGCGCGTGCTGGTGCTGGAGCAAGGCAGCGCCGCGCCGCTCAAGGGCACGCTGGGCCAGATGGCGGCCATCGCCGCCGTGCCCGGCAAGGGCGCCTTCTTCCACGGCGACGCGTCGCTGCTGGTGCGCGGCCTGGTGGCCGGCGGCAGTTCGGCCATCAATTTCGCGACGGCGGCGCCGCCGCCCGCAGCCATGTTCGCCGCCCACGGCATCGACCTGGAACCGCAACTGGCGGCGCTGCGCGCGGAGCTCCCGATGGCGCCGCTGCCGGACGCGCTGGTCGGCCCGATGGCGGCCCGCATCATGCAGGCGGCCTTGTCGCTCGGGCTGGACTGGCACAAACTCGACAAGATGATACGTCCGCAGATCTGCCGCGCCGGCTGCTGGCGCTGCGTCTACGGCTGCCCCTACGGCGCGAAATGGACGGCGCGCGATTTCCTCGACGAGGCTTGCGCCCACGGCGCGCATCTGGTGGACAACGCGCCAGTCACGCGCGTGCTGGTGCTGGGCGGGCGCGCGGCCGGGGTGGAAGTGCAGATCGACGGCGTCTCGACGGCTGTGCTGGCCGACACCGTGGTGCTGGCCGCCGGCGGCATCGGCAGCCCGCGCCTGCTGCACGGCTCCGGCCTGGCGCCGCGCGTCTCGCCCTTTTTCAGCGATCCCGTGATCGCGGTGATGGGCAGCGTGGACGATGTGGACGGCGGCGCCGAGGTGCCGATGGCGGCGGGACTGAACTTGCACGCGGAGGGCATCGCGCTGGCCGACCTGACCTTGCCCAAGCCGATGTACCAGGCCTTCGCGCTGCAGGTGGGCCGCTTCGGCCGCCTGTCGGCGCACCGCCGCACGCTCAGCATCATGGTGAAGATCCGCGACGAGATCGGCGGCGCGATCGGGCCGCACTGGGTCGACAAGCGGCTGCGGGACGCCGACCGCGCCAAGCTGAAGCAAGGCGTGGCCATGGCGCACGGCATCCTCGCGGCGGCCGGCGCCAAACACGTGTTCCAGAGCTGGCATTTCGCCGCGCACCCGGGCGGCAGCGTCCGGGTAGGGGAAGGCGTAGATGGCGATTTGCAGACGCCGACGGGCGGCCTGTATGTGTGCGACGCGTCGGTGATACCGGGCCCGTGGGGCCTGCCGCCCACGCTCACGCTGCTGTGCCTGGGCCAGCGCCTGGGCGAGCACCTGGCGGGCAGCGCGGCCAGCCAGCGCCAGCAGCGCATGCCGATGTTTATTGCCGCGTCCGGCCCGCCGGTCAGTAGTGCGGCGGACGCTCGTTGACCGCACCCTGCCCGCCTTGCGGATTGTCGCGGATGTGCTGCGCCAGCGCGGCCAGCCGCTGCTCCAGCTTGTCGATCTGCTTCTGCTGCTCGTAGACGCGCTGGTTCAGTTCGTCCACCATGTCTTCCAGGTGGGCGACCTTGATCTCGATGGTGATGAAGCGCTCTTCGTTGCTGTTGTCGTTGCTCACTGCGTGCTCCCGGCGGTAAAGGCGGCATTGTACTCCCGCCCCCGCTGCGTCGCGGTCACGGCTTGGGCACGTCCTGCTTGTTGCCGGCCAACAGCTCCTTCATGCGTGCCAGGCGTTCGCGCGGCGTGATGATCTCCGATTCCTTGGGCACGGCGTCGCCCACGTCGAGCTCCATCTCCTTGATGAAGCGCGACTGGTCGCAATGCACCTGCTCGCCGGCACGCTTGCGCTTCTTGCACCAGGTGATCTGCAAGGTGCGCTTGGCGCGCGTGATGCCGACGTACATCAGGCGCCGCTCTTCCTCGATGCGCTGCGCCAGCGTTTCGACGGGCGCGTCCGGATCGCCCTTGTGCGGCAGGATGCCCTCTTCGCACCCGACCAGGAACACGTGCGGATACTCCAGCCCCTTGGACGCGTGCAGGGTGGACATGCGGATCGCGTCGGGCTCCTCGTCCTTGCCTTCCAGCATGGTCATCAAGGCCACCATCTGGGTCAGCTCCAGCACGTTCTTTTCCTCGCCTTCGCGGTCCTTGCCGCCGCGGCCTCGGTCCTTCAGCCAGTTGACGAATTCGGTCACGTTCTGGAACTTGCTCTGTGCCGGGCGCTCCTCGAAGCTGTCGTACAGGTAGGATTCGTAGTGGATCGCTTCCATCAGGTCGTCCAGCACCTGGGCGGCGTTGTCGCCGCTGCCGGACGGGCCGGGACGGCTGGCGCGCGCCTCCAGGTTGTTGATGAAGTTGCAGAACTCGCGCAGCGGCAGCAACTGGCGGTCGGGCAGCTTGGCTTCGATGCCGCCCTTGAACACGGCCTCGAACAGCGAGCACTGCCACTGGCCGGAAAACGCGCCCAGCACTTCCAGCGTGGACTGGCCTATGCCCCGGCGCGGCGTGGTGACGGCGCGGATGAAGGCGGGGTCGTCGTCCGGGTTGGCCAGCAGGCGCAGGTAGGCGATGATGTCCTTGATCTCGGCCTTGTCGAAGAAGCTCTGGCCGCCCGAGATCGTGTAAGGGATGCGCTGGTTGCGCAGCGCCTGCTCGATGATGCGGGCCTGGTGGTTGCCGCGATACAGAATCGCGTAATCGGTCCACTGGTTCTTGCGCTCGAAATGGTCGGCCGAAATCATGATGGCGACCTGCTCGGCCTCCTGCTCGTCGTTGGGCATCGCGTGCACCTTGATCGGCTCGCCCAGGCCGTGCTCGGACCACAGCTTCTTCTCGAACAGCTTGGGGTTGTTGCCGATGACGGCGTTGGCCGCCTGCAGGATGCGCGTGGTGGAGCGGTAGTTCTGCTCCAGCTTGATCAGCCTCAGGTCCGGGAAGTCCACCTTCAGGTTGGACAGGTTCTCGACCGTGGCGCCGCGCCAGGCGTAGATCGCCTGGTCGTCGTCGCCCACGGCGGTGAACATGGGCTTCTTGCCGATGCCGGTCACCATCAGTTTCACCAGTTCGTACTGGCAGGTGTTGGTGTCCTGGTATTCGTCCACCAGCAGGTAGCGCAGGCGGCGCTGCCATTTGTCGCGCACGGCGCCGTTGTCGCGGAACAGCTCGACCGGCAGGCGTATCAGGTCGTCGAAATCGACCGCCTGGTAGGCCGACAGGGTCGACACATAGCTGGCGTAGATGCGCGCCGATTGCGCCTCGTCCTCGGTGGTGGCGTTGCACAGCGCCAGCTCGGGCTCGACCAGGCCGTTTTTCCACAGCGAAATATCGTTCTGGATGCCGCGGATGATCTGCTTGTCGGTGGTGATGGCCAGGTCCTGCACCAGGGAATAGCAGTCGTCGCTGTCCATGATGGAGAAGCGGTCCTTCAAGCCCAGGTGGTTCGCTTCCTGGCGCAGGATTTTCACGCCCAGCGAGTGGAAGGTGGACACCGTCAGCTGCTTGGCCTGGCGCGGCTGCTTGAGCAGCTTGGCGACCCGCTCCTGCATCTCCAGCGCGGCCTTGTTGGTGAAGGTCAGCGCGGCGATGGTGCGCGGGTCGTAGCCCCGGTCCTCGACCAGATGGGTGATTTTCTGCGTGATGACGCGGGTTTTCCCCGAGCCCGCGCCGGCCAGCACCAGGCAGGGGCCGTCCAGGTAGAGCACGGCTTCACTTTGCGGGGCGTTGAGACCGAACTGTGGTGCGTTAGACATGGTTTCCAGGCGGGAGGGGCGAAACAAGCCGCTTATTGTAGCAGCGCAAGCATTGGTATTTCAGGATGGGGGAGAATATAGTGTCAGCCAACTCTTCCCTTTTAGGCAGCATCATGAAATTTGAACATCTGATCGAAATCAACGATCCACTCAACCCGCTGATCGACGAACTCAGCCATGAACAACTGTGGCGCGGCTTGGTGCTGCGCGCCGAATCGCCCATGCTGTTCGTGCCCCACCTGGATGAATGCCAGATCGACGACCGCCGCGAAACCAGCTTCAAGCGGCGCCTGCGCTACGGGGAGCTGGTGATCGCCGACAAGGTGCTGCTGGAGCCGATGCGCCGGGTGCGCTACGAAGTTGCTCCACAGCAGGACATCAGCGCGTCCAGCCTGACCATGACCATCGAAACGCCGCAGCCCGGCACGCTGTGGGTGCGTTTCGAATACGACGACGGCCACGACGCGCAGACCGACCAGGCCAACGCCATGTATGACGAATTCCGCAAATCGGCCTACCAGGAGTCGGACATCGACACCATCCGCGTGCTGCGCGATCTGGCCGAACAGGGCCGGCTCGATTCCTTGCTGAATTAACGCTATTGCGCGGCCGCGCGGCCCCACACCTGTTCCATGCGGAACTGCAAGTCGGCATGGTCCAGGTCCAGCACTTCGCGGATGGCGCAGTGTTCGGCGCGCGTATCGCGCGGCAGCGGGGAGTGCAGCGGCGCCCCGTGCGGCCCCAGCAGCGAGGTCACCCACGGCGTAGTGGAATGGAGTCCCTTGCGGGCGACCACGCCGAGCTCGCCGTTCAGCAGCCGCACGCAGGTGCCCACCGGATAAATCCCCAGTTCCCGTATCAATACGGCGCACGGCAGGCCGTCCGTGTTCCTGGCTTCGAGCAAGAGGTCGCGCAGGGCCGCGTTCGGCGTGAGCGTCCTGCGGTAGCTGCGCCGCGACACGCGGGCGCAGTAGCGGTCGGCCAGCGCGATCAGCTTGGCCGGCTCGGGCACGCAGGCGCCGGCATTGCCGTCCGGATAGCCGCTGCCGTCCTCGTTCTCGTGGTGCGCCAGCACGCAGGCGAGCCAGCCCGCGTGCGCGATGCCGGCCTGGCGCAGCAGCACCGCGCCCGCCCGCGGATGGTCCTGGATCAAGCGGTGATCGGCCTCGCACAGCGGGCCGCTGGACGCCTGCAGGCGGTCGTGGCCGGCCAGCATGCCCACGTTCATCGTCAGCGCGGCCAAGGTCATGGTCAGGATGTCTTCGTCCGGCTTTTTCAGTCCCAGCGCCACCACCTGCGCCACCACCGCCGTGTCGACACTGTGGCGCACCGAATACGGCATGGCCGACTGCTGGTGCAGGATGCAGGCGACCGCCACGTCGGCGTTGACCCGCACCGCTTCCGTCACCAGCGCGGCGATCTCCTCCAGCACGCCTCGCGCATGGGCCACGGGGACGCCGGAGGCGATCTGCTGCAGCACCGGCTGCAATCGCAGCTGGGCACAAGTGAGCAGCCGCAGCACCGACTGCGGCTCGCGCGACTGCGGCAGCGCAGCGCTCCAGTCCTCGTAGACGCCGCGCTCGGCCAAACTGTCGAGCTCGCTGATATTGCCGATCAGCTGCCCTTTGCGCGCCAGCAGGCCGCCGCCGTTCCCGTACACGTCCCAAGGCAGCAGTTGGCCGACGAGCAAATCGCCGGGGCTGATCTTCCGAATTTTCACTGCTTGTCTCCCGCTGTTTTCAGGCACGCAGCGGCTTGCCCATTAGTTGCCGTAAATCAACCACGTCTAAGCATAGGCAATGTCTGCCGGAAGTTCAAGTACCGGGCTCAGGTACCGGGCTCAGGTACCGGGCTCAAGTGCCGGGCGTGCAATCGGGACAAGGTTGCGGCGCGGGAGGCTCGGCCGCCAGCTGCTCGGCCAGGTCGCGCAGCGCGGTGCGCACGCCCTCTTCCACTACCGGATGGTAGAAGGGCATGTCCAGCATGGCCTGCACCGTCAGCCCGGCCTGCACGGCCCAGGACAGCAGGTGGCCGATATGCTCGGCGCGCGGCCCTATCATTTCGGCGCCCAGGAAACGGCCGCTGCCGAATTCGCCGTACACGCGCAGCAAACCGTGGTTCTGCAGCATGACGCGGCTGCGCCCCTGCTTGCTGAAGGACACCGCGCCGACCGCGAAACGGCCGCTGTGGCTGCTGCACAAGGCCTGGTAGCCCGCACCCATGGTGGCGATCTGCGGCTCGCAGAAGGCCACGGTCAGCGGCGTGCGGCGCAAACCCGGCCGTACCGCCGGGAAGCCGGCAGCGTTGGCGCCGGCGATCTTGCCCTGGTCGGCGGCCTCGCCCAGCAGCGGCAACTCGTCGTCGGCGTCGCCGGCGATGAAGATGGCGCTGCTGCCGCACTGCATGGTGCGGCGGTCGTACAGCGGAATGCCGCGCCGGTCCAGCGCGATCTGCGCCACGTCCAGGTTCAGCGCCTGCACATTGGGGCTGCGGCCGATGGCGGCCAGCACGTAGTCGTAGCGTTCCCGGCGTTCCCGGCCGGCGCCGTCGCGGCTGGTGAGCACCAGGCCGCCGCCGCCGTCGGCCGCGCGCTCGACCGACGCCACCTGGGTCTGGAAGCGGATGTCCAGCTCGGCCGCCAGCACGCGCGCCGCCTCGGCCAGCACCTGCGGGTCGCCAAGCTGGGCCACGCTGCCGCCGCGCGCGTACAGCGCCACGCGCACGCCAAGACGGTGCAGCGCCTGGCCCAGCTCCAGGCCGATGACGCCGGTGCCCACCACGGCCACCGATGTCGGCAGATCGGTCCAGCCGAACACCGCGTCGCTGGTGATGACGCGCTCGCCCGCCTTTTTCCATTCCTCGGGCACGATGGGGCTGGACCCGGTGGCGATGACGATGCGCTCGGCCTGTACCAGGGTGTGCTCGTCGAGCTGCAGTTCGCGCGGCCCGGTGAAGCGGGCGTGGCCGCGCAGCTTGTCCTCCTCGGGGATGTGCTCCATGCCCTCCAGCACGAAACCGACAAAGCGGTCGCGCTCGCCGCGCACGCGCGCCATCACCGCCGCGCCGTCGATGCGGACCTGGCCGGGATGCACGCCGAAAGCGGGCGCGGCCGTCAGCGCGTGGGCCGCGTCGGCCGCCGCGATCAGCAGCTTGCTGGGCATGCAGCCGACCCGGGCGCAGGTGGTGCCGTAGGGTCCGCTCTCGATGAGCACAGCGCGCTTGCCGCCGGCGCGCGCGGCGCGGTAGGCGCTCAGGCCGGCGCTGCCGGCGCCGATCACGGCCACATCGGTACGTATGGTCTTCATTGCGCGCTCTCCACTGGTTTCTCGACGATAAATTTCTTAGCTATAAATACTACCCTGTTGCGAAATATCGAGCATGAAACCCGGAAACCCATTAGTATCACTTATCGTTTTGTATTTTTATAAGCAGTACTTATGGCAAATCTCGACTACAAAGCGCTGGCGGTGCTGGACGCCGTGGCCAGCCACGGCAGTTTTGAAAAGGCCGCCATGGCGCTGGGCATCAGCCAGTCCGCCGTCTCGCAGCGCATCAAGGCGCTGGAGGACAGCAGCGGCCGTTTGCTGATCGTGCGCGGCGTGCCCTGCGTGCCGACCGGGCTCGGCCAGCGGCTGATCTCCCACCAGCGCAATGTGCGCCTGATGGAAGCGGCGCTGGACATCGACCTCGGCAACCGGGTCAGCATGCCGGAAATTTCCATCGCGGTGGATGGCGCCAGCCTGGCTACCTGGTTCCCGCAGGCCTTGCCGCCGCTGCTGCTGCCGCCGCGCTGCCAGCTCGACGTGCGTCAGGCCGGGCGCGAGCAGGCGCTGCACATGGTGCAGGAAGGCAGCGTGTTCGGCGCCATCGCGGCGCGCGGGGACGCGGCATCCGGCCCGGCCAGCCTGAACGGCCCCGCCACCACACCGCTGGGCGCGATGCGCTACCTGTGCGTGGCGACGCCCGAGTTCGCCGGACGCTGGTTCGGCGACGGCTTCTCGGCCGAGGCGGTGCAGCTGACGCCGGCCGTGGTCAGCGAGCGCGCGCTGATGGCGCGCTTCCTGGCTGCGGCGGTCGGCGAACGGGGCGCCTTCCCGCACCACACGCTGCCGGTGTCGCCGGCGCTGTACGAATGCATCTATGGCGGTTTGTCCTACGGCCTGCTGCCGCAGTTGCATGTGGCCGGCGCCATCGACAGCGGGCGCCTGGTCGACCTCGCGCCCGGCCACGCGCTCGACGTGCCGCTCGACTGGCACGCCTGGAACCTCGACACCCCGTTTACGCGCGCGCTGTCCGAGCAAATCGTCGCCAGCGCCCGCCGCTACCTGCCGCAGCCCTAAAACATGACGCCATGAAGCATGGCTGAGCCGCACCAGGGCCGGACGGGGACGCCGAGTCCCCGAACACGGCTCAGGCTGCTTTCTTGCGGCACGGCGGGCGGACTCAAATATCCAGCGGGTCGACTTCGAGCGACCATTTGACGCGGCTTTTCAGCCCGCGCAGCGTGTCCATCCATTCTTTGAGAAACACTTGTAAATTCGGCCGCGACGGCGACTCGACCAGCAGCTGGGCGCGGTCGACATTGTGCACGCGCGTCATCGTCATCGGGATGGGGTCGTTGATCGTGATGCCGGGGTGCAGCACGCAGTCGCGGGCGATTTCCAGGAACTCGATCGCCGTGGCCAGCTCGGGCGCCTCGGCGCGCAGCAGGGCCTGGAACAGATAGGGCGGCAAGCCGGCCTGCTTGCGCTCCTCCAGCAGGGCCGACGCGAAATGGTCGTAGTCGTGGTTCACCACCGCCGAGTACAGCGGATGCTGCGTATAGCGGGTCTGGATCAGCACTTCGGCCGCGCTGCCGCCCTCGGTCTGCGCCGCCCGCCCGGCCCGGCCGGCCACCTGCATCAGCTGCGCAAACAGGCGCTCGCTGGCGCGGTAGTCCTGCGAAAACAGCGCCGTGTCCGGATTCATGATGCCCACCAGCGTCAATTTCTGGAAGTCATGCCCTTTGGCCACCATCTGCGTGCCGATCAGGATGTCGACCTCGCCCCGGTGCACGGTGTCGAAGGCCGCCTGCGCGCTGCCCTTCTTGCGCGTGCTGTCGGCGTCGATGCGCAGGATGCGCGCTGCCGGGAACAGCGCCTGCAAGCCCTCTTCCACGCGCTGCGTGCCGCGCCCCACGGGTTGCAGGTCGACATTGCCGCATGTGGGGCAGTGGTGGGGTATCCGCATTTCCAGGCTGCAGTGGTGGCAGCGCAGCCGGTGCTCCGGCTTGTGCAGCACCATGAAGGAGGTGCAGCGCGTGCAGTCGCTGATCCAGCCGCATGATTCGCAACAGATCACCGGAGCGTAACCGCGCCGGTTCAGGAACAGCAGCGACTGCTCGCCGCGCTCCATGCGCAGCTTCAGCGCGGCCACCAGCGCGCCCGTGAGGCCGTCGCGCGGCTTGTCGCGCTCCATGTCGATCAGCTTGACCGCAGGCAACACAGCCTGCTTGACGGCCCGCTCGCGCAGTTCCAGCAGCTTGTAGCGCCCGCCCTGCGCATGGTGCCAGCTCTCCAGCGACGGCGTGGCCGATCCCAGCACGATGGGGATCTTGAGCTGCCAGGCGCGCCACACGGCCAGGTCGCGCGCCGAATAGCGCAAGCCTTCCTGCTGCTTGTAGGATGGATCGTGCTCCTCGTCGATGACGATCAGTTTCAAATTCGGCAGCGAGGACAGGATGGCCAGCCGGGTGCCGAGCACGATGCGGGCCTGGCCCTGGTGCGCGGCCAGCCAGTGCAGCATGCGCTCGCCCTCGGACAGGCTGCTGTGCAAGGTGGCCAGCATCACGCCGGGGAAGCGCGCGCGGATATTGCCTTCCAGCTGAGGCGTGAGATTGATCTCGGGCACCATGATCAGGATCTGGCCCTGCGGTTCGCGCTGCAGGATCTGCGCGCAGGCCTGCAGATAGACCTCGGTCTTGCCGCTGCCGGTGACGCCGTACAGCAGCGCCGGCTGGTAGCCCAGCGCGCTGCCGATGCAGTCCGCCGCGGTCTGCTGCTCGGGATTCAGCCTGGGCATGTTCAGCGGCGTGTGGTCGTGGCTGTCCTCCAGCTTGCCCAGCTTCTTGATGGCGCGGTCCAGCGCCACCGTGGTCAGCACGCGCAGATTCTTCGGCAAGCCCGGCAGCGCGACCTCGCCCAGCGGACGCTGGTAGTAATCGGCGGCGAAGCCGGCCAGCGCCAGCCACTGCGCCGACAGCGGTGCCAGCTGGTGCCGCACCGACAGCGCGTCCTTCAGCTTTTCAGCCGGCACGTCGCTGTGCTCGGCCAGGCCGACGATCAAGCCCATCACCTCGCGGCGTCCGAACGGCACCAGCGCCAGCTGTCCGATTTGCGGCCGGGCATCGTCCTCGCAGCGCCAGCGATAGTCGAATACGGCATTCAACGGGGTGTCGAGCGCGATTTTCAGTATGCACTGCGCCATCGGGTCCTAACAGGGTCAAAAAAGTGTCGAAAGTGCTGCAGTTTTCAAGGCAAATATATATCCGCCAGTTTGTGGATAACTTTGTGAACAACGGGTACTTAATTTCAGGAAACCGTTAACAGTGACTGGCAATCTACCTGGATTCAGCCAAAATGCCGATTTTTTCCTCTTTATAATCAACCACTTGCAAAGCCCTCCCCAGAGGGCGGCAAAACCATACCACTTTTCGTCCCGCTGTGCATAAGTGAAGTATTTGAGCCCGGGAATTTCGCCGAAATCAAGTACTTTCTTGCAAGCGGTCAGGCCGCCGGCGCGCTGCTGCAGCACAGCATGAAGCCCCCGTACGCGGACCGGCGCATTCTACACATTCTGTGATGCCAGGTTTGTGGAAACGCAATGGTTTTATGCCAAGGAAATCGACACTAAATATCATGCGGCGCAGCATTTTGAGACCCAAAATCTTGGCAATGTGACTAAGTCCCGGTTTACTAAGCCCTTTTCTTTTTTATCCACAGTTTTTGTGGATAACTTTGTGGAGAATGATCCGATAAGACCACTTTCCCCTTGGGATAAGGTTTACTTTGGCCACTGCAAGGCCCGAAGACGATGAAAATAAATCCTTTTAAATCAAACGGTTGCATTACATCTCCGGGCTGGAGAAATTTCACTGCCTGTTATTTCCGCAGCAAAAAAAATTGTGCATAAGTCGGATACGAAAAGTTCGTTCAGCCATGAAAAAAAGGCGCGTTCCAGCGGAAACGCGCCTTTTATTTCCCAGCTACATCAAGCGTCGCGCAGCGTGCGGCTATGCGCATGCACAGCATCGACCATGGCCGCGACCGCCTCCGGCGGCGTGAACTGCGAGATGCCGTGGCCCAGGTTGAACACGTGGCCGGTGTCGTGCTTGCCGTAGGCGTCCAGCACCTTGACCACCTCGGCGCGGATCTGGTCCGGGCCGGCGAACAGGATGGCCGGGTCCAGGTTGCCTTGCAGCGCCACCTTGTCGCCCACCAGGGCGCGGATCTTGCTCAGGTTGGCGGTCCAGTCCAGTCCGATGGCGTCGGCGCCGATGGCGGCGATTTCCTCGGCCCAGTGACCGCCGCCCTTGGTGAAGACGATGGCGGGTATCTTCACGCCGTCCTTTTCACGTTTCAGCAGCGAAACCACTTTCTGCATGTATTGCAAGGAGAATTCCTGGAAGGCGCCGTCGGCCAGCGCGCCGCCCCACGAATCGAACACCATCACCGCCTGGGCGCCGGCGTCGATCTGGGCATTCAGGTAGTCCGCCACCGACTGTGCGTTGATGCTCAGGATGCGGTGCATCAGGTCCGGGCGGCTGTACAGCATCTTCTTGATGGTGTGAAACTCGCGCGAGCCCTGGCCTTCGACCATATAGCATGCCAGTGTCCACGGGCTGCCGGAGAAGCCGATCAGCGGCACGCGGCCGTTCAGTTCGGTGCGGATCTGGGTCACGGCCTTGAAAACATAGTCCAGCGAGCCCGGCTCCGGCGCTTTCAGGGCCAGCACGTCTTCCTCGGTGCGCAGCGGACGCTCGAATTTCGGGCCTTCGCCTTCGACGAAGTACAGGCCCAGGCCCATCGCGTCCGGCACGGTCAGGATGTCCGAGAACAGGATGGCGGCGTCCAGCGGGTAGCGCTCGACCGGCTGCAGCGTGACTTCGGTGGCCAGGTCGGGGTTGGTGGCCAGCCCCATGAAGGAACCGCCCTTGGCGCGCGTGGCGCGGTATTCCGGCAGATATCGCCCGGCCTGGCGCATCAGCCACACGGGCGTGTACTCGGTCGGCTGGCGCAGTAGCGCGCGCAGGAAGGTGTCGTTCTTCAGCGGGGCGAATTGTGGCATGGAATGCAATCAAAAAGCGAAGTAAAGAGGCTATTATCGCATCCCCTGCCGCCTTTTTTGCGCATGGCCTTGCGGCTGTCTGTATCATTCGGCAGATATTTATGGAGCGATGACATGTCCACCACGCCGCAGTCCCCTGCCAGCCTGGCGCCGTACGGCGCGTGGGCCTCCCCGATCAGCGCCGCCATGGTGGCGGCGGGCGCCACGCCGCTGTCGTCCCTGGCCCTGGGCGCCGATGGCGACATCTACTGGCTGGCCGGCCGCGCCAGCGAGGCGGGGCGCCAGACGCTGCAGCGCCGCCACGGTGCGCGCACCGACGAAATCACGCCCTTGCCGCTGAATGTGCGCAGCCGCGTACACGAGTACGGCGGCGGCGCCTACGCGGTACACGGCCATACCGTCTATTTTTCGCATTTCGCCGATAACCGCCTGTACCGCCGCGCCGGCGACGCCGAGGCCGAGCCCATCACCTCCGCCAACTGCCAGCGCTATGCCGATTTCGTGGTCGACGCGGCGCGTTCGCGCCTGATCGCGGTGCGCGAGCAGCATGCAGCCACGCCGGCGTCCCCCGGCACGCCGCACCCGCAACCGGGCAACACGCTGTGCGCGGTGGGCTTCGACGGCAGCGAGACCGTGCTGGCCTCGGGCCACGACTTCTATTCCTCGCCGCGCCTGTCGCCCAACGGCCGCATGCTGGCCTGGCTGACCTGGGACCATCCGCGCATGCCGTGGCAAGGCACCGAGCTGTGGCAGGCCGCCGTGCTGGACGACGGCACGCTGGGCACGGCCATGCTGGTGGCCGGCGGCGCCGAGGAATCGGTGGGCCAGCCCGAGTGGGCGCCGGACGGGCGCTTGTACTTCGTGTCCGACCGCAGCGGCTTCTGGAACCTGTACCGCCACAGCGACGGCGGCGCGGTCGCTGTCTGCCCCATGGCAGCCGAATTCGCCACCCCGCACTGGACCTTCGGCAATGCGATGTACGGCTTCACCAGCGCGGCGGAAATCGTCTGCAGCTATATAGAACAGGGAGTGAGCCGGCTGGCGCGGCTGGACATCGAAAGCGGCAGGCTGGCGGCCATTGCCAACCCTTACGAGGAAATCCGCGAACTGCGCGTGGGATCGGGATCGGGGGCAAGCTTCCTGGCGCTGCTCGGCGGCAGTCCCACCATCCCGCTGGAACTGGCGCGCATCGACCTGTCCAACGGCGAACTGGAAGTGCTGGCCCATTCGATCGCCGACACGCCGGCGCTGGGCTATTTGTCCGTCCCCAAAAGCATCAGCTACGCCAGCGCCAACGGCCGCACGTCGCACGCCTTCTTCTATCCGCCAGCCAACCAGGACATGCGCGCGCAAGGAGTTGATACCCCAGGCAGCAAGCCGCCGGTGATCGTCATCAGCCATGGCGGCCCGACCGGCATGACCGTCAACACGCTGAAGCTGGCCACGCAATACTGGACCAGCCGGGGCTTCGGCGTGCTGGACGTGAACTACGGCGGCAGCACCGGCTTCGGCCGCGCTTACCGCGACGCGCTGAAGGGCCAGTGGGGCGTGGTCGACGTGGAAGACTGCATCGCCGGCGCGCAATACCTGGTCCGGCACGGCATGGCCGACGGCGACCGCCTGATCATCCGCGGCGGCAGCGCCGGCGGCCTGACGACCTTGTGCGCCCTCACCTTCCACGACGTCTTCAAGCTCGGCGCCAGCTACTACGGCGTGTCCGACCTGAAGGGCCTGGACCAGGATTCGCACAAATTCGAATCGCACTACAATGAATACCTGATCGCGCCCGCGCCGCACGCCGAGGCGCTGTACCAGGCGCGCTCGCCGATCAACCACACGGCCCGCCTGTCGCGCCCCATGATTTTCTTCCAGGGCCTGGACGACAAGGTGGTGCCGCCGCAGCAATCGGAAGCGATGGTGCGCGCGCTGAAGGAACGCGGCGTGCCGGTGGCCTATGTGCCGCTCGAGGGGGAAGGCCACGGCTTCCGCAAGGCCGAGAACATCATCCGCACGCTGGAGGCGGAGCTGTACTTCTACCAGCGCATGTTCGGCCTGCACGATGCCGCTGCGCCAGCGCCGGTCGAGATCCACAACCTGTAGAGAACGATGACGGACCAGCAACTGCTCGCGGAATTCGAGGCCCTCAGTCTCGACGAGAAAATGATTTTGGCGCTGCTCGCGCTGATCGGCGACGCCACCGGCCGCACGGCCATCCTCGACCTGCTGAACAAGGCCGGCGTGCGCGACCCGCGCGGCTTCATGTTCAATGTGGACTCGCTGGACGAGCCGCTGCGCAAGCTGGAACGCCTGGCTTTCGCCAGCGTGGTGACCGCGCGCGGCTACGTCTGCAACGCCAAGCTGCGCTGGCCGGCGATCCGCGCCGCCATCGGCGCGCACACGCTGAACGACCTGTGCACCGCCTACGACACGCTGAACCCGATGCGCCAGGGCTGGAACGGCGCGCTGGAGGCGCGCAGCTACCGCCAGGCCGTGGCGCGCCTGCGCATGGCGCTGCTGCGCGGCCAGGCGCCGCAGCAAGTGCTGCCGCTGCTGCAGGCCTGCATGGTGTGCTACGAAGCGGCGCAGCTGCATCCGGTGGTGGACATCTTCACCAAGCCGCTGGAAGCGGGCATGCTGATCCTGGTGCACCCGCTGCTGGTGGACGACGTGCTCACGCTGCTGCTGCAGCACTGCCAGCGGGATCCCGCGTTCGCGGCCGCCGTGCGCGGCTACACCGACCGCCACGTGCAGCGCCGCCTGGCCAAGAACGAATACATCACCGAGACCTTCCGCATGGCACTGGCCGAGGACGCCATCCTGTGCGGGGAGCTGAAGCAGGCCGTCGTCTACCTGGAAGGGCTGGACGGCGCGCTGCCGCAGTTCCTCCTCAGCGTGGTCCTGCTGCTGCGCGGCGACCTCGACAAGTCGCTGGCCGGTTTCGAGGCCGCGCTCAAATCGCTGCGGCGCGAATCCGGCAAACGCAAGCTGCTGTTCCAGGGCATGGGCGGCCACCTGTACGTGCTGGCCATGCTGCGCAGCGCCGATCCGAAAATGCAGAAGGCGGCCGAGAGCTATCTCGACCTGGCGGTCCACGCGCAAGCGAACCCGGACAGCGCGGTGTACGCGCAGCTGAGCATGCTGCGCCAGATCCGCGCCGGCACCATGCAGACCGACGTGGTGCTCTCGCGTAGCTGGGAGACGGCGCTGCAGCCGCAGATGTTCCAGGCGCTGCTGTGGTTCTGGCTCGCGCTGCCGCAGCTGGAGGACAAGCGCGAACAGCTGCACGCGCTGGTGCAGCAGGCCGAGGCGGCCGGGTACAGACTGATCGCCGCGCAAGCGGCCGGCCTGCTGGGCCAGCACGGCGACGCCGACATGGCCACCCACGCGGCCGCGC
This sequence comes from Pseudoduganella sp. LjRoot289, assembly GCF_964252925.1. Classification (NCBI taxonomy): domain Bacteria; kingdom Pseudomonadati; phylum Pseudomonadota; class Betaproteobacteria; order Burkholderiales; family Oxalobacteraceae; genus Pseudoduganella; species Pseudoduganella sp. LjRoot289. The sequence continues at coordinate 5,539,947 of NZ_CAXUPN020000001.1, forward strand.
TGCGCGAGCGGCACGGCTTCGTCGACATGGGCAGCTGGTTCGAGCGCCAGGAAGCCTGGCAGCGCCAGCTGACCGCGTTGATCAACCTGCAGCAGGGCGCCCCCGAAACGGCCGGCAACGAGGCGCGGCTGGTGTGGATGATCACCTTCGACCCGCGCCACGGCATCACGGAGATCGAACCGCGCGAGCAACGGCGCGACGTGAAAGGCGCCTGGGGCAAGGGCCGCCCGCTGGCCTTGAAGCGCTTGCGCGAGGACGCGGCGCAGATGGAGTTTCTGACGCCGCAGGACATCCGCATCAGCAGCACCATCGCCCCGTCGCGCCAGGCCTACTCGTCCGGCCTGCGCTACGACATCGACCATGAACAGGCCGCGCTCGCGCTGGTCGGCCACCCCCACGCCTATTGGCTGGAAGCGCCGGACACGCGCGTGGAACTGCTGGCCGGCACGCCGGAACTGCTGATACGCAAGCAGCGCGGCGAGCTGCGCCTGACCCTGCAGCCCGCGCTGAGCAACATCAACGCGGCCGTGATGGTGGTGCGGGAGACGCCGACGCGCTTGCGCGTGGTCAGCATCGAGGACGAGCACCGCCGCATCGCCGCCATCGTCGGCGACGGCCTGGAAGTGCCCGAGAGCGCCGAGCAGCAGGTGCTGCAAGCGATCGGCGCGGTGTCGTCGCTGGTGACGGTGCAGTCGGATATCGGCGGCGGCACCGGCAACGCCGAGCAGGTCGAGGCGGACCAGCGCCTGCACGTCCATCTGCTGCCCTACCAGCACGGCCTGAAGATGCAAATCATGGTGCGCCCGCTGGCCGGCGGCGCCTATTACACGCCAGGCAGCGGCGCCGAGAGCATGAGCGCCGAAGTCGAGGGCAAGCCGGTGCAGACGCGCCGCAGCCTGAGCGGCGAGCGCGACGCGGAGCGCCGCCTGATCGGGCGCTGCCTGGTGCTGGAACAGGCCGAACAGGACCACGGCGAGTGGCTGCTGGGCCAGCCCGCGCTGTGCCTGCAGCTGCTGTCCGAGCTGCAGGAGCTGCCGCCGGAATTGCTGGTGGTGGCCTGGCCGGAAGGCGAGAAATTCCGCGTCACGCAGCGCGTCGGCGGCAAGCAGTTCCGCCTCCATATCAAGACCGAAAAGGACTGGTTCGCCGCCAGCGGCCAGTTGCAGGTCGACGAGGACCGCGTGATGGACCTGCGCGCGCTGCTGGAGCTGATGCAGGCGAACAAGAGCCGCTTCGTGGAACTGGGGAACAACCAGTACCTGGCGCTGACCGAGGAGCTGCACCGCCGCCTGCACGAGCTGCAAGCCTATGGCGACGTCAGCGCCGACGGCGTCCACGTCCATCCGCTGGCCGCCTTCGCGCTGGAGGACCTGGCGGCGGAGGCGGGCGAAGTGGAAGCCGATCCGGCCTGGCGCGCGCACCTGACGCGCATGCAGGCCAGCACCGATTACACGCCGCAGCTGCCGAGCACCCTGCAGGCGGAGCTGCGCGACTACCAGCGCGACGGCTACGACTGGCTGGCGCGCCTGGCCCACTGGGGCGTGGGCGCCTGCCTGGCCGACGACATGGGCCTGGGCAAAACGCTGCAGGCGCTGGCGCTGATCCTGTCGCGCGCGCCGCAAGGCCCGGCGCTGGTGATCGCGCCGACCTCGGTCTGCCTGAACTGGGTCAGCGAGGCGGCGCGCTTCGCGCCCACGCTGAACGTCAAGATGTTCGGCAGCGGCGACCGCGCCGGGATGCTGTCCGGCGCCGGCGCCTTCGACCTTGTCGTCGCCAGCTACGGCCTGCTGCAGCAGGAAGCCGAGCGCTTCGCCGGCAAGCAGTGGCACACCATCGTGCTCGACGAGGCGCAGGCGATCAAGAACGGCGCCACCAAGCGCTCGCAGGCCGTGATGGCGCTGCAGGGCGACTTCCGCATGGTGGCCACCGGCACGCCGCTGGAAAACCATCTCGGCGAGCTGTGGAATTTATTCCGCTTCATCAATCCGGGCCTGCTCGGCAGCATCGAGCAATTCAACCTGCGCTTCGCCGGACCGATAGAAAAGCAGCAGGACCACCGCGCCGAAGTGGGCGCGCGCAACCGCCTGCGGCGCCTGATCGGCCCCTTCATCCTGCGCCGCACCAAGACACAGGTGCTGACCGAACTGCCGTCGCGCACCGAGATCGTGCTGGAAGTCGATCTGTCGGGCGAAGAAACGGCGCTGTACGAATCGCTGCGGCGCGAGGCGCTGGAGAACCTGGCGGCGGTCGAAGGCCCGGCCGAGAAGAAATCGATCCAGATCCTGGCCGAGATCATGAAGCTGCGCCGCGCCTGCTGCAACCCCAACCTGGTGGCGCCGGGGCTCAAGCTGCCGAGCAGCAAGCTGGCCGCGTTCGCGCGCCTGCTGGAGGGCTTGCTGGAGAACCGCCACAAGGTGCTGGTGTTCAGCCAGTTCGTCGACCACCTGACCCTGATCCGCGAGCACCTGGAACGCCAGGGCGTGGCCTACCAGTACCTGGACGGCGCCACCCCGATGGCGGCGCGCAAGCAGCGCGTGGACGCCTTCCAGGCCGGCGAGGGGGACGTCTTCCTCATCAGCCTGAAAGCGGGCGGCATGGGCATCAACCTGACGGCGGCGGACTACGTGATCCACATGGATCCGTGGTGGAACCCGGCGGTGGAAGACCAGGCATCGGACCGCGCGCACCGCATGGGCCAGTTGCGTCCCGTCACCATCTACCGGCTGGTTGCACGGCATACTATCGAGGAAGGCATCGTCGACCTGCACCAGCACAAGCGCGACCTGGCAGACAGCCTGCTCGACGGCAGCGACATGGCGGCCCGCATGTCGGCCAGCGAGATGCTGGCGATGCTGCAGGAAGGCCTGAAAATTTAACCCCGCACTTAGGAATACCCTATGGAAGAAGACAACGCATCCCGCCCGGCCGGCCATGGCACGCTGCTGTGCGTGAAATCCTGGACCGCCTACCTGAACACCTTGCTGCTCGCGCTGCTGCTGTTCGGCTTCGCGCTGCCGTTCGCGTTCCGCTACAGCGAGCTCGCCGCCGCCGGCGTGATGCTGTTCGCGGTGCTGGTGGTGGGCTACCGCATCCTCGTCATCCGCAGCGTGCAGCTGTACTACGACGACCTGGGCGTGTGGCTCTATTCCGGCATCCTGCCCTGGTCCAAGGGCGTACAGGGCGTGAAATGGCGCGACATGGACGAGGCCACCTATGTGGCATCGTTCTTCAGCTGGCTGTTCCGCTCGTACTCGATCCGCATCGGCCACCGCTACACCAAGGGCAGCGAGATCATGCTCACGCGTATGGCGCGCGGCAAGGACGCCGTCGCCAAGCTCAATGCCCAGCATCAGGCGCTGATCCGCGCCCATGCGATCAACTGAACTCCTTACAAAGGCTGTACCCATGATGAAAACCAAACTTGCCCTGGCCGCAGTGCTGACCTGTCTTGCGCTCGCGCCAGCCTCCGCCGCCAAGGCGCCGCAAAAGGCCAAGACCGGCAAGACTGCCAAGTCCTCCGCCGCCAAATCCGGCGACAAGCATGCAGGCGGCACCAAGGGCGGTTCGAAGAAGAAGGCCGGCAAGGGCGCGGCCGCTGCCGGTGCCGGTGCCGCAGCCGGTGCCGCTGCCGTGGCCACGCCGATGATCAGGCAGGCGCCGTCCGAACGCAGCCAGGACCGCCGCATGGACGCGCTGTCGACCCAGTTCCTGGGCGCGCTGTGGAAGATCGATCCGGAAACCGCCATCTCGGTCGGCAAATACGAAACCGCCGCCAGCTTGACCATCCCGGACGCGGCCAACCGCGCCAGCCAGCTGGCCTTCATCGACGACTGGCTGTCGCGCTTTGCCAAGACCGATCCCCGCCAGCTGTCGGCCAAGCAGCGCACCGACCTGGCGCTGCTGGTCAACAAGCTCAGTTCGGACCGCTGGTATCTCACCACCTTCCGTGATTTCGAATGGAACCCGGCGCTGTACAACATCGCCAGTCCGATCGACTTCATCCTCAACACGGAATACGCGGCCAAGCCCCAGCGCCTGCGCACGCTGCTCAAGCGCATCGCCAAGGTGCCGGCCTACTACGACGCGGCGCGCGCCAACATCAGCAATCCGACCCGCGAACACACGCAACTGGCCATCGCCCAGGCGCCCGGCGTCATCGGCCTGCTGGCGGACCTGGACAAGGACGCGCAAGCGTCCATCCTGTCGCCTATCGAAAAACAGCTGTTCGCGCAGCGCATCAGCCAGGCCAGGATGGCGGTGGACGGCTACGCCGCCTGGCTCGGCGAGCTGGACAAGAATATGGCGCAGACCGGCGGCGGCCGCTCCTTCCGCATCGGCAAGGAACTGTACGAGGCAAAGTTCGCCTTCGACATCCAGGCCGGCAGCAGCGGCGAGCAGACCTACCAGAAAGCGCTGGCGGCGCGCGAGCAGCTGCTGGCCAATATGGACCGCCTGTCCGACGAACTGTGGCCGAAATACATGGGAGGCACGGCCAAGCCGGGCGACCGTACCGCGAAAATCGGGCTGATGATAGACAAGCTGTCGGCCAACCACGTCAGGCGCGAGGACTTCTTCGCCGAGATACGGCGCCAGATCCCGCTGCTGCAGGACTGGGTGATCCAGAAAGACTTGCTGACGCTGGATCCGAAAAAGCCGCTGGAAGTGCGCGAGACGCCGGCCTACCAGCGCGGCGTGGCGGGCGCCAGCATCGAGGCGCCGGGACCGTACCGCCCGCAGGACCGCACCTATTACAACGTGACGCCGCTCGACAGCGAAACGCCGGAGCAGGCCGAGAGCAGCCTGCGCGAATACAACCACTGGATACTGCAGATCCTGAACATCCACGAAGCGATCCCGGGCCACTACGCGCAGCTGGTGTACGCCAACAAGTCGCCGTCCATCGTCAAGTCCATCTTCGGCAACGGCGCCATGGTGGAAGGCTGGGCGGTGTACGGCGAGCGCATGATGCTCGAGTCCGGCTACGGCGACAACGCGCCGGAGATGTGGCTGATGTATTCGAAGTGGAACCTGCGCAGCGTGACCAACACCATCCTCGACTACAGCATCCACGTGCTGGGCATGCAGGAGGCCGAGGCCATGGACTTGCTGACGCGCCAGGCTTTCCAGACCCCGCGCGAGGCGGCCGAGAAATGGCGCCGTGCCCGGCTGACGTCGGTGCAGCTGGCAAGCTACTTCAGCGGCTACAGCGAGATCATGGAATTGCGCGAGGAGCGCAGGCAGGCGCTGGGCAGCAAGTTCGTGCTGAAGGATTTCAACGAGCAATTCCTCAGCTACGGCAGCGCGCCCGTGCGCGTGATCCGCGAGCTGATGACGCAATAGTTCAGCGCGCCGCCTTGACCGGGCACAAGGAGCGGCGCCCGCGATCCGATAGCATGGGGAACTGGGACTTTGTCCCTAATCTGCTACTATGAGTTGGGAGCGATCATGACCATGCCTATCCAGTTCGACACCTTGAAATACGCGCGGCTGCTGAAGGAAGGTGGTTTGCCGGAAGAGCAGGCTGAGCTGCATGCCGAGGCGCTCGGCACCGTCCTGGGAGAGTGCCAGGTGGCCGTCGAATCCGATCTCGTGCTTCAGCGCGGCGACCTTCTGGCCAGGATGGACCTGCTGAAGCAGGAAATTTACGCGGGACTGGATGCGCTGAAGCAGGAAGTGTTCAGCGGACTCGGTTCACTGAAGCAGGAAGTGTTCAGCGGACTCGGTTCGCTGAAGCAGGAAGTGTTCAGCGGACTCGGTTCGCTGAAGCAGGAAGTGTTCAGCGGCCTCGGTTCGCTGAGGCAGGAAATGGACGCCAGATTTAACGCCGTCGAACTCAAATTCAAGTTCCTCTACGTCCTGTTCGGCGTCCAGTTCCTGATCGACGGCCTGATCCTGGCCAAGCTGTATTCCTAGACCGACTCTTCCGGCGCCTGCGTCACCTTGACGAAAACCGGCGCCAGCAGCAAGCCCAGTTCAAACAGGATCCACATCGGTATCGCCAGCGAGAACTGGCTGACCACGTCCGGCGGCGTGACGATGGCGGCGATCACGAAGGCGCCCACGACCACGTAAGGCCGCACTTCCTTCAGCTTGGCCACCGACACGATGCCCATCCGCACCAGCACCACCACCACCACAGGCACCTCGAAAGTGGCGCCGAAAGCGAGGCACATGGACATGACGAAGTCGAGATAGTTCTCGATGTCCGGCGTCACCGCGATGGAACTGGGCGAAAAGTCCGAAATGAAGTGGAACACGCGGCCGAACACGAAGAAGTAGCAGAACGCCACACCCGCCATGAACAGCAGCGAGGACGAGATCACCAGCGGCGCGATCAGGCGCTTCTCGTGCGCGTACAGGCCTGGGGCGATAAAGGCCCACAGCTGATACAGCACCCACGGCAGGGACAGGATGAAGGCGATCAGCAAGGTCACCTTCATCGGCACCAGGAAGGGCGAAATGACGCCGGTGGCGATCATCTTGGACCCGGCCGGCAGCGACGCCAGCATGGGCGCGGCGATGATGTCGTAGATGGCCGCAGGGCCGGGCCAGAACATCAGCGCAGCGCAGACGATGACGATGCCGATCGAGGCTTTGACCAGGCGGTCGCGCAACTCGATCAGGTGGGAGATGAAAGTCTCCTCAACCGGGGTTTGTTCACTCATTAGTAAAACGATGCAGGAGGTTTGCTGCTGGGGCGGAAGCGCGCGACCCGCGCGGCGCCGGACGTGACATGCATGCGCGTGCCGTTCTGCTGCTTGTACCAGGCCGGCAGCGCCGAGTTGCGCACCAGGCGCTTGCGGCGGAATTCCTTGGCCTTGCGCGCCAGGTGCTCGGTACTGGCCGGCACCTGCGCATAGTCGCTGCCGTGGCTGTCGTGCCAGGCGTCCCGCACCTCGGCCACATTGTCGGAAATCGACTGCTCCACGCCCTGCTTGATCGACTGGGCGGTTTCCTGCACTTCCTTCTGCAGGTTGCGCAGTTCCTCCAGTTCGATTTCGCGGCTCACTTCGGACTTGATGTCGTGCAGGTAGCGCTGCGCGCGGCCGTACAGCGTCCCGGCCATGCGCGCCACCTTGGGCAGCTTTTCAGGACCGATGACGATCAGCGCGACCACGCCGATGATGGCTATTTTGGAGAGACCGAGATCGATCATGAGCGTTCAGCTGCCGGGCCGCGGCCCATTACAGCTTGTTTTTCTCTTTGGCTTCGACGTCGATGGTGCTCTTGTCGGCCACCTGCTGGGTGCTGGCCGGGGCGCCGGGCGCACCTGCAGCCTTGTTCTCTTCTTCGCCGCCCTTCACGCCATCCTTGAAGCCCTTGACGGCCTTGCCCACGTCGGAGCCGATATTGCCCAGTTTTTTGGTGCCGAAGACCAGCATGATAATTACCAGTACCACCAGCCAGTGCCAGATGCTCATAGAACCCATCATTTTCCCCTTGCGGAACGCGGTCGCGTCCCAAAAAATTGCGGTTAGTGCAGACAGTATACGCTACGCGCGCCTGTCATGTGCTGGTCATGATGCAGGGGCAATGTTTCTTGCCACGGCCCCAGCTCAGCGCTCCACGCGCCACGGATGCGGGCCGCCGATCACGTGCAAATGCAGGTGGTAGATTTCCTGGCCGCCGTCCGGACCGCTGTTGATCACCGTCTTGTAGCCGCCGGCCGGTGCGCCGTCCTGGTCGTAGGAGACGGCGCAGCCGTGTTCCTCGGCCAGGCGCGGCGCCAGCGCCAGCATCTTGCCCAGCAGCGCGGCGTGGCCGGCGCTGCAGTCCGACAGCGTGGAGATATGGGCCTTCGGGATCACCAGCAGGTGCACCGGCGCGTGCGGATGGATATCCTTGAACGCAAGCAACTCCTCGTCCTCGTAGACGATGGTCGCGGGGATTTGCTTCTTGGCGATTTTACAAAACAGGCAGTTTTCCACTCACAGCTCCGATCTATGTTCTTTATTCCGCGCGCGACGCTTTTTCTTCTATGCCGGAGACGCCTTCGCGGCGCGCCAGCTCGTCGAGCACCTGTTGCGGCGTCAACCCGAACTGGGCCAGCATGACCATCGAATGGAACCACAAGTCGGCGCACTCGTACAGTACTTTGGACGCGTCGCCGCCGTGGCGCGCGTCTTTCGAGGCCATGACGAACTCAGTGGCTTCCTCGCCGACCTTTTTCAGGATGGCGTCGTCGCCCTTGGCGAACAGCTTGGCCACATAGGAGGTGGCGGGGTCGCCGCCGTTGGCCGGCTTGCGCGACTCGATGGTGGCCGCGACGCGGTCCAGGATGGTGCTCATTTGTTTTTCACTTCCATGTAGATCGTGTCCGGGTCTTTCAGCACCGGCTCGGTGGCCTGCCAGTCGCCCTCTTTGGCATCGCCGTCGAACTTGTTGAAGAAGCAGGAATGGCGGCCGGTGTGGCAGGCGATGCCGCCGGCCTGCTCGATCTTCAGCAGCACCACGTCCTCGTCGCAGTCGAGGCGGATTTCCAGCACCTTCTGCACATGGCCGGACTCCTCGCCCTTGTGCCACAGCTTCTTGCGCGAGCGGCTCCAGTACACCGCCTCGCCCAGCTCCACCGTCTTGTACAAGGCGTCGCGGTTCATCCAGGCGAACATCAGCACATCGTTGCTGCCGGCCTCCTGCGCGATCACCGGCACCAGGCCGTGCTCGTCCCACTTGATCTTGTTGAGCCACTTGGCTTTCGCCACGCTCAGCGTTACGTTCGGCATCATGATTTCTTTCCTCGGTCAGGTCAGGCGCATCGGGATGCCCTGCTGCGCCATGAAGCGCTTGGCTTCCTGCACGGTGTGCTGGCCATAGTGGAAGATGCTGGCCGCCAGCACCGCGTCCGCGCGGCCCAGCTTGACGCCGTCCGCCAGGTCCTGCAGGCCGCCGACGCCGCCCGAGGCGATCACCGGGATACCCACCGCGTCCGATACGGCGCGGGTCAGGCCCAGGTCGAAGCCGGACTTGGTGCCGTCGCGGTCCATGCTGGTGAGCAGCAGTTCGCCCGCCCCCAGCGCTTCCATCTTTTTCGCCCACTCGACGGCGTCCATGCCGGTGGCCTTGCGGCCGCCGTGCGTGAACACTTCCCAGCGGCCCGGCTGCACCTGCTTGGCGTCGATCGCCACCACGATGCACTGCGAACCGTGCTTCTGCGAGGCGTCGAACACGAGCTGCGGATTGGTCACCGCCGAGGTGTTCATGCTGACCTTGTCCGCGCCTGCGTTGAGCAGGCGGCGCACATCGGCCACCTCGCGCACGCCGCCGCCCACGGTCAGCGGAATGAACACCTGCGAGGCGACCGCCTCGATGATGTCCAGGATCAGCCCGCGGTTGTCGGACGAGGCGGTGATGTCGAGGAAGGTCAGTTCGTCGGCGCCCTGTTCATCGTAGCGGCGCGCGATCTCCACCGGGTCGCCGGCGTCGCGCAGCTCGGTGAAGTTGACGCCTTTGACGACGCGGCCGTTGGTCACGTCGAGGCAGGGAATAATGCGTTTTGCAAGCATGGTGGGATCAGTCTTCCAGACTGCCTTCCGTCAGTTCGTCGGCGCGCAGCTGCGCCGCGTTGAGGTCCAGCGTGCCCTCGTAGATCGAGCGGCCGCAGATGACGCCTTCGATGCCCTCGTCCTGCACCGCGCACAGCGCTTCCACGTCGGACAGGTTGTGCAGGCCGCCGGAGGCGATCACCGGGATCTTCACCGCCTGCGCCAGGCGCACGGTGGCTTCGATGTTGACGCCGCCCATCATGCCGTCGCGGCCGATGTCCGTGTAGATGATGGACTCGACGCCGTAGGCTTCGAATTTCTGCGCCAGGTCGATCACTTCGTGGCCGGACATCTTGCTCCAGCCGTCGGTGGCGACCTTGCCGTCCTTGGCGTCCAGGCCGACGATGATGTGGCCGGGGAAGGCGCCGCAGGCGTCGTGCAGGAAACCGGGCTCTTTCACGGCGGCGGTGCCGATGATGACGTAGCTGATGCCGGCGTCCAGGTAGCGTTCGATGGTATCGAGGTCGCGGATGCCGCCGCCCAGCTGGACGGGGATCTCTTCGATGTCGTTTTCCAGCGCGAACTCTTGCACCACCTTGAGGATGGCCTTCACCGCGCCTTCGTTCTTCGGCTTGCCGGCGAAGGCGCCGTTCAGGTCGACCAGGTGCAGGCGGCGCGCGCCCTGCTTGAGCCAGTGCAGGGCCATGTCGGCCGGGTTGTCGGAAAATACCGTGGCAAGTTCCATGTCGCCTTGTTTCAGGCGCACGCAGTGACCGTCTTTGAGGTCGATGGCAGGAATGAGCAGCATAATGGTGTCAGTGAGTTGGTGTCAGTGAGTAAGAGTGAAAGCGGGCTGGTTTGCTTACGGCTGCCAATGCACGAAATTCTTGTACAGCTGCAGGCCGACGGCGGCGCTCTTTTCCGGGTGGAACTGCGTGGCGAACACATTGTCGCGCGCCACCGCGCAGCAGAACGGCTGGCCGTACACGGTCTCGCCCACGCTGTGCGCGGCATCGCCCGGCTGCGCATAGTAGCTGTGCACGAAGTAAAAATAGCTGTTGTCCGGAATGCCGTCCCACATAGGGTGAGACGCGCTCTGGCGCACTTGGTTCCAGCCCATTTGCGGAACTTTGAAGCGCGAGCCGTCTTCCTGCAGCTGGCCGTCCAGCTGGAAGCGCACCACTTTGCCGGGCAGCAAGCCCAGGCCGGCAGCGCCACCCTCCTCCGAGGAATCGAACAGCATCTGCTCGCCGATGCACACGCCCATCAGCGGCTTGCTTTCGGCCGCGCGCAGCACGGCATCCTGCACGCCGGATTCGCGCAGGCTGCGCATGCAGTCCGGCATGGCGCCCTGGCCGGGCAGCACGATGCGGTCGGCGTTGGCGATGTCGGCCGCGGCGCCCGAGATCAGGATATCGGCTTCCGGCGCGACGGCGCGCAGCGCTTGCGCCACCGAGCGCAGATTGCCCATGCCGTAATCAACAACAACAATTTTCTTCATAATGCCATTCAAGCAGAGACAGCGCCGCCCACGCAAGGGCAATCCGCGCTGCGATTGATTACAAGCTACCTTTGGTCGACGGAATGGTGCCGGCGGCGCGCTCGTCCAGGGTGGTGGCCATGCGCAGCGCGCGGCCGAATGCCTTGAACACGGTTTCGCACTGGTGGTGGGCGTTGCTGCCGCGCAGATTGTCGATATGCAAGGTGACCAGCGCGTGGTTGACGAAACCGCGGAAGAATTCCAAGGTCAGGTCGACGTCGAAACCGGCGATCATCGCGCGGGTGAACGGGATGTGGTATTCGATGCCGGGCCGGCCGGAGAAATCGATCACCACGCGCGACAGCGCCTCGTCCAGCGGCACGTAGGCATGGCCGTAGCGGGCGATGCCCTTCTTGTCGCCGATGGCCTTGGCGAACGCCATGCCCAGGGTGATGCCGACATCTTCCACCGTGTGGTGGTTGTCGATGTGGGTGTCGCCGGTGGCTTCGATGTCCAGGTCGAACAGGCCGTGGCGGGCGATCTGGTCCAGCATGTGGTCCAGGAAGGGGACGCCCGTGTTCAGTTTCTGCACGCCGGTGCCGTCCAGGTTGATGGCGACACGGACCTGGGTCTCGTTGGTGTTGCGGGTGATTTCTGCGGTGCGGTTCATGGAAAGCTCTACGATGGTCTTAGGCTGCCTGCGATGCTTTAAATGCATCGAGGAAAGCGGCATTTTCTTCCGGAGTGCTGACAGTGATGCGCAGACAATTGGCCAGCACACTGTGCATTTTACCCACATTTTTGACTAGCACCTTACGCGACAGCAGATAGGCATTAGTCGCGTCGGCGTCAGGCACCCGGGCGAGGATGAAATTGGCGGCGGAGGGGAACACCTGCACGCCGGGTACGGCGGCCAGGCCCTCGGCCAGCTGTGCGCGTTGTTCGCGCAAAATGGCGGCTTGCTGGTTCAGCACATCGATGTTGTCGAGTGCGAATTCGGCTGCGACTTGGGTCAGCACATTGACATTATACGGTGGACGGACCTTGTCCAACTGTTCCAGCAATTTCGGCGCGGCCGACATATAGCCGAGGCGGATGCCGGCCAGGCCCAGTTTGGACACGGTGCGCATCACCACCAGGTTGTCGAACTCGGGCAGGCGGCCCATGAAACTTTGCTGGGCGAAGGGCTCGTAGGCCTCGTCCACCACGGCAATGCCGGTGTCGCCCAGGGCGCGGATGATGTCGGCGACGTCGCCGGCGTCGAACAGGTTGCCGGTCGGATTGTTGGGGTAGGACAGGTAGACCAGCGCCGGCTTGTGCTGGGCGATGGCGGCCAGCATGGCGGCCTTGTCCAGGGTCAGATCGTCGTTCAGCGGCACGCCGACGAAATCCATGCCGGCGAATTGCGCCGAGCGCGCGTACATGACGAAGGTCGGCACCGGCGCCAGCACCACGGCGCGGCGGTCCTGGTGGGCGCAGGCCATGTCCAGGATGGAAATGAGCTCGTCGGAACCGTTGCCCAGCAGAACGTCGTAGCCGGCCGGCACCCCGAGTTGCCTGCAGATGCGTTCCTTCACGCTGGCGTAGGAGGCGACCGGGTAGCGGTTCAGGGCGACGTTGGCCAGGCGGGCGGCCAGCTCGGCGGCCAGGTGCCCGGGCAGCGGGTAAGGATTTTCCATCGCGTCCAGTTTGATGAAACCGCTCGCATCGGCCACGTGGTAGCCGGGGGCGGCCAGAACGTCGGTACGGATGGTGTTGCGGATGAGACTGTCGATGGACATCTTGCTGCACTCCTCTTTTAGATGGTGACTTCTTCGGGGGGCGCCTTTTTCACGGCGCGTGATCGTTTCGGCGCCTCCGCCTTGGCGGCGGGGGCGGCTTTCCTTGCTACGGTTTTTTTGACCGGCGCGGCGGGCACCAGGGCTGCGGTGGGGGCGGCCACAAGCTTGGCGCCCACGGGCTTGGAGACCGCGCGCTTGGCGGCAGCGGATTTAGCGGCAGCTGGTTTAGCGGCAGCTGGTTTAGCGGCAGCAAGTTTGGAGGCTGCGGGTTTGACGGCCGGGGGCTTGCCGGCTGCCGGTTTGGCGGCCGCGCTCTTTGCGGCCGCGGATTTGACGCCTGCGGGTTTGACGGCGTCAGCTGGGGTGGCGGCGCGTTTGCGCGCGGGCCTGGCAGGCGTGCCGGCGGAGGCTGCCATGGCCTTTGCCTGGGCTCCGGGCCCGGCGGCGGCCGGTTTCGCCTTGGCCTTCCCCCTCGTCTTCGCCTTGGCCGGTTTGTCAGGCGCGGCGGCGATCGCCAGCGCTTCGATGGTTTCCAGCGCGGCCAGGCGCTCGCCTATGATGGCGCAATATTCGGCGTTCAGTTCGAAACCGACGAACTGGCGGCCGCAGCGGCGCGCTGCCAGCGCGGTGGTGCCGCTGCCCATGAACAGGTCCAGCACCACGCCGCCCGGCGGGCACGAGGCCTTGACCATGCGTTCGATGATCTCCAGCGGCTTCTGGGTCGGATGGTTGGCGCGCTCCGGGTGCTCGCGGTGCAGGCGCGACACGCTCCACACGTCCTTCGGGTTGTAGCCCACTTCCAGCCACTTGGCGCCGATGAAGATGGAGCGCGAGCGCGCCTTCTTGGTCTCGGCGTCGTAGGGGATGCGCACGGCGTCCAGGTCGAAGTAGTAATCCTTGCGGCCGACGAAAAAGCCCACCGTGTCGTGCACCGACGAGTAGCTGCGCACGCTGCCGCCCATCGACGGCACGCGGCGGTCCCAGATGATTTCATTCATCATCGTCATGCGCTGTTTCAGCATGACGAAGATCTCCGGCGAAAAGCGCCAGGTCAGGAAGATGTACAGGCTGCCGTTGGGCTTGAGCTTGGGCAGCGCCGCGTCTATCCACTGCTCGGTCCAGCGCAGGTATTCCTCCACCGTTTGCTGGTCCGATGCATTGCCGTAATCCTTGCCCAGGTTGTAGGGCGGATCGGTCAGGATCAGGTCGACGCAGCCGTCCGGGATGCGCGCCAGTCCGGACAGCGCATCCTCGCAAAAGACCTGGTTCAGCCAGTCGCTCATCAGTCGGTTCCGCTCGCCTTGATGCGCAGCTCCGCGCTGCGGGCATGCGCCTGCAGGCCTTCGCCGTAGGCCAGTTCGGCCGCGACCTTGCCCAGTGTTTGCGCGCCGGCTTCGGAAACATGAATGATGGACGAACGCTTCTGGAAGTCGTATACGCCCAGCGGCGACGAGAAGCGCGCGGTGCGCGAGGTCGGCAGCACGTGGTTCGGGCCGCAGCAGTAGTCGCCCAGCGATTCGGACGAGTAGCGGCCCAGGAACATGGCGCCCGCGTGGCGGATCTTGTCTGCCCATTGCTGCGGTTCGGCGGCGGAAATCTCCAGGTGCTCGGCGGCGATGCTGTTGGCGATGGCGCAGGCTTCGTCCATGTCGCGCACCTTGACCAGCGCGCCGCGGTCGCTCAGCGAAGTGCGTATCACTTCCTGGCGCGGCATCGTCGGCAGCAGCTTTTCTATGCTCGCTTCCACCTGCGCGATATAGTCCGCGTCCGGGCACAGCAGGATAGCCTGCGCCAGCTCGTCGTGCTCGGCCTGCGAGAACAGGTCCATGGCCACCCAGTCCGGGTCGGTGGTGCCGTCGCACACGATCAGGATCTCGGACGGGCCGGCGATCATGTCGATGCCGACGGTGCCGAACACGCGGCGCTTGGCGGCCGCCACGTAGGCATTGCCGGGGCCGACGATCTTGTCGACGGCGGCGATGGTCTCGGTGCCGTAGGCCAGCGCGCCGACGGCTTGCGCGCCGCCGATGGTGATCACCCGCGTGACGCCGGCCAGCGCGGCGGCGGCCAGCACCATCCGGTTCTTCACGCCGTCCGGGGTCGGCACCACCATGATGATCTCGCCGACGCCGGCCACCTGCGCCGGTATCGCGTTCATCAGCACCGACGACGGATAGGCGGCCTTGCCGCCCGGGACGTAGATGCCGACGCGGTCCAGCGGCGTGATGCGCTGGCCCAGCACCGTGCCGTCCGGCTCGGTGTAAGTGAAACCATGCAGTTCCTGCTTCTGGCGCTCGTGGAACACGCGGATGCGGTCGGCCGCCACCTGCAGCGCGGCGCGCTGCGCTGCCGGCAGCGCGTCCAGCGCGGCCTGCAATTCGGCCTGCGGCAGGTCCAGCGTGTCGACCGAGGCGGCGCCGCCGTTGGGCAGGCGGTCGAAACGGTTGGTGTATTCCAGCACCGCGGCGTTGCCGCGCGCCTTCACGTCGGACAAAATCCTGGCGACGGCGGTTTCGATGGCGTCGTCGGTGGACGCTTCGAACGCCAGCAGCGTGCCGAGGCGCTGCTGGAAGCCGGGCTCGGTGGAATCGAGTTTGCTGATCTGGATAGGCATGGTGTTCACCTTCCCAGCTTCGAAGCGCGCTCGAAGGCTTCGATGATCGGTTGCAAACGCTGGCGCTTGAGCTTGAGCGCCGCCTGGTTTACCACCAGGCGCGAGGAGATCTGCATGATCTCTTCGACTTCCACCAGATTGTTGGCGCGCAGCGTGCTGCCGGTCGACACCAGGTCGACGATGGCGTCCGACAGGCCGACCAGCGGCGCCAGCTCCATCGAGCCGTACAGCTTGATCAGGTCCACGTGCACGCCCTTGGCGGCGAAGTGCTCGCGCGCGGTCTGGGTAAACTTGGTGGCCACGCGCAGGCGCGCGCCCTGGCGCACGGCGGCCTCGTAGTCGAAGCCGGATTTGACAGCGACCGACATGCGGCACTGCGCGATGTTCAGGTCCACCGGCTGGTACAGGCCCTCGCCGCCGTGCTCGATCAGCACGTCCTTGCCGGCCACGCCGAAGTCCGCCGCGCCATGTTGCACATAGGTCGGCACGTCGGTGGCGCGCACGATCAGCACGCGCACATTGGGATCGTTGGTGGCCAGGATCAGCTTGCGCGAAGTTTCCGGGTTCTCGGTGACGGTGATGCCGGCCGCTTCGAGCAGCGGCAAGGTGTCTTCGAAAATACGGCCCTTCGACAGCGCAAGGATCAGCTGGGAATTGGCGTCGCTGTTAAATCCGCTCATGATGGTCTCTTTACTTGATTCTGCTGATGTTGGCGCCGATCGCCTGAAGCTTCACTTCCATGCGGTCGTAGCCGCGGTCGAGGTGATAGATGCGGTCGATCAGCGTTTCGCCCTTGGCGGCCAGGCCTGCGATCACCAGCGAAGCCGAAGCGCGCAGGTCGGTCGCCATCACGGGCGCCCCCACCAGCTGGTCCACGCCTTTGATAAAGGCCGTGTTGCCGTCGGTTTCAATTGCCGCGCCCAGGCGGTTCATCTCCTGGACGTGCATGAAGCGGTTCTCGAAAATGGTTTCGGTCACGCGGCTGGCGCCAGTGGCGATGGTGTTCACCGCCATGAACTGGGCCTGCATATCGGTCGGGAAGCCAGGGTATTCGGTGGTACGGAAGGTGACCGGCTTGGGGCGCGCGTCCATCTGGGCGCGTATCGTATCCTTGCCGATGGTCATTTGCAGGCCGACTTCGCGCAGCTTGTCGAGCGCCGCGTCCATGATGTCGGTGCGGGTGTTGCGCAGCGTGATGTCGCCGCCGGTGGCCGCCACGGCGCACAGGAAGGTGGCCGCTTCGATGCGGTCCGAGATCACCGCGTGGGAGGCGCCGTGCAATTCTGGCACGCCCTGGATCACCAGGCGGTCGGTGCCGATGCCGGCGATCTGCGCGCCCATGGCCACCAGCAGGTTGGCCAGGTCGGTCACTTCCGGCTCGCGCGCGGCGTTTTCCAGGATGGTCTCGCCTTCGGCCAGGGTGGCGGCCATCAGCAGGTTCTCGGTGCCGGTGACCGTGATCATGTCGGTCACGATGCGGGCGCCCTTCAGTTTCTTGCACTTGGCGTAGATGTAGCCGGCGTCGATGGTGATCTCGGCGCCCAGCGCCTGCAAGCCCTTGATGTGCTGGTCCACCGGGCGCGAGCCGATGGCGCAGCCGCCCGGCAGCGACACTTTCGCTTCGCCGAAGCGCGCCAGCAGCGGGCCCAGCACCAGGATGGAGGCGCGCATGGTTTTCACCAGCTCGTAGGGCGCTTCCAGCTTGTCGATGGCGCTGCCGTTCAGGGTGACCCTGTCGCCGTCCTGCGCCACCTTCAGGCCGGTCTGGCCCAGCAGCTTGAGCATGGTGGCCACGTCGTGCAGGTGCGGCACATTGTCCAGCACCACGTCGCCCGCCGTCAGCAGGCCGGCGCACAGGATGGGCAGCGCCGCGTTCTTGGCGCCGGAGATGGTGACGTCGCCGACCAGGCGCTTGCCGCCCGTGATGAGGAGTTTGTCCATGGTGTCGTCCTTAGCCTTGGTATTCTTCTGGGGTCAGCGTTTTCATCGACAGCGCGTGGATTTCCTCGCGCATGCGGTCGCCCAAGGCCGCGTACACCAGCTGGTGGCGCTGGATGGGGCGCTTGCCGGCGAACGCCGGCGAGACGATAACGGCTTGGAAGTGCTGGCCGTCGCCCTCCACTTCGAGGTGGGTGCATTCGAGGCCGGCGGCGATGTAGCCGTGGATCGCTTCAGGGGTGGTGGTCATGGTGGTGGTTCCTATCAGTGGTGCTTATCAGTGGCGCTTATCAGTGGCACTTAATGGCGTAAGCGATAACCGCTGCTCAATAAACGAATGGCCAGCAAGGACAGCACGGCCAGGAAGGCGCCGACGATGCCGAGGCTGAGGTATGGGTTGACGTCGGACTGGCCGAAGAAACCGTGGCGGAAGCCGTCTATCATGTAGAAGAACGGATTCAGATGCGACACGGTGAGCCAGAACGGCGGCAGCGAATGGATAGAATAGAACACGCCGGACAGGAAGGTCAGCGGCATGATCAGGAAGTTCTGGAACGCGGCCAGCTGGTCGAATTTCTCGGCCCAGATGCCGGCGATCAGGCCCATGGTGCCGAGGATGGCGGCGCCCAGCAGGGCGAACACCAGTATCCACAGCGGCGCCACGAAGCGCATGTCGGCGAACCAGGCGGTGACGACGAACACGCCCGTCCCCACCACCAGGCCGCGCACCATGGCGGCGATCACGTAGGCCGAGAAGATTTCCCAGTGCGACAGCGGCGTGAGCAGCACGAACACCAGGTTGCCGGTGATCTTGGACTGGATCAGAGAGGACGAGGAATTGGCGAAGGCGTTCTGCAGCACGCTCATCATCACCAGCCCGGGGATCAGGAAGGCGGTGTACGTCACGCCCGGATACACCTGCACGCGGCCTTCGAGCACGTGGCCGAAGATCAGCAGGTAGAGCATGGCGGTCAGGATGGGCGCGGCCACGGTTTGCGTCGCGACCTTGTAGAAGCGCAGCGTTTCCTTGTAGACCAGGGTGCGGAAGCCGGTCGATATCATAAGGCCCCCTTGTCCATGATCTGCAGGAAGATGTCTTCCAGGTCGGCCTGCTGCAGCTGCATCTCGTCGATGACGGCGCCGCTTTCGCGCACGCGCGCCAGGATAGCCTCCACTTCGGTGACCTCGTTGATGCGCAGGCTGTATTTGCCCAGCGCCGCGTCCTCCGGGTGCGTGACCAGGTGGCGCAGGTCTTCCGGCAGCGCCCCCTGCTTCAGATGCAGGATCAGCTGCGAGCCGGAGATGCGGCGGATCAGCGCTGACATGGTGTCGAGCGCCACCACCTTGCCGCTCTTGAGCATGGCGACGCGCTTGCACATCGCCTGCGCCTCCTCCAGGTAGTGCGTGGTCAGCACCACGGTGTGGCCCTCGCGGTTCAGGCGGGAGATAAATTTCCACAGCGTCTGGCGCAGTTCCACGTCGACGCCGGCGGTCGGCTCGTCGAGCACGATGACGGGCGGCTTGTGCACCAGCGCCTGGGCCACCAGCACGCGGCGCTTCATGCCGCCGGACAGGGCGCGCATATTGACGTCCGCCTTGCCGGTCAGGTCGAGGTTGTCCATCACCTCGTCGATCCACTTGTCGTTGTTGGGCAGGCCGAAATAGCCGGACTGCAGGCGCAGGGTTTCGCGCACGGTGAAGAAGGGGTCGAACACCAGCTCCTGCGGCACCACGCCGAGCTTGCGGCGCGCCTCACGGAAGTCCGTGGTGACGTCGTGGCCATGGATGCTGACCTTGCCCGCGTCGGGGCGGATCAGGCCGGCGATGATGGAGATGAGTGTTGTTTTTCCGGCACCATTGGGGCCAAGCAGGCCGAAGAACTCGCCCTCCTCGATGGTGAGGGAGACGCCGCCCAGTGCCTGGAGCGACTTGTAGCGCTTCTCGACATTGCTGATTTGGATTGCTGGCATGCTAGTCTTATAGTTGGCTTCGGCACAGACCGTCGCGGGAAGGGCACAGGGCCCGGAGATGCGAAGCGCCGTGGCACTCAGGCAACGGCAACGGTCAATTATATTGGATATTTGCTTGGCTTACGCCGGACTGGCTCGGCGCTGCAGCGGATACTGCTGCTGATACGATGCTGCGCGGGGGGAAGGCGGGGGTCAATGATGGTGATGCTGCGGCTCGGCGGCCGCCTGGGGGAGAGCGGAGGCATCGCCGCAATCGGTCAGCGACGGCGACACCAGCGAGCACACGCCGTACAGCTTGGTCAGGCTCTTCAGGTTGGCGGGCAGGTTCTTCAGCTCGAGCTTCATGCCGGCCTCGTGCGCCGCGCGCTGCCACGCCAGCATCACCGACACGGCCGCCGAGTCCACCGCCTGCACATTGCGCAGGTCGAACACGGACTGGCCGGCAAGGATGGCCGCCACGCCCTGCTCCAGCGCCGCCGTGGCGTTGGCGACGGTCAGGGACGTGAGGGACTGCATGTTGTCGGTGGTGGCGGACATGATATCGTCGAATGTGGCGTCGAATGTGGCGTCGTTATTTAGCGGAAGCAGCCTTGATCGGCTTGCTGGCCAGCTTCTTGTTCTTTTCGGACAAGGTCTTGATCAGGCCGTCGATGCCGCCCTTGCTGATTTCCGAAGCGAACGTGCCCTTGTAGGTCTCGACCAGCCACGCGCCCAGCACGTTGATGTCGTAGATCTTCCAGCCGGTGGGCGACTTGGCCACGCGGTAGTTCAGCGGGATCGGTTCGCCACGGGCCACGTTCACCTGCGAACGCACTTCGACTTCGGTGTCGCCCGGATCGGCGCGCAGCGGCTTGAATTCGACGGTTTCGTTTTTCACCTGGGACAGCGCGCCCGAGTAGGTGTAGATCAGCAGCGAGCGGAACTCGGTGGCCAGCTGTTTCTGCTGTTCCGGGCTCGCCTCGCGCCAGTAGCGGCCGGCCGCCAGCGACGTCATGCGCTGGAAGTCGACATAGGGCAGGATCTTGGTTTCGACCAGGTCCATCACGCGCTTCTGGTTGCCGGCCTGGATTTCCTTGTCGGCCTTGGCCGTGTCCAGCACGTCCTGGCTGATGCGCTTGACGAGCACGTCCGGTGCTTCATTGCCGACCGGGGCCGGGGCTGCGGTGGCGGCGATCGCTGCGGAAGCGAAAGCGACCGTGGCGAAGGCGAAAAGTTGCTTGATCAATTTCATCTGTATTAAACCTTATATGTGTGCTTCAGGGTCACAGGCTGGCGTTGTTTTCCGCAGCCGGTGGCGCCATTATAGCCTCGGCGGTGGGAGGCGCCGCTTCCTTGGCGCTTTCCGCGTCGGCCGCCGGCGGTTTCGCGTCTTTCTTCTCGTTGTCCTTGCCGCCGCGCGGGCCGGACTCGCCGTTGAACACCTTGCTCTGGCGTGCCTGCAGGAAACTATCGCGCACGAACTCGTAGCGGTCCAGCGCGGCTTCCTCCATCAGGTTGGACGCGTCGAGCAGCACAGCGCGCTGATCGATTACCCGAGTAACGGTTCCGATGTTGCGGACGTTGACAGGATCTTTGTATTGCCAAGGGTCGGCCTTGATATCGAGCGGCAGCGCCACCGTGTCGCGCACGGTGGACGGGCCCAGCAGCGGCAGCATCAGGTAAGGGCCGGAGGCCACGCCCCAGTAGCCCAGGGTCTGGCCGAAGTCCTCGTTGTGCTTGCGCAAGCCGGCCTCGGAGGCGATGTCCAGCACGCCCAGCAGGCCGAAGGTGGAGTTCAGCGCCACGCGCATCACGTCCGACATGCCCTGCTCGCCCTTGCCCTGCATAAAGCCGTTGGCAGCGGTCCAGACGTCGGACAGGTTGCCGAAGAAGTTGTTGACGCCGGTCTGCACAAAGGTCGGCAGCACGTTCTTGTAGGCGGTGGCGGCCGGCTTCAGCGCGGCCTGGTCGATCGCGTCGTTGAACTTGAACATGCTGCGGTTGAAGCCCTCGTAGGGGTCGCGCGGGTTCGGGCCGGCGCAGCCGGTCAGGGCGGCGGCGGCCACCACAGCCAGGGCCAGGGAACGGAATTTCGTCGATGCGCTCAAAGAATTTGCCATCTTACTTGCCATCCTTTCCTTCTGCAGCTTTGCTGTAGATAAATTGATTGATCAGGTCCTCGAGCACGGTGGCGGACTGGGTGCGGGCGATCTTGTCGCCCTCCACCAGGTTGTTGGTGTCGCCGCCGGCCTCGATGCCGACATATTGTTCGCCCAGCAAGCCCGCGGTCAGGATTTTAGCCGAGCTGTCTTTCGGGAAGTTGTAGCCGGTTTCCATATTCAGGGTCACCAGCGCCTTATAAGACTTGTCGTCGAAGCGGATGCGGGCCACGCGGCCGACCACCACGCCGGACGCCTTGACCGCGGCCTGCTCGCGCAAGCTGCCGATGTTGTCGAACTTGGCCGTCACTTCATAGGTCTTGGCGAAGGACAGGGAGCTCGCGTTGCCGGCTTTCAGCGCCAGAAAGGCCAAGGCGGCCACGCCCAGCACCACAAACAAACCCACCCACAGATCCAGAGATTTACGTTGCATGACACTATCCTAACTTGTTTTTATTTCTGAGGCGCAGCGCGCCTTAGCGAACTCAGTTGCAGAACAACACTATTTGCACACTATTTGCTGAACATCAGGGCCGTCAGCATGAAGTCCAGCCACCAGATCATCAGCGACGAGATCACCACCGTGCGGGTGGTGGCGCCGGCCACGTCTTCCGGCGTCGGGCGGGCTTCGTAGCCCTGGTACAGCGCGATGAAGGTGATGGCGATGCCGAACACGATGCTTTTCGCGAAACCGTTGAACACGTCCTTCCAGATGTCCACGCCGCCCTGCATCTGCGACCAGAAGGCGCCCTCGTCGACGCCGATCAGCTGTACGCCGACCAGGTAGCCGCCGAAAATGCCGACCGCGCTGAAAATCGAGGCCAGCACCGGCACGGCGATCACGCCGGCCCAGAAACGCGGGGCCAGCACGCGCTGCACCGGGTTCACCGCCATCATTTCCATGGCCGACAGCTGCTCGCCGGCCTTCATCAGGCCGATTTCGGCGGTCAGCGAGGTGCCGGCCCGGCCGGCGAACAGCAGCGCGGTGATGACCGGCCCCAGTTCGCGGGTCAAGCCCAGCGCCACCAGCAGGCCGAGCGACTGCTCGGCGCCGTATTTGTTAAGCGTGTAATAACCCTGCAGGCCCAGCACCATGCCGACAAACAGGCCGGACAGGGTGATGATGACCAGCGAATAGTTGCCGATGAAGTGCAGTTGCTCGACGATCAGGCGCGGCCGGCGCAGCAGGCCGGGCGATACGCCCAGCATGTAGAAGAAGGTGCGGGTGCTGTAGCCCACGCCTTCGACGTGGTCGCGCACCCAGCTGCCCAGGCGTTCCAGGATGCGGCCTATCATGCGCGTTCTCCCAGGCCCAGGTCGGCCGCCAGGCTCTTGCCCGGATAATGGAAGGGCACGGGGCCGTCGGCCTCGGCGTGCACGAATTGCTTCACGTAAGGGTCGGTCGAGACCATCATTTCATCCGGCGTGCCGTGCGCGACAACCTTGCCCTGCGACAGGAAATAGACATAGTCGGCGATGTGGAACGATTCCTTCACGTCGTGCGAGACCAGGATGGTGGTCGAGCCGAGCGCGTCGTTCAGATTGCGGATCAGGTTGGCGGTCACGCCCATCGATATCGGGTCCAGGCCGGCGAAAGGCTCGTCGTACATGATCAACTGCGGGTCGAGCGCGATGGAGCGGGCCAGCGCGACGCGGCGCGCCATGCCGCCGGAAATCTCGCCCGGCTTCATCCTGGCGGCGTTGCGCAGGCCGACCGCGTGCAGCTTCATCAGCACCAGGTCGCGGATCAGCTCTTCCGGCAGGTCGGTGTGCTCGCGCAGCGGGAAGGCCACGTTCTCGTACACGGTCAGGTCGGTGAACAGCGCGCCGTGCTGGAATAGCATGCCCATTTTGCGGCGCAACAGATACAAATCGGCGGTTTTCAGCTTGTGCACGACCTGGCCGTCGACCGACACGCTTCCCCTGGACGGGCGGATCTGGCCGCCGATCAAGCGCAGCACCGTAGTCTTGCCGCTGCCCGAGCCGCCCATGACCGCCACCACCTTCCCGCGCGGGAAGTCCATCTGGAGGCCCGACAGAATCGACCTTTTTCCATAGGAGAAGTGTAAATCACGGATTTCGACTAGATTCGGCACGACCACGCTCACTTTTTTGAATCCCGTATTGTAGTGCAGAAACGCCAAGCTCTGCTGAGAGCCCCTATATGAGGGGTAGACAAGAGGCAAATACTACAACATTAATAACTGCCAAGTCATCAATTTACAATTGGAAATAGGTAGGGATTTGTTGCGCCGCAACACGAGGCGGTCCGGGCGGCGCGCGCGAAAAAAAACCGGAGCCAACGAGGATCGCCCGTCGTGCTCCGGTGGGAGTGAAAACCACTACTGGGAATCAGCGCGGCAGGACGGACGAACCCATCAGGAATTCATCGACTGCGCGGGCGCACTGGCGCCCTTCGCGGATGGCCCAGACCACCAGGGACTGGCCACGGCGCATGTCGCCTGCTGCAAATACTTTCGGTGCCGAGGTCTTGTAGCTGTGCTCGCCCTCGGTGGCGGCCTTGGCGTTGCCGCGACCATCTTTTTCGACGCTGAAGGCGTCCAGGATGTTCTGCACCGGCGACACGAAGCCCATGGCCAGGAACACCAGGTCGGCCTTCATTTCGAATTCGGAATTCGGCACTTCGGCCATCTTGCCGTCCTTCCATTCCACGCGGCAGGCGATCAGCTTCTCGACCTTGCCGCCCTTGCCTTCCAGGCGCTTGGTGGCGACGGCCCAGTCGCGCTCGCAGCCTTCCTCGTGCGAAGAGGAGGTGCGCAGCTTGGTCGGCCAGTACGGCCACACCAGCGGCTTGTTTTCCTGCTCGGGCGGCATCGGCATCAGTTCGAACTGGGTCACCGAGGCGGCGCCGTGGCGGTTGGAGGTGCCGACGCAGTCGGAACCGGTGTCGCCGCCGCCGATCACGACCACGTGCTTGCCGGTGGCCTTGATCTGGTCCTTCACCTTGTCGCCGGCGTTGACCTTGTTCTGCTGCGGCAGGAAGTCCATGGCGAAATGCACGCCCTTCAGTTCGCGGCCGGGAACCGGCAGGTCGCGCGGCTGCTCGGCGCCGCCGGCCAGGACCACGGCGTCGAATTCCTTCTC
This sequence comes from Pseudoduganella sp. LjRoot289, assembly GCF_964252925.1. Taxonomy (NCBI): domain Bacteria; kingdom Pseudomonadati; phylum Pseudomonadota; class Betaproteobacteria; order Burkholderiales; family Oxalobacteraceae; genus Pseudoduganella; species Pseudoduganella sp. LjRoot289. Next base: position 5,564,455 of record NZ_CAXUPN020000001.1, read on the forward strand.
CAGGTCCTCGGGGAAGATGGTTTCCTTGGCCCAGTTGTTGACGTTGGCCGGGAAGTCCTTGCCGATCAGCACGCTGGTGCGGAAGGTCACGCCTTCGGCCTGCATCTGCTCGACGCGGCGGTCGATGTGCGACTTTTCCATCTTGAAGTCGGGGATGCCGTAGCGCAGCAGGCCGCCGACGCGGTCGCTCTTCTCGAACACGGTCACGTCGTGGCCGACGCGGGCCAGCTGCTGGGCCGCGGCCAGGCCGGCGGGGCCGGAACCGACCACGGCGACCTTCTTGCCGGTGCGGGTGGCCGACGGTTCCGGCACCACCCAGCCGTGCGCCCAGCCTTCGTCGATGATCTTGTGCTCGATCGACTTGATGCCGACCGGATCGTCGCTGATGCCCAGGGTGCAGGCGGACTCGCACGGCGCAGGGCAGATGCGGCCGGTGAATTCCGGGAAGTTGTTGGTCGAGTGCAGCACGTCCAGCGCGTCGCGGTAGTTGCCGCGATAAACCAGGTCGTTCCAGTCCGGGATGATGTTGTTGACCGGGCAGCCGTTGTTGCAGAACGGGATGCCGCAGTCCATGCAGCGCGCGCCCTGCACCTTGGCCTGCTCGTTGCTCAGGTGCAGGACGAATTCCTTGTAGTTCTTGAGGCGCGACTCGGGAGCCAGATAGCTCTCATCCTGACGCTTGAATTCCATGAAGCCGGTGATTTTACCCACGATATTTCCTTATTCTTGTCCAGATCAGGCAGCGATGGCCTGGGTTTCCATTTCCAGCGCGGCGTTTTCAGCCATCTCGATCAGCGCGCGCTTGTATTCGTTCGGGAACACTTTCACGAACTTGGCGCGGCCTTCGGCCCAGTTGTCGAGCAGCAGACGGGCGCGGGTGCTGCCGGTGTGCTTGAAGTGGCGCTCGATCAGGCGCTTCAGGATGACCTCGTCGGCCTCCGCCTCGCCGTCGCGGTGCTGGGCGTGCCAGGTGGTCTGGTCCACCTTCTGCTCCGACGCCGGCACCACGGCTTCCAGGCTGACCATGGCCGGGTTGCATTTCTGCGCGAAATCGCCGTCCGGGTCGTACACGTAGGCGATGCCGCCCGACATGCCCGCCGCGAAGTTGCGGCCGGTGGCGCCCAGTACCACGACGGTGCCGCCGGTCATGTATTCGCAGCCGTGGTCGCCCAGGCCTTCGACCACGGTGGTGGCGCCCGAGTTACGCACAGCGAAACGCTCGCCCGCCACGCCGTTGAAGAAGGCTTCGCCGGCGATCGCGCCGTACAGCACGGTGTTGCCGATGATGATGTTGTTGACCGCCCAGCCGCGGAACTCGGTGTTCGGACGCACGATGATGCGGCCGCCCGACAAGCCCTTGCCGACGTAGTCGTTGCCCTCGCCCACCAGGTCGATGGTGATGCCGTGCGCCAGGAAGGCGGCGGCGGACTGGCCGGCCGTGCCTTGCAGCTGGATGTGGATGGTGTCGTCCGGCAAGCCTGCATGGCCGTAGCGCTTGGCCACTTCGCCCGACAGCATGGTGCCGACGGTGCGGTTGACGTTGCGCACCGGCGAGATGAAGGAGACGCGTTCGCCCTTCTCCAGCGCGGCTTTCGCTTGCGCGATCAGCTTGTGGTCCAGCGCCTTGTCCAGACCGTGGTCCTGGTCTTCGACGTGGCGGATGGCCTGGCCGTTCTGCACTTCCGGCTGGTAGAAGATGGCGCTGAAGTCCAGGCCTTTCGCTTTCCAGTGGCTCACGGCTTTCGACTTGTCCAGCAGGTCGACGCGGCCGATCAGCTCGTCATAGCTGCGGATGCCCAGCTGGGCCATCAGCTGGCGCGCTTCCTCGGCGACGAAGAAGAAATAGTTGACCACGTATTCAGGCTTGCCCTGGAACTTGGCGCGCAGCACGGGGTCCTGCGTGGCGACGCCGACCGGGCAGGTGTTCAGGTGGCACTTGCGCATCATGATGCAGCCCTCGACCACCAGCGGCGCGGTCGCGAAACCGATCTCGTCGGCGCCCAGCATGGCGGCGATGACGACGTCGCGGCCGGTACGCATCTGTCCGTCTGCTTGCACCCGGATGCGGCTGCGCAGGCCGTTCAGCACCAGCGTCTGCTGGGTCTCCGCCAGGCCCAGCTCCCACGGGGTGCCGGCGTGCTTGACCGAGGACAGCGGCGAAGCGCCGGTGCCGCCGTCGTGGCCGGCCACGACCACGTGGTCGGCCTTGGCCTTGGTGACGCCCGCGGCCACGGTGCCGATACCGACTTCGGACACCAGCTTGACCGAGATCGAGGCGCGCGGATTGACGTTCTTCAAGTCGTGGATCAGCTGTGCCAGATCTTCGATCGAGTAGATATCGTGGTGCGGCGGCGGCGAAATCAGGCCCACGCCCGGCACCGAGAAGCGCAGCTGGGCGATGTATTCGGACACTTTATGGCCCGGCAGCTGGCCGCCTTCGCCCGGCTTGGCGCCCTGCGCCATCTTGATCTGGATCTGGTCGGCCGAGTTCAGGTACTCGGCGGTGACGCCGAAGCGGCCCGACGCCACCTGCTTGATGCGCGAGCGCATCGAATCGCCCGCCTGCAGCGGGATGTCGACCACGATCTGCTCGGAGCCCACCACGGAAGCCATGGTTTCGCCCTGCTTGATCGGGATGCCCTTCAGTTCCTTGGTGTAGCGCGCCGGATCCTCGCCGCCTTCGCCGGTGTTGGACTTGCCGCCGATGCGGTTCATCGCGACGGCCAGCGTGGCGTGCGCTTCGGTCGAGATCGAACCGAGCGACATGGCGCCGGTGGCGAAACGCTTGACGATGTCCTTGGCCGGCTCGACTTCGTCCAGCGGGATGGCTTTCGCCGGATCGAGCTTGAACTCGAACAGGCCGCGCAGGGTCAGGTGGCGCTTGCTCTGGTCGTTGATGATCTGCGCGTACTCTTTATAGGTCGAGTAGTTGTTGGCGCGGGTCGAATGCTGCAGCTTGGCGATCGCGTCCGGGGTCCACAGGTGGTCTTCGCCGCGCACGCGGAAGGCGTACTCGCCGCCGGCGTCCAGCGCTTCGCGCAGCACCGGATCGTTGCCGAAGGCCAGGTTGTGCAGGCGCAGCGCCTCTTCCGCCACTTCGAACACGCCGATGCCTTCCACGTTGGAGGCCGTGCCCTTGAAGTATTTGTTCACCAGCGACTTGTTCAGGCCGATCGCTTCGAAGATCTGCGCGCCGCAGTAGGACATATAGGTCGAGATGCCCATCTTGGACATGACCTTCATCAAGCCCTTGCCGATGGCCTTGGTGTAATTGTAGATGGCTTGCTCGCCGGACAGTTCGCCCGTCATTTCATGCGCCAGCTCCAGCAGCGTTTCCATCGCCAGGTAGGGGTGGACGGCTTCCGCGCCGTAGCCCGCCAGCAGGGCGAAGTGGTGGGTTTCGCGGGCCGAGCCGGTTTCCACCACCAGGCCGGTCGAGGCGCGCAGGCCCTTGCTGACCAGGTGCTGGTGGATGGTGGAGGTGGCCAGCAGCGCCGGGATCGCCACGCGGTCCGCGCCGACCGAACGGTCGGACACGATCAGGATGTTGTGGCCGGACTTGACCGCGTCCACCGCTTCGGCGCACAGCGAGGCCAGGCAGGCTTCCACGCCCTCTTTGCCCCATGCCAGCGGATAGCAGATGTTCAGCTCATAGGACTTGAACTTGCCGCCGGTATGCAGGGAGATGCCGCGCAGGCGGGCCATGTCGTCGAAGCCCAGGATGGGCTGCGACACTTCCAGGCGCATAGGCGGATTGACGTTGTTGGTGTCGAGCAGGTTCGGTTTCGGGCCGATGAAGGACACCAGCGACATCACCATCGCTTCGCGGATCGGGTCGATCGGCGGGTTGGTCACCTGGGCGAACAGCTGCTTGAAGTAGTTGTACAGCGGCTTGAGCTTGTTGGACATGACGGCCAGCGGCGAGTCGTTGCCCATGGAGCCGGTGGCTTCCTCGCCGGCGGCGGCCATAGGCGCCATCAGGAAGCGCAGGTCTTCCTGGGTGTAGCCGAAGGCTTGCTGGCGGTCCAGCACCGAGGCCACGGCTTTTTCGCCCGGCGCGCTGCTGTACTTGACGCGGTTGTGCGCCTGCTGGCTTTCGCTCAGCTTGATTTCGTTGAGCTTGATGCGCACCGCGTTGATCCACGCCTTGTAGGGCTTGGCGTTGGCGTAGGTGTCTTTCAGTTCTTTATCGTCGATGATGCGGCCCGCTTCCAAGTCGATCAGGAACATCTTGCCCGGCTGCAAACGCCACTTCTGGATGATTTTCGATTCCGGAATCGGCAGCACGCCCGATTCGGACGCCATCACCACCAGGTCGTCGTCGGTGACGATGTAGCGCGCCGGACGCAAGCCGTTGCGGTCCAGCGTGCCGCCGATGTAGCGGCCGTCGGTGAAGGCCATGGCGGCCGGGCCGTCCCACGGTTCCATCATGGCGGCGTGGTATTCGTAGAACGCGCGGCGGTTGTCGTCCATCGTGGTGTGGTTTTCCCAGGCTTCAGGGATCATCATCATCATCGCCTGGGCGATCGGATAGCCCGCCATCAGCAGCAGTTCCAGCGCGTTGTCGAAGCAGGCGGTGTCCGACTGGCCTTCATAGATCAGCGGGAACAGCTTCTGCAGGTCTTCGCCCAGCACGGCCGACTTCATCACGCCTTCGCGGGCGCGCATCCAGTTGAAGTTGCCTTTGACGGTGTTGATCTCGCCGTTGTGGGCGATCAGGCGGTAAGGGTGGGCCAGCGGCCATTCCGGGAAGGTGTTGGTGGAGAAACGCTGGTGCACCAGCGCCAGCGCCGAGATGCAGCGCGGATCCTGCAGGTCTTTATAGTAGACGCCGACCTGGTCGGCCAGCAGCAGGCCTTTGTACACGACGGTGCGGGCCGACATCGACGGCACGAAGAATTCCTTGCCGTGCAGCAGTTGCAAGGCCTGGATGGCGTGGCCGGACGATTTGCGGATCACGTACAGTTTGCGCTCGAGCGCGTCGGTGACCATGATGTCCGGGCCGCGGCCGATGAAGATCTGGCGGATCAGCGGCTCTTTGGCGCGCACGGTCGGCGACATCGGCATGTCGTAGTCGACCGGCACGTTGCGCCAGCCCAGCACGACCTGGCCTTCGATGCGCACGGCGCGCTCGATTTCCTGTTCGCAGGCGATGCGCGACGCGTTTTCCTTCGGCAGGAAGACCATGCCCACGCCGTATTCGCCTGGCGGCGGCAGTTCCACGCCCTGTTTCGCCATTTCGTCGCGGTAGTACTGGTCCGGAATCTGGATCAGGATGCCGGCGCCGTCGCCCATCAGCGCGTCCGCGCCGACCGCACCCCGGTGGTCCAGGTTCTTCAGGATCAGCAGACCCTGTTCAACGATGGAATGGCTCTTGTTGCCCTTGATGTGGGCGACGAAACCGACGCCGCAAGCGTCATGTTCATTGGCTGGGTCGTACAAACCTTGCGAAATCATGCGTTTCTCCACTGCTTTTAAATATCGAAAACCCAGAGTAGTGCAATGCACCAAAAAACTCAACTAGAACAATTAGGGTCGGAGTCGAATTAATTTTTTCCACGTCGCTCAAAAATTCAATTGGGGACAGAGTGGAAGTGCCCATTAAAAAACCCGGCGGCGCCGGGTTGGCACCTGGTTTTCCGTGCCGGTTCAGGCGGGTCTCTTGAACGGCCGGCCCCGCTTGGCCGGCAAGACCTGCCGTTGCACGCGGTTTTGCAGCTCGGTCTTGAAGCGCTCCGAACCCAGCGGCCAGCCCTTGAGCACCGCCTTCTCCACGATGGCGATCTCGTCTGCCGGCAGATCCTGCCCGGCGCGCTCGATATAGGCCGCCTCGCGCTGGAAGGGCGTGTTGCCCAGCGCCCAGTACAGCGCGTGGTCGGTCACCGCCGGGTCGCTGCGCAAACCGGCGTGGTGGGCGTAGCTGGACCAGGGATAGTCCTCCGGCCGCGCGGCCAGGCCGCTGCGCACCGGGAGGAACTCGATATAGCGGCTATTGCTCATCAGATATGTCTCGCCGTCGATGACGGAGGTTTTGTAGCGTCCCTGCCAAAGCGTGCCCGAGCGGCCGTATTTCTGGTTGAAATAGGGCACGTAATAGCGGCCTATCCACTGCATCATCAAGCCCAGGCCGTCCTGGTCGCTGGGGGTGAGCAGGAAATGCAGCTGGTCCGGCGTCAGCACATAGGCGTGCACCGCCACTTTCCAGTTTTTGGCGGCGCTGCGCAGCCAGCCGAGGAAGGCGGCGTAGTCGTCGGCGTCCTGGAACACGGCCTGGCCGTTGAGGCCGCGCTGGACCACGTGGTGCGGCTGGAAGGGAACGACAAGACGGGGCAGGCGGGCCATGATCAGGGACGGGGCGAGTGGCTGGAGCCGCGATGCTACCGCATTTCATCTACTCTGTCCCCGATTATTTCGCCCGGCCGAAAAATCTCGCCGACTCCGTCCCTCTTTACCTGGAATAACTCAGCGCGCGGCGGCCGGCGGCCGCCGGTGGCGACGCGGCGCCCGCCGGCGCTGCCAGCTGGAACACGCTGACGGCCAGCGCCAGCGCCTGGCTCTGGTCCTGCAGGGCGGCCGCCGCCGCGGCCGCCTCCTCCACCAGCGCGGCGTTTTGCTGCGTGACCTCGTCCATCTGCGAGATGGCGCGGTTGATCTGCTCGATGCCGCTGGTCTGCTCCACGCTGGCGGCGGTGATCTCGCCGATGATGTCGGTGACGCGCCGCACATTGACCACGATCTCCTCCATGGTGCTGCCGGCCTGGTCGACCAGCTTGGCGCCGGTCGACACCTGCTCCACCGAGTCGCCGATCAGCACCTTGATCTCGCGCGCGGCGGCCGCGCTGCGCTGGGCCAGGTTGCGCACCTCGGTCGCCACCACGGCGAAGCCGCGCCCCTGCTCGCCGGCCCGGGCCGCTTCCACGGCCGCGTTCAGCGCGAGGATGTTGGTCTGGAAGGCGATGCCGTCGATGACGCCGATGATGTCGACGATCTTGAGCGCCGACGCGTTGATCATGCCCATGGTGTCGACCACCCGGCTGACCACGGCGCCGCCGCGCTGGGCCACGTCCGAGGCGGTCAGCGCCAGCGTGTGCGCCTGGCGCGAGTTGTCGCCGTTCTGCTTGACGGTGGCGGTCATCTGCTCCATCGAGGCGGCGGTCTCCTGCAGCGAACTGGCCTGGGACTCGGTGCGCGCCGACAGGTCCATATTGCCGCTGGCGATCTGGCTGGACGCGGTGGCGATGGTGTCGGTACCGCCGCGCACCTGGCCGACGATGCGCACCAGGCTGGCGTTCATGTCCTTGAGCGCCTGCAGCAGCTGGCCGGCCTCGTCGCTGCGGCCGACGTGGATCTGGCTGCTCAAGTCGCCGGCCGCGACGGTCTGCGCCACCTGCACGGCCTGCTGCAGCGGCGCGGTGATCGAGCGCGTCAGCACATAGGCGAACCAGGTGCCCAGCAGCAACGCGGCGCCCGCCATGGCCAGCAGGAACCAGCGGCCCTCGCTGTATTGCCGCTGCACCTGGGCCGCCAGCTCCCGGCCCACGCCGGCCTCGTGCGCGCCGATGACATTGACCGCCTGCTGGTAGGCGGCGAACTGCGCTTCCAGCTTGTCCTCCACCAGCTTGCGGGCGCCGTCTGCGTCGCCGCCCTTTTTCAGTGCGAACACCGCGTCGCGCGTCGCCGCGTATTGCTTGCGCACCGGCGTGACCGCGTCGAACAGGCGTTTTTCCTCGCCGCCGGCAAGCAGGGTTTCCAGTTGTTTTTGAATCGCGTTGACGCGTTCGCGGGTGGCGGCAGCCTTGTCGGCTTCGCCTTTCGATTCGGCCTGTTCGGTGTTGCGGGCGAAGGCGATCACGCGCACGCCGCTGATGCTGATCAGGCCGTGCCACTCGGCCGTCAGGCGCTCCTTGAGCATGGCGCTGCCGACCATGTCCTCGCTCAGCCGGCCCACCGCCTGCAGCCGCCAGACGCCGGCCGCCGCCATCAAGACCATCATCAGCATGACGACGCCGAAGCCCGCGCCCAAGCGCATCCCTATCTTCCAGTTCCGAAAATTCATCGCACCCCTCCTACCATGGACGCGCCGTCAGCCCTGGTTCGGCGGCGCTGGAAAGTCCATAGTAGATTAAATGTGACGTGAGGAAACTATCGAAAAGTCACGATGACGACGCTAGCTGAAAGTACTTGCTGGAAATCGCTCAAGAAAGATTGAAGCTGGCGGACAGGCTGTAGCCCTCGCCATAGGCGCTGCGCAGCGGCAGATCCTCGCCCAGGCCGCTGCGCGCCTTCTTGCGCAGGCGGTACACCAGCATGTCGACGCGCCGTCCGGCGTCCGGATCGTCGCCGCCTATGCCGGCCACGATGACCTGGCGCGGCACGGGCCGGGTGTTAATTGTCAGCAGATGCAGGAAGTTGCACTCTTTTTCGGTCAGGGTGATGGCATGGCCCTGCAGTTCGAGCAGGCGGGCGCTGACTTTCAAGGTCCACTTGTTGAGCACAGGCAGCGGCTCCTGCGGGCCGACGCGGCGGTCCAGCGCCTCGATATGGGCGGCCAGTTCGGGGAACTTGATCGGCTTGGTCAGGTAGTGGTCCGCGCCCAGGCGCAGGCCGAGGATGCGGTTGTCGAAGGCGACGCGGCCGGTCAGCACCAGCAAGCCTATCTGCGGATACAGCTGGCGCATGCGCGGAATGACATTGAAGCCATCCTCGTCCGGAAGGCCCAGGTCGAGCACCACCACGCCAACATTGCCTTGGCTGAGGGCCGACCACATGTCGCCGGCGTTGTTGGTGATGTGGACTTCGTGTTCAAGCTCAATCAGGAACTCCGCCATTTCCTCGGCATAGTCCAGATTGTCTTCCACGATCAGTATCTGCGTCATTGATGCGCCAATCTTAAATGTGTTGCAAGCCTAAGTTTGCGTGCGAGAATTATCACGGTTGCCTAGGCGGGGCGCAAGGTTTTTCCCGGCTTACGCGGGTATGGGTAGCCAAATACGGAATTTCTTGCCGCTTTCAGAGAAATTTTCCACGGTCAGCGTGCCGCCGTGCACCTCCACCACCGCCCGCGCCATGTACAGGCCCAGGCCGGAGCCCGCCACGCCGTGGGCGGAGCGGCCGCGGAAGCCTCTGTCGAACAGCTTACCCATTTCATCGGCAGGTATGCCAGCCCCCTGGTCCGATACCGCCAATTCAATGCCACCCTCTGTTGCTTTTTTGCCGATAAGTGTTATCTCAGCACTATCATCCGTGTACTTTATGGCATTGTCCAGCAAAATGTCCAGGGCAAGGCGCAAGCCGGCCGGGTCGCAGCGCAGCCATTGCGGCAGCCCCTCCTCCTGCACCCGGATCGCCGCGCGGCGGGATTTGGCCTGCTCGGCCGCGTTTTCCAGCAGCGCCAGCGGCGACACCTCGTTCGGCTGGCGCTTGCGGCCTATGCTGGCCATGCGCTCGGGCGACAGATACTCGTCCAGCATGGCCAGCAGGCGGTCGACCGCGGTCTGGATCTTGGTGTAGCGCTTGCGGGTCGCTTCGTCGTGGTGGGCGCCGGTCATTTCCAGGCGCTGGACGGCGCCGTCTATGGTCGACAGCGGGGTGCGGAACTCGTGCGACAGCATGGAGGCGAATTTTTTCTGCTGCTGCTGCCATTCCTGCCGTTCGCTGACGTCGCGCACCGAGCCCGACAGCGCCACCGCGGCGCCGATCTCGTTGAGCACCAGCGTCGATTCGATTTCCACCGGGATCAGGTGGCCGTCTGCATGCGGCAGTTCCATTTCGCGCTTGACGCGCAGGCGGCTGCGTTCGCCGGCGGCGAAGCGCTCCAGGCGCTTGGGCAGGTCGGCCACCAGCTGGTCCGACAGCGCCTGCACCCGCTCCAGCGTGTAGCCGAAGCGGCGCCCGGCGGCCGGGCTCAGGTATTGTATGCGGCCGCTTTCGCAGTCCAGCAGGAAGTGCACCTCGCTGCTGTTGTCGAGGATCTGCTTGTACAGTTCGGCCGGGGGCAGGGATACGCTCATGGCCTAGTCCGCCAGCGGCGCGAAGATCTGCTGCAAGTCTTCCTGGGTGAGCGCCATCTTCTGCGACTCGCCTTCTGCCAGGATGGACTGCGCCAGGTCGGATTTCTTCTGCTGCAGCACCTGGATCTTCTCCTCCAGCGTGCCCTTGGCAATCAGCTTGTAGACGAACACCGGCTTGTCCTGGCCGATGCGCCAGGCGCGGTCGGTGGCCTGGTTCTCGGCCGCCGGGTTCCACCACGGGTCGTAGTGGATGACGGTGTCGGCCGCCGTCAGGTTCAGGCCGACGCCGCCCGCTTTCAGGCTGATCAGGAACAGCGGCACCGCGCCCTGCTGGAAGGCCGCCACTTGCGCGCTGCGGTCCTTGGTTTCGCCGGTCAGCAGCGCGTAAGGGATGTCGCGCAGCTCGAGCTCCTCTTCGATCAGCTCGAGCATCGAGGTGAACTGCGAGAACACCAGGATCTTGCGGCCCTCCTCCAGCAAATCCTCGATCATCTGCATCAGGTCGGTCAGCTTGGCCGAGCCGGCGGTCTGCTTCTTCGACGGCAGCGACTTCACCAGGCGCGGGTCGCAGCACACCTGGCGCAGCTTGAGCAGCGCCTCCAGGATGACGATCTGGCTGCGCGCCACGCCCTTGCGGTCGATTTCCTCGCGCACTTTCTGGTCCATGGCCAGGCGCACGGTTTCGTACAGGTCGCGCTGGGCGCCGGTCAGCTCGACCTTGCGCACCATTTCCGTCTTGGCCGGCAATTCCTTGGCCACGTTGTCCTTGGTCCGGCGCAGCAGGAAGGGCTTGATGCGGCGGTTCAGCAGCGCGCGGCGCTGCGGGTCGTCCTGGCGCTCGATCGGGTGGCGGAACTGGGCGTTGAAGGCCTTCTCGTCGCCCAGCAGGCCGGGCAGCAGGAAGTGGAATTGCGACCACAACTCGCCCAGGTGGTTCTCCAGCGGCGTGCCGGACAGGCACAGCCGGTGCCTGGCATTGAGCAGGCCGGCGCTCTGGGCCGCCTTGGAGCGGGTGTTCTTGATGTAGTGCGATTCGTCCAGGATGACCATGTGGAACTCCTCCTCGCGCAGCTTTTCCTCGTCGCGCGGCAGCAGCGCGTAGGTGGTCAGCACCAGGTCGGACTGCTGGATCTGCTCGAACTGCTGCATGCGGTCCTTGCCTTGCAACAAGAGCACGCGCAGCTCGGGCGCGAAGCGGGCCGACTCGTCCTGCCAGTTGCCCATCAGGCTGGTCGGCGCGATCACCAGCACCGGGTGCGTCAGGCGCCCGGCCTCCTTTTCCACCAGGATGTGGGCCAGGGTCTGCACCGTCTTGCCCAGGCCCATGTCGTCGGCCAGGATGCCGGCCAGGTTATATTCGCGCAGGAACTGCATCCACGCCAGGCCGTCGGACTGGTAGTCACGCAAGGTGGCGCGCAGGCCGGCCGGGGTGGCGACCCGCTTGACCGCGTTGAACTGGTTGAGCTTGCGGCCCATGTCGCGCAAGGCCTCGCCGCCGGTCCACTCGAAGTCCACGTTGCGGGCCAGCTCGTCCAGGCGCGCCGCGTCCAGGGTCGCCATGTGGACCGAGGTCTTGATCTTTTCGTTGAAGTACAGCTCGCCCAGGGTGGCCAGGATCGGCTTGACCCGGTTCCACGGCAGCGCCACGCGGCTGCCGTCGGCCAGGGTGGCCAGCATCTGGTCTTCCTCGGCGTGGGCGGCCAGCGCCTTCGGGCTGAAGTCCAGCGGGGCGTTGCGTATCATCTGCACCAGCACCGGCAGCAGCGGCACGCGCTCGCCGTCCACCGTGATGCCCAGCTCCAGGTCGAACCAGGCGTTGCCGCCGTCGGCGTCGTCGGTTTCCACCTCGGCGTACCAGCCGTCCACGGCGTTCACGTCGTAACGGTATTTGGCCGATTTCTCCACCAGCCAGCCTTGCGCCTGCAATTCGGCCACGCCGTCGGCGGCGAAGCGCAGCCAGTCGGCCTGGCCGGCCAGCAGCAGGGCGCCGCGCACGCTCGACAGCGGCAGCGCGTTGGGCTTGCGGAAGCCGAGCGCGGCCAGGGTGGCCAGCGCGTCCGCCTCGGCCTGCTCGTCGCGCTGTATCACCTCGGTCACCTCGCCGCGCTGGCGCACCACCCGCTGCGACGGGTCGAAGGAGACGCGCTCGCCGTCGTAGTCATAGGACAGCACGGCGAAATCGTGCCAGCGCTGCAGGCTGCCGTCGGACAGCATGGCGGCGTCCAGCGCCAGGATGGGGCGCGGCTTGACGTCCTGGCGCACGCGCTGCGGCAGCGGCTGCGGCAGCGGCATCAGCTGTTGCAGGCCGTGCGCCAGCAGCAGCTGGGACACGCGCAGCTTGTCGCTGCTGGTGAGCAGCGGCGCCTGGGCCACCAGCGCCTGCAGCTCGGCCAGCGGGATCTCGGCGCCGCCCTGGTTCAGGAACAGTTCGCCGCACGAAAGATTGTCGATATACCACGGCGGCTCGGTCGGCAGCATGTAGTCGAGCTGGTCGGCGCCGTGGTGGCGCGCGCCTTCCGGCGGCTCCACGGCCCAGCCCAGGCGCAAGCCCTTGCCTTCCTCGCGCCATGCCAGGTTGGCCTGGCGCAGGGGGCCGAATTTCATCGGATAGACCAGGCCGTTGCCGACGTCGGCCCAGGAATTGGCCCACAGCAGCTTGTCTTGCTCGGCCAGCATCTTCAGCAGCGCCGCGCCGATCTTGCCGCGCGGCTCGGTGGCGGTGCCGGTCTGCGAATTCGGGCCGCTGCGCATTGCCACAAAGAAACGAATCAAGTCCTCGTCGCCGGCCGCCAGGAAGCTGGGCGGGGCCGACAGCAGGGAAAACACTTCGCTGACCGGGGTCGCGGCAGCCACGTCGCCGTTCGGGCGCAGCCTGGCTTTGTACAGGCACAGCGCCACATGGCGGCCGCCGCTGGTCGGCGCCAGCACGTAGATCAGCTTGTATTGGGGCTGCGCCTGCTTGGGATCGGGTTCGGCCGCCAGCAATTTGGCTTTCGGATGCGCGGCAGCATCCACCCGCTGCAGCCAGGTGGCGACGGCATAGGGCAGCTGGGGAGCCGGCGCCGTCGCTGGTGCTGGGGCGGTGGTGGTTTCGCGGGTCTCGTCGCGGGTCAAATCCATAGTGCGCATTATTTCTAACAGATCTTACTGATCGAGGTCGGTTTGAAGTCGGTTCAAAAACTGCAACATGCAATATTATCCGGTTTAGCCGGGTTCCTGTTTGTGTTTCTTCCAACATAGGGCGATCAAAGTTGGCGCATTCCTGCGGTTTGCGTATGATTCCGGGCTTGTCTGCTCAGGAAATCGACCATGTTGCCCACCATCGAACAACGCCTGGCCATCGAATTGGCCGCCAAACCGGTCCAGGTTGCCGCCGCCATCGCCCTGCTCGACGAGGGCGCCACCGTGCCTTTCATCGCGCGCTACCGCAAGGAAGCGACCGGCGGCCTGGACGATATCCAGCTGCGCCTGCTGGAGGAGCGCCTGCGCTATCTGCGCGAGCTGGAAGACCGCCGCGCCGCCATCGTGGCCTCGATCAGCGAGCAGAACAAGATGACCCCGGCCCTGCTGGACGCCGTCATGCACGCCGAGGACAAGACCCGGCTGGAAGACCTGTATCTTCCATACAAGCAAAAACGCCGCACCAAGGCCCAGATCGCGATCGAAGCGGGCCTGGCGCCGCTGGCCGACAGCCTGCTGGCCAACCCCGAACTGACTCCCGAAACGGAAGCGACCCCCTATCTGCGGGCAGCGTTTACCACGCCGGACGGCAACAATGCCGGCGTGGCCGACACCAAGGCGGCGCTGGACGGCGCGCGCCAGATCCTGATGGAGCGCTTCGCCGAGGACGCCACCTTGCTGCAGTCGCTGCGCGAATATGTGCTGGACCACGGTATAGTTGAGTCCAAGGTCGTCGAAGGCAAGCAGGAGGAAGGCGAAAAATTCGCCGACTACTTCGATTATTCCGAGACCATAGGCACGGTGCCCTCGCACCGCGCCCTGGCGCTGCTGCGCGGCCGCCGCGAAGGCATGCTGGACGTGACCCTGCGGCTGGACACCGAGGCCGAGAAGCCGAAGTGGGACGCGCCGCACAATCCGTGCGAAAGCCGCATCTGCGCCCGTTTCGGCATCAAGAACCTGGGCCGCCCGGCCGACAAATGGCTGTCCGACACCGCGCGCTGGACCTGGCGCGTGAAAAGCTTTATGCACCTGGAAAGCGAGCTGATGGGCGCGCTGCGCGAGCGCTCCGAGACCGACGCCATCAACGTCTTCGCCACCAATTTGAAAGCCCTGCTGCTGGCGGCCCCGGCCGGCCAGCGCGCCACCATGGGCCTGGATCCGGGCCTGCGCACCGGCGTCAAGGTGGCGGTGGTCGATTCGACCGGCAAAGTGGTCGAACATGCCACCATCTACCCGCATCAGCCGCGCAACGACTGGGACGGCGCGCTGCACACGCTGAGCAAGCTGGCCGCCAAGCACGACGTTTCGCTGATCTCCATCGGCAACGGCACCGCCTCGCGCGAAACCGACAAGCTGGCGCAAGACCTGATCAAAATGCTGCCGGAGCAGAAGCTGACCAAGATCGTGGTCTCCGAGGCGGGCGCGTCGGTGTACTCGGCGTCCGAGTTCGCCTCGCGCGAGCTGCCGGACCTGGACGTGTCCATCCGCGGCGCCGTCTCCATCGCGCGCCGCCTGCAGGACCCGCTGGCCGAGCTGGTCAAGATCGACCCGAAATCGATCGGCGTGGGCCAGTACCAGCACGACGTCAGCCAGTCGCAACTGGCGCGCTCGCTGGACGCCGTGGTCGAGGATTGCGTGAACGCGGTGGGCGTGGACGTCAACACCGCGTCGGCGCCGCTGCTGGCGCGCGTGTCCGGCCTGTCGGCCAGCGTGGCGCAGAGCATCGTCGCCTACCGCGACCTGAAGGGTGCCTTCACCTCGCGCGCCGGCCTGAAACAGGTGCCGCGCCTGGGCGACAAGACCTTCGAGCAGGCCGCCGGCTTCCTGCGCGTGACGGGCGGCGAGAACCCGCTGGACGCGTCGGCGGTGCACCCTGAGTCCTATCCGCTGGTGGAAAAGATCCTGGGCGACATCAAGAAGGACATCAAATCCGTCATCGGCGACAGCGGGCTGATCAAGACGCTGAACCCGGCCAGGTATGCCGACGACAAGTTCGGCGTGCCGACCGTCACCGACATCCTGAAGGAACTGGAAAAGCCGGGCCGCGACCCGCGCCCCGAATTCACCACGGCCACCTTCAAGGACGGCGTGGAGGAGATCAGCGATCTGCGCCCGGACATGATACTGGAGGGCGTGGTGACCAACGTGGCAGCCTTCGGCGCCTTCGTCGACATCGGCGTGCACCAGGACGGCCTGGTGCACATCTCGGCGCTGTCCAACACCTTTGTCAAGGATCCGCACACGGTGGTCAAAGCCGGCCAGGTGGTGAAAGTGAAAGTGCTGGAAGTCGATCCCAAGCGCAAGCGCATCGCCCTGACCATGCGCTTGAGCGACAGCGCGCCGGCGGCCGGCGCCAGGCCCGAGCAGCGCGCCGACCGGAACGACCGCCGCGCCATGGGTCAGCAGCAGAAGTCGCAGACCCGCGAACCGGCAGTGGCCGGCTCCATGGCGGCCGCCTTCGCCAAGCTGCGCGGCTAAGCTCCCGTACCCGTGCCGGCGTTTTCTTATAAAATGTCGGCATCTTTCCCTTTTTCCCCGAGGCAGCAATGAGCGACGTACAAACCTGGATCAAAGAAACCGTGTCCAACACGCCTGTGGTCCTGTTCATGAAGGGCACCGCCCAGTTCCCGCAGTGCGGCTTTTCCGGCCGCGCCATCCAGATCCTGAAGGCCTGCGGCGTCGAGAACATCGCCACCATCAACGTGCTGGACGATCCTGAAGTCCGCCAAGGCATCAAGGAATACTCGAACTGGCCTACCATTCCCCAGCTCTACATCAAGGGCGAGTTCATCGGCGGCTCGGACATCATGAACGAAATGTTCGAATCGGGCGAACTGAAGGCCCTGCTGGATGCCTGAGCACCCGCAGCGGCTCGTCATCGCCATCACGGGCGCCACCGGCGCCGTGTACGGGGTGCGGCTGCTGCAAGTGCTGAAGGAGATGCCGGACGTGGAGACCCACCTGGTGGTCTCCGACGCGGCCGTGCTCACGCTGCACCAGGAAACCGGCTTGCAGCGCAAGGAAGTCGAGGCGCTGGCGGACGTGGTGCACAAGCAGCACAATATCGGCGCGGCCATTGCCAGCGGTTCTTTCCAGTCGGATGGGATGATCGTCGCGCCCTGCTCGATGAAGACGCTGGCGTCCGTGGCCCACGGCCTGTCGGACAACCTGGTGGCGCGCGCGGCCGATGTGGTGCTCAAGGAGCGCCGCCGCCTGGTGCTGATGGTGCGCGAAACGCCGTTCAACCTGGCGCACCTGCGCAATATGACCGCCGTCACGGAAATGGGCGGCATTATTTTCCCGCCCCTGCCCAGCTTTTACCACCAGCCGCAGAGCATCGCCGAGATGGTGGACCACACGGTGGCCCGCGTGCTCGACCTGTTCGGCCTGGAACACCAGTTGGCCCCGCGCTGGAACGGCCTGGGCTGAGGGCTGAGTGCTGAGCCCGGCCTGCCCGGTCAGCCCTTCTCGAAGCCGCTGCTGACCCGCTTCAATTCCCTCGCTTCTTCCAGCATGCGCCGCTGCGCGATGCGCTTGCGCATCAGTTCGGCGTGGCGGGCTGCCGTCATGGGCGGGGCGGTCATCAGGTCTTTCAGCTGCGCTACATTGCTGTAGTTATTTCTCATCAAGCGGCTCAATGCGGACTCCCGAAATAGCGCATGCGTTGCGCAGTCCTATTGTGCACCAATTCCGTTTCGAAACTGTGACAAATCGCTATCGGGCGCCGAACATTCGCTTGCCACGCCTGGAGAAACAGGATCGCGGCACGCCCGTTCGTTAATTTATTGTTTCATCAACAACGAACGGCGTTTTTATTACTTCTGGTAGTTGACCCGTACCAGCATGCGGATAAATTCGCGGGCGATCTGGCGGTGATGCTCGTCCAGGCGCTGCAAATCGGCAATCAATTTGACGTCGGCCGACTCGAAACGCGACAGTCCGTTGCCGTTTTCGCCTGCCGGCGCGGCCGTCTCCGGTCCGCCGAAGCGCAGCCAGTCGGCGGGCACGCCCAGCCATTGCGCGATCATGCGCAGCTTTTCCTGGGTGGGAATGGCTTCCCCGACCAGCCACTTGCGCGCCGCATGCACCGTTATGGGGCGGCCGTCGAAGCGAATGTTAAATTCCCGCGCCAGGCGGGTTGGACTATCGGGGGAGTAGTGTGCGTTTTTCAGAGCCTGCTGGAGCCGCTGGCTAAAGCTTTCGCGTTCATTGGAAGAATTCATGGTTGCACTATTTCATGAATGGCAATGAATGTCAGTCTCTCGCCCGACAAGACCAATTGTGACAATCGAGAATTTAAGATTTAACATTTTTCCCTCATCAGTGCGCGCCGGCGGCCGCACTTTACCCAAATTTTATATGTGTTATGAAATGATACGGCAAATTGTATTCAGGGAGCAATCTATTAGAGTGAACGTTCGTTCAGCACATACTGCTACCCTATCTTGAACCGTATGATGCCGTCCGGCGCGCAATGCCGTCGCACGATACCGTCGTACCAGAGCTTGTGCAGATGCGCGAGTGCTTCGCCCAAGGCAAAACTGAGCTGGTGCGCGTCCAAAGGGCGGCGAAACATTTGCGGCACGATGTCGGCCGCGCTGCGCCATTCGTCGCGGCAGGCGTCCATCACCTCGGCCAGCCGCTCCACGTGATGCTGCTTCAGCTGGGCGATACGGGTGTGCAAGCCGCGGAAGGGCTTGCCGTGCGAGGGCAGCACCAGCACGTCGGCGGGCAGACCGGCGTACTTATCCAGCGAATCGAGGTAGAGCGTGAGCGGATTGGCCTCCGGCTCGACCGCGAACACCGACACATTGGTGGAGATGCGCGGCAGCACCATATCGCCCGAGATCAGCAGCTTCAGCCCTGCGCAATACAGGGAAGCGTGCTCGGGCGCATGGCCGAAACCCGTGATCACCCGCCATTCGTGGTCACCTATCGCCACCAACTGTCCGTCCTGCATGCGCGTATAGGCCAGCGGCACGGCTGGCACCAGTGTTGGATAGTAATTCTTGCGGCTTTGCATTTTCGCCAGCATCTCCGGGTCGGCCAGGCCATGGCGCTGGAAATGCGGCAGCGCGGCCGTGCCGTCGGTGCCGGGCAGGCCGGCCGACATCATGCGCGCGAAACCATATTCGCCGGTGGTGATCCAGAATGGTGCGTTCCAGCGTCGGCACAGCCAGTCGGACACGCCGACGTGGTCGGGATGGCAATGCGTGGCCAGCACGCGCTGCAGCGGCAAGCCTTGCAGCACGCCGGCGAAGACGGCTTCCCAGCCGTCGCGGGTGGCGTCGGTCGCCGCGCCGCAATCGACCACGCTCCAACCCGGCAGGCCGGCGTCGCCGTGCTTGTCACGCAACAGCCACAAATTGATATGGTCCAGCGCGAACGGCAGCGGCATGCGCAGCCAGGCCACGCCGGGCGCGACCTCCTGCACGGTGCCGGTGGCAGGTATCAGCTGGCCGAAGGGGTATTGCAGTTGGGATTCGAGTGGATTCATGGGCTACAATGTGGTTGACGTTACGTAAACGGAAGTTGAACGCCTATTCTAGCAACCTGCGCTACCAACCTGCGCTCCCAACATGCGCTATCAAGATGCCTACCTACACTATCACCGAACTGGCCCGTGAATTCGACATCACGGCGCGCGCGATCCGCTTCTATGAAGACCAGGGCCTGCTGAGCCCGTCCCGCGAAGGCGCGGGCGGCCGCAACCGCGTCTACACGCCGCGCGACCGCACCCGCTTGAAGCTGACCCTGCGCGGCAAGCGCCTGGGCCTGTCGCTCTCCGAGATCAAGAGCCTGGTGGACATGTACGAGTCGCCCAAGGACACCAGCGCACAGATGCACCGCTTCCTGGGCGTGCTGCAGCAACACCGCGACATGCTGGAACAGCAGCGCGAGGACATCGACATGACCCTGGCCGAGATCACGGCGCACGAGGAAGACTGCAAGCGCATGCTGGCGGCCATCGCGGAGCCGGAAAACACCTCCACTTGACGTTTACGTTAACGTCACATCGCGGTATGATGGGTGCTTCACCACCCCAACCAGAATAACGAGGACGACATGCTTCATCTCCCAGGCCTGACCTTTGACCACGGCGAAGACATCGCCGCCCTCCGCTCCGCCGTGCAGGAGTTCGCCGCCGCCGAAATCGCGCCGCGCGCCGCCGAGATCGACCGCAGCGACCAGTTCCCGATGGACCTGTGGCGCAAAATGGGCGACCTGGGCCTGCTCGGCATCACCGTCAGCGAGGAATACGGCGGCGCCAACATGGGCTACCTGGCCCACATCGTCGCGATGGAAGAGATCTCGCGCGTGTCCGCCTCGGTCGGCCTGTCCTACGGCGCCCACTCCAACCTGTGCGTCAACCAGATCAAGCGCAACGGCACCGAGGAACAGAAGAAGAAATACCTGCCCAAGCTGATCTCGGGCGAACACGTGGGCGCGCTGGCGATGTCCGAGCCGAATGCCGGTTCCGACGTGGTCAGCATGAAGCTGCGCGCCGACTTCAAGGACGGCCGCTGGGTGCTGAACGGCACCAAGATGTGGATCACCAACGGCCCCGACGCGGACGTGCTGGTGGTGTACGCCAAGAACGACCTGGAGGCCGGCCCGAAGGGCATGACCGCCTTCCTGATCGAAAAGAACTTCAAGGGTTTCTCGGTGGCGCAAAAGCTCGACAAGCTGGGCATGCGCGGTTCGCACACCGGCGAACTGGTGTTCCAGGATTGCGAAGTGCCGGCCGAGAATGTGCTGGGCGGCCTGGGCAAGGGCGTCAACGTGCTGATGTCCGGCCTGGACTTCGAGCGCACCGTGCTGTCCGGCGGCCCGCTGGGCATCATGCAGGCTTGCATGGACGCGGTCGTGCCCTACATCCACGACCGCAAGCAGTTCGGCCAGCCTATCGGCGAATTCCAGCTGATGCAGGGCAAACTGGCCGATATGTACTCGACCATGATGGCTTGCAAGGCCTATGTCTACGCAGTCGGCCAGGCCTGCGACCGCGCCGCGACGCCGGAAGCGGTGCGCCAGCTGCGCAAGGACGCCGCCGGCGCCATCCTGTACAGCGCCGAGAAGGCGACCTGGATGGCTGGCGAAGCGATCCAGGCCCTGGGCGGCAACGGCTACATCAACGAGTACCCGGTCGGCCGCCTGTGGCGCGACGCCAAGCTGTATGAAATCGGCGCCGGCACCAGCGAAATCCGCCGCATGCTGATCGGCCGCGAACTGTTCGCGGAAACCAAGTAATACGGCGCAGCATGTCATTCCCGCGCAGGGCTCGGCGCCCCCGCGGGAATCCATGCTGAGCCGGTTCAGTCGCTTGCCTATGGACCGCGGCGGCGGACCGTCCCGCCTGCGCGGCGGTCCGGCGATCCGGAATGACACTACTGGGATTCACTCTATGATCCAGGCTGCATTTCCCAAACTGCTCTCTTCCCAGATAGCGTTCGACATCGCGTGCACCATACGCGACGGTTTCGACAAGCACTACCGCCTGTTCCGCCACACCAGCCAGCAGGCCAAGCTGCATTTCGAGCAGGGCGCGTGGAAGGTGGCGCAGCAGGCCGCGCGCGAGCGCATCGGCTTCTACGACCAGCGCGTGCAGGAATGCGTGCAGATGCTCGAGGACGAGTACGTCCCGGCCGAACTGACCGACGAGGTGTGGCGCGAGTGCAAGCTGCACTACATCGGCCTGCTGTCCGACCACAAGCAGCCGGAACTGGCCGAGACCTTCTTCAACTCGGTCTGCTGCAACATCCTGCACCGCAGCTATTTCCACAACGAGTTCATCTTCGTGCGCCCGGTGGTGTCCACCGAGTACATCGAAACCGAGGAACCGGCGCCGACCTACCGCATGTACTACCCGGGCACGGACGGCCTGCGTTTCACCTTGAAGCGCATCGTCACCAACTTCCAGCTCAACGCCAAGTTCGCCAACCTGGAGCGCGACGTCGAGCAGGTCGAAGCGCGCCTGCGCCAGCTGTTCGGCAACGAGACCCTGGAGCCCAACCACCAGATCCAGGTGCTGTCGAGCCTGTTCTTCCGCAACAAGGGCGCCTACATCGTCGGCAAGGGCATCAACGGGGCGCGCGAATATCCCTTCGTCGTGCCCATCCTGCATAACCGCCATGGCCAGCTGATACTGGACACCGTGCTGTTCGAGCAGGAACAGATCATCATCCTGTTCTCGTTTACGCGCGCCTACTTCCTGGTCGACATGGAAGTGCCGTCGGCCTATGTGCAGTTCCTGCGCACGCTGCTGCCGCGCAAGCCGCGCAGCGAGATCTACACCATCCTCGGCCTGCAGAAGCAGGGCAAGACGCTGTTCTACCGCGACTACCTGCAGCACCTGAAGCATTCGTCCGACCAGTTCGACATCGCGCCCGGCATCCGCGGCCTGGTGATGCTGGTGTTCGCGCTGCCGTCCTTCCCCTACGTGTTCAAGGTGATCAAGGACTTCTTCCCGCCGCCCAAGGAAACCACGCGCGCGCTGATCAAGGAAAAATACCTGCTGGTCAAGCACCACGACCGCGTCGGCCGCATGGCCGACACCCTGGAGTACTCCAACGTGGCCTTCCCGCGCGAGCGCATGAAGGAAGAGCTGATCGCCGAGATCCGCCACTTCGCCCCCTCGCTGCTGGAGGAAGAGGGCGACAAGATCGTCATCAAGCACCTGTACATCGAGCGCCGCATGGTGCCGCTCAACATCTGGCTGACGCACGCCGACCAGGCCGGCGACGACGCCCGCCTCGAGCACGGCGTGCTGGAATACGGCAACGCCATCAAGGAGCTGGTGGCGGCCAACATCTTCCCCGGCGACATGCTGTACAAGAATTTCGGCGTCACCCGCCACAAGCGCGTGGTGTTCTACGACTATGACGAGATCGAATACATCACCGACTGCAACTTCCGCGACATTCCCGAGGCCCGCAACGAGGAGGACGAAATGTCGGCCGAGCCCTGGTACCACGTCGGCAGGCACGACGTGTTCCCCGAGCAGTTCGGCCGCTTTTTGCTCGGCAACGCCAAGATCCGCAAATACTTCCTGCAGCACCACGCCGACCTGCTGACGCGCGAGTTCTGGCAGCGGCGCAAGGAGCGCATCGAGGCCGGCATCGTGGAAGACGTCTTCCCCTATCCGCAGCACATCCGTTTTTCTTACCAGGGCAATCCTGCCGCCACTTCCCCGGCGCACGTCGCGCCGACCTTACTGGAGACCAGTGAAAATGAATGATCCTATCGTCATCGTCGGTGCAGCCCGCACCCCCATGGGCGCCTTCCAGGGCGACTTCTCGGCCAAGAGCGCGCACGACCTGGGCGCCGTGGCGATCCAGGCCGCCGTCGAGCGTTCGGGCGTCGCGCCCGCCGCCGTCGAGCACGTCTACTTCGGCAACTGCCTGATGGCCGGCCAGGGCCAGGCGCCCGCGCGCCAGGCCCTGCTGAAAGCGGGCCTGCCGACCTCGACCGGCGCCGTCACGCTGTCGAAAATGTGCGGTTCGGCCATGCAGGCGGCCATGTTCGCCTACGACGCGCTGGCGGCCGGCAGCGCCGACGTGGTGGTGGCCGGCGGCATGGAATCGATGACCAACGCGCCCTACATCATTCCCAAGGCGCGCGGCGGCTACCGCATCGGCCACGGCATGATGTTCGACCACATGATGTACGACGGCCTGGAAGACGCCTACTCGCGCAACGAGAAGACCGGCGAAGGCCGTTCCATGGGCACCTTCGCCGAAGAGTGCTCGGCCAAGTACCAGTTCACCCGCGAAGCGCAGGACGCGTTCGCGATCGAGTCGGTCAAGCGCGCCCAGGCCGCCACCAGCGAAGGCTGGTTCAAATGGGAAATGGCGCCCGTCACCGTGACCAGCCGCGCCGGCGACAGCGTGATTGACAAGGACGAAGGCCCGCTGAAGGCCAAGATCGACAAGATCCCGACCCTGCGCACCGCGTTCAAGAAAGACGGCACCATCACCGCCGCCTCGTCCTCGTCGATCAACGACGGCGCCGCCGCGCTGGTGATGATGCGCGAATCGACCGCCAAGGCCCAGGGCCTGGCCCCGATCGCGCGCATCCTGGGCCACGCCACCAACGCGCTGGCGCCGGACCAGTTCACCGTGGCGCCGATAGGCGCGATGGAAAAGCTGTTCAAGAAGACCGGCTGGAGCGCCAAGGACGTCGACCTGTTCGAGATCAACGAAGCGTTCGCGGCCGTGCCCATGGCCGCCATGCACGACCTGGACATCCCGCACAGCAAGGTCAACGTGCACGGCGGGGCGTGCGCGCTGGGCCACCCGATCGGCGCCTCCGGCGCCCGCATCATCGTGACCCTGATCGGCGCGCTCAAGCGCACCGGCGGCAAGCGCGGCGTCGCGGCACTGTGCATCGGCGGCGGCGAAGCCACCGCGATGGCCATCGAACTGGTGTAAGAACCCCGGGGTCGGGCGGGGCCGCCGCGGCGGCCCGCCTCGGCGGCCCCGCCTGACCCCAACGAAAGAAAAAGATGATACTGAGCGAAGAACATCAGATGATACGGGACGCCCTGCGGACTTTTTCGCAGGAACGCCTGGCGCCCAACGCGGCGCGCTGGGACAAGGAACACCACTTTCCTAAGGAAGAATTGAAGGAGCTGGCGGCGCTGGGCGCCTTCGGCGTGGCCGTGCCCGAGGAACTGGGCGGCGCCGGCATGGACTACGTGTCGCTGGCCCTGGTGCTGGAGGAAATCGCGGCCGGCGACGGCGGCACCTCCACCGTCATCTCGGTCAACAACTGCCCGGTGTGCAGCATCGCCATGATGTACGCCAACGAACAGCAGAAACAGCAATGGCTGCGCCCGCTGGCGCAGGGCGACATGCTGGGCGCGTTCTGCCTGACCGAACCCCACACCGGCTCGGACGCGGCCGCGCTGCGCACCACCGCCACACGGGTAAAGGACGGCGACGGCGACGGCTACGTGATCAACGGCGTCAAGCAGTTCATCACCAGCGGCAAATACGCCGACGTGGCCATCGTCATGGCGGTCACCGACAAGGCGGCCGGCAAGAAGGGCATCAGCGCGTTCTGGGTGCCGACCAATGCGCCGGGCTACATCGTGGCAGGCCTGGAGCAGAAGATGGGCCAGCACTCGTCGGACACGGCGCAGATCCTGTTCGAAAACTGCCGCATCCCGGCCGCGAACCTGATCGGCGAAGAGGGCATGGGCTACAAGATCGCCCTGTCCGGACTGGAGGGCGGCCGCATCGGCATCGCCTCGCAGTCGGTCGGCATGGCGCGCGCGGCCTACGAGGCGGCGCTGAAATACGCGCGCGAACGCGAAACCTTCGGCAAGACCATCTTCGAGCACCAGTCGGTGCAGTTCAAGCTGGCCGACATGGCGACCCGGATCGAAGCGGCGCGCCAGCTGATCATGCACGCGGCCTCGCTGAAGGACGCCGGCCAGCCCTGTTTAAAAGAGGCCGCGATGGCCAAGCTGTTCGCCTCGGAAATGGCCGAACGCGTATGCTCGGACGCGATCCAGGTGCACGGCGGCTACGGCTACGTGTCCGACTTCCCGGTCGAGCGCATCTACCGCGACGTGCGCGTGTGCCAGATCTACGAGGGCACCAGCGACATCCAGAAGCTGCTGATCGCGCGGGCGCTGTAGGCATGGCGCGCGTGCTGCTGGTGGAGGACGACGCGCGGCTGGCCGCGCTGGTCACCGAGTACCTGCACAACTACGAGTTCACGGTGGAGCTGGCGGCGCGCGGCGACGAGGCGCTGGCGCGCTTCCACGCCTGCGCGCCGGACGTCGTCGTGCTCGACCTGATGTTGCCCGGCATGGACGGCACCGACGTGTGCAAGCAGCTGCGCGCCGCCAGCGGCGTGCCCATCCTGGTATTGACGGCGCGCGAAGACACCTACGACCAGATCGCGCTGCTGGAGCAAGGGGCGGACGATTTCGTCAACAAGCCGGTGCAGCCGCGCGTGCTGCTGGCGCGTTTGCGCGCCCTGCTGCGGCGCACCGCGCCTGCGGCACCGCCGCCCGCCGCGGCGGCGCCGGCCGCGCCGGGCACCCTGGCCTTCGGCGCGCTGGCCATCGTCACGCGCGACCGCACCGTGCTCTGGCGCAGCCAGGCCGTGGAGATGAGCAACAACGAGTACAAGCTGCTGCTGGTGCTGGCCGAGGCGGCCGGCACGGTGCTGTCGCGCGACATGCTGCTGAAGAAATTGCGCGGCATCGATTTCGACGGCCTGGACCGCAGCATCGACAACAACATCTCCAAGCTGCGCCGCAAGTTCGACGACCACGCGGCGGAGAAGATCAAGACGGTGTGGGGCGAGGGTTATCTGTTCTCGCCGTCGGCCTGGGGCTAGCCGGATCCGGGCTAGTCGTACAGCGGTGCGATCGCCAGCGGCGTGTGCTGGCTGACGACCTGGCCCTGCGCGGACGAGGCCGCGAAACGGTAGTCGACGACGCTGAAATCAGCCTTGGCGTCGTCCGCAAAGGCCGGACCCTCGGCCACCGGCAGCGGCGCGCCGTCCTGGCCGCCGGCGCGCACGCGCAGCTGCGCGTCGCTCCTGCGCACAAAAGAAAAGCGCACGCCGATGCAGCGCCCGCCGCGAAACGCCGCGTCCGTCGCGCGCTGATAAGCTTGCGCCTGTTCGCAGGCCGCGCGCAGGTCGGCGGCCTCGTACACGCCATCGGCGCGCGCCACGATGGACACGCGCGGCCGGAACACATAGCCCGATAGTTTGCGGTTCAGCGCCAGCACGGCGTTGTCGTCATAAGCCGCTTTCAGCAGCGGCAGCACGGTGCGTCCGGCCGCGTCCAGCGGCAACTCGAGCTGGACGGATTTGCCGCTCAGGGTCAGGCGCAGGCCGTCCAGCGAGGCCGGGCCCTGCCTGGGGCTGACCTGGTAGTGGTTCTGTAGAAAATGCTTCGGCTTGCCGTATTTCTCGAACACCACCATGGCGCGGTAGGCGTCGCGGTAGTTCACCCACTCGCCCTCGAGAGGCTGGGCCTGCGCCTGCGCGCCGGCGCCTGCAGCGGCCAGCAAGGCCGGCAGCAGCAATCTGAAGAGCGGCATCAAGAGCGGCGTCAGCAGTGACGTCGGGAACTGCCTGAGAGGCGCGCGCGCGGGGTGCATGGTCAGAAGCGGTAGGCCAGCGCGGACGTCACGGTCACGCTGGCGGCACGCTCCACGATGGGACTGGCGCCGGCGTCGCCGGCCAGCCGCAGCACCTGCACGCCGCTGGTCAGCATCCACGACGGGCTCAGCGCCCAGTTCCAGCGCAGGCCCGCATGCACGTCCTTGACTCCGCCGCCGGGCGCGTAGGCGGGCCGCGAGAGCGCCGGGATGACCAAGGCCTGCATCGCCGTCACGCCGAAGAAGGTGCGGTTGTAGCGGGCGTTGACCAGGGTCAGGCCGGCGGTGAAGGACAAGGTGTGGTGGGGCGCGACCGTGGCGGCGATGCGCTGCAGGTCCAGCGTGGCGCGCAGGCCGTCACGCTCCCAGCCGGCGCCGTGCAGCGCGCTGGTGGCGATGCGCCATTCGGGATTCAGATACCAGGTGAGGAAGGCGCCCGCTTCCAGGCGGTGCGGCACGTCGGCCATGCCGCTGAGCCGGGTGATGGGATCATCCTGACCGGACACTAATGGCGGCAGGGCGGCGTTGCTGCCGGTGCCGCTGAGGCCGCCGCCGGCCAGCGGCCGCCCCCGCTCGCTGCGGCCAGGATGCAGCGACAACAGCGGCCCGTATTCGATATCGTTGCGGCCCGACCAATGCATGCCCGCGCTGGCGCCGGACAGGAAGATGCCGTTGCTCCATTCGGCCTGCAGCACGGGCATCAGCAGCGCATGGCGGCTGCGCCCCCCCTCGTAGCGGCTGCCGCTCTGCAGGCCCAGGCCGACGTACATATCGCGGCTGCCGTCCGGCATGGGGTTGGCGACCGGCGTCTGCGCGCCGGCGGCACCGCAAGCTGCCAGCGCGGCAAGCGCGGCGGCGGCCTGCGCGAGGGGGAGGGCCAGGGTCTTGAGCATGCGCATGAACGGTCCGTCTGGTGGGCTGAATGCCCGCCATTTTATATGGTCGGCGCCGGCAACCGCTTGTTGATGAACACCACCGGCTCCTCGCTGCGTTCGACCGTCACCGCATTGCCGTGCGCGATGAAGGCGGCGACGCACATCACGGCGGGACCGGGCGGCGTGTAAGTGCTGGTCACGTACAGTTTGCCGCCGACGCGCGCCACTTCTTCCAGCTTGTTGCCGTCGCAGCCGCTGGTCACGCCGTAGAACGCGAACAGCACCATGGACTTGCTGAAGTCCACCGCCGGCAGCGGTGCACCGGCAATGCTGTAGCGGGTCCACAACGCGGCCCAGCTGGCGGCATCCTTGACCACGGCGGTGACGGGCGGCCGGTTGACGTCGGCCGAATCCAGGCTGGTCTCGACGCGGCTGAAGGCCAGCGGCTGCGCCTGGATGCGGCTGAACACGGCTTGCGCATCGAGCCGGTCCAGCACGGCCAGGGTGCCCGGGCTGGTGTACTCCGCTTTGCACGGCGCGCTACTCCATTGCACGTCGCGGTCGTCGTACTCGACGGCCAGCTTG
Organism: Pseudoduganella sp. LjRoot289; assembly: GCF_964252925.1. Classification (NCBI taxonomy): domain Bacteria; kingdom Pseudomonadati; phylum Pseudomonadota; class Betaproteobacteria; order Burkholderiales; family Oxalobacteraceae; genus Pseudoduganella; species Pseudoduganella sp. LjRoot289. The sequence goes on from NZ_CAXUPN020000001.1 coordinate 5,592,232, forward strand.
CCGCCCTCCATGCCGGCGCGGGCTATGGTGACGGCGCGGCAACCGCTCAGCTTCTTGCCGGTGAACACGCCGACCACCATTTTCTTGGAGAAGTCTATCTTGGGCGGCAAATGTATGCTGCTGAGGTTGAGGTGGGCCTCGTTCCACAGCTTTTCAAAAGCCGCCGTGTCGGTCGCCAGCACAGTGCGCTCGTCGTCGATGGCGCCGAAGGGGCTCTGCCACAGGATTTCGAAGGCCAGCGTGGTGCCGTCCTTGGGCAGCTCGGCCTTGCCGGGCGACGGTTCGCCGACGGCGATGCTGGGGGCGGTTTGGCCCGGCGGCGTACCGTCGCCGCCGCACGCGCTCAACAGGGCAGCCAGGGGGAAAAGACAGGCAATGATTAGTTTGTTCATGATATCTCCTTGACAAGTGATAGTGCCATGGTAAGCAAAGCGGCGCGCCGGTTCTTCCTCCAAATGTCGGCCAATTGTCTTAAATTTGTAAGCGTAGGACCTGCGGAAAGTTACTGCTTATACAATGCCAGCATGAACCGCCTGTTCTTCCGCTTTTTCGTGCTGGTCATGCTGGCCATCACGGCGGCGACCTTCGCCATCTATTTCGCGATCAGCCGCCTGTACGGCGATCCGCTGGAAGACATCGCCCGGCGCCAGGCGGCGGCCGAGGTGTTCCTGCTGCAGAACTATATCGACCAGGCCCCGGCCGACGAATGGCTGCTGCGGCTGAACCAGGTGCGCCTGGTGTCCAAGGTCCGCTACGAACTGCTGCCGCTGGCCGAGGCGCGCGCCGCCCTGTCCGGCGCCAGCGATGCGACGCTGATGCGCGGCGCCATGGTGTTCGACGTGGCGGGCAAGGCCTTTATGCGCCGCGTCGACCTGAAGGGCGAGCGCTACATCGGCAGCGACGCCGAGGTCCTGCGCGCAGAGGGGCTGCCGATCGACACCGCGCAGGCCTTGCAGCAGGAGGCGCTGCGCTATGCCATCGTGGCGCTGACCCTGCTGATCCCGATCGCACTATGGTCGCGCACCCACTGGCGGGGCATGCAGACACTGGCGCGGGTTGCAGACGAGTTCGGCGCGGGCCATCTGTCGGCGCGGGCGCGCATGGCGCGCAGCGCCAGCATCTATCCGCTGGCCGAACGCATGGACCATATGGCGGACCGCATCCAGCGCTTGCTCGAAGCCCAGCGCAACCTGCTGCACGCGGTGTCGCACGAGGTGCGCACGCCGATCGCCCGGCTCGAGTTCGGGCTGGAACTGCTGCGTTCGGCGGCAGCCGATCCCGCGCTCGAGCCGCGCATCGCTGCCATGGAGAAGGATTTGCACGAGCTGAATGCGCTGGTCGGCGAACTGCTGGGCATGGCGCGGCTGGACGGCGGGCAGGCCGTGCAGCGGGCACCGTTCGCACTGGCGGCCATGCTGCGAACCGCCGCCGAGCAAGCCGGTGCCGCACCGCCGCCGGAAACAGCCGACGCGGTGCTGGAGGGAGAGCAGGCGGAGGCCAAAGCTATCGCCATCGGCGAGAGCAATACCGGGGCGGGGTACGCAGTGCGGCCCGTGCTGGTGCTGCGGCTCGCGGAAGACCTGGGCAGCGTGAACGGCGACTGCCGCCTCCTGCTGCGCGCGGTGGCCAACCTGCTCAGCAACGCCGAAAAATACGCGGCCAGCCGTATCGTGCTGACGGCCGTGCGCGTAGGTGGCGAGATGGAAATTGCGGTGGAGGACGACGGTCCCGGCATCCCGGCAGAGGAACGCGAACGCGTGTTCGAGCCGTTCTATCGCCTGGACCGCAGCCGCGACCGCGCCAGCGGCGGCTTCGGCCTGGGCCTGTCGATCGCGCACAAGGCGGTGGCGCTGCACGGCGGCAGCGTGCGCGTGGAAGACGCGGCCATGGACAGCGCGCTGGGCGGCGCGCGCTTCGTCATCCGCCTGCCGGCCTGACCGTGCGCAGCCCTTTCGGCCGCTCGTTCTGCTCGTCGCGCCCGACCCGTTCGAACTCGGAGATCACCTGCGCGCCGAACAGCAGCAGGGCGGCGCCGATCTCCAGGCTGAACATGACGACGATGGCGGTGGTCAGCGAGCCGTACACGATGTTCACCTGCGACAGCGTGGTGAAATACCACACCAGCACATGGCGCGCGATTTCCCACAGCACGGCGGCCGTGACGCCGCCGATCAGCGCGTGCGCGCACGACAGGCGGCCGACCGGCATCACCAGGTAGATGGAACTGAGCATCAGGATTTCGCCACCCAGGCCCAGCAGGTAGAGCAGCACGCCCGATACACCGTGCAGCGACCAGCTGTAGCCGAGGAATTGCAGTTCCTCCTCGCCGATCACCTGCAGGCTGCCGGCCACCAGGGTCACCAGCAAAATGCCGACGCCGAGCGAGAAGATATAGCAGTAAGGCAGGATGGCGGACACCAGGAAGTGGCGGCGGCGTATCGCCACGCGGTGCAGGAAGATGACGCACATGGCGTTTTCCAGCACCGTGAAGGCGAGCGAGCTGAAGAACAGCATGGTGAGCGCCAGCAACCAGCCGATGACGCTGCGCTGGGCCAGGAACTGGCCGACTTCGGCCACGATGGCGCGCGACTGTCCCGGCACCAGCCATTCCAGGTAGTGGCCTATGGTGGCCAGCAGTTCGGCCGGGTCCAGCCAGTGCGACAGCACCACCACCACCAGCATCAGCAGCGGGACGATGGACAGCAGCGAGTAATAGGCGACGGCGCCCGCCAGCAGCAAACCCTGGTTGGCCCGAAAGCCACGGATGCACTGCAGGACAAACTCCAAGGGGTGGCTGGCCACCCAGACGGCGGCCTTGCTATTGAGTATCCGCATGGGGCCATTCTACGCGGATGGTTCGGCGGCTGGCGCGCCACAGCCGGGCGACGCCTGTCGGGTTACAGACGCGTCCGAACCGGCCCACGGGAGAGCCGCCGGGACGCGTAGGGCGGATGAGCACGCGGGTGCGTCATCCGCCACGCTAGCTGACCGCAGGCTCCAGCAAGGTCAGCGTCTGCTGCTCCGCGTCCAGCGTGGCCAGCACGCCCATCGGGATGGTGAACTGGTGGCGGATATGGCCGAAGGAGTAGCCGGCCACGGCGGTCTGCGTCAGCGGCTGCAAATGCTGGTCCACCGTGTCGTTCAGGGTCAGCGAGATGTCCTCGTCCTGGCCTTCGCAGTTTTCGAAGATGCCCAGCATGACGCCGGCGGTGTTTTTCAACCCCTGGCTCAGCTGCAGCTGCATCAGCATGCGGTCGATGCGGTAGGGCGCTTCGTTCACTTCCTCCAGGAACAGGATGCTGCCTTTGATGTCGGCCGCGTACGGCGTGCCTTCCAGCGCACTGACCAGGCACAGATTGCCCCCGGTGAGGCGCCCGGTGCATTGGCCGCCGTGCACGGTGCGCAGCGCGTACTGCGGCTCCGCGGCGGCCTTGTGGGCGTTGTCCTGCGACATGGAGATGGTGTAGCGCTCCTGCGGCGTCATCAGCACGTTCCTGAGCTGCGTCACCGCGTACTCGGAAAAAGTGGACGAAGCGACCGGTCCGTGGAAAGTGACCAGCCCGGCGTGCTTGTTGATGGCCAGGTGCAGGGCGGTGATGTCGGAATAGCCGATCAGCACCTTGGGATTGGCGCGTATCAGCTGGTAATCGATGTGGGGCAGCAGGGAAATGCAGCCGGAGCCGCCGCGGATGGCCCAGATGGCGTTCACTTGCGGGTCGGCGAACATGCCGTGCAAGTCTTCCAGGCGCTGCGCCACGGTGCCGCCGTAATTGCCGTGCACGGCGTTGATGTGTTCCCCCAATGTAACGCGCAAGCCCAGCGCTTCGATGTTGCGCACGGCTTTTGCAATGGATTGGGGACTGGTGTGCCCTCCGGGCGCAACGATGCCGACCAGGTCGCCGGGCTCGAGGCGCGGCGGCTTGGTCAGCTGCGGCTTGCTCATGGGTTTCTTTCCTTGCGAGGGGACGCGCGTCGCGCCCGCCGTGGCGGGCAGCGCAACAACGGCCAGCGCCCCCAGCAGCGCCCCGCCGAAGCGGCGGCGGTCAGGCGAGGGCATGGCAGACGGCTCCGGTTTGGCGGCTTACGCGCGTTGCGCTAACCCGCCAGATGGCGCGGCGGCTCAAGACAATCACATGAACTTATACTTGAGGTTGAAGGACAAGGCACGGCCGCGCGGGTCGGCGACACGTGGATCCCAGCCGGCGCCTACCACTTCATCCACGTTGTGCGCGGTGAACGGCGGATCGGTGTCGAACAGGTTCTGGATGCCGACCGTGATGGTGGTGTTCTTGAAACCCGTGTAGGTGCCCGACAGGTCGTACTTGGCGTAGTGCTTCACGCGCGGGTCGAAGCCGGCCGGCGGCGTGCCTTTGCCGCCGTTCGGCACCTGGTCGGCATAGCCGGTCGAGTAGTTCTGCGTGAACAAGCCGCTCCAGTCGCCCTTGGCCACGCTGACGCTGGCATTGTGCTTCCAGCGCAGGTAGATGTCGCGCGTGTTGAAGACGCCGACCAGTTCCTTGAACGGCTGGCCTTCGAACTCGGCGAACTTGAAGCTCTTCATGTAGGTACCGTCCAGCTTGGCGACCCACTTGTAGCCTTCGACCTTGCCGTCGGCCTGCAAGCCGAGGTCGGCACCGCGGGTTTTCAGGCCGGCCGCGTTGATCCAGCCCGCTTCGACGTGGTCGATGGTGCCGTTTTGCGGATTGCGGACGATGTACTCGGGCAGGTACTGCCAGTTGGCCAGCACCACTTGCGGCGTGCGGTTCAGGATGCGGTTCTGGATGTTGATGGCCCAGAAGTCCAGCGATGCCGAGAAACCGCGCATGGGTTCGACCACGATGCCCAAGGTGCCCTGCTTCGACGTTTCCGGCTTCAGGCTCGGATTGCCGCCGGTGTTGTAAGGCAGGCGCGGAATCGCGCAGAACGCCGGGTTGCCCGGATTCTTGGCGCAGCCTTCCTGGTCGATGATGCCGTTCGGCAGTTCCTGCGACAGCCGGCCGGCATACAGCTGGGTGAAACTCGGCGCCAGGAAACCTTCGCTGGCCGAGCCGCGCAGCACCAGGGTGCTGAGCGGCTGGTAGCGGAAAGCCACTTTCGGATTGGTGGTGGCGCCGATCACGCTGTAGTCGTCGCGGCGCACGGCCAGCTGCACTTCCAGGTCCTTGAGCACCGGCACCAGCAACTCGGCGTAGACGGCGCGCACGTCGCGCGAGGCGCCGTGCAGCGCGGCATTGCCCGGCGACAGCAGGATCTTGGTGGCGTCCACGTCCTGGCCGAAGTCATAGGTTTCCTTGCGCAGGTCGAAGCCCGCCGCCATGGCCAGCTTGCCGGCCGGCAGCTGCACGATCTCTCCCGAGATGGATCCGTCGAGCTGGCTGGTGGTCGTCTTGCCGTGCTGGAAGTTGCCGACGTACTTGGTCGACTCGATCAGCTGCATCGCTTCGGCGCTCTGGCTCTGGCCCGGGGCCAGCCACGGGTTGATCTTGCCGCTGCCCAGGGCCGCGTAGATCTTGTCGGTGTAGCCGTAGCCGTCGGTCAGCTTGGTTTGCGTCTTGCTTTCGGCGCGCGACAGGCCCAGCTTGTAGTCCCACTTGCCCATCAGCAGGCCTTCGGCGGCCACCAGCATGCGGAAGTTCTCCGTCACGCTGTTCTGGGTGCGGTTGCCCCACGGCGTGCTGCGCCATTTGTAGATGATGGGCTTGGTCTTGTCGTAGCTCGGGATATAGGCCGACAGGTCCTGGTAGTAGGGGCCGTTGACCGGATAGGCGTTGCCGTTGGCCAGGCTGGTGGAAATCTGCAGCGGGGTCAGGTCGGCGGTCACGTCGCTGCGCGAAGCGAGCGCCTCGAAGTACACCTTGTGGTCGTCGTTGAGCTTGAGCGTGCCGCGCGAGACGGCGTTGGTGCGCTCGACCGGGAAGCTCATCACGTAGTCCGAGCCGTAGTCGTAGGCGCACGAGTACCTGGTGCGGCTGACGGCGGTGACATCCTTCCACAGCTCGCTCTGGTATTGCGACATGCCGGGGACGGTGCCGCACTTGCCTTGCAGGCTCAGCAGGCCCGCCTGCAGATAGGTGGTGGGGTCGCCTGCAACCTTGAAGCCGGTGCCCAGCGCGGTGCCGGCGCCGGACAGGATGTTGGCGAACGGGGTGCCGGTGGTGTCCGGCGACAGGCCGCGCTCCGGCTGGAAGCCGTTGGCGAAGCTGCGCTGGCTCGAGCTCAGCTTGCTGTTGTTGTCGTGCGTGACGCTGGCCATGATGTTCCAGCCATCCGTGCCCAGGTCGCCGATGCCGCCCAGCGCGGAGACGCGGCGGTTCATGCCGCCGCCCGCTTCGGTGCCGTTCAGCGTGGTGGACAGCTCCAGGCCCTTGTAATCGGTCTTCAGGATGAAGTTGACCACGCCGCCGATGGCGTCGGTGCCGTAGATGGCCGAGGCGCCGTCCTTCAGGATCTCGACGCGGGCGATGGCGCCCAGCGGAATCGAATTCAGGTCGACCGCCTTGCCGGAGGCGCCGTGGTTGCCCACGCGGCGGCCGTTCAGCAGCACCAGCGTGGCGTTCGGGCCCAAGCCGCGCAGCGAGGCGAAGGAGGCGCCGCCGGAGACGCGGTCGGCGTCGGCGCCGAACACGTTGTTGCCGGAGGTCATATTGTCCGCGCCGGTGCCGCTGGCGGAGATGGTGCGCATCAGTTGTTCGGTGTCGGTGATGCCGGCGCGTTCGATCTGGTCGAAGGTGACGATCTGCACCGGCAGCGCGCCCTCCTTGGCCACGCGCTTGATGCTGCTGCCGGTGATTTCCACGCGCTGGATGCTCTCCGGGGCAGCTTGCTGAGCCATTGCAGGGCCTACAACACCTATCAGCGCAATCATCTGCGCGAGTTTCTTAACCTTCACCGTACTCTCCCTCGATTTGAATGAACTCTTGCTTGCCCGGCAGGGCGCGACGTCTTGGCGCGTCGCCTGGAAAATCCAGAGTAGCGCCATGCGCTGTGCGCTTGCCAATGAAAATACCTTACCTGACCATAACTTTTAGGAATGAATGAGATATTTCAATCAAGGCGCCATTTTAGAGGCCCGCTTCCTCTCTGCAACGTCCAGATCGAGGTAGCGCCAGTTTGTGAACTCGACCGGATGGCGCCTGTAGTTTTTTAGCCACGATTGCCGGACGTCGGCCGAAATTGGATGGGTCAGCAACACCCACGGGTTGTAGGCATGGATCAGCTGGATCATCTCGCGGTACAGCACGCGGCGCTCCGGCGTGTCGCCCAGCTTGCGGGCCTGCTCGTAGCGGCGGTTGTATTCGGGCAGGTTGAAGCGCGCATAATTCGCGCGGCCGCTGTTGGGACCGTACAACAATTGCAGGTAATTGTCGCCGTCGGGGAAGTCGGCGATCCAGTTGGTCTCGAACATCATCACCTTGCCCAAGCGGGAAGCCTTGATGATTTCAGTCTTCTTGTCGCTCTTGAACTGTACCCGGATGCCGATGGCGTTCAGGTTTTTACGCCACAGCTCGTCGCGCAGCCGGCCCACCATGGACGGTTCCGAATGCATGGTCAGCAGCAGCGGCTGGCCGTTCGGCAAGGTGCGGAAGCCGTCCTTGCCGGCGCGGTAGCCGAAGCGTTCCAGCAGCGCGCGCGCCAGGGCGGGGTTGTAGGAAACAGGGCTGCGGTAATCGGGATCGTAACCCAGCACATTGGGCGGCAAGGGCGATTGCGCTGGCAGCGCCAGGCCTTTTTTCAGCAGCGCCACGTCCTCCGGGCCGTTGTAGCTGAGCGCGATGGCGCGGCGCAGGGCCACCTTGTCCTTGCTGTAGCCGCCGATGAGCGGGTCTTCCATGTTCATCCACATGTAATACGTCTGCAGCACCGGGAAGAGCGACAGCTCCATGCCCTTTTGGACCAGCTCGGGTTTCAGCGCCGGCGCGGCCGTACCGCCGCCCACACCTGTGCGCAGCACCATGTCCTTCATCGATTCCGGCACCTGTTCGATGTAGTCGAATTCGCCGTTCAGGAAGCCCAGCACGCGCGACTGGTATTCCTCCATGATCTTCACGTCGATGCGCTCCACCAGCGGCAGGCGCTTGCCTTCCAGCGCGGCGGCGGTGGCGCGGAATTCGGCGGGCACGTCGGCGCCGGCACGGAACACGGTGGGACGGAAGTCGGGGTTGGCCCGCAGGGTGATCTTGTCGCTGCGCTTCCATTCGGCGACCATGAAGGGACCGGTGCCGACCGGGTGGTTGCCCAACTGTGCGCCGTAGGCCTCGGCCACTTCGCGCGCCACCACGCCGGTGGCGGGCATGGCCAGGTAGTACAGGAAATTGGGGTCCGGCGCGCTCAGCCGGATGCGCAGCGTGTATCTGTCCACCGCCTGCAGGCCGGGAATGGACGTGGCGTAGCTGAACTTTGCTTTCAGCACATCGTCGCCCGCGAGCTTGCCTTCGAGCAGGAACAGCCAGGGCGATTTCAATTCGGGATCGTACAGGCGCTTCAGGCTGTAGACGTAGTCCTCGGCGCTCACTTCGCGCTGCCTGCCCTGGAAGGCCGGGTCGGGCGTGAAGTGGATGCCGGGAATGAGCTGGAAGGTGTAGGTGGTGCCGGCCGCGTCCACCTGCGGCATGGCGCGCAGCGTGTTGGGCTGCAGCTTCACCGGACGCGCCAGGTAGTCGTAACGCAGCAAGGGGTCGTACAGGTTTTCCAGCAGCGCCAGGGTGGCGATGTCGGACGCCACGGCGGGGTCCAGGCCGGTTTCGCCGGTGGAGAGGAAGGTGTGCAGTACTTTGGGGACGTGCGTAGCGGCGGGCGCAGCGGCGTGTGCGACGGCGGCTGCGGGCGCGGCGAGGGGGGCATTTTGGCCGCTGGCACCAGCAGGCTCGGCATGGATTCCCGCCTGCGCGGGAATGACGATGCTGATGAACGCATGCGCGGTGGCCAGCGCCTTTTTCCACATTGCCGTCATATTCTTTCCTCGCTCTACGAAACCGCCACAGGATACGGCATCGCGCCGCCGCCCGGCCATGAAATCCGCCCGGCCGCGTATAACTTTTTTGTATGTGCGGCCAGCATTCTTTCATCGCGGCATAATGCCGTGGCTCTATACTTTGCCTGCAAAATCGTCCTGTCATCTTCGTTATCGGAATTATTGTCCTATGTCGCTCAATTACATCTGGTCTGGCTTTTTCCTGGTCGGCTTCGCCGCCGCGCTGGCGCAGTGGCTGTTCCTGGGCGATAACGAGATATTCAAGAAAGTCATCGACGGCACTTTCGACTCCGCCAAGATGGGTGTGATGGACATTGCGCTGCCGCTGGCCGGCGTGATGACCTTGTGGCTGGGCATCATGAACATCGGCGAGAAGGCCGGCGTGGTGGCGTGGCTGGCGAAAGTCATCGCCCCCTTCTTCTCGCGCATCTTCCCCGAAGTGCCGAAAGACCATCCGGCCAACGGCCACATGGTGATGAATTTCTCCGCCAACCTGCTGGGCCTGGACAACGCGGCCACGCCCTTCGGCCTGAAGGCGATGGAAAGCCTGCAGACGCTCAATCCGAGCAAGGACGAGCCCAGCAACGCGCAGATCATGTTCCTGGTGCTGCATACTTCCGGCCTGACCCTGATTCCGCTGGCCATCATGGCGCAGCGCTCCATCCTCGGCGCGGCCGATCCGTCCGACATCTTCATTCCCTGCATGATCGCGACCTATGTGGCGACCGTGGCCGGCATCATCGCCGTCGCTATCCGCCAGCGCATCAAGCTGTTCGACAGCGTGGTGCTGTCCTGGCTGGGCGGCATGACGTCCGCCATCGTGGCGCTGATCTGGTACTTCACGCAATACCTGAGCAAGGCCGAAATCGCCACCGTGTCCAAGGTGGTCAGCAACGCGGTGCTGATGGGCGTGATCACCGTCTTCATCGTCGGCGCGCTGCGCAAGAAGGTCAATGTGTATGAAGCCTTCATCGAAGGCGCGAAAGGGGGCATCCAGACCTCGCTGACCGTGATCCCCTACCTGGTCGGCATGCTGGTGGCGATCAGCGTGATCCGCAACGCGGGCGTGTTCAACTTCGTGGTGGACGGCTTCAACTGGTTCTTCTCGATGCTGGGCCTGAATACCGACTTCGTGCCTGCCCTGCCCACCGCGCTGATGAAACCGCTGAGCGGCAGCGGCGCCAAGGCCATGATGATAGACACCATGACGACCTACGGCGTGGACTCCTTCATCGGCCGACTGGCCTGCGTGTTCAACGGCTCGGCCGACACCACCTTCTACATCGTGGCCCTGTATTTCGGCTCGGTGGGCATACGCAAGACGCGCTATGCTATCTCGTGCGGCCTGATCGCCGACCTGGCCGGCGTGATCGCGGCCATTTTCGTGTCCTACGTCTTCTTCCACCAAGGATAAGCATGCTCCGTCGCCTGACCATCGCCACCCTGCTGGCCGCCGCGGCTGCAAGCGCCCATGCCCAGTTGCCGGAACCGGTGATGCGCGCGCTGCAGGCCGCCGGCATTCCCGACGACGCGGTCGGCGCGGTGGTGCTGCGCGGCGGCGTGCCGCTGCTGTCGCACAACGCGGACCGCCCCATGCAGCCGGCCTCGACGATGAAGCTGGTGACCACCATGGTCGGCCTCGACCAGCTGGGGCCGGTGTTCAAGGCGCGCACCGAATTGCGCAGCAGCGCCCCGGTGGTGAACGGCGCACTGCAGGGCGACCTGGTCCTGCGCGGCGGCGCGGATCCCGACTTCAACGAGGACGTGCTGGTGCACATGCTGGAAAAGCTGCGCACCCAGGGTATCCGCAAGATCACCGGCAACCTGGTGCTGGATCGCCAGCTGTTCCAGCCCGGGCGCACCGATGTCGGCGCCGCGCCGTTCGACGAATCGCCCGAGGCCTACTACAACATCATCCCGGACGCGCTGCTGCTGAACATGAATCTGCTGCGGGTGGACATCAATTCCATGGACGGCAAGCTGCAGCTGGGCATGCTGCCGCAGCTGGAACTGGTGACCATAGCATCGGACATGACGCTGGTCGATGGCGAGTGCGCCAAATGGGAAGCTGGCTGGAAGCTGCCGGACTACACGCGCAAGGGCTCAAAAATCACGGTACGCCTGCATGGCAGCTTCCCCAGGAATTGCAGCAAGACGACGGTGATCAACGTACTGGAACGCAACGACTACATCGAACGCCTGTTTCGCACCAGTTGGGCTCGCCTGGGAGGCACGTTCACCGGCCGCGCGCTCGAGGCCACAGCGGGTGCCGGCGCCGGCACCGCTGCCGGCCCTGCCGCTGTGCCTGCCGCTGTGCCTGCCGCTGTGCCTGCCGCTATTCCTGCCGGCGTTGCCATCGCCGCGCCACCGGCCGGCACGCTTGGCGCGGCGCCGCCTGCGCCGTTGCCAACCCGCTTGCTGGCCGAGCATGTATCCCGGCCGCTGGCGGAGGTGCTGCGCGACATCAACAAACCATCGGACAACGGCCTGGCCCGCACCCTGTTCCTCACGCTGGGCGCGCTGGAGCCGGACCCCGTGCTGGGCAGCCGTCCCATCCCATTCCTGCATCTGGCGGCCCCCGGCGAGTCCCTGGGCAGCGACACGGTGGCGCCCGCCACGATTCCCGGCGGCGGCGAACCGGCGCCCGGCAGCGCCGCGTCCACGGCAGCCCGCTCGGAGCAGGTGATACGCGCATGGATGCAGCGCCACGGCATCGACGACACCGGCCTGGTGCTGGAAAACGGTTCCGGCCTGTCGCGCAGCGAGCGCGTGCGTCCGGCGCAGATGGCCGGGCTGCTGCAGGCGGCGCAAAAGAGTTTGTGGATGCCGGAATTTTTGACCAGCTTGCCGATCGCGGCGGTGGACGGCACCATGAAGCGCCGCCTGAAAGACAGCGCGGCGGCCGCGCGCGCGCGGGTGAAGACCGGCACGCTGAAAAATGTGGTCGCCATCGCCGGCTATGTGCCCGACGCGAATGGCGAACTGTGCATCGTGGTGGCGATGATCAACCACGAGCTGACCGGCAACGGCAACGGCCGCAAGGCCATCGACGCGCTGGTCGACTGGGTGGCGCTAAGCGGGAAATAGACAAACTGCGAGGAGCGCACGCGCCTGTGGCCGGCACGCAGCAATAGTTTGTGGCCGGGGCGCTTGCCGGCCAGCCGGGCGCAGTTCAGGGTCCGGGGTGGGGGTTATCTGGCAAGGATGGAATCGCCCGGAGGTACTCGTACATCGCGCTCAAGTCACGCTCGGTCTTTTTGCCAAACACCGGCCAGGGCATGACTTGCACGATGGTGCCCGGTGGATCTTTCGGATTGTGGCCGGTTCGCATCATCTGGATGAACTCGGCCCGGCTCAGCCCGGCCGGCTTGCCGGCATAGTCCGGCGTGATGTTCGCGGACGTAATGACGGGACCGAACTTCCGTCCGCCGGACAGGTATTCTTCCGCGTTAATACGCTCGGGCTCGCCCTTGAACGGATCGCTGCCGGGCGAATACGCCGGATGAGAGTGGCAATCGATGCACCCGCTGGTGTTGACGATGTAGCTGCCCAACCCAACCAGGGCGCGATTCTTTCCGGACAGATCAAGTTTCACACCAGGTGGCACGACTTCAAATCCCCGCTTCACCTGGCTCACACTCACCGGGCTCTCATCGTGGTCGCCGCGATCGTCGTGCTCCCCGTACCTGTCCGATGCCGACACCGATACCAGCAAGGCCGTAGAGGCGATGAAAGCAGCTGCGGAACGCAGGCCCAATCCGATTGATTTTTCCATGTTAACTTCCTCCAAGATAAAAGGATGTCACTTGGCAACCAGGATATGCAGTTCCACCCGACTGCCCTCAACCAGTCTAATCGGCGAACGCGGTCCTACCGCTACTTCAGGCCATGGCTTGCGTTTTATCAAATGGGGGAACGAAGGAAGGCAAGGCGTCGAGGCAACGAGCTTGACTAAACAGGGCGACAGCGCATGCCGCCCCGTGCAATTACTTCTGGCGGCGGCGCGATGCAAACAGGCCGGCCAGGCCCAGGCCCATCAGTGCCAGCGACGCTGGCTCAGGCACGGTGCCCGGTGCACTCGCTGGTCCCAGGCCATTCACCACGACGTTGTCGACCACGCCGTCCAGGCTGACCGTGACGTTCTGGTTCAAGTCCTGGAAACGGATCGTCGCCTGGTTGCCATTGCCGACGAACGTAAAGCTGAAGTGATTCAGCGCGCCGGTTACCGCGTCTTCGACGACGTTCGTGATCAAGGTTGCGCCGTCAAAGCCCAGGACGGTTGCGCGCAGAGCTTGCGCACCGCCAGCCGTCACGCCGTAGTCGAAGTCCCACTGGTAGGTTTCGTTGGCCACGGTGGCAAAGGCCTGCGACAGGCGGCCGTTGGTCGATTTATCGCCGGCGTTGAAGGTGGCCATTTTTTTGCCATTGGCGGCGATGCTGCCGGCGCCAAAGTAATTGCCGCTAAGCGAAATATCGGTCACGTCGACGTTACCGCTGGTGGCCCAGCCGGTAAGGCCGAGTTCGAAGTTGCCGTTGGTGATGAGGTTTGCTTGCGCGCCGCTGGCGGCCAGCAAAGCCATCGCACCGATCAGTGATTTGATTTTCATTGGGTTACCCACAGTTAAGATTACTTTTGTGAGTAGCAATAATGGTGCCAGGAACAATGCATTGTTATAAATCAATGACTTGCATATCGATAATTGCAGTTTCTTTTGAGAACTGTAAAAATTCCCGACAAACTTTGCAAAATCAAATGCTTACAATTAAACAATTCAGGGGAGCCATCACAGCACACGCGTGTATTGCTGCCGTACCAGGACCCGGTCGCCGCAGTCGAAATGCCACCACTCGCTGTTGATGCCCGCAAAGCCGGCCTGGAACATGGCGCCGCGCAGCAATTCGCGGTTGGCGATCTGCGCGGCGCTGATGGCGCCGCGCGCCAGCATGGCCGCTTCCAGCGCGGGATGGGACAACTCGGTCAGGTCGTCGAAGCCGGTACCCATGTCGAGTTCGCGGCCTTGCCCATCCACTATGGTGATGTCGACCGCCATGCCGAAGGAGTGGATGGAGCCGCGCGCCGGCTCGGCCAGGTAGCCAAGCAGGTCGGTGCCCTGCAGTGCCGCCCACAGTTCTTCCTGCACCCGTTGCGGCCGCAGGGCGTCCAGCACCAGCAATTTATGCCCCGGACGTTTTTCGCCCAGCCAGGCCACGGCTTTTTCCAGCGCGGCGGCGGCGTCGCGGTGCAGCCAGGCGCAGTCGTGCGGCGAGTACAGGTCGCGCCCGACAAAGTTGTCCGGCGTGGCGTAGCGCAACTCGACGGCGATGCCGGCGATGCTGCCCAGGTGCCGGAAGTCCGCGCTGGCCGGCACCTCTTCGTTGCGTATGGTGTTCATCGCGGCGCTTTTTCCAGGCAGGCGCGCGCGGCGGTGGCGATGCAGCCGGCCAGCTGGCGCGCGCCATGCGACAGCGGCGCGTGACCCGCCGTCAACAGGTAGAGCTGGACCGGAATCGCCGGGGCCCACGCGCGGCGCTGCACCAGCCCGCAGTTGGCGGAGGCGGCCGTGAACGGATCGACCACCGCCATGCCGCCGCCGGCCTCGACCAGCGAGCGCGCGATCTGGTAGGTTTGCACCACGGTGTGGAACACTGGATGCAGGCCCTGCGCTTCGCAGGCGGCCACCACCATCTCGCCCAGCGGGTCGTTGTCGGCGTGGCCGATCAGCTCGCCCGTCAGGCCGGGCGCGCCCAGCGGCGCGGCGCAGTCGGCGGCGCTCCAGGTGCCGGTGGGCGCGATCGCCGTCATCACGCCCTGCGCCAGCGGCTCGGCGACGATGCCGGGGTGGCGCGGGTCCTGCAGCGACAGGGCCAGGTCGGCTTCGCCCAGGCGCAGCGTGTTGACGATCTCGCTGGTGTGGTGGGTGGCCAGCTCGCAGCGTGTGCCCGGGAACTCCCTGCGCCAGGCGCTCATGGCCAGCGGCAGCACACTGATGGCCACCGTCGGCGTCGACACCAGGCGGATGGTTTCAATGGCGCGGCCCTTGAGGCTGGCCGCCAGGCGGCGGATGCCTTGCAGGTCGCGGTTCAGTTTTTCGGTCTCGGCGAACAGGCGGTGCGCCTCGGGCTTGGGGTAGAGCTTGCCGCGCACGCGCTCGAACAGCGGCATGCCCAGCTGCAGCTCGCAGTGCTGCAGGACCTTGGTCACGGCGGGCTGCGAAATATGCAGCACCTGGGCAGCGCCGCTGATCGTACCGACCTGCATGATGGCATGGAACACTTCTATATGGCGCAGCCGCATTGCTTCTATCCTCGACCCAAGGCCGCAGTGCTTGCCCTGCGGAATCTGTGCAGGATAGGGGAAAGCCGGGGGCGGTGCAATGACGTCATGGCTGCAACTGGGCCTCGGACGGCTCCACGGGCGGCGCTGGCGGCGCAGGGGGCACCGCAGGTGCGGGCGGCATCGCCGGCACGACTGCTTGCGCAGCAGCAGGGGAAGGCGGCTGGGCTGGCTGCGTTGGCTGGACGGGCGGCGCCACCGGCGGCGTCATGGCAGGCGCGGCCGGCTTCGGCGACGGCGCCAGCACTTCGAGGATGGCGGCCGATTCGGCGTCCGGCTTGCCGTCGCAGTTGGCCGGGCGGTATTTCGACTGGAAAGCGAACATGACATTGCGGGTCGCCTCGTCCAGCACGCCCGTTTGCGGCACGGCGTAGCCATGCTGGGCCAGTTTCCGCTGGAACCAGGCCACGTCCGGCAACTGGTTCTCGAAGGCGGCGCGCTGGACTGCGACCTGGCTGGCATCGGGCCAGGTGATCAGCCCCGCAGCGGCCAGCTGATGCCAAGGGAACAAGGGACCGGGGTCTTGCTTGCGCTGGGGCGCTATGTCGCTATGACCGAGGATGTTCTGCGGCGCAATATTGTGGCGGGCGACGATCTGCTTGAGCAGCGGAATCAGCTGGTCTATCTGCGCCTGCGGGAAGGGATACCAGACCCGGCCTGCCGGAGTGTTCTTGTAGCCCGGGTTGACGATTTCGATGCCGATCGACATGGGATTGAGGTTGGCATAGGTCTTCCAGCTGCTGATTCCGGCGTGGTTGGACATGCGCGATTCATCGACCAGGGTATAGAACTTCGGCTCGGGCTCGTCCGTGAGCAGATAGTGACTGCTCACTTCCTGCTCGGTCAGGGTCTTGATCGAGCGCGGCAGGTCGGACACCGTGTAGTGGATCACGATGAACTTCACACGGCTGCTCTGGCTGCGCGCGGACAGGCTGTTGTCCAGGCGCGGCGGCGGTGCGCCGGCGCAACCGGCCAGCAGGGCGACCAGGGCGGTGAGCAGGAATTTGTTCATTAAGTCTCCATGGTTAATGCTTGGGTTGCGCGGCCATGCGGGCGGCGGCGAAATGGGGCTGGGCGGTCTTGCGCCGCAGCGGCACCTCGGGCGGCAAGGCGGCGCGCATGGTTTCCGCGATCAGCGGGTGCAGCTCGGCGGCGCGGCCGGCCAGCACCACCGGGCGCACGCCGAAGCGCGCCACCAGCGCGCTGCCAAGCCGGGCCAGTTCGCGTCCGGCCTGCTGCAAGATCAGGCGCGCGGCCGGGTCCTGTTCTGCGCTGGCGGCGACCGCCAGCGCCAGCTTGCCGACTTCGCCGCGCTCGCGGCCGTAGATGAACTGGCGCGAGAACGCCCAGTCGCTGCCGCCGACATGGTCGAACACGGCGCGCGCCATGGGCGAGTCCTCCCAGGCGCCCGGTTCTTCGTCCTCGCGGCGCCAGACGCGGCGCAGCGCTTCGCGCGCGATCCAGAAGCCGCCGCCGCCGTCGTCCAAGGTCACGCCACGGCCGCCGGCGCGGTGGAACACGCCGCTCTTGTCGATGTAGGCGGCGATGGAACCGGTGCCCGCGTAGACCAGGTAGCCTTCGCCGGGCCGGAAACTGTCCAGGTAGGCGATTTCGATGTCGTTCGAGACGATGACGGTGTCCGGATGTATGCCCAGCAGTTCGGCCAGCCACTCGGCCAGCAGTTCGCTGTCGCCGCCGAAGCCGGTCAGGCCGGCGCAGACGCGGTGCGGCCGGCCGCTGGCGAGCACGTCCTCGGCCAGGCCGGCGAAAGTGGCGCGCACGGCCTTCCGGCCCGCGTCGTTGCCCATCTGCAAAGCCGACAAACCGGCCACGCTGCCTTCGGCGACGATGATGCCCGCCGCGTCGGCCAGCGCCCAGCGCGTTTGCGTGCCGCCGGCGTCGATGCCCAGGCCCAGCGTGATGTCTTTGTCAGATTTACCCATAGTGGGCCAGTGTAAAGTGAAAAGCCACGTTGATTTTATGAAACCTTCACCATGCGTCATTCCAAAAAGTTATGGCCAGCCGGCGCCGGGCGGGGCCACCGGGCCCGCACACGCGCGACCACCAGGAAACAAATGCACGATTGCAGGCCTGACCCCAGGGGCGTCAACGTTACAGCTGAGCCGTGACGCGCTCGCTTTCGTTGCCGAGGCGGTCGACCGCGCTGACCACCACCGCACCCGCCGCGACGCCGCCCTCGTCGGCCAGCGTGACTTCGCTGCGCGTGGCCGGCGCGATGGTGAAGCGCCATTCTCCGCCGTAGCGCGCCCAGATCGCGTATTGGGTGGCGCCCCTGCCCGCGCTCAGTTTCAAGTCCAGGCCGGCCGAACCGCGCCGCGCGCCCACGGTCGGCGCGCCCGGTGCTGCCGACCCCAGCCATGGCGTGGCCGGTATCAGCGCCGCGCTCTGGTAACTGACGCTCTTCAGCTGGTCGCTGATGCCTTTGCGGTTCTGCATCAGGGCCGCGATGCTGAAGTGCACATGGCCGATGCTGTTGCCACCCCGGCCTTCCCGGCTGCGGGTGACGCCGATCTGCTTGACGATCTCGTCCGGCTCGAACGATTTCGCGCTCGCGTCGATGCGGCTGGTGTACAGCCCCGGCCAGACATGGCGGCCGCGCGTGTTTTCGCGCAGCCAGTAGTCGAGCAGCACGTCGAACGCCTGCGGCGGCTGGGCGATGGCCCAGTACAACTGCGGCGCAAGGTAATCGAGCCAGCCGTTCTTCAGCCACAGCTCGGCGTCGGCGTACAGCTTGTCGTACTGGCTGAAGCCGAGGATGCCGGGCGGGCGGCGGTCCGGGCGGCCGATGCCGAACGGGCTGATGCCGAAGCGCACCCACGATTTTTCGCGGTGGATGCCGGTGTACATCGCCTCGATCAGCTGGTTGACGTTCTGGCGGCGCCACGACGCGCGGTCCAGCGCGCCGCCGCTGGCCAGGTAGCGCTGCCAGGCGGGCTGGTCGGGGAAGTCGAGTTCGGGGCGCGCCGCGCCGTTGCCGCCATTGCCGGCCTCCAGCGCGGCGGCCTCGCCGGCCATGCCCGGCGCTTCGATCGGATAAGGGTAGAAATAATCGTCGATGTGGACGCCGTCGATGTCGTAGCGCTTGACCACGTCCAGCACCACGTCCAGTGTGTGCCGGGACGCGTCCGCCTCGCCCGGGTCCATCCACTGGTAGCGGCCGTAGGTCTTCACCGTCTGCGGCTTGGTGATGGAGATATGGTCGCGCGCAGCCGGCGATTTGGCGGTGGCGTGGCGCGCGCGGTAGGGATTGAACCAGGCGTGCAACTCCAGGCCGCGCGCGTGGGCCTGGTCGATCCAGAATTTCAGCGGGTCGTACATCGGCGACGGCGCCTTGCCTTGCTGGCCCGTCAGGTATTCGGTCCACGGCTCCAGCTCGGACGGGTAGATCGCGTCGGCGCTGGGGCGCACCTGCAGCACGATGGCGTTCAGGTTGAGCGCCTTGGCGCGGTCGAGTATGGCGATGGCCTCGGCCTGCTGCCTGGCCACCGGCAAGCCGGCGCGGCTCGGCCAGTCGATATTGGCGACGGTGGAGACCCAGGCGGCGCGGAATTCGCGCGGCGCGGGCGGCGGCATGGCGCCGGTCAGGCTGGGCGCCGGGCCGGCCGTGGCGCCGGGCGCGGACGGCAGCGCCGGACCGGTGCCCGGCCCCGGCGCCAGCGGCGTGGTGCTGCAGGCGCCCAGGAAGGTGGCCAGCGCGGCGGCGGCGCCAGCGGCCAGGGTGTGCCGTTTCTTCGGATTAAAAGCCAAAACCATGTCCTCGATTCATTGGATGCGGCCGTATTGTAGCGCCACGGGCAACGCCATCGCCGTCCTTCATTCGCGCCCGAATGCCGGGTCGATCTTGATCAGCGCAGTCATGATGAATGCCGGTATCGTTGCCAGGCAGACCCACATGAAGAAGTGCTGGTAACCCAGCATCTGCTGGATCCAGCCGCTGGCCATTTGCGGCAGCATCATGCCCAAGGCCATGAAACCGGTGCAGATCGCGTAGTGCGCGGTTTTATGCTCGCCGTCGGCCACCATGATCATGTACAGCATATAGGACGTGAATCCGAAGCCGTAGCCGAACTGCTCGACCGCCATGGCGGCCGAGATCAGGTAGATATTCTCCGGCAGCGCGCTGGACAGGTAGACGAAGACCAGGTCCGGCAAGTGCACCGCGAAGGCCATCGGCCACAGGCAACGCTTCAGGCCGAAGCGCGAAATCACCACGCCGCCCGCCAGGCCGCCCAGGGTCAGCGCGACGATGCCGATGGTGCCATACACCAGCCCGACTTCGGACGTGCTCAGGCCCAGCCCCCCCTTGTCCACGGGATCGAGCAGGAAGGGTACGGCCAGCTTCAGCAATTGCGCTTCGCCGAGGCGGAACAGCAGCAGGAAACCCAGCGTGACCAGGATGTCCTTCTTGCGGAAGAAGGCGGCGAAGGTGGCGAAAAATTCACGGAACAGGTCGCCGCCCCGGGGAGCGCGCACGTCGGCGGCAGGCTCGGGCAGCAGGAAGAAGTGATAGACGAAAAGCAGGCCGAACAGGCCGGCCAGGATGAACAGCACGATGGACCAGGCCACGTGCGGGTCGCCCAGTTTTTCGGTCAGCCGGCCGGCCAGGTAGAGCAGCCCGCCCTGCCCGGCTATCATCGCCAGCCGGTAGAAGGTGGAGCGTACGCCGACGAAGGCGGCTTGTTGCTGCTGGCGCAGGCCGAGCATGTAGAAGCCGTCGGCGGCGATGTCGTGCGTGGCCGAACTGAAGGCCATCAGCCATAGCACCGCCAGGCTGGCCTGGAAGAAATTGGGAAGCCGGGTGGTGAAAGCGACCCCGGCCAATGATGCGCCTATCAGCAACTGCAGCGCGATGATCCAGGTGCGCTTGGTGCCCAGCAACTCCACCACGGGCGACCACAGCGGCTTGACGACCCACGGCAGGTACAGCCAGCCGGTGTAGAGCGCGATATCGGTGTTGGAAACGCCGGTGTTCTTATACATCGCCACCGACAAGGTCATGACCACCACGTAGGGTATGCCCTGGCCGAAATACAAACTGGGGATCCACCACCAGGGGCTACGTTGATGCGCTGCTTCCATTCCGTCCTTTGATTTCGTGTTCTATGCCGCCAGCGCCGCCCTCACGCTGCCGCCCGCCAGTGCCAGCGCGGCGCGCGCCTGCTCCGTGGTCTGCTTGTTGAGCAGCGCCACGATGGCGACCTTGACATGGAAGTGGCACTGCTCCAGCGTGGCGCGGGCGGCGGCTTCGTCCACGCCGGTGGCGTGCATGGTCAGGCGCACGGAGCGCTGCACCAGCTTGGCGTTGGTGGGCTTCAAGTCTACCATCAGGTTGCCGTAGACCTTGTGCAAACGCACCATCAGCGCGCTCGATATGGTATTCAACGCGATCTTCTGGGAAGTGCCCGCCTTCAGCCGCGTACTGCCTGAAATGACCTCTTCGCCCGTATTCAGCGTAATGCCGATCTCGGCCTCCAGCGCCACCGGCGACTCCACGTTGTTGGCCAGGCCGACCGTCAGCGCGCCCGCCGCGCGGGCTGCGTGCAGCGCGCCCAGCACATAAGGCGTGCCGCCCGAGGCCGCCAGCAGGAAGACCACGTCGTTGACGCCGGGCTGCAACGCCAGCAAATCGGCCGCGCCCTGTCCGCGGTCGTCCTCCGCGCCTTCCACCGCCAGGAACATGGCGCCGCGGCCACCGGCCAGCAGGGCCAGCGCGCGCTCGTGCGGCCAGGAGAAGGTGGGATGGAGTTCGACGCTGTCGAGCACGCCGAGCCGGCCCGAGGTGCCGGCGCCGGCATAGATCAGTCGCCCGCCCGCTTCCAGGCGCGGCAGGGCGGCGGCGACGGCGGCTGCGATTTGCGGCGCCGCCTCGTGCACGGCGCGCACGGCGTTGAACTGGTCGTCGATGAAGGCGGCCACCAGTGCGGCGTCCGGGTAGAGATCCAGCTGCGCGTGCTGCTGGCTAGGTGTTTCGGTTTTTAACATCGTCATCTGTCGGTAGTGATACGATGAGACCAGTGTAATACCAAAACAGCAAGGCGTGCCCATGAAAGCTCGATGCCCGGGCATGCCCTGAAGTTATGCGGCGGCCGGGCCGCCCTAGCCCGGCGCGCGGCGCATCTCGGCCACAAAATCGTAGTGGTCGCTGCGGCAGTAGGAATGGGTCAGCTCCACCGCCTCGCCCGTCTCCAGGTAGGCGATGCGGGTGATAAACAGCACCGCGTGGCCTTCCGGCACGTCCAGCTGGCGCGCCAGTTCGGCCGAGGCGTTCATGGCGCGGATGTGCTGCAGCGCGCGCGACGGCGCCTTGCCTGCAGCGTCCAGGAATTCATACAGCGAATCGCCAACCGCTTCCGGGCGCGGCACCACGCTTTGCGGCAGCACGCTGACCTCGTAAGCCATCACCACGTCGTCCGCCAGGCGCAGCCGTTCCAGGCGGGCCACCTTGCTGTTGGGCGAGAGGGCCAGACTCATCTGCTCGTCCGCGCTGGCGCTGACGATGGCGCGCTGCAGCCAGCGCGACCCGGGCTTGTAGCCGCGCTGCTGCAACTGCTCTGAAAAACTGGTCAGATTGGACAACGGCTGTTCGATGCGCGGGGCGATATAGTTGCCTGAACCGCGGCGGCGCACCACCAGGCCCTGCTCGACCAACTGGTCGATGGCTTTACGCGCGGTGACGCGCGATACGTTCAACAGTTCGGACAGCGTGCGTTCGGACGGCAGCGCCTGGTCGACCTGGTAGCGTCCATTACGTACATCATCGCTTAACTTGCGTGCAATCTGCATGTACAGCGGCGAATTGTCTTTTGCATCAGCTTGAAATTCAACGCTGGTCTGGCTCATACGGTATCTCCTAAGGCATCTAGTGTAATAGCGATGGCCAATTTGCGCTCATTTTTGCTCGCATGAAAATATACCGGCAACGCATGACGCCGGGTTATGCGACGGCTGAGGCCATGCTCAGCCACCGGGCATAGCGCCAAGTTATGCGCCGATGCGGCGATTTCATTGGCAAGCGCCGCGCCGGCGCCGTATGCTGCATTCATGACAATGCAATGGAGCGGCGATGAGACTGGGCATGCGGACGATGCTGGGATGGGCTTTGATGGGCGGCGGCATGATGCAGGCGGTGGCGGCCGGACCAGCCGCGCCTAAGCGCCCTGCCGCCACTGCCGCCGCTTCCGCCGTTTCCCTCGCAGCCAGCGCCGCCACGCAGCTGGACCGCGAGCTGGCGGCCGTCGTCAACGACGTCCGCCATCCGCTGTCCGGGCTGTCGGTAGTGGCCATCCGCGACGGCAAGCTGACGTACCAGCAACAATTCGGCCTGCGCCGCATCGACACCACGGGTCAGGGCGCGGCCGCGCCGGTCACGCCCGCCACCATGTTCCGCATCGCGTCGATTTCGAAGATGATGACGACCTTAGGCGTCATGATGCTGGTGGAACAGGGCAGGCTGGGGCTCGATACCGATGCCGGCGCCTACCTCGGCTTCCCGCTGCGCAATCCGCATTACCCCGACCGCGTCATCACCCTGCGCCATCTGCTGAGCCATACTTCCTCGCTGCGCGACGACGCCGGCTACTCCTGGGGCACCGATACCACGCTCGCCGAGGTGCTGCTGTCCGGGGGCGCGAAGTACGGCAGCGGCGCCATGTGGGCCGGCCCGGCCAGCCCGGGCAATACGCCCGGCGCCGCCGGCACGCCCGGTATGGCCGACGCCGGCAGCGCGGCGGACGGGCAGGACACCGCACCGGGCGCCTACTTCACTTATTGCAACCTGAACTGGGGCGTGATCGGCACCATCATGGAACGCGTCAGCGGCGAGCGCTTCGACCGCCTGATGCAACGCCTGCTGCTGGCGCCGATGGGGCTGCGCGGCGGCTACAACACCGCGGCGTTCTTGGACGCCGAATTGGCGGACACGGCCACGCTGTACCGCAAGCGCACCAGGGACACGGCAGTCTGGGATCCGGCCGGCCCCTGGATCGCGCAGGTGGACGACTACGGCGCGGCGCCGCCCGCCGCCCCGGCCGGCATCGCCGGCTACGTCATCGGCAGCAACGGCACGCTGTTCAGCCCCACCGGCGGCCTGCGCATCTCGGCGCCGGACCTGGGCAAGATCATGCTGATGCTGATCAATCAGGGCCGCCACGAAGGCAGGCAGATACTCAAGCCGGAAACGCTGCGGCTGATGTTCAGCGAGCAGTGGACTTACAGGCACAACAACGGTGACACCCTGCGCGGCCTGTACCACAGCTGGGGCCTGGGCACGCAGCGCTTTGCCAACATACAGGGCCAGGGCAACCGCCTGGTGCGCGGCGGCGGCTTCAGCGCGGTCGGCCACCACGGCGAGGCCTACGGGCTGATGTCCACCTTCGCGGTCGACCTGGCGGGGCGCAACGGCCTGGTGTCGCTGATCGGCGGCTTCGGCAGCGATCCGGAGCAGGACCCCGGCCAGTACTCCGCGCTGTCGCGTTCGGAGGAAACGATACTCACCGCCTTGCACCGCCGCGCGGTGCTGGGCCGGACTGATGAGCGCACCGATTAAGGCATCGATTCGCGCATGACCGGAGGTTATGGCTTGCGCATGACGATTCATTGGAAAGATGCGATAGCAGCCGCCACACTCGGCATCATCGACATTTCACGGTTCTCCCGATGCAGCAGCATACTAAGCAGGTAGTGGTCATAGGCGGCGGCGTGGTGGGTCTGACATCCGCCTGGTGGCTGCTCGAGGCCGGCTATCGCGTGACGCTGCTCGAGCGCGCGCCCGCCATGGGCACCGCGTCGAGCTACCGCAACGGCGGCCAGCTCAGCTACCGCTACGTCGCGCCGCTGGCCGACGCCGGCGTGCCGCTGAAGGCGCTGCAATGGCTGTTCCAGAAGGACGGCCCGCTGCGCTTCCGGCCCGAGGCCGACCTGCGCCAGTGGCGCTGGCTGGCCAGCTTCCTGGCCAACTGCAACGCCGCCAGCAATGCGCGCACCACCGCCAAGCTGCTGGAGCTGGGCGAGCTGAGCCGCAACGCCATGGCGCAGCTGGAACTGGCGCTGCCGCTGTCCGCGTTCGACTGGCGCGACGCCGGCAAACTGGTGGTGTACCGCTCCCAAAAAGTGTTCGACGCTGCCGTGGCCCGTCCGCACACCGAGGGCAAACGGCTGGTGCTGACGGCGGCCGACACGGCCCGCATGGAACCGGCCCTGGCCGAGCTGAGCCCGCAGCTGGCGGGCGGCATCTATAACAAGGGCGAGGCCGTGGCCGACTGCCACGCGTTTTGCCTGGCACTGGAGCAGCGCATGCGCGCCCATCCGCGTTTCGAGGGCGTGGTCCAGGCCGAAGTGCGCAATATCTTCGCCGAGCGGGGCCGGATTTCCGCGCTCGACACCAGCGTGGGCTGGATCGCGGGCGAGCAGTTCGTGCTGGCGGCGGGCGTCCAGAGCCGCAGCCTGGCGGCCAGCGCCGGCATCTACCTGCCGATCTACCCGCTGAAAGGCTACAGCCTGACCGCACCGATCCGTCCGCAGGACCTGGCGCCGGAGATCAGCGTCACCGACTTCGAACGCAAAGTGCTGTACGCGCGCATCGGCGGCAGCCTGCGCATTGCCGCCATGGTGGACATGGTGGGCGAGGACACCAGCCTGGACCCGGGACGGGTGGCGGGCCTGAAGCGGCTGGCGCGCGCGGCCATGCCGGCGGCGGCCGACTACAGCCGGGCCGAGGCCTGGGCCGGCCTGCGCCCCGCCACGCCGAACAGCGCCCCCATCATCGGCGCCACGCGCTACCCCAACCTGTGGCTCAACGTCGGCCACGGCCCGCTCGGCTTCACCTTCGCCTGCGGCACCGCCGCCCTGCTGGCCGACCTGATGCGCGGCAAATCCACGCCCTTCGCCCTGGACGGCCTGACGCTGGCGCCTTGAAAGCCTGGCAATACGTACCCAGGCGGCCGTTATGGCGGATAATTGCGGGATTTCCGCTGTCCGCCATACGCGATGTCCAAGTCCAAATCCCCTGCAGCCTGCCCTTGCGGCGGCCCCTCGTTTGCCGCCTGCTGCGGCCCTTATATAGAGGGCGCGGCGCTGGCGCCGACCGCCGAGACGCTGATGCGCTCGCGCTATTCCGCCTACTGCCTGGGCAAGGAGGCCTATCTGCAGGCCACATGGCATGCCAGCACCCGTCCCAAAGAGCCCATAATAAGCAGCAATGAGAAGTTGCAATGGCTGGGACTTGAGGTAAAATCTGCTTTACGTTTACGTCAACGTAAAGCAGATAACGAAGACTTTGTTGAATTTGTGGCACGTTTCCGCCTCAACGGGCGCGGCCAGCGCCTGCACGAAGTCAGCCGCTTTCTGCGCGAGTCCTCTCCGGAGGGGCCGCGCTGGTTTTACGTGGACGGTACTTTCCCCGAATAGACAGCACGCGTGCCTGACGACGCGACCAGAACAAGAGGAACCCGAATGCCGCATATCGAAAGCAAACTCAATCCGCGCAGCGAGGACTTCAAGTCCAACGCGTCGGCCATGCAGGCCCTGGTCGACGACCTGCGCGACAAAGTCGCCAAGATCGCCCTGGGCGGCGGCGAACTGGCGCGCGACAAGCACGTCGCGCGCGGCAAATTGCTGCCGCGCGACCGCGTGCAGATGCTGCTCGATCCCGGCACGCCCTTCCTCGAATTCTCGCAAATGGCCGCCTACGGCATGTACCGGGACGCCAAGGGCGTGGACGCGGCGCCGGCCGCCGGCATCATCACCGGCATCGGCCGCGTCTCGGGCCTGGAATGCGTCATCGTCTGCAACGACGCCACCGTCAAGGGCGGCACCTACTACCCGGTCACCGTGAAAAAGCACCTGCGGGCGCAGGAAATCGCCGACGAGAACAACCTGCCCTGCATCTACCTGGTGGACTCGGGCGGCGCCAACCTGCCCAACCAGGACGACGTGTTCCCGGACCGCGACCATTTCGGCCGCATCTTCTTCAACCAGGCCAATATGTCGGCCAAGGGCATCCCGCAGATCGCCGTGGTGATGGGTTCCTGCACCGCCGGCGGCGCCTATGTGCCGGCCATGAGCGACGAGTCCATCATCGTCAAGGAACAGGGCACCATCTTCCTGGGCGGCCCGCCGCTGGTGAAGGCGGCCACCGGCGAAGTGGTGACGGCGGAAGACCTGGGCGGCGGCGACGTGCACACGCGCTTGTCCGGCGTGGTCGACCACCTGGCGCAGAACGATCTGCACGCGCTGTCGCTGGCGCGCACCATCGTCTCGAACCTGAACCGCGTCAAGCCGCAGCAGATGGCCTTGCGTGCGTCCGTGGAGCCGAAATACCCGACCCAGGAACTGTACGGCGTGATCCCGGTCGACACCCGCAAGCCTTTCGATATCCGCGAGGTGATCGCGCGCATCGTCGACGGCAGCGACTTCGATGAATTCAAGGCGCGCTACGGCACCACGCTGGTGTGCGGCTTCGCCCACATCTACGGCATGAAGGTCGGCATCATCGCCAACAACGGCATCCTGTTCTCGGAGTCCGCGCTCAAGGGCGCGCACTTCATCGAACTGTGTGCGCAGCGCAAGATCCCGCTGGTGTTCCTGCAAAATATCACCGGTTTCATGGTCGGCCGCAAGTACGAAAACGAAGGCATCGCCCGCAACGGCGCCAAGATGGTGACCGCCGTCGCCACCGCCGCCGTGCCGAAGTTCACCGTCATCATCGGCGGCAGCTTCGGCGCCGGCAACTACGGCATGTGCGGCCGCGCCTACTCGCCGCGCTTCATGTGGATGTGGCCGAACGCGCGCATCTCGGTGATGGGCGGCGACCAGGCCGCGTCGGTGCTGGCCACGGTCAAGCGCGACGGCATCGAGGCCAAGGGCGGACAGTGGAGCGCCGAAGAGGAAGCGGCCTTCAAGCAGCCGATCAAGGACCAGTACGAGCACCAGGGCCACCCTTACTATGCCACCGCGCGCCTGTGGGACGACGGCGTGATCGATCCCGCCGACACCCGCATGGTGCTGGGCCTGGGCCTGTCCGCCGCGCTCAACGCCGAGATCCCGGACACGAAGTTCGGCGTGTTCCGGATGTAAGGGGGATTATATGACTTACGAGACCCTGGAAGTGGCCATCGCAGGTAAACTGGCGACCGTGACGCTGAACCGTCCGGACGTGCGCAATGCCTTCAACGAGAAGACCATCAACGACATCACGCTGGCCTTCGATGAACTGGGCAGGAACGAGCTGGTACGCGTAATCGTACTGGCCGCCAACGGCCCGGCGTTCTGCGCCGGCGGCGACTTGAACTGGATGAAGGCGATGGCGGGCTACACGCACGCCGAGAACAGCGCCGATGCCATGCAACTGGCGGAAATGCTGCGCACCATCTACCTGTGCCCCAAGCCCGTCGTGGCCAGGGTGCACGGCGACTGCTACGCCGGCGGCATGGGCCTGGTTGCCGCCTGCGACGTGGTGGTGGCGGCCGATGTGGCCAATTTCTGCCTGAGCGAAGTGAAGCTGGGATTGATTCCGGCTACCATTTCACCTTATGTCATCAAAGCCATGGGCGAGCAGGCTGCGCGCCGCTACTTCCTGACCGCCGAGCGCTTTGGCGCGGCGGAGGCCCACCGCATCGGTTTCGCCCACGAGGTGACGCCGGCGGACGGCATCGACGCGAAAGTCGCGGAGATCGTCAAGGCACTGCTGGGCAACAGCCCGAACGCAGTCAAGGAAGCCAAAGCGCTGGTGCGCGACGTGGCCGGAGAACCGGTCACCGACGCGCTGCTGGCTGACACGGCGCTGCGCATTGCGCACATCCGCGCCTCGGAGCAGGGCCGGGAAGGGGTGCAATCCTTCCTGGAGAAGCGCAAGCCGGCCTGGCTAGGCTAGTGCCTAAACTAATGGAGCATGTTTGGAACCAACTCAACAAAGTGACAGCGCCTCGAGCGACTGGGTAGCACGCAGCCTGCGCAGTGTCTGGCATCCGTGCACCCAGATGCAGCACCACGAGACTGTGCCCCTGATCCCGGTCAAGCACGGCCGCGGCGCCTGGCTGTACGACCATGATGGCCGCCGCTACCTGGACGCGATCAGCTCCTGGTGGGTGAACCTGTTCGGCCACGCCAATCCGCGCATCAACGCCGCGCTGAAGGATCAGCTGGACTCGCTGGAGCACGCCATGCTGGCCGGCTTCACGCACGAGCCGGTGATCGAGCTGTCCGAGCGCCTGGCCGCGCTGACCGGCCACAATCTCGGCCACGCCTTCTACGCCTCGGACGGCGCCTCCGCCGTCGAAATCGCTTTGAAGATGAGCTTCCACTCCTGGCGCAACCTGGGCCGGGCCGACAAGCAGGAATTCGTCTGCCTGAAGGGCAGCTACCACGGCGAAACCATCGGTGCATTGGCCGTCACCGACGTGGCGCTGTTCAAGGACGCCTACGGCCCGCTGCTGCGCGCCACGCAGACGGTGATGTCGCCGGACGCGCGCCAGGCCGCCGATGGTGAAACCGCCCAAGACGTGGCGCGGCGTGCCGCCGCCGACGTGGAACGCCTGTTCATGGAGCGCGGCGACAAGATCGCCGCCATCATCGTCGAGCCGCTGGTGCAATGCGCCACCGGCATGGCGATGCACGACCCGCTCTATCTGCAACTGCTGCGCGCCCTGTGCGACCGGCATGCGGTGCACCTGATCTGCGATGAAATCGCCGTCGGCTGCGGCCGCACCGGCACCTTCTTCGCCTGCGAGCAGGCCGGCATCTGGCCGGACTTCCTGTGCCTGTCCAAGGGCATCAGCGGCGGCTACCTGCCCTTGTCGCTGGTGCTGTCGCGCGACGAGATCTACCAGGCCTTCTACAGCGCCGACGTCACGCGCGGCTTCCTGCACTCGCACTCCTACACCGGCAACCCGCTGGCCTGCCGCGCCGCGCTGGCCACGCTGGACATCTTCGAAGAAGACAATGTGCTGGAAACGAACCGCGTGCGCGCCGCGCGCCTGAGCAAGGCACTGGAGCCGCTGGCGAACCACGCCCGCATCAGGAACGCGCGCCGGCAAGGCATGATCTGGGCCTTCGACGCCATCGACGCCGGCCCGACCTTCTCGCGCCGCTTCTTCGCCGAGGCCACGCGCCAGGAGCTGCTGCTGCGCCCCATCGGCCCGACGGTGTACCTGATGCCGCCCTACATCCTCGACGACGAGGAAATCGACGGCCTGGCCGCCCGCACGCTGGCCGTGTTTGAAACGACGATTGCGGGGAGCAACTGATGGAACTGCTGAACAAACTCCAAACCCAGCTGGACGGCCTGGAAGCGCGCAGCCTGATACGCAAGCGCCGCACGGTGGAATCGCCGACCGGTCCGCGCCTGACGGTGGACGGCCGCGAAGTACTGTGCTTCAGCAGCAACGACTACCTGAGCCTCGCCAGCCACCCGCGCGTGACGGCGGCGCTGCAGGAAGGCGTGTCGCTGTACGGCGCCGGCAGCGGCGCGTCGCACCTGATCAGCGGCCATAGCCGCGCCCACACGCTGCTGGAAGAACGGCTGGCCGAATTCGTCGGTCCCAACCTGGTGTCGCCGCGCGCGCTGTACTTCTGCACCGGCTACATGGCCAACCTGGGCGTGCTGACCGGCCTGGCGGCGGGCGACAAGGATACCGAGTTCTTCTCCGAATCGCTGAACCACGCCTCGCTGATCGACGGCGCGCGCCTGTCGCGCACGGCCATCAAGGTGTATGGCCACGCCGACGTGGAAGCGCTGGCCGGCCTGCTGGCCGCCAGCACCGCCGCCACCAAGATCGTCGTCACCGATTCCGTGTTCAGCATGGACGGCGACCTGGCGCCGCTGCCGGCGCTGCTCGCGCTATGCGAACGGCACGGCGCCTGGCTGGTGGTGGACGACGCGCACGGCTTCGGCACCCTGGGCGAGAACGGACGCGGCGCGCTGGAGCATTTCGGCCTGCGCTCGCCCTACCTGGTGTACATGGGCACCCTGGGCAAGGCCGCCGGCGTCGGCGGCGCCTTCGTGGCGGCGCATGAAATCGTCATCGAAACGCTGATCCAGAAAGCCCGCCCCTACATCTTTACCACCGCCGCGCCGCCGGCCCTGGCGCACTCGCTGCTGACCAGCATCGACATCATCGCCGGCGAAGAAGGCCGCGCGCGCCGCGCCAACGTGCACAGTCTCGTCAAACAGCTGCGCGCGGGCCTGAAGCTGGAGCGCTGGCAGCACATGCCGTCGGACACCTCGATCCAGCCCATCATCATCGGCGAGAACCCGGAGACGATGCGCGCGGCCGCGGCCCTGTACGCGCAGGGCCTGTGGGTCGGCGGCATCCGCCCGCCGACGGTCCCGCAAGGCACTTCCCGCCTGCGCGTGACCTTGACCGCAGGCCACACGGCGGCGGAAGTGGAACAATTGATCGCCGCACTGAACGCATTGGAAAGGAGCAGCCATGAGCCTTGAAGATCCGGTCATCATTACCGCCGACTCGCCCGACATCATCACCGCCGAGCCGTCCACCGATCTGGCGATCGGCGTGGCGGTGGGGGTGCAGGATGCGGCAACGGCGAAAAAAACCGCGCCCGCACCGTCACCCGTGGCCGCCGCGGCAGGCTTGCCGCCGAGATTTGCCTGCTTCGTCACCGGCACCGACACCGAAATCGGCAAGACGCTGGTGTCGTCGGCGCTGCTGCACGCGCTGGTGAAGCAGGGCGTGCGCGCCTGCGGCATGAAGCCGGTCGCCGCCGGCGCCGGGATGCGCGACGGCGAACTGCACAACGACGATGCCGATCAGCTGATCGCGGCCGGCAACGTGACCATGCTGCAGTCGCTGACCACGCCCTACATGCTGAAAGAGCCGGCGGCGCCGCACATCGCAGCCGCCATGGAAGGCGTGACGATAGAGGCGGTGCCCATCCTGGCCGCCTATCTCGAAATCGCCGCCGCCACCGACGCGGTGGTGGTCGAGGGCGTGGGCGGTTTCCGCGTGCCCCTGAACGACAGCTTCGACACCGCCGACCTGGCGCAGCAGCTGGACCTGCCGGTGATCCTGGTGGTCGGCTTGCGCCTCGGTTGCATCAGCCACGCGCTGCTGACGGCCGAAGCGATCGTCGCGCGCGGCCTGGCCCTGGTGGGCTGGGTCGCCAACGAGCTGGAAAGCGAGATGCATTTCGCCGACGAAAACGTGGCGGCGCTGGCCGCGCGCATCCCCGCGCCGCTGCTGGGCCGCGTGCCGCGCCTGGCGCCGCCGACTGCCGCGGCAGCCGCTGCGCACCTGAATTTCACGGGCCTGCCGAACTGGCCGGCCCGCCGCAACAATACCTGAACGTGAAGGAAACATGATGTCCCTGCAAGAACCGAAAACCGTAGAACTGCACCGCCCCGCCGCCGCCATCAAGCTGCCCGAAGCGGCCACCTGGCCGCTGGACGACGTGATGGCGCTGTTCGAACTGCCGTTCAATGAACTGATGTTCCGCGCGCAGGAAACCCATCGTGCCCACTTCCCGGCGGGCGACGTGGAACTGGCCACGCTGCTGTCGATCAAGACCGGCGGCTGCGAGGAGGACTGCAGCTACTGCCCGCAGGCCGCGCGCTACGACACCGGCGTCGAAGCCAAGAAGATCCTCGGCATCGACACCGTGCTGGAAGCGGCGCGCCAGGCGAAGGAAAACGGCGCCACGCGCTTCTGCATGGGCGCCGCATGGCGCAGCCCGAAAGAGCGCGACATGGACAAGGTCGAAGAGATGGTGCGCGAAGTGAAGGCCCTGGGCCTGGAAACCTGCGCCACGCTGGGCATGCTGGAAGAGCAGCAGGCCGAGCGCCTCAAGGCCGCCGGCCTGGACTACTACAACCACAACCTGGACACCGCGCCCGAGTTCTACAACAACGTGATCTCCACCCGCGAATACCAGGACCGCCTGGACACGCTGGGCCACGTGCGCAACGCCGGCCTGAAGGTATGCTGCGGCGGCATCGTCGGCATGGGCGAGACGCGTTTGCAGCGCGCCGGCCTGATCGCGCAGCTGGCCAACCTGAACCCCTACCCGGAGTCGGTGCCGGTCAACCACCTGGTGCAGGTGGAAGGCACGCCGCTGCACGGCATGGACCCGCTGGACCCGTTCGAATTCGTGCGCACCATCGCCGTGGCCCGCATCACGATGCCGAAGGCGCGCGTGCGCCTGTCCGCCGGCCGCCGCCAGATGGGTGAAGCGGTGCAAGCCATGTGCTTCCTGGCCGGCGCCAATTCAATCTTCTACGGCGACAAGCTGCTCACCACCGACAACCCGGAAGCGAACGACGACCGCGCGCTGCTGGCCAAGCTGGGCCTGAACACGCGCGCCAGCACGCTGGAATCGGTGCAAAAAGAAAGCTGCGCCTGCTGACTTGTCGTTCCCGCGTCTGCGGGAACCCATGCTGAGTATGGATTCCCGCAGACGCGGGAATGACACATGCGCGAACACTCACAAAAAAAACATCTGGCCACAAGCCGAATAGAGAGAGACCATGTTCAAGAAAATCCTGATTGCCAACCGTGGCGAAATTGCCTGCCGCGTCGCCGCCACCGCGCGCCGCCTGGGCATCAAGACCGTTGCCGTGTATTCGGAAGCGGACGCCAACGCCAAGCACGTCGCCGTGTGCGACGAAGCGGTGCTGATCGGTCCCGCCGCAGCCAAGGAAAGCTATCTGCGCGGCGACAAGATCATCGCCGTGGCCAAGGCCACCGGCGCGCAGGCGATCCATCCCGGCTACGGCTTCCTGTCCGAAAACGCCGAGTTCGCGGACGCGTGCGCCGAAGCGGGCCTGGTGTTCATCGGGCCGCCGGCGTCGGCGATGCGCGCGATGGGCTCCAAGTCCGCCGCCAAGTCGCTGATGGAGAAAGCCAGCGTGCCCTTGGTGCCGGGCTACCACGGCGACAACCAGGATGCGGATTTCCTCAACGGCGAAGCCGACAAGATGGGCTACCCGGTGCTGCTGAAGGCTTCGGCCGGCGGCGGCGGCAAGGGCATGCGCGTGGTCGAAAACTCGGCCGCGTTCAAGGAGGCGCTGGCTTCGTGCAAGCGCGAAGCGATCAGCTCTTTCGGCGACGACAAGGTGCTGGCCGAGAAGTACTTGCAGCGCCCGCGCCACATCGAGATCCAGGTGTTCGCGGACACGCTGGGCAACTGCATCTACCTGTTCGAGCGCGACTGCTCGGTGCAGCGCCGCCACCAGAAGGTGCTGGAAGAGGCGCCGGCGCCGAACATGACCGACGCGCGCCGCGCAGCCATGGGCGACGCGGCCGTCGCCGCCGCGAAGGCGGTCGGCTACGTCGGCGCGGGCACGGTGGAATTCATCGCCAACCAGGACGGCTCGTTCTACTTCATGGAAATGAACACCCGCTTGCAGGTGGAGCACCCGGTGACCGAAATGATCACCGGCACCGACCTGGTGGAATGGCAGCTGCGCGTGGCCGCCGGCGAAGCGCTGCCGAAGACGCAGGACGAACTGAAAATCCACGGCCACGCCATCGAGGCGCGCATCTACGCGGAAAACCCCGAGAAAGGCTTCCTGCCGTCCATCGGCACCCTGCGCCACATGGACACGCCGGACGCGGTCAACTTCGAGCTGGGCGGCGTGGCTGGCTTTCCGGCCGGCGTGCGCATCGATTCCGGTGTGCGCGAAGGCGACGCCATCTCGCCGTTCTACGACCCGATGATCGCCAAGCTGATCGTCTGGGGCGCGGACCGCAAGCAGGCGCTGGCCCGCATGTCGCAGGCGCTGGCGCAGTACCAGATCGTCGGCCTGGCGGCCAACATCGCCTTCCTGAAACGCCTGGTCGAGGGCCAAGCCTTCGCCACGGCCGACCTGGACACCG
Source organism: Pseudoduganella sp. LjRoot289 (assembly GCF_964252925.1). Classification (NCBI taxonomy): domain Bacteria; kingdom Pseudomonadati; phylum Pseudomonadota; class Betaproteobacteria; order Burkholderiales; family Oxalobacteraceae; genus Pseudoduganella; species Pseudoduganella sp. LjRoot289. The sequence continues at coordinate 5,626,385 of NZ_CAXUPN020000001.1, forward strand.
GCCTGATCGAACGCAACCACGAGGCACTGTTCCCGGCCGCGCAAGCGGCGCCCGCCGGCGCGCTGGCGCTGGCCGCCGTGGCGCTGATCGAAGCGGAGAAGGAGGCATCGGCCGCGCAGTCGGGCGCCAACGCGGCCGATCCGTGGGGCCAGGCGCTGGGCTGGCGCATGAACACCGCCTATACGCGCAGCCTGTCCTTCAGCGACGACTACGCGGCGGCGCTGCCGTCGAAGGCCTACGACGTGCAGCTGACCTACCGCGACAGCGACTGGGTGTTCCAGCTGCCGGCCGGCCCGGACAGCCAGCCGGAACGCCTGAGCCTGATGTCGCAGCAGGGTTCGGAGTTCAGCATCAAGCTGGGCGACACGGCCTGGCACGGCAGCGTGCGGCGCGACGGCGACTTGTTCCACGTGTTCACCGGCGGCGCGCACTACGCGCTCAACTACAAGGACCCGATGGCGCACGCCGGCGAATCGGAAGCCGAAGGCGGGCGCCTGACCGCGCCGATGCCGGGTAAGGTGGTGGCGGTGCTGGCCGAAAAGGGCCAGTCCGTGAAGAAGGGCGATCCGCTGGTCATCATGGAGGCGATGAAGATGGAACATACCATCTCCGCCCCGCACGACGGCCTGGTGGAAGAGGTGCTGTACGCGGTGGGCGACCAGGTGAGCGATGGCGCGCCGCTGCTGGCGTTCAAAGCCGCTTGAGAAGGAGACACGCATGCGTATTTTGCTGCACAGGGTAGACGGCCAGACCGAACCCTGGGTGAAGGACTTCGCCCGGCATCTGCCGGAAGCGGAGATTGTGCTGTGGCGGGCGGGCGAACCGCACCCGCCCTGCGATTATGCGGTGGTGTGGGCGCCGCCGGAGGCGATGCTGAGCGACCTGGCGGAGGTGAAAGCCATCTTCCTGACCGGCGCCGGCGTGGACGCCATTTTGAAGTTCGACTCGGCGCTGCCGCAGAACGTGCCCATCGTCCGCCTCGGCGATGCCGGCATGGGCGTGCAGATGGCCGAATACGTCACGCACTCGGTGCTGCGCTACTTCCGCCGCTTCGACGAGTACGAGACGCAGACGCGCGCGGGCCAGTGGACGCCGCTGCCGCCGCACAACCGGGAAGACTTCGCAGTGGGCGTGCTGGGACTGGGCATGCTGGGCACGCGCGTGCTGCAGTCGCTGAAGGAATTCGGCTTTCCGCTGCGCGCCTGGAGCCGCAGCGAAAAGAGCATGGAAGGGGTGCAGTGCTTCCACGGCGCCGACGGCCTGGACACCTTCCTGCGCGGCACGCGCGTGGCCGTGTGCCTGCTGCCGCTGACGAAGGAAACCAGCAACATCTTCAACCGCACCAATATGTGCAAGCTGCCCGAGGGTTCCTACCTGATCAACGTGGCGCGCGGCGCCCACGTGGCAGAGCCGGATTTGATGGCGCTGGTCAAGTCCGGCCACATCGCGGCCGCCACGCTGGACGTGTTCCGCAACGAGCCGCTGCCGGTGCAGCACCCGTTCTGGCAGGAGCCGCGCATCACCATCACGCCGCATATCGCGGCCCTGACGCTGCGGCGCGAAAGCGTGCAGCAGATCGCCGGCAAGATCCGCCAGCTCGAACGCGGCGAGCCGGTGGCCGATATCGTCAACCGCCACCAGGGATACTGAAAAATGAGCGCATTGCCCAAGCAAGTCAAAATCGTCGAGGTCGGTCCGCGCGACGGCCTGCAGAACGAAAAGGAAACCATCCCGGCCGAGGTCAAGATCGAACTGGTGAACCGCCTGAGCAGCGCCGGTTTCGCCAATATCGAAGCGGCTTCCTTCGTGTCGCCGAAATGGGTGCCGCAGATGGCCACCAGCAAAGAGGTGATGGCCGCCATCGCGCGCAGGCCGGGCACCATCTATTCCGCGCTGACGCCGAACATGCAGGGCTTCGAGGCGGCGCTGGCCGCCAGGGCCGACGAGGTGGTGATCTTCGGCTCGGCCTCGGAGGCCTTCTCGCAGAAGAACATCAACTGCTCGATCGCCGAATCGATCGCGCGCTTCGCCGACGTGGCCAGGGCGGCCAAGGACAAGGGCCTGCGCCTGCGCGGTTCGATCAGCTGCGCCTTCGGCTGCCCGTATCAAGGCGAGGTGCCGCTGGACGCCGTGGCCGACGTGGTGGGCCGCATGCGCGAGCTGGGCTGCGACGAGATCGACATCGCCGACACCATAGGCGTGGCGACGCCTTTGAAGACCAGGGCGGTGATGGAGCGCGCAATTAAAGCGTTCCGCGTCGACGGCCTGTCGGGCCACTTCCACGACACCTACGGGCAGGCGCTGGCCAACATCTACGCCAGCCTGGAAGTGGGGATTGCGATTTTCCACTCGTCCGTGTCCGGCCTGGGCGGCTGCCCCTACGCCAAGGGCGCGACCGGCAACGTGGCCACGGAAGATGTGCTGTACATGATGAACGGCCTGGGCATCCACACCGGCATCGACCTCGACATCGTGGTCGACGCGGGGCAGTACATCTCGCAGGCGCTGGGCCGCAAGGGCGCCAGCCGCGCCGGCAACGCGATCGCCGCCAAGCGCGCGGGCTGACGTTGTGGCGGGTCAGGCCTTGCGGCTTACCCGCCCATATTAAATAAAGCGCCGCCGGAATAGAAAAAACCCGCTTGATGTTGCCATCAAGCGGGTTTTTAAATTTTGGTCGGAGTACAAGGATTCGAACCTTGGACCCCCTGGTCCCAAACCAGGTGCGCTACCGGGCTGCGCTACACTCCGAAGAAGCAAGATAATACAAGCTGGGTTTTCTTCGGTCAAGGGCAGGAATGAAAAAACTTCGGAATTCCGCGTTTTTCTTCAATGTGGGACACTATCTGCATCTTCTTTAGGCACAACACCATGCGCCTGCACGCTTTTTACGCAACAGGACGTTACGGCGCCCCGGCCAGCCGGCCGGGCGGCATTGCCATCGGCGTTGCGATTTCCATCGTGCTGCACTTGATGTTGCTGTACGGAACGCGGCTCAACCGGGAAGCCAGGCCAAACGCTACGGCGCCGCCGGAAACGATTACCGTGTGGCTGCGGCCGGTCCCCGTGGTCCAGCCGTTGCCGCCGCCCCCCGCGCCGCTGACAGCGGAAAGCGAAGCGCCGCCGCCCAAGAAGCAGGTCAAGGAACGTGCGCCGCGCAAGCCAGCGCCAGCAAACGCACCGGCCGCGCCGGCTAAGGTCGCGGAGCCGGGCATGACCTGGGTCGCACCGGCGCCGGCGCAGCCGGCAAGCGCCGATCCGTTCGCGGAGCCGGCGGCAACGCCGCCCAGGTTCGACATGGACGCGGCCAGGCGCGCTGCGCGCAAGGTTGCCAGCGAACGCGATCCGGCCAAGGCGGGCACGGCGGTGGGACAGTTCCCGGAGAAGCCGCTGGCCAGCGAAACGCCGCTGGCGCGCAGCATCTCGCGGTCGGCGCGCGCCGATTGCAAGGACGGCATCCCGGGCGGCTTGCTGGCTCCGGCCCTGTTGCTGATGGATAAGAAGGACCACGGCTGCAAGTGGTAGCCGTCATTCTGCATCGGTGGACCGCCGCGCATACGGGCATCCATAGGATACTTGCTGCGAGGTTCAGTATGGATTCCCGCCTGCGCGGGAATGACAAGGTGCGGGCTTATTCGCCGGCGGCGGCCTTCATCTGCAGCGCGCGCTCGTACAGCGCATTTTTTTTCCGGCCGGTGATCTGGGCGGTCAGCGCGGCGGCCTGCTTGAGCGGCAGCTCGGCCACCAGCAGCGCCAGGATGCGCTCGGCTTCGGCGTCCTGCTCTTCCTCGGCTTCGGCCGCGCCTTCAACCAGCACCACGTACTCGCCCTTCTCGCGGTGCGGATCAGCGCCCAGCCAGGCCGCGGCCTCGGACAGCGGGCAGCGGTGGATTTCCTCGAACAGCTTGGTCAGCTCGCGCGCGAACACCACCTGGCGCGTGGGTTCGAAAGCGGCCGCCAGCGCGGCCGCGCATTCGACGATGCGGTGCGGCGCTTCGTAGAACACCATGGTCGCGGTGACGTTGCGCAGCTGCTGCAGCACGGTCTCGCGCTGCTTGGCCTTGGCTGGCAGGAAACCGATGAAGTGGAACTGGTCGTTCAGCAGGCCGCTGGCGGAAATCGCCGTCACGGCCGCCGAGGCGCCCGGCAGCGGCACCACGCGCAGGCCTGCCGCGCGCACCGCGTCGACGATGCGCGCGCCCGGGTCGGACACGGCCGGCGTGCCCGCATCCGACACCAGCGCGATGCGCTCGCCGCCCTGCAGGCGCGCGATCAGCGTCTCGGCCACTTCGCGCTCGTTGTGCTGGTGGGCCGCGATCAGCGGCTTGTGCAGGCCGAAACGGGTCATCAGCTGGGCCGTGTTGCGGGTGTCCTCGCAGGCCACCGCGTCCACCAGGCCCAGAAGATGCAAGGCGCGCAGACTTATATCAGTGACATTACCGATCGGGGTCGCCACTATATACAATGTTGCGATAGGATAGCTCTGGTTAGCTGTCTCGCCCAGGACGGGCAGGGTGGCGATGCTGGTTGCTTGTACTGTCATGGAGGTTGGATGCTGCCTAAAAGAGTGAAATTGCTGCTGTTGTGCATGGCAGCCAGTCTGACCAGCGCTTGCAGCACGCCTTGCGACGCGCCCGGCAAATTGTGCGCGCCTGTGTCATCAATTACAAGCCCGGCGCCGCAAACGCGGCCCCAGGCCGCGCCGGAGCGCCCGCCGGAGCCACCGCCGCCTGCCGTGGAAACCTTCGCCGTGCCGATGCCGGGCACGCAAAGCGGCGTGGGCATGGCTCCCCCGGCGCAGCCCGGCGCAGCGCTACCGGCACCGGCTGCCGGCGGACCGGACTACCGCATCGGCCTGATGCTGCCGCTGCATTCGGACGCGCTGCGCCAGCACGCCGACGCCCTGCGTGCCGGCTTCATGGCGGCCTGGGAGCGCGACCGCGAGGGCGTCGCCGTCACGCTGATCGAAACCGGCGACGCGGCCCAGGACGTGCTGGCCGCCTACACCGCCGCGCTCGAGCAGCAGGACATGATCGTCGGCCCGCTGGCCCGTTCCGCCGTCACCGCCGTGGCGGCCAGCCCGCTGGTGAGCAAGCCCACCATCGCCCTGAACCATCCGGACGGGCGCGGCGAGACTGCGCTGCCGCCGCAGATGCTGGTGGTCGGCCTGTCGGTCGAGGACGAGGCGCGCCAGAGCGCCGACTGGGCCGCGCGCGAGCATCCGGGCGCCGTGGCCTACATCCTGTCGAGCACGGCGCAGTACCAGCGCCGCAGCGCGGCCGCCTTCGCCGCGCAATGGCAACGCCTGGGCGGCAGCGCCAAGATCGCCGAACTGAACGTGCTGAACGGCTACCTGAGCGACGGCGAACTGGTGGCGCTGCGCGCGCGCCTGCAAAGCGAGCCCTCGGCGGTGCTGTTCGCCGGGCTCGATGCGGACCAGGCGCGCCAGCTGCGCGTGGCGCTGTCGGCGCCGCCGCTGGGCGAGCTCGCCATCTACGGCACCTCTTCCCTGAACCCCGGCAAGGCCAGGCAGTTGCCCGGCCCCGAGCTGGACGGCGTGCATCTGCTGGACCTGCCATGGCAGCTGCAGCGCGACCATCCGGCGGTGATGGTCTATCCGCAACTGGCGGCCAAGGACGCCGACCTCGAGCGCGTGTACGCGCTCGGCATCGACGCCTTCCGCGTGGCGCGCGAGATCGCCAGGGCCGGCCAGCGCAAGTCGCCGGCCCGGTTCAAGCTGGACGGCGTGACCGGATTGCTGGATGTGCGCTTCGGCGACGGCCCGGCCTCCTTCGAACGGCGCGAGCAAGCCGCCATCTACAAGGACGGCGTGCCGGTGCCGGTGCAGCCTTAGCGGCCCCGGCCATGCCGCTCACCGCCAAACAGCTGCAGGGCAACGCCGGCGAGGACGACGCGCTGGACCACTTGCGGCTGCACGGCCTGAGCCTGGTCGAGCGCAATTTCCGCTGCAAGGGCGGCGAAATCGACCTCATCATGCGCGACGGCGCGGCGCTGGTGTTCGTCGAGGTGCGGCGCCGGGCAGGCAGCGGCTACGGCGGCGCCGCCGCCAGCATCACGCCGGCCAAGCAGAAGCGCCTGATCCACGCCGCCCAGTTCTACCTGCTGCGCGTCAAGCCGCTGCCGCCGTGCCGCTTCGACGTGGTGGCGATCGATGGCAAACAATTAAGCTGGCTGAGGAATGTGCTCGAAGTCCGCGCCTGACCGGTCAGCATCGAAGTGTAAGCATATTTAACAGCGCTTGTCCGGTCCCGCGCGCGACTGCACTATAATCCCCGACTATGAATACTCAACGCATCCTCTCCCACTTCCACGAAAGTGCCGAAATCAAGATCCAGTCCGCGACCGTGCTTGCGCAGCCGATCGGACAGGCGATTGAACTGATGTTTTCGGCTTTGTCCAACGGCAACAAGATCTTGGCCTGCGGCAACGGCGGCTCGGCCGCCGACGCGCAGCATTTCGCCGCCGAGCTGGTGGGACGCTTCGAGCGCGAGCGCTTCCCGCTGCCGGCCATCTCGCTGGCCACCGACACCTCCATCCTGACCGCCGTGGCCAACGATTACAGCTACCGCGAGATCTTCTCGAAACAGGTGCAGGCCTACGGCCAGGCCGGCGACATCCTGCTGGCCATCTCCACGTCCGGCAATTCGGCCAACGTGATGGCGGCCATCGAGGCGGCGCTGGAGCGCGAGATGCGCGTGATCGCGCTGACCGGCAAGGGTGGCGGCGCCATCGGCAAGATGCTGACCGACGCCGACGTGCACATCTGCGTGCCGGCCGACCGCACCGCCCGCATCCAGGAAGTCCACCTGGTGACCATACATGCCTTGTGCGACGGGATCGACGTCGCGCTGTTCGGAGGAGATGCAGATTGAATAAGCCAAATGCCCTTGTACGCACCCTGTTGATCGCCGCCCTGGGCGGCGCCATGCTGTCCTCCCTGTCGGCCTGCGTGCCGCTGATCGTCGGCGGCGCCGTGGCGGGCACCGTGGCCGCGTCCGACCGCCGCACCTTCGGCGCGCAGACCGAGGACAAGGCGATCGCCGTCAAGGCCGAGGTGAAGCTGCCCAACCTGGTGGGCGACGCCGGCCACGTCAACATCGCCAGCTTCAACCGCCGCGTGCTGCTGACCGGCGAAGTGCGCGACCAAGCCATGAAGGATACGCTGGAACGCGAGATCCGCGCCATCGAGGGCGTGGTCTCGGTGACCAACGAACTGGAAGTGGCCGGCCCGGCCAGCTACACCTCGCGCTCGAACGACGCGCTGATCACCACCAAGGTGAAAGCCAGCCTGGTGGACATGAAGGACATCTCGGCCAATTCCTTCAAGGTGGTGACCGAGCGCGGCAACGTCTACCTGATGGGCCGCGTGACCCAGCGCGAAGGCGGCATCGCGGCCGACGTGGCGCGCGGCGTGAACGGCGTGTACAAGGTGGTCAAGGTGTTCGAGTACATCAGCGAAGATGAATGGAAACAGTACCAGCCCAAACCCGCAGCGAACTGATCATGAAATCGCCCTCCGCCTGGATCAAACCCGCCTTGGCCGCCGCCGTCATAGCGGGCCTGGGCGTGACCGCCTACTTCTCGCTGAGCAAGCACAGCAGCGCGCCCGATGTGACCTTTGTCGGCATCAAGGGCGAACGCATCACGCCGGCCAGCCTGCGCGGCAAGGTGGTGATGGTCAACTTCTGGGCCACGTCCTGCGCCACCTGCGTGAAGGAAATGCCGCAGATGGTGGACACCTACAACAAGTACAAGGCGCAGGGGCTGGAGTTCGTGGCGGTGGCGATGAAGGAAGACCCGCCCAACTACGTGCTCAACTTCGCGGAAACGCGCCAGCTGCCGTTCAAGGTGGCCCTGGACGTGACGGGCGACGCCGCCAAGGCCTACGGCAACGTGGCCATGACGCCGACCACCTTCGTCATCGACAAGGAAGGCCGCATCATCAAGCGCTACGTGGGCGAGCCGGAGTTCCAGGCGCTGCACAAGCTGCTTGAAAAGGCGCTGCAGGGTTAACCCTGCGGGTTACGCTGCACTCGGTGCGCCCCGCTGATCTGCCCTACTGCCGCGTTCTCGTTGGGCGGGTTAGCCGGGGGCGCCGAGCCGAAGGCGTAACCCGCCAAAGCTTCAAAAACCCGTTTGCAGGGACAAATACCAGCCCTTCTGCTTCTTCTTGTTGAACACGGTGATCTCGCCCAAGTGGACGTAGGCCGCCGTGACCGAGATGTTACGGTTCGGGAACCAGGCCACGAAGGCGTCGTAATAGGCCCGCTCCGGATCCACGCCCAGGTTGTGCGGCTTGTGACGGTATTCGGCCCCCAGCGCCAGCTTGCGGTTGATCAGATAGGCCAGCGACACCTCCGGCATCAGCCTGGCGCTGTCGCCCTGGTCGCCGCCGAAACCGAGCAGGCCCATCTGGTTGGCCTTGGTGGCGCGCAAGGTGCCGTTCACCAATAGACTTTGCTCAAACAGCACCTTGGTGGCCGACAGATAATAGTCGTAGCCGCTGTCGTCCCTGGCGCCCAGCTGGGTCACGTTGGTGACGCCCAGGGCTCCCAGGCCGCCTATGCCCTTGTTCTTCTTGTACAGGATGCCCAGCGCCACCTGCGGCAGCCAGCTGTCCTGCTCGTAGACCGCATCGCCCAGCAGCCTGAACTTGAGGCCGACGATGTCCTGCTTGATGTGCAGCGCGTTCAGCGGCGCCAGCTCGCCCTTGAAGTCCTGGCGCGCCAGCGACAATTCCAGCCGGTCGCCGACGCCCACCGCCACGCCGTAGCTGCCCAGCGAATAGTCCTGCGTCTTCACGTGCGTGTAATGGGCGTTGGCGGCCCAGCTGTCGCGCGAGCCGTAGCCGGTGATCAGGGCCCACGGCGTGAGGCCGCCGCCGCCCGCGCCTTCGATCTGGCTGACGCCGCCGGTGGCCAGGAACTTGCCCATGTCGAGCTTGCCCTGTACGCCGGGCGAAGCAGTCACGATGTCACGCTGCATGGGTGCCAGCTTGGCGATCAGCTTGTTCGACACGCTGCTGGGCACGCCGTGCCGCTCCATGGCGATCTGCAAGTCTTCGGCCAGCGCGTTGAACTGGGCGTTGGTGATCTTCAGGTCGATGTGCACCGACTTCATGTCGCGCACGGTGCCCACGCCGTCCATGGTCTTGTCGCGGTATTTGCCGGTGTACTTGCACGGGCCGCCGGCGAACTCGCAGAATTGTTCCTGCAGGCGCACGTTCAACTGCTGCATGTCGAAGTCGGCGAAGGTGTCCTTGATGCGGGGGTCGGCCAGCACTAGCGCAATGAAGGTGTCGGTGATGCGCTTGATGCCTTCCTTGCCGCCCAGTCCCTGGTAGGTTGAGTCCTCGGTGTACGGCGTCTGCGCGCAGGCCAGCGAGGAAGCCAGCAACAGGGCGAGGGTGGCGGCCTTGGAAAGTTTGATCATGTCATAGCTTTGTACGAAATTCGTCCAATTTAACAGATCATCCTATACAAACGGCCGCTCACTTCTCATGTTCGCGACATCGTTGGTGCTAGACGACGCAGGGCTATGTCTCGCCACTATCGAGCTCCATTTCTTCCAACAGCGCGACGCGATCCTGCGGTGAAGCCGAGCATGCATAAGCCCGCCAGGAACATGCTGATAGTCCCGGGCTCATCAACAGCCGTGCTCGGCACTTCCGCTGCGGAGACCTTGATATTGTCGAGGAAGAGCGAAGAGTCCGTCCCCGTCGCTGCTTTGAAGTCGATGGTATGGCTACTCCCCAGCAAACCGCTAATATTGAAACTGTAGGTCGCCCAGTCCGCACCTGCCGGGGTCAACACGCCGCCACCCAGCACCTTGCCGTCCAGTGTAATCTGCACACTCTGGTGGTTGTTGGGGCGCTGTGCCATATCGAACGACACCATATAATCCGTGGCGTCGGAAGTGAAGGTCTGCGACAACTCCGCCGGCGCCCAATGCAGGCTAGCCACGTCTTGCAGGAAAACCACGGAAGAGGTCCTCGCGACGCCTCCCCATGCCGTCGAATTATTCGCAATGCCCGCGCCGTTGGCGAAGACCCATGGCGCATCGACAACATAGCCGCGATAGCCGTTCCCATAACGTTCGCCCCCCAGCGGCACATTCGAGTTATCAAAACCGCCGTCTTGAATCAGTAGAGGCGTTGCACTGGCAACTGCAGCGGCGCAACCGAGGATGGCGGCCAGAAAAACCTGTTTCATTTGTTCTCGCTTTGCTGAAAAATTCCATATGGAAATTTATTATAAGAATATATTTTCCAAAATGCAATCAATGTTCCATTTCATCATATTCGGCGAAAAACGGTAACGACGTGCTGTCTCAGGCAATTACTACTTGGGGTACAGAATCATTTGCGTGCAGCGGAACAACGCTATCGTCTTGCCTGTGTCTTTGTGCGTCACCGTCGCGTCCCAGACCTGGGTGGTGCGGCCCGCGTGCGCGACCTTGGCCGTTACTGCAATCACGCCGTCGCGCGCCGTGCCAAGGTGGTTCGATTTCAGTTCCAGCGTGGTGAAATTGAGCGCTCCTTCCGGCAGGCTGGCGATGCAGCCGTAGCCGCAGGCGGTGTCGGCCAGCGTGACCACGGTGCCGGCGTGCAGATAGCCGTTCGGCGCCAGATGGTGCGGCTGCAGCGCGACTTCGGCGCTCGCCTCGCCATAAGCGATGGCCGTGAAGCGTATGCCCATGTGTTCTGGCAGCTTGCCCTTGCCGAACTGGTCGAGCTGGTCGATATTGAATTTTTTTGGTGTGTCCATGGCGGTCTCTCGTGGCGAAAATACCAATTCTATCCGTGCCCGTCTTGCACGGCAGAGGAAAAACGGGCTAAGCAGGGCCGATTTCGGCAAAGCGGTTCCCAAGCCGCCGGATCTGGTCCATATTGTTGCCTGATTCCCCACTCAGGACGAATATGGACCACGCTATGCAATCCGAGTATGCAGCAGCCCGCCCCGGTGCGATCGCCGTGTTTGGCGCCGGTTCCATCGGTACCTACGTCGGGGGCGCGCTGCTGGCAGCCGGGACCGACGTGACGCTGCTGGGCCGCGCGCGCATGCGCCAGCGCATCGCTGAACACGGCCTGACGCTGACCGACCTGCACGGCCGCGTCGCCGCGCTGGGCGGCGCGCAAGTTCCCTACACGGACGATCCGGCCAGCCTGGCCAGCGCGGCGCTGGTGCTGGTCACCGTGAAAAGTGCCGACACGGCGGCCGCCGCGGAAGCCATCCGGGCCCACGCCCATCCTTCAGCCCTCATCCTCAGCCTGCAAAACGGTGTCGGCAACGCGGACACGCTGCGCCGCATCCTGCCCGGCTGGACCGTACTGGGCGGCATGGTGCCGTTCAACGTGGTGCAGATGCCGGACGGCCGTTTGCACCGGGGCACGGCGGGCGAACTGATGGCGGAGGCCTCGCCCGCGCTGCGGCCTTGGGTGCCCGCGTTCAGTGCGGCGCAGCTGCCCATCACCGAGTGTGCCGATTTCGCGTCCGTGCAGTGGGGCAAGCTGCTGATCAACCTGAACAATTCCGTCAACGCCCTGTCCGGCGTGCCGCTGACCGCGCAGCTGCGTCAGCGCGACTACCGCCGCTCGCTGGCGCTGATGGTGGACGAGGGGCGCGCAGTATTGGCCAAAGCCGGCATTACGCCGGCCAAGGTAGTCAGCGTCGGCCCGCGCGCCTTCACGCTGCTGCTGCGGCTGCCGGACGCGCTGTTCACGCGGGTGGCGGCGTCGATGCTGAAGATCGACCCTGAAGCGCGCTCATCGATGTGGGAAGACTTGCAGGCGGGCCGCAAGACCGAGGTACATTATCTGAACGGCGCAATTACCGCGCTGGCGTCCTCGCTGGGAATGGATGCGCCCGTCAACCGTCGCATGACCGAGCTGGTCACTGCGGCGGAAGAGGGCAGGCAGGAATCCCTGAGCGCGGCGGAGATGTACCGCGCCCTGGCGGCGGCGCGCGCTTAGGCAGGCGCCAGCACCTTGTGCGCCTGTTCGTCGGCGTGGTACGAGGAACGCACCATGGCGCCGACGGCGGCGTGCTTGAAGCCCATCTTGTAGGCTTCCGCTTCGAACATCTTGAACACGTCCGGGTGCACGTAGCGGCGCACCGGCAGGTGGCTGTTGGACGGCGCCAGGTACTGGCCGATGGTCAGCATGTCGATGTCGTGCTCGCGCATGTCGCGCATCACCTGCAGGATTTCCTCGTCGGTCTCGCCCAGGCCGACCATGATGCCGGACTTGGTCTTCACGCCCGGGTACATGGCCTTGAAGTCCTTGAGCAGCTTGAGCGAATGCATATAGTCCGAACCCGGACGCGCTTCCTTGTACAGCCGCGGCACGGTTTCCAGGTTGTGGTTCATCACGTCCGGCAAGCCGTTGGCGAACAGGTCCAGCGCCTTCTGCAGGCGGCCGCGGAAGTCCGGCACCAGCACTTCGATCTGTGTTGCCGGCGACAGTTCCTTGGTCTTGGTGATGCACTCGACGAAGTGCTGGGCGCCGCCGTCGCGCAAGTCGTCGCGGTCGACCGAGGTGATCACCACGTAGCTCAGGCGCAGCTTGGCGATGGTGTTGGCCAGGTTTTGCGGCTCGTCGGTGTCCAGCGGGTCCGGGCGGCCGTGGCCGACGTCGCAGAACGGGCAGCGGCGGGTGCACTTGTCGCCCATGATCATGAAGGTCGCGGTGCCCTTGCCGAAGCATTCGCCGATGTTCGGGCAGCTCGCCTCTTCGCACACGGTGACCAGCTTGTTCTCGCGCAGGATGTCCTTGATCTCGTAGAAGCGGGTCGACGCGGAAGCAGCCTTCACGCGTATCCAGTCCGGCTTCTTCAGGCGCTCGATCTGCTCGATCGGCGTGATCTTGATCGGGATGCGCGAGGTCTTGCTGGCGCCTTTTTGCTTTTCGCTCGGGTTGTAAGCTGGGGCGGTGCTGGAAGGGGTCTCGGTGGTCATAGGCTTAGGTTGGTACAGTCGTAGATACGGTTTCTTCGGCGGGCACGGCGCTTTCCAGCACGCGTACCAGTTCGTTGGCCAGCGCCAGCTGCACGTCGGCGAGCGGCGCTGCCACCCCCATGGAGCGCATGTCGATGGTTTCCAGCCCGGAATAGCCGCAAGGGTTAATCCAGGTGAACGGGGCCAGGTCCATCGCCACATTCAGCGACACCCCGTGGTAGGTGCAGCCGTTGCCGCGCACTTTCAGGCCGAGCGCGGCGATCTTGGCGCCTTTTTTCGGGCCGCCGGCGATGTAGATGCCGGGCGCGCCGTCGATGCGTTCACCGCCGAGATTATACGCCTGCAGCACATTGATGATGGCTTGCTCGATTTTATTGACGAACTGGCGGGCGTACAGCTTGCCGCCGGGCTTGTTGCGCCGCAGGTCCATCATCAGGTAGATCACCACTTGGCCGGGGCCGTGGTAGGTGACTTCGCCGCCGCGGTCGGTCTGCACCACGGGGATGTTGCCCTCATTGCTCATCGCTGCGGCCAGCAGGTGGCCGCGGTCGGCACCCAGGCCCAGCGTGAACACGGACGGGTGCTCGACGATCCATAGTTCGTCGGGCGTGTCGGGCGTGCGCGCGTCGGTGAACGCGCGCATGGCCGCGAAGGTGGGTTCGTACTCGGCTGGACCGAGGTGGCGTATCAGCGCCGGGGCTATGGACATGGGCGGGACAGGTTTGGAATCCCCGCCATTATAAGTCAGTGCTGAAATACTTTCCTGGCTTTGCTTATTTTTGCGGCACCAGCTTCAACCAGTCCTGCACGGCGGGGCGCTGCCACTGGGCGTCGGCGTAGTCCTTGAGCCGCTGCGGCACCTCGTCGCCGCTCTTGATCAGGCGCTGCAGCATGATGGCCAGGTCGGTATCGGCCACGCACCAGCGGGTGAACAGGCTGGGGCCGTCCACCAGCTTGCCGGCGGCGCGTATCAGCTTGTCGGCAGCGGCGCGCGCCTCGGCCGACAGCGGCTGCGTGGCCGGTTCGTAGAACACGGTGATGGTGCTGCGCTCCTGGCGGATCGGCATCAGGTCGCTGCGCAGCCAGGCCTGGATCTGGCGCGCCTGGGCGCGGCGCTGCGCGTTGCGCGGGTAGACGGCGTGGTATTCGGGCGCGGGGAACACTTCGTCCAGGTATTCGCTGATGGCGCTGGACTCGGTCAGCACGAAGCCGTCGTGCACCAGCGCCGGCACGCGCGCGGTCAGCGCCAGGTCGCGGAAGGGCGCTTGCAGCTGGGCGCCCGCGTCCAGGTCGACCGTCTTCAGGTCGAAGGCCAGGCCTTTTTCCTTCAGGGTGACGAACACGGACAGGGCGTAGGGACTGGTGAACTGGCTGTCGACGTACAGGGTAAGACTCATGGCGCGCTCCGGCGATTGGTAGGGTTCCTCACATGGTAAGGCTTGCCGTTGTGGCCACATAACGATATATTTTGGCAGTCCTTGCTAATTCCATTCACAACGAGCTGCCCACGATATGCGCGAGCGCCTGCCCACTTTCCAGCAACTGCGCGCCTTCGAGGCGGCGGCGCGGCACGAGAATTTTTCACGCGCCGCCGACGAACTGCATCTGACGCACGGCGCCATCAGCCACCAGGTGCGGGCGCTGGAGCAGGAGCTGGGCACGCCGCTGTTCCTGCGCAAGGGCCGCAGCGTGAAGGTGACGGTGGACGGGCGGAAATTCGCGCAGGTGCTGGCCAAGGCTTTCGACGACATCGCCGCCGGGGCCGACGCGCTGCGGCCGGGCCGGGGCCGGGGCGGGCAGCGGCTGACGGTATCGGCCATTCCTTCGTTCGCGGCGCGCTGGCTGGCGCCGCGCCTGGGGCAGTTCATCGAGCAGCATCCGGACATCGAAGTGCTGTTGCAGGCCAGCGGCCACATGCAGGACCTGGAGCGGGAGGCGATCGACGTCGGCATCCGCTTCGGGCGCGGGCGCTATCCGGGCATGAAGGTGGACCGGCTGATGGGCGACATCTACTATCCGGCGGCCAGCCCCGCCTACCGGGGCGGCGCGCTGCCCCGGACGCCGGCCGAGCTGGCCCAAGCCACCCTGCTGCGCTCGAACGAGCCATGGCTGCCGTGGTTCCGCGCGGCCGGGCTGGCGCTGGCCGAGCCTTCCGGTGGCGTGATGTTCGAGGATTTGTCGATGCTGATACGCTCTGCCGTGGACGGCGACGGCGTGGCGCTGGTGCGCCATGTGGTGGCGATGCAGGAGATTGCTTCCGGGCAGCTGGTGCGGCTGTTCGACATCGCCACGCCCAGCCCGGACGATTACTACTTCGTCAGCCCGCCCGGCGCGGCGGACAAGCCGCAGGTACGGGCGTTCCGGACGTGGATGCTGGCCGAGATGGCGGCCTTCGCCGCCGAACTGCGGCTTACATGACGATCTTGACCATCGGGTGCGCCGACAGCTCGGTGTACAGCGCATCCAGCTGGGGACGGCTGGTGGCGCGCACGGTGACGGTCAGGCCGGTGTAATTGCCCTTGGCGGACGGCCGCTCTTCCATTTTGCCTGCGTGGAAGGTCGGGTCGTGCTTGACGACCAGGGCCAGGATGGTGGGCGCGAAATCGATGTGGGTCGGGCCCATCACCTTGATGGGGAAGTCGCTCGGGTACTCGATGAGGGATTCGGTGCCGGCCGGCGGGAGCGTTGTTGCCATGATAATTCCAGATAGTGAATGCCAGCCGATATTGTAACGCGGTCGCAATATCGGCGGCGCTGGCGGGTTACGCGGGCTCCGGACTCGACGTCCCCCCGCTAACCCGCCCTACGGCAAGACCGGCCTCACCGTCATGCGGCGGCGGTTTTGCCCGACAGGCGCTGCAAACGGGCCAGCGCGGACTCGCCGCCGGCCGCGCCGGGGTTGCTGACGGACTTGCGGATCGCGTCCAACTCGGCCGCCTGGTCGTGCGGGCGCTGGCCGATGTCGGCCACGATCTTCATGCCGGCCGCTTCATTGCTGACGGTCTGGGCGCGGCGGGTCAACGCGTTCAGTGCGCTGGAGTTGCCTTGCAGGCCCTTCAGCCCGTTCAGCTGCTCCTGGCGCTCGGCGCGTACCTGCTGCAGGTCGCGCTGGGCGTTGGCCGAGGCCAGCGCCTGCAACGCTTTTTTGGCGGCGGCGTCGAAGTCGGCCAGCTGCTGCGACAGCGCGTCGACGATCTTCTGCAACTCGTTCATGTACTCCTCGGCGTCGGCCTGCTCCTGGATCTCCAGCGGCAGACGGGCCTTGTTGGACTCCAGCTCGTCGCAGAACAGGTTGATGGTCGCTTCCGAGATGCGGCCCGAGGCCAGGCGCTCGCCCAGCGTTTCGGCGGCCTTCTCGTCGTTGGCGATCAGCTCCTGCAGTTTCACCACGTCGGCATGCTCCTTTTCAAAGGAGGAGCGGGCGGCGGCCAGCTTCTGGGCCGTGGCGCGCAGGGTGTCGGCCAGGCGGTCGCGGTCGGCCTCGGTCGCCGTTTCAGGATCGAAATTGGCAATCGCTTCGGAGACGCGGTCGCCCAGGGCGCCGAAGTGTTTGGTGATCAGACGCGCGGTTAAACCCCAGCCATTCGAGTTGCTCATGTTGTCTTTCCTTTCGTTAAGATGAAACTGCTGTGTGCGTGCCGTTATTGGATGACGACACGTTCTTGCTCAACCGGTATGCCGATGACGAAGTCGACATGGATACCGCGTTTTCCTGCGTCGCCGTTCACGCTGCGGAGGATTTCCGTCGTGATCAGCAAAAACTCCCTGCCCGCCCCGTCCAGTTCGCGGACATAGGGCATCAAATACATCTGCTGCTGCAACCCGCTCTGGCCGGCGGCGTCGTCGATGCGGGTTTCCGTGCCTTCGAACGGGGGCACGAAATCCGCCTCCGGGTTGCCGGCGTCGCGCAGGTACTCCAGCCCTTCCTCGGCGCCGAAGGCCGCGTCCAGGTCCTGCTGGTCCAGGCCGTGGTCGCCCAGCTGGGCGCGCCACAGCGTGTAGCTGCGGTCGCCCAGGCCGTAGCCGGCCTCGCCGGTGTAGGCTTCCTGGTCCTCCACCGTTTCCGGCACCACCCGCGCCAGCTGGGTGCAGTACAGGATCTCGGCCACGTCGCCCTGCTCGTTCACATACACTTGCAAAAACTTCTCGTCGGCCTCGTCGCCCTTGTCCAGGTAGTAGCGGAACAGCTTGCCGGACAGGTTGAGCTTGATGCGCGCGATTGCCAGGATGCGGGTGTCGCCGCCGTTGGGCATGCGTATCAGCGAACCGGCGGCGCTGGCGCGCAGCAGTGGCGACTGCTGCAGGCTGACCACGCTGCCGATCCGCGCGCCCAGCGGCAATTGCTGGTCGGCCGGGGCCTCGGTCATGCCGCGCTTGCTGGCCGCGCCGCGCACATAATCAACTGCATCTTTCCAACCCATCTCAATCTCCCAAAGTGTAGTTAGGGCCTGCTTTCGGCTTCATGAAGCGACGGCTGACGATGCGCCAGCCAACGTAAGCCAGACCGATCATCAGCGCCCAGCCGAACCAGCCCAGGCCGCCGGATTCGCGCCTGGGCGCCTGCTCGGCTTGCGCGGCAGCCGTGCCGGCCGTGGTAGCGGTGGCGGCGGCCGTGGCGCTGTCGGCGCCGGTGCCGTCCACCGGGCCCAGTGCGCCGATGTCGGCCGGCACATTACCCGGCGCCGGCGCCTGGGCCTGGCCGCGGTTGGCATGGGCCGGGGCGCTCAGGATGGAGCCGAGCACGGCGCCCGCCGCCGCCGCGCCGGCGGTCGCCAAGCGGCCGTTACGGTCGTAGCCACGGTTGTCGTAGCCGCGGTTGTCATAACCTCTATTGTCATATCCCCGGTTGTCATATTGCGGCTGGCTGCCATACTGTCCTTGCTGGCCGTATTGCGGCTGCTGCTGGGGCTGGCGCGGCATGACCGGATCCAGCGGCGGCAACGGACGCTGCGCTTCGTTCGCCGCGCGCCGGCTTTCCATGCTGCGCAGCGCGTTTTCCTGCGCCTGGCGCCGGGACAAGTCCTGCGACATCGCAGACTGGTTGCCCGAGCCTGCCGCCGCGTCCGGCGCCTTGCGGGCCGAGCCGAAGGAACCGAACGAGGTGTTGCCGCCGCGCGCAGCCGCGCTGTCCGACGTGCCGCTGCTCGAATTGCCGCTTCTTGCCGTGCTACTCTTTTGCGACGAGAATCCGCTTTTGAACGAACTGGAACTCTTGGCCGGACGCGTATCGGCATACGCGCCGTTCATGGCCAGCGTCATCGATAAAGCAAGCGCAATTGCAGTGCGGAGAGATTTGTTCATTTCCCCTGCCTCTCAAGTTGAATAAATAACAGCATAATGTCGGTGACAATCAAATGCATCGGTAATAAAGGACCAGCTTCACCATGACCCGCAAATACTCCGACATGAACCAGCACGACGCCCTCTACACAGTCGCCCGGGCTTACCCGGGCGGAATAGATGCATTGTCGCAATGCATGGGCATTTCAGTTAACGTTTTACGTAACAAATTGTCACCCACCATCGCGTCGCACTATCCCTCGTTCGAAGAGGTGTCGACCATCGTCGAACTGTGCCAGAAAGCGGGCGTGCAGGACGCCCTCTTGCCTCTGCATGCCATGCTGACCCGGCACGGCATGGCCGCCTTCGTGGTCCCCGTTCCGGCCCAGATTGCCCAGGACGACCTGTCGCAAACCGTCTGCCGCGTGATGAGCCAGGTTGGCGACGTGGCCGAAGCAGTTTCACAATCTTTACTGGATGGTAACATTACACCGGCCGAAGCGGACCTGATCGAACGCGAATTTCACGACGCGCTGTCGGCGCTGGGCGAATGGCGCGAACGCATCCGCAACCTGGCGCAGGGCAAATAGGCGCACGTCAAAAAAAGAGCCGGCTGGGAGGGCCGGCTCAAACCTATTTTTTAATTGGGAAAAGAAAAAATAGTCGGGAACAATTCACCGATGCACTGTATAAAAAACGGCTACAGGCATCCATCGAAATGAGATGAACTGCAAAAATGACGGCCTGGACGCTCGAAATCCGGGCCTGAATTGCAGCCTTGTTACCGATCTTTTTGCTCTTTCCCTTCACGGTCGCGCGACTGGCGCCGGTCCTCGCGTTGCTGTTGCTGATGTTGCGGCTGCGCCGGCTGCGGAGCGGCCTGGGGCGCAGGTTGTGGACGGGCCACCGCCTGCGGCGCCGGCTGCGGTGCCGGCTGCGGCTGGCGGAAGGCCGCTTCGCGCGGTTCCCTCTGCTCCCTCTGATGCTCCCGCTGTTCACGCTGATGGTCGCGCTGCTCCTCGCGTTGCTGCCGGAAGGGGTTGCCCTGCGGTTGTGGCTGCGGTGGCTGCGGTTGAGCTTGCATCTGAGGCTGGGCTTGCGGCTGCGGCCGGGCGGCCGGCGCTGCCTGCGGCGGCTGCGCGAACGGATGCTGGGCCGGCGGCTGCGGCTGTGCCTGCTGCATCAGGATGGACTGGCGGTTCGCGCGGTGCTCGGCGTCGCGGCGGTCGCGATCGCGATCGCGTTCACGGTCACGGTCACGGTCACGGTCATCCTCCCGGTCCCTGTCCTGGCGCGCGCGGCGCTCCATGTCGGCGGCGGCCGGCTGCAGCGCGCGTTCGGCTTGCTGCGGACGCGGCAAGGCGGCCGGCGCCGGGGCGGCGGCTGGCGGCTGCGCGAACGGCATGGCTTGCGGCTGGGTCTGGATTTGCGAACTTTGCTGGCGGCCCGCGCCAAAGCGCTGCTGGCGCCAGTCGTCACGGTCGCGCCGGGTTTCGATCACGCGGCCGGGCACCACGCCCCCGGGCGACATGCGCGTCACCGGCAGCGGCGCGGTCGACAGCGGCACGTTGCGCGCATCGTTCGGCGCCAGCGAAATACGCGGCGCCTTGTTGACATTGACGGTGCGGCGCGCATCGAACTGCTCGCGCGGCAGCACCGTCACGCCCTCGCGGCGCACTTCGCGCTGCGGCTTCCAGTTCACGCTGCCGTGGTGTTGCCAGCCGAGGCGGCGTTCATAATCGGGCGAGACGCGGTAGCCCGGCACGAAGCTGTCGCGCGGGGTCAGCGGATACCAGCCCACGCCCGGCCCCGAACGGCGGTCGGCGAAAGCGACGCTCCAGTTGCTGCCGCCAACCCAGCCCACCAGGGCCGGCGCCCACACGGGGCGCGTGGTCGAGCGGCCCGGCGCCCAGTACCAGCGCGTGTCCAGCATCACCCAGCGACCGTAGTGCGACGGCGCGTAGCCCCACGGTAAATCGTCGACCCAGGTCCAGCCCCACGGGTCCAGCCAGGTCCAGCGGCCGTCGCGGTAGGGCGCCCAGCCGGCCGGCACCGAACGGGGCGACCACAGCGGACCGTATTCCGGGTTGTCGCGCCAGCTGCCGTACTGGTCCAGTTCTTCGTAGCCGGTGACGTCGGCCGTCACGTAGCGCAGCGACTGGGAGTTCTCGTCGCGCTTGTCGCGCGCCTGCACCCAGTCGTCGAAGCTGTCGCGCAGCGCCACGCCGGTGGCGACGCGGTCCGGATACACCAGCGCGCGCTTGCCGGCGCGCAGTATCAGCTCAGAACCGGCGCCGTCGACGCGCGCCGCGCCGGCCAGCACCGTGACCGAACTGGTGTCCGGCTGGCGCTCGCTGTCCACCCGCACCCAGCCCGGCTCGAGCATGGTGACGCGGGCCTGCGGCGTGCTCAGTTCGAAGTCGCCCAGCAGCTCGGCGCTGCGCAGGCGCACGCTGGCGGTGCCGTAATTGAGACGCAGGCGCAGGCTGTTGTCGTCCAGCGCGTCGACTTCCAGGCTGGAATCGCCGTCCAGCCGCACGGCTGCCGAACCGACGCGGAACTCCATCCGCGCGCCGGGCGCGGCGGTGATGCGGCTGCCGCTGGCCACGGGCCAGTTCAGCAGGCTGCCGCTGGCTTCCTCGCCGTCGGCTTCGACCGTCACTTGGCCCTGGGTGCTGGAAATGCGGCCTACGCGCGCGGGCGGATCCTCGTCGGCCAGGGCCAGCGAGCTGGCGGCGACCAGCGCGGCCAGCAGGATGAAATGTGCAAGTTTGCGGTGCATGGTGGCACTCCAATGTGTGATTGAACCATTTAACGCTGCAATCGCCTTGCAGACGACTGCGGTTACAAATGTTTTCACATTGTAGAACGCCGGACGGCGCCGCGACGCCGGTTTTCAGGCCTGGCTGCCGCCGCGCTTGACGAAGAACAGCGCCGCGCCCACCGCCATCAGCAGGCCGCCGAACACGCGGTTCTGGCGTTTGACGGCGGCGGCGTCGCGGAAGTAGCGCTGCATGGACGAGGCCAGGAAGGCGTAGCTGTGCATGACCACCAGGTCGATGCTGCACATGGTGGCGGCCAGGATCAGCAATTGCGGCAGCAGCGGACGGTCTTGCGCGATGAATTGCGGCAGCACGGCCACCATGAAGATGATGCCCTTGGGGTTGGTGGCATTGGTCAGGAAACCGGTCAGTATCCGCTTTTGCAGCGAGGGCAGTTCCACGCGCGCCGGTGCGGGGCCCGCGTCGGCGCCGGCAGGCGCGGCCTGCACCCTGGCCCGCCATTGGCTGAAGCCGAGCCAGATCAGGTACAGCGCGCCCACGGTTTTCACCACGTTGAACGCCAGTTCCGATGCCAGCAGCAAGGAACCGACTCCGGCGCCGGCGATGGCCAGCACCAGCAGCAAGCCCGCCTGCAGCCCGAGGATGGTGCCGCTGGCCTTGCGCACGCCATACGACAGCCCGTGCGACATCGACAGCACCGCGCCCGATCCCGGCGACACGGCGATGATGGAAGCGGCAATGACGAAAGTGATCCAGGTGCTGAATGGCATGCTGAGTTCCGGTGCGTGGAGGGAAGGGCCATTGTAGCGCGGGCGCCGGGCGGCCGCCCGGGACCGCTTCCCGGATTGCTTGCGGACAGTTGCTTATGCGGTAAGATTGATGCTGATTCCACTTTCGCCTCTTCGCGCCATGAAAACACACGCCCATCTCTGCCGCCGCCAATCCGCCATGGGAGGCCGCTGAGATGGCCGGTACCAGCCTGTTGGCATTGATCGACGACATCACCACCATCCTCGATGACGTGGCCGCCATGAGCAAGGTAGCCGCCAAGAAAACCGCCGGCGTGCTGGGCGACGACCTGGCGCTGAACGCGCAGCAAGTGGCCGGCGTGAGCGCCGACCGCGAGTTGCCCGTGGTGTGGGCGGTGGCGGTCGGTTCGATGAAGAACAAGGCCATCCTGGTGCCGGCCGCGCTGGCCATCAGCGCGTTCGCGCCCTGGGCCATCACGCCACTGCTGATGCTGGGCGGCGCCTATCTGTGCTTCGAAGGTTTCGAAAAAATCGCCCACAAGCTGCTGCACGGCGAGCACGAGGACGAGGTGCACCACGCCGAACTGGCCGCCGCCGTGGCCGACCCGACGGTCGACATGGTGGCGATGGAGAAGGACAAGATCAAGGGCGCCATCCGCACCGACTTCATCCTGTCGGCCGAAATCATCGTCATCGCGCTGGGCACGGTGGCCGAGGCCACCTTCACACAGCAGGTCACGGTGCTGGCCGGCATCGCCGTCGTGATGACGGTAGGCGTGTACGGCATCGTGGCCGGCATTGTCAAGATGGACGACGCCGGCCTCTACCTGACGCGCCGCCGCGGCGCCGGCGCCTTCCTGCGCGGCCTGGGCGGCTTCCTGCTGGCGGCCGCGCCCAGACTGATGAAATTCCTGTCGGTGGCCGGCACGCTGGCCATGTTCATGGTCGGCGGCGGCATCCTGACGCACGGCATCCCGGCCGCGCACGACGTGATCCACCATGCGGCCGAGATCGTCGGCGCCTGGCCCACCGTCGGCGGCGCGCTGCAGGCGGTCACGCCGTCCCTGCTGGACGCCATCGCCGGCGTGGTCGCGGGCGCGCTGGTGCTGGTGGGCGTGACGGCGGCCGGCCGTTTCTTGCGCCTGTTCAAACGGTCCCATTGAAATTTCTGGTCTGATACAGTTTCGGACGCCGGCCGGCGTCCCTTCCACCACACGGAGGCCTCATGAACAAACCCCTGCCGCAACGTCCCACCGCCGCCTTTGTCGGCGCTTCCTGGGCTGCCCTGCTGGTCGGCGCCATCACCTACCTGAGCGGTTTGTGGAACGCCTCCATGCAGCTCAACGAAAAGGGCTACTACTTCACGCTGCTGGCCTATGGCTTGTTCGCCGCCGTGTCGTTGCAGAAGTCGGTGCGCGACCGGATGGAGGGCATCCCGGTCACCAATCTGTATTTCGGCCTGTGCTGGATGTCTCTGCTGCTGGTGCTGCTGCTGTTATCGGTGGGCTTGTGGAACGCCACGCTGGCCCCCAGCGAAAAAGGCTTCTACGCCATGTCCTTCGTGCTGAGCCTGTTCGCCGCGGTGGCGGTGCAGAAAAACGTGCGCGACAGCGCGGGCGGCGCCAAGGACGCCGCGCCGCAGCCGGGCGACGCTTGAGCTAGCCCTTCTTTTTCTTCGGCGCCGGCAGCGGCAGCGCCGCCGCCGTGCGGCGCGCCAGCTCGGTGAGCCATTCCCGGTCGTCCCAATACTCCCCGGAGATCAGAAACCACGGCTTGGCCTGCGGATAGGGCTGCGCCTCCACCGGTTCGCCTATCCAGGCCCGGATGGCCTCGATGGGCTTGATGAAGAGCTGGTCGTCGCACACCAGCGCGAACATCTTGCCGTCGCAATAGATCGCCCACTCGCCGAACATCCTGCGCGCCGCCAGGGTACCCGCGCCCGCCATCTGGTCCACCAGAAAATCCACCGTGCCTTGTTGCGATGCCATGCCGCCTCCGCTTTTTGCCTGTGCGGCATGCTAGCACTGTTGCCGCGCCGGCGGAACCTTTCCACATTGGCCATGTCACAATCATTGCATATCCATTTCCAGGAGAAAGCGATGAGTGACCTGCAAAAGCGGCTGCACATGGCAATGTCGGCCGCGCGTATGGCGATCTGGGACTCCGTGCTGGCAGACGGAAAAATCGAGCACGGCACGGTGAACTGGTCGGCCGAGGGCGCGGCGCTGCTGGGGCTCCCGGCAAACAGCATGCGCCAGCCGTTCCGCGACTTCCTGGGCTTCGTCCACCCCGACGACCGCGATTATCTGTTCAGCCAGATGCAAAGCGCGGTCGAGCGCTGCGGCGACTATGAACTGGAATACCGCGTGCTGTGGCACGACGGTTCGCTGCACTGGCTGGGCGCCAAGGCGCAAGCCTTCTGCAACGCCGACGGCGTGCCCGAGCGCACGCTGGGCATCGTCTGGGACATCACCCAGCGCAAGCTGCTCGAGCTGCACACCGCAGAGCAGAAGGAACTGGCCGAAGTGACGCTGGCGTCCATCGGCGACGGCGTCGCCACCACCGACGCCGAGGGTAAGACCCGCTATATGAACCGGGTGGCCGAACAGCTGACCGGCTGGAGCCATGAGCTGGCGCTCGGCCTGCCGATAGAACAGACCCTGAAGCTGGTGTACGAAGCGCCGGAGCCGGCGGATCCGCAGCTGCCGCGGCCGGCGCCGCGCGATCCGGACGAGGCGCCCGACCACGTGGCGGCGCGCTGCCTGCGCCTGCGCCAGTCTATCGGCGTCAGCAACGGCACCTTGCTGGTCACGCGCGACGGGCGCCGCATCGCCATCGAGGATTCGGCCGCGCCGATCTGGTCGGCCGACGGCGCCATGCTGGGCGCGGTGGTGGTGTTCCGCGACGTGAGCCACGAGCGCAAGCTGACCCAGCAGCTTTCCTGGTTCGCCAGCCACGACACCCTGACCGGCCTGATGAACCGGCGCGAGTTCGAGCATCAGATCGCCTCGGCGCTGCACTCGGCCAAGCACGAGGGCCATGTGCACGCGCTGCTGTACATCGACCTGGACCAGTTCAAGATCGTCAACGACACCTGCGGCCACAGCGCCGGCGACGTGCTGCTGCAGCTGCTGGCCAAGATGCTGCAGGCGCAGATGCGCGACAGCGACATCCTGGCCCGCCTCGGCGGCGACGAGCTGGGCGTGCTGCTGCCGCATTGCCCGCCCGACCAGGCCATGCTGATCGCCGACCAGCTGCGCCAGTCGATCAAGAATTTCCGCTTCGTGTGGGACAGCCGCAGCTTCGAGATCGGCGCCAGCATCGGCCTGGCCGAAATCAGCCACGACAGCAAGTCGATGACGGACCTGCTGATGGCGGCCGACCAGGCTTGCTACCTGGCCAAGGAGCAGGGCCGCAACCGCGTGCATTTCTACAAGGAGTCGGACTTGAAGCTGGCCCAGCGGCAAGGGGAAATGCAATGGGTGTCGCGCCTGAACGAGGCCTTCGAACACAACTATTTCCGCCTGTTCGCCATGCCCATCGTCAACCTGGGCGAGCAAGGCCGGGCGCACGACGAGGTGCTGATCCGCATCCAGGGCAGCAAGGGCGACCTGATCCTGCCCGGCGCCTTCATCCCGGCCGCCGAACGCTACGATCTGATGGCGGCCATCGACCGCTGGGTGATACGGGCCGTGTGCGACTACGTGCGCGACGTCAACCGCCACAACGGGAACGCGCCGCACGCGCTGTATTCGATCAACCTGTCCGGCACTTCGCTCAACGACGAGGGCCTGCACGACTACATCCTGGCGCAATTCGAGGAATACGGCATCGCGCCCGAGCAGATCTGCTTCGAGATCACCGAGACGGCGGCCATTTTCAACCTGCCCAAGGCGCAGACTTTCATGACGCGGCTGAAAGCGCTGGGCTGCCATTTCTCGCTCGACGATTTCGGCAGCGGCCTGTCCTCGTTCGCCTACCTCAAGTCGCTGCCAGTCGACTATCTGAAAATCGACGGCATGTTCATCCGCGACATCAAGACCAACGCGATCAACTGCGCACTGGTGAAGGCCATCAACGAGGTGGGCCACGTGATGGGCATGCACACCGTGGCCGAGTACGTGGAGGACGAGGAAACGCTGGCCCTGGTGCGCGGCCTGGGCGTCGACTACGCGCAGGGCCACGCGGTCGGCCTGGTGCGGCCGCTCGCGCTGGCGGTGTAAGCACGACCTGCCAGCCGAGGCAAAGCCGGGGATTTTTGATCTACATCAATAAAATTGCTTGTCGCTCTCCTTACACTGGCCGCAACCCACACGCCAGCAGGAGAGCGCCATGCGCAGCAACTTACCCGTCACCCAGCACGAAGTCGAGATTTCGGAAGACCAGGCCATCGTCTCCAAGACTGACCTGAAGGGCAACATTGTCTATGTCAACCCCTACTTCGCGCAGATCAGCGGCTTCAGCGAGCATGAGCTGATCGGCGCGCCGCAGAACATCGTGCGCCACCCGGACATGCCGGAGGCAGCCTTCGCCGACCTGTGGCGGTCGATCCAGGCCGGCACGCCGTGGACCGGCATCGTGAAAAACCGCTGCAAGAACGGCGATTACTACTGGGTCAAGGCCAACGTCACCCCGATCCGCGAAAACGGCCAGACGCTGGGCTATATGTCGGTGCGCACCCGGGCCGAGCCCGAACAGGTGGCGGCCGCCGCCCGGGCCTACCGCGACATCCGCGACGGTTCGCGCGCCATCGTCATCAAGAACGGCCAGCTGATCCATCCCGGCATCGCTAACTGGCTGTCGCTGCTCGGCCACTCCTCGCTGTCGGTGCGGATCTGGGCCGCCACCAGCGGCGTCAACACGCTGCTGCTGTTCGTCTGCCTGGCCGCGCTGTTCGGGGACGGCGCCTCGGCGCTGACCCGCTACAGCATCTTCGGCGCCACCTTCATCGGCCTGCTGGTCAACGTGTTCCTGTGGTACACGCTGCGCACCAGCGTGCTGCAGCCGCTGGGCAAGGCGCTCGACGGCGCGCGCGCGATCGCCGCCGGCGACCTGTCCGGCAGCTTCGAGACCGATGCCACCGACGAGGTGGGCCAGCTGCTGCGCGCCCTGCAGCAGATGAACAGCAACCTGATCGCCACCATCCGCGACGTGCGCGTCAACGTCGAGACCATGGCGGTGGCCACGCGCCAAATCGCCGCCGGCAACGCCGACCTGTCCGGCCGCACCGAGGCGCAGGCCGCCAGCCTGGAGCAAACCGCCTCCAGCATCGAGCAGTTCGCCGCCACCGTGAAGCAGAACGCCGACAATTCGGTACAGGCCAACGCGCTGGCGCTGGCCGCGTCCGGCGTGGCGGTGGAGGGCGGCCAGATCGTGGCCGAGGTGATCGCCACCATGGACGACATCAACACCTCCTCGCGCAAAATCGTCGACATCATCGCGCTGATCGAGGGCATCGCTTTCCAGACCAACATCCTGGCGCTGAACGCGGCGGTCGAAGCGGTGCGCGCCGGCGAGCAGGGACGCGGCTTCGCCGTGGTGGCGGGCGAGGTGCGCAACCTGGCACAGCGCTCGTCGGCGGCGGCCAAGGACATCAAGCACCTGATCGACGTCTCGGTCGGCAAAGTCGGGGCCGGCATGACGCAGGTGCACCGCGCCGGCGCCACCATGGAACAGGTGGTCGGCTCGGTGCAACAGGTGACGGCCATCATGCAGGAGATATCGACCGCC
The DNA here is from genome assembly GCF_964252925.1 of Pseudoduganella sp. LjRoot289. Lineage (NCBI taxonomy): Bacteria > Pseudomonadati > Pseudomonadota > Betaproteobacteria > Burkholderiales > Oxalobacteraceae > Pseudoduganella > Pseudoduganella sp. LjRoot289. The sequence goes on from NZ_CAXUPN020000001.1 coordinate 5,653,899, forward strand.
TCGCGCGAGCAGAGCATCGGCGTGGACCAGGTGAACCAGGCCATCGCCCACATGGACCAGGTGACGCAGCAGAACGCCGCGCTGGTGGAGGAAGCGGCGGCGGCGGCCAACAGCCTGGCGCTGGAAGCGGGCGGCCTGACGCAGGCGGTGAGCCTGTTCAAATTCGGCCAGCGCGCCTTGGCGGGGCAGCGCGCCGCGGCGAACCCTATGCGCCCGATGCGCCCGACGCACCGCCAGGCGCCCGCGCAGAAAAGGCTGGCCGCGTGATGGACACGATGACTTTCGACGCGGGCACGATACGCCGCCTCAGCACCTCCGGCCCGCGCTACACCTCCTATCCGACCGCCGACCGCTACACGCCGGACTTCGGCTACGGCAGCTACCTGGAGGCGGTGGCCGGCCTGAAGATGCGCGGCGGCGCGCGCGGGCCGCTGTCGCTGTACGTGCACATCCCGTTCTGCGACACGGTCTGCTACTACTGCGGCTGCAACAAGATCGTCACCAAGGACCGCGCCAAGGCCGCCACCTACCTGAGCTACCTGAAACAGGAAATCGGCATGCAGGGCAAGCTGTTCTCCGGCATGAACCAGGTCGGCCAGCTGCATTTCGGCGGCGGCACGCCGACCTACCTGAGCGACCGCCAGATGGAGGACCTGATGGCCCACCTGCGCAAGAACTTCGAGTTCGCGCCGGACAGCGAGGGCGAGTATTCGATCGAGATCGACCCGCGCACCGTGACGCCGGAACGGGTGCGCTCGCTGCGCGCGCAGGGGTTCAACCGCGTCAGCCTGGGCGTGCAGGACTTCGATGCGGAGGTGCAGAAGGCCGTCAACCGCATCCAGCCGGAAGCGGAGACGCTGTCCATCATGCGGGCCGCGCGCGACGCCGGTTTCCGCTCCATCAGCATCGACCTGATATACGGCCTGCCGAAGCAGACCCTGGACACCATGCGCCAGACGCTGGCCAAGGTGGTGGCCGCCAGTCCGGACCGCATCGCCCTGTACAACTACGCGCACCTGCCGCACCTGTTCAAACCGCAGCGCCGCATCCTCGAGGCCGACCTGCCGCAGGCCGGCGTCAAGCTGGACATGCTGGCGCTGTGCATACGGCAGCTGACGGCGGCCGGTTACGTCTACATCGGCATGGACCATTTCGCCAAGCCGGGGGACGACCTGGCGGTGGCGCAACGGCAGGGCCGCTTGCACCGCAACTTCCAGGGTTATTCGACGCACGCGGAAGCGGACCTGGTGGCCTGCGGCGTATCGGCCATCAGCTCGGTGGGCAACACCTACAGCCAGAATGAAAAAACGCTGGACGCCTACTACGAGCAGCTCGACCAGGGCCGCCTGCCGGTCGCGCGCGGTATCCGGCTTTCCACCGACGACCTGCTGCGGCGCATCGTGATCCAGAAGCTGATGTGCAATTTCGAACTGTCGATCGCGTCGATCGAGCAGGCCTGCCCGATCCGCTTCGCCGATTACTTCGCGGCCGAACTGGCGCAGCTGCGCGCGCTGGAGGAGGACGGCCTGATCGCCATCGACGCGGAATGGCTGTCGGTGACGCTGAAAGGGCGGCTACTGGTACGCAACATCTGCATGGTGTTCGACCGCTACCTCGGCATGCCGCGTCCGCAAGAAGACGCCGGCGCCGCGGCGCAGCCGCTGCGCTATTCGAAAACCATCTGAGGACGCGATGAACGCCTTGAACCTGCTGCCGGTGTTCGTGGTCGGACTGGCCGGCAGCGTGCATTGCATCGGCATGTGCGGCGGCATCGTCGGCGCGCTGTCGGCCGCACCGGGGCGCGCGCGTCCATCGGCGCGCGTGATCCCCATCGTGCCCGCGGCGTTTGGCGCGCAGCCGACGGCGCTCGCCGGCGTCGACCTGCGCGCAGGCCAGGGCGCAGCCGCGGCCGCGGCCCCAGGCCGCGCGTCCGGCGCCGGTGCCGCCTTCGCCACAAGCCACGGTTCAGGCGCCGGCGCAGGCTCTATGCCAGGCGCCGGTACCACCGCCGGCGCCTTGCCCTGCGCGGAAGAGCGGCTTCCGGCAGGCGGGACGGCGCTGCGCATCCTGGCCTACAACACCGGCCGCATCGGCAGCTATATGCTGGCCGGCGCCATCGCCGGCGGGCTCGCCGGCGGTGCTGCCAGCCTGGCGCGGATCGCGGCCTGGCAGTCGGCCGCCTACTGGCTGGCCAACCTGATGCTGGTCGCCCTCGGCCTGTACCTGAGCGGCGCCTGGCGCGGCCTGGCGTACCTGGAGACGCTGGGCGGCAAGCTGTGGCGCAAGGTCACGCCCCTGCTGCGCCGCCTGCTGCCGATGGACACGCCATGGAAAGCCCTGGCGCTGGGCGGCCTGTGGGGCTGGGTGCCCTGCGCCATGGTGTACAGCGTGCTGCTGACCAGCGCCCTGAGCGGATCGCCCGCGCAAGGGGCCGCCGTCATGCTGGCCTTCGGCCTCGGCACGCTGCCGATGCTGGCCGCACTGGGCCTGCTTGGCGCGCAAGTGCGCCTGCAGCTGCAGCGGCGCGCCATACGCGTGGCCAGCGGCCTGCTGGTGCTCGCCTTCGGCCTGCTTGGCCTGCTGCGCGCCAGCGGCGCCGCCGCGCCGCTGCTGCAAGCGTTCGGCCTGCCCGACGCCGGCGCCCACGGCTGGCTCGACGCCTTCTGCGCCGGAGGCCAGCCATGATGCGCGACACGAGCGACACGAGCGACACGAGCGTCACCGCGCGGCCCCATCGCCCGGCCGACGCCGCCACACAGGCGGCACGCGCCGCCTCTTCCGCACCGCCCATCTCCGCCTCATCCGCGTCATCCGCCTCATCCGCGTCACCCACCGCGTCCGCCGCATCCGCCGCATCCGCCGCGCCGGCGGGCTTTGCCGCCACGACGGCATCTGCCGCATCGGGCACGTCCGCCGAGGCCGCTTGCTACCACTGCGGCCTGCCACTGCCGCGCGGTGTACGCTGGTCGGTACGCATCGATGGCGAGGAGCACGCCATGTGCTGCCCGGGCTGCGCCGCCGTCGCGCAAGCCATTGCCGATGCGGGCCAGGCGGATTACTACCGCGACCGCACCGGCTACGCCGCCAACGCCGCGCAGGCGCAACCGGTGCCGCCGGAACTGGCACTGTACGACAACGACGATCCGCGCTTCGCCCCCGGCGGCGGCAAGCGTGGCAAAGCCGGCCAGGACGGCGACGCCGAAGCGATACTGCTGGTGGAGGGCATACGCTGCGCCGCCTGCGTGTGGCTGATCGAACGCCGCCTGCTGCAGCTGCCCGGCGTGCGGCAAGCCAGCATGAATGTCGCCACCGAGCGCCTGCAGGTACGCTGGTGCAAAGCCCTGTGCAAGCCGGCCGACATCCTGGCCGCGCTGCACGGCATCGGCTACCGCGCCTGGCCCTATGAGGCCGCGCGCCACAGCAGGCAATTGCAGCAAGCCACACGCGCGCTGGGCCGCCAGCTCTTCGTCGCCGGCCTGGCCATGATGCAGGTCATGATGTACGTCGCCCCCGCCTACCTGGCCGACGACGGCACGCTGGACGACAACATGGCCGCGCTGATGCAGTGGGCCAGCCTGCTGCTGACGCTGCCCGCCGTCTGCTACTCGGCGCAGCCCTTCTTCCGTGGCGCCTGGCGCAGCCTGCGCGCCCGCGCGCCCGGCATGGACGTGCCGGTGACGCTGGGCATCGCCGCCGCGTTCGGCGCCAGCTGCCTGGCCACCTGGCGCGGCCGGGGCGAGGTCTACTACGACTCGGTGACCATGTTCATCTTCCTGCTGCTGTGCAGCCGCTACCTGGAGCTGGCGGCGCGGCGCAAGGCCTCGGCCGCGTTCGAGCGCATGCAGCATGCGCTGCCCGCCGCCGCTTCCCTGGTGGCGGACTGGCCATTGGGGCGCGGCGCCGGCACCGTGCCCGCATCGGTGCTGCGCGCGGGCCATGTCATCCTCGTCAAGCCCGGCGAGGCCTTCGCCGCCGACGGCAAGATCATTGAAGGCGCCACCTCGGTCGACCTGTCGCTGCTGACCGGCGAGAGCGCCCCGCAGCGCCTCGGACTGGGCGCAACCGTCCCCGGCGGCGCCATCAATGCCGGCCAGGCCGTGCTGGTGCGCGTCAGCAAGGCTGCCGGCGACAGCACGCTTGCCGGCCTGCTCAAGCTGGTCGAAAGGGCCGGCCAGGACAAACCCCGCATCGCACTCTGGGCCGACCGCGCCGCATCCTGGTTCGTGGCGGGGCTGCTGCTGTTCGCGCTCGGCGCCTACGCCTGGTGGAGCTGGTACGACGCCGCGCGCGCCTGGCCGGTGGCGATCGCCGTGCTGGTGGTGTCCTGCCCTTGCGCGCTGTCGCTGGCCACGCCGTCGGCGCTGGCCGCCGCCACCGACCGCCTGCTCGGCAAGGGCATATTGATCGTGCGTCCGCACGTGCTGGAAACGCTGCACCGCGCCACCCACGTCGTGTTCGACAAGACCGGCACGCTGACGCTGGGCAAACCTGCCGTCCAGCGCGTCGAAGCGCTGGGCCACGGCAGCGCCGGCGCCGCGCTGCAGATCGCCGCCGCGCTGGAAGCCGGCAGCGCCCATCCCATCGGCAGCGCCATCGCCGCCGCCGCGGCCGAGGCCAATGCGGTGGCGCGCTGGCATGCCAGCGATATGCGCGAAGAGCCAGGGCAAGGCCTGGAAGGCACGGTCCAGGGCCGCCGCTACCGCCTGGGCAGCGCGTCCTTTGTAGCCGGCATCGCCGGCCCCGCCAGCGGCACCATCCAGTCCGCTGTCTATCCCGGGGCCAGACCCCAGAGCGGGAAAAGCAGGCATGAACCCGGCGAGGACGAAGCGCCGGAAGCGGGGATGACGCCGGTCTATCTCGGCACCGGCGGCGAATGGGTCGCGCGCTTTCTGCTGAGCGATGCGCTGCGGCCGGACGCGCAGAAGACGGTCGACTATTTCCATGCGCAGGGCAAGCAGCTGGTGCTGCTCAGCGGCGACAGCGATGCCCTCACGCAGCGCGTGGCGCGCAGCCTGGGCATCGCGGTGGCGGCGGGAGAATTCCTGCCCGAGCAAAAGCTCGCTTTCGTGCAGGATATGCAACGGCAGGGCGCCGTGGTGGCCATGGTGGGCGACGGCATCAACGACGCGGCCGTCCTCAACGCCGCCGACGTTTCTTTCGCCATGGGTAGCGGCGCCGCGCTGGCGCAGGCCCACGCGGACACGGTGCTGATGAATGGCCAGCTCGGCGCCGTGGCCGACACCGCGCGCGCCGCAGCCGCGACCATGCGCGTGATCCGCCAGAACCTGGCCTGGGCGACGCTGTACAACGTCGCCGCGATACCGGCCGCCGCACTGGGCTATCTGAACCCCTGGCTGTCCGGCGCGGGCATGGCGCTCAGCTCCGCCGTGGTGGTCGTCAACGCCTTGCGCCTGCGCCGGGAGAAATGATGGAAGCCTTATATTTGCTGGTCCCCTTGAGCGTCGCCCTGGTTTTCGGCGCGCTGTGGGTGTTCTTCAAAGCGTCCGATGACGGCCAGTTCGACGACCTGGTCGGACCCGCGCTGCGCGTGCTGCAGGACGACGACTCGTAGCCCGTCTGGTTCGGGCAATTTTGATCCACATCAAAGTTTTTTAGTGTCCACCCACGTAACCTTTGAGCCACATCATCAAAGCGTTCTCGGGAGAACACAAAGTGGATCATACAGATCAAGCACGGAATCACCACAAGGCGTACAACTACAAGATCGTGAAGCAGTTCGCGATCGCCACCGTCGTCTGGGGCATCGTGGGCATGCTGGTCGGCGTCATCATCGCCGCGCAGCTGGCCTGGCCGGCCCTGAACCTGGACGTGCCCTGGCTGACCTACGGCCGTTTGCGGCCGCTGCACACCAACGCCGTCATTTTCGCCTTCGGCATCTCCGGCCTGTTCGCCACCTCCTACTACGTGGTGCAGCGCACCTGCCAGGTGCGCCTGTTCTCGGACAAGCTGGCCGCCTTCACCTTCTGGGGCTGGCAGGCGGTGATACTGAGCGCGGTCGTCACGCTGCCGATGGGCTACACGCGCGGCAAGGAATACGCCGAGCTGGAATGGCCCATCACCATCCTGATCGCCCTGGTGTGGGTGGCCTACGCGGTGGTGTTCTTCGGCACCATCATCAAGCGCAAGGTGGAACACATCTACGTGGCCAACTGGTTCTTCGGCGGCTACATACTGGCCGTGACCTTGCTGCACGTGGTGAACGGCATCAGCATGCCGGCCTCGATGTGGAAATCCTACTCCGCCTACACCGGCGTGCAGGACGCGATGATCCAGTGGTGGTACGGACATAACGCGGTGGGCTTCATCCTGACCGCCGGCTACCTGGGCATGGTGTACTACTTCATCCCGAAACAGGCCGAGCGCCCCGTGTATTCCTACCGCCTGTCCATCGTCCACTTCTGGGCGCTGATCTTCACTTACATGTGGGCCGGCCCGCACCACCTGCACTACACCGCGCTGCCCGACTGGACCCAGTCGCTGGGCATGGTGTTTTCGCTGATCCTGCTGGCCCCGTCCTGGGGCGGCATGATCAACGGCATGATGACCTTGTCGGGCGCCTGGCACAAGCTGCGCACCGATCCCATCCTCAAGTTCATGATCGTCTCGCTGTCGTTCTACGGCATGGCCACCTTCGAGGGCCCGATGATGTCGATCAAGACCGTCAACGCGCTGTCGCACTACACCGACTGGGGCATCGCGCACGTCCATGGCGGCGCGCTGGGCTGGGTCGGCTTCATCACCATGGGCTCGATCTACTACCTGCTGCCGCGCCTGGCGGGCCGCAAGGAAATGTGGAGCGTGAAGCTGATCGACCTGCATTTCTGGGTCGCCACCATCGGCATCGTTCTCTACATTGCCGCGATGTGGATCGCCGGCGTGATGCAGGGCCTGATGTGGCGCGCGGTGAACCCCGACGGCACGCTGACCTACACCTTCGTCGAGAGCGTGAAGGCGACCTATCCCTACTACGTGGTGCGCTTCGGCGGCGGCCTGCTGTACCTGAGCGGCATGTGCGTGATGGGCTACAACACCTGGATGACGCTGCGCGGCCGCGACGCCGTCACCGCCCGCATCCCCGAGCTGAAGGCCGCCTGAATTTCAGCGCTGAGTTTCAGCACAATGACTACGGAGCTAAGAAATGAAATTTTCGCATGAATGGATAGAGAAGAACCCCTGGCTGCTGATCGTGCTGGTGACGCTGGTGGTGTCGGTCGGCGGCGCGGTGGAAATCGTTCCGCTGTTCTTCCAGAAGTCCACCACCGAACCGGTCGCAGGCCTGAAGCCGTACAGCCCGCTGCGGCTGGCGGGGCGCGACGTGTATGTGCGCGAAGGCTGCTACAACTGCCACTCGCAGATGATACGGCCGTTCCGCGCCGAGACGGAACGCTACGGCCATTATTCCGTGGCCGGCGAATTCGTCTACGACAGGCCTTTCCAGTGGGGCTCCAAGCGCACCGGCCCGGACCTGGCACGCGTGGGCGGGCGCTACAGCGACGAATGGCACCGCACCCACCTGGGCAACCCGCGCGACGTGGTACCGGAATCGAATATGCCGAACTACCCGTGGCTGGCCAGGACCGCGCTCAAGCCGGCCGACATCGTACCCAAGCTGCGCGCATTGCAGCGCCTGGGCGACCCGTACTCGGACGCCGAGGTCCAGGCCGCGCCGGCCGAACTGGAAGGCAAAACCGAAGAAGATGCCCTGATCGCCTACCTGCAAGGCCTGGGCACGCAGATCAAGACGAGGAACTGACATGGATACCCTGTTTGAAAACGCCAGCCGCGCGATGACCGTCGTATCGTTCATCACCTTCCTGGGCATCGTCGCCTGGGCTTATGCGCGGCGCAACCAGGCCGCCTTCGCGCAGGCCGCGCAACTGCCGTTCGCCGACGAGGAGAAGGACCATGTCTGACTTCACGAGCAGCTTCTGGAACATCTACATCGCCCTGCTTACACTGCTGGGCGTGTTCGGCTGCGGCGTGCTGCTGTATTCGCAGTCCAGGCACAAGACCAAAGGCGGAGAACTGACCACCGGCCACGTGTGGGACGACGACCTGACCGAACTCAATACGCCCATGCCGCGCTGGTGGATGTGGCTGTTCTACATCACCATCGTGTTCGGCCTGGGCTATCTGTACCTGTATCCCGGCCTGGGCGACTATGCCGGCAAACTGGGATGGCAGTCCGGCGGCCAGTACGGCGCGGAACTGAAGAAGGCGGAGGCCGAGTACGGCCCGCTGTTCAGCCAGTACCTCAAGCAGGACTTGAAAGCGGTGGCGGCCGATCCCAAGGCGCAGGCCATCGGCGAGCGCCTGTTCCTGACCTACTGCGCGCAGTGCCACGGTTCCGACGCACGCGGCAACAAGGGCTTTCCCAACCTGACCGACCAGGACTGGCTGCACGGCGGCACGCCGGAAATCATCAAGACCACCATCATGAACGGCCGCCACGGCGTGATGCCGCCCATGGGCGCCGCGCTCGGCTCGGACAAGGATGTGGAGAACGTGGCGCACTATGTCCTGAGCCTGTCCGGCGCCACCGCCGATCCGATCAAGGTGGTCTTCGGCAAGAGCAAATTCAACGCCTGCATGGGCTGCCATACCGGCGCCGGCACCGGCAACCAGGCGCTGGGCGCGCCCAACCTGACGGACAAGGTATGGCTGTTCGGCGGCAGCGCCGAGACCATCATGGAAACCATCAACAAGGGCCGCAACAACACCATGCCGGCCTTCGGCGAATTCCTCGGCGAGGGCAAGGTGCACGTGCTGTCGGCCTATGTGTGGGGCCTGTCGAACCAGGGCAACCAGGGCAACAAAGATGAACGCGCCGTCGCAAGTCATTAACATGTACGCCGCCCGCGAGGAGATCTATCCTCGCGAGACGGCGGGCCGCTACGCCAGCCTGCGCTGGGTCTGCGTCTGGCTCACGCAACTGGCCTTCTACGGCACTCCGTGGCTGGGCTGGAACGGCCGCCAGGCATTGCTGTTCGACCTGGCGGCGCGCAAGTTCTACATCTTCGGCCTGGTGCTGTGGCCGCAGGACTTCATCTACCTGGCGGCGCTGCTCATCATTTGCGCCTACCTGCTGTTCCTGGCCACGGCCATCGCCGGCCGCGTATGGTGCGGCTTCGCCTGCCCGCAGACGGTGTACACCGAGATCTTCCTGTGGATAGAACGCAGGTTCGAAGGCACGCGCAGCGCCCAGATGCGCCTGGCGAAGCAAGGGCCCAGCTTCAACAAAGCCTGGCGCAAGGGCGGCAAGCACCTGGCCTGGGGCGCCGTGGCGCTGTGGACCGGCTACACCTTCGTCGGTTACTTCACGCCGGTCAAAGCGCTGGCGCTGGAGGCGCTGCAGCTGAGTTTCGGTCCGTGGGAATGGTTCTGGGTGCTGTTCTACAGCCTGGCCACCTACGGCAACGCGGGCTGGCTGCGCGAGCAGGTGTGCAAATACATGTGCCCCTACGCCCGCTTCCAGAGTTCGATGTTCGACCGCGACACCCTGATCATCACCTACAACGCAAAACGCGGCGAGCCGCGCGGCCCTCTGGGAAAAAAGGCGGCGAACGGCGCAGGGGGCGCCGGCGGCAGCTGCATCGACTGTTCCATGTGCGTGCAGGTTTGCCCGGTCGGCATCGACATCCGCAAGGGCCTGCAGTACGAATGCATAGGCTGCGCCGCCTGCGTGGACGCCTGCAACGGCGTGATGGACAAGACCGGCCAGCCGCGCGGGCTGATCCTCTACAGCACCGACCACGCGCTGGCCGAAGGCTACACGCCGGCGCAGATCCGCCGCCACGCGCTGCGCCCGAGGGTGCTGGTGTACGCGGCCATCCTGGCCCTGATCGTGGGCGCCGTGGGTAGCGCGCTGTGGCTGCGCACACCCCTGAAGATGGACGTGATACGCGACCGGGGCGCCATGGGGCGCGAGGTGGAGGACGGCATGATAGAGAACGTCTACCGCCTGCAAATCATGAACACCTCGGAGCGGCAACACCGCTACCGTATCAGCGTCTCCGGCCTGCCCTCGCTGGCGCTGGTCACGCCCGCCGAGGTGGCGCTGGCCGGCACGGAGACGCGGGCCGTGCCGGTCCGCCTGCGGGCCGCACACGGCGATGGCGAAAAAGGCTCGAACAAGATAGCGATCGAACTGACGGCGCTGGACGATCCGGCGCTGCGGGTGAAGGAAAAAGCGGTATTCATCGTACCGCGCAGATGACAAGGAAAAGATGATGCAATCCCCTGCAATAAAGAAACCCAGGGACTCCGCGCCGCGGCCATGGTGGGAGCAGCGCTGGCCATGGCTGCTGATGCTGGGGCCCTTCATCGTGCTGCTGGCGGGCTTCTACACCGGCTGGCTGGCCTTCTCGCAAGCGGATGCGCTGGTGGCGGGCGACTACTACAAGCGCGGCAAGGCCATCAACCAGGACCTGCGGCGCGACAAGGCCGCCAGCGCGCTGGGCTTGTCCGCCGTGCTGCGTTACGACGTGGCGCGCGGCATCCTGACCGGGAAGATCGACAGCGCGCAGCACGCCGTTCCCCGGCGCGTGACACTGCGCCTGGCGCATGCCACGCAGCCGGCCAAGGACATCATGCTGGAATTGAAGCCCGCCGAGGACGGGGTTTTCGGCGCCGTGCTGCCGATGCTGGAGCGCAGCCGCTGGCAGGTGCTGCTGGAGAGCGGGCAGCGCGAGTGGCGCCTGGAAGGCAACTGGAACTGGCCGCTGCAGCGCGAAATCACCGTGCGGGCCGATTGACGAAGGTCAGCCGCAGCGGTCGGTGCCGGCCGTGATGGCCTTCAGGCGCGGCGGATCGAGCAGCTCGATTTCGCGGTTGCTCACCCTGAGCAAGCCTTCCTTCTTGAACCTGGACAGCAGGCGGCTGATGCTCTCGATGGTCAGCCCCAGGTAGTTGCCGATTTCCTCGCGCGACATGCGCAGCTGGAACTGGGTGGCCGAATAGCCGCGCGCCTCGTAGCGCGAGGACAGGTTGACGATGAAGGCGGCGAAACGCTGGGTGGCCTGCATATTGCCCAGCAACAACATCACGCTCTGCTCGCGCGTGATCTCCTGGCTCATCATGCGATGGAAATGGCGCAGCAAGGTTGGCATATCGGCCAGCAATTGCTGCAGGCTGGAGAACGGTATCTCGCACACCTCGCTGTCTTCCAGCGCCAGGGCGTTGCAGTGGTGGCGGTCGGTGCTGATGGCGTCCATGCCGAGCAGCTCGCCGGCCATCTGGAAGCCGGTGATCTGCTCGGCGCCGTCCGGGTTCACCTGGTAGGTCTTGAAATGGCCGAGACGGATCGCATACAGGCTGGTAAAGGCGTCGCCGATGCGGAACAGCGTGCCGCCGCGCGGCACCTTGCGGCGGCGGCCGATGATCTGGTCCAGGCGTTCCATGTCGGCTTCGCCCAGTCCCATCGGCAGGCAAAGCTGGTGCATGCTGCAGGTGGCGCAGCTGGCGCGCAGCACGTCGACCGTCATGCCGGGGATGGTCAGGGAGGGCAGCTCGATACTCATGCGTCCAGTGTAATCGATCCCGCCCTGCCGCACGCCTAATCCGCAGTCAGGCGATCAGGTATTCCCGCGCCATCTGGCGCGCGCGGTGCAAACGGCTTTTCGCCGCCGGCACGCTCAGGCCCAGTTCCGCGGCGATTTCGGCGATGCTCATCTCGGCGAAGTCGCGCAGCAAGATCGCCTGGCGGTAGTCGGCCGGCAACGACTCAAGCGTCTGCACCAGGTCCAGGCGCAGCCCGGCCGTGTCCTGCGCGGCCAGCCACTGCTCGGCGCGCTCTTCGTCGTAGGGGTCGTAGTTGAGCGCGATCCGCCCCAGGCGGCGGCACTCGCGCTGCACCACCTTGAACATCCAGCCGGAGAAGGCCGCCAGCACGCGCAAGGAAGCCAGGCGGCGCGACAGTACCAGCAGCGCTTCCTGCACCGCGTCGTCGATGTCGCCGGCCAGGCAGGAGCGCCGGGCGTAGCGGCGGATATCGGGCTGGCACAGGCGCAGCAACTGGGCCAGCGCGGCCGGATCGCCGCCGTGGGCGGCGTCCAGCACAGGCCAATGTGTTTCAGAGAGTGCCATTCTTTTTCACTTTATCGAGACGGCGCCCAAACATGGCGCACATGGGGCAGAAGCCGAACAAGCCCGTGGCCGCGATGCCGCCGGCCGATGCCGCCAGCAGGGCGCCGGCCATACCGCCAACGCCGAGCCAGGCGATAGCCGCCGCCAGCAGCCCGGCTGCCACGCGCAGCACGCGCTCGCCGCTTGTCACATTCTTAACATAGAACATTTTGCCCTCCTTTGGGATAGTTGGCTAGATGAGGACCAGCCTCCCCAGACCAGAGGCGGGCGCGCCGCATCTGGATTCGCCGCTTGCCGAATATTTTTCAAAATATTTTTCTTTTCCGGCCGGGCGGGTTAGGCTACGCCCATGACCGCCGCAAAAAAACCACCCCGTCCCCCCATCCTGGACCAGCACCTGTGCTTCAAGCTGTATTCGACATCGCTGAAGATGACGCAGCTGTACAAGCCCATGCTGGCCGAGCTTAATCTCACTTATCCACAATATCTGGTGATGGTGGTGCTGTGGGAGGAGGAGGGCGTGGGCATCAAGGACATCGCCCAGCGCCTGCAGCAGGACTCCGGCTCGATCACGCCGCTGGTCAAACGGCTGGAAGCCGAAGGCTATCTGCTGCGCGGGCGCGACCCACAGGATGAGCGCAACCGCGTGCTGACGCTGACGCAAAAGGGCAAGGATTTGCGCGCGGCCGGCCTGCGCGTGAGCGAGCGGATCGCCCACGCCTGCGCCATCACGCACCAGGACGTGGAGCAGTTGGCCAACGGACTTGATAAACTGAACAGCAATCTTTCCTGAATTGCCATTCCGCCGGTGTGCGGTGCGCCTTGCAAAAAGGCTACTTTGATAGGAGAATTCCCCAGCCCTCCCGACTAAGGACGACATGAAACCGCTCGGCATCAAAGTCAAGGTAGCACTGGCCACCAGCATCACGTCCGTCGTGATGGTGGCACTCGTGACAGTGGTGCAAATGCAGCGCATGCAGGAGGATTTCACGCGGGTGCTGTTCGCGCAGCAGACGGCGCTGATCAACCGCACTGCCGAGGAGCTCGACGACAAGCTCCACATGCTGCTCGGGATCATCGCGCTGTCGGCGCGGAACCAGCCGCTCGGCATCGCCCGCGACCCGGCCGCGCTGCGCGCCTACTACGCCGACCGCGCCGTCCTGTCGCTGTTCGACGACGTGCTGATCCTCGACCCCAAGGGCGAGGTGATCGCCGACTTGCCGGTGGTGCCGGGGCGGGTCGGCGTCAGCGCCAGCGACCGCGCCTATTTCAGGAAAGTGATGGCCACGCGCCAGCCGCTGATCGCCGAGCCGGTGCTCGGGCGCACCAGCAAACGGCCCATCGTGCAGATGGCCGCCCCCATCCTGGACCAGAAGGGCGAGGTGCAGGCGGTGCTGATCGGCGTGCTGCAGCTGTACAAGGACAATGTGCTGGGGCACCTGCGCACGGCCAAGGTGGGACGCACCGGCTATTACTTCGCCGTCACGCGCGCTGAAATACCGGTGTACGTGCTGTATCCCGACATGGCCCGCCTGATGAAGCCGCGCCCTTCCAACGCCAATCCCGCCACCACGCGCGCGCTGAACGAGGGCTTCGAGGGCACCGTCATCAGCACCAACAGCACCGGCCTGCGCGCACTGAACAGCTTCAAGGCGCTCAAATCGGTGGACTGGGTGCTGGCGGCCTCGCTGCCGGTGGAGGAGGCCTTCGAGCCCTTCGAAGGCATGCTGGCGCGGCTCGCCGGGTGGAGTTTCCTGGCCTCGCTGGCCGCGGCCGCGCTGATAGGCTGGCTGACCATGCGCCTGATGTCGCCGCTGGCGCAGCTGCGCGCCGCGATCCAGCAGATGCGCGGCAAGGATGGCGGCTTCACGCCGATACCGGTGCGCAACGAGGACGAGATCGGCGAACTGACCAGGGCCTTCAACAGCTTGATGCAGGAGCGCCAGACCGCCGACGCGCGCCTGCAGGACGTGATCGAGCTGGCGCCCAACGCCTTCGTGGTGGTCGACGAGGGCGGCCGCATCGAGACCTTCAACCGCCAGGCCGAGCGCTACTTCGGCTACCTGCGCCAGGAGGTGCTGGGCCAGCCGGTGGAAATGCTGCTGCCGCCGTCGCAGCGCGACGCGCACGCGGCGCTGCGGCAAGGCTTCGCGTCGACCCAGCTAACGCCCGAACCGGTGCGTATGGGCGTGGGCCGCACCCTGTTCGGTCAGCGCAAGGACAACAGCCGCTTCCCGGTCGAGATCGACCTGAGCGCGATCCGCACCAGCGCCGGCAACAAGGTGCTGGCCATGATTTCCGATATCACGGAACGCTACCGCCTGCGGCTGGAAGTGGAGGCGCGCGCCGCCGAACTGGAACAGGCGCGCGACCGCGCCGAAGCGGCCAACCGCGCCAAGAGCGACTTCGTGGCCAACATGAGCCACGAGATCCGCACACCGATGAATGCGGTGCTGGGCATGTCCTACCTGCTTGGCAACACCTCGCTGACGGCACAGCAGCGCAAATTCCTGTCCATGGTGCAGACTTCGGGCCAGACCCTGCTGGCGATCCTGAACGATGTGCTGGACTTCTCCAAGATCGAGGCGCGCCGCATGGAACTGGCGCCGACCGATTTCGACCTGGACGAGGTGATGAGCACCCTGGCCACAACGATGACGATGAACGCCGGCGACAAGGAGCTGGAACTGGCCATCGCGGTGGAGCCGGACGTGCCGCGCCTGCTGCACGGCGACGCGCTGCGCCTGCAGCAAATCCTGGTCAACCTGGCCAGCAATGCCATCAAGTTCACGCAGCAGGGCGAAGTTGTGGTGCGGGTCCACGTGACCGGGCGGGAAACGGTCAAGGAAGGCGCCAGGGCCACGCTGCGCTTCGAGGTGAGCGACACCGGCATCGGCATCGGCGAGGAGCACCTGAGCCAGCTGTTCAACGCCTTCACGCAGGGCGACGAAAGCATCACGCGGCGCTTCGGCGGAACCGGCCTGGGTCTGACCATCACCAAGCGCCTGATCAATCTGATGGGCGGCGACATCGCCGTCGACAGCGAGGTGGGGCAGGGCAGCCGCTTCTGGTTCAGCCTTCCTTTCGGAGTGCTGCCTCCGGCGGAGAAGCGCCAGCCGGCGCTGGGTCCCTTGCGCCTGCTGGTGGCGGACGACAGCGGCACCAGCCGCGACCTGGTAGGCAAGCTGATACGTGCCTGGGGCTGGGAGGCCGACGAGGTCGCGTCCGGGCAGGAGGCGATAGAGCGCTTCCGCACGCAGCAAGGGAGCGGTGCGCCGTACGACGTGGTGCTGGCGGACTGGCATATGCCGGGCATGGATGGCACAGCCATCGCCACGGCCATCCGCCAGGCATCAGGACCGGAGGCGCAGCCCATCGTGGTGATGGTGAACGCCTTCGCCCGCGACAAGCTGGAAGAGATTTCAGGCGCGGCGGAGGCGGACGTGGTGCTGGTCAAGCCGATCACCAGTTCCAGCCTGTTCGACGCCCTGCACCAGGCGCTGGTGGCCAAGACCGGCGGCGAGGATGGTTCGGCGCACCCGGCCAACATCGTCGACCGCTTGAAGGGTGTGCACTTCCTGCTGGTGGAGGACAATCTGCTGAACCAGGCGGTGGCACGCGGCATTCTGGAACTCGCAGGCGCCACGCTGGACGTGGTGGGTGATGGCCAACAGGCGGTCGACGTGATGCGCGCAGGTTCGAACCGCTACGACATCGTGCTGATGGACATGCAGATGCCGGTGCTGGACGGCTTCAGCGCGACCGCGATGCTGCGCCGTGAATTGAAACTGAGCTTGCCGGTGATCGCGATGACCGCCGGCGTACTCGCCTCCGAGCGCGACCGCTGCCTGGAGGCGGGCATCACCGATTTCATACCCAAGCCGGTGGTGGTGGAGGAAATGCTGGCGGTGATACAGCGCCACCTGCCGGGCATGCGCGGCGCGCACTCCGCGGCAGGATCGGCTGCGGGTGCAACTGCGGCTTCGGCTTCGGCTTCGGCTTCGGCTGCTGCTTCTGCCGGTGCCGATGCGGCCGCCGCCATGACGACTTCCATCCAGTCCCCCGCAGCCGGCGCCGAGCAGGTGTTCAGCATGGACAGCCTGATGCGCGTGATGGGCAAGGATCCGAAGGGACGCGCGGTCATGTTCAAGATGGTACGCGGCGCAGTCGCCGGCGGCATGCAGCCGATGGACGAAGCCGACCTGGCGCTGCGGGACGGGCGGCCGGCGGACGCCGCGCCGGTACTCCACAGCATGCGCGGCGCGATCGGCGTACTGGGCGCCAAGAAACTGATCCGCGCCACGCTGGACGCCGAAAGCGCGATCTCCGAGCGGCGCACGGCCGATCTGCCTGTGCTGTTCGCCGAAGTGCGCGAAGTGCTGGGCGCCACCCTGCAGGCGGCCGAGGACTGGCTGGAGCGCGAGGACCGCTAGGCGAAGCAATCACTTACGCGACCGCCGTGTCGGCAGGTTCCCGCGTGAGCTTGTTCGAAATCAACACACTATCGCGGCCGGCATAGACTTTGCGGAAGCGTAAGTATCCACCACGGCTCAATGCCCATGGCTCCCGGCCTTCCGTCAGCATGCGTGGTGTCTGACCGGTCCTGCTGTATTCGATCGCCGCTTGGCGCTTGTTTTCGAACAAGCGCCCCAGGACGCTGCTGCCCGCAGTGTTTCCGGCGCCGACCGAAGCGACCGTATCGAATATGCCAAGAAAATCAAACTGCACGTCAAAGCCTCCCAGCGTCATCGCACCGGCGCGGCCGCAAAGATGGACATCCAGTTTGCACAGGGCCATCAGCCAGTTCGTAAACGCACGGGCTTGTGTCGCCCCCCGCGAGAAGCCAAACGTGGAGATATAGATCATCACGACATGAGTTTGAATGGTTCTTTCCGATCTCTGCTTGCTCATAGTTGTTCTTGGTGCCGTCGAAAAAAAACCGAAGAATAGATTGGTCTTGCAGGAATCCGCCGGGACGCCAAGTTTGGGCTTTTCACGAACTTCCCAATGATCTTTAATGGTTTGAAGGTTTGTACCACCAAAGAACGTCTTTGCATCTGCGGCCGATATAAACCTGCCTGGGATGTGTTCGATCAATTTCGCAGTCATGGTCTCTGATCCTTCAAGCCTTGAACTTTTGCTTGTGCTTCGGCCAACCCGATTTGATATTTTTCTAGCAAAAATTCGCGGTATTTTTTGTCACCCGAACTCTTATATGATTGAATTGTTTCAGGAAACCGTTCCTTCGTTATGTTCCATACTTCCTCAGCATGCTTATCGGGCGACTTTGCTAACTCCTGTATCGACTCCTTGTAAGAATCCAATAGATCTTGCTCAATTTTGATGTATAGGTCCCACCGCGCCCGCTTGTACTCCAGCGACGGTATTGGCCACCCCTTAACTGTTCCGGGCCATTTCGCGTGATCCGGCTGAAAGTCGCTCGACACGAGGCTCAATGTGCCGTCTGCGCCACGCAATACCCACAGCTCACCGGGCTTGCCGTTCACGTACGGTGGCACCTCGACTATCTTCGTCTCCTTGACTTCGGGCAGGCTACCATCCGGTTTTTCCGCAAGCCAGTGCTTGCCGTTTATCTGGACCTTGATCCCTGCACGCCATTTCGCCGGCAGGGCATAGCAGCACATAGTGCCGCAGCGGCAAACGGCGCTATCAATTCACCACCACCAAAGTTCTTGTGATTTTCCGGGTCTACGATAATGAAGCTAAACTCCTGGCCAGTGTAGTTGACGCCGTGGATACTGACCGGCACGGTGTCTTTGGCGCAGCCTGTGAGCGCTGGCAAGGCGACCGCGCACAATGCCAATAGGCGTCGGCACCCTTGCGACGCAAGACTTTTTGACTTCATTTCAGATCCCATTCAAGATTCAAGCGCGGCAGCTTGCCGCCAGCTTTCCAGTTTTGCGCCCCCGTCAAGCAACATGTCTGCGTCTGCCAGGCAGGCCCCGCACCAGTCCACCCGCAAAGCGGGGTCAAGCGCCCCGACTTCCGCCGCCTTTAGTGCGCTGGACACGATGGCATGGCCGAGGGAAGACCGTTCAGGTACGAGACCCCGGTCAGCCAGCCGAACCAGCATTTCATCGGCTTCGCTGTCGCCGACCATACGCCCGAACTGCTGGTCACTCAATTCCGGGCTATCGTCCGCAATAGCGCTGTTCGTAGCTGGCAAAACCAGTTCACGCCATTCCCCATCTCTGCCAATATACGACCAATGCGACGCCGGCCCTGCCAACTGCCCTTGCTGCTCAAGTGCGAGGGCATTGAAAATCCCTGGCAGCCGCCGCGTGTCGGGAAATCGAAAATTGAACCGCTGCCCATCCGCATATACCACGCACCAGACGGATAACCGTGCCGTCAGCTCCGCCAGTGTTTCGGATGTCTCGATGGCGCTTACCATGGGCCAGCCGCTGCACTTGGATAGCAGTGTGGGCAATGTTTTCGCCGTCACATCATATGGCAGCAGAAATGGTGATACGTCCTTCGCAGCGTCGGAGCAGCCGGGCAAGGCCTTCGAACAGTAGCGCGACGGAACCGGGTGGCACGGCGTTGGCGACGCTGCGGCGAAGACCTGGCACAAATACGCCATCAAGCAGCAGGTACAGATGCGTTCCGCGCACGAGCTGTGCCGCACGTATATTCAAGTACTCAAGCCAGATGGTGCGCGGCGCAGTGGCCGGCGGCATGCAGCCGATGGACGAAGCCGACCTGGCACTGCGGGAAGAGCGGCCGGCGGACGCCGCGCCGGTACTCCACAGCTTGCGCGGCGCGATCGGTGTACTGGGGGCCAAGAAACTGATCCGCGCCACGTTGGACGCCAAAAGCGCGATCTCCGAGCGGCGCACGGCCGATCTGCCTGTGCTGTTCGCCGAAGTGCGCGAAGTGCTGGGCGCCACCCTGCAGGCGGCCGAGGACCGGCTGGAGCGCGAGGACCGCTAGGGAAAGCGCAGAACTCGACTGCAGGCCGCTTCGGCTGAACGTCTATCGTGAGCCCACCGTTACTTCCCTACATAACGGAGAATTGGTTCATTTTTCGAAAGGCGCTCAAGCGGTTCAAGCGCTGCTCTCGACGCGGAACAGATGCCCGACGTCGCAAAGCCGTCGGCGGCGATTAGAGCCATAGCAAAGCAATAATCACGCTTCTTGGTGTTCATGTCTTGGCGGGCATAAAGTCCCGAAACATAAGAGCTTTCGCCGCTGTCGCGCACAAAAATTGCATCGGCTCGGTTGCCGGAATCAGCACTCTCCCCATGCCACCCGCTTTCATCAAGGATGAAATAGCCGGTATTCACCGGAAATGCGGGGTCGAATGTTTTCACATCTGAGTAAGAGAACGCTCGGCCAAAATCAATTGCCATGGACGTGTTCTTGTAGCGCAACTCGACCTTGTATGGGCAGGCTGCATATCGTTCGTTATCGATACGTGTGCGCAGCGAGGACGCAGGAATTTTTTTCGCAACGATGGACAGTCCCTCTACTTTCGCGACAGCGATATTACATACAATGTGCTCACCGGCAGATTCAGTTGGTTTCCTGCCTCCGCCGTAGGCGAAAGCGCAACCATTCAGCGCCGCGAGGGACAACAACAACGAAACTTTCTTATACATTCTTTCTCTCCACAGCCGGTGTAATTTCCGACACGCTATCAAGCAATACCGATACAAGCACCGACAAGTGAGACCGGCGCTCAAAGAGTCCTGTCCACGGCCCATCCTCGGCTCCATTTACATTGTATGTGACACGTCTCAGATCTGCCTCGGCGACTCCTTGGTCAGCCATGCGGCTAATGTTAATGTTCGCAGGACGCCTGCCAGTGGCTCGACTTACCCAATACAAACCGGCAGTATCAACGCAACTATACGGATCGGTCGCAAGCAATACATTGTTTGGCTCTAGAGTAAACGCCGAAGTTCCTGAGCGGCCCCGATATTGACTATATTTCTCGTAGTTGGTTCGCCCAGTTGTCTGAATCAGGCCCCGCCCCTTGAACCTGATACCGTCTCCAGCGTGGGTGTTTCCTAGATCCGCGCGCCCTTGATATTCGGCTCCGCTGGCCAATTCTTGATCCCATCGCAACACGCCCGACTCGCGATAGATTTGCGCCAAAAAGTGTGCCAAGCGCTGGCGCTGATCGACACCATATTTTCTGCACACTTTCATGAAAACAGCTGCATTGCGTGTTGCGATGCGCTGTTGGGCAACCGGGTTTGGAATGCTCGCCAATATTCTTGCCGTACCGCGGGCGCCTTGCTCCGTTTGGTAGGTCGCAGGAACACACCGGACCAATTCGCGCTCATTGAGCCATCCACATTTGCGGAAGTGCGACACGAATTGAACAGGATGCCAATGCCACAACGGAGTTCTCAGCAGCTCCAGATCCATGGTCAAGGCTGCAATATGATTTTTGAGCTCGCTGAAGTCAACCTCCGTCATTGCCATCGGATTTTCGATAGTCTTCTGCTTAAGCCATCCCCAGCGCTGCTCCTCTGTCCCGGCTGACCACTCGGACGGAAATTTGCACACCATTTTGGACAGTTTGCCAGCTATCGCGCTGTCGTTGAGCAAGACAGCCGCGTTGATCGGATCTATAGTTACGCCCGTAGGACTAATCACAGCTTTCAAGGCAGCGGAATCACATCGGCTATCTTGATCCGCAGAGTCATCAATCAACTTCCAACCAGACCAATGCGGAAAATCGGCATCGCTGTATTTCGTCACTCCCGCCGCATTCAAATTGACCCAGCCTGTCCCTCCTGGATAGTTGACCCTTCGCCAGTGAGGAACGTCGTTTGGCGTGAGCGTTTCAGTCCCGACATTGAGAACGCGACCAAACTTGATCAACTCAAGAACGGCACAGGGTGCGGGACGGCCGGCAGCAGGGAAGGCACTACTTATGCGCAGCGCATCAGCATAGGCGTCATATTCCGCCTCAGCTTCCTGCAAAGCAGTTCCAACGGCACTGCCATCGACACGAAGTGTGGACAAGTATGCAATGCCACTAGCATAGTGCAGGCCTATCACGACGGGCGAGCCATACTCATGGACCGGTTCTAAATCTATCGGCGGCGGCAGGGAGGATTGCGGCGTAGGCTTCGGCGGCTGGCGCTTTGCCACTGCGAATTGCGGCAAAGGCTTGGTGTCGTACACAGGGGTTGCAGCAGGCAGCACAAAAAACACTTCGCCGTACACCGAGTCGCTCCGGCCATTACGGTCGAGTGGCAAGTCTCCAGACTGCCGGCCGAACAGCCTCGCGGTGTTTTGATCGTCGCTGACAACTTCAAAATGGATCTTCCGTATCAGTCCCCCATATATCTGCCCAGCCTGCCCAATTTCGGCTTTCCTGCAAATTCTGGACCCGACTTTAACGCCCGCTGATATTTCAGACAAATGCATGTACAACGAATAGAACGTCACGAAAGATGCATTGCGACCTTCGCCTATCGATGTCTCATGCCGAATAATCACGGCCCCGTTGTCAGTCCAGCCGCCACGATAATTGAGCGGATGCGCAAGATCCGTGACCCGTTGAACAGGGACTCGCTTAAAGACAACCGTGCCATCGGCGATTGCCCGCACGCGCTCTGTTGCGTTTCCGCTAGCTGGCGCGGTTAAGTGCAGTCCACCATGCCAAGCCAAGTTGAAGCTAACAGGGAAAGAACCATCGCCAGGCGCACCGCCGACCATGGCAGTATTGATCCAATCGGACTCAGACTGGTTTGCAGCCTTGCTAGGCAAAAAAGGGGGACTAAGCAGCATACGTTGAATTATCTCAAATAGAGAACGGATATCTACTCCGCAACAAGAGGTCACCGGCAGGCATCAAGGGCATTTCATAGCTGATTCTGGTGGGCCCAATAAAGCTCTTCCTACCCGCGTGCACCGTGATCTTGCCAGGGCATTGCATGGTGATATTGCCGCCATCGATGGTGATGTTGGCGCCGCCTGCAGTAGAAAGAGTGATGCGCTTCGCAGCGGCCCAGTCGATGTGGGCGCCAGCACTGGCAATTTGGAGGTCGTCGCGCGCCTGTACCTTCAGCACGTCGGCCTGCGCTTGCATGTCGATAGCGTCCTGCGCGGCGATGAGCTGCATGCCGATGCCACCCTCGTCCGCAGCGACCGCCCCGCCAAGGATGCCGATGGCTTGGCCGCTATGCACGCGCATCTGCCCACCCGTGGCGAACTGGCTGTCGCCGCCGCTCATCACCGTGGCGGTTTCGCCATTGGCCAGTTGTACATCCTGCCCGGCGGTCACGCCCAGGCCTGCCTTGGCCGAAATGGCGATCACCGGATCCGTGCTGTGCGGCAGCTTGCCGGCGCCGGGGGCGGTGTTCTTGTCGGCGGCGTCGGCCCTGGCGCTGGCGAGCGCGTCGCCGGCGACCATGCCGGACACGGCTGTCAGCATCGCCGCCAGCGGCGCGGCCTTGTCGTCCAGGACGCTGCTTGCGGCCTTCTTCGGGCCGGTATGGCCGGCCAGCGCCACCGTCTCGTGCTTCTTCGCCGCGTCGCTGAAGGTCTCGGCTATCTTGACGGCCTGCTTCAGCAGCGCGATGCCGGCGCCGTTGTCGCCCACCGGTTCGCGCGCGCCCGCCGCGTGGGCGATCTTGTAGCTGCTTACCAGCAGACCGGCGCCCGCGCGCACCACGCCGTATGCGTCGGTGCGCAGTTCGGCGCCCTGGCCGCGCAGGCTGCCACGGTGGTTGTCGGCATTGTGGATCAAGTGGCCCAGATTGAGTTCGCTGGCCGCGTGGCTGCTCTTGAGCTGGACGCGGCCTTGCGCGTCGGTGTCGTCGAACAGCAGCTGGTTGTAACCGCTGCCGCCGAACTCCTTGCTGCGCACGCCCCACTGCGCGGCGTTGCTGCGGTGGCCGGCGCTGTCGGCCGAGGCGCCGTGCCATAGCGGGCTGTTGCCGCCGGCCAGGTTGCCCTGCCCCGCCACGGCGTGGTCGTGCGCCTTGCCGAACGGCTGCTCTCCATCTCCCTCGTCGGCCTGCCCGCCCGGCGTGCGCGCAACGCCGCCTTCGCCCTGCCCGTTGTACAGCGCGCCGACCACGACGGGCCGGTCGATGTCGTTCTCGATGAATTGCACCAGCACTTCCTGGCCGATGCGCGGCAGGAACTGGAAGCCCATGCCGCCGCCGGCCGAGCGCTGCGCCACGCGCACCCAGCAGGTGGCGTCGCCGCTGTCCTGCCAGTGGAAGCGGATGCGCACGCGGCCCAGCCGGTCGCAATAGATTTCGTCCACGCCGTTCGGGCTGTCGCCGCCTTCCGGGCCCACCACGATGGCCGTTTGCGCGCCGCGCGCGGTCGGGCGCGGATGGCTGCGGCCGTCGCTGCCAGGCAGTTGCGGGCGCCACGGCAGTTCGGAAGCAATGGCCTCGAAGCTGTTGGCGTAGCCGCTGCCGGACGCCTGCTCGATGACTTGCGCGAAATCGGCCGCATCGTCCGGCGGCACGCTTTCAAGCAGCAGTTCAGGAATGGGGCCGAACAGTTCGGCGAGCGCCTGCGCCACCGGCAGCGGCAGGTTGTTGACGCCGACGCTGCGCACACGCACCACGGTGTAGGCCGGGTCTACACCGCCCTGTTGCAGCGGGCCTCCGGTGACGGTGATCGAGGTGCCGGCGCGCAAGGTGCGCACCGTGGAGCGGCCGCGCCAGGACTGGGCGCGCGCCTCGCGGCCCTGCATCTGCAAGTCGGCGTAGCGCTGCGCCTGGGCGCCGCTGGCGTAGTGGTATTGGCCGGGCGCGTCGTAGCATTCCACCGCCGGCCCGCTGATCCCCTTCATGCGCGACAATGAGCTCGAACCATACACGCGCTTGCCCTTGTAGTCGTAGCTCAGCAGCGTGGTCATGGCGACGCTGGTGGCGCGCTTCGCCTGCAGGGACTGGATCGTGTCCTGCTGCTCGCCGGCCCGCGCGCCGTGGAAGCGGATGCCGCCGCCGGCTTCGCTGCTGGCGTCTTCGGGCACCGCGCAGCGCCGGCTGCTGTCGGCGAACAGCACCATCTGCGCGCCGTCCGCGTCCTGTTCGAAGCGCCACGCCAGGCCTTCCTCGGCCAGCAGGCGCTCGACAAAGGCCAGGTCGGATTCGCGGTACTGGCAGCAATAGCTGCGCGGGACGGCGTCGGCCATGAAGGAGGCGGTTTCCTCGCTCCAGCGCCAGCGCGCCAGCGGCATGTGGGCGCCGAACACGTCGTCGACGATATCGGGCACACTCTTGTCTTGCCATACGCGGCTGTTGCGCACCTCGCCGAGCCGCCACACCCAAGGGGTCAGGCGCAGGCGGTAGCGGGTGTAGCCGCCATTGCTGCCCAACATGGCCACCCGCGTAACGTCGCCACTGAAGCTGGCACGGCTGCCGTCGGCCAGGCTGATCTCCAGCGTGGCGGGCTGGCCCAGCAGAGACCTGCGGTCGATGTGGGCGCTGGTGGAGAGCACGATCACATCGCGCGGGCCGGTGCCCTGCAATGCGTCGTCGGCGGCGAAGGCCTCGACCAGCAAGCCGCTGGCGCCGAGGTCCTGCCCGCCGTCGCCCAGCGTCAGCGCGTACAGGCGGCTGTCGCTGGAGAACTGCGCCAGGGCGGCGGTAATTTGGGCCGAAATCGCTTGCATGTTGCAACTGTGAACTAGTTAAATATTCGACAATTTACTATATTCAACAAGTTCCGGTCGCACTTTTGACGGCGGCGCCGAACCTTCTACGGAAACGGCATCAGGCCTGCCGCGCGGCGCGCTTGATCGCTTGCGGCGGCTGGCCGAAGGCACGCAGGAAGGCGCGGCGCATGCGCTCCGGGTCTGCGAAGCCGGTCTCGCGCGCCACCACGTCGATCGGATGGTTGCCCGCCTCTATCATGCCGCGCGCCGCCTCCACCCGCAGCACCTCCACCGCGCGCGCCGGCGACTGCCCGGTCTCGATGCGGAAGGTGCGGCTGAACTGGCGCCGGCTCAAATGCGCCGCATCCGCCAGTTCGTCCACAGACAGGGGCTTGTGCAGATTGCCCTTGGCGTAAGTGAGCGCCGCCTGGATGCGGTCCGACTTCGGCTCCAGCTCCAGCAGCGCCGAGAACTGCGACTGTCCGCCGCTGCGGCGGTGGTACACCACCATCTTGCGCGCCACTGCGCGCGCCAGCTCCACGCCATGATCGCTCTCCACCATCGCCAGGCACAAGTCGATGCAGGCCGTCATGCCGGCCGACGTCCAGACCCGCCCGTCGTTGATGAAAATACGGTCCTCCTCCACCTTCACCTTGGGATACATGCGCTGCAGTTCGCGCGCCTGGCACCAGTGCGTTGTGGCGCGGCGGCCATCGAGCAAGCCCGCCTGGGCCAGCAGGAAGGCGCCGGTGCAGATGCTGGCGGTGCGCCGGGACAGCGCGCTGGCGGCGCGCAGGAAATCGACAAAGCCGGGCGGGGACACGATAGCCTCCATCGCGCCCGCGACCATCACGGTATCGAAACTGTGGCCGCCGAAGGGCCGCGTCACGACCGGCACGCCGGAGGAACTATGCACCGTCCCGCCCTGTTCGGACAGCAGTTCGACTTCATAGCAGGCGCCGCCCTTGAGTTCATTGGCCACCTCGAACACCGTGATGGCGGCCAGATCCAGCACCTGGAAGCGAGGGAACAGCAGCAGGCCTATGGTGCGTTTCATGATGTCCCAAAGTGAGGTAAATATGGCATACGGGACTCAATTTAGGCGCCTACACTGTTTCTGTCAACCCAACCTATGAAAGAGCACATCATGAATACGAACATCGCATTGATCACCGGCGCCTCCACCGGCATAGGGGCGCGCTACGCCCAGCGGCTGGCCGAACGCGGCTACGACCTGGTGCTGGTGGCACGCAACCGCGAGCGCCTGCAGGCTGTCGCGGACAAGGTCGCCGCCGGCACGGGCCGACGCGTCGAAATCCTGCCCGCCGACCTGACGCGGGAAGAAGACCTGGCCAAGGTGCAGCAGCGGCTGGCCAGCGACGCCGCCATCACCATGCTGGTGAATAATGCGGGCCTGGGCGCCACCGCGCCGCTGGTGGACTCGAAGCAGGAAGACCTGGATCGCATGATCTTCCTCAACGTGAACGCGCTGACGCGCTTGACCCGCGCCGTGGCGCCGGGCTTCGCCGCGCGCGGCCATGGCACCATCATCAACATTGCGTCCATCGTGGCGGTGGCGCCGGAAGTCCTGAACGGCACTTACGGCGGCAGCAAGGCCTATGTGCTGGCGTTCACGCAATCGCTGCAGCATGAATTGGGCGCGAAGGGTGTGCGCGTGCAGGCGGTTCTGCCCGGCGCCATCGAGACGGAATTCTGGGACCACGCCGGCGTGCCGGTGGCGCACCTCCCCAGCGAGATCGTGATGAGCGTGGACGACCTGGTGGACGCGGCGCTGGCGGGCCTGGACCTGGGCGAAGTGATCACGATTCCTTCGCTGCCCGAGCGCGCCGACTGGGACAAGTTCGAAGCCGCGCGCCTGGCGATGGGACCGAACCTGTCGCGCACCAGGCCGGCCGCGCGCTATACCGCCTGATCACCGCTGCAGAAGCGCCTTCACGGCGGCCAGATACCGTTCGCTGACTGAAACGGTGTCTCCGCAGCGCAGCGCTGCCTGGTAGCTGCCGTCGCCGTTCGCCGCCAGGCTGGCGATCTGGGTGGCGCGTACGATGGCGCTACGGTGCACGCGCACGTAGCAGGCCGGGTCCAGGTGCTGCTGCAGGCGGCTTAGCGTCACACGGTGCAGCACGCGGCGCGTGGCCAGCCGCAGTTCGACGTAGTTGCCCGCCGCCTCCATCCAGAGAACGTCCTCGAGCTGCACAGATTCGATGCGGCCCACCGAACGCACGCTGAGCTGCCGCCAGTAGTCCGGCTGCGGCAGCGCGTAGGCGCGCAACGCGGCGCCGTAGCCGGCCCGCTGGCGCTGCGCCAGCATGGCTCGTGCGCGCTCCAGCGTCTGCGCAAAACGCTGGTCGTCGAAGGGCTTGAGCAGATAGTCCAGCGCGTGTACTTCGAAGGCTTCCACCGCATGGGCGTCGTAGGCGGTGACGAAAATGATGAGCGGAGGTTCCTCCCGCTGCGCCAGCTCGCGCGCCAGCGCCAGCCCGGATTCCTGCGGCATCTGGATATCAAGGAACACCACCGCTATCCCATGCCCGTCCGGCGCAGCCAGGGCGGCGCGCGCCGCAGCGGCACTGGCGCATTCAACCGCCACCTCCCACGCCGCATGCTCGGCCAGCGCGTAGCGCAGGTTGATGCGGCCCGGTTCCTCGTCGTCGACGATCAGTGCGCGGATGGCCGTCATGCGGCGTGCTCCATCGGCATGCGCACTTCGGCCACGAAGCGGCCGCCGTCCTGGCGCGTACGCAAGGTGGCGGCGTTGCCCGCGGCCATCTGCAGGCGCGCCCGCGTGCTGGCCAGGCCCAGGCCGAGACCGGGATTCGGCGATGTGCAGGCCTCCCCCGATGACGATACCAGCGCCGGCAGCGGATTGCTGATGCGTATCACGAGTTGCCCGTCCTCGCAGGAGAGCCGCAGATGGATGTCGCTGGAGCCGTCGTGGCAATCGAGGTCGTGGCGCAGCGCGTTCTCAACCAGCGGCTGCAGCAGCAGCGGCGGGCAGTCCGCACCCAGCACCGCGCCGTGGTCGCCCTCCACGCTGAACCGCAGCCGGTCGCCATAGCGCAGCCCCTGCAGCGCCAGATAGTCGCGCACGAACTGCAACTCGTCCGCCATGCTGACCCAGTCGCGCGTGCTGGCGGAGAGCGCATAGCGCAGCAGGTCGCTCAAGCGGCTGATGCCCGACAGCGCCACGCGCTTGTCGTCCGAGCGCACCAGCGCGCTGATGGCGTTCAGGGCGTTGAAGAGGAAATGCGGCTCGAGCTGGCTGCGCAGCGCCAGCAAGCGCTGCTGCTCCAGTTCCAGGCGCAGGGTCAGGTTGTCGGTCTGCGCCTGGCGCCAAGCCTGCTCGCGCGTGCGGCCTTGATGCCAGGTGCGCACCGCCACGACCGCGATGTAGGTGAAGGTAGTCCACGCCATCTCCATGAACCAGTCGAATTTATGCATGCGGTGCAGTTCCTGCCATGCGGCCTGCAACGACCGCTCGGCGCCCGCGCGAACGGCAAAGACCCCGGCCACATAGATCAACTCCAGCGGCAGGAACAACAGCAGCACCGCCATGTACACGGCGGCGATGCGGCGCGCATGGCCCAGCAGCGCCGGACGGTGGGACAGCAGCAAATACACGCCGGAGCTGAACAGCATCATCAGCGCATGCGTACTCCACCAGTTCCAGAGGGGAACGGCGTAGGGCCGGTCCATGCCCTGGCGCAGGCCGTCGCTATAGGTGCCGAGCGCGCCGACCGCGCACATGGCGGTCCACAGCGCGATGTTGATGGCCAATATTCTGGCGGCGTGGAGATAGGGGTTCATTGCCGCAAAGTATACAGGCAGGCCTGTACGCGGCAGCAGCATCAATGGCAGAATTCGTCCCGCGCATGGGCTGCTTCGTCACAAGGCGGCAGCGCGGCGGCAGCGGCACCACTACACTCGCGGCCTTCGATCACGCACTTTACCGCCGTACATGAAAAATCCGCATTGCTTGCACCTGTTTGCCTTGGCGGGCGCCCTTCACGCCAGTGCCGCCGCCGCCGATGGCGTCGTGCGCGTTGAAGTGGCAGGCCCCGGCTCGGAGACGCTGCGCCGCAATGACACGGCCGGTAAGCTCGTCGTGGGCCGCGACGAACTGCTGCAGTATGGCGACAGCACCTTGTCCGGCGTGCTGAAACGCCTGCCCGGTCTGTCCCTGTCCGGCAGCGAAGTGCGCATGCGCGGCCTGGGCGCCGGCTACACGCAGATCCTGATCAACGGCGATCCAGCGCCGCCGGGCTTCGGCATTGACACGCTGGCGCCGGAGCTGATCGAGCGCATCGAGATCATGCGCGCGGCGTCGGCAGAGTTCAGCGCGCAGGCGGTGGCGGGCAGCATCAACATCGTGCTGCGCAAGGGCACCAGCCGCTTGCTGCGCGACCTGAAGCTGCAGATCGAACATGACCAGCGCTGGAACCCCAGCGCCACGCTGCAGCTGGCCGACCGCGACGGCGGCTATTCGTACTCGGTGGCCGGCACGCTGTCGCGCACCGGCTACTTCAGCGAGCCGCTGGTGGCCGAAACGGTCACCGGTGCGGCGGACGCGGTCCAGGCACGACGCGTGTTCCATGAACGCTACAGCGCCGACTTCAAGAAGGCCAGCCTGGCGCCGCGGCTTAACTGGACACTGGACAACGGCGACACCGTGTCCTGGCAAAGCCTCATCGACATCACGCGCTCCACCAACGCGGGCGACGCGCGCGAGAGCACGCTGCAAGGGGGCGCCACGCGCTCGCCGAACACCGACTGGCACGCCGGCGTCCACAACGGCGCGCTGCGCAGCGACATCAGCTGGGCGCGCAAAATGGGCGCAGACGGCAAGCTCACCGTCAAAGCAGGTGTCAACGCCAACCGGCGCGGGATCGACTACCGCTTCCATGGCGCGGACGCGAGCCGCGTACCGTGGCTGGTGCGCGCCGTGACCTCCAGCGCCAGCGACAACAGCGCCACCAGCAGCGGCAAATACCTGACACCCTTGTGGCAAGGCCACAATTTCGGCGCGGGCTGGGACGGCAGCACTACGCGGCGCCGCGAAACCCGGCTGCAGCGCGACACCACGCCGCAGGGCGCGCCGCTGTACACGCTGGATCAGGACTATACGGCCGACGTCAAACGCCTGGCCTGGTACGCGCAGGACGAATGGGAGATCGCGCCTGGCCTGCAGGCTTATCTCGGTCTGCGCCGGGAAGGCCTGGACACCGGCACCGTGGGCCGCAACATGGCCGGTGTGCACAGCCGTTCCAGCGTGTGGAGCCCGGTGCTGCAGACGCTGTGGAAGCTGCCCGGACGCGGACACGACCAGTTGCGCCTCGCCCTGTCGCGCACCTACAAGGCGCCGTTGACGCGCAACCTGGTGCCGCGCCGCTACACCATCAACAACGGCAACGGCCCCACCAATCCTGATGTCGAAGGCAATCCGAAGCTGCGGCCCGAACTGGCCTGGGGCGTGGACGCCGGTTACGAGAAGTACTTCGCCAAGAGCGGCGCGGCGAGCGTGTCCGCCTATGCGCGCCGGATCAACGACGTCACGGTGCAGCGCCTGTTCCAGGACGGCGCCACCTGGGTCAGCAGCCTGGCCAACGGCGGCACGGCCACCGCGCACGGCATCGAGTTCGACGCCAAACTGCCGCTGGCCGCGCTGTACGCGGCCGCACCGGCCATCGACCTGCGCGCCAACGCGAGCCGCAACTGGTCGCGCCTGGACAGCGTGCCGGGTCCGCACAACCGTCTCGCCGAGCAAACGCCGCTGACCGCCAACCTCGGCCTGGACTACCGCGCCTCGGCCGCGTGGAGCACCGGCTTCAATTTCAGCTACCTGCGCGCCGGCCCGGCGCGCCTCACCGCCACGCTGAGCAGCGACAGCAGCGCCACGCGCACGCTGGACATGTACGCGCTGTGGCAAACCGGCAGGAAAAGCCAGTTGCGCCTGTCCGTCGCCAACGCGCTGCACCAGGACCGCAGCAGCACCCAGTACTACGCCGACGCCCTCGGCGGCACGGCGCGCGGCACCGTCACACCCGGCACCACGGGCGTCCGCCTGCAGTACGAGCGGCCGCTCTAGCGGACGGGAAGCCTCCGAATACCGCCAGATCCCGCCAGATTCAGGCACGGCGACGGCCGCCCCATCCATGCGGTAGAATCATGGATAGACCATCAGGAGCCCCCATGCAGAACCGCCTTGTTTCCCTGCCGCCGCTGGACGCGCTGCGCGGCTTCGTCGCGGCGGCGCGGCGCATGAGCATCACAGCCGCGGCGGACGATTTGTGCTTGACGCAATCGGCCGTCAGCCGCCAGATCCAGGCGCTGGAGGAGCGGCTGGGCGTGCCCCTGTTCATACGCAGCAACCGCAGCATCGTGCTGACGGAGGCAGGCGAGCAACTGTTCCAGCTGGCGTCGCCCTGGATGGAGCGGTTGCTGGACCTGGCGGAGTCGCTGCGGCAGGACGGGCGGCTGCGCCCTGTGACGGTGTCGGCCAGCATAGGCGTGGCGTCGCTATGGCTGTTGCCCAAACTGGGCGCGTTCCAGGCCGCGCATCCGCACATCGACGTGCGCCTGGCGACCAGCAACCGGGTGATGGACCTGGAGCGCGACGGCATCGACCTGGCCATCCGCTACAGCCCCGCCACGCCGGCGACCGAAGGCGGCTTGCGGCTGTTCGACGAAGCGGTGGCGCCGGTTGCCAGCCCGGCGGTGGCGGCCGGCGCTTTCGGCCCGCCCGGCCCGCTGGCGGACCCGCTGCTGGAGCATGTGCTGCTCGATTTCGACGACCGTGGCCGGCCCTGGCTGCACTGGGACTACTGGCTGAAGGCGCAGGGCCTGGAGCAGCGCAAGCCGAAGGGCTATCTGCACTTCAACCAGTATGACCAGGTGATCCAGGCCGCCGTCGAGGGCCACGGCGTGGCGCTCGGGCGCCTGGCACTGCTGCAGCCTATGCTGAAGGACGGCCGCCTGGTGGCGCGCATGGACCAGCGCCTGCAGGTGGAGGACAACGGCTACTGGCTGATGCAGGCCCCCGGCGCGGCGCGCGCGGAAGTGGCAATATTCCGCGACTGGCTGCTGGCGCAGGCGGCGCTGACTGCACAGGCGCTGACCACGCTGGAGCCGGCCTGACAGGAGCTGACGTAACGGAAGGGTAGCGCGAAATATCGTTCCCGCCCCCATGCCTCGCAAGCTCGGAGGCGTAGCATGAGTTCCATGCCAGCGCGGCGGTCCGCCGATGCCGAACGACAAATTGGTGGCAATTCGAGGCACCCGGAAGCTGACCTGGCAGGAGCTAACGTCATGAAAGCCGGCGCAGCCAGGCGGTAAAGCCGGAGGAACGGCGCCACCCCGCGGCAAGGCCCCGGTCCGGGACGGACGCCAGGCCAGCCCGGACAAGCCAGCCGCGCAGGCCAGGCGGAATGATGCCCGCCTTCTTGCCGGCCCGGATCCCGCCGGCCCGCACGCGGACGCTGGCGCCGGCACCGCTCACTTCAAACGACACCGGCTCGTTGCGCCCCACGCTGGACAGGTACTGGCACTGCGACGCGGACAGCTCCGCGCTGTCGCCGGCCGCCAGCAGGCGGTCCCTGCTGTCGCGCTGGTTGGTGATCCACAGCACGCCCGCCAGGCAGCGTATCCGCAGCGCGTCGCCCGGCGCCAGCGTGGCGCCTTCCCGGGGCTGTAAAGTGATTTGCATGGCATTCTCCTTCGCTTCATGGTGCCTGCATTGTGGCCCGGCGGCGCATCCGCGACAAACGCTATCGCGGCATGCCATCCATGCGCACAGCGCATGCGTCGCATGCCGATTTACCGTTCGCGCGCGCGCCGGCCTGCTGGCTATCCTTGCTGTATCGGACAAGGAGAAGGCGATGAAATTCCTGAAAACACCTTTAGCGGCGGTGCTGTGCGGCGGCATCATCATGGGGCTGGCGCTGGGCATGCGCCACGTGCAGGGCCTGTTCATGCTGCCGATGACGTCGGCGCGCGGCTGGGGCCGCGAAGAGTTCGCGCTGGCCATCGCGCTGCAAAACCTGGTCTGGGGCGTCGCCCAGCCTTTCACCGGCATGATCGCCGACCGCTACGGCTCGCGCCGCGTGCTGGCCGGCGCCTGCCTGCTGTACGCGGCCGGCCTCTACCTGATGGCCCATGCGGCCACCAGCGTGGAGCTGGCGCTGACCGGGGGCTTGCTGATCGGCATGGCGCTGTCCGGCACCGCCTTCGGCACCGTGTATGGCGCGCTCAGCCGCATCGTGTCGCCGCAACGGCGCAGCTGGGCGCTGGGCCTGGCGGGCGCGGTCGGCGGCGTCGGCCAGTTCGCCATGGTGCCCGCGGCGCAAGGATTGATCGGCAGCCTGGGCTGGATGGCGGCGCTGGCCGTCATTGCCGCCGCGCTGGCGCTGGCCACGCCGCTGGCAGTGACCATGGACGACAGCGCCGCCGCCAGCGCCCCGCGCGCCGGCCAGTCGATGCGGCAGGCCATCCGCGAGGCCTTGTCGCACAGGGGTTTCTGGCTGCTGAACCTGGGCTTCTTCGCCTGCGGTTTCCAGCTGGCCTTCATCGCCGGCCACTTCCCGGCCTTTCTGCTGGACCGGGGCTTTTCCGCCAACACCGGCGTGATGGCGTTGGCCATCGTGGCGCTGGCCAACGTGGCCGGCACCTATTTGTGCGGCAAGCTGGGCGGCGTCTACCGGCGCAAGCGCCTGCTGGCCTATCTGTACTGCGTGCGTTCGGCGGCCATGCTGCTGTTCATCGCCATGCCAATCAGCACGGCCAGCATCTACCTGTTTTCTTTCGCGATGGGGCTGACCTGGCTGGGCACTGTGCCGCTGACCAGCGGCCTGGTGTCGCAGCTGTTCGGCGTGCAGTACATCTCCACGCTGTTCGGGCTGGTGTTCGTCGGCCACCAGCTGGGCGGCTTCCTCGGCGTGTGGCTGGGCGGCGCGGTGTTCGACGCCACCCATTCCTACGGCCTGGTGTGGGGCGCCTCGGTCGCCCTCGGCCTGGCGGCGGCCGCCCTGCACTGGCCGATCGACGACCGCGCAGTGGCCGGGCTGCAGCCAGCATGAGGCCGCTCGCCAACCTCGTGCTGTGGGGCGTGCTGGCCGCCATTTGCGGCTGGGCCTGGCTGGCCATGCTGCGGCCGGAGCAGGTGCTGGGCCTGGCCAGCCTGCTAGCGCTGTGCTGACGCCTCCATGGCCGGCGGATAGCAGACCTTGAACTGCCCGCAGCCGCTGCAGCCCGGCGGCTTCAGGCGCGGATTGCCTTGCAGCGCACCCAGCTCCAGGAACAGAAAGCGTTTCCACTTCACGTCGGTGGTGTTGCGCTGGTACAGGGGCTGGAAATACAGGCGGATCAGCGCGGTCAGCTCATGCCGCCCGGCCAGGCCCAGGTCCTGCCACAGGAAGCGCGTGCCGAGCGCGGCGGCCGCAATGGCGCGCGCCAGCCAATCGGCGTGGCGCGGATCGGCTTCGGGCGTGCGGCGCTCGGCCAGCATCGCCGCCACGTCGCTGAACAGGCGCGGCACTGTGCCGACGATGGCGGCGTACTTCGATTCCGGGATCGGCGCCTGCGCGTCGCCGCGCGGGTGGCAAGTGGAAAGCAGCGCCAGCAGCTCGGGTTGCGGCAGGCCCAGGGTGCGGGCGAAAGGCGGCAACGCGCCTTGGCGGGCATGCTGCAAGGCGCCCGTCACGGCTTTAACCAGCAGTTCGTAACCGGAGCGCAAGGGCGCCAGTTCGGCCGCCGGCCATAGGGGAAAAGCGTGCATCGTTTGTGTCTCCTCAGGTATGCGCTTTGGCATTATTGTTTTGATATGATTATTAATTCTACAGCTGTATTGCCCATAGCGGCAGAGCCATATCAACTATCAAAGCAACATACTGTTCGCCCTAAGCCAGACACAGTTCCCAATAAGCGACATCGACCCAGCGGCCGAACTTCATGCCGACCTGCTTGAAGTGGGCGACCTTCTCGAAGCCCATCGCCTCGTGCAGCGCGACGCTGGCCTCGTTGGGCTGGGCGATACCGCCTATCACCATGTGCAGGCCGCGCGCGCGCAGTTCGTCGAGCAGGGCGCGGTACAGGCGCGAGCCTATGCCCATGCGCGGGTGGCCATGCGACACGTAGACGCTGCTTTCCACGGAAAAACGGTAGGCGCTGCGCACCCGCCACGGCGTGGCGTAGGCATAGCCCAGAACGGCGCCGTCCTGCTCGAACACCAGCCACGGCAGCGTGGCCGTGACGCCGGCGATGCGGCCTGCCATGTCGGCGGCGGCGACCGGCTGCTCTTCGAAGGAGATGGTGGTGGTGGCGATGTAGTGGTTGTAGATGGCGGCAATGGCGCCGGCGTCGTCGGCAGTGGCGGGTCTGATCATGGTTACATAGCCTGTCGGAAAACTTTACAGTTGAGAGATGTTTAATACTGAAAAATATACCAATTCATGCTAAGTGTTTGATATTTCTACCATGGAACAAAAGTTGCTTACATTAGGAAACTTTTATTTACCAAGAGACATACATGAAACTGGGCAACAAAATCGCACTGGCAACCGCCGCCTTCGTGACCTGCGCCGCCGCGCACGCCAGCACCCTGAGCTACGCCTTCAACGGCCCGGCCTTCACCGACTACAGCGGTGCCTTCACGGCCACCGACCGCATCACCGGCCTGGTATCGTTCGACTCCAGCCTGCTGGCCGCCAACGGCACCGGCTCCTTCACGACCAGCTCGAGCGGCATCAATCCGCTGGTCACCTGGTCCTTCCAGGACGGCCACAACACGTTCAACAACGTGGTGACGACCAACAACTTCACCATCTCGATGAGCTTCAACGCCTACAATCCGACCGGCTGGAACATCGACGCCACCCACGGCTTCACCAGCCAGGACATCTGGATCAACAGCGGCGGCGCCTATATGTCCATCTTCCAGGGCTTCGCCGCGAGCAGCGACACCCCGTTCACCGCCGCCAACATCAGCCGCGTACCGGAACCGGGCAGCCTGGCGCTGGCCGGCATCGGCCTGCTGGGCCTGATGGCCGCGCGCCGCAAGAAGCAAGCGAATCAATAAGCGTCAGATCTTCCCGAGCTGGCGGTCGATGGCCTTGACCGCCCGCTCGTTGCGCTCGCTGTAGCGGTCGGTCAGGTAGTCCGTGCGGCCGCGCAGCAGCAGCGTCATCTTGAACAACTCCTCCATCACGTCCACCACCCGCTCGTAGTAAGCGGAGGGGCGCATGCGGCCCGCGTCGTCGAACTCCTTGTAGGCCATCGGCACCGAAGACTGGTTGGGGATGGTGAACATGCGCATCCAGCGCCCCAGCAGGCGCAAGGTGTTGACCACGTTGAACGACTGCGAACCGCCGCATACCTGCATCACCGCCAGGGTGCGTCCCTGGCTCGGCCGCAGCGCGCCCTGTTCCAGCGGTATCCAGTCGATCTGGTTCTTCATCACGGCCGTCACGGCGCCATGGCGCTCCGGGCTGCACCAGACTTGCCCCTCGGACCACAAGCTCAGTTCGCGCAGCTCGACCACCTTGGGATGGGTTTCCGGCACGCTGCCCGCCATCGGCAACTCCATCGGATCGAAGATTTTCACCTCGGCGCCGAAATGCTCGAGGATGCGGGCCGCCTCGTACACCAGGAAACGGCTGAAGGAACGCTCGCGCAGCGAACCGTACAGCAGCAGGATGCGCGGCGGATGGGCCAGGCTGCCCACCGGCGCCAGCTTGGCAACGGTGGGGATATCGAGCAGCTCGGGCTTGATGTTGGGCAGGTCGGGAATGGACAAGGGAGTCTCCTAGCAGCAAATCGGCAAGGGCGGGGGCGGGCTGGGTACGCACGGGACGCCGCCGCAGCAGTTGTCGGCGAGGAAGGCCAGCAGGCCGTTCATGGTGGAAAAGTTGGCGCTGTAGATCAGGTAGCGCCCGTCCTGCCGCGCCGCGATCAGCCCGGCGTGCGACAGCTCCTTCAGGTGGAAGGACAGCGAGGAGGGCGCGATGTCGAGGTGTTCGGCGATCTTGCTGGCCGCCATGCCGTCCGGCCCGACCTGCACCAGCAGCCGGAACGCCGCCAGCCGGGATTCCTGCGCCAGCGCCGCCAGGGCGGCCAATACGTCTTTGGTTTCCATATTATTCCATTCAATACTTCAACGATTATCGAACTTTACTACAAGCCGGCCAAAATTGCTTACACTAGGCGGCATGAACAGACGCCAACTTCTCGCTTTCGCCGCCGCGCTCGGCATTGCCCCCTACTCGCAAGCCGGGGTCGCCGCGCGCATGCGCATCGTGACGGCCCATTTGCCGCCCTTCGTGCTGGATGTGCGGGAAAAAGGCGGGACCGGCAAGCCGGGCGCACTGATGGAGCTGGTCAACGAGCTGTGCAAGCGCGTGCAGCTGTCGCCGAAGACGGAATTCGTACCCTGGCGGCGCGCTATCTTCCTGGCCACCAGCATGCCGGCGACGGCGATTTTCCCGCTGACGCGCCTGCCTGCCCGGGAAGCGCAGTTCCGCTGGCTGGCACCGCTGTTCGACGAGCACTACATTTTCCTCGCGCCGCGCAAGGGGCGCTTCGACATGCGCCATCCGGAACAGCTGAAGGCCAGCCGCATCGCCATCCTGCGCGGCGCCGGCCAGGCCGCCATGCTGCATGAACTGGGCTACCGGAACGTGGTCGAGTCGGCCTCCATCGACGAGGTGCACCGCTTCCTGCTCGCCGGCATCGCCGACGCCTCCTTCGGCGAACGCAATATCGTGCGCGCCTCGCTGCGCATGCGGGGCGAGCAGCAGGATTTCGATGTCAGCGAACCGGTGCGCAGCACCACCGCCTGGCTGGCCGGCTCGCTCGACTTCGGCGAGGATGACGCCGAACTGTTCCAGCGCGCCATGGCCGCCATGCAAGCCGACGGCAGCAGCCGCCGCATCCTGGCCCAATACGGGCTGGATTAACCCAGGACACCATGAAACCCGACCTCCTCGTCTTCGCGCAAAGCCCCTCCCCCTCCGTCATGCAGCAGCTCGACGCGCACTTCCAGTGCCACCACCTGTGGTCCATACCAAAAGCCGAGCAGGATGCGTACATCGACAGCGTGGCCGCCAAAGTGCGCGCAGTGCTGACCACCGGCATGATGGGCTTCAGCGCGGCCATGGCCGGCCGTCTGCCGAAGCTGGAAATCGTCAGCCTGAACAGCGTCGGCCACGACCAGGTCGATTTCGCCGCGCTGCGTGCGCGCGGCATCCCGGTGACCAACACCCCGGGCGTACTGACCGACGACGTGGCCGACCTGGCAGTGCTGCTGCTGATGTCGGCCGCGCGCCGCCTGCCGGCCATGGACCGCTACGTGCGCGACGGCAGCTGGGGCGCGCGCAAGCCCCTGGCGCCCTCGCGCAGCCTGCGCGGAAAAGTGGCCGGGATCTTCGGCTACGGCCGCATCGGCCAGGCCATCGCAGCCCGGCTGGCGGCGCTGGGCATGGAAACCAAGTATTTCCAGCCGCGCGCCGTGCCAGGGGTCGATACGCCCCGCACCGAATCGCTGCTGGCGCTGGCGCACGAAAGCGACTACCTGGTGCTGTGCGCCCCGGCCACGCCCGCCACCAGGCACGCGGTCGATGCCGCCGTTATGACCGCGCTCGGGCCGCAGGGCACGCTGGTCAACATCGCGCGCGGCTCGCTGGTGGACGAAGCGGAACTGGCCGACGCGCTGCTGCACGGCCGCCTGGGCGCAGCCGCGCTGGACGTGTTCGAGAACGAGCCGGAGGTGCCGGCCGCGCTGCGCGCGCTCGACAACGTGGTGCTGACGCCCCACATCGCCAGCCTGACGGTGGAGACCCGGCACGCCATGGGCCAGTTGGCGGTGGACAACTTGCTGGCGCATTTTTCCGGGCTATCATTGTTGACGCCATGCTAACAATGGATGCGCGCTGCCGCACAGACCGCTAGTTATCCGGCGCGTACTCTTCTTCGTAACAGCGGAGGCAATGGCTTCCCTGAACCGGAGAGAAC
Organism: Pseudoduganella sp. LjRoot289; assembly: GCF_964252925.1. Taxonomy (NCBI): domain Bacteria; kingdom Pseudomonadati; phylum Pseudomonadota; class Betaproteobacteria; order Burkholderiales; family Oxalobacteraceae; genus Pseudoduganella; species Pseudoduganella sp. LjRoot289. The sequence continues at coordinate 5,692,627 of NZ_CAXUPN020000001.1, forward strand.
ATCATGAACAAGATCATCAAAACGACACTCGCCGCCTGCATCATGACAGTCGGCGGGCAAGCGATGGCGCAAATCACACTGTATCAAGGCGAAGGCTGGCGCGGCCGCGCGGTCACCATTTCCCAGTCCACGGACGACATGCGCCGTGCCGGCTTCAACGACCGCGCCTCCTCGGTCGTGGTCGAAAAAGGCCGCTGGGAGGTGTGCGACGACGCCGGCTTCCGCGGCCAGTGCCGTATCCTGAAGCGCGGCAGCTACGAATCGCTGGCCGGCATGGGGATGGACAACAGCATCTCCTCGGTGCGCGCCGTGCCGCGCAACCGGCAGTACCGAGAGGAATACGAAGCGCCGCCTCCGCTGCCGCAAGCGAGCTATGAATACCGCCAGCGTCCGCAGGAACGCCTGTACGAGGCGCGCGTGACCGGCGTGCGGGCAGTCGTGGGCCCACCCGAGGAACGCTGCTGGGTTGAGCGTCAGCAAGTTGCGCAGCAGAGCAGCGGCATCAACGCCGGCGGCGCGCTGGCGGGCGCCCTGCTGGGCGGCGTGCTCGGCCACCAGGTCGGCGGCGGCTCGGGGCGCGACATCGCCACGGTCGGCGGCGCGCTGGCGGGCGGGGCGGTGGGCGCCAACGTCGGACGCAACAACAACGCGAATACCTACGGCCAGGACGTGCGCCGCTGCGAAAATACCCCCAGCACCAAGCCGCAATACTGGGACGTGACGTACGAATATCACGGCACCGAGCACCGCACCCAGCTGGCCAGCGAACCCGGCCGGACTATCCAGGTGAACCGCGACGGCGTGCCGCGCATGTAATCGGGGCGGGCAAGCAGGTTCACGCCACCGGCGGCAAGCGTTCGAGCAGCTTGTCCAGCGTGACCGGGTACTCGCGTACGCGTATGCCGGTGGCGTTGTAGACCGCGTTTGCGACGGCGGCGGCCACGCCGCAGATCCCCAGCTCCGCCACGCCCTTGGCTTTCATCGGCGACGACATGGGATCGGTCTCGTCCAGGAAAATCACATCCTGGTGCGGGATGTCGGCGTGCACGGGCACTTCGTAGCCGGCCAGGTCGTGGTTGACGAAGTAGCCCAGGCGCGTATCCACCGCCAGTTCCTCCATCAGCGCCGCCCCCACGCCCATGGTCATCGCGCCGATGACCTGGCTGCGCGCCGTCTTGGGGTTGAGGATGCGCCCCGCCGCGCACACCGCCAGCATGCGCCGCACGCGCGTCTCGCCCGTCGCGGCGTCGACCGCGACTTCCACGAAATGCGCGCCGAAGGTCGATTGCTGGAAGCGCTTGTCCAGGTCGCCGTATTCGATCTTGTCCTCGGCCACCAGGCCGCCTTCACCGGCGGCCTCGGCCAGCGGCATGGCGCGCGCGCCGGAGCGCACCTGGCCGTCCGCGAAGACGGCGTCGGCCGCGTTGAAGCCGGCCTTTTGCGCGACCGCCCCGCGCAGCTTCATGCAGGCCGCGTACACGCCCGCCGTCGCGTTGTTGCCGCCCCACTGGCCGCCCGAGCCGCATGACTGCGGAAAGCTGGAATCGCCCAGCCGCACCACCACCTTGTCGAGCGGCACGCCCATCATCTCGGCCGCGGTCTGGGCGATGATGGTGTAGCTGCCGGTGCCGATGTCGGTCATGTCGGTTTCGACGGTGACGACGCCGCGCCGGTCCAGGCGCACGCGGGCCGCCGACTTCATCAGCAGGTTGTCGCGGAAGGCGGCGGCCACGCCCATGCCCACCAGCCAGCCGCCGTCGCGCACGCGGCCCGGCTGCGCGCTGCGCTTGTCCCAGCCGAAGCGCCTGGCGCCGACCCGGAAACACTCGGCCAGCTGGCGCTGCGAGAACGGCGGATGCGGATCCGGCTTCTCCTTGGGCGCCTTGGACTGTGGATCGTTCGAGGCCGGTTTGCCGGGGAAGTCCGGCACCACCTGCGTGTCGTTGAGGATGCGGAATGCGACCGGATCCATGCCCAGCTTCTCGGCCATCTCGTCCATCGCGATTTCCAGCGCCGCCAGGCCGGGCGCCTCGTTCGGCGCGCGCATCGCGTTTCCTTCCGGCAGGTCCAGCACGGCGACCCGGTTCGACGTCATGCGGTGCGCGCCGGCGTACAGCGCGCGGGTCTGGATCGCGCCCGCTTCCGGGCCGCCGTCGGGCAGGTTGCCGGACCAGCTCTCGTGGCCGATGGCGTTGATCCTGCCATCCCTGGCCGCGCCGATGCGGACACGCTGCAAGGTCGCGGCGCGGTGCGTCGTGTTGTTGGGGATCAGCGCGCGCTGCAGCGCCACCTTGACCGGGCGGCGCGCGGCGCGGGCGCCCAGCGCGGCCATCAGCGCGTCCGAACGCAGGAACAGCTTGGAGCCGAAGCCGCCGCCGATATAGGGCGACAGGCTGCGGATCTTGTCCTTGGGTATGCCCAAGGTTCTGGCCATCTCGTCCACGCTCCAGCCTATCATCTGGTTCGAAGTCCAGAAAGTGAGGCGGTCGCCGTCCCAGGCGGCAATGGTGGCGTGCGGCTCCATCATCGAGTGCGACTCGTTGGCCGTGTGATAGCTGGCGTCGAGCTGTACCGGGGAGGCTGCAAAGGCGCCGGCGAAATTGCCGACCGCCGTCTCGGGCGGGGCGCCGTTGCTTTCCGCCGGCCTGGCCTGGTTCTTGACGGCAGCCAGGTCGTAGCTGCCCTTGGCGCGCGCGTATTCGACGCGCACCAGCTGGGCCGCCGCGCGCGCCTGCTCGAAGGTCTCGGCCACCACCACCGCGATGGCCTGGTGGTAGTGCGCGATCTGCGGTCCGCCCAGCAGCGGCGCGGTGTTCATCTTGCCCTTGCCCAGCTTGCCCGCGTTCTGCGCGGTGACGATGGCGATCACGCCGGGCGCCGCCCTGGCTGCGGCCAGGTCCATGGAGACGATGCGCCCCTTGGCGATGGCCGCGCCGACGACGTAGCCATAAGCCTGGTTGGCCACCACGTCGTGCCGGTCATGCGCGTAGGGCGCGGTGCCGGTGGTTTTCAGCGGACCGTCGATGCGGTCCACCGGCTTGCCGACAACCTTGAGCTGGTCGATGGGATTGGTGGTGGCGGGCGTGTCGAATTTCATGGCTCTCAACCTTTCGCTTCGGACAGAACGGAGGCGAGCGTGCGCTCCACCAGCGGCACTTTGAAGGCGTTGCCGGGCGTGGTGCGCGCGCCCGCCAGCAGCGCGGCGGCGGCCGGCCTGGCTCCGCGCGGCAGTTCGTGCTCGGCCGCCTCCAGCCGCCACGGTTTGTGCGCCACGCCGCCCAGGGCCACGCGGCCGCTGCCGTCGCGCTGCACGATGGCGGCCACCGAGACCAGCGCGAAGGCGTACGAGGCGCGGTCTCGCACCTTGCGGTAGAGGTGCACCCCGCCGGCGGGCTTGGGCAGCGTCACGGCGACGATGAGCTCACCCGGTTCCAGCGCGTTTTCGATGTGCGGCGTGTTGCCCGGCAGCTTGTGGAAATCGGCGATCGGGATGACGCGCGCGGCGCCGCCGGGGCGCACGGTCTCGACCGCCGCGTCGAGCACGCGCATGGCCACCGCCATGTCGCTCGGATGGGTGGCGATGCAGGCCTCGCTGGCGCCGACGATGGCATGGTGGCGGGTGACGCCGCCTATGGCCGAGCAGCCGCTGCCGGGACGGCGCTTGTTGCAGGGCTGGTTGGTGTCGTAGAAGTAGGGGCAGCGCGTGCGCTGCAAGAGGTTGCCCGCCGTGGTCGCCGCGTTGCGCAGTTGGCCCGAGGCGCCCGCCAGCAAGGCGCGCGACAGCACGGCGTAGTCGCGCCGCACGCGCGCATCGGCCGCGAGGTCGGTGTTGCGCACCAGCGCGCCGATGCGCAGGCCGCCGTCGGCGGTGGGTTCGATCTTGGCTAGCGCCAGGCCGTTGACGTCGATCAGGTGGGGCGGCGTCTCGATCTGCAGCTTCATCAGATCCAGCAGATTGGTGCCGCCGGCGATGAAACGGGCGCCCGGAGTGCGCGCGGCTGCCGATGCCGCTTCGGCGGGCGAGTGCGCCCTTTCGTAAGTAAACGGCTTCATCGCTGCACTCCCGCGACTTCGGCTATCGCTTCCTGGATGTTGGAGTAGGCGCCGCAGCGGCACAGGTTGCCGCTCATGCGCTCGCGGAATTCGGCATTGCCGGCTTCGGGTTTCCGGTTCAGGTCGGCGGTGACGTGGCTGGGGATGCCTGCCCTCACTTCTTCCAGCATGGCCACGGCAGAACAGATCTGGCCGGGCGTACAGAAGCCGCACTGGAAACCGTCGTGCTTGACGAAGGCGGCCTGCATGGGATGCAGGTTCTTCGGCGTGCCGAGGCCTTCGATGGTGGTGATGTCGTGGCCTTCCTGCATCACGGCCAGGGTCAGGCAGGAGAGGATGCGGCGGCCGTCGACGATGACGGTGCAAGCGCCGCACTGGCCCTGGTCGCAGCCCTTCTTGCTGCCCGTCAGGTGCAGCCGCTCGCGCAGCGCATCGAGCAAAGTGGTGCGCGGGTCCAGCATCAGCTGATGGTCGGTGCCGTTGACGCGCAGCAGCACATTGACGGTGGCGGGCTGCGTTGCCTGGGCCGGGGCGGCGGAAGTTGCGGCGCCGGCCTCAGTGGCTGGCCGGGTTGCGACCACGGCGCTGCTGGCTGCGGCTGCAGATACCTTGAGCAACTGCCGTCTGGTGAGATCGAATTCGGTCATCGTCGGCCTCCTCGGATAGAGGGAGCCAGCGTAGCCAGTTCTCCGCCTGAGCGGCGCAGCCTTGCCTGCCAGCAGGGAAACGCCGATACGAGCGGATCAGAAGCAGTGTTCCGGCGACGGGAAGGAGCGCTCTTTCACCGCCTTGATGTAGGCTTGAATCGCGCCTTCGATGCTAGCCTCTCCCTCCATGAAATTGCGCACGAAGCGGGCCTTCTTGCCGGGAAATACGTTCAGCATGTCGTGCATGACGAGCACTTGCCCCGAGCAATCCGGGCCCGCGCCTATGCCGATGGTCGGAATGGCCAGCAGGTCTGTGACTTCCTTTCCCAGCGCTGCGGGGATGGCTTCCAGCAGCATCAGCGATGCGCCCGCCTCCTGCAGCGCCAGCGCGTCCGCTTTCAAGCGTTCCGCGCTTTCCACGGTTTTCCCCTGCACCTTGAAGCCGCCCAGTTGGTGCACGGACTGCGGCGTCAAGCCAAGGTGGGCGAATACCGGTATGCCGCGCTCGGCGAGGAAGCGCACCGTGCCGGCCAGCCAGCTGCCGCCCTCCAGTTTGACCATCTGCGCGCCCGCCTGCATCAGCGTCACCGCGTTCTCGAAGGCCGACTGCGGCGTCGCATAGGTGCCGAAAGGCATGTCCGCCGCCAGCAGCGCAGTCCGGTTGCCGCGCGCGACGCACGCCGTGTGATAGGCGATGTCGGCCAACGTCACCGGCAATGTCGTGCCCAGTCCTTGCACCACATTGCCGAGCGAATCGCCCACTAAAATAACGTCAAGGCCGCAGTGGTTCATCAGTAATGAAAAGCTGGCGTCGTAGCACGTCAGCACGGCGATTTTTTCGCCCGCATCGCACATGCTCAGCAGAGACGGACCGGTGACGGTCTTATGGCGCGCAGTTGCCGCGCCTTGTTGCAGATATCCCGACATACCACTCCCAGGTTCTAGCCCTTTTCGGACTTTCCGTGCATGACCATAATCGTTTGTTGCATCAGCGCGCACAGCGTTTCCCGTCCGTCTTGCACGGCGAGCACTTCCGCCTGGGTGACGATCAACGTACGGCCGGGCCGGATGACGCGACCGCGCGCCAGCAAGTGCTCGCCGCCAGCCGGGGCAAGCAAGTTCATCTTGTACTCCACCGTCAGCACCGATGCGCTTGCCGGCACCATAGTCATCGCGGCATAGCCGGCAGCGGAGTCGGCAATCATCCCGACCACGCCACCGTGCACGAAGCCGTGTTGCTGTTCGACTCCAGACCAGTGCGGCAAATGGATGGCAACGTGGCCGTGTTCAACTGTGGACAAAGTTGCCTTGATCAGGTCCATCGCGCTCTGGAGAGCGAAACTGGCCCGGACGCGCTCGGCGAAATCGGGGTCGGGAGTATGGGACATGAGTGCTCCTTATGCCTGTGCGGCTTTACGTTTCAATATTGCCAGGGAGACCGGGACGCTGACCAGCACGATGCCGCCCAGCACCAGCCCGGCACCGACCATGAAGCTGAGCGCGATACGCTCGTTCAACAGCCACGCACCCAGCAGCACGCCAAACAGCGGCGTCATGAAGGAGAATATGCCCAGGCGCGATGCCAGGTAGCGGCGCAGCAAATGGAACCACGCGAGAAAACTGGCGAACGACACGATGAGCGTCTGAAACACGAGGTTGCCAAGCGCCAGCGGCGTCGGATTGAAGGACAGCTGGTCCAGCAGCGTGGCCGCGACCAGCAACAGCACGCAGCCGGCAGTCAATTGATACAGCAAGGTCTGCGCCGCTGGCGCGGTGGACAAGCTGGAGCAGCGGATCACCAGCGTGGTGGCGCCCCAGGCGGCCCCGGCGGCAAGGCCGAGAAAATCGCCCAGCAGCGCGCTGGTGCTACCCGTCCCGCGCAACGAGGCGCCAGGGATGAAGGCGATGCCGATACCGGTGAAAGCCAGGGCCACGCCCAGCCACTGTACCGGCCCCAGCCGCTCGCTTGGCAGCTTCATGTGCAAGCCGAGCGCAGCGAACAGGGGCCCCGTGTAGAGGAACACCACGGCGTGGGCGGAACTGGTCAAGCGCAGTCCGGCGCCGAGCAGCACGTATTCCAGCGCAAACAGACCGCCGGCGGCCAGCCCGGGCCGCCAGGCTGCTGCGGCATGCGCCATGTTTTCCTTGCGCACGAAAAGCAACAGGCCGACCAGCATGGCCGCCACGCCCGAGCGCAGCGCGATCTGGAGGATGGGGGCGACATCTTGCGCAGTGGCCTTGAGCCCGACTTGCTGCATGCTCCACACCAGGCACAGCACCGTCATGACGGCCGCCGCTTGCCCATCCATTGCTTTACGCGTGTCCACGGTTCCATCCTTCATCGCCGCTAGTGATGAGTGATTATGGACTCGTCAGATTTTGTTGATATAGTGAGAAACAGACAGTGTATTTCTTTATCCAGCCATCATGCAGACCAAAGCCAAGCATTTGCTGACCGCACCGTTCACCAGCAAGCTACCGGCGCAACTGTATTTCCGCAGCGCCGAGATGCCAGCGGACGCAAGCTATCCCTGGCACAGCCATTCCTGGGGTGAGTTCGTGTATTCCTTCCGAGGCGTGGTGGAGGTGCTCGTGGCGGACCGCCACTACCTGGTGCCGCCGCAATACGGGATCTGGCTGCCGCCCAATATCGCCCACGTGGGCCAGAACCGGCATGCCGCGTGCCACAGTTCGCTTTACGTCACCGAAGCGCTGTGCGGCACCTTGCCTGCCGGACCCAGTGCGCTGGCGGTCACGCCGCTGGTGCGGGCAATGCTGGAACATCTGCGCCAGCAGCCGCCCGGGCTGCCTCAGGCGGCGCATGAAGAACGCCTGCTGCACGTGCTGCTGGACCAGCTTGGCGGCGCGAAGCGAGTAGGGAGTTACTTGCCCGCTTCCGAAGATCCTGTGCTGTCGAAAGTGCTGGACCTGCTCGATGCGAACCCCGGCGACAGCCGCACGCTGCCGGAACTGGCCCGCGCCGCAAACACGACGGAACGAACGCTGATGCGGCGCTGCCAGCGCGACCTGGGCATGACGTTCGCGGAGTGGCGGCAACGGCTGCGCGCCGTGAAAGCCATGGCCATGCTGGAACAGGGAATCACGGTGGAGACCATCGCTTTCGATCTGGGCTACGCCAGCTCGTCTGCCTTCATCACGATGTTCCGCCGCTTGACCGGGGAAACGCCGGACGAATATCGCAAACGCAGCACTATGGTACTAAATTAGCAGATAGCACGGAAATAGCATTAAAGTAGTATTTACTATAATCTCTTCAAGTATTAAAGTAGTGGAATACATATTTATACTATTTTAATGCCATGAAAACGCATTCGGAAATCTCCGCAGCTCTGCGTACAGCGATGAACCGACGCGGCATGTCCCAAGCCGTATTGCGGGAAGAGGCAGGAATCGCCCAACGCACTTTGACAAATGTCCTGAGTGGGCAGGAAGACTTTAAGGTAAGCACTCTTTTTGCCTTAGCTGATCGGCTAGGTCTGGAATTGCTGTTGGTGCCTAAGGACGCCGTCAAGGCAGTCTCTTCATCGCAGGTGACCGCTCCAGTGGTACAGACCAAAATCGGCCAACTCATTGCCAAAATGAAGGCATCTGAATGAACATCAAAGCCCTCGGCATCCATGTCGGCAAGGTACGGGCAGGCGTGCTGTTCCAATACTCGCCCACCGACGAGATGAACCGCGAAGACAGGCCGGTCGTCACGCGCTTCGTCGCGGACGAGGCATACGCGGGAGACACTCGGGCGCCGATAGTCTCCATATCCTACCTGGCAGCGACACCAGCTGAGCAAGGTATTTTGTGGCGCGACGTAACGGCCACTACGTTCAATGGCCGCTACTCGAACAAGAACGGATGGCTACTGCCCGCATTCTTCCAAAATCTGTTGCCTGAAGGCGTATTCCGGGACCACGTCGCGGCTGCACGCGCGTGCAGCCCCACCGATCACTTCGAGATGCTGGCAGCCTGCGGCAAAGACCTGCCTGGCAATATCTATGCGCTGCCCGTGACGCTCTCGCACGATGAACTGGCTCGGTACGTCACCCAGCACCAGGATGCACTTGAGATGACTGTCACCGCAGACCCAATGGAAGAGGGGGTCTCGCTTTCAGGTGTCCAGCCAAAAATCGGCGTCATCGAAGAACAGGGACGGTACGTCGGCCGCACCAAGGATCACGACACCCACATTATTGCCAAACTTCCCGTTGTGGGAAGTCCAAAGCTCCCGGAGCTTGAACACCTGTCCTTAAGCCTGGCAGCAGCAGCTGGCGTCAATGTATGTGCAACCTATCTGGAGCCGCTGGCCAAGCTGGCGGTTCAACATGGTTACGATCTGGGCGATGACGACGCCGGCAGCAACTTCCTCGCCGTGGTGCGCTATGACCGTGCCCGTGGATCGCGTGTCCACTGCGAGGACTTCGCGCAAATTCTCGGCGAAATGCCCGAGGACAAGTATGGAGGCCTGATGCGCGGCACCGCTCCGCAGACCTATCTCAACATCGCCTCGGTGCTGATGGGATTTGAATCGCTAGGGGAAGCGGCGGTGCACGAACTGCTGCGCCGCCTGGCCGTCAATGAATTGCTCGGCAACCCGGATATGCATTTGAAGAACATCGGCTTGCGCTACCCCGACGGACGAACACCCGAGCTCCCGCCAGCGTACGATATCGTCGCCTACTCAGCGTTCAACCAGAATACGGGCCATGCCCTGCAGATAATCCCACCCGGGATGGCGCCACACGCTGGCAAGAAAGCTGAGCCAGGCAAACCGAAGCCAAAGCAAGCGCTTTCGCCAGCGTTGATCCGCACCTTTTGCGCCGCGCTGCAAATCCCCGAGAAACCGGCGGCGAAAGCCATTTCGGATTGCGTCAGACGGGCGTACGAGACTTGGCCGGCCATGATAGCCGCCTCCTGGATCACGCAGCAGCAAAAGCAGCGTCTCCTTCAGCATTTCAAGGCGCATCCTCTCGTCGCGTCCTTGGCGAAACGGGCACGGAACAAGTAACGGCGCTCGCCGGCCAGTTATCCTTAAGCCACGATCTGCGCCGCGAAGTCGCGGTAGCTGCGCAGCGGGCGGCCCAGCAGCGCGGTGAGGCGCTCGATATCGCCGGCGTCGGGCACCATGCCCTCGGTGAGGAAACGCTCGCACATCAAACGCATGTCGAAGGCCATCCAGCCCGGCGCGAACTGCCGCAGGTTCTTCTCGAACCCGGCGGTGTCGTCGCCTGGATAGGCGATCGGCCGCCCCAGCACTTCCGTCCAGATTGCGGCGACATCCGCGCCGGTCAGCGTGTCTGGGCCGACGAGGTTGATACGGTCGAGTGGAAGCGGGGTCGCAGCCTGTTCGCGGCGGATGAGTTCGATGGCCGCGACTTCGGCGAGGTCGCGCGTATCGACCATCGCGAGGCCCTTGCTGCCGATCGGCATGGGATAGATGCCGTATCCGGTCACCACGTCCTTGACCGTGACGTCGTTATCCATAAAGTAGGCGGGACGCAGGATGGTGGCGTTGAGCCCCATCTGCTCGATCATCCGCTCAACGCCGTATTTGCCCGCAAAGTGCGGCACGTTCACATAGCGGTCGCTGTGCATCACGGACAGGTAGACGATGCGCTCGATGCCGGCCTCGCGGGCAATGTTCAGCGCGATCAGCGCTTGCGTGTATTCGTCGGGCACGACGCCGTTGAGCAGGAACAGCGTGGAGACGCCGGAGAAGGCGCTGCGCAGCGAATCGACGTCGAGCATGTCACCCTGGACAACGCCGACGCCCGCCGGGAAATCGGCCTTCGATGGATCGCGCACGAGAGCGCGCACATCGGCGCCGCGTTTGACGAGTTGTTCAACGACCTGGCGGCCGACTGTGCCGGTAGATCCGGTAACGAGTATGGTCATGATGAAGTTCCTTGAGGTTTAGCTTGCGAGGACTTAACAATAAGGTGTTTCATAGTGAAATCAAAGACGCTAAAATATGGACATACCGTATCAAAATTGAGACGCCATGGATCTGAATGCCCTCGAAGACTTTCAACTGGTAGCCGCCCACGGCGGTTTTGGAAAGGCCAGCCGCGCCAGCGGCCGGTCCAAGGCGACCCTGTCGCGGCGCGTCGCCGATCTCGAAGAAGCGCTGGGCATCCGGCTTATCGAGCGGGGTAGCCAGCGCATGGAGTTGACTGAAGCCGGCCAGCTGTTGTTGAGCAGGACGGAAGGGCCGATGCACGAGGTTGCCGAAGCGGTAGCGGCGGCGCGGGACAGCCTGGCGACGCCGCGAGGCCGTCTGCGTGTCGCGGCACCGATATTGTTTTCGCAGGTGGCGCTCGGGCGGATTGCCGCGCAGTTTTTGAAGAACTATCCGGAAGTGCAGATCGAAGCCGTGGCGGAGGACCGTTTCGTCGATCTCGTGGACGAGCGTTTTGACGTCACCATCCGTATCAACCCCGATAAGGACAGCGCACTGGTCGGCAGATGTTTTGCCAAAGACAGGCTGGTGCTGGCCGCCGCGCCATCCGTTCAGATGCCGGCCGGACGCGGCGACAAGCCTTTCCGGGTGCCCGCAGTCGTCACGTCTGCCTACCGCGACGGAGATGTCTGGACCGTCCGCGACGGCCAGTTCACCATCGCGCCACAGCCCGTACTACGCCTGTCTTCGCTGCTGATGGTGCGCGATGCCATCGCCGCCGGCGCAGGGGCGGCAATGCTGCCGCAATCCATCATCGGGAGTCTGCTGGAAAAGGGCGAACTGGTGTCGTGGGGCATCGCAGGCGACGAAGTCGAGATGTGGGTCCTGCACACGTCTCGGCGTCTGCAGAGCCCCAAGGTCCGCGCCTTCGTGGAATTCATGTGCCAGCAGTATCCTGGGGGATCTTTCACCATCCCGGGCCAATAACATGAGCCGATAACACGAGCCGGCGGCATTCCGCAATTACTGCCGTGCAGACCGCCTGTCCTTGAAGAAGGCCCATGCTTCTTCGGCTGTTTCGACATCGGCGTTCTGGGCGCCGGGGAATTTCGCAAACAGGCCGGGGTAGTGCTTCGTCATGCTGGGTTCGGCATGGCCGCCTTGATCTATCCGGATAAGGCTGACTTGTAGCCCGAGCGGGTCGGCGCCCCAGGTGTAACGGGTTGCGCGCGTAGTGCCGCTGGCCTGGCGGCGCGGTATATCGGTGACGACCGGTTCCATGGCCAGCCCGGCCAGTTCGCGCCAGACGGCGACCGATTCCTCCACGCTCGTCATCGGGGCGGCGAGCGAAGAAAAAACGGGAAACTGGTACAGCCACTTGCGGCCGGAATAAGGGATGAAAGGATCGGCGGTGCCGGCGATGAACAGGGCGGGCAGCGCGGTCTTGGGCGCGCCGCAATTGCTGCTGACAGGCATGGCCGCCAGCACGGCCGAGAACGCAGCCAAGCGGGGCGCGATTTCGGTGGCGACGCGGTAGGCCATCATGCCGCCCTTGGATACGCCCATCAGGTAGACCCGCGCCGGATCGACATCGTCGTCGGCAATTGCCTGGTCGATGAGGGCGCCGATGAAGGCCGTGTCGTCGGTCTTGGGGTTGGCGGTCACCCCGGCGTAGCTGTCGTTCCAGGCGCGCTCTCCGCGACGCTTGCTGCCGTCGGGCGCGATGACCACCAGTTGCTCACGCTCGGCGATCTCCAGCCACACCGACAAGGGCGAGGGCGGAAAAGCCAGCCCGAGCACCTGCGCGGCCGACGAGCCTGCGCCGTGCAGGATGATGACCAGGGGGCGCTTGCGGTTTGATATGCCATCTGGTGCATCGCTCGGTAGCGCCTTCAAATACTGGCGCTTTCCTTCCGGACGGGGAAGCGTACACGGCACGATGCGCGCCTTTGCGGCAGTGCTGCTGTCACTCCCCCTGAAAAAGTGGCCACAGCGAGCCAAGATAATTGAATACAAGAACGCGAAGCCCTTCCTTTAGCGAAAACGTTGTGCCAGTTCGGCAATGACTCGGTCCAGCGGAGTCGTTCCTGCCCATTTTACCGTGCCCGGATCGCTTTTGATGTCGATATGCAAGCAATTGAGGCCATGGGTCATTTCAGTGAAACCGGCAAGTGCAGCCTTCGAGAATTGCGCATCCACCAGCGCTTTGGGCCAGTCCGCTTCCGGTATGACTGCCGCATCGACTGGTTTCTCGAGCGTGGCTGAAACGATGGCGGCGACATCGTTCGGGGCGTAGTCTTTTGGACCCGAAAGAGTGACGATGCGGGAGCCCGTCCAGCCTTCCGGCCGACCTTATTCGCTCTAGCTGTTCGCTGACAATAAAGTCTGAGACATTCAGCTCTATAGAAATGCCAATACGATTTGGGGAGCGATGTGTGAGACAAATCGAAATTCAAACAACCGCTGATCCACTGCCTTGCAGCAAAGTCTGAGACAGACCTACTTTGTGCGGAATTCGCTCCCAAGTATGCGGTGATGAAGACGATGGGACTCGAATAGCGCCCTATGACGTCCTCGTTCTCGCAGCAAAGGTCGAAGACGTTCAGATGGGGAAAACAGCGGAGCGGTTATCAAACCATGTCGACTGTTCATGATTCGAAACTAAGGCTACAAGGATGCCCTGCTTCCTGCACTAATACGGCGGCAATGTCTTTGTCAGGTTTGCCGCTAACCATCAAAAACGCCGGTGAGGTTATGATAATGAGCATGTCTACGCTTCCTAATTTGTTTTGCCTGAGTGCACACCTTGCTGATATTTTGCAACTAATGGCTGCTAACTAGTTCAGAGACGGCGGGTGTAGCCAGCACATATCAGCATTTTTGAGATAGACCTCCTCATTCTCCTGGCGCTGCGTACAGCCACACCCAGAAGTAATTTTGTTGCCAAAAAATACTTGCTAGCTTCGCTGTTCCAGGTAGAGCAACGCTTCTTTTGCCAAATTTTGCTTAGCGAGACCGTATTCGATCGAATACGAAAACTTGACAACATGTATTCGATCGAATACAATTGTTGTAAGCGTTGAGCAGGATCGCGAGGCAAATCTTAATAACAATTGAAGGATGGCAATGAAAATTGTGAAAGATCACAAGTTCATCGAGTTCTTCGAAGGAATCAAGGATGAGAAGACGAAAGGTGTGATCGCAGCACGGATTGCACGACTTTCGTTGGGAGCATTTGGAAATTCCGAATCAGTCGGCGAGGGTGTGCAGGAGCTGAAAATCGATTTTGGACCAGGATGGCGGGTGTATTACATCAAGGTTGCGGAAACGATGATCGTCCTTCTCGGCGGCGGATCGAAGAACGGGCAGCAGAAAGATATTGACGCTGCCAAAGATCGAGTTAGAACACTCAAGAAGAAGTAAAAGCAGTGGCCGGGGTGGGAACCCCGGCTACTTATACGCCCAAGTGGGCATTAGCAGCAGAACAGGTCAACTATAAGAGCCTTGCTTGCTATAAAATTATGTTAGGTAAAAACGAGGTAATCATGAGCACAGCAAACGAAATCATCGCAACGGATAGCGAGTTTGATCTTGATGCGATTAATTCTCTGCCCGAGTTTGATGCGGCAGACTATATTAAGACCGAAGAGACATTCCTAGCTTTCGTTAATGACTTTTTTGCTGAGGGTGATCCTGCAATGATTGCAGAGGCTCTTGGCATTGCAGCTAGAGCTAAAGGAATGACAGAAATTGCAAATAGAACGGGAATAAATAGAGAGTCTTTATATAAAGCTCTACGTGGAAATAGTCAGCCACGACTAGACACAATAATGAAAGTTCTAAATGCTTTTGGGTTAAAGCTAGTAGCCCAGCCAATCTTAGAAAGAACAGATAATCAACTAAATTTATAGTTCTCTTTGTTATATTTGTTTCGAACTGCTCAACGTATACTTGGATTTGGTGTGATTGCCTAATCTAAGTTATGTTTATATTTGGCCCCCATTTTCATGGGGGCTTTTTTTACTAATTTTGGTGCCTAATTGTGAGTTGTTGGCATCTTCTGTTAGTACGGCGAACAAAAATACAGTGATTCGCAACTCTTCTTTATGCTCGCATTCCCTGTGAAATTTACCGGAAATTTTGGAAAAAATGGCCAGTGTTTAAGCGGCCCCTGGGTGAGGTCTCCTGTGCCTGCAATAGAAAGAGACAACTAGCGTGTCACTCTGCGCTCTGCACATTAGAAAGTTCCCATTCTGTCTAGCAATCCCACCTATGGGCTACCTTTTCTTAGAGCGAAAAAAAGAGCCACAAGCCTAAGCATGTAACTCTTTGATTTCGTTGCATATTCTTGGTGGATCGGGGCGGAATCGGCCCGCTGACACAAGGATTTTCAATCCTCAATTCTAAAAACTCGTGCTTTACACGACCTTTGTCCCTAACTTTATTGCCATGTCTCAGAGCTTAATGTCATGTCTCAGACATTATTGGCAGAGAACAACACGGGCGCGTCGTTGATTTAAGCCTTACTCGACCGTCACCGACTTGGCCAGGTTGCGCGGCTTGTCGACGTCGGTGCCGCGCGCCAGGGCGGAGTGGTAGGCCAGCAGCTGCAGCGAGACCACGTGCAGTATCGGCGACAGCTGGCCGTAGTGCTCGGGCATGCGGATCACGTGCACGCCGTCGCCGGAGGTGATGCGCGAATCGACGTCGGCGAACACGAACAGCTGGCCGCCGCGCGCGCGCACTTCCTGCATGTTCGATTTCAGCTTTTCAATCAGCGTGTCGTTCGGCGCGATCGTGACGACCGGCATTTCCTCGGTCACCAGCGCCAGCGGGCCGTGCTTCAGCTCGCCCGCCGGATAGGCTTCGGCGTGGATGTAGGAAATCTCCTTGAGCTTGAGCGCGCCTTCCAGCGCGATCGGGTAGTGCATGCCACGGCCCAGGAACAGGGCGTTTTCCTTGCGCGCGAATTCGTCCGCCCAGGCCATGATTTGCGGCTCCAGCGCCAGCACGGCGGTGATGGCCGACGGCAGGTGGCGCATCGCTTTCAGGTGGGTGCTTTCTTCCTCTTCCGTCAGGCGGCCGTTCACTTGCGCCAGGGTCAGGGTCAGCAGGAACAGCGCGGCCAGCTGGGTGGTGAAAGCCTTGGTCGAGGCCACGCCCACTTCCACGCCGGCGCGGGTGATGTAGGCCAGTTTGCACTCGCGCACCATGGCGCTGGTGGAGACGTTGCAGATGGTTAAAGTGTGCTCCATGCCCAGCGCGCGCGCGTGCTTCAGCGCGGCCAGGGTGTCGGCCGTCTCGCCGCTCTGCGAGATGGTGACGACCAGCGTTTTCGGATGGGGCACGGAGTCGCGGTAGCGGTATTCGCTGGCGATCTCGACGTTGACCGGCACCTTGGCGATCGATTCGATCCAGTACTTGGCGGTCAGGCCGGCGTAGTAGCTGGTGCCGCAAGCCAGGATCAGCACGCGGTCGATGTCCTTGAACACCTTGTAGGCGCCGTCGCCGAACAGCTCGGGCATGACGCCGGTGATGCCTTCCAGCGTGTCGCCGATGACGCGCGGCTGCTCGAAGATTTCCTTTTGCATGTAGTGGCGGTAGGGGCCCAGCTCGGCCGCGCCGGTGTGCGCGTGCACGGTCTTCACTTCGCGCTCGACCGGCTTGCCGTTGACGTCGGCGATCCAGACGCGGCCCAGTTGCAGGTCGACCACGTCGCCTTCTTCCAGGTAGATGATCTGGTCGCTGGTGCCGGCCAGCGCCATGGCGTCGGAGGCAACGAAGTTCTCGCCCTGGCCGATGCCGACGATGAGCGGCGAACCCTGGCGCGCGGCGACCACGCGGTGCGGCTCTTCGCGCGAGAATACGGCGATGGCGTAGGCGCCGTGCAGGCGCTTGACGGCGTGTTGCACGGTGTCGAACAGGTCGCCGTTGTACATGTGCTCGACCAGGTGGGCGATCACTTCGGTGTCGGTCTGGCTCTGGAACACGTAGCCGAGCGCGGTCAGTTCGGCGCGCAGTTCGTCGTGGTTTTCGATGATGCCGTTGTGGACAAGCGCGATGCGCGCATTGTCCGAGCTGGGCGAGAAGTGCGGGTGGGCATTGTGCGAGGCGGGCGCGCCGTGCGTGGCCCAGCGGGTGTGGGCGATGCCGGTAAAGCCGCGCAGGCCGGTTTCTTCGACCTGCTTTTCCAGGTCGGCCACGCGCGAGGTGCTGCGCGAGCGCTGCAATTGGCCATCCACGTGCAGGGCGACACCACAGGAGTCGTAGCCGCGGTATTCCAGGCGCTTCAGGCCTTCGAGCAGGATGGGGGTGATGTTACGCTGCGCTACCGCGCCGACGATGCCGCACATGAAAGCCTCTTTGCTGAGTGAATGGTTGAGAATTCATACTAGAGCAGAGGTGTTGAAATATGCTTTCTAATTTCAATCGTGCATGAAATATTCTTTCACTCGCGTATGATGATGAAATATTATTTCATACGAACGAAAACTCTTTATGAATATTCCACAAATCGAACTGGACGAGGTGGACAGGCGCATCCTCAACATCCTGCAAAACAACGCCGCCCTGAACAATGCCGAGCTGGCGCAGGCGGTGCACGTCTCGCCGCCGACCTGCTTGCGGCGGGTGAAGCGCTTGTCGGAAAGCGGCATCATCGCGCGGCAGGTCGCCATCGTATCACCGGAGATGGTGGGCGCGCGTTTGACTGCCATCGTGGAGATCACGCTGGATGTGCAGGCGGCGGAGCGCATGGAGGAGTTCGAGGCGCACGTGGCGGGCGACGAGGCGGTGCTGCAGTGCTACCGGGTGTCGCCGGGGCCGGACTTCGTGCTGGTGGTGCAGGTGGCCGACATGCCCGCCTACAACACCCTGGCGCACCGCCTGTTCGCCACCAGGACCAATGTGCGCAATGTGAAAACCTATTTCTCCACCCTGCGCAGCAAATTCGAGACCCGCATCGCGGTGTAGCCCGGCGTCGCCATCCAGCGAGTTATACCGGGTTTTCCTCAGCTTGTTCACTTCTTATACCCGGCCTTATACCCGGGTTATCCGGGACTTTTCCAGCACAAATACACAGGCTTATACACAGCCGTCCGCCGCGCCAGTCCGGCCGGGGCGGACAGGCTTTGCCTGGGCCTGCTTATTCCCGGCCAACTCACAGCTTTCCCACAACGTTATGCACAGGCCGGTAAACTTGTCCTCGGTTATCCCCGACTTATCCCGACCTTGTTCAGGCGGATACTCACAAAGTTATGCACATTTTTTAGCACTACTGTTTGTATACACAGTGCTCCGGTTGCGGGGTGATGCGTGGCTGCTATCTCTTTGAATACACTAGGTTTATTCGAAACTTATCCGGTCGTTGCCCAAAGCTTGTCAGACGGTTTTCCTCAGGCTTGCCCACACTTTTATCCACAGGCTGCGGACATAAAAAAACGGCGCCTCGCGGCGCCGTCGTAGAAAGATGAGGCAGTTTACTTCTTGACCTTGACCGGGCGTTTCCAGCCAGGAACCGTCATCTGCTTGGGCCGCGAAATGGTCAGCTGCTCGGGCGGCGCGTCCTTGGTCAGCGTGGTGCCCGCGCCTATCGTGGCGCCACGGCCGACGGTCACCGGGGCCACCAGCTGGCTGTCGCTGCCGATGAAGGCGTCGTCCTCGATCACGGTGCGGAACTTGTTGGCGCCGTCGTAATTGCAGGTGATGACGCCGGCACCGACGTTCACGCGCGAACCGATGGTGGCGTCGCCCACATAGGCCAGATGGTTGGCCTTGCTGTGCGCGGCGATCTGGCTGTTCTTGATTTCCACGAAGTTGCCGATGTGGACGTCTTCGGCCAGGTCGGTGCCCGGGCGCAGGCGCGCGTACGGGCCGATGATGGACTTGGCGCCCACCACGGCGTCTTCGATGTGGCAGAAGGGCTTGATCTGCGCGCCGGCGGCAATGCGGGCGTTGACCAGTACGCTATGCGCACCCACGGTCACGCCGTCGGCCAGCTCGACCCTGCCTTCGAACACGCAGCCAACGTCGATGGTGACGTCGCGCCCGCAGACCAGCTCGCCGCGCACGTCGATGCGGGACGGGTCCATCAAGGTCACGCCGCGCTCCAGCAGCGCCTTGGCGATGTTGAGCTGGTGGATGCGTTCGAGCTGGGCCAGCTGCACCTTGGAGTTGACGCCGGCCACTTCCCATTCGCCCGAAGGCTGGGCCGAGACCACCGGCACGCCGTCCGCCACGGCCTGGGCCACGATGTCGGTCAGGTAGTACTCGCCCTGGGCGTTATTGTTCTGCAAGGCGGCCAGCCACTTCTTCAGGTGCACGGTCGGCGCGACGATGATGCCGCTGTTGATTTCCTTGATGGCGCGCTCGTCGGCGCTGGCGTCCTTCTCCTCGACGATGCGCACGATCTGCTCGTCCTCGCGCACGATGCGGCCCAGGCCGAAGGGATCGTCCTGCACCACGGTGAGGATGCCCAGCTTGTCTTGTCCGGCCGCGTCCACCAGGCGCTGCAGCGAGGCCGCCGTGGTCAGCGGCACGTCGCCGTACAGGATCAGAGTGGGGTAAGCCTCGTCCAGCGCTGGCAGCGCCTGCATGACCGCGTGGCCGGTGCCCAGCTGCGGTTCCTGCAGCGCGGCGGAGATATCGGTGCCCGGCACCTTCTTCTCCAGCTCTAATTGTTCCAGCACAGCAGCGCCGCCGTGGCCGTAAATAACGCATAATCGGGCCGGGGACAGGCCGCGCGCCGTATCGATGACGTGCGACAACAAGGGTTGGCCGGCCAGCGGGTGCAGCACTTTGGGCAGAGCGGACTGCATGCGTTTGCCCATGCCGGCGGCGAGGATGACTACATTCATAGGGCTACTCTAAAGAGTTGAAATTATGGAAAAGTTTAACATGCAGGGCACGCGCTTCCGGGGCGCACGCTACATTTTCCTGATCGCTTTGCTGGCGCTGCTGGGCGCCTGCAGTTCCCTAAGACTGGCCTACAACAACGGCGACACCTTGCTGTTCTGGTGGCTGGACGCCTACGTCGACCTGGACTCGGCGCAAAAGCCCGGTGTGAAGTCCGATATCGGCGATTTTTTCCGCTGGCACCGCAAAACCCAGCTGCAAGACTATGCGCAAGTGCTGAGGCACGCACAGCAGCAATTGCAGGCCAACCCGACCTTGGCCGACCTGCAGGCCGACTACAAGGACATCCGCGCCCGCACCGAGGCGGCCATGCTGAAAGGCGCGCCCGACATCGCCGAGCTGGCGCTGGCGCTCAAGCCGGAGCAGCTGGCGCAGATGGAGAAGAAATTCGCCAAGAACAATAGCGAGTTCCGCAAAAAGAACATGAAGGGCGGGCGCGACGAGCAGCTCAAGTTCCGCTACAAGAAATCGATGGACCAGTTCGAACTGTGGTTCGGCAATTTCAGCCGCGAGCAGGAGGAGATCATCCGCAAGGCGTCCGACGCGCGGCCGCTGGACAATGAACTGTGGCTGGACGAGCGCATCCGGCGCCAGAAGGGCATCCTCGCCGTGGCGCGCAAGATCCAGCAGGAGAGGCCGGCGCCGGCGGCTGCCGAGGCCATGGTGCGCCAGCTGATCGAGGACAACTTCGACCGCACCGAGAAGCCGTCCGACCGCAAGGCCTTCTTCGACGCCTACCAGACCGGCACCATGGAACTGGTGCTGACGGTAATCCGCATCGCCACGCCGGAGCAGAAGGCGCACGCGCACAAGCGCATGCAAGGCTGGATCGAGGATTTGAACGCGCTGGCGGCGCAGGCGCATTAGGCCGGGTGACGCCCATGTTATAGTGCCGCCATGCAAAAGAAAGCCTCCAACAAACCCGCCAGAGTGCCCGTCCACGGGCCTAAACACAGCAACCAGGTCCGCATTATCGGCGGCGCCTGGAAGCGTACGCCGCTGCCCGTGCTCGAAGCGCTGGGCCTGCGTCCGACGCCGGACCGCGTGCGCGAAACCGCCTTCAACTGGATCAGCCACCTGCGCGACGGCGAATGGGCCGGCACCCATGTGCTCGACCTGTTCGCCGGCAGCGGCGCGCTCGGTTTCGAGGCGGCCAGCCGCGGCGCCGAGCGCGTCGTCATGGCCGACAGCAACACCGCCGTGGTGCGCCAGCTGGACGCCGTCAAAGCCAAGCTGAACGCCGCCAATGTGCAGCTGCTGCGCAGCGACGCGCTGGCCACCGCGCAGTCGCTGGCCGTGCGCGGCCAGACGTTCGACCTGATCTTCCTCGATCCCCCCTATCAGCAGGAATTCCTGGAGCGCGCTTTGCCGCTATGCAGCAAACTGCTCAAGGAAAACGGCCTGGTGTACGCCGAATCCGGCCTGCCGCTGACCTTCGAAGAAGGCGAGTCGCCGGAGTGGATGGCGGGCTGGGAAGTGGTCCGGGCCGACAAGGCCGGGATGGTGTTCTATCATCTGCTGCAGTACCGGGGCTAGGCAGGGACCAGGCGGAGGCCGGGCTAAGACCAGCAAAAGCGAGACGGCCGGGAAGCCCCGGTTTTAAGGCCCGCCTGCTTTTCAGGCATAATGCGACATCTAAATGGTGCATCGCAAGGGAGCCGCAATGGTTGTAGCTGTTTATCCGGGAACGTTCGATCCGCTCACGCGCGGGCATGAAGATTTGGTGCGCCGCGCGTCCGGCCTGTTCGACACGCTGGTGGTCGGCGTCGCCGACAGCCAGAACAAGCATCCCTTCTTCTCGCTCGAAGAGCGCCTGGAGATCGCCAACGAGGTGCTGGGCCACTATCCGAACGTGAAAGTGCAGAGCTTCTCCGGTCTGCTGAAAGACTTCGTGCGCCAGCACGACGCGCGCGTCATCGTGCGCGGCCTGCGCGCCGTGTCCGATTTCGAATACGAGTTCCAGATGGCGGGCATGAACCGCTACCTGCTGCCGGACGTCGAAACGCTGTTCCTGACCCCGTCCGACCAGTACCAGTTCATTTCCGGCACCATCGTGCGCGAAATCGCCGTGCTGGGCGGCGACGTCTCCAAGTTCGTCTTCCCGTCCGTCGACCGCTGGCTGCAAAAGAAGATCGCAGCGATGAAGAGCGCGAAGGCCGAAGGTTAAGGACACATCATGGCTTTACTGATTACCGACGAGTGCATCAACTGCGACGTGTGCGAGCCCGAGTGCCCGAACGACGCCATCTACATGGGGACCGAGATCTACGAGATCGACCCCAACAAATGCACCGAGTGCGTCGGCCACTTCGACGAGCCGCAGTGCGTGCAGATCTGCCCGGTCGAATGCATCCCCTTCAATCCGGCCTGGCGTGAAACCCAGGAAGAGTTGATGGCGAAGTACCACCGCCTGACCGACGGCAAGACGGACAAGAAGGCCGAGTAAGGCGAGAAGTCATCATTCCCTGGTGCCGGTGGTATATTCACCGCATACAACACCTAGGAGACAGCATGACTTCACCGCGCCAACATCGCTGCCGCACCCGCCGCCGCACCCTCCTGAAAAGCGCCGCCGCAGCCGTGCTGCTGGCGCTGGCCGGCTTGCCGGTCATTCCAGCCTGTGCCGCCGAAGTGGCCGGTATCAAATTCGACGAGGCCATCACCGTCAACGGCGCGCCGCTCAAGCTGAACGGCGCCGGCGTGCGGACCAAAGTCATCTTCAAGGTCTATGCGCTGGGCCTGTACCTGACCGAGAAGAAATCCACCGTGGCCGACATCCTCGCCGCCGAGACGCCGAGCCGTATCCGGATCGTGTCGCTGCGCGAACTGACATCGGAAGAGTTCGGCCGTGCCTTCATGGCCGGCCTGAATGACAATACCGACCAGGCAGAACGCAACAAGATCGTTCAGCAAACCAGGCAATTCGGTGAAATGTTCGCCGCTATCCCCGCCTTCAAAAAAGGCGACGTGCTGACGGTGGACTGGATGCCCGGTTCGGGCACGCAAGTGATGATGAACGGCAAGAACGTGGGCGGCGTGCTGCCGGACCATGCCTTCTTCAATGCGATCTTGCGGATCTGGCTGGGCGACAAGCCCGTGGACAGCGGGCTGAAACCTCAGCTGCTGGGTGAAAAATAAAGATGTTGCGGCGCGGCAGAGAACCTGCCGCGCGGTACCGGCCAGCGTGCGGCCGTAACCCGGTTACAGCGGCCCGCTCAGGCGCGGGCGGCCATGGCGCGCAATTCGGCGGCGTGGCTGGGCGCGCCGTCCATCGCATTGAGCATGCGGTTCAGCATCATGGCATCCTTCATCAGGCGGCGCTGCAGGCGTTGCTCCTTGTTCAGCTTGGGACGCACGACCAGCAGCAACGCACGGGCGATACCGCGCAGCAGCGGCTTGAACAGCAGCAGCAGGGACAAGGCCAGGACGGCGCCCAGCAGGATTTGAATGGCATCCATAATCGAAAGATCGAGGGTCAGGGCTTGTACAGCAGAAATGAAGGTGGACATTGAAGTTGAGGTGCAATTACAATCAAGTGTCACTATAGTGCGCTGCAACATATAAATCCAATTTCGTTTCCCGATATCATCTATACGGAACGTGAATAAGAGTCAAAACCATAACGCCGGGCAACCATGAGCTTTCTGACGCTGGACTTGAACCTGCTGCGAGTTTTCGACGCGGTGATGACCGAGCAAAACCTGACCCGCGCCGCCGGCCATCTGGCCATGACGCAGCCGGCCGTATCGAACGCCATCAAGCGCCTGCGCGAGAGCCTGGGCGACGAATTGCTGATCCGCACGGCCTACGGCGTGAAGCCGACCCCGCGCGCCGAGGCGCTGTGGCCGTCGGTGCGGGGCGCGCTGGCCAGCCTGGAGGCGGCAGTCACGCCGGAGACCTTCGACGTCTCCAAGGCGCACGCCACCTTCCGCCTGGCCATGGCGGACGCCACCGCCGCCTTCTGGCTGCCCTCGCTGATGCGTTCGATCGAACGCGAGGCGCCGGGCGTCAACGTGCGCATGGTGCCGCTGACCACGCGCGAACCGCGCCCCATGCTGCTGCGCGGCGACGTCGACCTGGCGGTGGGCTTCTTCCCCGGCGTGGCGGCCCAGCTGTCGAGCGACACCAGTTCGCCGATCCGGCATGAGCGCCTGTATTCCGGGCACTATGTGTGCGTGATGCGGCGCGACCATCCGCTGGCCAAGGTGGATTTGACGCTGGAGAACTACTGCGCGGCGAACCATTTGCTGGTGAGCTTCTCCGGCCGCGCGCACGGCCTGGTGGACGAGGCGCTGGCGCAGATCCAGCGCGAGCGCCGCATCCTGCTGACGGTGAACCAGTTCTTCACGGCGGGGCGGGTGGTGGCCAATTCGGACTTGATCACGGTGCTGCCCAAGCATTTGATCGCCTCGACCGGCATGACGGACGCGCTGATCCACAAGGAGCTGCCGTTCACGCTGCCGGCGGTGCACCTGGACATGCTGTGGCACGAGCGCGACGCCCGCAGCCCGGCGCACAAATGGCTGCGCGCCAACCTCGAAGGCATGAACAACGTGGCCCAGCGCACCGCCCCGGGCACCAGCCCGCGCAGCGATACTTACTAAGCCAGCGGTGTGATGGCGGGTTACGCGCCCAGGCGCTAACCCTCCCTACAAGCAGCGGCGGTCCGTAGGGCAATGTCGGACCTCACCCCGATTTTCGCCCGCAGGTTACGGCGGTCCGTAGGGGCGGATTAGCACGCAGTGGCTCGGCCCCCCCGCATAACCCACCATCAATGCGCGGCGGAACGGTAGCCGATGCGGAAGCCGCCCCAGTGCTGTCCGTTCACAAAGATCGGCGCCGACAAGTCGTGCATCACCTCGCCGGTGTCGCGCTTGTACGTTTGCAGCAGGAAGGGTTTGGTGTTCGAGCCGCAGCGTTTGCCGGTTCGGTCGCTGAAGATCCGCTTGGTCCGGTTGTTGACGATGTCGACGTCGTAGTCGCCCGTCAGCGGCTGCGAGAACTTCTTGTTGTGGGTGGGGAAATAGCCATTGTTATCCACAGCGCCCGCGTAAGCCAGGTGCGGCAGGCGCGTCAGCAAGCCTTCCTGCAGCTCCGGCAGTGCGCGGTCGGTGAAACTGTCGAACTTGGTGCTGTGCTTGGGCGGATCGGTGTTCGGGATAGGCGTGTACTGGCGGTCGAACAGCGCCGCGTGCGAAATCCTGCCGCCGGCGATGGCCGCTTCGAACAGCTTGCCGACTTCCCCGGCCGCAGCCTGTGCCGCCATGCGAATCTCGTCGTGCGCGGTGGCCACGTCCGACATGCCCAGCGCCGCCGCGATCACCTCGGCCCGCTCGGCCAGCGCCATGGCCGAACCGGTGGCGCGCGGCAGCTCGGCGTCGGTGGAGAGCATGCTGTCGCGGATCTGCGTGATGGCGTCGGCGATCACGCGCGTGGTGTCGACATGCTCGCGGGAGGCGCGCGCAATCTGGCCGATGGCCTTCTCCGACACGCCGGACGAGGCCTCGATGCTGGTCAGCAGCCCGTGCACGGTTTCCACATTGCCGGCCGCCTCGCTGACCATGCCCGACAGTGAATCCATGCCGGCCGTGGCCGACGCGGCCTGTTCGTTGATGGCGCGCACCATGGCGCTGATCTCGTCGGTCGCTTCCTTGGTGCGCTGCGCCAGCTGGCGCACTTCGCCGGCGACGACCGCGAAACCGCGCCCCTGTTCGCCCGCGCGCGCCGCCTCGATGGCGGCGTTCAGCGCCAGCAGGTTGGTGCGGGCGGAGATTTCGGTGATGGCTTCGGTGAAGCCGTAAATGCTGCGCGCCTTTTCCTGCAGGCTGGCCATGGTGGCGGCAGCCTGCTGGGCGTCGTTGCGGGCGCGGCTGATGCGCGCCAGGCCCTGGTCCGCCTCGGCGCGGCCGGCTTCGGTTTCCGCCCGTACCTGCGCCGCCACCGCGGCAGCGCGCTCGGCGTGGGCCGCGATCTGCTCGGTGGCGCGCGCGTTCTGGCCGGAGCTGGTGGCGATCTCGCTGGCCGTGCGCACATCGCTTTCAATCTTCTTTTTGACCGAGTCGACGAAATAGGAAGTCTCCGCCGCGCCTATCATGATGGCGTCGATCTCCTCACCCACCACGTGGGCGAAGCGGCGCGTGCCGTCGTCGCCGCTGCCGTCGCCGACCGACTGGGCCAGCTGCGCCGTGATCGCCGCCGCCAGGCCGCCCAGGATGGCCTGCCATGGCGAACCGGCGCCAGCCACCTGGGCCAACCATGCTGTGCAAGCGCCTGCCGCGGTGGCGCCGAGTATCCGCAAAATTTGTCGCACCTGCTTGTGCTGCAACTTCATTCGACCTCCATCATTACATTGCGGCGTCCGGCGCATCGCCCCGGGCGTATGTCACTATTTGATCGGCAACTTGCTCGTGTTCTTGACTTCTTCCATCACAGCATAAGTATGGGTTTCACGCACGCCCTTTTGCAGCAGAGTCTTGCCAAGGAATTCGCGGTAGGCCGCCATGTCTTTCACGCGTGCCTTCACCAGGTAGTCGAAACCGCCCGCCACCATGTGGCACTCGAGCACTTCCGGTATTACCTGGACGCTATGTTTGAACGCATCGAAGACTTCCGGCGTGGTACGATCGAGCACCACTTCAATGAACACCAGCAGCGACACATCCAGCAATTGCGGGTTGAGCTGGGCGGTGTAGCCCATGATATAGCCGGACTCGTGCAGCTTGCGCACCCGCTCCAGGCACGCCGCCGGCGACAGATTGACGCGCGCCGCCAGCTCGACATTGCTGATGCGGCCGTCGCTTTGAAGCTCCATCAGGATCTTCTTACTGATCTTGTCCAGCATGTGTTTATCCCCCTCAAATTATATTTGGTTAAATTCTCTCACCAAAAACAATGTATTGCTAGTCCTAAGTAATACCAGAATTAATCCAGAAGAATTCCCCCTACAATCGAATCATTAGCAGCACGCCCCGATTCCGGTCGATGACGCTCGCCCCGCCTGGTGCCGGACGGGCGTTTTTACTGTGCTCGTCTCAACGATTCCCATTGTAGAAAGCCTTTCCATGCAAGCAGTCGCCACGCCGTTTTCCACCCTGCAAGCCGAGATCCTGCGCGACCCGAGCCCGCTGCGCGCCGCCATCACCGCCGCCTACCGCCGCGACGAGGCCGGCGCCGTGCAGTGGCTGCTCGGCGAGGTGCGCGAAGGCGGTACTGCCGACGCGCAAGCGCTGGCGCACCGGCTGGTGTCGGCCGTGCGCAAGGAGCGCACCCGCGCCTCCGGCGTCGACGCGCTGATGCATGAGTTCTCGCTGTCGTCGGAGGAAGGCGTGGCGCTGATGTGCCTGGCCGAAGCACTGTTGCGCATCCCCGACAGCGCCACCGCCGACCGCCTGATCGCCGGCAAGATCAGCAAGGGCGACTGGCGCAAGCACCTGGGCGAATCGCCGTCGATGTTCGTCAACGCGGCCACCTGGGGCCTGCTGGTGACCGGCAAGCTGGTCAGTTCGAGCAGCGAGCAGGGCCTGGGCTCGGCCATCACCCGTTTGATCGCCAAGGGCGGCGAACCGCTGATACGCAAGGGCGTGGACCTGGCCATGCGCATGCTGGGCAACCAGTTCGTGACCGGCCAGACCATAGACGAAGCGATCAAGAACGGCCAGCCCAATGAAGCGCGCGGCTACCGCTATTCCTACGACATGCTGGGCGAGGCGGCGCTGACCGAGGCGGACGCGGCCCGCTACTACGCCGCCTACGAGACGGCCATCCACGCCATCGGCCGCGCGTCGAACGGACGCGGCATCAAGGACGGCCCCGGCATTTCGGTAAAACTGTCGGCGCTGCACCCGCGCTACTCGCGCGCGCAGCACGCCCGCGTGATGAACGAACTGCTGCCGCGCCTGACCGCGCTGGTGCTGCTGGCCAAGCAATACAACATCGGCCTGAACATCGACGCGGAAGAGGCCGACCGGCTGGAACTGTCGCTGGACCTGATGGAAGCCATGGCGTTCAATCCCGCCTTGGCCGGCTTCGACGGCATCGGCTTCGTGGTGCAGGCTTACCAGAAACGCTGCCCCTTCGTGATCGACTACCTGGTCGACCTGGCCAAGCGCAGCGGCCGCAAGTTCATGGTGCGCCTGGTCAAGGGCGCCTACTGGGACGCCGAGATCAAGCGTGCCCAGGTGGACGGCATGCCCGGCTACCCGGTCTACACGCGCAAGGTCTACACCGACGTCTCCTATCTGGTGTGCGCGCAGAAGCTGCTGGCCGCGACCGAGCTCATCTTCGCGCAATTCGCCACCCACAACGCGCAAACCCTGGCCACCATCCACACGTGGGCCAAGGCGGGCGGGGTGTCCAACTACGAATTCCAGTGCCTGCACGGCATGGGTGAATCGCTGTACGACCAGGTGGTGGGCAAGGACAACCTGGACAAGGCCTGCCGCATCTACGCCCCGGTCGGCTCGCACGAAACGCTGCTGGCCTACCTGGTGCGCCGCCTGCTGGAAAACGGCGCCAACTCCTCCTTCGTCAACCAGATCGTCGACGAGGCGATCCCGGTCGAAGCGCTGATCAAGAACCCGGTCGACGCCGCGCGCGAGCAGGGCGGGCAGCCGCACGCCGCGATTCCGCTGCCGGTGGACATGTTCGGCGCCGAACGCCGCAACTCCGCCGGCCTGGACCTGGCCAACGAGGACATGCTGCGCCATATATCGGCCGCGCTGGCCCAGCCGCGCAGCTGGAACGCGGGCCCCTTGCTGGCCGGCGCCGTCACCATCGGCCAGGTCTCGCAGCCGGTGATCAACCCCGCCCAGCGCGCCGACGTGGTCGGTTCCGTCAGCGAAGCGAGCGCTGCCGATGTCGACGGCGCGCTGGCCAGCGCCAGCGCCTTTGCCATGGACTGGCAAACCACCGAACCGTCGCTGCGCGCCGCCGCCCTGAACCGCGCCGCCGACCTGTTCGAGCACAACATGCTGGAACTGATGGCCCTGGCCATCCGCGAGGCCGGCAAGTCGCTGCCAAACGCCATCGCCGAGATCCGCGAGGCGGTCGATTTCCTGCGCTACTACGCGGCGCAGGCCGGCGGCGCGCCCAACACCCTGGCGCTCGGTCCGGTCGCATGCATCAGCCCGTGGAACTTCCCGCTGGCCATCTTCACCGGCCAGGCCGCCGCCGCGCTGGCGGCCGGCAACGTGGTGCTGGCCAAGCCGGCCGAGCAGACGCCGCTGATTGCCCACCGCGCGGTGGAACTGATGCACGAAGCCGGCGTGCCGCGCGCCGCGCTGCAATTCCTGCCGGGGCGCGGCGACGTGGTCGGCGCCGGACTGTGCAATGACGCGCGCGTGAAAGGCGTCATCTTCACCGGCTCCACCGAAGTGGCGCAGCTGATCAACCGCACCCTGGCCAGGCGCGCGGTCGCCGAAGGCGCCGACATCCCGCTGATCGCCGAGACCGGCGGCCAGAACGCCATGATCGTCGACTCCTCCGCGTTGCCGGAGCAAGTGGTGCAGGACGCGATCTCGTCCGCCTTCGACAGCGCCGGCCAACGCTGCTCCGCGCTGCGCGTGCTGTTCCTGCAGGAAGACATTGCCGACAAGACCATCAAAATGCTGCAAGGCGCGATGGGCGAGCTCAACATTGGCAGCCCCGACCGTTTGATCACCGACATCGGCCCCGTGATCGACAGAGAAGCGCAGCAAAACCTGCTCGGCCACATCGAAAAGATGAAGAAATCGGCGCTGAACCACTACTCCTTGCCCCTGCCGGCGGCTTCGGCCGGCACTTTCGTGCCGCCGACCGTGCTGGAAATCCGCTCGCTGGACGAGCTGAGCAAGGAAGTGTTCGGCCCCGTGATGCACGTGATCCGCTACAAGCGCGCCGACCTGGGCAAGATCGTCGAGCAGATCAACGCCAGCGGCTACGGGCTGACGCTGGGCGTGCACTCCCGCATCGATGAAACCATCGACTTCATCACCGCCCGCGCGCACGTCGGCAACATCTACGTCAACCGCAATATCGTGGGCGCCGTGGTCGGCGTGCAACCCTTCGGCGGCGAAGGCAAATCGGGCACCGGCCCGAAAGCGGGCGGTCCGCTGTACCTGAAGCGCTTGCAGCGCGGTGCGCTCGCGCCGGCCCAGCACGCCCGCCTGGCCACGCCGGCGCTGGATGCGCTGGAAGTCTGGGCCAAGGGCAAGAACGAGCGTGTCGTCTCGCTGGCGGACCAGTACGCGCACAGCACGCCCCTGGGCAAGACCATGGAATTGCCGGGCCCGACGGGCGAGCGCAACACCTTGAGCTTCGTCCCGCGCGGCGCGGTGGTGTGCATTGCGGAGACGGCCGAAGTGCTGCTGAACCAGATCGCGGCGGTGCTGGCGACCGGCAACCAGGCGGTGGTGGTGTCGAAAGTGCTGCCGGAAGACCTGCCGGCGGAGGTAAAGGACCAGGTCAAGCTCGTCAACAGCCTGGCCAGCGTCTCCTGCGGGTTCCAGGTGGCCTTGGTTGAGTCCGCCCTGTCCCATGGGGTACGCGAGCAGCTGGCGGCCCGTGAAGGGGCCCTGGTGGCCGTCATAGACACTGTCGCAGGCGAGGCCATCCCCCTTTGGCGTCTCGTCGCTGAGCGCGCCCTGTGCGTCAACACGACGGCGGCGGGCGGCAACGCCAGTCTGATGACCCTCGGCGCCTAAGTTCCCCGCTCCCCCCTCAAAGCCAGGCAGTCCGCCTGGCTTTTTTCATTTCAGCAAGCCTGTGGATAAATCCGACCTTCTCCACAAGGCCGCGAACCGACGAAAAGGGGCCAGGGTCAAATCGTAAAAGGGGCCAGGGTTAATTAATTGCCGTTTTAAGCAATTCCTTGCGTCACCGCAATCTCTATTTCCTCTAGGTCGTTACGCTGGATGTATGCCAAGACCTCCTCGCATCCAGCTCGCAGGCGTTCCCATACACATCGTGCAAAGGGGGCACAATCGTTCACCTTGCTTTTTCGAAGCGGAAGACTTCGAATTCTATTTGCACTGGCTGGGCGTTGCACTGCAGGAAAATGAATGCGCGCTGCACTCCTACGTACTGATGGACAACCATGTTCATCTCTTGCTGACCCAGGCCGAGCTGGGCAACTGCGCACGGCTCTTCATGTCGCTAGGGAGACGATTTGTTCATTTCGTCAACACAAAGTACAAGCGCTCAGGCACCTTGTGGGAAAGCAGATATCGCTCGTCGCTCGTCCAGGCGGAAAGCTATCTGATGCGCTGTCACCACTACATCGAGTACAACCCGGTTCGGGCCAACATGGTGCACGATCCCGCATCCTATCGATGGAGCAGCTACCGAGCCAATGCGCTGGGCCAGCGCAATCCGCTGATAACGCCACATGCCCTCTACACGGGTTTGGCCAGCCTCCCTGATGCACGCCACCTGGCATATCGTGATCTATGCGCGCAGTTGCTTGGAGAACCTGAGATTTTGACCATCAGGCGAGCCCTTAACCATGGGAAACCGCTGGGCAATGATAGTTTCCGGGCATCCGTTGAAGAACTTATCACCGAAAACTGCGAAATTCGGGATCGAGGACGTCCTCGAAAGGACGAAAAATAACCCTGGCCCTTTTTACGATTTGACCCTGGCCCCTTTTCGCGGGGGGCTGCGGGTGCGTTGTGGATAACTGTGGATTTGTGCACAGGGGGGCGATTGCAGGTGCGGGGCTAGCGGTTCTGGCAGAAGGATTTGAGGATGCCGTAGGCATAGCGGCTGGCGACAGTCTGGACGAAGTGCATGAAGTCGATTGCGGCGTCTTCATTGGCGTTGTCGGAGATGGTGCGGATCACGCCAAACGGGATGCCTAACTCGAAACATACTTGCGCAACCGCTGCGCCTTCCATCTCCACCGCGAGCAATTCGGGCAATGCATCCTTCAAAGCGGACAACTGCGCGCGTTTGTTGATGAATTGGTCGCCGCTGGCGATCAATCCGCGGTGCGTTTGCGGATTGCCGGATTCGTTTTCCAGGAATTCCTTGGCGGCAGCGGCCAACTGGCGCGTCAAATCGCGGTCGCTTGCAATCCGCGAAAGACCGGTTAACGGGATCTCGAACCTCGGGAACAATGGACTGGCGTCCATATCGTGCTGAACCAGGCTGTCTGCTATTACAACATCGCCAACCCTTACTCCCAGATCCCCGCTTCCGGCGACTCCCGTGAAGACGATGTGGGTAACTCCGAACTTTTCCACAAGGATGCTCGCAGTCATGGCGGCCGCTACCTTGCCTATACGCGACAGGACGCATACCGCATCGATGTGCCAGAGCTTGCCTTCAGTGTACTCACGCATGCCATGGGTGACCTTGTGCTGGCTTTCCATGGCTTCTATCAGCCCGTTTTGCTCTTCAGCGAGTGCACTGATGATGCCTAGACGCATTTTTTCTCCGTTTTTCAGGTTCGCGTTTTCTTTTATAGGTTTACAACAAAGATATATATAAAAAATAGTAGTAGATAGTAAACGCGCGTTTTTTTGTGGATAAGCCTGTTAACAAGCCAAAAATCAAGGGTTTACGACGTTTACAACCTGCTGCACAAGCATTGTATCTACGAAGAACGACTTCTGGACAAGATTTTCCGTGTGCAGAACTTCGGGCTTTGCCCACAAGTCATCCTGTGGATATGCATGACCTTATCCACAATCCCTGTTTTGCATGCATTTTTGAGCTCTGTTCCATTCGCTTCGAAATCCGCGTCTTCCTTAGTTTGTTAACTAATGTTTTATATACAGATGATAGTAGTAGTAAACGTCGTTCTTCCTGTGGATAACCACGTAAACATCAGTGAAATCATGGATTTGCGGAAAAGATAAGCGGCAGGACAATCGCTGTACTAGCGCAGGGGCAAAACTTGGATAAAAATTGGGTGGTGGACAATTCACTTCCTTACCCACATGTCATCCTGTGGATATCCATGGACTTATCAACAGCCACGTGCAGTTCTTCCGAATCTCCCTTGGTACGGGTTTGGAAACCAGGACGTCTTGGCCGGGAACATCCGCCGGTTCGCCGGTCCTGGCGCCAGACTTCCCCTTCCCAACCTAAACCGTCATTGCTGAGCAAGGGAGGCCTCAAATAAACGGTTTGGCCGGCCAGGGCGGTGTGCAGCTGCGGTTTAGACAGCGTGTAGACGGCCAGACCTGTCATTTCTTCCACTTTGCGTCCCACGGCGCTTTGAGGAGCTCGTTTGACGACGTACTCGAAGCGCCGACTGGTGAAGGTGCAGCGGTCGACGTAGGTGATGATGACGGGCAAATAGCCGGCGATCAGGCCCAGCCGTTCCAGAAGTCGTGGGTGAAAGTACTGCTACGTGAGCAGAGCAGGGCGCGCAGATTGGCCAGCAGACGTCCGTGATAGCCAAGATAGCCTTTGGGGTGGGCTGGTCTGTTGTTTTTCGCTCTGCCGCCATGCTTGCTCCGTCTCTACTGCCAGGTGAACTCTGCCAATCCAGTCTGGGAGAAGACCAGCTTCAGCGGCAGAAGAGCTTGCAGGAATGCAGGGTTTGCAGGGTTTTTGGCCTTTGCGGGGGAAAGCAGGAAGCTTTGGTTTACTTTAAAGAGGTATGTATACAAAATAATAGTAGTTGTTAACGTAGTCACTTTTCTGTGGATAACCGGGTTAACTGGATTAGAATCAACCGTTTGCGGCCTGTACAACACGGCGCGTAAACGGTGTACGGCTGAAGGACTGTATCTGGACAAAATTTGACGTCCCGGTTTACCTTTTGCTTACTCACAAACCATGCCTGTGGATATCCATATAGTTATCAACAGGCACCAGGAGGCTGTCATGGAGCTGCTGTCCCTGTTTCCCCATCCCATCATCCAGGGCCCGACGAATGGCGGCGGCAACACGCCGGAGCAGATCGCGGCTGTTTGCAATGCCGGCGCGCTCGGTTCGCTGGCCGGTTCGCTGCTGGGGCCCGACGCGCTGCGCGCCCAGGTGGCCGCCATCCGTGCGCTGACCGACAAGCCGTTTTTGATCAATTTCTTCGTCCAGGGCATGCCTTCGCCCACTGTGGCCGAGCTGGAACGCGCGGCCGAGCTGTTGAAGCCGGTGTGGTCCGAGCTGGGCTGGCAGGAGTTGCCGATGCCGGCCAAGTGGTGTGAAGATTTCTCCGCCCAGTTTGAAACGCTGCTGGAGTTGCGGCCCGCTGTGGCGAGTTTCACCTTCGACATTCTGAATCCGGATCAGGTTGCCCGGCTGCACGCGGCCGGCATTGCGGTGATCGGGACTGTGACCACCATTGCCGAGGCCTTGGCCTGGCAGGCAGCCGGTGCCGATGCGGTGGTGGCATCCGGCGTGGAGGCGGGCGGCCACCGCGGCACTTTCATCGGCGCCCAGAAGGATGCGACGCTGACCACTTTCGAGCTGCTGCCGGCGGTGGTGGCGGCGGTGCGCATACCGGTGATTGCCGCCGGCGGCATCATGGACGGCAAGGATATCAAACGCGCGCTGGCGGCTGGCGCCAAGGCGGTGCAGATGGGCACGGCTTTCCTGGTGACGAATGAATCGGGCATTCATCCGGCTTACAAGCAGTGCCTGTTGTCGGCGGGCGACCGTCCCACCCGTCAGACGCGGGCCTTTTCCGGCCGCTATGCGCGCGGGCTGGAAAACCGCTTCATGCGCGTGATGGGGGAGGTGGAGCTGCAAGTGCCGGCGTATCCGGTGCAGAACGCGCTGACCGGCAGCATACGTGCCGAGGCGGCCAGGCGCGGCGATACGGAATGGATGTCGCTGTGGTGCGGCAGCGGCGTCGGCCGCGCGCGGGGCATGCCGGCGGCCAAGCTGGTGGAAACCTTGCTCAAGGAAATGCAAGCAGGCTGACACGTTTTTAATATCCGGAAGGAGTGGTCTTTGGAATCTGCTGGACAGTTCGACTACATCATCATCGGCGCCGGCACTGCCGGCTGCGTACTTGCCAACCGGCTCACCCGCGACAAGAACGCCAACGTCCTGCTGATCGAGGCGGGCGGCAAGGACGACTATCTGTGGATACATATCCCGGTCGGTTACCTGCATTGCATCAACAATCCCCGCACCGACTGGCTGTACCGCACCGAAGCCGACCCCGGCCTGGGCGGACGCAGCCTGATCTATCCGCGCGGCAAAGTGCTGGGTGGCAGTTCTTCCATCAACGGCATGATTTACATGCGCGGCCAGGCCGGCGATTACGACCGCTGGGCCGAGGCCTGCGGCGACGACAGCTGGCGCTGGCAGTCGGTGCTGCCGCTGTTCCGCCAGAGCGAGGATTACCATGGCGGCGCCGGTGATTTCCACGGCGCGGGCGGCGAATGGCGGGTCGAAAAGCAGCGCCTGTCGTGGCAGATCCTGGACGCTTTCCGCGATGCGGCCGAGCAGACCGGCATACCGAAAGTGGACGATTTCAACCAGGGCGACAACCTTGGTTGCGCCTATTTCGAGGTGAACCAGAAGCGCGGCATACGCTGGAACACGGCCAAGGCATTTCTCAAAGTGGCGGCTGGCCGCCCCAACCTCACCATCATGACCGGCTGCCACGTGGAAAAGCTGCTGGTGGAGCAGGGCGCGGATGGCAGCCATGGCCCGGTCTGCAAGGGCGTAGTGTTTAGCGGCGGCGGCACGCAGTGGCGGGCCGACAGCGCGCGCGAAACCATATTGGCGGCCGGATCTGTCGGCTCGCCGCAGCTGCTGCAGCTGTCGGGCATCGGCCCGGCTGGCATGCTGAACGAGCTGGGTATCGTGCCGGTGGCGGATCTGCCCGGTGTCGGCGGCAACCTGCAGGACCATTTGCAGCTGCGCATGGTGTTCAAGGTGAGCGGCGTCAAGACACTGAACGTGCTGGCCAGCAACTGGTTCGGCAAGATGCGCATCGGCCTGGAGTACGCGATGTTCCAGAGCGGGCCGATGTCGATGGCGCCGTCGCAGCTGGGGGCGTTCGCCCGCTCGGACCCGGGCCAGGCGGCGCCCAACCTGCAATACCATGTGCAGCCGCTGTCGCTGGAGAAGTTCGGCGACCCGTTGCACGCCTTCCCTGCCTTCACGGCCAGCGTGTGCAATCTGCGGCCGACTTCGCGCGGCCATATACGCATCGCCAGCGCCGATTCCTACGCTCCGCCCAAGATCACGCCGATGTACCTGAACACGCCGGAAGACCGGCAAGTGGCGGCCGACGCACTCAGGTTGACGCGCCGCATCGCCGCCGCGCCCGCGCTGGCGCAATACCTGCCGGAAGAGTACAAGCCCGGACCCGCGTTCCAGACCGACGAGGAACTGGCGGCGGCGGCCGGCGCCATCGGCACCACCATCTTCCACCCGGTCGGCACGTGTCGGATGGGGCGGGAAAACGACACTTTGGCCGTCGTCGACAGCCAGTTGCGTGTGCGTGGTGTAGCTGGACTACGGGTGGTCGACGCCTCCGTCATGCCCTTTATCACCTCCGGAAACACCAATTCCCCGACCATCATGATTGCCGAGAAAGCCGCGCAGATGATTCATTCCAGCTGGAAATAAATTGGTTTTCACACCACTTTTTGACCTGGGTCAATGTGCGCCGTTTTGTAGTCAAACTTACTAGTTTGATGGTATTTATACTGTATTGTTCATCATTTTTTTTGTGTGTATGATCGACTCAAAATTTGGCAGTTTATAAAGAATAACCAGGAGACACGATGTCAAACTTCATCTTGGAAACAAGAAATTTGACCAAGGAATTCAAGGGTTTCACTGCTGTAAACGACGTGAACTTGCAGGTCCAGCGCGGCCACATACACGCGTTGATCGGTCCCAACGGGGCCGGAAAAACCACCTGCTTCAATTTGTTGACCAAGTTCCTGGTGCCCACCTCGGGCCAGATCCTGTTCAACGGCAACGACATCACCGCTGCCCAGCCTGCCCAGATCGCGCGCATGGGCGTGATCCGCTCTTTCCAGATTTCCGCCGTCTTCCCCCACCTGACCGTGCTGCAGAATGTACGCATCGGCCTGCAGCGCCAGCTGGGCACCACCTTCCATTTCTGGAAAAGCGAGCGCTCGCTGTCGCAGCTGAACGCGCGCGCCATGGAACTGCTGGCCGAGGTGGACCTGACCGAGTTCGCCGACACTGTCACCGTCGACATGCCCTATGGCCGCAAGCGCGCGCTCGAGATCGCCACCACGCTGGCCATGGAGCCCGAGCTGATGCTGCTCGACGAGCCGACCCAGGGTATGGGCCACGAGGACGTGCACCGGGTTACCGAGCTGATCAAGAAGGTCTCTGCCGGCCGCACCATTTTGATGGTGGAACACAATATGAACGTGGTCTCCGGTATTTGCGACCGGATTTCGGTGCTGCAGCGCGGCGCCATGCTGGCCGAGGGCAATTATGCCGAGGTGTCGAAGAACCCCCAGGTAATGGAAGCGTATATGGGCACGGAAGCAAGCGAACTGGCGGGAGCGCACTGATGGCGGCGGCACTGGAGATCAGCAATCTGCAAGCCTGGTATGGCGAATCGCACATCCTGCACAACGTCAATATCTCAGTGCAGGCGGGCGAGGTCGTGACTTTGCTGGGCCGTAACGGCGCCGGCCGCACCACCACCTTGCGCGCAATCATGGGCCTGACCGGCACCCGCAAAGGTTCGATCAAGGTCAACGGCGTGGAAGCGATCGATTTGCCCACGCACAAGATCGCCCACCTCGGCATCGGCTATTGCCCGGAAGAGCGCGGCATCTTCTCCTCGCTGTCGACCGAGGAAAACCTGCTGTTGCCGCCGCAGCTGGCCACAGGCGAGAAGGGCATGGGGATCGACGAAATCTACGCCATGTTCCCCAACCTGGAGGAACGCAGGAACAGCCAGGGCACGCGGCTGTCCGGCGGCGAGCAGCAGATGCTGGCGGTGGCGCGCATCCTGCGCACCGGCGCCCGCCTGCTGCTGCTCGACGAGATTTCCGAAGGCCTGGCGCCGGTCATCGTGCAGGGCCTGGCCCGCATGATTCTGGCGCTGAAGGCCAAGGGCTACACCATCGTCATGGTGGAACAGAATTTCCGCTTCGCCGCTCCGTTGGCGGATCGGTTTTACGTGATGGAGCATGGTCAGATCGTCGAGACTTTCGCTGCATCGGAGTTGAGCGCCAAGATGTCGGTGTTGACCGAGCTGCTCGGCGTGTAAGTGCTTTTACCGTACCACTACAAAACCTTTCAGGACGGAGACAAAAAATGAAACTAAACGCTATCGCCACCGCCACCGCGGCAATTTGCGCCATGGGCCTTTCCTTCGCCGCGCAGGCACAGGTGTCCGGCGACACCATCAAGATCGGCTTCATCACCGACATGTCCGGCCTGTATTCCGATATCGACGGCCTGGGCGGTGCGGAAGCGATGAAGATGGCGATCGCCGACGCCGGCGTC
Source organism: Pseudoduganella sp. LjRoot289 (assembly GCF_964252925.1). Taxonomy (NCBI): domain Bacteria; kingdom Pseudomonadati; phylum Pseudomonadota; class Betaproteobacteria; order Burkholderiales; family Oxalobacteraceae; genus Pseudoduganella; species Pseudoduganella sp. LjRoot289. The sequence goes on from NZ_CAXUPN020000001.1 coordinate 5,730,541, forward strand.
GTCATCGCCGGCAAAAAAGTTGAATTCATTTCCGCCGACCACCAGAACAAGGCCGACATCGCCGCCTCCAAGGCGCGCGAATGGTTCGACCAGCAGGGCGTCGACCTGCTGATCGGCGGCACCAACTCGGGCGCCAACCTGGCCATGGCCAAGGTGGCGGGCGAGAAGAAGAAGGTCTTCATCTCGATCGGCGCCGGCTCGGCCCGCCTGACCAACGAAGAGTGCACCCCGTACACCGTGCACTACGCCTACGACACCGTGGCGCTGGCGCGCGGCACGGGCGGCGCGATCACCAAGCAGGGCGGCAAGAACTGGTACTTCATGACCGCCGACTACGCCTTCGGCCAGTCGCTGGAAAAAGACACGGCCGAGGTGGTGAAAGCGGCCGGCGGCAAAGTGCTGGGCAGCGTCAAGCATCCGCTGTCGGCGTCCGACTTCTCGTCCTTCCTGCTGCAGGCGCAATCGTCCGGCGCGCAGATCCTGGGCCTGGCCAACGCCGGCGGCGACGCGATCAACTCGATCAAGGCGGCCAACGAATTCGGCATCACCAAGAAGATGAAGCTGGCCGGCCTGCTGATCTTCATCAACGACGTGCACTCGCTGGGCCTCAACACCACCCAGGGCATGTACCTGACCGACGGCTGGTACTGGGACCTGAACCCGGACACGCGCGCCTGGTCCAAGCGCTACTTCGAGAAGATGAAGAAGGAGCCGTCGATGCTGCAGGCGGCCGACTACTCGGCCGTGTCGAACTACCTGAAGGCCGTGAAAGCGGTCGGCACCGACGACTCCGACAAGGTGATGGCGCACTTGAAGAAAACGCCGATCAACGACATGTTCGCCAAGGGCGGGGTGATCCGCCAGGACGGCCGCATGGTGCACGACATGTATCTGATGGAAGTGAAGAAGCCGTCCGAGTCGAAATACCCTTGGGATTACTACAAGGTCGTCGCCACCATCCCGGGCGACCAGGCTTATGTGACCAAGGCCGAAACCAAGTGCGCGCTCTGGAAGTAAGTTAGCCTCAACCGCGTCGTTCCCGCGCAGGCGGGAACCCCTGGGCTGCGGGCTTCGGCCGGCGCAGCATGGGTTCCCGCTTTCGCGGGAACGACAAGTTATCTACTCCGTCACCGTCCGGTGATTTTTTATATCGCGAGCCATGGATATAACCAGCATTCCCCTGTCCGCGTGGATGAGCCAGCTGTTGCTGGGTCTCGTCAACGGTTCCTTCTACGCCATGCTGTCGCTCGGCCTGGCCGTGATCTTCGGCCTGCTCAATGTGATCAACTTTTCGCACGGCGCGCTGTACATGATGGGCGCGTTCCTGGCGTGGATAGGCATGACCTACCTGGGCATGAACTACTGGGCCGTGCTGCTGCTCGCTCCGCTGGTGGTGGGGCTGTTCGGCATCGCCATCGAAAAAACCATGCTGCGCTGGCTCTACAAGCTGGACCACCTGTACGGCCTGCTGCTGACCTTCGGCATCACGCTGGTGGTCGAGGGCGTGTTCCGTTCCTTCTACGGCGTGTCGGGCCAGCCTTTCGAAACCCCGGCGCTGCTGCAGGGCGCCACCGACCTCGGCTTCATGTTCCTGCCAAACTACCGTGCCTTCGTGGTGGTCGCCTCGCTGCTGGTCTGCCTGGCCACCTGGTACGTGATCGAGAAAACCAAGCTTGGCTCCTACCTGCGCGCCGGCACCGAGAACCCGAAACTGGTGGAGGCCTTCGGCGTCAACGTGCCGCTGATGGTCACCCTGACCTACGGCTTCGGCGTGGCGCTGGCGGGCTTCGCCGGCGTGCTGGCCGCGCCCATCATCCAGGTGTCGCCGCTGATGGGTTCCAACCTCATCATCGTAGTGTTCGCCGTGGTGGTAATCGGCGGCATGGGTTCCATCATGGGTTCCATCCTGACCGGCCTGGCGCTGGGCGTGATCGAGGGCCTGACCCGCGTGATCTACCCCGAGGGCTCGGCCGTCGTGGTGTTCGTGGTGATGGTGATCGTGCTGCTGCTGCGTCCCGCCGGCCTGTTCGGTAAAGAGAAATAAGGAAGCGACCGTGAATAAAAACATAGGCTATGCCATTGCCTTGGCCATCGCGCTTGCCGCGCCTTTCGTCGGCTACCCGGTGTTCCTGATGAAGCTGCTGTGCTTCTCGCTGTTCGCCTGCGCCTTCAACCTGCTGATCGGCTACACCGGCCTGCTGTCCTTCGGCCATGCGGCCTTCTTCGGCGGCGCCGGCTACTGCGCCGGCCATGCATTGAAAGTGCTGGGCTGGCCGTTCGAGCTGGGCCTGCTGGCCGGCGTCGCCGGGGCGGCGCTGATCGGTCTGGTGATGGGCAGCCTGGCGATCCGCCGCCAGGGCATCTACTTCTCGATGATCACGCTGGCGCTGGCGCAGATGGTGTACTTCGGCGCGTTGCGCGCGCCGCTGACCGGCGGCGAGGACGGCCTGCAAGGCGTTCCACGTGGAAAACTGCTGGGCGTCATCGACCTGGCCAACGACACCACCTTGTACTTCGTGGTGCTGGCCATCTGCGTGGCCGGCTTCGCGCTGATCGTGCGCACCGTGCATTCGCCCTTCGGCCAGGTGCTCAAGGCCATCAAGGAAAACGAGCCGCGCGCCGTCTCGCTGGGCTACGACGTCGACAAATACAAGCTGATGGCCTTCGTGCTGTCGGCCGCGCTGGCCGGCTTGGCCGGCGCCACCAAGACCGTGGTGCTGGGCTTCGAAACGCTGACCGACGTGCACTGGACCATGTCCGGCCTGGTGATCCTGATGACGCTGGTGGGCGGCATGGGCACGCTGGCCGGTCCGATGCTGGGGGCCATCATCATCATCCTGCTGGAAAACAAGCTGGGCGATATCGGCACCTTCCTGGCCGCCAACACCGGCGTGGAATGGTTCAGCACCCTGGGCGAGGCCGTCAGCATGGTGACCGGCTTGATCTTCGTCGCCTGCGTGCTGTTGTTCCGGCGCGGCATAGTAGGGGAGATCGTGGCGCGCTTCGATACCAGGAAGCCTGCCTGACCTGAGCAAGCAAAAACGCCGGCACAGTCCGGCGTTTTTTTTCGACTTTTTAATTGCAAGCATGGAGGAGACATGAATACGATCCGTATCGCCAAGCTAACCATCCTGGCTGCGGCGGCCGCCGCCGTCGCCGCAGGCGTGAGCGCCTGCGGCGACAGCAGCAATGAACCCGAGGTACTGAACGTGCTGCCGTCCTACCTGGGCGCGGTGACCAGTACCAGCTACGACGGCAGTTCGGACGACCTGCTGACCGCCGGCCTGGGCAAGACCGGTCTGGCCGCCGCCACGCCGCCGGCCTATGCCGACCCGCTGAAACCGACGGCCGCCGAGTTGCGGCGCAACGCCATCTATGCCAACTACCGGGCCGTGCTCGACATCGCAGCCAACAGCGGCTACGGCACGCTGTACGGTCCCAACGTCAACGCGGCCGGCGTGGCCGGCACGGGCGAGGGCAAGGTGGCCGGCACTGAATACGTGGCCTACGCCGACGACGGCACCGGCAAGCAGAACGTGACGCTGCTGGTGCAGGTGCCGGCCTCGTTCGACCCGGTCAACCCCTGCATCGTCACCGGCACTTCGAGCGGCTCGCGCGGCATCTACGGTGCGGTGGGCAGCGCGGGTGAATGGGGCCTGAAGAACAACTGCGCCGTGGCCTACGCCGACAAGGGCACGGGCAATGGCTTGTACACTTTTGACGACGACAGCGTGAACCTGCAGAACGGCGTGCGCGCGACCCGCACGGCGGCCGGCAAGAACGCCATCTTCGCTCCGGCCATGACGGACGCCGAGCGCGCCGCCTACCTGGCCGCCTATCCCGGCCGTGTCGCCTTCAAGCATGCGCACTCGCAGCAGAACCCCGAGAAGGACTGGGGCAAGATCACGCTGCAGGCGGTCGAGTTCGCCTACTACGTGCTGAACGAGCGATACGGCCAGCTGGCGTCCGACGGCAAGAGCCACCTGGTGCGTTTGACGCCGAAAAACTCGGTCGCCATCGCTTCCAGCATCTCGAACGGCGCCGGGTCAGCGTTGCTTGCCGCAGAGCAGGACACCAAGGGCCTTATCAGCGCCGTGGCGGCCACCGAGCCGCAAATCCAGCCCAGGGTAGCCACCGGCTACGCGGTGCGCCAGGGAGGCGCTGCCGTGGCCGCGCAAGCCAAGCCGCTGTTCGACTACTCGACCTATGCCGCGCTATACCAGCCCTGCGTGGCCGGCGGCGCCACCGGCCTGGCGCGCTGCACCTCGCTGGTGGCCAAGGGCTTGCTGACCGGGGCCAGCGCCACCGAGCAGCAAGCTAACGCGCTGGCCAAGCTGAAAGCCTACGGCTGGACGGCGGACGCCGACCCGCTGCAGGGCGTGCATGCCGGCTTCAACGTGCTGGTCGCGGCCACTTACGCGTACTCATACGGAAAATTCCTGCCGAACGACAAGTTGTGTGGCTTCAGCTTCGCCAACACCGACGCGCTGACCGGCGCACCGGTGGCATACGCCGACGCCATCAAGGCCACCAGCTTCGCCACGCAAAACGGCATCATGGGTTCGGTGGTGTACGAGGACTCGGTTGGCGGCGCCAAGAATTACGTGCTGGGCGTATCGCCGTCGACCGGCGCTGCGGACCAGTCGTTGGACGCTTTCCTGTGCCTGCGTTCGCTGGCCACCGGTACCGACGCCGTCACCGGCGCGGCGCTGAGCGGAACGCTGGCGGCGCAGAGTGCACGTGTCAGGGCGGGCGTCGCCGAGGTGCAGGCGACCGGCAACCTGCATGGCAAACCGGCCGTCATCGTGGCCGGCCGCAGCGATGCGCTGATCCCGGTCAACCACGCATCGCGCGCCTACCTGGGCCTGAACGCCAATGTCGAGGGCAGCGCCAGCAAGTTGCGCTACATCGAAGTGACCAACGCCAACCACTTCGACTCCTTCAGCAACGCGCTGCCGACCGTCATCGTGCCGCTGCACGTCTACCTGTTCCGTGCGCTGGACGCGGTATACGCCAACCTGAAGAACCCTGCCGGCGCGCCTCTGCCGCCGTCGCAGCTGGTCCGCACGACCACCCGCGCCAGCAACGCGGTCCCGATCACCGTGGCCAACCTGCCGGCCATCGCGGCGGCGCCCGGCGCCAATGCGATCGCGGTCACCAGCAGCACGGTGGACGTGCCGAACTAGTTCTACAAGTATGAGAGTGACGGCGCCGCCTTCGGGCGGCGTTTTTCGTTGACAGTCCGGGTTTGCAGTCTGCGTTTTGAGTTTGCTTTTTCAGTCTGCGTTTACAGTCTGCGTTTACAGTCTGCGTTTACAGTCTGCGTTTACAGTCTGCGTTTACAGCGCGGCCGCGTAGATCGCGCGGGCGTCCGCGCGCGTGACTTCGCGCGGGTTGTTGCCGAGTAAGCGGGTCTGCAGCATCGCGTCGTCGGTCAGCCGGTCGAGATCGCTTTCGCTGATGCCCACCTGTTGCAAAGTGCGCTCTATCCCCGTGATGGTTGCAATTTGCTGCATAGCAACAATGAGCGCCTCGGCCCTGGCCTCGTCCGACCCGGCCGCGTGCGGCACCACGATGGCTGCCAGCTCCGCGTAGAGCGGCGCGGCCGCCGGCGCATTGAAATGCATCACGTGCGGCAGCACCAGCGAATTCGACAGGCCGTGGGGCACATGGAAGATGCCGCCGATCGGATAGGCCAGCGCGTGCACCGCCGCCACCGGCGCGTTGGAGAACGCCTGCCCGGCCAGCATCGCACCCAGCAGCATGGCTTGGCGGGCCGCCAGGTTCTTGCCGTTCTCGCACGCCGGTATCAGATTGGCGGACAGCAGGCCCAGCGCCTGCCGCGCCAGCGCATCGGACAGCGGGTTCTTTTTGTGGCGGCTGGTATAGGCCTCGATGGCATGGACCATGGCGTCGATGCCGGTGGCGGCGGTGACCATGGCGGGCAAGCCCATGGTCAGTTCCGCATCCAGGATAGCCAGGTCCGCGTACAGCTGCGGCGCGACGACGCCCATCTTGGTGGTCTCGCCGGTCGTGACGATGGCGATATTGGTAACCTCCGAGCCGGTGCCGGCTGTGGTCGGGATTTGCACCAGCGGCAGCCGCGAGCCCTGCACGTTGCCGATGCCGTAGATGGCGGCCAGCGCCTGCCCGGAGCCTGCCAGTACCGCGATCAGCTTGGCCACATCCATCGAGCTGCCGCCGCCGAGGCCGATGACGATATCCGCCGCATGCTCGCGCGCGGCCGCGACGGCTGCCAGCACGACAGCCTCCGGCGGGTCGGCCACCACGTCCGAATACAGTTCCACGTGAAACCCTGCCGCCGCCAAGCTATCGGCGGGCGCCTGCACCAGTCCTGTTTTCAGGAAGCCCGGATCGGTGACGAGCAGGGCGCGCCGCGCCGAAGGAAAGCGCAGCCGTACATGATCCCCAAGTTTCCGGGCCGCGCCCAGTTCGGACACGATGTTGGGGACGGTACTGAAAGCGAAAGCAGGGAAGTCATTCATGGCGTGATCGGCGTGGAATGTTGGCATTCCAGCTTACACCAAAAGCACGCCGGGTTCAGCCCGCCGCCGCCGCCTTCTTGCTCCGCTGCCAGTTGAGGCGAGCTGAGCCGCATTCGGGGTCAGACGGGGACGCGGAGTCTCCACCTGCGGCTCGACCTGGCCGCTTTGTCGGGTCGGAGTAGCCGGCTTTGACCATCCGGCCTGAACCAGTCGGCTTGGACCAGTCGGCTTGGGATCAGTCGGCTTGGATCAGTCGGCTTGGATCAGTCGGCCTGGAGCAGTCGGCTTGGACCATCCGGCCTGAACCAGTTGGTCTGAACCAGTTGGTGTGAACCAGTAGGCTCGTTTTAAAAAAATATTGCGCCGCAGGTAATGTGGGGAGCCTGCCTGCTGTGGGAAAGTCTGGGCACTCGGAGTTCTCGTCTGCTCCCCAGTGCGGCTCGGTCTGCTTGGTTGGGGTTTCTTCCGTACAATGATGGGCTTCTTACTTGGCCGCACAGGCGGCGCTTCCGGGAGCTTTATGGTGGATTATTTGATGCTGGCAGTCGCGGCGTTCGCGGCGGGTCTGGTGGATGCGGTGGTGGGTGGGGGCGGTCTGATCCAGATCCCGGTGCTGTTCTCGGTCTTCAGCAGTACAGCCCCGGCCACGCTGCTCGGCACCAGCAAGCTGGCCGGCATCTTCGGCACTGCCGCTGCCGCCGTCAATTATGCGCGCCGCGTCAGCCTCGCCTGGACCACCGCCGCGCCAGCCGCCGTCGCTGCCTTCCTGTTCGCCTTCCTCGGCGCCTACACCGTCACCAGGATCCCGCCGGACTTTATGCGCACCTTGCTGCCCATCGTGCTGGTCGCGGTGGCGGTCTACACTTTCTGGCGCAAGGACTTCGGCAGCATCCACGCGCCGCTGCATACCGGCACCAGGGAGCGGTTGATGGCTATGGGTATCGGCGCCTTGATCGGTTTCTACGATGGCTTCTTTGGTCCCGGCACCGGCAGCTTCCTGGTCTTCCTCTTCGTGCGCTTCTTCGGCTTCGATTTCCTGGCGGCGTCCGCCGTGGCCAAGGTGGTCAACGTGGCTTGCAACTGCGCGGCGCTGATGTGGTTCGGCTACTCCGGCCACTTGCTATGGCAGCTGGGTCTGATGATGGCGGCTTGCCAGGTGGCCGGCTCGCTGCTCGGCACCAAACTGGCGATGAAGCACGGCAGCGGATTTGTGCGCCGCCTGTTCCTGGTGGTCGTGACCATCCTTATTTTCAAGACCGGCTACGACGCCTTTCTGAAGTGATTGTTTCACGTGGAACAGTGGATGAGGGCGCTTAGGCGCCCTTTTTTACGTCCCATTCGGGGTGAATCGTGATGTTCCACGTGGAACAATCCGTCTAATATTTTTGCCTAAAAAAGTCGCAGCAGTAAAAAGACTCTATAATCTGATCTCATCCCTCGCATTTATCCCCAATACCAACCATGCTATTTCCTACTCAATTCGACGTGATCGTTGTCGGCGGCGGTCACGCCGGCACCGAAGCGGCCCTCGCTTCTGCCCGCATGGGCCAGAAGACGCTCTTGCTGACGCATAACATAGAGACGCTGGGTCAGATGTCGTGCAACCCGTCCATCGGCGGCATCGGCAAAGGCCACCTGGTCAAGGAAGTCGACGCCATGGGCGGCGCCATGGCTATCGCCACCGACGAGTCGGGCATCCAGTTCCGCATCCTGAATTCCTCGAAAGGCCCTGCCGTGCGCGCCACCCGCGCCCAGGCCGACCGCATTCTGTACAAGCAGGCGATCCGCTCGCGCCTGGAAAACCAGCCCAATCTGTGGCTGTTCCAGCAGGCCGTGGACGACCTGATGGTGGAGGGCGACCGCGTGGTCGGCGCCGTCACCCAGATCGGCATTAAGTTCCTGGCGCCGGCCGTGGTGCTGACCGCCGGCACTTTCCTGGACGGTAAGATCCACGTCGGCCTGCAAAACTACTCTGCCGGCCGCGCCGGCGACCCGCCCGCGATCTCGCTGTCGGCCCGTTTGAAAGAGCTGAAGCTGCCGCAGGGCCGCCTGAAAACCGGCACGCCGCCACGCATTGACGGCCGCAGCATCGACCTGTCGGCCATGACCGAGCAGCCGGGCGACCTCGATCCGGTGCCGGTGTTTTCCGTCATGGGCAACACCGCCATGCACCCCCGGCAGATGCCGTGCTGGGTGACCCACACCAACACGAAAACGCACGACATCATCCGCGCCGGCCTGGACCGCAGCCCGATGTATACCGGCGTCATCGAGGGTGTCGGCCCGCGCTACTGCCCGTCCATCGAGGACAAGATCCACCGCTTCTCGTCCAAGGAATCGCACCAGATTTTCCTGGAGCCGGAAGGCCTGACCACCAACGAGTTCTACCCGAACGGCATCTCCACCAGCCTGCCGTTCGACGTGCAACTCGAGCTGGTGCGCTCGATGAAGGGCATGGAAAACGCCCACATCCTGCGCCCCGGCTACGCCATCGAATACGACTATTTCGACCCGCGCGGCCTGAAGGCCTCGCTGGAAACCAAGGCCGTCGGCGGCCTGTATTTCGCCGGCCAGATCAACGGCACCACCGGCTACGAAGAGGCTGCCGCGCAGGGCATGCTGGCCGGTATCAACGCCGCGCTGCAGACCCAGGGCAAGGATGCCTGGACGCCGGCGCGCTCGGAAGCTTACCTGGGCGTGCTGGTCGACGACCTGGTCACGCAGGGCGTGCAGGAACCGTACCGCATGTTCACCAGCCGCGCCGAATACCGCTTGAGCCTGCGCGAAGACAATGCCGATATGCGCTTGACGGACATCGGCCGCAAGCTGGGCGTAGTCGGCGACGTGCAGTGGGAAGCCTTCGAGCGCAAGCGCGAGGCGGTCGCCCGCGAGCTCGAGCGCCTGCGTTCCACGTGGGTGAACCCGCGCATCCTGGCGGCGGACGAGTCCGAACGCGTGATCGGCCAGGCCATCGAACGCGAATACTCGCTGGCCGATCTGCTGCGCCGCCCGAACGTCGGATATGAGAAGCTGATGACCATGGCCGGCCTGGAAGGGCAGTCGCTGGCGGGTCCCGGCGTGGGCGACGCGGCGGTACAGGAACAGGTGGAAATCCAGCTCAAATACTCGGGCTATATCGACCGCCAGAGCAAGGAAGTGGAGCGCCACGAGCACTACGAGAACCTGAAACTGCCGGAAGGTTTCAACTATCTGGAGATCACGGCGCTGTCGGTCGAGGTGCGCCAGAAGCTGCACGCGCAGCGCCCGGAGACCTTGGGCCAGGCTTCGCGCATCTCCGGCGTGACCCCGGCGGCGATCTCGCTGCTGCTGGTGCACCTGAAAAAGACCGGCTTCGGCGGGTTCGTGAACATGAAAGACGAGGCTGTGCAATGAAGTTGTTCGATCGGTCCGCGCCAGGACGGGCAGCATTGGCCGAAGTATTGAAGCAGGGCGAGGCGGAACTGGCGTTGGCGCTGTCCGCCGCGCAGCAGGAGCAGCTGCTGGACTACCTGGCGCTGCTCAACAAGTGGAACAGCGTCTACAACCTGACGTCCGTGCGCGATCCGATGCAGATGATGACGCTGCATTTGCTCGATTCCCTGGCTGCCGTGCCGGCGTTCCAGGGCGCGCAGAACGTGCTGGACGTGGGCGCGGGCGGCGGCTTGCCGGGCGTGGTGCTGGCGATCGCGCGGCCGGACATGAAAGTGTCGATGATAGACACGGTGCACAAGAAGACCGCCTTCCTGACGCAGGTGAAGGCGGAACTGGGCCTGGCCAACGTGACGGTGTACACGAAAAAGGTGCAGGAGCTGGAGGTGAAGCTGCCGTTCGACGTGATCACCTCGCGCGCCTTCGCGGACCTGAGCGACTTCGTCAACTGGTCCGGACACCTGCTGGCCGAAGGCGGACGCTTCATCGCCCTGAAGGGAACGGCGCCGCAGGACGAGCGCGAGCGCCTGCCGCAGCCGTGGAAGGTGGACCGGCTGCAGGCCCTGCAGGTGCCGGGGCTGGAGGCGGAACGCCACCTGGTTTTCATCAGCAAAGAATAACGATATATACGGTATAAATCGTTTATTCCATATAAACCATATAAATCATTTATACCGTATAAACGATATATAACGAAACACAGCATAAGAAGAATACATGGCCAAAATTTTTTGTGTAGCGAATCAAAAGGGCGGCGTGGGCAAGACCACCACCACGGTCAACCTCTCCGCCGGACTGGCCAAACTGAATCAGCGCGTGCTGATGGTGGACCTGGACCCGCAAGGCAATGCCACCATGGGCGCGGGCATCAATAAGGCAGGCCTGGCCGCTTCCACCTATGAAGTGCTGCTGGGCCAGTCGGACGTGGCCACGGCGCGCCAGCGTTCGGAAGCGGGGCGCTTCGACGTGCTGCCGTCCAACCGAGAGCTGGCCGGCGCCGAAGTGGAGATGGTGCAGCTGGAGAACCGCGACCGCCGCCTGAAGGATGCCCTGGCCCTGGTCGACAAGGAGTACGACTTCATCCTGATCGACTGCCCGCCGGCGCTGTCCATGCTGACCCTGAACGGCCTGTGCGCCGCGCACGGCGTGATCATCCCGATGCAGTGCGAGTACTACGCACTGGAAGGCTTGTCCGACCTGGTGAACACCATCAAGAAGGTGCACGCCAACCTGAACCCGGACCTGAAGATCATCGGCCTGCTGCGCGTCATGTTCGATCCGCGCATGACGCTGTCGCAGCAGGTCTCGGCGCAGCTGGAGCAGCACTTTGGCGACAAGGTCTTCAAGACCATCATTCCGCGCAACGTGCGTCTGGCCGAAGCACCGTCGTACGGCATGCCGGGCGTGACCTTCGATCCCGCCTCCAAGGGCGCGCAGGCGTACATCGCCTTCGGCGCGGAGATGGTCAAGCGTATCAAGAAGATGTAATCGGACGGAATAAGATAATGGCAACTAAGAAACTCAAGGGCCTCGGCCGCGGCCTGGACGCCCTGCTGGGCGGCGACGGCGATCCATCGAACCCGGCAGCGAACGGCAGCGCGCCGACCGAGCTGGCGGTAGCACAAATGCAGGCCGGCAAATATCAGCCGCGCACGCGCATGGACGAGGGCGGCCTAGCCGAACTGGCGGCCTCGATCAAGACCCAAGGCATCATGCAGCCCATCCTGGTCCGCCCGATCGGCGCGGCCAAGGCGGGCGGACCGATTAAATATGAAATCATCGCCGGCGAGCGCCGGTTCCGCGCCGCCCAGCTGGCCGGGCTGGAACAGGTGCCGGTGCTGGTGCGCGACGTGGACGACCGCTCGGCCGCCGCCATGGCCCTGATCGAGAACATCCAGCGCGAGGACTTGAACCCGCTCGAGGAAGCACAGGGCATCCAGCGCCTGATCACCGATTTCGATTTCACCCACGAGCAGGCCGCCACCGCGGTCGGCCGTTCGCGCAGCGCCGTGTCGAATCTGCTCAGGCTGATCAATCTGGCGGCGCCGGTGCAAACCATGCTGATGGCCGGCGATATCGACATGGGCCACGCCCGCGCCCTGCTGGCGGTCGATGCGGCGACCCAGATCACGCTGGCCAATGTGGTTGTGGCCAAGCGCCTGTCGGTGCGCGAGACGGAAAAACTGGTGCAGCGGGCGCAGGAAGAGCAATCCGAGCAGTCCGAACGCAAACAGAAGGATAAATCCGGGGACATCCTGCGTCTGGAGGAGGAGCTTGCCGACTTGCTGGCCACGCCCGTGGTGTTCAAGATGGGGAGCAAGGGCCGCGGCCAGATGGTGATCGACTTTGCCGACCTGGATGTGCTCGACGGTTTGCTGAGCCGGCTGCGCGGCTGACCCGGCAATCGGCCGGCAGTAAAGTAACTCTTAGTAGTAGCAATGTTGACACTATGATAGCGCGCACATGTCGCGCTATCGTGGTGCATCTCCTCTGCAACGGGACCCAAACCGTATCTTTCTTGCTCAAACACCCATGTTGCGACGCACCATGTTTGACCAAACTAAGCAATTCCTAATATAATCCCGTGTCTTTAGGTGTATACGCTTTCTCTGGGAACCTGGCAAGTGAGTGATTTTACGCAAAGCATTGCCTCCCCCGTGTTTAAAGTTGTTGCCTTGCAGTTCACAATCGCCACGTTTTTTTCCGCAGCCACGGCTTACTTTGGCAGCGTTGAGAGAGGCTGGTCTGCCGCTTTGGGCGGAGCGATCGCGGTCATCGGGAGCCTGGTGTACGCGATTATCGTCGCGGGCGGAACGAATGACGCAAAGAAAGCATTCCGGACGCATTTCCGCGCCGAAATGGTTAAAGTTTTCATAACGGCAGCGCTGTTCATCGTCGCGCTGGTGCTGTTCTCGTCGGCCGCATGGTTATGGCTGATCATAGGTTTCGCGGTAGCGACCCTGGCTTACTGGTTCGCGCTGCTAGCAGTTTAATTAACAAAATCTGACAAACATTATGACAACTGAACACGGGGGCCACGCGGCCCCGGCTAACGCCACAGAGTACATCCAGCACCACTTGTCGCACCTGCGCAACGCTGACAACACCATCAACCTGGACACGTTCTGGGTTTCCGCTCTTCTGGGCCTGCTGTTCCTCGGCGTGTTCTACATGGCCGCGCGCCGCGCCACCCCTGGCGTGCCGGGCAAGCTGCAGAACTTCGTCGAATGGGTCATGGAACTGGTCAACGACACCGTCAATTCCGCTTTCCACGCCAAGAGCAATGTGATCGCCCCGCTGGCCATCACCATCTTCGTCTGGGTATGGCTGATGAACGCAATGGACTTCCTGCCGGTTGACCTGCTGCCGAAGGTGCTGCAATTCTTCGGCGTCTACAAGCTGCGCGTGGTTCCGACCGCCGACGTGAACCACACCTTCGGCATGTCGTTCTCGGTGCTGATCTGCATTATCGCGTTCTCCATCAAGGCCAAGGGCATTGGCGGCTGGACCAAAGAACTGTTCACCGCGCCGTTCCACGCGCATGGCTTCATGGCCATCGTGCTGGCCCCGGTGAACTTCGTCTTCCAATTGATCGAGTTGCTGGCGAAGCCTATCTCGCTGGCGCTGCGACTGTTCGGCAACATGTATGCCGGCGAACTGATTTTCATCTTGATCGCGTTGTTGCCTTGGTGGGCGCAGTGGCTGCTGGGTGGTCCATGGGCAATCTTCCACATCCTGATTGTAACTTTGCAAGCTTTTGTGTTTATGGCGTTGACGGTGGTGTACCTCTCCCTCGCGGTTGAGAAGCACTAATCAGCAACTTTCAATTTGTTTTTTTAGTATCTTTCGTTATTTTTTAAATTTAGGAGAATTATATGCAAGCTCTGATCGCACAAGTACAAAGCATGACCGTTCTGGCCGTAGCCATCATCGTTGGTCTGGCCGCAATCGGCACCGCACTGGGCTTCGCTATTCTGGGCGGCAAATTCCTGGAAGCGTCGGCACGCCAGCCTGAACTGATGCCACAACTGCAAACCAAGCTGTTCGTTATCGCTGGTCTGCTGGATGCTATCTCGATGATCGGCGTCGGTGTTGCTCTGCTGTTCACGTTCAACAACCCATTCCTGACCGCCCTGGCAACCGCAGCAGCGCAGTAATCAACGCTCCAACCGGGGAAACTTTTTAGGAGCAAGGTAATGGACCCTAATATGTCGCTCGTCGGCCAGATGATCACCTTCGGGGTGCTCGTTTGGTTCTCGATGAAATTCGTATTCCCAGCGTTGAATTCCACGCTGGACGAGCGTGCCAAGCGTATTGCGGATGGTCTGGCTGCTGCCGATCAAGGCAAGGCTTCTATGGAAATCGCTGAAAAGCGCGCTTCCGAAGCCCTGTCCTCCGCCCGCGACGAAGCTGCCCAGCGCGTCGCGGACGCCGAAAAGCGTGCGCAACTGGTGGCTGAAGAAATCAAGGCCAACGCCAAAGCCGAAGCGGACCGCATCATTGCGCAAGCCAAGGCCGAAGCCGATCAGCAAGTTACCCAGGCCCGCGAAGCTCTGCGCGCCCAGGTAGCCGATCTGGCGGTCAAAGGTGCCGAGCAGATCCTGAAGCGTGAAGTCACCGCGTCGGCCCACGCCGACCTGCTGGCCCGCCTCGCGACTGAGCTGTAATCATGGCTGAACTCGCAACTGTCGCCCGTCCCTACGCGGAAGCCCTCTTCCGCGTAGCCCAAGCCGGCAACCTCGCGCAGTGGTCCGATCTGGTGTCCGAACTGGCCCAGATCGGCGGTCACGCCGAAGTGCTGGACTACGCCCGCAATCCGAAAGTTTCGGAAAGCGATGTCGCTGCCACTATTCAGTCTCTGCTGAAGTCGCCGCTGACCCCGGAAGCGAATAACTTCCTGGGCATGCTGGTCGCTAACGGCCGTATCGAATTGCTGCCGGAAATCGGCGCCCAATTCCAGCTGTTGAAAAACAGCGCGGAAGGTGCGGCGGATGCCGAGATCACGAGCGCGTTCGACATGAGCGCCGCCCAGGTTTCCGAGCTGGTCGCCACGCTGGAAAAGAAATTCAGCCGCAAGCTCAATCCGAGCGTAACCGTAGACCCATCGTTGATCGGTGGCGTGCGCGTGGTAGTCGGTGACGAAGTGCTCGACACTTCGGTCCGCGCCAAGCTGCAACAGATGCGTGTCGCGCTGGTTTCGTAAGAACCGCCCGCAGGCAGCTACGGCAGACCAAATATACCCTCGCGCAAGCGGAGAGAACTACATTTAGGAGTTAGTATGCAACTCAACCCATCTGAAATCAGCGAGCTGATCAAGAGCCGGATCCAAGGCATTGATGGCGGCGCTGAAGTGCGCAATCAAGGCACGGTTATTTCCGTAGCCGACGGTATCTGCCGCATCCACGGTCTGTCGGACGTAATGCAAGGCGAGATGCTGGAATTCCCAGGCAACACCTTCGGCCTGGCAATGAATCTGGAGCGCGACTCGGTCGGCGCCGTGATTCTGGGTGCTTACGAGCACATCTCGGAAGGCGACACGGTCAAGTGCACCGGCCGCATCCTGGAAGTGCCGGTCGGCCCTGAACTGTGCGGCCGCGTGGTCAACGCGCTGGGCGTACCGATCGACGGCAAAGGCCCGATCAACGCCAAGCTGACCTCGCCAATCGAAAAGATCGCTCCGGGCGTTATCGCCCGCGAATCCGTGTCGCAGCCTATGCAGACCGGCCTGAAGTCGATCGACGCGATGGTACCGATTGGCCGTGGCCAGCGTGAGCTGATCATTGGCGACCGCCAGACTGGTAAGTCGGCTGTCGCGGTTGATGCGATCATCAACCAAAAAGGCCAAGGCATGACTTGCATCTACGTTGCAATCGGCCAAAAAGCTTCGACCATCAAAAACATCGTGCGCTCGCTGGAAACGCACGGCGCGATGGAATACACCATTGTTGTCGCTGCCACCGCGTCCGAATCGGCCGCCATGCAGTACATCTCGGCGTACTCCGGCTGCACCATGGGCGAATACTTCCGCGACCGCGGCGAAGACGCACTGATCGTCTACGATGACCTGTCCAAGCAAGCAGTTGCCTACCGTCAGATCTCCCTGCTGCTGCGCCGCCCACCAGGCCGCGAAGCTTACCCAGGCGACGTGTTCTACCTCCACTCCCGTCTGCTGGAACGCGCAGCACGCGTGAACGCCGACTACGTCGAGAAGTTCACCGGCGGCGCCGTCAAAGGCAAGACCGGTTCGCTGACCGCACTGCCGATCATCGAAACCCAGGCAGGCGACGTCTCCGCCTTCGTGCCGACCAACGTGATTTCGATCACCGACGGCCAGATCTTCCTGGAAACCTCGCTGTTCAACTCCGGTATCCGTCCTGCGATTAACGCCGGTATCTCGGTATCGCGCGTCGGTGGCGCCGCCCAGACCAAGGTCATCAAAAACCTGTCCGGCGGTATCCGTACCGACTTGGCGCAGTACCGTGAACTGGCTGCGTTCGCGCAGTTCGCTTCCGACCTGGACGAATCGACCCGCAAGCAGCTGGACCGCGGTGCCCGCGTGACCGAACTGCTGAAGCAGGCTCAGTACTCGCCGCTGTCGATTTCCCTGATGGGCGCATCCCTGTTCGCAGTGAACAAGGGCTTCCTGGACGACGTGGCAGTGAAGAAAGTGCTGCCATTCGAAGCCGGCCTGCACGCCTACCTGAAGACCAAGCAAGCTGCTCTGCTGGCCAAGATCGAAGAAACCAAGCAACTGGACAAAGACGGCGAAGCTGCCCTGTCGGCCGCCATTGCTGATTTCAAGAAATCTGGCGCATTTTAAGCGGCTCGGCGGTCCAGGCTCACGCCTCGGACCGCCCTCAGCGCAGAAGGAGTAAGGACTCATGGCAGTAGGCAAAGAGATACGTGGCAAGATCAAGAGCGTAGAGAATACGAAGAAGATCACCAAGGCGATGGAAATGGTCGCCGCATCGAAAATGCGCAAAGCGCAGGATCGCATGCGCGCCGCCCGTCCCTACAGTGACAAGGTTCGTAATATCGCCGCTAATCTGGCTAGCGCCAACCCTGAATACACGCACCCGTTCCTGGCGCAAGCCCAGGGCAGCGAAGCGAAAGCAGTGGGTTTCATCATCGTCACGACCGACAAGGGTCTGTGCGGCGGTCTGAACACCAACGTGCTGCGCATGGTGACGGCGAAAACGCGCGAGCTGGAAACGGCCGGCGTCAAGGTTGAAGCGGTAGCCATCGGTAACAAAGGTTTGGGGTTCTTGAATCGGGTTGGCGTTCCTGTTGTCGCGCAAGCGACGCAGATCGGCGACACGCCGCATCTGGACAAATTGATCGGACCCGTCAAGGTCATGCTCGAGAAGTTCACTGAAGGCAAACTCGACGCAGTGTACCTGTGCTATACCAAGTTCATCAACACGATGAAGCAAGAGCCGCAAGTGCAGCAGCTGCTGCCGCTGACGGCTGACAACATCAAGGCAGACAAAGGTAGCCACAAGTGGGACTACATTTACGAGCCGGATGCGCCTACCGTGATCGACGAACTGCTGGAGCGCTATGTAGAGGCGCTGGTATACCAGGCTGTGGCGGAAAACCTGGCGTCCGAGCAATCGGCCCGCATGGTGGCGATGAAAGCCGCCAGCGACAACGCAGGTAGCGTCATCGGTGAACTGAAGCTGATCTATAACAAGACGCGTCAGGCTGCGATTACCAAAGAACTCTCCGAAATCGTTGCCGGTGCGGCTGCGGTTTAAACGAAACAACTATATTTAGAAGGAACGAACATGGCTGATGGCAAAATCGTTCAGTGTATCGGCGCTGTGGTGGACGTTGAGTTTCCACGCAATGCGATGCCTAAGGTATTCGATGCCTTGAAAATGGAAGGCTCCGAGCTGACCCTGGAAGTACAACAGCAGCTGGGCGACGGCGTGGTCCGTACCATTGCTCTGGGTTCGTCCGACGGCCTGCGCCGCGGCATGATGATCCAGAACACCGGCAAACCGATCATGGTTCCAGTTGGCAAAGCCACCTTGGGCCGCATCATGGACGTGCTGGGCAACCCGATCGACGAATGCGGTCCGGTCGCGCACGACCAGATGGCTTCTATCCACCGCACGGCGCCTGCGTACGACGAACTGTCGCCGTCGCAAGACCTGCTGGAAACCGGCATCAAGGTGATTGACCTGGTGTGCCCGTTCGCCAAAGGCGGTAAGGTCGGTCTGTTCGGCGGTGCAGGTGTGGGCAAGACCGTGAACATGATGGAACTGATCAACAACATCGCCAAAGCGCACTCGGGTCTGTCCGTGTTCGCCGGCGTTGGTGAGCGTACCCGCGAAGGTAACGACTTCTACCACGAGATGGCCGATGCCAAGGTAGTTGACCTGGAAAACCCGGAAAACTCCAAGGTAGCGATGGTCTACGGTCAGATGAACGAACCACCAGGCAACCGTCTGCGCGTCGCGCTGACCGGTCTGACCATGGCGGAAGCGTTCCGTGACGAAGGCAAGGACGTTCTGTTCTTCGTGGACAACATCTACCGCTTCACCCTGGCCGGTACCGAAGTTTCCGCGCTGCTGGGCCGTATGCCTTCCGCAGTGGGTTACCAGCCTACCCTGGCCGAAGAAATGGGCCGTCTGCAAGAGCGTATCACGTCCACCAAGACCGGTTCGATCACCTCGATCCAGGCCGTGTACGTTCCAGCGGATGACTTGACCGACCCGTCGCCAGCGACCACCTTCGGTCACCTCGATTCGACCGTCGTTCTGTCGCGTGACATCGCCTCGCTGGGTATCTACCCTGCGGTCGATCCACTGGACTCGACTTCCCGCCAGCTCGATCCGCTGGTCGTGGGCCAGGACCACTACGACACCGCGCGCGCCGTACAGGGCACGCTGCAGCGTTACAAGGAATTGCGCGACATTATCGCGATTCTGGGCATGGACGAACTGGCGCCGGAAGACAAGCTGCTGGTATCGCGCGCTCGTAAGATGCAGCGTTTCCTGTCGCAGCCGTTCCACGTCGCTGAAGTGTTCACCGGTTCCCCAGGTAAATACGTTTCGCTGAAAGACACGATCAAAGGCTTCAAGATGATCGCGTCGGGCGAGCTGGATCACCTGCCGGAGCAAGCGTTCTACATGGTCGGCACGATCGAAGAAGCCATCGAAAAAGCCAAGAAACTCGGCTAATCGCTGAGTTGCTTCGGCCCCGCCGCAAGGCGGGGCCGTCACCATCCCGATAGGACACACATGGCAAATACCATACACGTAGACGTGGTTTCCGCGGAAGAGCTGATCTTCTCGGGCGAAGCCGAATTCGTCGCGTTGCCGGGCGAGCAGGGCGAGCTGGGTATCTACCCCAAGCACACCCCGCTGATCACCCGTATTCGTCCAGGCGCGGTACGCATCAAGGTAGCGGGCAAGGCTGAGGAAGAGTTCGTCTTCGTCGCCGGCGGCCTGCTGGAAGTCCAGCCGAATGCCGTCACGGTACTGGCTGACACCGCGATCCGTGGTGCAGACCTGGATGAAGCCAAAGCCTCGGCCGCCAAGAAACTGGCGGAAGAAGCCCTGGCCAACAACAGCGGCAGCATCGACTACGCGAAAGCGCAAGCCGAACTGGCTGCAGCGATCGGCCAGCTGGCCGCCATCGCCAAACTGCGCGCCAAGCACTAAGCTCGGTTCAGCAGAGACAGAAAGGCAGCTTCGGCTGCCTTTTTTTATTTCCGAATAGTTATCTTTATGGCAAACTATGTGCTTTCCCTACAGAAATCACCTATGAAACGTTTGCTGACCGCCTGCTTGGCACTGAGCGCCATCCTGTCATGCCATGCGGCCGACGCGCCCCCGCCGAAGATGGAAGTGCGCAGCCTGGCGCGGGAGTTCGCCACGTTCTGGGACGCCAGCCAGGGTTTGGCGGAAGCCGAACGCGTGTCTGCGTTTAAAGCGCAGATAGGAGCGCGTTTCCCGGAGTTCTACGGGATTGAACGCTACAAGGGGAGGCGGACGCAAGCCGAGCAGGACGAACTGATACGCGGCAATATCGCCGCGTTCGGCAAGCGCCGGCGGGCTTACCTGGACAAGGCCGCCAAGTTTGAGGCGGATCTGCCGCGCCACGTGGCCACCTTCGCCAAGGCGTTTCCGGACTTCAAGCCCGAAGTGACCACCTACTTTGTCCACTCTTTGGGAGAAATGGACGGAGGACCAAGAGACCTCAACGGACGCCTGTATTTGATCTTCGGCGCCGACATGATGGCGCGATTGCATGGCAATGGCGACGAAGCCGCCTTCTTCCACCATGAACTGTTCCACATCTACCATACCGCCCAGTCATATTGCGGTGAAGAATATGTCTGGCAGCGCCTGTGGAGCGAAGGTTTAGCCAACCATGCCTCCCAGGTGCTGAATCCGCAGGCGACCGACCAGGAGATGCTGCTCGACTTCCCGCCCGGCAGCGCGAATCTGGTCAGGGGCCGGATGTATGCCAGCCTGGCGCAACTGGAGCGGGTGCTGGACAGCACCGATGAGCAGCAGCACGCGAATCTGTTCCAGATGGATGGCCGCAGCGAGGGCGGACTGCAGCCGCGCCGGGGCTATTTCCTGGGCTATCAGGTCGCCAAGGAACTGGGCAAGACCCGCAGCCCGTCCGAACTGGCAAAACTCAGCTGCACAGAAGTGCGGCCGTTGATCGGCTCGGCAATCAGCGCCCTGAAGGCGCGGGCGCAGCCCGCCGAGTAAGGGCCGGATCAGGGAGCGATGCGGTGGAATCCCTATAACGCTCAGACCGTCCTTAGGTGCACATGCCGTAGGCTTTACGGTCGTCGAAATAGCGGTAGGTGAAAGTGCGCACCGGATAACGGTCGCGGTTGATCACCATGTCGGGCGGAGTGAAATCGAACCGTTCCGGCAGCTTGCCCTTGAACTGCAGACGGAAGCGGAATTGGGTGGCGTCGGAAGTGGCGACCGCCGCCATCAATACCGGCATTTCCTTGATGACTTCAACTATCTCCGGCCGGGCGCTGGTGCCGCGCTGGTAAATACTGGCGATTTCGGCGGTTTGCAGCGGCGCGCCCTTGGGCTGGGAAATCTTGAATGCGCGGCTGGTGAATTGCGCCATGGTGTTACGCGGCAACATATAAACCAGCCCGATTTCCACACCGCCATCCGGCAATGCAGTCGGCGCCGTAGCGATGACCGCTATTCCCTTGGGCAGATCGAAACGCGATTCCTCGGCCCAGTTTTTGCAGTCAGGCGTAGTCGCCTGGTACAAACTGGCTGGCGTGTATTTCTCGCCGCAAGCGGAGAGTGCGAAAATCAGGGCGAGAGGCGCATAGCGGCGCATGAGCATGACCGGTTGGTGGTGGGAGTGCCCGCATGGTATCAGAAATCGGTGCAGGCTAGCGGAACATCCTCCCGGTTATCGCTTTTCTTCCATAAGCGCCAGTAAATGGTCGTCCGGATCGCGGAAGAAAGCCATCCACAATTCATGGTCCGACATTTTCGCAACCAAATGCGCTTGGTCCTCAAATTTTACTCCCCTGGATTCCAATTTATCCACCGCCGCCTCCAGCCCTTTGACCATAAAATAAACGCACGTCCCCTGTGCTGGATCCACGGGTTTATTCGTCCCCTCAAGCATGATGCGCAATCCATTGCAATCAAAGAAAACCAGCTCGTCGCGGCGGAAAAGCTTGCGCAAATCCAATACTTCTTCGTAGAATTTTTCCGATCGGTCTGCATCGGAAACATGCATGGCGATCTGGCCGATTTTTAATAGTGGCATACTTATCTCCGGTGGCTGTTGTGTATCCATAGCCTAGGCTTTTTGCGGACGCCATTCAAGCGTGCACTGCGGACCATGCAAGGAAAGAGCACGATCAAGCCAGAAGCTGGCATGAAATACTCGAACGGAGCCATTCAAATGGTCGGTGGCCCCCCTAACAGGGCGGCCACACTGCTGGTTTTGCTTAGTTGCGCTTGTCCTGGCTGCGCTTGGTGCCGGCCTTATTCAAGATCTTCCATTTCGCCCGATCGGCAATTCTTTCCAGTGGTGTCTGCTGAACCCGGTGTGCGTCGCGCAGTAACTTATGATAATTCAATAGCCGGTCGGCATCGACATGTTCACGCACGGCGCAGCCCGGCTCCATTCCGTGGCGGCAATCCCGGAATTGGCAGTCTGCTGCCAGCGCTTCAATATCGGTGAATACGGCGGCCAGTGTTTCCTCGTCCGCATCGGGCCGCCAGGTGCGCAAGCCCGGCGTATCGATAATACAAGCGCCGCCCGGGCATAAATGTAATGAGCGCGCTGTCGTCGTATGCCGGCCCCGGCCGTCGCCTTTCCGGTTGCCACCCGTTTCCTGGCCCGATGCGCACAGGGTATTGGTCAGCGTGGACTTTCCCGTTCCGGAGGAACCCAGCAGGCATAATGTTTGACCGCCATGCAGCCACGGTTCCAATTCCGAAATGACATTGGCGTACAAAGCGTTGACGCTTAAAACGTGAATACAGGCAGGCAGGCGCTTGCGGATATCGATAAGCCGTTGTTCCACTTCAAAGCCGATATCTATTTTAGTGAGAATAATAACCGGTGCTATTTCAGCGGCTTGCACCATGGCGATATAGCGCTCCATGCGGCGCAAATTGAAATCATGGTCCAGACCCATTACCAGCAGCGCCGTGTCGATATTACTGGCAAGCGATTGGCGGCGCCCGTCATTGGCACGGCGAGCAATATGATTTGCTGGGGATAAACGCTGGCTTATCCACAGCTGGTTCTGGCCGTGCATTTCAACGACCACCCAATCGCCAACCGCGAGGCTGCAATGGGCGATTAATCTGGGCAGGGCGCGGGCTTTGAATTCGGCGACGCCGTCGTGGACGGTGAGCCAGTCGCGCTGGACTTCCGATAATCGCATCAGGCGCGCGCCGTCGGCGGCTGGCTCCAGCGCATGTATATTGCTGGCGATGGATTGGTTAAAGCCGATGCGGCGTAAAACTTCGAAATCGAATTCGATCATGATGAGTGGTGTTCCCGTATCCGGTACGCTCGCGGCGCGCGCGAGCACAGCCATCCGCGAAATGCGGAGGCGTGAATTGTCAGGGATAGGCCGGCGCGCGATCAGGCGCGGCTCAACACCAGCTCAGTAAAGCAGGGGTGGAAGACGGGCGATCAGGCAGCCGACAGGAGGGCAATGTCCAAGGTACGCATAGTTTTTTCTCCTGTGGATAAGTTGCAAGTTGTCCAGTGTCGCATCGCCGGCGGCACATGTCAATTGTGCAAGGAGCGGCGAATGGTGCTCAACTGGCAATGTTGCGGCGCCAGCGCGGTCTGGATCACGTCCAGCGCCGTTTGCGGTTGGCTGGCGCCGCACATGAAGATATCCACAGCCGCGAAGCCGTCTTCCGGCCAGGTATGGATGGAAATGTGGGATTCGGCGAGCAAGACCACCCCGGTGACACCCAGGCCCGCGCCGAAGCCGTGGAAATGGCTGTGCAGCACGCGCGCGCCGGCCGCCGCTGCGGCCGAACGCAGCAGCGCTTCCAGTTCGTCGCAGTCGGTCAGCCTGTCGGCGCGCACGCCGGACAGGTCGGCCAGCAGGTGGCTGCCGGCAGGACGGTGGACACGGTCCATGGCGGTGACCTCCGTCATTTGTGGCCCCCGCCGCCTGAGCCGCCGCCATAGCTGCCGCCGCCGCCGCCGGTATGCGAACTCCAGCTCGAGCCGCCGCCGCTGCTGGTCCAGCCGGGCTGGCTGAACATGCGCACCCAGCTGGTACAACTGGTCATGGAAAACACCAGCACGGCGTACACCAGGTAGCGATTCAAGATTTGTCCCCTTTGTCGATGGAGTCCAGGAACAGGGCGGGCAGGAAGATCGCCAGTGCGCCAAGCAGGTTGAAGACGAGCGTGCCGCCGAAGTTCAGCAGCATGGGGATGGCGTTCACGGCCAGCATCACCATGATGAATTTTTTGGCGGCGCTGCCGTAGCGGCCTTTTTCGGTAGCCTGGGCGCGGCGCGCCTTGCCTCTGACAGCGACGCCGAACCAGGCCTTGATCTGGTCGGCTGCCACAGGCGTCGAGCGCGACCAGATCAGCTCTTCGGTACTCAATTCCGCCGCCAGCCTGGTCTGCCCGCGCTGGAACTCGAAAACGCGCACATGGTCGCCGACCTGCACCCGCCAGTTGAAGGCGCCCGCCGCGTAAATCACGGTGGCGCCATAGTCGTACAGCTTTTCGTACATGATCTTGTCCAGCATGACGGTGTCGGCCCCCGTTTGCTCCCATGCGGGCCATTCCGGCATGACGCCGGCGCGCCACCAGCCCTCGTCGGTCTCCACCAGCCAGGAAAAGCCCGAGCGTGCGCCGTACAGCAGGTATTCGGTCCAGCGCGTGCCCTCGTCGTCTTCGCGCACCATCACGCCCAGGATGCGGTAGCGCTGCTTGTTCAGGTTCGCTTCCGCGCCCAGGGACAGGGTGGTGGGCACCCTGTCGACCCGTTCACCTGCCGCCAGCACCTGCGCCTTGGGACTGGCCGCGTCGATCTGCGCGTTGCACGAGGGGCACAGCAGGTTGGCCGTCTGGCCGGGCAGATAATTGATCGGCCCGCCGCAGGAAGGACAGTCCAGCGCGGATAGCTTGCCGCGATAGCGTCCTGCGCTGCGCTCGATCTGCTCGTCCTCGCGCAGCAGCTGGCATTGCATCGCTTCCAGCGTGACGGACACGCCGGTGTAGACCACCGGTTCCGGGCCGTCCGAATAGTCGAGCGTGACGAAGCTCGAGCCGCGCCGGAAATCGGCCACTTTGGCTTGCCATCCTTCCGCCACCTTGAACGGCAGTTCGCCCTGGCCGCCTGTGCAATCGGCGGTCCGCACTTCGGACACCATCATCCGCTCGCTCCCCACCCGCACCATGCCGCCAGGCTCAAGCTCGTCGAAGGCCGGCAGCGGCGGCTGCGTGTCGCGCGCGGTGGTGACGGTGTACAGGCCGGACGAGTCGCCCAGCCAGGAGGTGGCGCCGTCGTCGAACAGCAGATACCACTCGTTCCACATGCCAGCCGCATAGCGCAGCTGGATGCGGCCGATCACGTTGAAGGCGCGCCCGCCCAGGACGCCGGAGGTGCCGATCTGGATGGGGGAATAGTCCTCCAGCACGGAGGACATCTTGCCCAGGTCCTTGACCGCGTCCGCGTCTTTCAGCACCCGCGTGCTGCAGTACTCGCACACGGCCATGACCGACGCGTGCGAGCGGAACTTGACCTCCGCGCCGCAGCTGGGGCAGGAAACGATTTGCATGTACGCGGTCTTAGCCTATCAGTTTCTTGAGCAGCTCGGCCTTGGCGCCGTCGTAGTCGGCGGCCGAGATCAGTCCCTTTTCCAGCAAGCCTTTGAGCTTCTCCAGGCGCGCCTCGATGCCGTCTTCCGCCGGCGCGGAAGGCGCGGAAGGAGCAGCTTGGGAGCCGGCCGGCGCCAGGGTCGAGCCGACCGCCTGTCCCATGGCCTGGCCCAGCATCACACCCGCGCCCAGGCCGGCGCCGATGCCGGCGATGCCGCCTTCATTCTGCGCCGCCAGCGGGATCGCGCTGGCGACCTGGAACTTGGTGAAACCGCCCATCTTGTCGGCGCTCAGGCCGCCCTTCATGCCGGCCGAGATGCGTTCGTCCAGCGCCGCCTGCAGTTCCTCCGGCAGGCTGACGCTGGCAACGTTGAACTCGTCCAGCCCGATGCCGTAGCGCGCGAAGGCGTCAGCCAGGTCGCCGCGCACCTCCTGCGCCATCAGCGCCTGGTTGGCGGCCATGTCGAGGAAGGCCACGTTGGCGCTGCCCAGCGAGCTGGCCATGGTGGACATCAGGATGCCGCGCAGCTGGTCTTCCACGTCCTCGCGCGTGTATTCCTCGCGGGTGCCGCTCAATTCGGTGTAGAACTTGCGCGGATCGGCCACGCGGTAGGAGTACATGCCGAAGGCGCGCACCCGTATCATGTCGAAGTCCTTGTCGCGGATCGTGATCGGCTGCTGGGTGCCCCATTTGCGGCCGGTCTGCACGCGCGTGCTGAAGAAGTACACGTCCGACTTGAAGGGCGAGTCGAACAGCTTGTCCCAGTTTTTCAGGTTGGTCAGCAGGGGCAGGGTTTGCGTGGTCAGCGTGTGCGTGCCGGGGCCGAACACGTCGGCGACCTGGCCCTCGTTGACGAACACCGCCACCTGCGAATCGCGCACCACCAGCACGCCGCCGTTCTGGATCTCCTGATCCGTCATCGGGAAGCGCCAGGCCAGCACGCCCTCCTTGTCTTCCGTCCATTGCAGGACGTCGATAAACTGCTTCTTGATAAAGCTGCCGAGACCCATGATGTTCGTCCTTAAAAAAAATTCAGGAAATGCAGGCGGCGTTGATCGCGCCGATGGACAGCGAGATCGCGCCGAGCAGGCCGCCGAAAGCGGTGTTGCCCGATTCGATCTGGTCGCGCGCCATGCGCAGCGCGCGCGTGGTGCAGAAATAGGCCAGTACCTGGACCACCATGGCGCCGAAGGACCACAGGAAGAATTGCTGGTAGTCCGCCGTGTGCAGCAGGCTGGAGGCGATCGTCATCGAAAAACCGATCAGCGCGCCGCCCAGCGATAGCGCGGCCGCATTGTTCCCCTGGCGGATCAGCAGCACCTCGTTGTAGGGCGTGAGGCGGGTGTAGATCATGAAGAACATCGCCAGCAGCAAGGCGGCCAGACACAGATGTATCACGTAGTTTAGGATGGGCGGCACGGCATTCCTCGGTTAAAGTGGCTATCCTGATAATTGTTCATCATAAAACATTCGCACCCCCATGACAAAAAAGATTCTGATCCTGTCCGTCTTCGTCGTCGCTTCATGCGGGCTGGCTTATGAACTCATCGCGGGAGCCTTGTCCAGCTATCTGCTGGGCGATTCCATCCTGCAGTTCTCCACCATCATCGGATGCTATCTGTTCGCCATGGGCGTGGGCGCCCACCTGTCCAAGTACGTGAAGGACGAGGACGTGCTGGCGCGCTTCGTCGACATCGAACTGGCCGTGGGCCTGATCGGCGGCGTCTCGGCGGCTGTGCTGTTCCTCACCTTCTCGTGGATGACCGCGCCGTTCCGCGCGCTGCTCTACACCATGGTATTCCTGATCGGCTGCCTGGTGGGCATGGAGGTGCCGCTGGTGATGCGCGCGCTGAACGAGCGCAAGACCGAGTTCAATGAGCTGGTCAGCCGCGTGCTGACTTTCGACTACCTGGGCGCGCTGGCCGTGTCGCTGCTGTTCCCGCTGGTGCTGGCGCCCTACCTGGGGCTGGTGCGCACCGGCTTCCTGTTCGGCATGCTCAACGTGGGCGTGGGCCTGTGGACCATCTACGTGTTCCGCACGGAGCTGGGCAATGTCACCGGGCGCGTGCTGCGCGCCTCGGCGGTCATGTGCGTGCTGGTGTTCGGCTTCGCGGCGGCGGACCGCATGACGCACTGGGGCGAGCACGGCCTGTTCGGCGACGAGATCGTCTACTCCACCACCACGCCGTACCAGCGCCTGGTCATCACGCGCTGGAAGGACGACCTGCGCCTCTATATCAACGGCAACCTGCAATTCTCCTCGCGCGACGAGTACCGTTACCACGAGGCGCTGGTGCATCCGGTGCTGGAGGCGCTGCCGTGGGCCAGGCGCGTGCTGGTGCTGGGCGGCGGCGATGGCCTGGCGCTGCGCGAGATCCTGCGCTATCCCAACATCGAGCAGGCCACCGTGGTCGACCTCGACCCGGCCATGACGGGCGCTTTCACCACGCGCGAAGAACTGGTCAAGCTGAATGGCGGATCGTTCCGCGACAAGCGCGCCCGGGTCATCAACGCCGACGCGGCGGTGTGGCTGCAGAACACGACGGAAATGTTCGACGCCGTCATCATCGACTTCCCCGATCCCTCCAGTTTCGCACTGGGCAAGCTGTACTCCGTGCCCTTCTATGGCCTGGTGAAGAAGCACTTGGCGGCCAAGGGCCTGGTGGTGGTGCAGTCGACGTCGCCGTTCTTCGCCCCGCATGCCTACTGGACGGTGGATGCCACCTTGCGCGAGCTCGGGCTGACAACGCATCCTTTCCACGCCTACGTTCCCTCGTTCGGCGAGTGGGGATTCATCCTGGCGTCGCAGCAGCTCGAGTACAAGCCGCCCACGTCGTACAAGCTGCCGATGCGCTACCTGGACGCGGACACTACGCGCGAAATGTTCATCTTCCCGCCGGACATGAAGCGCCTGCCGATGGAACCGAACCGGCTCAACACGCAGTCGCTGGTGCACGAGTTCGAGCAGGACTGGCGCAGGGTGATACGGTGATGGCTGCCGCCTGTCATTCCCCGTCGGCGGACCGCCGCGCAGGCGGGACGGTCCGCCTATGCGGTCCGTACTTCGCCGGCGGCGGACGCGGTCTATGGATTCCCGCCTGCGCGGGAATGACAGTGGGAGTGGGCTGATGCTGCGGCGCTCTTTTCTGGTATGGGCCGGCGCCAGCGGCCTGGCGGCGGCGGGCAGCGTGGCCGGCTACCGGCGCTGGCAGGAAGTCACGCCCACGCTGCATTTTCCCGGCCGCGATGAAGGCCACTTCATGCGCGACCGCCGCGCGCTGCCGCCGCCGTCCGAAGTGCTGGAGACCGATGTCGCCATCCTCGGCTCCGGCATCGCCGGCCTGTCGGCCGCGTGGAAGCTGCGCAAGCTGGGGCACAGCAATTTCATGATGGTGGACGGTCCGCAGCCCTATGGCAATGCGGCCGGCGGCCGCTTCGGCGACCTCGAATATCCCACCGGCGGCCACTATCTGCCGCTGCCGTCGCCGGAGTCGGTGCACGTGCGCGAGATCCTGTCCGACCTGGGCGTGATCCAGCGCGACCCTTATGGCGACAAGCCATATTATGACGAGCGCTTCCTGCTGCACGCGCCGGAGGAGCGCCTGCTGTACCAGGGCAAGTGGCAGGAGGGCTTCATCCCCACCGAAGGCGTGCCGCCGGTGGAACTGGCCGAGCACAAACGCTTTTTCGCCGAAGTCGAGCGCCTGCGCCAGATGCGCGGCAGCGACGGGCGCCGGATTTTCGTCTTCCCCACCGTGCAGTCCTCGGAGGATGCCGAGTGGCGCAAGCTCGACAGTGTCACGCTCAAGCAATGGCTGGAGCAGAACGGCTACCGTTCGCCCACCTTGCACTGGTATCTGAACTACTGCTGCCGCGACGATTACGGCGCGCGCTACGACCAGGTGTCCGCGTGGGCCGGCCTGCATTACTACTGCAGCCGCTGGGGCCGCGCCGCCAACGCTGAAAACGGCACCTGGCTCACCTGGCCAGGCGGCCTGCAGCCGCTGGCGTCCGGCTTGGAGCGCCTGTCGGGCGTGCAGCGCGTCGGCGGCACCGTCGTGTCCGTGAAGCGCACCGGCAGCGGCAAGGACGCCGGCGTCGAAGCGCTGTGCTTCCGCCTCGAAAACGGCCAGCCGCGCAGCTACCTGGTGAAGGCGCGCAAGGCCATCTGCGCCATGCCGCTGTACGTGGCCGAGCGCGTGGTGGAAGGCATCCGCGAGATGGGCTACGAGCCGCGGCGCGACACGCCCGTCTACGCGCCGTGGATGGTGGCGAACTTCCTGCTCAAGCGCTTCCCGGCCGAACTGCCGCGCGCGCCGCTGTCGTGGGACAACGTGGTCTACCAGGAACCGGGGCTCGGCTATGTGGTATCCACGCATCAGGACATCCGCGTGGCGCCGCCGGAAAAAACGGTCTTCAGTTCCTACGTGGCGCTGTCCGACCGCACGCCCGCCAGCGCGCGGCGCTGGATGGTGACGGCCACGCCGGCCGAGTTGCTGGCGCTGGCCAGCGTCGACCTGCAGAGCGCCTACGGCGCGCAGTTCGCAAGCTGCGTCGAGCGGGTCGATATCACGCTGCGCGGCCACGCCATGGCTGCTCCCTTACCCGGTTTCCGCAGCAACCCGGGCTTGAAGGCCTTGCGCGAAACCGATGGCCCCATCCTCTTTGCGCACGCCGACTTGTCCGGCTTTTCCGTCTTCGAGGAAGCCGCCTGGTGGGGCGTGCGCGCCGCGCAGCTGGCGGTCAAGTGATCAGGCGCTATGTGATTTTGATATAGCGTTTCGTGGAATTTACATATTTCCCTTCTGGTTGTTGAAACTACACTTGAGTCATAAAGATAATTAGACTCACGGAGAACCAGAATGAAAAACGGAAACGCGCGCCTGCCCGCGCTGGCTGCGCTATCGCCTGCCACTTTCATGGCGGCCGGCCCGGCTCATGCCGCAACCCTGCTGCGCACAGCCGCCGGCCCACCCCGCACCACCCCCTAGAAACAAACTGCAGCTCATGCGCGACCGCCTGGCGCGGCGTGGAGATCACGCCGGCCTGAGCCTCATCGTGCTGCCATCAGTCAGCTATACGAATTGCTCATAGATTTGACCGAATACGCGATAGCTTGTCAAAGATTTAATTGCGTAGCATGAATTTAGCACGGCCAAAGTTCGTGCCCTGAATCATATAAAACATAAATGGAGAAAAAACAGAAATGCATAACACCACCATGCGTAAGACGGTATTGGCCGCACTGATTGCCGAAATGCTGATGATGGCTAGCGCCTCCGCGCAAACCGTCAAAGAGCCCGGCGCCGCCGATTCGGAAGTGAAGGTCGTAGTCAGCGGTATCCGCGCCTCCCTCAGCTCTTCTTTGACAACCAAGCGCATGCAGGACGGCGTGGTGGACGCGGTGTCCGCCGAAGACGCCGGCAAGTTCCCGGACACGAATATCGCCGAATCGCTGCAGCGCGTCACCGGCGTGCAGATCCAGCGCAACAACGGCGAGGGACGCTACATCTCCGTGCGCGGCCTGGGGCCTGAGTTCAACAACGTGCTGGTGAACGGCCGTACCATGACCAGCGACACCGGCGGCCGCGAGTTTTCCTTCGACCTGCTGTCCTCCGACCTGATCTCGAAAGCCCTGGTCTACAAGACCTCCCAGCCCTTCCTGCCCGAGGGCGGCATCGGTTCGACGGTGGACATCCAGACCGCGCGCCCGCTGTCCGGCAAGACGGGCCACACCTCGGTGGTCAACGTGTCGGACTCCTGGGACTCGAACTCCAGGAAGCATACCCCCAACGCCAGCGGCATGTATTCCTTCGCCAATGAGGAACGCAATTTCGGCGTCACCGGCTCGCTGTCCTTCACCGACCGCAAATCGAAGCAGAACAAGGCCGTCACCGACGCCTGGAATTTCCGCGACGTGTCCATGATCAACGGCGACCTCAACTCCAAGGGCTTGACGATGGCCGACGTGACCAGCAAGAAGCTGTACATGCCGCAGAGTTACGGCTTCCAGCAAGAGAACGAAACCCGCAAGCGCCTGGTGGGCAATCTCACGGTGCAGTACAACCCGTCACCGACCTGGAAACTGACGGCCGACGCCCTGTACTCGCGCCTCGATCAGGAAAATGCGGTGATCGCATTCAGCGACTGGAACAATCCGCAGCAGCTCGGCGTGAAGTACGATTCCAACAACCAGGTCACCAGCTTCCTGCGCCCCGGCTCCATCTTCTACGCCAACAATCCAGCCATCGCAGGCGCCGGCAAGCTGCTGGGCGAGGCCAATTCCAACGACATGATCGTCAAGGGCGGCGACCGCCTGTCGACCACGCGCGCCTTCGGCCTGAATTCGAAATGGGCGCTGGCGCCGGAGTGGAAACTGGAAGGCGATATTTCGAGCTCCCGCACCACCGCCAGGTCGCCGGACATGTGGATCGTGGCCGGCATGGTGCCGAAGAACGGCGATGTGCTGTCCTTCAACGGAACCCCCAGCATCACCTTCGGCGACGGCATCGCCGATCCGACGGCGGTGCGCGCGCACGCGGTGGCCTTCGGCGACATCCGCAACAGCGACAAACTGCACGAAGGGCGTCTGAACCTGGCCTGGAGTCACGATCTGGGTTATTTCAAAGGCCTCGATTCCGGCGCGGCCTACTCGCAGCGCAATGTGGGACGCGAGCAGTGGAACAGCGATTCCTGGAACGCCTACAGCGGCTATCACGTGGCCCTGCCATCGTCGCTGTTCACGGTCACGCCGATGGATAATTTCATGGGCGGCGACGCGAAGGTGCCGAGCGCCTATCTGCGTTTCGACCCGTACGCCTACATGAATTACCTGAACCAGCCGTCGCTGATCGCGCAGTCGAACGATCCGGCGCTGTATTCGGACAAGACCAAGTATCCGAACGGCCCGATGGCCATCGACTACACCAAGCCGTCCATGTGGGGCGTCAAGGAAAAGGTCGCCAGCTTCTTCGTGGACTCGAAATGGGAAGGCGAGGGCTGGTCCGCCAACGCGGGTGTGCGCGTGGTGCACGTGAATTCGGCCTCGACCGGCATCAGCCGTACCTTGCTGTCGGCGACCAAGAGCCCCAACGACACCACCTACATCCTGAACTGGGGCCCTTCCAGCGCCACCACGGTCGAGAACAGCTACAACAGCGTTCTGCCGTCGGCCAATGTGAAATTCGACCTGAACCGCGACATGCTGCTGCGCCTGGGCGCCTCGAAGACGGAAACCCGCCCGACGCTGAACCAGATGGGCGTGGATAACTGGTACGGCGGCCGCTTCGGCGACGTGCAGACCGGCGGCGGGAATCCCCACCTGAAGCCGATGGAGTCGAAGAACCTGGACCTGTCGTACGAATGGTATCTGTCGAAGACCAACTACGTCAGCGCCGCGGTGTTCCAGAAGAAGGTCTCCAACTTCCTCGAAACCAAGCTGGTGGACATGAAGATCCCGCAGTACACCGAGACCGTGCACGACACCCGCGTGCGTAACGGACAGACGGGCAAGATCAAGGGCCTGGAACTGGCCGGCCAGTATGCCTTCGACACCGCGATCCCGCTGCTGCAAGGCTTCGGCGTGGCGGCCAACTACACCTATGTGGACGCGCAGGCGACCCGCGAAGGCGGCGATACCTCGTGCGGCTACCCTGGTTTGTCGCCGCAGTCGTATAACGGCTCCATCTTCTACGAGAACAGCAACTTCTCGGCCCGCGTGAGCTATAACTGGCGCAACCGCTTCTCCGTCGACTGCGGCGGCGGCAGCACCATGCCGCGCAACCGCGCCGCCTACGGACAGACCGACGCCAGCCTGCGCTACAACATCACGCCGAAACTGGCGCTGTACGCAGACGCCATCAACCTGGGCAACAAGCGCATGCAGGAGTACGCGCAGAATGAAAGCCAGTTCCTGACGCTGGAAGACGTCGGCCGCCGCGTCAACGTCGGCCTGCGGATGGCGTTCTAATATGCGCGCGAATTTGCCCCGCCGCCGCCTGTTGCAAGGCGCCGCTGCCGCTGCCGGCGGCGCCCTGCTGCCGGTCCACGCTGTCGTGCTGGATGCCGGCCAGGGCGCGGCGTCGCCGCGCTTCACGGTCGGCGCCAAGGACTTCCTGCTGGACGGTAAACCGCTGCAGATCCGCTGCGGCGAAATGCACTTTGCCCGCGTGCCGCGCGAGTACTGGACGCACCGCCTGCAGGCCATCAAGGCCATGGGTCTGAACACGGTGTGCGCCTATCTGTTCTGGAACTACCACGAATGGCGCGAAGGAAAATTCGACTGGAGCGGCCAGCGCGACGCGGTCGAGTTCTGCCGCCTGGCGCAGAAGGAAGGCCTGTATGTCATCCTGCGTCCGGGGCCGTACGCCTGTGCCGAGTGGGAGATGGGCGGCCTGCCATGGTGGCTGCTCAAGAAGCATCCGGGCGATGCCTTCCTGCGCACGCGCGAGCCGGCCTTCATGGACCCGGCGCGGCGCTACCTGCGCGAGGTCGGCCGCGTGCTGGCGCCGATGCAGGTGACCCAGGGCGGGCCCATCCTCATGGTCCAGGTGGAGAACGAGTACGGCTTCTTCGGTGAAGACCTGGAGTACATGCGCGCCATGCGCCAAGCCCTGCTCGACGCCCGGTTCGACGTGCCGCTGTTCCAGTGCAATCCGACCAACGCGGTGGCGAAAACGCATATTCCCGGCATGCTCACGGTGGCCAACTTCGGCAGCGATCCGGCCGGCGGCTTCAAGGCGCTGGCGGCGGTTCAGCAAGCGCCGCTGATGTGTGGCGAATACTACTCGGGCTGGTTCGACACCTGGGGCAATCCGCACCGCCGCGGCGACAACACCAAGGCCGTCGTCGACATCCAGGCCATGCTGAAGGCGAACGGTTCGTTCAGCCTGTACATGGCCCACGGCGGCACCACCTTCGGGTTGTGGGGCGGTTGCGACCGCCCGTTCAGGCCGGACACCACCAGCTACGACTACGACGCGCCCATCAGCGAAGCGGGGTGGATGGGCTCCAAGTTCAACGCCTACCGCGAAGGCATGCGCCCCTTCCTGGCGCCGGGAGAAGTGCTGCCCGAGCCGCCGGCGCGCAATCCCGTCATGCGGATAGACGCGTTCGCGCTGCAGGAGTCGGCCCAGGTGTTCGCTAATATGCCGGCGCAGGCGATCAAGGCCGTCTCGCCCAGGCCGATCGAAGAGTACGACATCAGCCGCGGCCTGGTGGCCTACCGCGTGCAGCTGCCGGCGGGACCGGCGGGCCTGCTCGCCGCCGCCAAGGTGCGCGACCTGGCCTGGGTGTACATCGACGGCAAGCAGATCGGCACGATGGACACGCGCCACCGCCGCTTCTCGGTCGCCGTGCCGGCACGCAGCAAGCCGGTGACGGTGGACATCCTGCTGTACACCATCGCACGCGTCAATTTCGGCCTGGAAGTGCACGACCGCAAGGGCCTGCACGGTCCGGTGACCTTCACCGCCAAGGGCGGCGCGGCGCAGGCGCTGGAGAACTGGGAGATCCGCGCCATCGATTTCGACGCCGACGGCACGCTGCCGCCGCTGTCGTTCAAGGCGGGCCGCGCCCAGGGCCCGGCCTTCTGGCGCGGCGGCTTCGACGCCGGCAAGCAGGCGGACACCTTCCTCGACATGTCCGGCTGGGGGCAGGGCATCGTCTGGATCAATGGCCGCTGCCTCGGACGCTACTGGAGCATAGGGCCGACCCAGACCATGTATCTGCCCGGCCCCTGGATCAGAAAGGGACGCAACGAAGTGGTGGTGCTCGACCTGACCGGCCCGCGCAGCGCCCGGATCGCCGGCCTGACCGAACCGATACTCGACCAGCTCAATCCGGAGCTGGACCTGGCGCGGCCGCCGAGCACCGTCAAGCCGGCGCTGGCGGGCGTCGTCCCGGCCCACGAGGGCGAGTTCGCGGCCGGCGGCGCGACCCAGGACGTGCTGTTCGCCGCCCCGGTCGCGGGCCGCCATTTCTGCCTCGAATCGCTGAGCGCCTTCGACGGCAAGCAGTACGCGGCGGTCGGCGAGATCGCGCTGCTGGGCAAGGACGGCAAGCCGGTCAACCAGCAATCGTGGACCATTGCCTATGCCAGCAGCGAGGAGCTGAAAAAGGAGGACGGCTCCGCCCTCAACGCCATCAACGGGCAGGCGTCGGACCATTGGCACACCGCGTTTTCGGGCGCCGCCGCCGGCGCAGCCACGGCAGCCCATCCGCACCGCCTGATCATCGATCTCGGCCAGCGGGTGGAGGTGGCGGGCGTGCGCTACACGCCGCGCCAGGGCCCGGACACGGTGACCGGCCGCATCAAGCAGTACCGCATGTACGTCGCCGACAAGCTGGTCAGCGAATAAGCATGGGCTGGACCAATCGATCACGGCGTTGATCGACTACGCAAGCGGTTCAACCGCAGCCGCTTGCGTAGCATAGAGACAAGGGGCGCGCCCTGTCCCCGCCATGCTATGCCAAAACTGCATACGATTGCGCAAACACGGCATATTTCAGTGTTAGCTAGGCGCGCTAGACTGGCTGTCAATACTTCAACACTAGACCGCCATGAAAATTACCAAGCTCACTACTTACCGTGTTCCACCGCGCTGGATGCTGCTCAAGATTGAAACCGACGAGGGCATCATCGGCTGGGGCGAACCCGTCATCGAAGGCAAGGCCCGCACCGTGGAAACGGCGGTGCAGGAATACGGCCAATACCTGATCGGCCAGGACCCGCGCCGCATCAACGACCTGTGGCAGGTCATGTACCGGGGCGGCTTCTACCGCGGCGGCGCCATCCTGATGAGCGCCATGGCCGGCATAGACCAGGCCTTGTGGGACATCAAGGGCAAGGCCCTGGGCGTGCCCGTGTACGAGCTGCTCGGCGGCCTGGTGCGCGACAAGATGAAGACCTACAGCTGGGTGGGCGGCGACCGTCCGTCCGACGTGATCGAAGGCATCCGCACGCTGCGCGAAGCGGGCTTCGACACGTTCAAGATGAATGGCACCGAGGAATTCGGCATCATCGACAGCGCCGCCGCCGTCGATGCCGCCGTGGGCCGCATCGCCGAGATCCGCGAAGCCTTCGGCAACGAGATCGAGTTCGGTATCGACTTCCACGGCCGCGTGGCCGCGCCTATGGCCAAAGTGCTGCTGCGCGCGCTGGAGCCTTACCGCCCGCTGTTCGTGGAAGAGCCGGTGCTGGCCGAGCAGGCCGAGTACTACCCGCGCCTGGCCGAATCGACCTCGATTCCGCTGGCCGCCGGCGAGCGCATGTACTCGCGCTTCGAATTCAAGAACGTGTTTCACGCGGGCGGCCTGTCCATCGTGCAGCCGGACCTGTCGCATGCCGGCGGCATCACCGAGTGCGTGAAGATCGCCGCCATGGCCGAGGCCTACGACATCGCGCTGGCGCCGCACTGCCCGCTCGGTCCCGTCGCGCTGGCGGCCTGTCTGGCCGTGGACTTCGTGTCGCACAACGCGGTGCTGCAGGAGCAGAGCATGGGCATCCACTACAACAAGGGCGCCGAAGTGCTGGACTATGTGCTCAACAAGGAAGACTTCCACATCGAGAAGGGCTACATCAAGCCGCTGCCCAAGCCCGGCCTGGGCGTGGTGGTGGACGAGCAGCGCGTGATCGAAGCGAGCCGCAACGCGCCCGACTGGAGCAATCCGCTCTGGCGCCACGCCGACGGGAGCGTGGCGGAATGGTAAGCGCCGCCGCAGCCGGCGCGGGCGCGGACGGCGAGGCGCAAGCCCTGGCTGCCGCGCAGCTGATCGGTGTCGACTGGGGCAGCAGCGGTTTGCGCGCTTTCCTGATCGGCGCGGACGGGCTGGCGCTGGTGGAGCGCGCGACCGCGCAGGGCGCGGCGACCCTGGCCGGCGCCGACGCCTACGCGGCAGTGCTGGACGAGACGGTGGGCGACTGGATGCGGGCCCGCCCAGAGCTGCCGGTGATCGCTTGCGGCATGGTCGGCAGCCAGTACGGCTGGGTGGACGTGCCTTACGCTGCCTGCCCGTCCGGCGCGCCCGCGCTGGCCTCGGGCATGCGCCGCACGCCCAACGGCGCGGCCCACGTCGTCCCCGGCCTGCTGCAGAGCGGCGACGGCTTGCCGCCTGACCTGATGCGCGGCGAGGAGACGCAAATCGTCGGCGCGCTGCAATTGCGGCCGGAACTGCACGAAGGGGCTTGCCTGGTCTTGCCCGGCACCCATTCGAAATGGGCGCAACTGCGCTCGGGCCGCGTCGAGCGCTTCGCCACCCACATGACGGGCGAGCTGTACGCCGTGCTGCGCCAGCATTCCGTGCTGGGACGCCTGATGGTGGACGATGCCGCGTTCGACGAGGCGGCCTACTGCGGCGGCGTCGAGGCGGCGCGCGATTTCGGCCATCTCGGCATGAGCCACCAGATCTTCGCGGCGCGCAGCCTGGGCGTCACCGGCCGCATGCCGCATACCGCATTGGCCGACTATCTGTCCGGTCTGCTGATCGGCCACGAACTGCGCGCGGGCCTCGCTTGGCGCGCCGACGCCGGGCTGGAGCAGGCGCCGCTGGCGCTGGTCGGCAGTCCCGCTTTATGCGCGCGCTACCAACTGGCGCTTCAGCGTTACAGTGGCGTGCAAGCACTGACTTTGGATAATACGGCGCCAGCCGGTCTGCTGTGCCTGGCGCAAGCCGCCGGCCTGACCGCTGGCGTCACACAGAAGGAGTATGCATGATGAACCCATCCCCGTTCGATAGCGCTTTCGAAGCGCTGCCCCTGGTCGCGATCTTGCGCGGCGTGCGCCCGGAAGAAGTGGAAGCGATAGGCAAGGAACTGTACGAAGCGGGCTTCCGCATGATCGAGGTGCCGCTCAATTCGCCGCAGCCGCTCGAGTCCATCGCCTTGCTGTCGCGCAGCCTGCCGTCGGACGCGCTGGTTGGCGCCGGCACTGTGCTGGGCGTCGACTCGGTGCATGACGTGAAAAAGGCCGGCGGCCAGCTGATCGTGATGCCGCATGCCGACACGGAAGTCATCCGTGCCGCCAAGGCGGCCGGCATGTACTGCGTGCCCGGCGCCGCGACGCCGACCGAAGCCTTCGCCGCGCTGCACGCCGGCGCCGACGCGGTCAAGCTGTTCCCGGCCGAGCTGGTGACGCCGACGCTGGTGCGCGCGATGCGCGCCGTGCTGCCGCCTGCCTTGCGCTTGCTGCCGGTGGGCGGCATCACGCCGGAAGGCATGGCGGTCTACCGCGCCGCCGGCGTCGCCGGTTTCGGCCTCGGTGGCGCGCTGTACCAGCCCGGCCTGGACGCCAAGGCGGTCGGCGAACGCGCCCGCGCCTTCGTGCGCGCCTGGCGCGGCCAGGTGCAAGCATGACCCCGCCGCGCCGTCCACTGGCCTGCGATTGGGAGCGCGGCTAATGGATGGCGCGGCAAAGCGTAACGCGGCCGCGCCCGTGGCCCGTCCTGCGGCCACCCGTGCGGCTGCGCAATTGGGCGCCCCCGCGGCCAGCCCGGCAACCGATGCTGCAACCGCCCCTGCATCCACCCCTGCATCCACCCCTTTAGCCAGCCTTGCCGCTTGCCCTGCGCCGGTGCCGGGCGACGCCAACGTCGGCGGCTTGCGCTGGCACGCGGACCGCTGGTGGTGGAGCGACGCCCCCGGCGCCGCACTCTACCTGTGGACCCCGGGCAGCGAAGCGCTGCGCAGCCGGCTGTCCGATTCGGTGGCCGCTTTCGCATTCTGCCAGTCGGGCCGGGCGCTGCTGGCGCAGTCCAAGTGGCTGTGCTTCGCCGACCTGGCCACGCCGCCGGCCCAGGGGCTGGGCCGCCGGACGCCGCGCGCCGCCGTGGCGGTGGACCCGGCCGAGCCGCGCACCGCCATCAGCGACGGCGACACCGACCGCGCCGGCAACTTCGTGTTCGGCACCGCCTTCGACGCCGACAGCCTGCGCGCCATCGGCAGTTTCTACCAGTACTCGCTGCGGCACGGCCTGCGGCGGCTGGCCCTGCCCACGGCTTCCGTGGCGCACAGCATCTGTTTCAGCCCGGACGGCGCTACCATGTACTTCAGCGACGCGCCTACCCGCCGCATCCTTCAATGCGACTACAACGCCGCCGACGCGCGGGTGGCCAACGTGCGCACCTTCGCCGAACTGCCCGACGGCCAGCCGCGCGGCGCCGTCGTCGACAGCGCGGGTTGCCTGTGGAGCGCGCAGGCGGGCGCCGGACGGGTGGTGCAGTACGCGCCGGACGGCGCACTGTTGCGCAGCATAGCCGTAGCCACGGTCAACCCGGCCCGGCCCGCGTTCGGCGGCCCGGAACTGGCGCAGCTGATGGTGGGCAGCGTGGCGGGCGGACTGCATGTGATCGATGGTGCGGGCGCCCGCGGCTTGCCAGCAGTGTTGTTCGACGACCGAAAACCATAACCAGGAGACAGGCATGAAGATTCCAGTACTCGCAGCGGCGGTGGCATCGACGGCGCTCAGCTTTGCCGTGCAGGCGGCAGACCCGGTCAAGATCGGTTTCCTGGTCAAGCAGGCCGAGGAGCCGTGGTTCCAGGACGAATGGCGCCACGCCGAGCAGGCCGCCAAGGACAAGGGTTTCACGCTGGTGAAGATCGGTGTGCCGAACGGCGAAAAAATGATGGCCGCGATCGACAACCTGGCCGCGCAAAAAGCGCAGGGCTTCGTCATCTGCGCGCCGGACGTGAAACTGGGCGCCGCCGTCGAGCGCCAGGCCAAGCGGCAGAACCTGAAAGTGATGTCGGTCGACGACCGCCTGGTGAACGGCGCCGGCAAACCTATCGCCAGCATTCCGCACATGGGCATTTCGGGCTACGAGATCGGCCGCCAGGTGGGCCAGGGCCTGGCCGAGGAAATGAAGGCGCGCGGCTGGAACCCGGCCGAAGTGGGCGCGCTGCGCGTGGCCTACGACCAGCTGCCGACCGCCAAGGAACGCACCCAGGGCGCGGTCGACGCGCTGAAGGAAGCCGGTTTCCCGGTCGCCAACATCGTCGACGCGCCGCAGACCCGCACCGATACCGAAAGCGCCTTCAACGCCGCCAATATCGCGCTGACCAAGCAGGCCCGCTTCAAGCGCTGGGTCGCCTTCGGCCTGAACGACGAGGCGGTGCTGGGCGCCGTGCGCGCCGCCGAGGGACGCGGCCTGCGCGCCGACTCGATGATAGGCATCGGCATCGGCGGCAGCAAGACGGCGCTGAACGAGTTCGCCAAGCCGGTCGCCACCGGCTTCTACGGCACGGTGCAGATCAGCCCCAAGCGCCACGGCTATGAAACCGCGGCCATGGTGTACCAGTGGATCACCGCCAACCAGGCGCCGGCGCCGGTCACCTTGACCAAGGGCCAGTTGATGACGCGCAAAAACCAGGCTGAATTGACCAAAGCCGGGGGCTGAGGTGTCCGCCTACCTGCAGTTCGAGGACGTCAGCAAGGTCTTCCCGGGCGTGAAAGCGCTCGACGGTGTCAGTTTCGAGGCGCACGCGGGCACCGTGCACGGCCTGCTGGGCGAGAACGGCGCCGGCAAATCGACCTTGCTGAAAATCCTCGGCGGCCAGTACAAGCCGGACGGCGGCCGCCTGCTGGTGGCCGGCAAGGAGCGCCACTTCGCGTCGGCGGCGGACGCCATCGCCGCCGGCGTGGCGGTGATCCACCAGGAATTGCAGTACGTGCCCGAGCTGACCGTGGCCGAGAACGTGCTGCTGGGCCGCCTGCCGACCCGCTTCGGGCTGGTCGACCACAGGGGCGCGCAAAAGCTGGTCACCTCACGCCTGGCCGAGCTGGGCGTGGACCTGGACCCGGCCGCGCGCCTGGCCGACCTGTCCATCGCGCAGCGCCAGATGGTCGAGATCTGCAAGGCCCTGATGCAGGACGCGCAGGTGATCGCCTTCGACGAGCCGACCAGCAGCCTGTCGCACCGCGAGAGCGAAGTGCTGTTCCGCCTGGTGCGCGAACTGCGCGAGGCCGGCCGCACCATCATCTACATTTCGCACCGCCTGGAAGAGCTGTACGCGCTGTGCGACACCTGCACCATTTTCCGCGACGGCCGCAAGATCGTCACGCACCCGGTGATGGCCGAGGTGCCGCGCGAACGGCTGATCGCCGACATGGTGGGCCGCCAGGTGAACGACATCTACGACTACCGCAGCCGCCCGGCGCGCGGCGAACGGCTGGCCGTGCGCGGCCTGCAGGGCGCGGCGCTGTCCGGGCCCGCCGATTTCAGCGTGCGCGGCGGCGAAGTGCTGGGCTTCTTCGGCCTGGTGGGCGCCGGGCGCAGCGAACTGATGCGCCTGCTGTACGGCGCTGACCGCCGCAGTGCCGGCCAGGTGCTGCTGGACGGCAAGGCCGTTCCCGCCGGCGGGCCGTCGGCCGCCATCGCGGCCGGCATCGTGCTGTGCCCGGAGGACCGCAAGGAGCAGGGCATCCTGGCGCGCGCCTCGGTGGCCGAGAACATCAACATCAGCTGCCGCCGCAACCGCCTGCTGGGCGGCCTGTTCCTGCGCCACAAGGAGGAGGCCGCGCGGGCCGACGATTTCATCCGCCGCCTGCGCATCAAGACCCCCAGCCGCGAGCAGGAAATCCGGCTGCTCTCGGGCGGCAACCAGCAGAAGGTGATCCTG
Organism: Pseudoduganella sp. LjRoot289; assembly: GCF_964252925.1. NCBI lineage: Bacteria > Pseudomonadati > Pseudomonadota > Betaproteobacteria > Burkholderiales > Oxalobacteraceae > Pseudoduganella > Pseudoduganella sp. LjRoot289. The sequence continues at coordinate 5,772,415 of NZ_CAXUPN020000001.1, forward strand.
GCGCGCTGGCTGGCCGAGCCGGACCTGAAGGTGCTCATCCTCGACGAGCCCACGCGCGGGATCGACGTCGGCGCCCGCAACGAGATCTACCGCATCATCCACGAGGTGGCCGAACGCGGCTGCTGCGTCATCGTCGTCTCCAGCGACCTGCCCGAAGTGCTGGGCGTGGCCGACCGCGTGCTGGTCATGCGCGCAGGCCGCATCAGCGGCGAGCTGTCGCGCGCCGACGCCAGCGAAACGGCGGTGCTGCGCCTGGCGCTGCCGGACGCCGTCGACAACAACCCATCCGCACGGAGTCTGCCATGAACAGCGCCACGTCTTCCCCGCCCGCCGCCCAGGCCGCCGCACGCCGCCGCGCCTGGCTGGCCGACTACAGCATGCCGCTGCTCTACATCGTGCTGTTCGCGGTGCTGGCCGTCACGGTGGAGAACTTCTTCTCCACCGCCAACGTGGTCGGCCTGATGCTGTCGGTGGCGCAGATCGGCATGGTGGCCTGCACCATGATGCTGTGCCTGGCCTCGCGCGACTTCGACCTGTCGGTCGGCTCCACCATCGCCTTCTCCGGCGTGCTGGGCGCCATCCTGCTCGAGCGCACCGGCAGCGTCTTGCTCGCGGTCGGCGGCGGCCTGGCGGCCGGCGCGCTGATCGGCGCCGGCAACGGCGTGCTGATCGCCTACCTGCGCATCAACGCGCTGATCGCCACCCTGGCCACCATGCTGATGGTGCGCGGCCTGGCCTTCATCGTCTCGCAGGGCCAGGCGGTGGGCATCGCCAGCGAAGCCTTCATCAGCTTCGGCGACGCGCGCGTGTTCGGCCTGCCGCTGCCGGTGCTGGTGGTGGCGGCCTGCTTCGTGGTGTTCGGCGTGCTGCTGAACCACACGGTGTTCGGCCGCAACACCCTTGCCATAGGCGGCAACCCGGAAGCGGCGCGCCTGGCCGGCGTCAAGGTCGAGCAGCTGCGCGTGTGGATCTTCCTGCTGCAGGGCCTGGTGACCGCGATGGCGGGCCTGATCCTGGCCTCGCGCATCACCAGCGGCCAGCCGAACGCGGCGCAGGGCTTTGAGCTGGACGTGATCTCGGCCTGCGTGCTGGGCGGCGTGTCGCTGCAAGGCGGCAAGGCGCGCATCGTCGGCGTGCTGGTGGGCGTGCTGATCATGGGGACGGTGGAGAACGTCATGAATCTGCTGGACGTGGACGCGTTCTACCAGTACCTGATGCGCGGCCTGATCCTGCTGGCGGCCGTGCTGCTGGACCAGCTCAAGACGCGCGGTTCCACCGGCCACCGCGACTAGGCGCCGCGCGAAGTGGCGTACACTGCGCTGTTTCTTGCCAGCGACGAGGCATGTTTCATTAATGCAACGGACATCCTGATTGACGGTGGCAGGTCGCAGCTCTATCATGACTAACGACCTCAGCCGCTTTTAGGCCCCCCGCATGCCAGATCCACGTTCCGACCGTTTCGTCCGTTCCCACCTGAAAACACGCCACCTGGTGCTGCTGGTGGAATTGGGCCGCCATGGCTCCATCCTGCACGCCGCGGTGGCGGCCAACCTGACCCAGCCGGCCGCCTCCAAGCTGCTCGGCGAGCTGGAGCACGCCCTCAATGTGCAGCTGTTCGAGCGCCTGCCGCGCGGCGTGGTGCCGACCTGGTACGGCGAAGTGATGATACGGCGCGCCAGCGCTGCGCTGGCCGAGATGGACGCGGCGCACCAGGAGGTGATGGAACTGCTGTCCGGCCTGAGCGGCCGCGTGGCGCTGGGCACGGTGCTGACGCCGTCCGCAGGACTGGTGACCGACGCCGTCAAATTGATCAAGAGCCGCAATGCGCGGCTGCAGGTGGCCATCAGCGTGGACACCAGCAAGCTGCTGACCGAGCGCCTGCGGGCGGGCGAGCTGGACCTGGTGATCGGCCGCATCCTGGACACCTCGCTGGCCGCCGAACTCACGTTCGAGCCGCTGACGGACGAGCCGCACAGCCTGATCGCCGGCGCCGGCCATCCCTTTGCCGCCCGCGGCGATCTGCAACTGGCCGATCTGGCGCGCCTGGGCTGGGTGCTGCCGCCGGCCGGCAGCATCCTGCGCGACCGCCTGACCGCGCTGTTCTTGTCGCAGGGCCTGGAGCCGCCGTCGGAAACCGTGGAAACGCTGGCGCTGCCGGTGGTCACGAATCTGCTGATCGGCAGCCGCATGGTGGCCGCCTTGCCGGAGGAGCTGGTGCGGCCCTACCTGGACGCCGGCCTGCTGGTGGTGCTGCCTTACGACCTGGGCTTGCGCATGGATTTGTACGGCATCGTCACGCGCCGCCAGCACCAGCTGTCGCCGGGTGCCGAGGCCATGCTGGCCACCTTGCGCGAAGTCGCCGCCGCGCGTTACCCGGCCCGGACCTGACTTGCCGGCGCGCTGGCGGGGGCACTGATGGGTGCGCCGAGGCAAGCCTGCTTCTGCTAGGCTGGGGCCATGAAAAACCTGAACCTGTTCCGCATCCCCACCGACTTGAAACTGCGTGAAGCCGATGCGGCCAGCCAGCCGCTGGCAGCGGGCGGCAAGGACGGCGGCAAAAACGGCGTCAAGGAAGAAACCGAGCGCCTGCTGGAGCGCATCGCCGAGCTGCAACCCATGTTGCACGCGCAGGGCAAGCACAAGGTCTTGCTGGTCCTGCAAGGCATGGACACCTCCGGCAAGGACGGCGCGATCCGCAGCCTGTTCAGCAAGATCAACCCGGTCGGCCTGCGCGCCGTGGCGTTCAAGGCACCCACCGACACCGAGGCCGCGCACGACTTCCTGTGGCGGGTGCACCGCGAGGTGCCGGGCCAGGGCGAGATCGTGGTCTTCAACCGCAGCCATTACGAGGACGTGCTGATCACGCGCGTGCTGGGCATGGTGGACGCGAAGGAATGCAAGCGCCGCTACGCCCACATCCGCGATTTCGAGCGCATGCTGGCCGAGACCGGCACCGTCGTCATCAAGGTCTTCCTGCACATATCCAAGGACGAACAGCGCGCGCGCCTGCAGGCGCGGCTGGACGACCCGGCCAAGCAGTGGAAGTTCGACCCGGCCGACATCGCGCAGCGCAAGAAATGGAGTGCCTTCCATCGCGCTTACGAAGAGGCGATGCTGGCCACCGACGCCGGCCACGCGCCCTGGTACGTGGTGCCGGCCGATTCCAAGCCGCAGCGCAACCTCGCCATCGCCTCCATATTGCTGGAGACCCTGGAGGGCTTGAAGCTGCGCTGGCCCAAGCCCGATCCGGCGCTGGCCGACGTCAGTATCAAGTAGGGCCGCGCCCTGCAGGCGCGCCCGGTCTGTGGCATAGTGGGCAACGATAATCAATCACTATGCACGGAGACTCCTATGCACTTGAAAGATCCCACCCTGCTGCGCCAGCAAGCCTACATCGACGGCGCCTGGAGCGACGCGGACAACGGCAAGACCCACGCCGTCGTCAATCCCGCCAACGGCGAGCAGATCGGCACCATCCCCGATTGCGGCGCGGCCGAGACGCGCCGCGCCATCGAGGCCGCCAACGCCGCCTGGCCGGCCTGGCGCAAGAAGACCGCCAAGGAACGCGCCGCCGTGCTGCGAAAATGGTCGGACCTGATCGTCGACAACGCGGACGACCTGGCGCTGCTGATGACCACCGAGCAGGGCAAGCCGCTGGCCGAGTCCCGGGGCGAGGTGATGTCCGGCGCCTCCTTCATCGAATGGTTCGCGGAAGAGGGCAAGCGCGTCGCGGGCGACACGCTGGCCTCGCCGTGGCCGGACCGCCGCCTGATCGTCACCAAGGAGCCTATCGGCGTGTGCGCGGCCATCACGCCGTGGAATTTCCCGAACGCGATGATCACCCGCAAGGCCGGCCCGGCGCTGGCGGCGGGCTGCCCCATGGTGCTGAAACCGGCCGAGGCGACGCCGTTCTCGGCGCTGGCGCTGGCCGTGCTGGCCGAGCGCGCGGGCGTGCCGGCCGGCGTGTTCAGCGTGGTGACCGGTTCGCCGCGCGCCATCGGCGGCGAGATGACCAGCAACCCCATCGTGCGCAAGCTGAGCTTCACCGGTTCGACCGGCGTCGGCCGCCTGCTGATGGAGCAGTGCGCGCCCACCATCAAGAAGCTGTCGCTGGAGCTGGGCGGCAACGCGCCCTTCATCGTCTTCGACGACGCCGACCTGGACGCGGCGGTCGAGGGCGCGATTGCCTCCAAGTACCGCAACGCGGGCCAGACTTGCGTCTGCGCCAACCGCATCTACGTGCAGGACGGCGTGTACGACGCTTTCGCCGAGAAGTTCGTGGCGGCGGTGGCCAGGCTGAAAGTGGGCGACGGCACCGAAGCGGGCGTGACCCAGGGACCGCTCATCGACGGCAAGGCGGTGCAGAAGGTGGAGGAGCACGTGGCGGATGCGCTGGCCAAGGGCGGCCGCCTGCTGTTGGGCGGCAAACGCCACGCGCTGGGCCATGGCTTCTTCGAGCCGACCGTGATCGCCGACGTGACCTCGGACATGCGGGTGGCGGCCGAGGAAACCTTCGGCCCGCTGGCGCCGCTGTTCCGTTTCCACACCGACGACGAGGCCGTCGCGCTGGCCAACAGCACCGAGTTCGGCCTGGCCAGTTATTTCTATTCGCGCGACATCGGCCGCGTGTGGCGCGTGGCCGAAGGGCTGGAGTCGGGCATGGTGGGCGTCAACACCGGGCTGATCTCGAACGAGATCGCCCCCTTCGGCGGCGTCAAGCAGTCCGGCCTGGGCCGCGAAGGGTCGGTCTACGGGATGGACGACTACCTGGTCGTCAAATACATCTGCCTGGGCGGCATCTGAGCTAAGCCGAAGGCGGCGCCAGCAGCTGCATCAGCTGCTGGCTGAGCTGCGCGTAGCGGGCGCTGTCCCGTTGCCGCAGCTCCTGCAGGAAGCTGGCGATCGCATTGCCGCTGAGTTCCGCGCCCGCTTCCCCGCCCGGGTCTCCCGCTGACAGTTCCACGCCGCGCCGCGCCAGCTTCAGGCGCTGGATGTCGGCGTTCGCCAGGCGCAGCTTGCCGAGCGGGCTTTTCTCGTCCGCCGGCACGTCCTTCATCGTCTCCAGCAGCACTTCCGTGATCCAGCCCAGCTGGCTGCCGTAGGACGCGCGCTTGAAAGCGGCGCGTTCGAGCGCGCCATCGCCAGCCGCCGGCGGGATCGCGCTGAAGAACCGGTCCAGCTCGATGTCCTGCTTTACGCTGCCGCTCCACGGCAGGAAGAACTGCGGGGACCAATGCCAGAACAGGGGAAACATGGGGACCTCCGGTGGTGGTGAAAGAAGCGGAATCAGGGGCAGCTGCCGACCACCACGTAGTTGTCGGGCGCGGTGCGCCGCAGGGAGCTGCGGACGAAGAAACTGTCCAGGCCCATGCTCTGGCCGGAACCCTGGGCGTAGGCGAAGAAGAAGCGGTCGTAGGCGCGCCCGGCGCTCACATGGTCGGCGTTGCTGGCGGTAAAGCACACCACGTCGCCGGGCGGCGGCGTATTCGGCGGCGGCGCGCCGCCGCCGGTCAGCCTTTGCACCATGCGTTGCACGGCGGCCATCTGGCGGCCGTTCTTGCGCGCGAAGTTGGCGTCGTCGTAGTTGAACCAGTCCCAGCAGGCGTTCGGATTGGCCAACGGGAACAGCGGCGCCGCCTGCGGGAACAGCAGCAGGATGCGGTTGCTGTCGGCCCAGGCCACGTAGCCGCTGTTGAGGATAAATTTGTCGCCGACGCTGCGCGCGTCCTGCTTGCAGCCGTGGAAGGCCACGTGCAGCTTGCATCCCTGGCCGGGGCTGCTGCTGCCGCTGCCTTCGCAGGCGGGCGGCACGTACAGGAAGCCGCTGGCGGCCATGCCATGCGAGGTCGGGTCCGGCAGGTATTGCGCCTGGTCGAACTCCAGCAGGCGGCCGGCCGGCGCGCTGGCGCTGCGCGGCGCCAGGCCCGCGTAGATCCAGTGCAGCAGGCGGCCGGCGGCGTCGTAGCCGCAGTTGTTGATGTAGGGCGAGCCCAAGGTGCCGCAGGCGCTGCCGAAACTGTCGGTGGGCATCGCGTGCTGGGCGGCGATGTCCTTGCTGTAGCTGATGTTGTCGCTGGCCATGTAATGGCGGTAGTAGCTGGCCAGGTCGTTCATCACGGCTTGCGGCACCACGGTGTCGGCGGTGCCGGAGAACAGGAAAATGCGTTGCGCGGCCAGGTTGGACGTGGGGTCGATGCTGCCGGCGGCGGCGTACTGGTCGGTGAGAGCGGTCAGCTGCGGCACATTGGTGCCGCCGGCACGCACCTGGCATGTGCCGAAGCCGGTGCAGCTGCAGACGGTGGTGGCGGTGTCGACGTTGCCGCGCGAGCAGCCGTAAGGGCCGCCGGCCACGATGCCCGCCCCTTTCACGCTGGCCGAATAGGCCACGCTGTATTGCACTGCCATGTAGCCGCCGGAGGACAGGCCGGAGACGGACACGTCGCCCGCCTTCATGGCGGGCAGGGCGGGCAGTTGGGCCTGCAGCGGCAGCAGCAACAGGGCGGCGCCTATCAGTACGATCAGGATCAGCACATGCAGGAGACGATGGGAACGGCGCGGGGGACGCATGGCGGACTTTCTCATCAGCAAGGGGAGAGCAACCATTTTGCGGCGTGTTGGACGCACGGGGTTTAATCTGCATCAACAATGCGGAGGATAGACGGTGAACAGGCGGTGAACAGGCGCGGGATGGGCGTATGACTTAGAATGGTTTTTTTCACTTGATTGCACAAACCGCCATGTCCAGAAAATTCGCCGCATTTGCCTTCGTCTCCACGCTGGGTTTGCTGGGCAGCGCGCCCGTGCGTGCGCAGGCGCCGGCCCCGGCCGCCGCGCCGGCGGCCAGCTGCCCCGCCATCCTGAAGCAATCCTTCAACCGCCTGCAGGACGAGGCGCCGCAGGACCTGTGCCAGTACGCCGGCAAGGTGATCCTGGTGGTGAACACGGCCAGCTATTGCGGCTACACCAAGCAGTACGAGGGCCTGGAGGCGCTGTACGGGAAGTACGGCAGCAAGGGCCTGGTAGTGCTGGGCTTCCCGTCGAACGACTTCGGCAAGCAGGAACCGGGTTCGGCCAAGGAAATCGCCGACCTCTGCTACAACACCTACGGCGTCAAGTTCCCGATGTTCGCCAAGACGGTCGTGTCCGGCTCGGCGGCCAATCCCCTGTACGCCAAGCTGATCCAGGCCACAGGCAAGACCCCGGCCTGGAATTTCCACAAATACCTGATCGACCGCAACGGCAAAGTCGTTGAAAGCTTCCCGAGCAAAGTGACGCCGGAGGACAAGCAGCTGGTCGGCGCGGTCGAGAAAGCGCTGGGTGGCTGAATGGAAGCCGCCAAGCCATCCCATGTTGCCGACCTGATCGGTTTGTCGCGTCTGGCCACCGGCGCCGTCGGCGGCGTGGCGGACCTGGCGCAGGCGCTGCACCTGACGATATTGGGCAACGTGCCGGCGCCGGTCGGACGGCCGCTGGCGCGGGTCACCTCCATGGTCTACCGCAGCGTGCGCGGCGTGGCCGGCTTGGCGGGCGGCGGCCTGGACCAGGTGCTGTCGCGTTTGCAGCCCCTGCTGGGCGAGCGCGGCGGCTGGGCCGGGCGCGAAGCCGTCCTGGCGGCGCTGAACGGCGTGCTGGGCGACCGCCTGGCGCACGACGGCAATCCGCTGGCGATCACGATGCAGTTCCGGCGTGACGGCGTGGCGATCATGCCGGCCGACCTGGTCACCGCAGCCGCGGCTTCAGGCTCAGGCTCAGGTTCAGGTTCAGGTTCAGGTTCAAGCGCGGCTGCAGCAGGTTCGGCCCCGCCTGCTGTCAGCGGCCGCATCCTGGTGCTGGTGCATGGCCTGTGCATGAACGACCTGCAATGGCAGCGCAACGGCCACGACCACGGCGCGCTCCTGCAGCGCGAGCGCGGCTACACGCCGCTCTACCTGCACTACAACACCGGCCGCCATATCTCCGAGAACGGCGACGACTTCGCGCACAAGCTGGAGGCGCTGCTGGCGTGCTGGCCGGTGCCGGTGGAGGAACTGGTTATCGTCGGCCACAGCATGGGCGGCCTGGTGGCGCGCAGCGCCTGCCATTACGGCGCGCAGGCGGGGCACGGCTGGCTCAAGCACCTGAGCAAGCTGGTCTTCCTCGGCTCGCCGCACCAGGGCGCGCCGCTGGAACGCGGCGGCAACTGGGTGCATCTGCTGACCGACATGACCCCCTATACGGCGCCATTCTCGCGCCTGGCCAAGCTGCGCAGCGCCGGCATCACCGACTTGCGCCACGGCAGCCTGCTGGACGAGGACTGGGTCGGCCGCGACCGCTTTGCCCACGGCGCGGCGTTGCCGCAGGCCGTGCCCTTGCCGGAAGGCGTGGCCTGCTACACGATCGCCGCCACCATCGGCAAAGACCCGCGCGACTTGAGCGGCCGGTTGGCGGGCGACGGCCTGGTGCCGCTGCCCAGCGCCCTGGGCTGGAACGAAGATCCCCGGCGCAGCCTCGGCTTCGCCACCGGCAGCCAAGCTACCGTGTACGGCGCCAACCATCTTGAACTGCTGGACTCCCGGCCGGTCAGCCAGCAATTGCTGGCCTGGCTGTAGGCTTTGCCTGGCAGCTGCCGGCTATTCGCAGTCAGCCACTGGGGAAGCGCGAATAAGCGCCAGCTCCCGCGCAGGGCTCGGCGCCCCCACGGGAATCCATGCTAGGGCCTCCGAGCATGCGAAGCAGGGGTTCCCGCGTGCGCGGGAACGACAAATTGGCGCTTATTCGAGGTACGCACTAGTCACTAGCCGCCAGCCGCCAGCCGCCAGCCGCTGCTCATGCGGCGGCGAGCGCGGAGCGCTCCAGCGGGAAGCCTTCGTCCAGCCAGCCGGTGATGCCGCCGGTCATCAATTTCACCGGCAGCCCCAGTTTTGCCAGGCGGACCGCCGCGCGGGCCGCGCCGTTGCAGTGCGGGCCGGCGCAATACACGACGAACAGCGTCCCGGCCGGGTAGGCTGCCATCTTCGAGCCGATGATCTTGCGGTGCGCCAGGTCGACCGCGCCCGGCACGTGGCCGGCCGCGTACTTTTCCGTGCCGCGCACGTCCAGCAGCACGAAGTCCGGCTGGCCGGTGCTGAACGCGTCGTGCACATCCCAGCAGTCGGTTTCGAAGGTGAACGAGGCTTCAAAATGCGCCAGGGCGAGTTGGCTGGGGGCGGCGGCGATTTCGGTGACGGACGACATGGCGTTTCCTTGTGTGCGTTGTGGAGATGCCATTATCGGAGGCGGCGGCCGACGGCGGCAGTGGCGCATATGCCAATATGCGGTAACATTGCGCCATGAAAAAACATCTCGTCGTCGCGCTGGCCTACGACAGGCTGTGCACCTTTGAATTCGGCTTCGTGGTCGAACTGTTCGCGCTGGAGCGCCCGGAACTGGGCGTGCAATGGTACGACTTCCAGGTCTGCGCCATCGAAGCGGGGCCGATCCGCGCGGCCGGCGGCATCCTCGTGCAAGCGCCCCACCGGCCCGAATTGCTGGCGCTGGCCGACACCATCGTCATTCCCGGCTGGCGCGACGCCGACGAGCCGCCGCCGCCCGAGCTGCTGGACGCGATCCGCGCCGCCCATGCGCGCGGCGCCCGCCTGTGCTCGATCTGTTCGGGCGTGTTCGTGCTGGCGGCGGCGGGTGTGCTCGATGGCCTGCGCGCCACCACGCACTGGCGCTACACGGAGCGGCTGGCGCGCCATTTCCCGCGCGTGCTGGTCCAGCCGGACGATTTGTACGTGGACGCGGGCCAGATCATCACCTCGGCCGGATCGGCGGCCGGCATCGACATGCTGCTGCACCTGGTGCGGCGCGATTACGGCGCGCGGGTGGGCAACCTGGTGGCGCAGCGGCTGCTGGTGGCGCCGCACCGGGAGGGCGGCCAGGCGCAGTTCCTGCCTCGCCCGATGGCGTACGACGAGCAGGGCAGGCTGTCGCGCCTGATGGACTGGCTGCGCGCCAACCCCGGCCTGCAGCACACGGTGAAAAGCATGGCCGCACACGCCGCGATGAGCACGCGCACCCTGCAGCGCCAGTTCCAGGACGCTACCCGCATGGGACCGGTCGAATGGCTCACGCGCGAGCGCGTCGCCATCGCCAAGGACTTGCTGGAATCGGCCGACATACCGCTGTCGCAGGTGGCCGAGCGCGCCGGCTTCGGCTCGGAGGAATCGTTGCGCCGCCACTTCCGCCGCCTGGCCTCCACCAGCCCCGGCGCCTACCGCCGCCGGTTCGCCGCCACGCTGTAGCAATCCTGCATCCTGCGCCGTGCCTGTGCGCCTATCGTGCGCCGCTTGTGCTGGCGGCGCCGATGGCCTAATCTGGTCGACTCACAAGCGCGAAGGAGACCACCATGCCTTATGTCGATGGATTTGTGTTGCCGCTGCCCACGAAGAATGTGGACGCGTATAAGAAAATGTCGAACGCCTGCGGCGCCGTCTGGCGCGAGTACGGCGCGCTGGAATACCGCGAATGCATCGGCGACGATGTGAAGCCGGGCCAGCATACTTCCTTTCCGCAGGCGGTCAAGCTGGAGGACGGCGAGACCGTGGTGTTCGCGTGGATCGTCTACGAGTCGCGCGCCAAGCGCGACGAGGTCAACGAGAAGGTGATGAAAGACCCGCGCCTGGCCGAATGGATGAAGCCGGAAAGCCTGCCCTTCGATGGCAAGCGCATGTTCTGGGGCGGCTTCGAGATGATCGTGGACCTGTGAGCCCGGCCCCGCTTCAAGCCACCAGCGGCAGCGTCACCACCATGCGGGTGCCATGCCCGGGCGCGCTGGCCGCCTGGATCTGCCCGTTCAGGATCTTGGTGGCGATGTTGTAGCACACGTACAGCCCCAGCCCCGAGCCGCCGGCCCCCATCTTGGTGGTGAAAAACGGCTCGAAAATGTGCTGCAGGTGCGCGTCCGGGATGCCCGCGCCGTCGTCTTCCACGCCCAGTTCCAGCATGCCGCCGCCCAGCGCGCGCGCGCTTATCCGCACCGTGCCGTGCGCGCGGCCCTCGAAGCCGTGCAGCACGGCGTTGTTGATCAGGTTGGTGATCACCTGGCCCAGCGGTCCCGGAAAACTGTCCAGCTCGATCTCCGGGCCCACCTCGCACAGCACCTGGTAGGGCGTGTTGCGCAGCATGGGGGTCAGGATCAGCACTGTTTCCTGCACCAGGTCGGCCAGGGCGAACTTGCGCCGCTGCGAACTGGCGCGGTCGATCGCGACCTGCTTGAAGCTGTTGATCAGGCTGCCGGCCCGCTTCAGGTTGCGCTGCAGGATGTCGCCCGCATCGTTGGCGTCGGCCAGGTATTTTTCCAGGGCCGAGCGGGTCAGACCCTGGTTGTCCCGCAAGCGGCGCGCCATCTCCTGGCTCAGGTCGGTGAGCGTGCTGGCGATCAGCATGCCGTTGCCGATCGGCGTGTTCAGCTCGTGCGCGATGCCGGCCACCATGGCGCCCAGCGCCGCCAGCGTTTCGCTGCGCACCAGTTCCGATTGCGCCATGTTCAGCTCGGCCACCGTGCGCTGCAGCTGCTGCGTGGTGTGGCGCAGCGCCAGGTGGGTGTTCAGCCGCACCAGCACTTCCTCGATCTGGAACGGCTTGGTGATGTAGTCCACGCCGCCGGCGCGGAAGCCGGTCAGCTTGTCGCCGGTTTCGCCCAGCGCGGTCATGAAGATCACGGGTATGTCGCGCGTGCTGTCGTCGGCCTTCAAGCGGCGGCAGGTTTCGATGCCGTCCAGCACCGGCATCATCACGTCCAGCAGGATCAGGTCCGGACACAGGAAGCGCGCCCGCATCAGCCCCTCCTCGCCGTCCTGCGCCACCGCCACGCTCAGGTCGTGCTGTTCCAGGTAGTCGACCAGCACCCCCAGGTTGGCGGGCGTGTCGTCGATGATGAGCACCGTCTTTTGCGGCGGCTGGCTGGGAGGTGAAATCATGGCTGTGTGCTGTGGTCCAGGTAGTGGCGGGCCAGCTCCAGCAGGGCGCGCGACTGGTAGCTCTCGGCCAGCTGGCGCAACCTGTCGGCGAAGGGCCGGTAGCGCGGATCGCTTCCGGCCAGCTCGGCGGCGTACTGGCGGATGTTGCGCATATTGCCCGCCAGCGCGAGCGCGTGCAGATGCTCCAGCTCGGCAGGCGGCGGCGGCAGCGGGAACGTCCCTCCGGCCAGTGCCGGTTCGGGCGCGGGGGGCGGCGCCGGCGCCAGCCGCCAGTCCAGTTCCAGGTATTCACCGACCTTGCGTAGCAACATCTCCTGGTGGATGGGCTTGGCGAGGAAGGCGTTGGCGCCGGCGCCCAGGCTGGCGGTCTCGTCGGATTGCGACACGCTGGCGGACACGGCGATGATGGGCAGCCGCGCGTAGCGGGGCTGCGCGCGCAGACGGCGCGTCGCTTCGGTCCCGTCCATGCCGGGCATGGCGATATCGGTGATGACCAGGTCGGGCATCTCGTCGCGCACGCAGTCCAGGCATTCCTGGCCGTCGCGCGCCAGCCGGGTGGTGAAGCCCAGGCCGCCGAGCAGGTCGGCCAGCATGGCGCGGTTGGCCTCCAGGTCGTCGACGATCAGGATGGTGCGGCGCCGCCCTTCATAGCCGGCGATGGCCGCCTCGGCCGGTGCGGGCCGCGTGCCGGCGTCGGCCAGCGGCAGCGCCAGGTCGAACCAGAAACGGCTGCCGGCCCCCGGCTCGCTATGCACCTCGACGGCGCTGCCCATCATCTGCATGATCTGCGCGCTGATGGCCAGGCCCAGGCCGGTGCCGCCGGCACGGCGCGCGGCGTCGCCGGCTTGTTCGAAGGGCTGGAACACGCGCGCCAGTTCATCCGGCAGCATGCCGACGCCGCTGTCCTCGACGCAGAAGCGCAGGCGCGCGCTGTCGCCGGCCAGGCCCAGCAGCTCCAGGCGCAGGCTGACCTGGCCGTCGGTGGTGAATTTGATGGCATTGCCCAGCAGGTTGAGCAGGACCTGGCGCAAACGCTTTTCGTCCAGCAGCACCGCGCCTGGCAGGCCGGCGTCCGCGTGGCAGCTGAACCGCAACTGCTTCTCCTCCGCCTTGACGCGGATGATATCGCCGATCTCGTCCACGAAGGCCGCCAGGTTGACCGCGTGCGGCGCCAGGCTGAACCTGCTCGCCTCGATCTTGGCCAGGTCCAGCACGTCGTTGATCAGGGCCAGCAAGTGCGCGCCGCTGCGCTCGATGGTGACCACGCCGCGCCGCTGGCGCTCGCTCAGCGCGGCGTCGCGCGCCAGGATCTGGGCGTAGCCGAGGATGGCGTTGAGCGGCGTGCGCAGTTCATGGCTCATATTGGCCAGGAACTGGCTCTTGGCATGGGTGGCGCTTTCGGCGTCGCGGCGCGCACTCTGCACCGCGGCGTTCAAGCGCTGCAGCTCGTCGTTCTGCTGGCGCAGGCTGTCGGTGCGGGCCGCCACCTGGTTTTCCAGGAAATGGTTGGCGGACGCCAGCAGGGCGCGCATGGCGGAGTCGGCATGGCGGTCCAGCCGCACATGCAAGCGGGTCTCGGTGCGCTGCGCGCCGGCCTCGGCCAGGGCATGCGAAAGCTGGCCCAGAGGCCGCGTCAGCGTGTAGTAGAACGCCACGCTGACCGCCAGCGCCAGGGCGGCGTTCTGCAGGAAGCCGAACAGCAGCGTGAGGCCGGCGCGCCGCAGCACGCCGGAGGCGATGACGGCGGCGTCCACCCGCACGGTCATGGTGCCCACTTCCTGCCGCAGGCCCTCCACGCTCAGGTGCAGCGTGAATTCGCTCTCGCCCATGGTCAGCCAGTCCGCCAGCCTGCCGGTCAGCCCGGCGATGCCGCCGGCCGTGCGGCCGCGGGCGCGCTGGGCCAGCAACTGGCCGGTTTCGGTACGGATCGCCACGCTGTAGATGGGCTGGTATTTGAGCAGGCTGTCCGCCACGCCCGCTGCCAGGTAGGGGCTGACGCTGAACGCGGCCTGGCTGGCGGGCTGGCGCAGGCTCTCCAGCACCTGCGTGATGGTGGCGCGCACGCTTTCGCGTTCGCTGCGCAGGTCGGCGCCGATCTGGATCGCGCTGAACACCAGTCCGAGCGCCAGCGCCACCGCCATGACGCGCGCGGCCTGGCGCACGTGCAGCCGGTCGAAGAAGGCGCGCAGGGATCGCATCAGGGCTTGGCTCCCGCCACGGCGCGCCGCAGGTGCTCGGCCAGCTTGCGCGCATCCTCGTCCAGCCATGCGAGGTAGTGCACCGCCATTGCCTCGCGCACGCCGGGCCGCGCCAGCACCGCGTTCACCTTCTCCACCACCGCCAGGCCCTGCGCGCTGTTGGAGCAGGCCACGTGGTTGACGGCGGCGTCGGCCTGCTCCGCGAGCGGATAAAAGCGCAGCGCCTTGATGTCGTCGACGTTGCGCAAGCCCAGGTAGTACGGCACTTCGAAGGGCTGGCCCAGGATGGCGTCGACGCGCTTGGCCAGCAGCATCTGCACCAGGCTGCGCGCGGCCTCCGGCGTGCTCAGGCCGAACAGCCTGGGCTGGTCCTTATAGGGTCTGAGCACCGTGTCGACGGGCCCGCCGTAGCTGCGCGCGGCATCGATGCCCAGGCTGACCTGGCCGTCCGCCAGCAGCTTGTCCAGCACCAGCTTGCCCTTGGCGTTGACATAGGGCGCCACGCGCGCCGCTTCGCCCCTGCGGACGAAGGCGCCGGCGGGGATGGCCGCCAGGGTCGGCGCGGAAAACACCATGAATTGCTCGCGCTCCGGATTGCGGATCAGGCCGGGACTGCAGGCGGCGCGCTCGGTCTTGAGCATCAGGGCGATGCGCTGGATGGGCACCACCACGATCTTGTGCCGGTATTCCGGCAGGGCGGGCAGCAGCTGGTGGCGCAGTCCCATCTCGATGAAGCCTTCACCCTTGCGCGGGCCGTCGGTGATCACCAGCGGCGCCAGGTCGTACAGATACCAGGTGATTTCGGGCTGCGCGGCGGCTGCCCCGGCGTGCGAGGCCGCGGCGGCCAGGACGGCGGCCAGCGGGCAAAACGGCAGGACGAAGGAGCGTGGCATTGTGCATTCCCTCCAAGATTGAAATGCAGGCAACATTGGATGCAATGGTGCACATCCAATTGTAGTCCAGTGCACCGGGCGATTGGTGGTATTCGCGGCACTGCCGCGCCATGTCATGGCACGCCGCCGGTGAGGGAGCCTACAGGATGGCGCGCATGGGGCCGCGCAGGGCGTTGCAGACGACGATGGCCTCGGCCCGCAGCAGCATGGCGCGCGTGACGACGCCTTCGCTGGCGTGCCAGGCCGGATCCTCCAGCATCGCCGCGCGCATCACGCCGGGCAGCAGGCCGCAGGACAGCGGCGGCGTGACCCAGCGCCCGTCCAGCTGTACGAAGACGTTGCTGCGGCCGCCCTCGGTCAATTCGCCGCGCTCGTTGAAGAACAGCGTGTCGAAGGCGCCTTGCGCCTCGGCGGCGCGCCAGGCGGCGTCGTAGCGCGCGCGCAGACTGGTTTTGTGGCGCAGGAAAAGGTCGCCGCTGTTGGTGGCAGCACCATGTTCTTCGGCCAGCAGCACGCGCACCGGTTCGGCCAGCGGCGCCAGCGCGCCTTGCTGCACCGCGAAGGCGCCGGCCTGGTTCAGGGCCAGGCGCAAGCGCGTCGGCGTGGCCGGGGCCATCATGTTGCAGGCCATGGCGATGTAGGCGCGCGCCGCCGCCTCGTCGTAGGCGAAGCCGAAGTAGCGCGCCGACGCGGACAGGCGCCGCAGATGGCGCTCCACGTCGCGCGCGCCCTGCTCGCGCGTGGCATACATGGTCTCGAACAGTTCGAAATCGTTGGACAGGCCGGTCAGGAAGCGCGCCTTCAGGCGGCACTCGGCGAATTCGTCGTTCGCCTCGCTGTCGTGGACGATGCCGGCGCCGACGCCCATCTCGCCGCGCCGCACGCCGTTCGCCGTGCCATCCTCCGGCGCCTGCAGCGCCAGCGTGCGGATCGGGACCGACATGCAGAAGTCGCCGATCCCGTGGTCGGACGGCTGGAACCAGCCGATGGCGCCGGTGTACAGGCCGCGCGGCGCCGGTTCCAGCTCGGCGATGATCTCCATGGTGCGCCGCTTGGGCGCGCCGGTGATGGAGCCGCAGGGGTAGAGCGCGTTGAAGATGTCGGCCATGGCGGTGCCCGCGCGCAGCCTGGCCCGCACGGTGGACGTCATCTGCAGCACGCTGCTGTAGCGCCGCACCTCGAACAGCGCCGGCACTTCCACCGTGCCGGTCTGCGCGATGCGGCCCATGTCGTTGCGCAGCAGGTCGACGATCATCAGGTTTTCGGCGCGGTTCTTGGTATCGGCCGCGAGCGCCGCCGCGCGTCGGGCGTTCTCCGCGTCGTCGTCTTCGCCGCCGCCCGCCGCCGGCGCCGTGCCCTTCATCGGCCGCGCGGTCAGTTCGCCGGCCTCGTGGCGCACGAACAGTTCCGGCGACAGCGACAGCACCGCCGTGCCGTCGTCCAGCGCGACCAGCGCGCCGTAAGGCACCGGCTGGCGCGCGCGCAGGCGCTCGTACAGGCCGAAAATGGACCCGAAGGCATCGAAGCGCAGGCGATAGGTATAGTTCACCTGGTAGGTGTCGCCCGCCGCGATGTAGTTGCGGATGCGGTCGATGGCGTGCGTGAACTGCGCCTGGTCGACGTTGGCGCGGACGTCCGCGATGCCGGCCGGCGTTTCGTCGGCTTCCGACCGGGCGGCCAGCCACGCCGCCACCTCGGCTTGCGACAGCACGTCGCAGCGGTTGAAGATCAGGATTTGCGCCAGCGGCAGGACAGGATGGGTAGCCGAACTCGCCGCCGCGTGCGGCGGCAGGCCCAGGATGTGCGCGCCCAGCTCATAGGCGCACAGCGTGACCGCGTGCTGGCCGTTGCCCAGCGCCGTTTCCATTTGCTCCAGTACCCGGGTCCATCCAGCCAGGTCGTGGCAGCGCAGGGTGGCGGCATGTCCGGTGTAGAGGCGCGAGCGCGCGGCGGCCAGGCCGTCCGGGCTGGCGTCGTCCAGCAGTGCAAAACACTCAACACGCGGTTCAAGGCTGGATGCGGCGCTCATGGCGGATTCGACTTGTCTCAATTCAGCAGCAGGGCGATCTGGATCGCAGCGTCCTGCGCGGGGTTCAGCTTGAAGCCGCTCTTGGCGTAGCGGTGCCAGCGGCCCACCACGAAACTGACCAGCATGCCGGCGCGGGCCGCCACGTCGGCCTCGTGGCCGTGGCCGGTGCTGGCGGCCAGGCGCAAGGCCTGCTTGAGCGCCAGCTCGACGCGGTCATAGAACTGGTTCATGCGCAGTTGCAAACGTTCGTCCTCGTTGACCAGCGCGTCGCCGATCAGCACCCGGGTCATGCCCGGATTGCTGCTGGCGAATTGCAGCAGCATGCCGACGATGCCCCGCGCCTGCGCCATGCCGTCTTCCTCCCGTTCCGCGATCTGGTTGATCAGGCCGAATACGCTGGCCTCGATGAACTCGATCAGCCCCTCGAACATTTGCGCCTTGCTGGCGAAATGGCGGTACAGGGCCGCTTCGGAAAACGCCAGTTTGCGGGCCAGCGCGGCGGTGGTGATCTTGTCGCCTTTGGGCTGTTCCAGCATCTCGGCCAGAGCGACCAGAATTTGTTGCCTGCGTTGGCCTGGCGGTGTGCTTGCCATGGGATCTCGACGGGGTTGATGGACGGGTTGATGGACGGGTTGAGACACGGGTTGAGACACGGGTTGAGGTCAATGGGCTCAGCGCAGCCGGGACAGGTGCGCGGGCAGATGCCGGACAGATTTTACTTTGACATCGACCCAAGCGGGGCGAATTAGTCTTTTTGGCAGGTGGGCCGCGCCGATCGGATCGGCCGTTTTCAGGTACTGCGTGACCCACGCGGTGCGCATGCCCAGTTCGTGCGCGGTGCGCAGATTGGCCAGCGTGTCCTCCACCAGGATGCAGCGCGCCGGCGTCACGCCCTGCTTGCGCATCAGCTTGCGCAGCATCAGGCGCGAGGGCTTGGGCCGCAGCTGGCGGTGCACCCGCATCGATTCGATCGCGATATGGTGCGAGAAATGGCGGTGCAGCCCCATGTGCCGCAGCACCATGGTGGAATAGCGGTGCGGCGCGTTGGTCAGCAGGATCTTGCGGCCGGGCAGGGCGCGCAGCAAACGGCCCAGGCCCTGCTCGGCGCGGATCATGGAGGCCAGGTCCGGCATGCTGTGCGTCTCGTGCAGGAAGTGCTCGGAACGCACGCCGTGGTGCTTGACCAGGCCCAGCAGCGTGGCGCCGTAGCGTTGCCAGTACAGCGTGCGCGCCGCGTTCACCTCGGCAGCGGTGGCCGGCGCGCCGTCCTTGCCCAGCACGCGCGCGATGTAGGCGTTCATATTGGCGGTGATGGCCGGGAAAATCGCGTGCGAGGCGTTGTGCAGCGTATTGTCCAGATCAAACAGCCAGACCGGCGCCCGGGTGGAAGGTTTATTATTCACGGCTAGGCTCAATGTGGCTCAGTACAAAAGGTAAACATGCGACGCCAGATTATAGTGTTGTTTTACAGTCTGTTCCTGCTGGCGCTGGGTGCGCATGCGCAGAGCCCGCCGAACCGGGGCGCGCTGTTCAAGCTGGAGCGGGGCGGCCACACCGCCTACCTGTTTGGCACCATCCACGTCGGCGCGGCCGACTTCTATCCGCTTGAGCCGCGCGTGATGCAGGCCTTGCAGCGCGCCGCCGTGCTGGCGCTGGAGATCGACCCGCTGGGCGACCAGGCGCAGATCATGCAGGCGGTGCGCGAACATGGCTGGTACGCGTCCGGGCGCGGTCCCGCGTCGGCCGAGCTGCCGCAGTCCTACCGGCCGCGCCTGGCGCGCCTGCTGCGGCGCTACGCCATCGCCGACGACGCGGTGGCGCGCATGAAGCCGTGGATGCTGGCCAGCCTGCTCACCCTCAGCGAATTCTCGGCGCAGGGCTACGACGCCAGCCTGGCGGTGGACGCCTGGCTGTCGCAGCAGGCGCGGGCGCGCAAGCTGCGCGTGGTGGAGCTGGAATCGGTGGCGGGCCAGATGGCGCTGTTCAACCGCATGAGCATGGCCGAGCAGGCGCTGTTCCTGCAGGAGGGCATCGCGGCCATCGAGGAGCAGGAACAGGCCGCGCAGGTGCGCGAGATCGCGTCTGCGTGGCGCAACGCCGATGCCGCCGCGCTGGACGCGCTGGCGCGCAAGGCGGCCGAGGACGGCAGCTTCTCGGGACGCTTTGTGCAGCAGGCCTTGCTCGAGGGACGCAACCCCGGCCTGGCGGACGGCATAGCCAAATTGCTGGCGCGGGAACAGGACAGCCTGGTGGCGATCGGCGTGTTGCACCTGGTGGGAACGGGAAGCGTACCGGAATTGCTGAAGCAGCGCGGCGTCGCGGTGGAACGTATCTACTAGGGGGAGGTGTACGGCGGGAGGGGGAAATGGTGCCCTTTACGTGGATTGAACACGTGGCCTCTCCCTTACCAAGGGAGTGCTCTACCACTGAGCTAAAAGGGCATTCAAGTGTAGCGGTGCCGACTTCCGCACCGCCAAACATTTAGTGAGACCGGATCATAGTGCCAAAAGCCTGTTCCGTCAAGACTTCCAGCAACAAAGAGTGCTCGATGCGGCCGTCGATGATGTGCACCGTATTCACGCCCGACTTCGCGGCATCCAGCGCCGATGAGATTTTAGGCAGCATGCCGCCCGAGATCGTGCCGTCGGCGAACATCTCGTCGATCTCGCGCGCCGACAGGTCGGTCACCAGGTTGCCGTTCTTGTCCTGCACGCCGGCGATATTGGTCATCATGATCAGCTTTTCGGCTTTCAGGATTTCCGCGATCTTGCCCGCCACGACGTCGGCGTTGATGTTGTAGGCCTGGCCATCCTGGCCGAAGCCGATCGGCGAAATGATGGGGATGAAGGCGTCGTCCTGCAGGGCTTTCACCACCGCGGGGTTGATCGCGTCGATTTCGCCGACGAAGCCGATGTCCAGGAACTGGCCCGGGTTTTCGCGGTCCGGCATCGCCATTTTGCGGGCGCGTATCAGGCCGCCGTCCTTGCCGGTCAGGCCCACTGCCTGGCCGCCGTAGTGGTTGATCAGCATCACGATGTCCTGCTGCACTTCGCCGCCCAGCACCCATTCCACCACTTCCATGGTTTCTTCATCGGTGATGCGCATGCCCTGCACGAAAGTGCCCTGCTTGCCGATTTTCTTGAGCGCGTTGTCGATCTGCGGACCGCCGCCGTGCACCACCACCGGATTCATGCCCACCAGTTTCAGCAGGATCACGTCGCGCGCGAAGCCGTGCTTCAGGCGTTCATCGGTCATGGCATTGCCGCCGTATTTGATGACGATGGTCTTGCCATGGAAATTGCGGATGTAGGGCAGCGCCTCGGCCAGGATCTGGGCCTTGATCTGCGGCGACACCGCAGTCAGGTCGTCAGATTGTGCGGCCAGGGTCAGGTTGGTGAATTGAGTCATGGCGAATCCGGTAAATAAGGTGAGCGAATTATGTCAAAGGCTGGCTTCCAGCACGCATTATAGGGCTTTTTCGTATTGTCTTTTCCCGGATGTTCCGCTAGGCTGGCCGGATATGCCTCCCACAGAACCTCTCCACCGCCAGCTGGAAGCCATGCGGCCCCAGCTTGTTCGCTTTGCATTGCTGCAATTGCGGAACCAGGCGCTGGCCGAAGACGCGGTCCAGGACACCCTGATCGCGGTGCTGGAACAGCCCGAACGCTTCCAGGGCCAGTCCACGCTGCGCACCTATGTCACCGGTATCCTGAAGTACAAAATCATCGACAATCTGCGTGCTTCAACGCGCGAACGCCAGATCGACTGCGCCGACGACCAGTCCGAGGACGATGCCATCGACGCGCTGTTCGCCGCCGACGGCCATACGCGCGACATGCCGCGCCAGTGGGGCGACCCGGACCGCACCCTGGAACAGAAGGATTTTTTCCGCGTGCTGGAGGTGTGCCTGGAGAAGCTGCCCGCCAAGAACGCCCGCATTTTCATGATGCGCGAGTGGCTGGAGCTGGAGACCGAAGAAATTTGTAAGGAATTGGCGATTACTTCGGCTAATGCCTGGGTGCTGTTGTACCGTGCGCGCTTGCGCCTGCGCGAATGCCTGGACCTGAACTGGTTCGGCGCCAGGGCCTGAAGCGGAGAACACATGGAAAAAGACGGCTTGAAACCAACCTGCAGGGAAGTGCACCGCCTCGTATCGGAAGGCATGGACCGGCCCTTGTCGCTGGTCGAGCGCACCCGCATGCGCTTGCACCTGATGGTATGCGGCGCCTGCACCCGCTTCAACGGGCAGATGGAATTGCTGCGCAAGGCCATGCGCGGTTTCCCGCTGCCGCCGCCGGACGACCAGCCATGAGCGTTTGCAAGCGCTGCGGCGCCGCCTTCAGCTGCGCCATGGTGGACGGTAACGACGGCACGCCCTGCTGGTGCACCGCCATGCCGCCGGCCGTTCCCGTTCCCGCCGCCGCCACCGGAGCCGCCACCGACCTCACCTGCTGGTGCCCCGATTGCCTGAAACAGCACATAGCCGAACGGCAGGCCGAAAAGAACAGACCGAAAGAATAACCATGCGCTTCCGGGACATACGCATCAGTGTCCGCATCAACGCCGGCTACGCCATCCTGATACTGCTGATGATGGGCGTGATCCTGGTGGGCGTGAGCCGCATCTATGCCATCCGCGCCGAGACCGACCATATCCTGAGCCAGGACTGGGCCGCCGCCGACGCCATCAACAATATCGACAGCCAGTCGCGCGAAGCGGCCACCCGCATCGTCACGCTGATCATCCAGAAAAAGCTGGAGCACCGCGTCGAGAGCTACGCCCGCATCGACAGCATCAAGGTCAGCATCGACCGCGAGCTGGACCGCCTGGCCCAGCTGGAAGCGACCGACGCGGCGCGCAAGCTGGTCGAGCAGGTCAAGCAGGCGCGCGCCGCGTATTACGACACCTTCATCGCCGTGGCCGACATGGTGGAAGCGGACGACCGCGACGCCGCCGAGGCGCGCATGAACAACGCCGCGCTGCCGGCGCTGAATACGCTGCTGGGCCATATCCGCGAACTGGACCAGCTGCAGCAGCGCCAGGTCATGGAGAACGCCGCCCGTGCCCGGGACGATATCAATTTCTCCCTGCTGGAAATGTGCTTGTTCGGCCTGGCCGCGGTCCTGGTCGGCGTCGGCTTCGCGGTGTCGGCCCGTTCCATCACGCGTCCGCTGGACGAAGCCATCGCCATCGCTACCCGCGTCGCCAACGGCGACCTCAGTTCCGTCATCGAGATCGACTCCAGGGACGAGACCGGCGAGTTGCTGCAGGCGCTGAAGAACATGACGGTCAGCCTGGCGGCGGAGCAGCAGCTGCGCCACGCGGTCTCGGTGGCGGAGGACGCCACCAAGATGAAGTCGGACTTCCTGGCCAATATGTCGCACGAAATCCGCACGCCGATGAACGGCATCATCGGCATGACGCATCTGGCGCTGCAGACCGACCTCACCCCCAAGCAGCGCAACTACCTGGAGAAAGTGGAGACGGCGGCGCGCCACCTGCTCGGCATCATCAACGACATCCTGGACTTCTCGAAGATCGAAGCGGGCAAGCTGGCCTTCGAGCACATCGATTTCTTCCTGGAAGATGTGATGGCGCAGATCGCCGACCTGGCGGTGATACGGGCGCAGGACAAGGGCCTGGAACTGCTGTTCGACATCGGCGCCGACGTGCCGCGCGAACTGGTGGGCGACCCGTTGCGCTTCGGCCAAGTCCTGATCAACCTCACCAACAACGCCATCAAGTTTACCGACAAGGGCGAGATCGTCGTCACCATCCGCCTGCTGGAGCGGGTGCGCGGGGACGAGGGCGGCCATGTGCGCCTGCGGGTGGACGTGCGCGACACCGGTGTGGGACTGACGGCGGCGCAGCGCGCCAAGCTGTTCCAGGCCTTCAGCCAGGCCGACACCTCCACCACGCGCCACCACGGCGGCACGGGCCTGGGCCTGACCATCAGCAAGCGCCTGATCGAAATGATGGACGGTGAGATCGGCCTGGAAAGCGAGCCTGGCGTGGGCAGCAATTTCTGGTTCACCGCGCGCTTCGGCGTGGCCGAGGCGGCGCGCGAGGAGATCGTGCTGGACGCCGACATATCCGGCTTGCGCGTGCTGGTGGCGGACGACAACCCGAGCGCGCGCGAAATCTTCCTCGGCATGCTGGCCTCGCTGAAGTTCGACGCCGTGGCGGTCGACAGCGGCGAGAAGGCCCTGCTGGCGGTGGCGCAGGCGCGCGCCGCCGGCCATCCGTTCGCGGTGGTGCTGCTGGACTGGCAGATGCCGGGCATGAACGGCATCGAAACGGTGCAGGGTATCCGTGCCGAGGCACTGGCCGCCGGTGCCGAACCGCCGCGCAGCATCATCGTCACCGCCTACAACCGCGACGTGCTGCTGGAAGAGGTGCGCGAGGGCGTGGGCGAAAGCGCGGTGAACTGCCTCCTGAACAAGCCGGTAAGCGCCTCCACGCTGCTCGACGCCATTTCCACCGCCTACGGCAAGGAACTCAATAGCTGCCGCCGCGTACGGCGCGACGCCGACTACAAATCCGCCGCGCAGGCCGTGCGCGGCGCGTGGCTGCTGCTGGTGGAGGACAACGAGGTGAACCAGGAGGTGGCGCAGCAGTTGCTGGGCGACGCAGGCATCCGCGTCGACGTGGCGAGCAACGGCGCCATGGCCCTGGCCAAGATCGCCGTCAACGACTACGACGGCGTGCTGATGGATTGCCAGATGCCGGTGATGGACGGCTACGACGCCACCCGCAAGCTGCGCGAAAACCCGCGCTACTCGGACCTGCCGGTGATCGCGATGACCGCCAATGCCATGGTGGGCGACAAGGAGAAATGCCTGGATGCCGGCATGAACGATTTCATCGCCAAGCCGATCGACGTGGCGCAGCTGTTCAGCACGCTGGCGCGCTGGGTAAAGGTGAAGAATCCGGATGCGGCGCTGGCCGCCGCCGCGCCGCCGCCGGAGGATGCGCTGCCGGCGATACCGGGCCTGAAAATGGAAGCCGCCTTGCTGCGCATGGGCGGCAACGTCAAGCTGATGCGCAAGCTGCTGGGGCGCTTCCTCGAAACGCAGATGGACGTGATGGAGCGCATCGCCGCCGCCATCGAGAACAACGACCTGGCGGCCGCCACGCGCGAGGCGCACACGGCCAAAGGCCTGGCGGGCAATATCGGCGCCGGTGGCGCGGCCGACGCCGCAGCGCGGCTGGAACATATGCTGCTGCACGGCGTGACCGAAGGCCGCGACGAGGCCATCGCCGGCATGGCGCGCGAGCTCGAGGACGTGATGTGCGCCATCGCCATGTCGCTTGACGGCAGGCGCGGCAGGCAAGGTCAGGCTGCGGGAGCCGCGACCGGGGCAGGGATCGGCTCCAGCGCGGACGCGGCGGCGCCGGGCCAGGTGGATGAGGAAGCGCTGGCCGACGCCATGCGCGATGTGGCGCAGCTGCTGGCGCAGGACGACGCCGCCGCGCTCAAGCTGGCCGACGGCCTGTGCGCGATGCTGCTCGCGGCCGGGCAGGGCGAGCATGCGCGCCAGCTCAAGCGCCAGCTCGGGCAATACGATTTCGAGGAAGCGCTGGCGCAGCTGAAGGAAGCGGCCGCCGCGCTCAACGTTGCACTGTGATCGGAAAACGAAAATGAACATGAACACGCTGGCCAAGCCCACCATCCTGGTGGTGGACGACACGCCGGACAACATTGATCTGCTGTGCGCCGTGCTGGAGCAGGACTACCGCACCAAGATCGCCGTCAGCGGCGAGCGCGCGCTGAAGATCGCCAATGGCGAGCACAAGCCGGACCTGATCCTGCTCGATGTGATGATGCCGGGCATGAGCGGCTACGACGTGTGCAAGGAGCTCAAGGCGAATCCGGCCACGCGCGACATTCCGGTCATCTTCGTGACCGCGATGTCCGAGGTCACGGACGAGCAGATGGGCCTGGGCCTGGGCGCGGCGGACTACATCACCAAGCCGATCTCCGCGCCCATCGTGCTGGCGCGCGTCAAGACCCAGCTGTCGATGAAGCGCGTGCACGACTTCCTGCGCGACCAGAACCATTTCCTCGAAACGGAAGTGGAACAGCGCACGCGCGAAGTGGCGGCGCTGCAGGACGTGACCATCCACACCATGGCTTCGCTGGCCGAGACGCGCGACAGCGAAACCGGCAATCACATCCGCCGCACCTCGTGGTACGTGAAAGCGCTGGCCGAGAAGCTGCGCGACCACCCGCGTTTCAGCCATTTTTTGGACGACAAGAATATTGAACTGCTGTTCAAGTCCGCGCCGCTGCACGATATCGGCAAGGTCGGCATACCGGACCGCATCCTGCTCAAGCCGGGCCGCTTCGAGCCGCATGAGATGGAAATCATGAAGACCCACACCACGCTGGGGCGCGACGCCATCATCGCCGCCGAGAAGGAGCTGGGCGTCGAGGTGGACTTCCTCAAGTTCGCCAAGGAGATCGCCTATGGCCACCAGGAGAAGTGGGACGGCAGCGGCTATCCCGAAGGCCTGGCGGGAGACGCGATTCCGATTTCCGCGCGCCTGATGGCGGTGGCCGATGTCTACGACGCGCTGATCAGCCGCCGCGTGTACAAGGAGGGCATGAGCCACGAGGCGGCCGTGGCCATCATCGCCGAGGGGCGGGGCAAGCACTTCGACCCGGACATGGTGGACGCTTTCCTGGCCATCCTCGACCAGTTCGTCGACATCGCCAAGCGCTACGCGGACACCGACCACGACATGGACAAGAAGCGCGAGCGCCTGGAGCTGTTCACGCAGGCGCCCTGATGCCGGCCCGGGCCGCTCCCGGCTAGCCGGCCACGGTGCGGAAGAAGCGCATCATTTCCCGGCTGGCATCCGGTCCTTTGCCGTCCGTGTAGCTGCCCGCCGAGCTGCCGCCCGACCAGGCGTGGCCCGCGCCATGCACCACCCAATGCTCGCCCAGCGGCGTGCCGTCCGTGTGGCGGTGCGTGGTGCGCGTGTAGCGGTGGCCGTTCGGCACGCTGCCCGCGTCGGCTTCCGCTTGCGCCGTTCCGGCGCCATGCGCGCGCAGCTTCTGCTCCATCACCTGCTCGCCGTTGCGCGGATGGACGGTCTGGTCCTGGTCGCCGTGGAACACGATGATGGGCGGGCTGCCGCCATCGGCATGTTTGCGCTGCGCCGCGCTGGCCGAGGCGCCGCGCTTCATCGCGTTCAGCGCCGACGGCAGATCCTGCGCCGACGCGTACGGCAGCCCCGAATGCACGCCCACTGCCGCGAACAGGTCCGGATACAGCGTGCCGACGATCACGGCCATTGCACCGCCGGCCGACAGGCCAGCCACATACACCTGCCGTTCGTCGACCGGATAATCGTCGATGACTTGCTGCGCGATGCCGGCGATTATCGACGGCTCGCCCTGGCCGCGCTGCTGGTCCAGCGCGTTGAACCAGTTCCAGCATTTGTGGTTGTTGGCCTGCATGGACTGCGCTGGGTAGACCACGAAGCACTGCTTTTCCTCGGCCACGGCGTTCATCTGCGTGCCGGCCGCGAAATCGTCCGGATCCTGGGTGCAGCCGTGCAGCATCACCAGCAGCGGCATGGCCTGGCCGTGGTAGGTGCTCGGGATATACAGCTTGTAGCCGCGCGTGCCGGCGTGGTTGGTGTAGCTGCCGGCGATGAACTGCGCACCTTCCGGGATGGCCGGTGCCTTGCGACCCCCGTTCATTCCGGGCAGGTCGAAGTTCGGCATCTCGAAGTTGCCCAGGTCGAGGCCAGCGCCGAAGTTGCCGGCGCCGCCACCTATGTTCAGCTGACCCAGCAAATCCTCGACGAAAGCCTGCGCCGACGCCGGCATTTGCGGCTGCGCCCAGGCGCGGCCCGTGGCTGCCTCGGAGGCTGATCCGGGGGCTGCGGCATGCTCGGCGCGGCCGGCATGCCAGGAGGATTTGGTGCGCGGCTCGCTGTCGCGCACTTCGGAGGTCGCTTCAGCCGGCGTGGTGTCCGCCCTTGCTGGCTGCTTGCCCGGCGGCGGATTGATGTCGCGCATGGCGGGATGCGCAGGCGCGGCCTGCGGCGCCGAGGTCGGCTGCGGCCCCTTGCCGCCCCCGCTCAGGCTCGCCAGCGCTTGCTGGATGGCGTTGGTGGCCGCGGAAGGCCCCTTGGAAAGCAGTTGCCGCGTTGCCGCTCGCATCTGGTCAAATAGTTGATGATTCAATTTCATGGTGGCCTACCCCCGGCTGTGCGCGAAATACGCGCTAATGGATGCGCCCTGCGAGCGCGGTTTTCAGCACGGCGCTGGCGTGCAATGCACCCAGCACAAATACCGATTCGATGGTTGCCAGTGCCAGTTCAACCGACACGTCATTGGCGATGCTGGCCAGCCCCAGCACATGGATGCGCAGGCGTTCGCCTGCGGCCTGCAGCGCTTCCAGATCCTGGCGGCTGTAATGCTGCATGCCCAGCACCAGGCTCTTGCGCGCCACGGTCTGTTTCACCACGTCGGCGTGCTGCGCCAGCTGGTTGCGGATGGCGGTGCGGATCAGATCGGTGCGGTTGGCGTAAAAGCCCTCCTGCACCAGCAAATCGATCTGCCCGAGGTCTATCGGCCCCAGGTTGATCGTAATTTTTTCCGAGTCGCTCGTTTTCAGTCTCAGTTCATGTATGGCCATACGCCCTCGTCTCCGTTTGGACTTCCCTGTGGCATCCACTCGCCATCTGTATGGATGGTAGTATAGGACCGAAAATTCTAATTGCAAGCGCTGTTCGCCTGCTTCAGGTATGGTTGAGGGCTATCCTCATAGGAAAAATCATGCCGAAAATAATTTGTGCGGAGCGTGTGCGATCCGCTACGCCAGCCCCTTGCGCGAGCCGGATTGAGCGGATAGAGCGGGCGGCGCGGTAAAATGCGTGCATTCTTCCTGTAAAACTGCGCAATGAGCACTGAAAACCCCACCGGCGCGACCCCCTTGGCCTCCCCGGTGCCATCCCCCTGCGTCAGCCTGTGCAAGATGAACCGCGACAGCGGTTATTGCGAAGGCTGCATGCGTACCATAGACGAGATCGTGCAATGGTCGGGCGCCACCGACGACTTCAAGCGCGCCGTGTGGGCCGACCTGCCACGCCGCGAGCAGTTGATCGATTTTGAGTAAGGCAACGATGACCGCGCTACCTGCAAACATCCACGTCTTCGAGCGTGGCTGGCTCTCGTCCAACAATGTGCTGATGGTGGGGCGGCACGAGACCACGCTGGTCGACAGCGGCTACCTGATCCACGCGCCGCAAACGCTGGACCTGGTGCGCCACGGGCTCAAGGGCCGGCGCCTGGACCGCATCGTCAACACCCATCTGCATTCCGACCACTGCGGCGGCAATGCCACGCTGCAGGCGCACTACGGCAGCGAGACCCTGATACCGGTGTCCGAGGCGGACAATGTGCGGCATTGGGACGAGGACAAGCTCAGTTACAAGGCCACCGGCCAGCAGTGCCACCGCTTCAGTTTCGACGGCGTGCTCACGCCCGGCGACAAGCTGACCATGGCGGACCTCGAATGGCAGGTACTGGGCGCGCCCGGCCACGATGCGCACTCGCTGATGCTGTTCTGTCCGCAGGAAGGCATGTTGATCTCGGCCGATGCGCTGTGGCAGAACGGTTTCGGCGTCATCTTCCCCGAGCTGGACGGCGAGTCCGGTTTCGACGAGGAACGCGCCACGCTGGATCTGATCGGCACGCTGGACGCGCGCATCGTCGTGCCCGGCCACGGCGCCGTGTTCACCGACGTGCAGGCGGCGCTGAAGCGCGCGCGCAACCGGCTGGACTTCCTGTCCAGCAACCCGGCGCGCAACGCCGAGTATGCGGTCAAGGTGCTGCTGAAGTTCCTGCTGCTGGAGCGCCAGCGCATGCCGGTGGACGAAGTGCCGCTCATGTTCGCCTCCCTGCCCATCGTCGTGAACGCCGCGCAACGCTACCTGGACAAGACGCCGGAAGAAGTGGCGCACTGGACCATCAAGCAGCTGGTGCGCGCCTGCAGCGCGCGCATCGAGAGTGGGTACTTACTCAACGACGGTTGAGGGTGGCTTTGGAAATTTAACGCACGATCGTACTTTTTACGTTTTATAATGATCTGATCATTTAATCCGGAGTCCGCCATGGCCTTGCCTACCGTGCTGCAAAACCTGACCCTTCCCGTCATCGCTTCACCGATGTTCATCGCCAGCGGCCCGAAGCTGGTCGCGGCGCAGTGCAAGGCCGGCATCGTGGGTTCCTTCCCCGCGCTGAACGCGCGCCCCGCCGAGCTGCTCGACACCTGGCTGACGGCGTTGCAGGCCGAGCTGGCGGAATTCCAGGCTGCCTATCCGGGCAAGCGCGTCGGCCCCATCGCCGTCAACCAGATCGTGCACCAGTCGAACGACCGTCTGGCGCATGACGTGGAAGTATGCGTCAAGCACCGGATTCCCATCATCATCTCCTCGCTGCGCGCGCCGCCGAAAGAGATGATGGACGCCATCCACAGCTACGGCGGCATCGTGCTGCACGACGTGGTTTCGATCCGCCACGCGCAGAAGGCGCTGGAAGCGGGCGTGGACGGGCTCATCCTCGTGGCCAGCGGCGCCGGCGGCCACGCCGGCACCTTGTCGCCGTTCGCGCTGGTGGGCGAGGTGCGCAAGTTCTTCCAGGGACCGGTCGCCCTGTCCGGCGCCATCGCCACCGGCGACGCCATCCTGGCCGCGCAGGCCATGGGCGCCGATTTCGCCTACATCGGCTCGCGCTGGCTGGCCACCGAGGAATCGAACGTGACGGACGAATACCGCGACGCCATCGTGGGATCGGCCGCGTCCGACATCGTCTACACCAATCTGTTTACCGGCGTGCACGGCAACTACCTGAAGAAGTCGATCCAGAACGCCGGCCTGGATCCGGATGCGCTGCCGGAATCGGACAAGAGCAAGATGAGTTTCGGCTCCGGCACGGCCAAGGCCTGGCGCGACATCTGGGGCGCCGGCCAGGGCGTGGGCTTGATGGACGACGTGCCGACCGTGGCGGAGATGGTGGAGCGGCTCAAGACCGAATACGCGGCGGCAAGGACGCGCCTGAGCCTGTAGAGCCGTGTCATTCCGCACCCGCCGCGCGTGCGGCCATCCATAAGTCGTCTGGCTGGACGCGAAGCATGGGTCCCCGCCTGCGCGAGGACGACAAGGTCAGGGAAGCTGGGCCAGCCGGATCAGGTCCGCCTCCGACCCTTTGATGAAAATCTTCGGCTGTTCCAGCACGGCGCGCAGCGTGGCGTCGCCGCTGCGCCACAGCCGGCCGAACTCGTCGGCCGTGTGGGACGCCGGCCGCACTTCGCGCCCCAGCATGCCGGTCAGCCCCTGCAGCGCCTTCCTCAGCTCCGCGTGCGCCTTCTTCGGCGCCACCGCCAGCAGCTCGATGCCGCTGCTGGCGTGCACCGTGCCGGCCACCGCGTCGCCATGGATGAAGACCGCTTCCGTCAGCGGCAGCAGTTCCTGCAGCTCGGCCCGTATGGCCTCGGCCACGCCGAAGGTCTTGACGACGATGCCGCGCAATTCCTCGTAAATGGTGGCGTCGCGGTCGACCTGGTAGTGCTTCTGGTTGCCGGCGCGCCAGCTGTGCACCAGGCCCGATTCTTCCAGGCTGGCCAGCTCGCGCTGCACCGCGCCGGAACCGCAGGCGGCCAGCGCGATGATTTCATTGGCGTAGAAGGAGCGTCCCGGCTGGCCATAGAGCACGGCCAGCACGCGCTGCTGCGTCTTGGTGAACAGTACGTCAGCGAAGATACCCATATTGGGCATCTTAGTACCCAAATTGGGTAGTGTCAAAGCCGATCAGTTCGGGCTCAGGTCTTCCGGGTTGATGGCCCACAGGCCAGGCAGGTTGCGCCAGTAGCCGTAGGCGTCCATGCCGTAGCCGACCACGAAGCGGTTCGGGATCGTGATGCCGACGATGTCGGCCGTCACCGGCTTGACCTTGCCGATGTTTTTGTCCGCGAACACGGCCAGGATCACCTCGGCGGCGCCCATGTCCAGCAGGCGCTGCTTCACGTGGGCCAGGGTTTCGCCCTCGTCCAGGATGTCGTCCAGCACGATCACGGTGCGGCCGACCACGTTCGAGCGCGGTATCACCTTCCACACCACGGCGCCGCCCTTGTCCTCGTCGCCGTAGCGGCTCACGTGGATGTAGTCGAATTCGAGCGGGAAGGTCAGCTGCGGCAGCAGGTTGCCGGTGAACACCACCGCGCCGCCCATCACGCCCAGCACCAGCGGGAACGCCTGGTCTTCCGGTCGGTCGAAGCGTTCGTTCAGCTCGTCGGCCATGCGGGCGACGGAGGCCTGGACGGCTTCTTGATCGAAAATTTCTTCTGCGTTCTTCAGCAGGTCACGGGCGCGGTTGTGGTGAAAGTCTTGCATGGTAGGCTTATTCTGACATCGGGTAGGAATGGTCTTTATTATCCGCCATATCCCGCCCGCCCGCTCCGACGTTGGATTTACGCTACAGCTGTCAGCTATAGTCGCGTACGTCGTCGATCACCTTGCCATCGTTGGGCAAACTGCCCCTAACCGCGAACGCCACTTCGCCGCGCAGCTTGGTCAGGTCGCGAATAGTTTCTATGATGGAAGTAGCCTGTACATCGGCGGGATTGTCGACTTCGCAATGCAAGGTCATCACGTCGTTGGCCATCTTGCCGGACACCACCAGCCGCGCCTTCAGGATTTCCGGGTGGCGGCGCGCGATCTCGTTCACCTGCGACGGATGGACGAACATGGCGCGCACCTTGGTGGTCTGGTCGGCGCGGCCCATCCAGCCGCGGATGCGCACATTGGTGCGGCCGCAGGGCGAGTCCGGCGCGCCGGTCAGGATGGCGGACAGGTCGCCGGTGGCGAAGCGCACCAGCGGATAGTCCGGGTTGAACAGGGTCACCAGCACCTCGCCCACTTCGCCCGGCGGCACCGGCTCGCCGCTGCCGGGGCGCACGATTTCCAGCAGCACGTCCTCGTCGAGCACCATGCCGGGATGGACCGTGCCGCCGCTGCGCGTTTCGTAGGCGATGCTGCCGATGTCGGCCGACGCATAGGTCTGCAGCACGTGCGGCACGCCGTTCTCGGCGAACCAGCGCCGCAGCGACTCGGGCAGCGCTTCGGCGCCCATCATGGCCTGCTTCACGCTGCTGATGTCGGCGCCCATCTCGCGCGCTTTTTCGATGATGATCTTCAGGAAGGAGGGCGTGCCGATATAGGTGTCCGGCTTCAGCGATTCCATGGCCTGCACCTGCATTTCTGTCTGCCCGCTGCCGGCCGGGATCACCGTGCAGCCTATGCGCGCGGCGCCGCCTTCGACCATGAAGGCGGCCGGCGTGAAGTGATAGGCGAAGCAGTTCTGCAGCAGGCCGCCGGCGCGCACGCCGGCCGCGTACATCGGCCGCGAGAAGCGCCACCAGTCGGCGCCGCGTCCCTCGGGGTCGAAGATGGGGCCGGGCGACACGAACACGCGTCCGAGTTGTCCCAGCGGCGTGGCGTTCAGGCCGCCGAACGGAGCTTGCTGCCGTTGCAGGTCCTTCAGTTCGGACTTGCGCGTGACGGGCAGCGCGGCCAGCGCGGCGCGGCTGTTGATGGCGTTGGCGTCCACGCCGGCCAGGATGCGGCCCCAGCCGGGCGCCGATTGCGCGCGCGCGACCAGGCCGGGCAGGCGGGCCATCAGATCGCGTTCGCGCTGCTCGGGGGCGCGCGTTTCCAGGCTGTCCAGGGTATCGCTCATGGTTGTGCCTCTCCGATTTCGCGCTGCAGTTTTTTGGTCAATTTGCCGAACACCAGTGCGTGGGAGCGTTTCAGCAGCTCGGCCGCTTCGGCGTCGCCGACCGCTTTCAGGTCGACGATCTTGACCCATTTCACCCGCGCCAGGTAGGGCGCGGCGATGATGCCGGGCCGGTCGGTCAGTTCCAGGAAACGGTCGTCGTCCACCTTGAAGCTGATGCCGTCGGCGTCAGCGGCGTTGCCGGTGCAGGCGAACATTTTCGCGCCCACCGAGAACACCAGGTCGGCGCCCCATTTGATGTCTTCCGTGGCGCCGGGCAGGCTGCGGCACAGCGCTTTCGCTTTGTTCAGGTTCATGGTCGAGTCTCAAGCATGCATCTCAAGCCAGCCAGCGTTTGCGGCGGCGGTAAAACTTCATGTCGCGGAAGCTTTTGCGGCCGGCGCCGGACATGCCCAGATAGAATTCCTTGACGTCTTCGTTGTTGGCCAGTTCGCTGGCCTGGCCCTCCATGACCACCCGGCCGTTTTCCAGGATGTAGCCGAAGTCGGCGTAGCGCAGCGCCACCATGGTGTTCTGCTCGGCCAGCAGGAAGGACACGTTCTCCTTCGTGTTCAGGTCCTTCACGATACCGAAGATCTCCTCGACGATTTGCGGCGCGATGCCCATCGACGGCTCGTCCAGCAAGATCATGGAAGGCTTGGCCATCAGCGCGCGGCCGATGGCGCACATCTGCTGCTCGCCGCCCGAGGTGTAGCCGGCCTGGCTGGCGCGGCGTTCCTTGAGGCGCGGGAAGTAGTGGTAGACCTTGTCCAGCGATTCCTTCAGCTCGGCGCGCGTCAGGCTGCGCGTGTAGGCGCCGGTCAGCAGGTTTTCCTCGATGGTCAGGTGGCCGAAGCAGTGGCGGCCCTCCATCACCTGCGACAGGCCGCGTTTCACCAGCTCGTTCGGCGTCAGATGGTCCACGCGTTCGCCCTTGAACTGGACTTCGCCCTTGGTGACGTCGCCGCGTTCGCCGCGCAGCAGCGTGGACACGGTTTTCAGCGTGGTCGACTTGCCCGCGCCGTTCGCGCCCAGCAGTGCCACGATCTTCCCTTGCGGGACTTGCAGCGAGACGCCTTTCAAAACCAGGATCACGTGGTCGTAGATGACCTCGATGTTGTTCACCGAGAGGTAGGGCGGGGGTGGTGCGATGGCGGCAGTGTTCATGTGCAGGTCTCGATCAAGTTGACGGCAGCTTGTCGTTCCCGCGTACGCGGGAATCCATGCGTCGCGTCGTGGCCAGCGGCGTATGGACCCCCGCGTGCGCGGGGATGACAGGGCGGTGCTTATTTCATGCAGGCCGGGGTGATCCCCTTTTCAGCCGCGTACTTGGCGGACGATTCCTCCACCAGCTTGCGCGTCAGCGCTTTGTCTCCCACCACCCAGTTCGGCGTGATGGCGACCCATTTCTTGCCGTCCCACTGCTGCACTTTCACGGCGCCCGATCCCTCGTGGTCGTCGCAGCTGGTTTTAACCGGCGGGAACATGCCCAGCGCACCCAAGGCCTTCTGGCGCGCTTCGTCGACGTCCATATTCTCCAGGCCCCAGCGCACCTGGTCGCCGGTCATCACTTTGCCCTTGCCGAATTTCTCCTGCGCATGGCGGATCGCTTCGGCGTACAGGATGCCGGCCGTCATGCCGCGCATGTGGTACACGGAGCCGATACGGCTCTGGTCGGCCAGGTTGCCCTTGCCGGCCGCGTAGACCTTCTTGCGCAGTTCGTCGAGCACGGGATAATTGCCCGGCGTGTTGAAGGTCATCGAGGTGTAGCCCTTGGCCGCGTCGCCTGCCGCGATGGTGTCCTCTTCCGAGCCGGCCCACCACACGCCCAGCATCTTCTCGCGCGGGAAGCCGTTGCGCTGGGCCGTCTTGATGGCGACCGAATTCATCACGCCCCAACCCCACAGGATCACGTGGTCGGGCTTGGCCTGGCGGATCTGCAGCCACTGCGACTGCTGTTCGCTGCCCGGCGGCGCCACGGCGATCTTGATCAGCTCGAAACCATGCTGCTTGGCCAGTTCCTCCAGCACCGGCAAGGGTTCCTTGCCGAACGCCGAGTCGTGGTACAGGTGGACGATCTTCTTGCCCTTGAGCTTGGCCACGCCGCCTTCCTTGTCGCCCAGGTATTTGATCATGGCCGCCGCCTGGTTCCAGTAGCTGGTAATGAGCGGGAACACATAGGGGAAGACCTTGCCGTTGGCGGCGTCCGAGCGGCCGTAGCCCAGGGTGGTCATCGGAACCTTGTCCTTGGCCACGCGGTCCAGGATGCCGTAGGCGATGCCGGTCGACAGCGGCTCGACCAGCGTGGCGCCGCCGTTCTTGGTTTTCAGGCGCTCATAGCATTCGATGCCGCGCGAGGGGTTGTATTCGGTTTCGCATTCCTCCCACGCGATTTTCACGCCGTTGATGCCGCCGTTGGCGTTCACCAGGTTGAAGTAGTCGATGGTGCCGCCGTAGAAGCCCGAACCGCCTGCGGCGTAGGGGCCGACGCGGTAGGACGGCAGCGCGATGAATTGTTCCGTTTGGGCGTACGCGCCGCCGAAAGAGGCCAGCAGTGCGGCGCCGACGAGCAGGGATTTTATCGATTTCATTTTATTGTCTCCTCCGTAGTTTTTCAGGATGCGCTCAGTGCGGGAAAGGCCACAGGCGCAGTTTCTCTTTACCGATTTGCCACAAACGCGCCAGACCGTGGGGTTCCACGATCAGGAAAAAGATGATGAGGGCGCCGAACACCATCAACTCGAGATTCGATGCCACATTGGTCGGCAGCGACAGGCCGTGCGCCAGGATGTTCAGGAACACCGGCAGCAGCACGATGAACGCGGCGCCGAGGAAGGAGCCGAGGATGGAACCGACGCCGCCGATGATGATCATGAACAGGATGCGGAACGACAGGTCCAGGTTGTAGGCTTCCGGCTCCACCGTGCCGAGGTAGGCGAAGGCGTACAGCGCGCCGGCCACGCCGCAGTAGAAGGAGCTCACCGCGAAGGCCATCAGCTTGGTGCGCAGCGGGCGGAAGCCGATCACCTCGGCCGCCACGTCCATGTCGCGGATCGCCATCCAGGAGCGGCCCACGTTGGAGCGCACCATGTTCTTGGCCAGCAGCGCCATCACCGACACCACCATCAGCACCAGCAGGTATTTGCGGGCCGGCGTGTCGAAGGCGTAGCCCAGGATCTCCATTTTTTGCGCGGTGATCACGCCGGACGAGCTGCCGTTGGTGAACCAGGTGATCTTGGTCAGGCACCACACCACGAAGAACTGCGTGGCCAGCGTGGACGCGGCCAGATAGAAGCCGCGTATGCGCAGCGAAGGCAGGCCGAAGGCGATGCCCACCATGGCCGCGCACAGGCCGCCCAGCACGAAAGCCAGCAGCAGCGGTATGCCGGGGATGCGCAGGATGAAGTTGAAGGAAGCGAAGGCGCCCACCGCCATGAAGGCGGCCGTGCCCAGCGACAGCTGGCCCGCGTAGCCGGTCAGGATGTTGAGCCCCAGCGCGGCCAGCGCGAAGATCAGGAAGGGGATCAGGATGGCCGACAGCATGTAGGGCGAGGCCAGCAGCGGCAAGGCCAGCACGGCGACCGCCATGGTGACGACCAGCGCGATGCGGTCCTGGCGGATCGGGAAGATCTGGCCGTCGGTTTCGTAGCGGGTCTTGAATTGTCCTGCTTCGCGATAGAACATGGTTAGCCTCTCAAATCCTGCGGATGATTTTTTCGCCGAACAGGCCTTCCGGCCGTACCAGCAGGAACAGCAGGGCCAGCACGTAAGGGAACCAGCCCTCGATGCCGCCGCCCACCAGCGGTCCGATATAGACTTCGGCCAGCTTCTCGGAGGCGCCGATGATCAGGCCGCCGACGATGGCCCCGGGCACCGAGGTGAAGCCGCCCAGGATCAGCACCGGCAGGGCCTTCAGCGCGATGAAGGTCAGCGCGAACTGCACGCCGTTGCGCGCGCCCCACAGCAGGCCGGCCACCAGCGCCACCATGCCCGCCACCGCCCACAGGATGCCCCAGATGCGCTGCAGCGGTATGCCCACCGCCAGCGCGGCCTGGTGGTCGTCGGCCACGGCGCGCAGCGCGCGGCCCACCTTGGTCCTGGAGAACACCAGGGAAAGGACCAGTACCATGACGCCGCACACACCGGCCGCCGTCACGTCGAACTGCGAGACCATGATGTTGAAGTTATCCATCAGGAACTGCAGCGGCACGTCCTCGATCGGCAGCTGCAGGCTGTGCACCTGCGAACCCCAGATCAGCTGCGCCAGGCCTTCGATGAAGAAGGCCAGGCCTATGGTGGCCATGAACAGCGTGATCTCGGGCTGGTTCACCAGCGGGCGCAGCACCACCCGTTCTATGGCCAGGCCGAGGATGATCATCACCACCACGGTGGCCGGTATCGCCAGCCACAGCGAGAAGCCGAATTTGTCCATCAGCCCGACACAGGTCAGGGCGGCGAAAAACACCATCGCCCCCTGCGCGAAATTGAACACGCCGGACGCCTTGTAGATCAGCACGAAGCCGATCGCCACCAGCGCGTACATTACGCCGGAAAGCAGGCCACCTATCAGCACTTCGATGAAAAATCGGATATCCATTACAGTTTCCTTTTAGCTGCCGTGCCGTCCTCGCGTGTGCGGGGACCCATGCCGGGCATGGATTGCCGCCTGCGCGGCGACGACTGGGCGGGTGTCAATGGGTTCCCAGATAGGCGTTGATCACGTCCTGGTTGCTGCGCACTTCGTCCGGCGTGCCGTCGCCGATCTTCTTGCCGTAGTCCAGCACCACCACGCGGTCAGAAATGTCCATCACCACGCCCATGTCATGCTCGATCAGCACGATGGTGGTGCCGAACTGGTCGTTCACGTCGAGGATGAAGCGGCACATGTCCTGTTTTTCCTCCACGTTCATGCCCGCCATCGGCTCGTCCAGCAGCAGGATCTCCGGTTCGGCGGCCAGCGCCCGGCCCAGCTCCACGCGCTTTTGCAGGCCATAGGGCAGGCGGCCCACCGGCGTTTTGCGGATGGCCTGGATTTCGAGGAAATCGATGATCTCCTCGGCCTTGATGCGGTGCTCGATCTCTTCGCGCCGCGCCGGCCCCCAGTACAAGGCCTGCATCAGGAAGTTGGACTTCATCTTCAGGTTGCGGCCGGTCATGATGTTGTCCAGCACCGTCATGCCCTTGAACAGCGCAATGTTCTGGAAAGTGCGCGCGATGCCGGATTTGGCGGCCGCGTAGCAGTCCATGCCCTTGCGCTGCTGGCCCTTGTGGATGATGGCGCCTTGCTGCGGGCGGTACACGCCGTTGATCACATTCAGCATCGAGCTTTTGCCCGCGCCGTTGGGGCCGATGATGGCGCGGATTTCATGCTGGCGCACGTCGAAGGAAATATCGGTCAGCGCCTTCACGCCGCCGAAGGACAGCGAGATGTTCTTCAGGTCCAGGATCACCGGGCCGATACGGCGGGTGGTGCCGAACAGCGCGTCGGGTTCGTTCATTTGCATGGGGTTCTCCTCGCTCTCGCTCACGCCGCTGCTTTGCCGACGACTGGATAAGTCTTGCTGTCCCTGATCTTCAGGTCGGCGGCGGCGGTGCCGACACGGCCGTCCTCGAACTTCACCTGGGTCTCGATGTATTGCGACGGCTTGCCGCTGTAGAGCGCATCGATCAGCACCGCGTACTTCTCGGCCACGAACTTGCGGCGCACCTTGCGGGTGCGGGTCAGCTCGTCGTCGTCCGGATCGAGCTCCTTGTGCAGCACCAGGAAGCGCTTGATCTGCGTGTTGCCCATCAGCGCCTCGCTGGCCAGGTCGGCGTTGACCTTCTCGATGCAGTCCTGCACCAGCTCATAGGTCTGCGGCATGCCGGCCAGGTCGGTGTAGCCGGAATAGGCCAGGCCGCGCCGCTCGGCCCAGTTGCCGACCGCCTCGATGTCGATGTTGATGAAGGCGCACACTTCGCCGCGTTCATGGCCGAAAGCCACCGCCTCCTTAATGAAGGGGAAGAACTTCAGTTTGTTCTCGATGTAGTTCGGCGCGAAGATGGTGCCGCAGTTCATCCTGCCCACGTCGGCCGCGCGGTCGATGATCTTCAAATGGCCTTCGCTGTCGAACACGCCCGCGTCGCCGGTGTGGAAATAGCCCTGCTCGTCGATGGCCTCGGCGGTCGCGTCGGGGCGCTTGTAATAGCCCTGCATGGTGGACGTCGACTTGACCAGCACTTCGCCGTTGGCGGCCAGCTTGACCTCCACGCCCGGCGCGGGCAGGCCCACGCTGTCGAACTTGATGTTGCGGTCCGGCTGCAGGCAGATATAGGCACAGGTCTCCGTGGATCCGTAGAACTGCTTCAGGTTCACGCCGATGGAGCGGTAGAAGCGGAACAGGTCCGGCCCGATGGCGGCGCCCGCCGTGTAGGCCACGCGCACGCGCGACATGCCCAGCACATTTTTCAGCGGACCGTACACCAGCAGGCGGCCCAGCGCGTACTTGATGCTGTCGCCCAGCGGCACCGGCTTGCCGTCCAGGATATCGGCGCCGCTGCGCTTGGCCACGTCCATGAAGTAGTGGAACATGCGCTGCTTGATGGCGCCCGCGTCCTCCATCCGTATCATCACCGTGGTCAGCATGTTCTCGAACACGCGCGGCGGGGCGAAGTAGAAGGTGGGGCCGATCTCGCGCATGTCGGTCATCACGGTGTCGCCCGATTCCGGGCAGTTCACGGTGAAGCCGGCCACCATGGCTTGCGCCAGCGAGAACAGGCAGTCGCCGACCCAGGCCATCGGCAGGTAGGACAGTACGTTTTCACCGTCGGTGAGCTTCTCGAATCCCACCCCGCCTTCGCCGGCGGTGATGAAGGCGGCGTGGCTCTGGCACACGCCTTTCGGCTTGCCGGTGGTGCCCGAGGTGTACAGGATGATGGCGTTGTCTTCGGCGCGGCCGGCCTGCACGGCGGCGTCGAAGAAGCCGGGGTTGGCCTTGTCGTAGTCGCGGCCCAGTTCCTGCAGCTTGGCGAAGGAGACCAGTTCCTTGTGCGTGTAATGGCGCATGCCGCGTTCATCGTCGTAGGCGATGTGTTCGACGTGCGGATACAGTTCTTTCAGTTCCAGCAGCTTGTCGACCTGCTCCTGGTCCTCGACGATGGCGTAGTGGATTTCAGCGTTGTCGAGCACGTAGGCCATGTCGGCGGCGGGGGCGTCCTGGTACAGCGGCACCGGCACGCCGCCCAGGCACTGCGCGGCCAGCATGGACCAGTAAAGGCGCGGGCGGTTGTCGCCGATGATGGCGAGGTTCATGCCGCGCTTGAAGCCGATCGCCGCGAGACCGCAGGCCAGCGCGCGGATTTCCTCGTTGACCTGGCCCCAGGTCCAGGTCTGCCAGATACCCAGATATTTTTCTCGGAACGCAGGCTTGTGCGCTCTCACTTTTCCATGCTGCAGCAAGCGCCGTGGAAAAGTTTCCAGTTCGTTTTGCACCTTTGTCTCCTTCGTGGCTCGTTGTGCGCGAGGGGTATACTGACTTCTTGTTGAGTGCTTTTTGTGTGATGATAGTAGCCCTTGTTTTCCGCCCACGTTGTCTTTTCAATGACAATTCACCCATAATTTGACGTTGCTAAGCAACAATGACCGATAAGCAACCATCCCTGAAAGAAGCACTGCGGTCTGCGATCTGGGCGCAGGTGCTCACGCCCGAGCAGATGCTGCGCGTGGAAGCCGACACTTACGAGACGTTCGTGCCGAAAGGCGGTTACGTTTGCCGCAAGGGCGAGGCGATCGACAACTGGGTGGGCATCATTGCCGGCATGGTGAAGATGAATAATTTTTCCCCTTCAGGCAAGAGTGTGACGTTCACCGGCGTGCCGCCCGGCGGCTGGTTCGGCGAAGGTTCATTACTGAAGAACGAGCCGCGCAAATACGACGCCATGGCCTTGCGCGACAGCCGCATTGCGCGCATGCCGGCCGATACTTTTAACTGGCTGCTGGAAACAAGTCTACCGTTCACGCGCTTCTTGTTGATGCAGCTCAACGAACGTCTGGGCCAGTTCATCGGCATGGTCGAGAACGACCGCCTGCTCGACATCGACACGCGCGTGGCGCGCTGCCTGGCCGGGCTGTTCAATTCGCATCTGTACCCGGGCATCGAAAAGCTGGTGCAGATTTCGCAGGAGGAAATCGGCCTGCTGTCCGGCGCCTCGCGCCAGCGCGCCAACCAGGCTTTGCAGGTGCTGGAGAAGCAGGGCCTGCTGCGCCTCGACTACGGCGGCATCCGCATCCTCGACCTGGAAGGCCTGCGGCGCTTCGAAGCGTGAAGGCATTGCCGCCGGCGATGCCACGGGACAAATCAACCTTTCCACTGGTCAGCGTTTTTCCGGCAGTGTTAGTGGCATAACACTGCGTTCCCGGCAGTTGGTATAAGCTATGTGTATGTAACGCACTTGTAGCGAACTCACCTGTAGCGGGAGGACGGCATGAATACCCTGGCGCGCCGGATCGGCGAAACGTTGGTGTTGCGCGGCGCTGCGGCTGCCGTCGCTCGGTGGGGCTGGATGCGCGTGGTCGGCGCGGTTGGCATCGTGGCGCT
Source organism: Pseudoduganella sp. LjRoot289 (assembly GCF_964252925.1). NCBI lineage: Bacteria > Pseudomonadati > Pseudomonadota > Betaproteobacteria > Burkholderiales > Oxalobacteraceae > Pseudoduganella > Pseudoduganella sp. LjRoot289. The sequence goes on from NZ_CAXUPN020000001.1 coordinate 5,813,843, forward strand.
GATAGGCTACTTCCTGCGCAGCAAGTCGGACCAGGCGCTGCTGCTGTCGGCGCCGGATTCGGCTGCGCGCGGCGCGTCGCCCGGCTGGCCGGACGAGGACCGTCGCCGCACCCCCGACCTGGAACCTGGCATGACCTACCCGGGAGAGCGCCGCACCCTGCATTGAGGTCGCCGCCGAAGCTTGCTGCGGGGTATGATAGAGCCTAGTCGACTGCACCACTCCGCTCATGCCTAACCAAGAACTCGCTTCCACCGCCGGCCGCCTCGCCGCCTTGCGGGCGGCCATGCGTCGCCACCAGATCGACGCCTTCATGGTGCCGTCCGCCGATCCGCACCTCTCCGAATATTTGCCCCGGCGCTGGCAGGGCCGCGTATGGCTGTCCGGCTTCACCGGCTCGGTCGGCACCTTCGTCATCACGGCCGATTTCGCCGGCGTGTGGACCGATGGCCGCTACTGGACGCAGGCCGAGTCCGAACTGGCGGGCTCCACGGTCGAGCTGATGAAAATCCCGTCCGGCGCCAGCGTGCAGTATGTGGACTGGCTGGCGGCGAACATGCGGCCGGGCCAGACCGTCGCGGTCGACGGCACGGTGCTGGGCTTGTCGGTCGCGCGTCTGCTGGAGCAGGCGCTGTCGGCGAAAAAGGTCGCGCTGCGCACCGATACCGATCTGCTGCACGAAGTGTGGCTGGACCGCCCAGGCTTGCCCGGCGCCGAGGTCTACGCGCTGCTGCCGCCGTACGCGACCAGGCCCCGCAGTGAAAAACTGGCCGATCTGCGCGCGGCGATGGCGCTGAACGGCGCCAGCCGCCACGTGATCTCCACGCTGGATGACATCGCCTGGCTGTTCAACCTGCGCGGCGCGGACGTCAGCTACAACCCCGTTTTCCTGGCACACGCACTCATCGATACGGCTCGCGCCACGCTATTCGTGGCCGAAGGCAAGGTGCCGCCGGCGCTGCGTGCCGCGCTGGAGGACGACGGCGTCGATCTGGCGCCGTATGCGGACTTCGGCGCCGCGCTGGCCGCGCTGCCGCCGGACTGCTCCGTGCTGCTGGACCCGCGCCGCGTCACCCATGGCACGCGCCAGGCCCTGCCCGCGTCGGTGACGGTGGCCGAAGCGGTCAACCCGACCACGTTCGCGAAGTCGAGAAAAAGCGCGGCCGAGGTGCAGCACGTGCGCGCTACGATGGAACAGGACGGCGCCGCGCTGTGCGAATTCTTCTGCTGGCTGGAGCGCGAGCTGGCGAATCCGCGGCGCGTGCCGCTGACGGAAGTGGCCGTCCATGAACACATCACCGCCGCCCGCGCGCGCCGGCCGCGCTTTGTCAGCCCGAGCTTCGGCACCATCGCCGGCTTCAAGGCCAACGGCGCCATCATGCACTACCGCGCCACGCAGGCCAGCCACGCGGTGATCGAGGGCGACGGCCTCTTGCTGATCGATTCCGGCGGCCAATATATGGGAGGCACCACGGACATTACCCGGGTCGTGCCAGTGGGCAGCATCACCGCGGAGCACAAGCGCGACTTCACGCTGGTGCTGAAGGGCATGATCGCGCTGTCGGCGACCACTTTCCCGAAGGGCACGAGGTCGCCGATGCTGGACGCGGTCGCCCGCGCCCCGATCTGGGCCGCCGGCATCGATTTCGGCCACGGCACCGGCCACGGCGTCGGCTTCTTCCTGAACGTGCACGAAGGTCCGCAATCGATCTCGCCGTCCACCATGCCCGAGCCGCACACGGCCATGGAGGCCGGCATGATCACCTCGATCGAACCCGGCATCTACCGTCCGGGCCACTGGGGTATCCGCATTGAAAACCTGGTGCTGAACCAGCCCGCCGATACCGAACCCGGTGCGCCGTTTGGCGAGTTCCTGCGCTTCGAAACGCTGACCCTGTGCCCGATCGACACGCGCTGCATCGACCTCGTCCTGCTGCGCGCCGACGAGCGCGCCTGGCTCAACGACTACCACGCCACGGTGCGCACGCGCCTGGCGCCGCACCTGGCCGGCGATGCGCTGGCCTGGCTTACCATCCGCACGGAGGCAATATGAGTTCCGCCCGTTCCACCCGTGCCAGCAGCGCCGTCGACCGGCTCAAAGAGCGCAGCGGCAACAAGCTGTACACCATGTCGCGCACCGGCAGCGGCCACTTTTTCCTGACGGCCGGCCCCGGCCAGCCGCCGCTGTGCCCGCCCATGGAGCTCGACGAGTTCGTCGCCTTCGTGAAAAAGCAGGGCCCGCAGGAGGTCAAGCGCGTCAGCAAGCTCGACGTGGCATTTGAAAAGCAGCTCACTAAAAAAGCACCCACAAAATAACCGGGGACGGCCATGCCTTCGAACGCGCTCTTGGACACCTATTGGTCCGCCAGTGAACTGGCGACCAATGGCATCATCCTGCTCAACATCCTCGGCGCTTTGCTGCTGGGGCTGCTGGTCGGCTACGAACGCTCGTATCACGGCCGCGCGGCCGGCATGCGCACTTACGGCCTGGTGTGCATGGCGTCCTGCGCGCTGACGGTGATCTCGGGCTACCCGGCGTTCTGGTATGGCGGCCACATGGCGCACATCAACGGCATCATCGCCACCGATCCCACCCGCGTGATCCAGGGCATCGTCACCGGCATCGGCTTCCTCGGCGCCGGCGTCATCATGCGCGAAGGTTTCAACATCAGCGGCCTGACCACGGCCGCTTCGATCTGGGCCTCGTCCGCCATTGGCGTGATGATAGGCGTCGGTTTCTACCTGGGCGCCATGGGCCTGGCTTTCCTGAGCGCCATGTCGATGATCTTCCTGTCCAAGGTGGAAGCCTGGCTGCCTTCGCGGCACGCGGTGGCGATGACGATGCGCTTCAAGCACGGTTACGTGCCCAACGAGGCGGCGCTCAGGGAGATCGCACTCCGGCGCGGCTATGAAATCGCCGGCGGCTCGATGATGATCGCCAGCGACAGGGGCGCGCAGGAATGGCGCTTCGTCGCCGTCGCGCTGAGCAAGCGGTCCGGCGCGTCGATGTCGGAACTGGCCGCCGAGATGGCGCAATTCGACGGCCTGGAAGGCTTCCAGGTCTCCCACGCGCGCAACTAGAAGGCAGCTCATGATTTTGACGACAGCACAAGACGTACTCGATTTCTGGTTCCTGCCGATAGGCGCAAAGGGTCATAACACGCAGCGCCCGGAATGGTTCCGCAAGGACGACGCGTTCGACGCGCAGATCCGCGCCCGGTTCGGCGAAGTCGTGGCCGAGGCGCTGTCGGGCGGGCTGCGGCAGTGGGACGACGAGGGCGCGCAAGGCGTGCTGGCGCGCATCATCGTACTCGACCAGATGACGCGCAATATGTATCGCGGCACGCCGCAGGCCTTCGCCGGCGACAGCCTGGCGCTGGAGGCCGCGCTGGCGCTGGACAATTCCGGCGCCAGCCAGACCTTGCCGCCGGTGCAGCGCATCTTCGCCTATCTGCCGCTGGAGCACGCGGAAAACCTGGCTATGCAGCTGCGCTCCCTGGACCTGTTCGACATGCTGCGCGCCTCGGCCACCGGGTTCGAGAGCACGTTCGACTACGCCAAGCGCCATTACGAGGTGATACGCCGCTTCGGCCGCTTCCCGCACCGCAACGCCATCCTTGGCCGCGCGTCGACTGCGGAGGAGGTGGAGTTCCTGAAGCAGCCTGGATCGGGCTTCTGATGCGAAGGCTGAGCCTGAGCGTGATCGGCGGCGGCCACGTCGGCCGCGCGCTGGGCCGCTTGTTTGCTGGCGGTGCTGCCGATTTTGCCGCTATTGGCGTAGCCGCCGGTGTCGAAGGCGGCGGTGCGCCTGCCGCTGGCGGGCCGTTCGAGTTGCGCGACGTGCTGGCGCGCTCGCTCGTGTCGGCCCAGCGCGCGGTTGGCTTCATCGGCGCCGGCAGCGCCGCCGACGGCTACGCCGCGCTGCGCCCGGCCGATGTCTACATGCTGTCGGTGGGCGACGACCAGATCGTCCCGGCATGCGCGGCGCTGGCGGCGGCCGTGCCGCTGCAAGGCGCCATCGTCTTCCATTGCAGCGGCGCGCTCGCGTCGGACCGCCTGCAGGCGGCGCGCGACGCCGGCGCCCACGTGGCCAGCGTCCATCCCATCCGCAGTTTCGCCGATCCGCAAGCGGTGGCAGCCGCCTTCGCGGGCACGTTTTGCGGTATCGAAGGCGACCCGCAAGCGCTGGCCGTGCTGGAAGCGGCGCTGCTGGCCGTCGGCGCGCGCCCGGTCGCCATCGACGCCGCCGCCAAAACCGTTTACCACGCCGCCGCCGTCTTCGCGAGCAATTACCTGACCACCGTGCTGGATGCCGCGCTGCGTGCCTACCAGGCTGCCGGCATCCCCGAAGCCGTCGCGCGCGAACTGGCGCAGCCGCTGGTAACGGAGACCGTGGCCAATGTGTTCCGGCTCGGCGCCGCGCCGGCCTTGAGCGGCCCGATCGCGCGCGGCGACATGGCGGCGGTGGCGCGCCAGCAGCAGGCCGTCAGCCTATGGGACGCCGCCACCGGCGAGCTCTACCAGGCCTTGGTCGCGCCCACGGTGGACCTTGCGCGCCGAAAGCACAACAAATAGACGCTGTTGCTCCTCAACACTTCCGATTTCCTTGTAAATCCCCGGCAGAAGCAATAAGCTTAATCACTGGAATGTTTTTGCAAGCAAAACAAGAGTACGCTGGCCCCCTGGGCGGCTGCCAAAAGTGATAGGGGCACGAGACATGTTATTTCTGAAGAGTACGACCGTAACCAAGGCGCCAGGCATTTACGAGGTGGACATCGCCGCCAAGCCGCCAGGCAAGACCTATGGCGTTTACATGGCCACCGATCCGGACAATCCGCCGGCCGCGGTGCTGGCAGCGCTGGCTGCGGCCGGTTTCCAGAACACCCACAGCTCGGGCTACACGCACAAAGACCGCGGCAAGGTGCTGGACCTGCATTTCCAGAAAGACGGCACCGACCTGTTCAAAGGCTGGAAGCCTGAAGAGAACGAAACCAACATGGCGCAGATCAACAAGATCTTCGCCGATGTCGGCATCGCCATCGCGCCGCGCGTGATGTCGCTGGCCGAAGCCTACGCCTAAGCCGCTATCTAAGCTTGCACTTCAATGTGGTACAGGGCCCAAGGGCAGGAACCGAAACGTTCCTGCACGGCCCTGTTTGCCATTTCCGGCACCTTATCCGCGTCGTAGATCGCCCATAGCGGGCCGAGTCCGCCCAAGGCCATCGCCGCGCCGTCCATCTGCGTCGCCACGATGTAGCGCTGGGCGCGCGCTTGCGCCACCGTGATGGTGGCGGCGTAGCCATCCACCGCGCGCAGCACGATCTTGCTGCCGTCCGCCAGCGTCGCGCCCGCCGCTTTCAACACATCCAGCAGCAGCGGGCCGCGCAGCGCATGCGGCTTGCTGTCGTATTCCAGCGTGGGTTTGATGGCGATGGCGGGCAGGGCGGCCAGCTCGGCGTAGTCGAAAGCGTGCGCCTTGTCGAAGCTGAGCTTTTGCTTGTGCATCATCTGGTCGCGCACCGGCTCGAACGGACCGCGGTTGGGCTTGGTGATGGTGCCGGTGACGGTCAGCAGCGCCGGGCCGCGCGCCGGCGCCGCCGTTTTTACCGCTGCGGTTGCCGCCGCCGAGGCGGAAGTCATGGCCGGCAGCGTGATTGCGCTTGCCAGCGTGCCGAGGAAGAGTCGTTTTTTCATTCGGATATCATAACGTCTATGGACCTTTTTTCCGAGCATTCCGGCGTGCTGGACGCCATCCCCATCGAAGACGGCGAGCTGTACTTCATGCCGCGCCTGCCGCTGGCGCAGGACGGCGCCGCGGTGTTGCAGCGGCTGCTGGCGGAAACGGACTGGCGCGCGGAAGCCATCACCCTGTGGGGCAAGCGCATGCTGCAGCCGCGCCTGACGGCCTGGCACGGCGAGGCGCGCTACACGTATTCGGGCATGACACTGGAGCCGCGCCCGTTCACGCCGTTGCAGCTGGAGATCAAACGGGCGGTCGAGCAGGCCAGCGGCTGCCGCTTCAACAGCGTGCTGCTCAACTACTACCGCGACGAGCAGGACAGCATGGGCTTCCACAGCGACGACGAGAAGGAGCTGGGCCGGAATCCGGCCATCGCCTCGGTCAGCTTCGGCGACCCGCGCACCTTCATCCTCAAGCACAAGCGCCTGCCGAAGACGGTCAAGCTGGCGCTGGGCGACGGCAGCCTGCTGCTCATGGCCGGCGCCTTGCAGCACAACTGGCGCCACGGCATCAACAAGGAAAAAACGGCGCGCGGACCGCGTGTCAACCTCACTTTCCGCAACATCTTGCCTTCTTAAGCCTTTCTTAAGCTAAGTTCGGCCATCTTGTGACGATCTTCGTCGTTTCAAGGTCCTTTACAACTCGTCACAATTCTTACGGAATACGGTGGGACGTAGTCAGTTTCTCAATGCTATCTTTCAGTCATCGCGATTCACCTGAAATTGCGATCCCAAGCAAGTTCAACCATTTTGCTGAAAGATCACTAACATGAAAAAAATTCTGTTCGCATTGATTACGTCCGCTACCGCCCTGGGCGGCATGTCCGCAGCGCAAGCTGCCGAACCCGGTCCCTACGCCGGCGTCGGCCTGGTGGCCAGCCAGCACAAGTACAACCTGGCGAACGACACCAGCAACGGCGACCGCAAGAGCGATGAATGGTCCGGCAAGGTGTACGGCGGCTACCAGCTCGACAAGACCTGGGCGGTGGAGGGCGGCTACACCGATTTCGGCAGCTCCGACTACAAGTACTCGGTAGGCACCAACAACGGCAGCATCGACAGCAAATCGCACTCGTTCTACGTCGCCGGCAAAGGCAGCTACCCGATCAACGATCAGTTCTCGGCGTTCGGCAAGCTGGGTGTGGCCTACAACAAGAACACCGCGCACGGCACCGGCCTGGCCGTGCCGTACACCAGCGGCGACAGCAACCGCACCAATCTGTACGCGTCGGTGGGCGCGGAGTATGCGCTCAACCAGAAGGTGTCGCTGTCGCTGGAGTACGAGCACTACGGCAAGAACGATATCGACCAGGGCCGCAAGAAAGGCGCGGTTTCCCTGGGCGCGCGCTACAACTTCTAAGCTGAACCTTGAACGCCAAGCTTAGCGACTGATCGAGGCCGGGCGCGACAGCGGCATCCTGATCTTCGGGAATGCTTATGTCCTTGTGCCCGCCTCCCCCTGTTTCATCGTCTTCCTCCCCTTTACTTCCCTTCGCAGGCAACACGCAGCAGAGGGAAGTCTTTTCCCCTTGCCTTGCCGTTCATGGTGCCCTCGATGCGGGCCTGCAGCTTGTCGCCGTCGCGCGTGTAGATGATGCGCTGCGGGAAGTCATGCTGGGGGTTCTCGAACGTTGCGCTGCTGCCTTCCAGGGCCGCCAGCTTGAACGCGGCTTCCGGCTGGTTGTGCGGCTTGGCCACGTAGGCCAGTTGGCCGTCCACTTCGCGGATCTGCAGGAATTCCCACGCGGTGGTCTTGCCGCCTTTGACGGTGCGGCTCATGCCGAGCAGCGTGCCGCCTGCCGGCGCCATCCATTGTTCGCCGGAGCCCGCTTCGGCGCCCGGCGCCGCCCAGCAGCCCGACAGCCAGGCCAGCTGGCCGATGGCGTCCGCGTCCAGCGTGGCGGCGCCTGCGTTGCAGCTTGCGCCCAGCAGGACGATGGCGGTGAGGCGAGTTCGCATTGTTTGGTCTCCCTGGTATTGACGGGCGTAAAAAAGGCACGGTGGAAACCGTGCCTTTCGATATTACACCCGTTTTTACACGGTCAGCGGCTTGTAGCGGATGCGCTTGGGCTTGGCGCCTTCTTCACCCAGGCGTTTCTTCTTGTCGGCTTCGTATTCCTGATAGTTACCGTCGAAGAAGCTCACTTGCGAATTGCCTTCGAAAGCCAGGATGTGGGTCGCGATACGGTCCAGGAACCAGCGATCGTGCGAGATCACCATCACCGAGCCGGCGAATTCCAGCAGCGCGTCTTCCAGCGCGCGCAGGGTTTCCACGTCCAGGTCGTTCGACGGTTCATCGAGCAGCAGGACGTTGCCGCCCATGAGCAGGGTTTTCGCCAGGTGCAGACGGCCGCGCTCGCCGCCGGACAGGTTGCCGACGATCTTTTGCTGGTCGCCGCCCTTGAAATTGAAGCGGCCCAGGTAGGCGCGCGACGGCATTTCGAAGCGGCCCACGCTCAGCATGTCGGCGCCGCCGGTCACGTCGTCGAACACGGTCTTCGAATCGGACAGCGCATCGCGGTGCTGGTCGACGATGGAGACCTTGGCGGTCTTGCCGATCACGACCTCGCCGCTGTCCGGCACTTCTTTGCCGGTGATCATCTTGAACAGGGTTGACTTACCGGCGCCGTTCGGGCCGATGATGCCGACGATGGCGCCGGCCGGCACGGTGAAGCTCAGGTTGTCGATCAGCAGGCGGTCGCCGAAGGATTTCGACACGTTCTTGAACTCGATCACTTCATTGCCCAGGCGCTCGGCCACGGGGATGAAGATCTCCTGCGTCTCGTTGCGCTTCTGGTATTCGTGCTCGGACAGCTCGTTGAAGCGGGCCATGCGGGCCTTGGACTTGGCTTGGCGCGCTTTCGGGTTCTGGCGCGACCATTCCAATTCCTTCTGCAGCGCCTTCTGGCGCGCCGACTCGGTCGATTCTTCCTGCTTCAGGCGGGCCTGCTTCTGGTCCAGCCAGGAGCTGTAATTGCCCTTCCACGGAATGCCGCTGCCGCGGTCCAGTTCCAGAATCCACTCGGCCGCGTTGTCCAGGAAGTAGCGGTCGTGGGTGATGCCGACCACGGTGCCGGGGAAGCGCACCAGGAATTGCTCCAGCCAGTCGACCGATTCAGCGTCCAGGTGGTTGGTCGGTTCGTCGAGCAGCAGCATGTCCGGCTTGGACAGCAGCAGCTTGCACAGCGCCACGCGGCGCTTCTCGCCGCCGGACAGCACGCTGATCGGCTGGTCCCATGGCGGCAGGCGCAGCGCGTCGGCGGCCATTTCCAGCTGCAGATTCAGGTTGCCGCCGTCGGACGACGAGATGATCGCTTCCAGGCGTGCCTGTTCGGCGGCCAGCGCGTCGAAGTCCGCGTCTTCCTCGGCGTAGGCGGCGTACACGGCGTCCAGCTTGGCTTGCGCCTCGAATGCTTCGCCCAGGCCGGATTCAACTTCCTGGCGCACGGTTTTTGCCGGGTCCAGCTGCGGTTCCTGGGGCAGGTAGCCGATGTTCAGACCCGGCATCGGGCGCGCTTCGCCCTGGATGTCGGTGTCGATGCCGGCCATAATTTTCAGCAAGGTCGATTTACCGGAGCCGTTCAGGCCCAGCACGCCGATTTTCGCGCCGGGGAAGAACGACAGCGAAATATCCTTCAGGATCTGGCGCTTGGGCGGGACGATTTTGCCCACGCGGTTCATGGTATAGACGTAATTTGCCATTAGGAAATTCTCGATATGTTACGAAGGTCAACAAGGATACGCCAAACGCCCGCTTCCAGCTAGCGCAGCATGCGGTCAGTGAGCGCGGCCGGTCGGCGCGCTCACTCGCCCGCGCCGCCGTTCCAGCGGCTGAACGGGGCCAGGTCCACGCCGGCCGGCACGCACCATTTGCGGCGCTTGGGATCCCAGCGGGCGCCCAGCTGCTTGGCTTCGTCTTTTTCGGCGAACGGCACGTTCAGCACCGTCACTGCGCGCGGCGGCTGGCCGGCGCGCTGGGCCGCCGCTGGCACTGAGGCCGCCGGCATGACGAACATGGGCGCGCTGGTCTCCACCGCGCTGCCGTCGGCGCGGACTTCCATCCATGTCAGGCTGCCGTCCTCAAGGGCGGAGCTGATCTTGTAGGGCGGGTCGAATGGTGGCGTACTGTTCATGTGCTTCCTGCGCGAGGGCTGCTGGGGTGAATATTATATGGCCTCGCGGGCCGTCGCCGCTGCCCGGCGCGAAGTCCACAGCCCCTCGGCCATGTACAGCGCCAGCGCGCTCCAGATCACGATGAAGCCGGCCAGGCGTTCCGGCGAGAACGTCTCGTGGAAAATCCACACGCCCAGCAGCATCTGCATGGTGGGCGACATGTATTGCAGCATGCCCAGCACCGACATGGGTATGCGGCGCGCGCCGGCCGCGAACAGCAGCAGCGGAATCGCGGTGATGGGGCCGGCCGCCGCCAGCAGCCAGCGCGTGCTGTCGTGCGGCGTGGCGACGAAAGTGTTCTGGCCGTGCCAGCTCAGCCAGGCCACATAGGCCAGCGCCAGCGGGAACAGGATGATGGTCTCGAACGACAGGCCTTCCAATGCTGCCAGCGCAGCCGTCTTGCGCAGCAGGCCGTAGCCGCCGAAGGTCAGGCCCAGGATCAGCGCGATATACGGCGGCTGCCCCGCCTGCCAGGTCAGCCAGGCCACGCCGCAGGCGGCGATGGCGATGGCGAACCATTGCCCGCGCCGCATCTTTTCCTTCAATACCAGCAGGCCCAGCAGCACGTTTACCAGCGGATTGATGAAATAGCCCAGGCTGGCATCGATCACGTGGCCGTTGTTAACCGCCCAGATATAGACGAACCAATTGGCCGTGAGCAATACCGCGCTGGCGAAGAAGCTGGCCACCACGCGCGGCTTGCGCAAGACCTCCGGCAGCCAGCGCCACTGGCCGCGCACGGTCAGCACGATGGCGAGGAAGAGCAGCGACCACAGCATCCGGTGCGCCAGGATTTCCACCGGCGGCACTTCGTGGATGGCGTGGAAGTACAGCGGGAACAGACCCCAGCAGAAAAACGCGAGGACGGCGTACAGAATGCCTGTGTTCATGGGTTCGGAGGGCGAGGGCGGCGGGGGCGTCCATTATCCGGGAAAACGCTTGCGGCCGCTGGCGGCGGTAGAATGGAAGCCGAAAACCGGGGAGCGCGGCCATGCCAGAATGCACTTGCAAATTGCCCATAGTTGGCCTATTGTGCAACGCACCAGAACAAACTCAGGTGCAATCTTGACGTCGGAACATAAGAAAAGCAGCCTCGTCGCACTGACGCTAGCTGCCGTCGGCATCGTCTACGGCGATATCGGCACCAGCCCCCTGTACACCCTGAAAACCATCTTCGACCCGGAACACGGGCTCGCCCTGAACACTCCCAACCTGCTCGGCATCATCTCCCTGATCTTCTGGGGGCTGACCATGATCGTCTCGCTCAAATACGTCAGCCTGGTGCTGCGCGCGGACAACCGGGGCGAGGGCGGCATCATGGCGCTGATGGCGCTGGCCTTGAATTCGGTCAGCAAGCGCTCCGGCTGGCACGGCCCGCTGCTGCTGCTCGGCGTGTTCGGCGCCACCATGTTCTATGGCGACAGCGTGGTCACCCCCGCCATCTCGGTGCTGGGCGCGATCGAGGGCCTGGAAGTGGCCGCGCCGGGGCTGGAGCAGTACGTGGTGCCGCTCACCATCATCGTGCTGGTGTCGCTGTACGCGGTGCAGCGCCACGGCACCGCCGGCATCGGGCGCTTCTTCGGTCCCGTCATGGTGGTATGGTTCGCCGCGCTGGCCGCCATGGGCGTGATCAACATCGTCGAGGCGCCGGAAATCCTCGCTGCGCTCAATCCGCTGCACGCCTTCCGTTTCATGCTGGAGAATAAATACAGCGGCTTCGTCGCGCTGGGCGCCGTGGTACTGGCCTTCACCGGCGCCGAGGCGCTGTACGCCGACATGGGCCACTTCGGCAAGAAGCCGATCCGCGCTGCCTGGTTCCTGATCACCTTCCCTGCGCTGGCGCTGAACTACCTGGGCCAGGGCGCGCTGCTGATCGCCCGTCCCGACGCCATCTCCAATCCCTTCTTCCAGCAGCTGGGCAGCTGGAGCGTGTACCCGCTGGTGGTGCTGTCGACCATGGCGGCGGTGATCGCCTCGCAGGCCACCATCTCCGGCACCTTCTCGATGACCAAGCAGGCCATCGCGCTCGGCCTGCTGCCGCGCATGCGCGTGATGCACACCTCGGAGAGCGAAATCGGCCAGATCTACATCCCGGCCGTGAACTGGCTGCAGCTGGTCGTCGTGCTGATCGCCGTTGTGGGCTTCGGCTCGTCCGACAAACTGGCCGGCGCCTACGGCATCGCCGTCACGGCCACCATGCTGTGCACCACCGTGCTGACCTTCTTCGTGATCCGCTACCGCTGGCACCTGCCCCTGGTGCTGTGCTTCGCCGCCACCGGCTTCTTCATCGCCATCGACATCATGCTGTTCTCGGCCTCGACCCTGAAGCTGCTGCATGGCGGCTGGTTCCCGCTGCTGCTGGGCACCGTGCTGCTGACCATCATGCTGACCTGGCGCGAGGGCCGCGACCTGGTCTTCAAGAACCTGGAAAAGCACGCGATCCCGCTGGAGGCCTTCCTGTCCTCGCTGTTCATGGCGCCGCCGGTGCGCGTGTACGGCACCGCCATCTTCCTGCGCGGCGAGAGCGACGGCGTGCCGCACGCGCTGCTGCACAACCTGTCGCACAACAAGGTGCTGCACGAGCGCGTGGTGTTCATCACCGTGCACATCGTCGAGGAACCGTGGGTGGCGGCGGCGGAGCAGGTCAAGATCGTCGACCTGGGCCACCAGTGCTACCAGGTCAATGTGCACTACGGCTTCAAGGACGAACCGCACATCCCCAATGTGCTGGCGCAGTGCAGCAGCCACGGCTTGCAGTTCGAGATGATGGAGACCTCCTTCTTCATCGCCCGCCAGACGGTGATTTCCACGCCGGGCGCCGGCATGGCGTCCTGGCGCGAGAGCCTGTTCGTGGCCATGTCGCGCAACGCCCGCGCGGCGGCGGATTACTACCAGATTCCGCCCAACCGGGTCATCGAACTGGGCACGCAAGTGGAAATTTGAGACAGGGAAGTTGTAAGCGAATGTTCAGCCTGAAAGGGCGCCGTGGCAGTCTGATACACTTCTGCTCCGACCGGCGCCCAAATGGCGGTGCCAGCGCAGTGCCCCGTTCTATGTTCAACAATACAAAGGTAATCATGAAATCGATGTTTCAAATGATCGCGTCGCTCGCGTGCGTGGTGGCGCTGACTGCCTGCGGCGCAGCGGCCGACAGCAACAAGGCGGCAACGCCGGCGCCGCAGCCGGCTTACAGCAAGACCGAACTGGCCGCCGGTAGCGGCGACGTGGTGGCCGCCAACGACCTGGTGCAGGTGGCTTATTCCACCTGGCTGTACGACGCCGCCAAGCCGAATTCGCGCGGCGAACAGGTGGACGGCTCCACCTCGTCCTTCTACACGGTCGGCACCGGCCTGTGGCTGCCGGGCGCGGAACAAGCAGTGATCGGCTCCAAGGTCGGCGCCAAGTACAACGTGGTGTTGCCCGCCAATCTGGCTTACGGCGTCTACAGCGTAGCGCCGAACCCGGCCTATAAAGCCACCATCGGCGCCAACGCGCCGCTGGTGATGGAGATCCAGATCTTGAAAACCACCAAGCCCGCGCCGACGCCTACCGTGAGCATCGCCGACAAATTGGTGGGTACCGGCGCCGAAGCCGTGGCCGGCAAGTCGCTGACCGTGAATTACACCGGCTGGCTCTACGTTCCTACCGCGGACGACAAGCATGGCGCCCAGTTCGACACCTCGGTCGGCAAGACGCCGTTCGCCTTCACGCTGGGCAACGGCACGACCCAGGGACAGGTCATCCTGGGCTGGGACCGTGGCGTGGTTGGCATGAAGGTGGGCGGCAAGCGCACCCTGACCATTCCGCCTGAGCTGGCCTACGGTCAAGCAGGGAGCCCTCCCACGATTCCGTCCAACGCCACGCTGATTTTCGACATCGAACTGCTGGGCGTGAAGTAATCCTGCAGCGCTGGAAAAAATGGGGCGGCCACTGGCCGCCCCATTTCATTTGGGGCCGCTTGTTTTACGGCACCAGGCTGAAGTTCACGCCGGTCTGGTTGGCGGCCGAGATGTCGACCAGCGGGATGGTCTTGCGGGTGTAGCCGGTGGCACTAGCGTCCACCTGGTATTTGCCCACGCCCGGCAGCACCGTGGCGGCGGTGCCGAACACCAGCGGCAGCGTGGCGCTGTACGGCGCGTATTGCGGCGCCGCCACGGGCAGGCCCGCCAGCGTGTACGCGCCGGTCGCCAGGTCCGCGCCCTGGTATTTGATGGTCACGACCGGCCCGGCCGCGAAGGTTTGCTTGGCCGCGACGTAGGCCGCCTCGGTGCTGCTGGCCGGGGTCAGCGTGACCGCGCCGGCGATGCTGCCCGTGGTGGAAACCGGCAGGGCGATAGGCGCGCTTGCCACGCTGAGCGGGACGATGGCCGTGGTGCTGGTCACCGGTACGGCGCCGATCACGGCGGCGGCGCGGTTGTCGGCCGTGACGACCACGTCGTAATTACCCAGCGGCAAGCGGGTCAGCGAGAACTCGCCGGTGGTGGTGTTGGGCGTGGTGGCGCTGACGATGGCGCCGTTCTGCTGCGCCGAGACAGTCACATGGCTGCCCAGCAGGCTGGTGGCGACAAAGCCGCCGATGCCGTTCAGGGCGGTCGGGATCACCTTGACCACCGGTTTCAGCGCGTATTTTCCGTTGCCTTTTGTGACCACGGACTTGCAGGCGTCGAAGTCCAGCACCAGGTCCACGCGCTGGCCGGCGGCCACGTCGAATTCGTTGACCAGCTTGATGCCGCTTTGCACCGCGCTCGGCGTATCCAGCGTCACCTCGGCGGTGCCGCCGCTGGGCACGACCGAATTGGCCAGGCCGGCGCCGGCGTTGCCGTCGAGCACCAGGCGCAGCTGCGAGTAGTGGCCGGCGCTGAGCGGGGTCTGGCCCAGCGCGTCGAGGGCGCCGTTGGTCAGGTTCAGCAGGTTGATCTTGCGCGCAGGGCTGAGCGTGATGTCGGTCCAGCCACTATCGGTATCGCTGGCGCTGGCGCTCTGGTTCACCCGCACTTTGTTGACGGTGATGTTGACGGCGTCGAAGCCGCAAGCGGGCGCGTCGGTCAGCGATACACCGAGGGTGCCCATGGTGGTGGCCGGGGGCGGGGTACCGCCGCCGCCGCCGCCGCAGGCGGACAGGGCTAGGGCGACGGCGCTGGCGGCTGCCACTGCCGCGAGTTGTTTGCTGGGTAGGCACTGCTTGCCTGGCATTTTCATGATGGACCTCTCTTTTGGTGGCGGGCTTGCGCAGCGATGAGTTCGCTGCTCAGCCATTATGCGATCCGAGAGGCAACTATTATGTGCGTTGCCGCACACAGTGGCGGTTTGTAACAATGACTTACATTTCGCTAGCTACGCAGTGCCAAGGCCGGCGACATGCGCAGCGCGGCCAGGGTATGGCGCGCGGTGGCCGCCAGCGCCACCAGCGCGATCAGCGCCAGCGCCACAGCCAGCGTCCAGCCGCCCACCGGCGCTTGTTCGACAAAGCTGGCCAGGTAACGCGCGATGGCGACTGCCGCGAGCGGCAATCCCAGCAGCGCCGCGACACCGGTCAGCAGCAGGAATTCCCGGCCCAGCAGGCGCGCGATGGCGCGGCGGTTCGCGCCGTACAGTTTGCGCAGCACGATTTCGCGCGTGCGCCGCTGGACGCTGTAGGCCGACAGCACATAGATGCCGAAGGCGGCCAGCAGTGTCGCCGTCATGCTGGCCGCCGCCAGCAGTTGCGCCAGCCGCAGGTCGTCCGCATAGTTTTCCGCGAAGTAGCCGCTGGCGCGGCGAATGGCGGTGGCGTGGGTCGGCAGGTGCGACCGCCACAGGGTTTCGGCGGCCTGCTCCAGCGTGCGCAGGTCGCCCTGGTAGCGCACCGTCATGGTGGTCGCGTCCAGGCTGTTGCGGTAGACGATGGGTTCCGGTTTTTGGCGCAGTGACTGGTAGCGCAAGTCGGGCGCGATGCCGATCACGCGCGAATTGACCGGCGCTTTCCCGTGCGACACGCTGATGAACTGGCCAACCGCATCGCGCGGCGTGGCGAAGCCGAGCGCCAACGCCGCGCTGGCGTTCAGCATGACAGCGCTGTCGTTGTCTTCCCGCTCGCGCTGCGGATCGAAAGCGCGCCCGGCCAGCGGCTGCGCGCCGTACACCTGGAAGAAGTTCGGCGAGACCGAGCGCTCCATCAGCAAGGCCGCCGTGCCGCCCGCGCGCTGCACCGCGATATGGTTGCCGTTGATGCGCTGGCCCACCGGATCGGGTGCAGTCGCCACGCCCTGCACGCCGGGCACGCGGATCAAGGCGTCGCGCAGGCCGCGGCCGCCGTCGCCCTCCGACATGCGCACCGGCAGCTCCAGCACCAGCAACGGCGACGGATCGAAACCGGGATCGGCCGAGCTGGCGTAGCGGGTCTGCCAGGCGACGGCCAGGGTGGTGGAGGTCAGGCCCATGGCCGCCGTCATCTGCAAAACGGTGACGGCGCGCCGCAGCCACAGCGTGCCGACGGTTTCCTGGTTGTCGCGGCCGGCCAGCGCCTGGGCCGGATGCATGCGCAGCGCCACCCAGGCCGGATAGAGTCCGGCTAGCACGCCGGCGGTCACGCCCAGCGCCACGCTGGCCAGCAAGGCGACTGGCGTCAGCATGGCTTCCAGCGGCCGGTCCATCATCTGCGCAAACGACGGCAGCAGCAGCCACGCCAGCAGCAAGCCGCCCGCCGTGGCCAGCAAGGCCACCAGCAGCGATTCGGCGATGAACTGGCCGGCGATGCGCAGCGCGCTGGCGCCCAGCACCTTGCGCATCGCGATTTCGCCCTGGCGCCGCATGGCGCGCACGCTGGCCAGGTTCACATAGTTGGTCACCGCCAGCAGCAGGATCAGCAGCGCCACGGCGGCCACGCCCGCGATGGCGCGCATATCGCCGTGCGCGCCCGCGCCGGGACGGTTCGTCAGGCTGCTGTCGAAGTACATATCCGGCAGCGGCGTGAGCGCCACTTCCATGATTTTTTTGTCGCCCAATTGCGCCAGCACCTGCTTGGGCAGCTCGTTGCGCAGCGGTGAATTGTCGAACGCGTCCTGCAGGGCGCGGCGGAGGGTGTCCGGCCGCGTGCCGGGCGCCAGGCGCACGAAGATGGAGCCGGCCAGGCCGCCCCAGGCGAGGCTAAAAAAGTCGCGCGTCTCTTGCGGAATCAGCTTGCCGTCGATGCCGGCCAGCGCGCCGTAGGGCAGGCTGGTGGCTGCAGGCGGATCGGCCAGCAGGGCCAGGACGGTGAACTGCTCGCCTTGCAGGTTCAAGGTCTTGCCGATCACGCTGGTGCTGCCCAGCAGCTGCAAAGCCCTGCTGCGCGTGAGGGCGATGGCGTCGGGCCGCGTCAATGCCGCGCGCAGGTCGCCTTCGACCGCCCGCAGGTCCAGCACCTGCTGCATGCCGGGCGAGACGATCATCACCTCCGACATTTGCAGCACGTCGCCCATGCGCAGCGTGAACTTGCCGGGGAAGGCCATGCCTGCGGCCTGCGCCAGGCCGCTGTCCAGCGCCGTCTGCAGCAAGGGACCGGGCACCGCCTGCGCCCAGCCATCGTTGCCGCCCACGTTGATCCGTACTTTAATCAGATGCACCTGGTCCGCTTGCGGCACATGGCTGTCGTAGCTGAAGCAGTAGCGCACGTAGCCGAGCAGCAGGAAGCAGGCCGCGAAGCCCAGCGCCAGGCCGAGGATGGTGACGGCGGAATAGGCGCGCTCCTGCAGCAGCAGGCGCCAGCCGATGCGAAAGTCGGCCGCCTTCATGCGGCGCGCAGCGCATCGACCATGACGCGGCCGTCCAGCAGGTTCAGTGTGCGCGACGCCTGCGCCGCGTGGGCAGGCGAGTGCGTCACCATGACCACCGTCGTGCCTTCGGCGTTGATGGTGCGCAGCAGGCGCATCACCTCGTCGCCGTGCGCGGTATCGAGGTTGCCGGTCGGTTCATCGGCCAGCAACAGGGCCGGGCCGGACACCAGGGCGCGCGCGATCGCCACGCGCTGCTGCTGGCCGCCGGACAGCTGCGAAGGACGGTGGCCCGCGCGGTGCGCCACGCCCAGCTTGTCCAGCATCGCCGTCACCCTGGCCTTGCGCTCGCGCGCCGCCATGCCGGTGTATTCCAGCGCCAGTTCCACGTTCTCGAACACGCTTAGTTCCTCGATCAGGTTGAAGCTCTGGAAGATGAAGCCGATGCGGCCGCGCCGCAGCTCGTTCAGCTTCGCCTCGCTCCAGCCCGCCACGTTCTTCCCGTCGAACCAGTATTCGCCGCTGCTGGGCACATCGAGCAGGCCGAGCAGGCTGAGCAGGGTAGACTTGCCGCACCCGGAAGGACCGGTGATGGCGACGTACTCGCCCGCGTCGATCTGCAGGTCGATGCGGTCCAGCGCCGTGGTCTGGACTTCGCCGGCCAGGTGGACTTTGCTGACGCCCGATAATTTGAGCATGTTGACTCCTTGGTTGTTGGTGGTGAGCTTACTTGGAAATTTGCAGCCTGGGGGACTTGCCGTAGGACGTGTAGCCCGACACGATGACGCGCTCGCCGGCGGCCAGGCCGGACAGCACTTCGATCTGGCTGTTGTTGCGGCGGCCGGTGCGGATTTCGCGCCGCTCGGCCGCATCGCCGGCTGCCGCGAGCACGAAAGCCCAGGTGCCGCCGCTGTCGTTGACGAAGGCGCCGTTCGGCAGCAGCAGCGCGGGCGCCGGTTCGCCCAAGGTGACGCGCGCGTCCACGCTCTGGCCGGGGCTGAGCCCTTCCGGCTGGGCCTTGCTGAACACCAGCTCCACGGTGAAACGGCCTTCCTTGATCTGCGGGTAGACGGTGGCCACGTCCACCGGGTAACTGCGCTCGTCCAGCAGCACGCTGCCGTGGCGGCCCACGGCCACGCGCTTCAGGTAGTACTCGTCCACCTCGGCGGTGAGCTTGAACCGGGTGGGATCGTCGATGCGGCCGACATGCTTGCCGGTGGCGATGGACTCGCCCACCTGCAGCCTGAAGTCGGTCAGCCGGCCGGCGCTGGGGGCGCGCACCGCCAGCGCCTCCACCGTCGCGCTGACCAGCTTCAGGCCGGACTGCAAGCCGTCCAGCGCCTTGTCCAGCTGCGCCAGCGCGGTGCCGCGCACGCGCTGGTCGGTGGCGTCGCTGGCCTGCGCCTGCGCCAGGGTACGGCGCTGCTGCGCCAGGCGGTCCTGCGACTCCTCCAGCGCGGCGGCCGACAGATAGCCCTGCGCCGCCAGCTTCTCGTCGCGCGCATGGCGCTTGCCCGCCTGTTCCGCCGCGTAGGCCAGGTCGTCCAGGCGGCGCCGGTGTTCGCTGCGGCTGGCTTCCTGCGCCACGCGCAGATTGGACAGGTTGGAGATTTGCTGCGCGTGTTCCGCCTGGCGCGCCAGCAGTTCCAGGTTGCGCTGCGGGTTGGAGATGCGGAACAGCAGCTGCCCCTGTTTCACGAGGTCGCCGTCGCGCGCGAACACCTCCTCGACGCGGCCCGACTCCACCGAGTCGAGCATCACCGAATGCAGCGGTTCCGCGGCGGCGCGCACGACGATGTCGTCGCGGAAGATGCCGCGCTCCACCGCCGCGATGCGCAGTTCGCCGGCCGCCACCTGCAGGCCGCGCGGCATCCAGTGCCACAGCGCGAAAGCGAGCGCGCCCGCTGCGGCCGAGGCGGCGCAGACCAGCGCGATGGTCCTGGCGCGCCGCTTGGGCACGATGGTGTCCATGGCGGCGCCGGTGACCACCTTGGGCTGCGGAGTGTTCATATTTTTTTATGCGGGGAAGTCGATGAGGCTGCATTTGCAAGCCCCGTGCCAGGGCGTCGCCACGGGGCCGGATTCGTGGCGGGACGGTGTTTTCGGCGCCCGGTGCGCATGGCTTGTCCGTATCCGGACAGGGGCGGCTGTCCGGTATCGGACAGTGCCGCCGATGCCGCCAAAACGCCCGCTCCGCCAGCCCGGACGTGCTGCTAGAATGCGCCACATGGCCGACCCTACAGCACGCATCCTGATACTCGACGACGACACCGACGTCGCCTGCGCCGCCCAGCTGCTGCTGCGCCGCCGCTACGGCACCGTCGCCACGCTGAACGAGCCCGCGCAGCTGCGCGGCTACCTCGCGCGATCGGTACCGGACGTGGTGCTGCTCGACTTGAACTTCACGCCCGGCCGCATCGACGGCGCCGAAGGGCTGGCGCTGCTCGACGTGCTGCGCGCGCAAGCGAACGCCCCCGCCGTCATCGCGCTGACCGCCTACGCCGACGTGCCGCTGGCGGTGGCTGCCCTGAAGCGCGGCGCCAGCGACTTCATCACCAAGCCATGGGACAACGCGCGCCTGGTGGCGGCGGTGGATGCGGCCCTGGCGCAGCGCGCCGCCGTCCCGTCAGCCTCATCCTGTACAGCCGCCACCGCTACCGCCGCGCTGATGGGCGACTCGTCCGCCATGCGCAGCCTGAAAACGATGATCGCCAGCGTGGGGCCCACCGGCGCCAACGTCATGATCCTGGGCGAGAACGGTGTCGGCAAGGAACTGGTCGCGCGCGCCATCCACCTGTCCTCGCAGCGCGCCGGCGGCACCTTCCTGGCGGTCGACATGGGCGCCTTGCCCGAGTCCACCTTCGAGAGCGAATTGTTCGGCCACCGCAAAGGCTCCTTCACGGACGCCAGGGCCGACCGCGCCGGGCGCTTCCAGTCCGCGCGCGGCGGCTCGCTATTTCTCGACGAAATCGGCAACATGCCCCTGGCGGCGCAAGCCAAGCTGCTGACGGTGCTGGAGCGGCGTGAAGTGACGCCGATCGGCGCCGACCGTCCCGAGGCGATCGACGTGCGCATCATCAGCGCCACCAACCTGGACGAAGTGCGGCTGTTCGATCCGGCCGAATTCCGTCCCGACCTGCTGTTCCGCCTGAACACCATCGTGATCCGCGTGCCGCCGCTGCGCGAGCGCCGCGAAGACATTCCCGGCCTGCTGCGGCACTACCTCGGCGCCTACGAACGCCAGTACCAGCGCCCCGCGCGGGCCGTGGCCGACGATGCGCTGGCATGGCTGGTGCAATATCCGTGGCCCGGCAACGTACGCGCGCTGCGTCACGCCTGCGAGCGCGCCGTCATCCTCGGCCAGGAGAGCGCATACCGCGCCGGAGACTTCGGCCTGACTGTTGCCGGCGCCGCTGACCCGGGCCGGCCGGCCACCGGCGCGGCAAGGCCTGGCGCCGTTCCCGGTACCGGCACCGCGGGAGCGGCCATCGCCGCCAGCGCCGTCGGTGCGGCGTCGCCGCCTGCCGCAGCCGGCGACGACCTGACTTTGAGCGCGCTGGAGCGCGACGCCATCGCCGCCGCGCTGGCCGCCGCCAAGGGCAACATCAGCCACACGGCCCGCATGCTGGGCGTCAGCCGCGCCGCGCTGTACCGCAAGCTGGGCAAGCATGGCATCTGAGCGGCGGCTCCGGTTCACCATCTATGCCAGCGTCGCCGCGCTGATGGCGCTCAGCGCCTGCGCCGTCGGCATGGCCGGCTCCCCCCGCCTGCAAGTGCTGTGCGCCATCGCCGCAGTGCTCCCCGCCTGGCATCTGCGGCAGAGCCTGTGTCTGCTTTTTCGCGTTTGGGGTCAGCCCCGGGACCACCGAAAAATAGACACGAGCCCGGCCCTTGCGCCGCCTTTTCCCTATGACAGCGCGTCCGGCGCGCAGGCGGATTCCGCGGCACATCTGCCGCATCAGGGCCTGACCCCGAACGGGGCTTCGAGCGTCAACAGCGGGCATGGGAGCCCGGCCCCAAGCGGCACCGACAGTGGCTTGCTGACGCCGGACCGGCGCGCGCTGCTGGCTGCGGCGCAGGCGCTGGAGGCGCGCCTGGAGCATGCGCCGATCGCGCTGTTCGGCATCGAGCACCTGAGCGGACCCGGTGCGCTGGCGCCGTTGAACGCGGCCGCGCGCCGCCTGCTGGCGCCTGGCCGCGCCAGCGACCCGGCCCAGTTGCGGCAGCTGCTGTCGGCGCAAACCGCCGAGCGCCGCGAGCTGGTGAGCTTCGAGTCGGAGCGCGGCACCGAGCGCGCACTGGCCGCCGTCACCGCGCTGACGGTGCAGGGCGCTGGCCAACGCCTGGCCGCGCTGATGCCGGTCGAGAGCGAGCTGGAAGCGGAGGCGCTGAACGCGTGGCGCCAGCTGGTGCAGGTGCTGACGCACGAGATCATGAATTCGCTGACGCCGGTCGCTTCGCTGTCGCGCACCGCCTGCGATCTGCTGGACGAGGTGAAGCCTGATCTGGCGCAGGATGTCAGCGGCGACCTGGGCACCGCGCTGGACGCCATCGCGCGCCGCGCCGCCAGCCTGGTGGAGTTCGTGGCCAGCTATCGCAGCCTGTCCACCGTGCCGCAGGCGTCGCCGGAGCGCGTGCACTTGTCCGATCTGTTCGCGCGGCTGTCCATGCTGATGGCGCCGCAGTGGCAGGCGCGCGGCGGGCGCGCGGAGTTTTCGGTGGAACCGACGTCGCTGGAGGTCATGGTCGACGCGGGGCAGCTGGAGCAAGCCTTGATCAACCTGCTGAAGAACGCGGCGGAAGCCACGGACGCCGTCGCGCGGCCGCAGCTGCAGGTGAGCGCGCGCCTGAGCCGAGGGGGGCGCTTGCGCATCGAAGTGGCCGACAACGGGCCCGGCGTGCCGGTCGACATGGCCGCGCACATCTTCACGCCGTTCTTCTCGACCAAGCAGAAGGGGCGCGGCATCGGCCTGGCCATGGTGCGCCACCTGGTGCACGCCAACGGCGGCATGGTGCGCTACGCGAAGCCGGTCGGCGCCGGCGCCCGTTTCATCGTCACGTTCTGAGGCGGGATCAACGCAGCATGTCGATGTGCATGATGCCGTCCTCGTCGTATGGCGCGGTCACCGTTTCGAAGCCGAAGCTGCCGTAGAATTTTTCCAGGTAGAGTTGCGCGCCGATGCGGAAGCGGTGGCCGGGATGCAGCGCTTCGGCGCGGCGTATGCCCTGCTCGAGCAACTGGCGCCCAATGCCGCTGCCGCGCGCGGATGCTGCCGTCAAGACGCGGCCGAGGGACATTTCGGGATATTTCACGCCGGGCGCGATGCAGCGCAGATAGGCCGCCAGCTGGCGCTTGCCGTCGACCACGTGCCAGGCCATCAGGTGATGCGCCGCCTGGTCGTAGCCGTCGAGATCGGGGTACAGGCATTTCTGTTCCAGCATGAAGACTTCTTGCCGCTGGCGCAGCACTTCATACAGGTCTTCACGCGGGATGCTGTCAAAATCAAGCCACTGCCATTCAATCATGGTTGCCTCTGCAAGGAATGAGGCAACCATTGTATGGCATCACTCATAACGGGGCAGCGTGCCGGCCTTGATGGCCTGCGCCAGTTCGGCGCGCACTTGCTGGCGGCTTGCGGCTGGCGTCGCCGGCGTGCTGCCTGGATACGCTTCGCCCGACACGACTTCGCCATTGCGCAGGGCGGCGATGGTTTCGGCCTTCACTTCGGCGCGGGTCTTGGTGGAGATGAAATCGATGTTGGCCTGGTAGCCTTCGCCGCTGTTGACGGGTTCGGCGGCGTAGGCGCTGGCGCTCAGGGCGAGGACGGCGGCTGCAACGGTCAGGATGGAGGTTTTCATGATGTTTCCTTTCAATATTTTATCGGTATCGATATGTTAGTGCGCTACTCTTAAGTTCAGCTTAGGGACGTCGCCGCCACCGCTTGCGCGGCGGCGGCAATCCGGCTGCTTAGACGATGGTCAGCGTGACGTCGATGTTGCCACGGGTGGCGTTCGAGTATGGGCAGACGATGTGGGCTGCGTTCACCAGTTTTTCGGCGGTGGCGCGGTCCAGGCCCGGCAACGTGATTTTCAGTTCCACTTCGATGCCGAAGCCGGTCTCGATGGCGCCGATACCGACGGTGCCTTCCACCGACAGGTCGGCCGGCACGGCGATCTTGTCACGGCCGCCGACGAATTTCATCGCGCCGATGAAGCAAGCCGAGTAGCCGGCGGCGAACAGCTGTTCAGGGTTGGTGCCGACTGCACCGGCGCCGCCAAGTTCCTTCGGGGTGGTCAGTTTCGCGTCCAGCACGCCGTCGGAGGACACAGCGCGGCCTTCACGGCCACCGGTTGCTTTGGCGGTTGCGCGGTACAGAACTTGTTGGATCGACATGGTGTTTCCTTTCAGTGGTTGACGTAGGTACTAGCATGATAGCTAGCTATTAAATAGTGTGCTACTTGTTTCGTTTTCGCGCTACAACTGCGGCGCCAATGAACACACTATAGATCGTGCGCTACTTAATAGCAAGCGATTTTTATCGATGGCCCTGAAAAAATTGCAGGGCCCGATGGATGCGGATTATTTCGCGGCGACCGCTTCCACCTGGATGCGCAGCGCGACATCCATCGAGAAGCCGTAATCCTTGCCCGCCGCGAGGCCGAAGTCCTCCCGGTTGAAGGTGGCCGAGGCGTCCGCGCCGCACAGCTCGCGCTTGAGCATGGGATGCGGGATGCATTTGAAGCGGTTCAGCTTGAGCGTCACCGGCTTGGTCACGCCGTGCAGCGTCAGTTCGCCCTGCACCTCGCTTGCCGTGCCGTCGGCGAGCTTCATGGTGCCGGAGTAGCGTGCGGTCTTGCCGTATTTTTTGATGTCGAAGAAGTCCTTGCCCTGCGCCCACTTGTTCAGCAAGTCTTCGCCGAAGTCGATGCTGGAGAGGTCGATGGCGATGTCCAGCGTGCCTTGCCCGGCCTCGCGGTCCAGCACCACCTTGCCGCTGTTCTTGTTGATCTTCCCGCGCCAGTAGGAGATGCCCATGTGGTCGGCCTCGAAACTGGGGAAGGTGTGGTGGGGATCGATGTCGTAGGCCACGGGCGCTGCGCTGGCCGCGCTGCAGGCGAAAAGGGCGGCGGCGAGCAGTTTGCTGCTGGACTTCATGGCGACTCCTGTCGTGGGGGATGGGAGTGCACAGTCTAGCAGCCCGCAGCCGCCTGCGCGCTCAGTTCGGATACTCTGGCAGCGGCGCGACGGAGCCGAGTGTCCATTTTTTTTGTTCGTCCACGTTACGTGGACATTGACTTATAGATGGACGGCGTCCAAAATGTAATTGATGTCCACGGACCGTGGACAGACACACTTATATGGTCAATCTACTGTTGAGGCTGAACATGTCAGCAGTCCAATATGAGTCAGCGCCAGTGTATGAGGCGTTAGAAGTCATGCAGCGAACCACGGGTCTACGTGCACAGGTATTAGAAAAGATTGCCGCTGCACCCGGCGGGCATATGGCGATTAGAGCCGACGATGGGCATTCCTTTCATTTTACCTATGAAGTCAAACAGACCATCGACCGCCGCGATCAGCTGCTGACGTTCAGGAATTTGCACACTGGCGCTGTGCTGATCACTCGATCGCTCACCAGCGCAATGGCTGAGCAATGCCGTGAACTCAATGTCCAGTTTATTGATCATGCAGGCAATTGCTTCTTACGGCAAAGTGGACTATTTGTCTTCGTCAGCGGGCTAAAAGATACAACAAAGGGAAAGCAAGCTGCGGCTCGCGGACTAACCCCAGCTGCATTGCGCGTCGTTTTTGCTGTCCTGACTCGGCCCTCTATTCTGAATAACAGCGTGCGGCGAATCGCGGAAGTGGCCTCTGTATCCCATGGTGCGGCCGGGGCCGCCTTGATCCTGCTTGAGGAGATGGGGCTTTTCACAAGTTCAAGATCGGGGCGCCGCGTATTGGCCATGCCTGAGCGATGGCTTGACACATGGACAGAAGGTTACTTGGGTCGAATACGTCCGAAGCTGGAAAAACACAAGATGAGTTCTCCCGCGCCGGTTTCTGCACTTCTCGAACGAATCAGCCCTAAAATGCGTGAAGTAGCACTAGGGGGAGAGGCGGCTGCAGCGCATCTGGATATGGACCTGAAGCCGGGCACGCTTACCTTGTATGTCGACCTTGATGACCCGAGCGTAATGCGACACTTGGCGCAAGAACTAAAGCTGCGCCGGGATCCCGATGGCTCAATTGAGCTGATCAACATGTTTTGGAACACCATGGACTTGCAGTGTTTCCCAACCGTGCCCAACGCATTGATTTATGCGGACCTGATCGGTGCCGGCGACGAGCGAACGATGGAAATTGCCATCAGTCTTAAAAAGGAAATCTGTGCCTATGTTGCAAGTGCATCCTGATAGGCCGCTAACAAAAACTGTAATCGCTTTGATTCGCGTTCTCGATCGTGTGGCAAAGCAGCTAGACACTCCCTATTTCGTCATTGGTGCCACTGCTCGTGACATCTTGCTGGAACATGTGTATGGGCTGGAAGCGGGCCGCGCAACAAGAGATGTCGATTTCGCGGTGGCTGTTTCCTCCTGGGGCGAGTTTGAACAATTAAAAACACAGCTCATAGCCACAGGCGAGTTCGTGGCTGGCGACAATGCACACCGCCTCACATTCGGTGAGCGCTCCGGTGTTTATCCGCTTGACTTGGTGCCATTTGATGGAGTGGAGCAAGATGGCGAAATAGCTTGGCCTCCAAAGGGCGAGTTCGTCATGAACGTCACAGGATATGCAGACGGGTACATCAGCGCACTCGACGTTGAAATTGAACCCGGATTCCGCATCAAAATTGTATCCTTACCAGCTATGGTGGCACTCAAAATTTTAGCTTGGAAAGATCGGCCGGAGCGGGACAAGCACGCCTCAGATGTTCTGTTGATTCGTCAGAATTATTACCAAGCTGGTCAATTTGATCGACTTTACAAAGACGCCGTCGATCTGCTAGAAGCACATGGCTATGACCTCGAATGGGCTGGTGCTGCCTTCCCCCTGTGCCAATATAACTTGAGACACCTACCCGATTAATTTAAAGTACAGCGGTAGGTCCCGAACATGCACAACCGAAAGCATCAAATTAGTACTTCAGCAGCTCCCCAGGACGCCATCAACGCGCTGCCTTCCGAGGCACAACGTCCCGACCCCGAGGTTGTCCCCACCGCCAAGCGGCGCGTCTTTTCCAAGGTTGAGAAACTGCGCATTCTGGCGGCCGCCGACGCTTGCGCTGCATCCGGCGACATCGGCGCTTTGCTGCGTCGTGAAGGCATCTACTCGTCGCACTTGGCCACTTGGCGCAAGCAGCGGCAACTCGGCGGCGAGGCCGGCGCGCTGGAGCGCAAGCGCGGACCGAAAGCCGATCCCGCAGCGGCCCAGGATCGCCGGGTGCTGGAACTGGAAAAAGAAGTCGAACGCCTGCGCGCCAAATTGATCAAGGCCGATTTGATCATCGACGTCCAAAAAAAACTTTCCACGCTGCTGGGCCTGAGCACCGGCGACACGCCGAGCGAGCCGAAGTGATCAGCGCCGCCAACAGCTTGGCCGACCAGGTCGGAGTGGCTGCCGCCTGCCAAGCATTGCGTCTGCCGCGCAGCGCGCTGTACCGCGACCGCGCCACGCGCCATGTCTGTCCATTGCCGGCGCCGACTTGCGGCACACCGGTGAAGCGCCCGCCGCTGGCGTTGTCGGAACTGGAGCGCCGCGTCGTGCTCGACGTGCTCAACAGCCCGCGCTTCGCCAATTGCGCGCCTGCGGCCATTCACGCCCAGTTGCTCGATGAGGGGCGTTACGTCGCATCGGTGCGCACCATGTACCGCCTGCTACAAGGCTGTGCCGCAGTGCGCGAGCGACGCAACCAGTTGCGCCATCCCGAGTACGCCAAACCCGAACTACTGGCCGTGGTGCCCAATCAAGTCTGGAGCTGGGACATTACCAAATTGAAGGGACCGGTCAGGGGAACCTGTTTCCATCTGTATGTCATCCTCGATATCTTCAGCCGCTACGTCGTCGGCTGGATGGTGGCCGAGCAGGAGAGCGCCGAGTTGGCCGAGCAGCTCATTGCCGACACCGCCGCCAAGGAAGACATCGCTCCGGGCGCGCTGACTTTGCATGCCGACCGGGGCAGCAGCATGCGCTCCAAGCCGGTGGCCACGCTGCTGTCGGACCTGGGCATTGCCAAGTCGCACAGCAGGCCCTACGTCTCTGACGACAACCCGTACTCGGAGGCCCAGTTCAAGACCATGAAGTACCAGCCGGGCTTCCCGGCGCGCTTTGGATCGCTCGCTGACGCGCGCGCCCACTGCGTCCAGTTCTTCACGTGGTACAACCAGCAGCACCGCCATTCCGGTATTGGCATGATGACGCCTGAGAGCGTCCACACCGGCCGCGCGGCCGAAGTGCACAAGCAACGACAAGCCACGCTGGCCGGCGCCTTCCAGCGCACGCCGAACCGCTTCAAACACCGCATGCCGCAGCCGCAGAAGCTGCCGACGGCGGCTTGGATCAACCCGCCAACTATGGAGAAAAAGGCAGCGTGAAAAACGAGACTTAGACTCTCACCGATTCAACCAGGTGTTTCAAAATCATTGACACGCTCCGCTTGCTGGGCCGTGATGCTATACGTGACCTCGCTCAGGAAACACGGACTCAAGTGACCGAGGTGTTCGCAGACGAAAAGCGCTTTGAGAGGTTTAATTCCCAGATGATGAGATCACACGCTGGCGACATGGACCGTGCGGCACTTTTGCTTAATGCATTTCTTCAAGAGATCCGTCGCTGACATCACATTCCCAAGCGATCTCTTTAACCGTCTGCTCCGGCAGCGGCGTGAATTTGTAGTCATCGCGCGCGAACTACTTGCCGCGTTTGACCGTCAGCACCACCGAGCGCACGTTACCGATGTCGCGCTGCGCCGCCAGGGACGGCGGCGGCTGAGCCTTACAGTGCGGTCTCGAAGCCTTCCAGCACGTTCACCACGTTCACGCCCAGTTCCTTGACCGCGTAGCCGCCCTCGAACACGAAGGCGGTCGGCAGGCCCAGGAAGGCCAGGCGTTCGCCGATGCGCAGGTAGTCGGAACTTTGCAACGCAAAGTGTGACAGCGGATCGCCGGCGAAGGTATCCACGCCCAGCGATACCACCAGTGCTTCCGGCGCATACATCTGCAGCCGCAAACATGCCGTCTCCAGCGCGGCGAACCAGGCTTGCGCACCGGTGCCGTGCGGCAGCGGCAGGTTGACGTTGAAGCCCAGCCCGGCGCCTGCGCCGGTCTCGTCGGCGTGGCCGAGGTAGAACGGGTATTCCTGGCGCGGGTCGGCGTGGATGGAGACGAACAGCACGTCGCTGCGCTCGTAGAAGATGCTCTGCGTGCCGTTGCCGTGGTGGTAGTCGATGTCGAGGATGGCCACTTTGCGCGCGCCGTCGTCCAGCAGGTGCTGGGCCGCCAGCGCGGCGTTGTTCAGGAAGCAGTAGCCGCCGTAGAAGTCGGCGCCGGCGTGGTGGCCGGGCGGACGCGTCAGGGCGAAGGTGCTGCGCTCGCCCAGGCGCAGCGCGTGCGCGGCGTTGACGGCGCAGTCGGCGCCGGTCTTGGCGGCGGTCCAGGTGCCGGACGTGATGGGTGTGCCGCTGTCCATCGAATACAGGCCCAGCCTGGCGCAGAAATTGTCGGGTTCGACGTCCGAGCGCAAGGTGCGCACCGGCCAGACGGCGGGGAAGGCGTCCTTGCCGGCGTTGGCCGGATCGAGCGCCAGCCATGCATTCCACGCGCCGCGCAGGAAGTGCAGATAGCGCGGCGTGTGCACCCGCTCCAGCGTCATCAGCGGCACGCCGTGCGGCGTGACGATCTGGCCCAGGCCGCGCCGGCCCAGCTCGGCCAGTACCGAGTCGACCCGCTCCGGTTTCTCGAAACAAGGCACCATTTCGCCACGGAAGATTTCGTAGCGGCCGTGGTGCTGGCCGTGCAGTTCGTTATAGAAGGTGAGCACGCTCGTGCGCCCGGCTTAGCCGACGTTCTGGCACAGGTTGCTGTTGCGGTAGGCCGCGACGAAGTCGTCGAAGCTGCCGTGCTGGGCCTGCTCCATCCCGGCCTGCTCGGCCAGCGAGGCGGCAGCCAGCGCTTCGAAGTAGGCGGCTTCCTCGGCGCTCGGCGGATGGCTGCGGAAATACGCGGCGTGGTGTTCGCTCTGGCGCAGGCCGAAGGCGGAGAACGAGCCCCCGTTGGCGCGCAGTTCGCGCAGCACGCGGGCCGACGGCGTACGGTCCGGGTCGTCCAGCTTGGCCGCTTGCACGGCCAGCGAGCCGGCGTGCGCGGTATCGCCGCGCTGGCGGTCCAGCAGCTCGGCCACCGGGCGGATGCGCTCCAGCAGTTCGCGGCCCCACACCGGCAGCGCCACGTCGACGCCGTCCTTCTGCAGCATCAGGCCCGGACGGCGGCCTTCCTTGACGGCGCGGGCGAAGTTCTCCGTGTGGATGCGGCCCTGCTCCTGCGAGATGGGCGGGCTTTCCTCCAGCGCGCAGAACAGCAGGAAGGCGTCCAGGAAGCGGCCCGTCTCCACGTTGATGCCGACTGGCTCGAAGGGGTCGACGTCCATGCAGCGCACCTCGATGTACTGCACGCCGCGCGAGCACAGCGCCTGGATCGGGCGCTCGCCGCTGCGGATCACGCGCTTGGGACGGATGGTCGAGTAGTACTCGTTCTCGATCTGGATCACATTGGTGGACAGCTGCACCCACTCGCCGTCCTTCTTGGTGCCGATTTCGGCATACGGCGCGTAGGGCTGGTTCACCGCCTTGGTCAGCGTGGCGACGTAGCTGTCCAGGCAGTTTTCGTGCGGGCTCAGGCCGGACTGGGCATCGTTCTGGTAGCCCAGGTCGCTCATCCGCAAGCTGGTGGCGTAGGGCAGGTAGAGCGTGTCGTCGGACAGGTGCTCCAGCTTGTGCGGGCGGCCGCGCAGGAAGCTGCTCGACAGCGCCGGCGAGGCGCCGAACAAGTACATCAGCAGCCAGCTGTAGCGGCGGAAATTGCGGATGGTGGCGAAGTAGCTGTCCGACTGGTAGGCCTTGGCACTCTGCTTGCGCTCCGGATTCTCGCGCTCGTCCAGGATGCGCCACAGCTGCTCGTCCAGCGAGTAATTGTAGTGGATGCCGGCGATGCATTGCATGGCCTTGCCGTAGCGCAGCGCCAGGCCGCGCCGGTAGACGTGCTTGAGCATGCCCATATTGGACTGGCCGTACCAGGCGATCTCGATGTCCTCTTCCGCCGGCAGCTGGCAGGGCATGGACTGGCTCCACAGCATCTCATCGCCCAGCTTGGTGTAGCTGAAGCGGTGGATGGCGTCCAGTTTCTGCAGCGTGACGGCGATGTCGTGCTCGGCCGGGGTGATGAACTCGAGCAAGGTTTCAGCGTAATCGGTGGTGATCTCAGGATGGGTCAATGCTGAGCCCAGCGCGGCCGGATGCGGCGTCGCCGCGAGGTGGCCGGTGGGATCCACGCGCAGGGTTTCCCGTTCGATGCCGCGCAAGCCGCCGTCCAGCACCGCGCGGTGCTTCTCGTCGGCCAGCAGGGCCAGGCGGCGCGTCAATAGATTGGACAATTTGGGCTTCCTTTCTGGTGCAGCAAATAAGATTGGTGCGAGATTAACCGAAAACGGCCAAGTGCGTCGGAGGCGGACCAAAAAGCTCGGATTGCTATATTAACAAACTGCGCGGAGAGATGTTCAGGGACGGCGGCCGCCGCTGACGCGTTCGATGCCAGCCAGGTCGCGCCAGCTTTGCACTTCAGTGTACCCCTGCGCCGCGAGCAGGGCGCGCACGGCTTCAGCCTGGTCGTAGCCGTGCTCCATCAGCAGCCAGCAGCCCGCTTCCAGGTGCGGCGGGGCGCCCTCGACGATGGTGCGCAAGGCGCTCAGGCCGTCGGCGTGGTCGGTCAGCGCGCCGCTCGGTTCGAAGCGCAGATCGCCCTCGGACAGGTGGCGGTCGCCGCTGGCAATGTAGGGCGGATTGGAGACGATCAGGTCGAACCGTTCGCCCTGGGCCGCGCCGTACCAGTCGCTTTCCAGGAAACGCACGGTGGCCTGGTTCAGCGCCGCGTTGCCGCGCGCCACGTCGAGCGCGGCCGGGCTGACGTCGAGCGCGGTGACGCTGGCGTCGCGCCGGCTGTGGGCCAGCGCGACGGCGATGGCGCCGCTGCCGGTGCCCATGTCGAGCACGCGGCCGGACGGCGGCAGGCGTTCCAGTGCCAGTTCCACCAGCAGTTCGGTGTCCGGGCGCGGGATCAGCACGGCCGGGCCGACATGGAAGGGCAGGCCGAAGAATTCGCGCTGGCCGACGATGTAGGCCACCGGTTCGCCGTCGAGGCGGCGTTGCAGCAGCGCGCCCAGGCGCTGCGCCTCGTCCTCGGTGAGCATGCGTTCGGATTGCGTGATCAGGCCCACGCGCGTGATGCCGAGCGCGTGGCAGACCAGGATGCGGTTATCCAGCGGGTCCATGCGTTGCTGGACCAGCAGGGAAGCGACGGTGGCGCCGGCAGCGATCATCGCGCGCGGCGGCGCAGCAGGGACCAGCCCAGCGCGACCGCGAACAGGCCGAACCAGACGAAGGACCACTGCGGGATCGACATGCCCAGCAAGCCCTCGGTGGCGTTTTCGCACAGGCCGTCGGCCTGGAACAGAAAGGGCAGGTATTCGGCGGTCGGGATCTTGTTGAGCATGGTTTCCATCGGGTCGATACCGCAGGACAAGCCGGGGTGTGCCAGCACATACAGGTGCTTGCCTGCCACGCCCAGGCCGCCGAGCGCGCCCAGCAGCGCGGCGCCGGTGCCGATGGCGGTGTTCTTCATGAAGTAGGCCGCCAGGCAGCCGAAGCCGACCAGCAGGAAGAGATAGCGCTGGATCACGCACAGCGGGCAGGGCAGCAGATCCACCACGTGCTGCAGATACAGGGCGACGCCGATCAGGCCGAAGCAGGCCAGGGCGATGGACAGGAGCAGGGAACGTGGATTCATCATGAAAATGGAAAGATTAGGGGCGCGCCAATTCTCGCACAAACCGGCGTTGCCGCGCCTTAGCAGGCCCTTAAACCCTGGGGTCAGGCTTGCATTCGTGCATTTTTAGGCTAGGGTCAGGCCTGCATTCATGCGTTATCTTTGCGAAAGTCGCGCATGAATGCAAGGGCGGGCGCAGTTACGGGCGTAGTCGGGCCATTCTGTGGTCGTCTATGTGGCCATCAGTCTTGCACGGCATGCAGTTTTCGACCGGGCCACAGATGATGCTTGCCGAAGCCGCCTCTTGGGAGCGGTCTGACGCGTGCACGAATGCAGGCCTGACCCCAGTTCAAAAATGCACGAATGCAGGCCTGACCCCAGGTGTTTAATCGCCGAGGGCGGCGAGCAGCTCGGCCTGGTGTTCGGCGGCCAGGGCATTGGTCAGCTCCGTGAGGTCGCCGTCCATGATGAAGTCCAGCTTGTACAAGGTCAGGTTGATGCGGTGGTCGGTCATGCGGCCTTGCGGGTAGTTGTAGGTACGGATGCGCTCGCTACGGTCGCCGGAGCCGATCAGGCTCTTGCGCGTCGCCGCCTCCTTCGATTGCTGCTCGCGCAACTGCACGTCCTTGATGCGCGCCGCCAGCACCTTCATCGCCTGCGCCTTGTTCTTGTGCTGCGAGCGGTCGTCCTGGCATTCGACCACGATGCCGGTCGGCAAGTGGGTCAGGCGCACGGCCGAGTCGGTCTTGTTGATGTGCTGGCCGCCGGCGCCGGATGCGCGGTAAGTGTCGATGCGCAGGTCGGCCGGATTGATGTGCACGTCCTCCACTTCGTCCGCCTCCGGCATCACCGCCACCGTGCAGGCCGACGTGTGGATGCGGCCCTGCGTCTCGGTGGCCGGCACGCGCTGAACGCGGTGGCCGCCCGATTCGAACTTGAGCTTGGAATACACGCCGTTGCCCACCAGGCGCACGATCACTTCGCGGTAGCCGCCCAGGTCGGACGCGGACTCGGACACCATCTCCACCTGCCAGCGGTTGCGCTCGGCAAAGCGCGTGTACATGCGCAGCAGGTCGCCGGCGAACAGCGCCGACTCGTCGCCGCCGGTGCCGGCGCGGATCTCGAGGAAGATGTTGCGCTCGTCGTTGACGTCCTTCGGCAGCAGCATCTTCTGCAGCTCCATTTCCAGCGCCGCCAGGCGGTCCTTGCCCGCTTCGATTTCCTCCTGCGCGAAATCCTTCATTTCGGGATCGCCCAGCATGGCTTGCGCTTCGGCGATGTCGCCCAGCGCGCTTTGATAATCCTTGTACAGCGCGACCAGCGGGCCGAGCTCGGCATGTTCGCGCGTCATCTTGCGGTAACTGTCCATATTGGACGTGGCGCCCTCGGACATCAGCAGTTCGTCCAGCTCGGTCAGTCGGTTGGACAATTGGTCCAGCTTGGCCAGCATCGATGGTTTCATAGGTGTTCTACAGTATGCGTTGATGGGTGTAGATGGGGACTACAGGCTGCGGTGCGGGCACCGGCGGCGGCGGGGTGGCGCGGAGCGCCGGGAGGGCGGGCTGCGCTAACGGCGGCCGCGGAACATCTGGGGCAGCAAGGTGGCAAGCTGGGCGCGCTCGTCGCCCTGCGAGCGGTGCAGCGCCTGCTGCGGACCGTGCATGAACTTGGCCGTCAGCCCCTTGGACAGGGCTTCCAGCACGGCATCGACGTCTTCGCCGCGGGCCAGCATCTTGCGCGCGCGCTCCAGTTCCATCTGGCGCATCGCCTCGCCGTTTTCCTGCAGGCTCTGGATCACCGGCACGACCGCGCGGTCGTCTATCCAGTGCATGAAGGACTGCACCCGCGTTTCAATGATGGCTTCGGCTTGCGCCACCGCGGCCTGGCGGTTTTCCATGCCCGTTTGCACCACCTTGCCGAGGTCGTCCACGGTGTAGAGGAAGACGTCGTTCAAACGCGCGACTTCGGCTTCGATGTCGCGCGGCACGGCCAGGTCGACCATGAACATGGGCTTGTGGCGGCGTGCCTTGATGGCGCGCTCCACCATGCCCAGCCCGATCAGCGGCAGCGACGAGGCGGTGCAGGAAATGACGATGTCGTACTGGTGCAGCTTGTCCTGCAGGTCGGCCAGGCGGATGGCGCGGGCGCCGAAGCGGTGCGCCAGCAGTTCGCCGCGCTCCATGGTGCGGTTGGCGATGGTCAGCGTTTTCGGATTCTGCGCCGCGAAGTGCGTGGCGCACAGCTCTATCATCTCGCCGGCGCCGATGAACAGCACGTTTTGCTCGGATATCTTGTCGAAGATGCGCTGCGACAGGCGCACGGCGGCGGCCGCCATCGACACGCTGTGCGCGCCGATCTCGGTGGTGCTGCGCACTTCCTTGGCCACCGAAAAACTGCGCTGGAACAGCTGGTGCAGATAGGTGCCCAGCCCGCCCACTTCCTCGGCGCTGCGGATGGCGTCCTTGATCTGGCCGAGGATCTGGGTTTCGCCCAGCACCATGGAATCGAGCCCGGAAGCGACGCGGAAAGTGTGGCGCACCGCGTCGTGTTGCGGCAGCATGTACAAATGCGGGCGCAGTTCGCTGTAGTTGAGCTTGTGGAAGTCGGCCAGGAAATGCGCGCCGGCGTCGAGCGGATTGGCCACTTCGCTGGCTGCGTACAGCTCGGTGCGGTTGCAGGTGGACAGGATCGCCGCCTCGTCGCCGCCGCGCGGGTCGATGCGTTCGAACCACGCGCGCGCCGCCGTCACCGCCTGGCCCAGATGCTCAGGGGCGAACGCCAGCTGTTCGCGCAGCGACACTGGTGCGGTGGTGTGGTTGAGGCCGACGGCAAGCAGTTGCATATTAGACAGTGGGCTGCGGGGAATGAGCGTTACCGGTCATTATACCGTGGATGTCCGGCGGCACTTGCGGGGCGCCCCCGCATAGCCTGTATAAGAAGCGGGCGCCAACTTGGCGCGAACTAGGCGCCGAGCTTTTCCAGGCGGTAACCGTAGCTGTACACGGGCACCAGGCGGAAGCCGTTTTCCGGTTTCAGCTGCAGCTTGTTGCGCACCCGCGAGACGTGGGTGTCCATGGTGCGCGAGGGCAGCGCGGTTTCGCGTATCCAGACCGCCTCATGGATGTAGGCGCGCGACAGCGGCCGGCCGATGTTGCGGAAAAACAGCAGCGCCAGGTAGAACTCCTTGTGCGTCACGTCCAGCACGGAGCCGTCCATCAGCAAGCGGCCGGGGCGCGTTTCGAAGACGTACTGGCCGAATTGCAGCTGTTCGGCGCCGTTCTGGGTGGGATAGGCGCGGCGCAGCAGCGCTTGCACGCGCGCCACCAGCT
The DNA here is from genome assembly GCF_964252925.1 of Pseudoduganella sp. LjRoot289. Classification (NCBI taxonomy): domain Bacteria; kingdom Pseudomonadati; phylum Pseudomonadota; class Betaproteobacteria; order Burkholderiales; family Oxalobacteraceae; genus Pseudoduganella; species Pseudoduganella sp. LjRoot289. The sequence continues at coordinate 5,849,845 of NZ_CAXUPN020000001.1, forward strand.
CGCTGCGCCGCAGCGGCTTGATCATGTAGTCGTCGCTGCCGGCGGCCAGGCCGGCCACGATGTCGTCTTCGCCGGACGCCGTGGTGAGGAATAGCACGGGGGCCTGGTCCGGCAACTTTTCGCGGGCCCGGCGCACCACTTCGGCGCCGCCCATGTCGACGACTTGCCAGTCGAGTATCAGCATGTCGTAGCTGTCTTTGCGCAGATGGGCCAGCAAGTCCTTGCCGGTCTGGAATCCATGGCAAATGTGACCCGCCGAGGTCAGCACCTGGCAAATGACATCGGCTTGGCTGCGTTCATTGTCTAAAACTACGATTCTCATGATTGGGCGGGTCAAAACCGGACAAAGCACCGGCGTTCGTCGGGAAAAGTTGAAAAATTATCACTCTTTGGTTGACAGAGTAACACAACATTCGGTTACTTTAGCTGTCAACATTTTCCAGCGGGAATTACACGTGTATAAATGCAAACTCCTGTCATGCTTACACGGTACACTTTAAAAAGTGGCTTTTCAATGGCCTTTGGTACAATTGCGCTTAACAAAAATGCCATCATGTTTGAAAAAAAAGTTACCGAATGGACATTGATTCCGGCCTCCGAAGGGGAGCTGGAGCAGGTGCGCGCGCGCTGCCGGCGCCTGGTGCAGCGCCGCGCCGCGCTCTCGGCAGGCATCGCGGCGGTGCCGTTGCCGGGACTGGACGTGGTATCCGATATCCGCCTGTTCGCCGCGCTGATCGAAGACATCAATCGTGAATTCGGCCTGACACCGGAGCAGGTGGGGCGGCTGCAGCCCAGGTTCAAGCTGATGGCCTACGAGGCCGCAGTCGCGGTCGGCGGCACCATGGTGGGGAAATATGTGACGAAGGAAGTGGTGTTGCAGATAATGAAGCGGGCCGGGGCCGGCATGGCGGCCAGGCAGGCCACCCGCTTCGTGCCGCTGGCCGGACAGGCCGCAGCGGCGGCGATCGGCTTTTTCGCCTTCCGCCAGATCGGCTACCAGCACGTGGAAGCCTGCGCCAGGGTGGCGCAGGAAGTCATGCTGGCCCAGCAGCAGCGCTGAACTCAGGCGTCCGGCAGCACCACATTGACGTCCAGCACTTCCAGGTTGCCCTGGCGGTCCAGCGAAATCTTGATGTCGTCCGCGTTCACCTTGGTGTACTTGGAGATCACTTCGATCAGTTCCTTGTGCAGGGCAGGCAGGAAATCGGGACCGGCGCGGCCGTTGCGTTCGCGCGCGATGATGATCTGCAACCGTTCCTTGGCGGCGACGGCCGTTTTCGGTTTGGACGGGAACAGGAATGACAGCAGGGCCATATCACTTCCCTCCGAAAATACGCTGCAGCAGGCCAGGCTTTTCGTAGGTGGTGAAGCGCAGCGGCAAATCCTGGCCCAGGAACCGCGAAACCACGTCTTCATAGGCGTCGGCCACGTCGGTACCCTTGAAGTGGATGGCTGGATTGCCCTGGTTCGACGCGTGCAGCACCGATTCCGATTCCGGAATGATGCCGATCAGCGGAATGCGCAGGATTTCCTGCACGTCCTGGTAGGACAGCATTTCGTCCGCTTCCACGCGTTTCGGCGAGTAGCGGGTGATCAGCAGGTGTTCCTTGACCGGCTCGCCGCCGGACTGGGCGCGGCGCGACTTGGCCTGGATGATGCCCAGGATGCGGTCCGAGTCGCGCACCGACGACACTTCCGGATTGGTCACCACCAGCGCCTCGTCGGCGAAGGTCAGCGCCATCAGCGCGCCGTGTTCGATACCGGCCGGCGAATCGCAGATGATGTATTCGAAACCCATGTTGATCAGCTCGTGCAGCACCGCTTCCACGCCTTCTTCCGACAGCGCATCCTTGTCGCGCGTCTGCGAAGCGGGCAGGATGAACAGGTTGTCGCAGTGCTTGTCCTTGATCAGGGCCTGGGTCAGCGAGGCTTCCTTGTTGATCACATTGATCAGGTCGTACACCACGCGGCGTTCGCAGCCCATGATCAGGTCGAGGTTGCGCAGGCCGACGTCGAAGTCGATCACCACGGTTTTGTGTCCGCGCAGGGCCAGGCCGGAGGAGAAACTGGCGCTGGACGTCGTTTTGCCGACACCGCCCTTACCGGACGTTACTACGATAATTCTTGCCACAAAGGTGTCCTTTTCAGAAAGCTGAGCCGCAGCTGCGCATTAGGCGCGACCAGGCGAATTGACAGATAGTATATCGATTCGGTCGCCTACCAGGCTGATTTGTGTGGGTTTGCGCGCGTGTTCCGCAGGGAAACCATCTTCAAATGTGCTGTAAACGCCCGCAATCGACACCAACTCCGGCGACATCGACAGCGCGAAGATGCGGGCGCCGGCATTGCCGGAGGCGCCCGCCAGCGCGCGGCCGTTGAGCGTGCTGTAGACGTGAATGCTGCCGTCGGCGATGATTTCGGCGCCGTTGTTGACCACGGCCGTCACGATCAGGTCGCCGCCGCGCGCATAGATGCGCTGGCCGGCGCGCACCGGGGTGTCGATGATCATGGTGCCGGAGGAAATGGTTTCGGCCATGGAGACCGGCGCGGGCGTCGGCGCAGCGGCGGGGGCCGGCGCGGCGGCCGGAGCCGGAGCAGAGGATTTGTCCTCGTCGCGCTTGCCGCTGTCCAGGGACAGGCCGTGGGCCAGGATGTCAGCGATCATGTGCGGCGCGGCGTTGCGCACGGCGACAGGATTGAGCCGGTATTTTTTCAGCAGGGCGATGGTGCTGGGCCAGTGGATGGGCGCGCAATCCGGCGCCAGCGAGCCGACGTCGATCACGGCCAGGTCGCCCTCGAAGAAATCCGGCGTGCCGCCCGTCATTTCGTTCAGGGCGGCGTCCAGCGCGATGCCATCCGGCGTGTACAGGATGGCCGAAACCGCGACCACGGTGGAAATCTTGATTTCGATGGGCTTCTGGAACGTGCTTTTGGACATAAAACGATCAGTAAAGAGGTCAGCTTGGCGGCCAGCGGCCCGGATTGCCAAAAGGCTGAAGCATTTTACTGTGGTTGAGGCAGAAATGGGAGTGCCGTTTTGTTAATCAAACGGCCCTCCAACGCAGGCCGGAGGCCGCTTGCGGTTCCGCCCGCAGCTCCGTGACCGGCCGCCTGACACCTAGGCGGCGCGCAGTTCCCGCGCCGCCGCCACCATGTTGCGCAGCGCGCTTTCCGTCTCCGGCCAGCCGCGCGTCTTCAGCCCGCAGTCCGGATTGACCCACAGCTGCGCCGCCGGGATCACCGCGCTGGCCTTCTTCAGCAGCCGCACCATCTCCGCCGTGTCCGGCACGCGCGGCGAATGAATGTCGTACACGCCGGGACCGATCTCGTTCGGATAGCGGAAGTCGCCGAAGCCGGTCAGCAGCTCCATCGCCGAGCGGCTGGTCTCGATGGTGATCACATCGGCATCCATGGCGGCGATCTGCGGCAGGATGTCGTTGAACTCGGCGTAGCACATATGGGTGTGGATCTGCGTCGCGTCGCGCGCCACGCTGGCTGTCACGCGGAAGGCGCGGGTGGCCCAGTCCAGGTACTCGCCCCAGCGGCTGCGGCGCAGCGGCAAGCCTTCGCGCACGGCAGGCTCGTCGATCTGGATGATGCCGATGCCGGCCTGCTCCAGGTCCGCCACCTCGTCGCGGATGGCCAGCGCGATCTGCAGCGTGGTCAGCGCGCGCGGCTGGTCGTCGCGCACGAAGGACCATTGCAGGATGGTGACCGGCCCGGTCAGCATGCCTTTCACGGGTTTGGCGGTCAGGCTCTGCGCGTGCACGGCCCAGTCCACGGTCATCGCGCGCGGGCGGGCCACGTCGCCGTAGATGACGGGCGGCTTGACGCAGCGCGAACCGTAGGATTGCACCCAGCCCAGCTGCGTGAACGCGAAGCCGTCCAGCTGTTCGCCGAAGTATTCCACCATGTCGTTGCGCTCGGCTTCGCCGTGCACCAGCACATCCAGGCCCAGTTCCTCCTGGCGCGCGATGGCGTAGGCGATCTCGTCGCGCATACAGCTTTCATAGGCCGCCGCGCCGATCTCGCCGCGCTTGTGGCCGGCGCGCACGGCGCGGATGGCCTGGGTCTGCGGGAAGGAGCCTATCGTGGTGGTCGGGAAAGACGGCAACTGGAAGCGGGCGCGCTGCACGGCCTGGCGGGCCGGGAAGGGCGAGGCGCGGCGGTCGGCATCGGCCGCCAGCCCGGCGATGCGCGCCGCCACTGCCGTACTATGCACGCGCGGGCTGGCGCGGCGGCTGGCGCAGGCTGCGCGGGAGGCGGACAGGGCGGCATCCAGCGCCGCGCTGTCGGCGGCGCAGCCGTCCGCGGCGGAGGCTGAGCGCAGCAATGCCGTTTTCAGCAAGTCCAGCTCGCCCAGCTTTTCATCCGCGAAGGCCAGCCAGCTCTTGAGCTCGGGATCCAGCGCCTTTTCGTTCTCCAGGCTGAACGGCGTGTGCAGCAGCGAGCACGAGGTCGACAGCCACAGTTTGCCGTCGCGCTTGGCGGCGATGGGCGCCAGTTGCGCCAGCGCCAGGTCGAGGTCGGTGCGCCAGATGTTGCGGCCGTCGACGATGCCCACCGACAGCACTTTGTGCACCGGCAGCCAGTCCGCCACGCTGGTCAGCTCGTGTGCGGCGCGCACGCCGTCCACGTGCAGGCCCGCCACCGGCAGGCGGCACGCCAGGCTGACGTTCTCTTCCAGCGGCGAGAAATAGGTGGCCAGCAACAGCGGCACGCCCACCTGGCCCAGCTGCCAATACGCGCTTTCGAAAGCGCTGCGCCACGCCGGAGGCAGGTCCAGCCCCAGTATCGGCTCGTCTATCTGCACCCAGCTCACGCCCTGTTGCTTGAGGCGGTCCAGCACCGCGCCGTAGACCGGCAGCAGCTTGTCCAGCAGGGCAAGGCGCTCGAAGCCTTGGGCGCGCTCCTTGCCCAGCCACAGGAAAGTCAGCGGGCCGATCAGCACCGCCTTGACCGCATGGCCCAGCGCCTGCGCCTCGGCCACTTCCGCGAAGAGCCGCTCGCAAGCGAGCGAGAATTCGGTTTCCGGCGAGAACTCGGGCACCAGGTAGTGGTAGTTGGTGTCGAACCACTTGGTCATCTCCAGCGCATGGGTGTGATGCTGGTGGGTGCAGCCGTGCTCGTGCTCGTGTCCATGTTCGTGTCCGGCGTTCGAAACGCCGCGCGCCATCGCAAAGTAGCGCGCCAGCTGGCTCTGCCCGGCGCCGGGCTTGAAGCCGAAGCGCGCCGGCTCGCAGCCCAGCAGCTGGATATGGTTGGCCACCTGGTCGTAGAAGGCGAAATCGCCGACCGACACCAGGTCCAGCCCGGCATCGCGCTGCTGCGCCCAGTGGCGGGCGCGCAGCGCCGCGCCGGTCGCCTCCAGTTCGGCCTCGCCGATGTCGCCGCGCCAATGTTTTTCCAGCGAGAACTTCAGTTCGCGCGCCGCGCCGATGCGTGGAAAGCCGGGGATATGTGTTTGAATTGGTTTCATGAAAGTTGTCATTCGTATTAAATATTGGTGTTGTAAAGTGTGCAGCAATCGCGTTTATAATCCAAACGAAAGATTTTGCTGTTTAACATGAATTAAATTAATACAAGGTCAGACATGCTGGAGATACGCCACCTACGCACCCTCAGTGCCCTGCGCTCGGCAGGCTCCCTGGTCCGCGCCGCGCAATTGCTGAACCTGACGCAGTCGGCCCTGTCGCACCAGATCAAATTGCTGGAAGATCGCTACGGTAGCCCGCTGTTCGAGCGCAAATCGGTGCCGATCGGTTTCACGGCCACCGGTGCGCGGCTGCTGCGCCTGGCCGACACGCTGCTGCCGGAAATCGAACAGGCCGAGCGCGACGTGGCGCGTTTGTCGCAGGGCGACCAGGGTCAGCTGCGCGTGGCGCTGGAGTGCCACACCTGTTTCGACTGGCTGATGCCGGTGATGGACGAATTCCGCAAGCGCTGGCCGGACGTGGAAATCGACCTGGTGTCCGGTTTCCACAGCGAGCCGGCCGAACTGCTGCGCGCCGGCAACGCCGACCTGGTGATCGGCTCTGACTACAGCGCCGACTTCAGCACTTTTCCGCTGTTCCGCTTCGAAATCCTGGTGGTGATGGCGCAGAAGCACCGCCTGAACGCACAGCGCCGCCTGCAGGCGGCCGACTTCGCGGGCGAAACCCTGATCACTTATCCGGTGCCGGAATCACGGATCGACCTGATCCGCGAGGTGCTGCGCCCGGCCGGCATCGAGTTCGATCGCCGTACGGCGGAGTTGACTGTGGCTATCTTGCAACTAGTCGCCAGCCGTCGAGGATTGGCGGCTTTGCCGAATTGGGCAATTAAAAACTATATCGATTACGATTATGTGATAGCCCGCCCGGTAGGCGAGCAAGGTTTATGGAGCGACTTATTCGTTTCCGTACCGGAATCTCTACGTGAAAAAGCGTATGTCGTCGATTTCGTTAATGTGATACGGGAACAGTGTGCCGCGACACTGGATGGCATCAAATTATTATCCTGACAATTGACGAATATCAAGGCTGCGGTGCGAATAAGGCGCTAAGCTTTGATTTTTCTGGATCGAAGCGCTGTTCAGGATTTATGGAACGAGCGTGCTGTTCTTTAAAGCAGCCGAGCAAACATAAGGGTTATTCAACATTCCTGCGTACAAATCGTTAGAATGAAGTGTCGTCAATCTTAATCACCTGACCACTCGGTTGGAATTTCTGGAGAATCAAATGGATGATGTAGTTATCGTAGCGGCTGGCCGCACCGCAGTTGGCAAGTTCGGCGGCAGCCTGGCTAAAATCGCGGCGGCCGATCTGGGCGCCCATGTCATCAAAGGTTTGCTGGCCAAAACCGGCATTGACGCAAATCTGATTAATGAAGCCATCCTCGGCCAGGTACTGACGGCGGGCGTCGGCCAGAACCCGGCGCGCCAGGCCGTCATCAAAGCCGGCCTGCCGACCAGCATCCCGGCCTACACCATCAACAAGGTCTGCGGCAGCGGCCTGAAAGCGACCCACCTGGCGGCCCAGTCCATCAAATGCGGCGACGCCAACATCATCATCGCCGGCGGCCAGGAAAACATGAGCGCCTCCCCGCATGTGCTGAACGGTTCGCGCGACGGCTTCCGCATGGGCGACGTGAAGATGACCGACACCATGATCGTCGACGGCCTGTGGGATGTGTACAACCAGTACCACATGGGCCAGACCGCCGAGAACGTCGCGAAAAAATACGACATCTCGCGCGCTGCGCAGGACGAGTTCGCGCTGCAGTCGCAGCTGAAAGCGGAAGCCGCGCAGAAGGAAGGCAAGTTCAAGGACGAGATCATTCCGCTGGAAATCGCCAGCAAGAAGAGCACCATCGTGTTCGACTCGGACGAGTACATCAAGCCCGGCTCCACCCTGGAAGCGCTGTCCGGCCTGCGTCCGGCCTTCGCGAAAGAGGGCAGTGTCACGGCAGGCAACGCCTCAGGCCTGAACGACGGCGCGGCCGCCGTCATCATGATGTCGGCGTCCCAGGCGCGCGAGCTGGGCCTGACCCCGCTGGCCAAGGTGAAAGCCTACGCCTCCTCCGGCATCGACCCGGCCTACATGGGCATGGGCCCGGTAACGGCCGCCAAGCTGTGCCTGAAAAAAGCGGGCTGGACGCCGGACGACCTGGACCTGATGGAAATCAATGAAGCATTCGCGGCGCAGGCGCTGGCCGTCAACAAGGAAATGGGCTGGGATACGAGCAAGATCAACGTGAACGGCGGCGCGATTGCGATCGGCCACCCGATCGGCGCATCGGGCGCGCGCATCCTGGTCACCCTGCTGCACGAGATGGTGCGCCGCGACGCCAAGAAGGGCCTGGCTTCGCTGTGCATCGGCGGCGGCATGGGCGTGGCGCTGGCTGTTGAACGCGCTTGAGCCAGTTGCGCAAGCAGCAATCCGGCAGTTCAGTTCTAGCAGTTCAGTTCTTTTAGTGTTCGAAACCGAGGGGATAAAAAAATGGCAAGAATCGCATTGGTAACAGGTGGTATGGGTGGTCTGGGTGAAGCTGTGTGCATCAAGCTGGCAGCGCTGGGCTATAAAGTCGTGACCACGTATTCCCCTAACAACAAGAAGGTCGACGAATGGCTGGCCACGACGCGCGACATGGGCTTTGATTTCAAGGCTTACCCGTGCGACGTGGCGGATTACGATTCGGCCCAGGCTTGCGTCGCCGCGATCGTCAAGGACATCGGTCCGATCGACGTGCTGGTCAACAACGCCGGCATTACCCGCGACATGACGTTCAAGAAGATGGACAAGCTGAACTGGGACGCAGTGATGAGCACCAACCTCGATTCCGTGTTCAACATGACCAAACCGGTAGCGGATGGCATGGTTGACCGCGGCTGGGGCCGCATCATCAACATCTCGTCCGTGAACGGCCAGAAGGGTGCTTTCGGCCAGACCAACTACTCGGCCGCCAAGGCTGGCGTACACGGTTTCACCAAGGCGCTGGCGCTGGAAGTTGCGCGCAAAGGCGTCACCGTCAACACCATTTCGCCGGGCTACATCGGCACCAAGATGGTGATGGAGATCCCGCAGGAAGTGCTCGATTCGAAGATCCTGCCGCAGATTCCGATGTCCCGCCTGGGCAAGCCGGAAGAAGTGGCTGGCCTGGTGGCCTACCTGTCTTCCGAAGAAGCGGCTTTCGTCACCGGCGCCAACATCGCCATCAACGGCGGCCAGCACATGTCCTAAGACAGTCCGGCCCCGCAAAGAGCACCGCAGCCGCGGTGCTTTTTTCATTGGGCGGACGGTAAACGTAGGACAATAATGACCGGAGGAGACCCATCATGGATAGACACTTGCCCGACGGCGGCCTGGCGCTGGCCTGCCTGGCGGAACACATGCTGCAGCCCGGCGTCAAGGGCCTGCCGCTGACCGAGCCCATGCGCCAGGGCGCGATCCCCCTGCAGCGCTGGAACGTGCTGCGCGGCGACACCAGCTACCCGGTCGCGCTGCTGAAGGAAACGGCGCTGCTGCACAATCTGGACTGGATGCGCCGCTTCTGCGCGCGCTACGGCGCGGTGCTGGCGCCGCACGGCAAGACCACCATGAGTCCGCAGCTGTTCGGCGCGCAGCTCGCCAACGGCGCCTGGGGCATGACCCTGGCCACCGCCGCGCAGGTGCAGGTGGCCTACCGCTTCGGCGTGCGCCGCGTGCTGCTGGCCAACCAGCTGGTGGCCCCGGCCGATATCCGCGCCATGCTGGCGCTGATGAAGGACGATCCCGGCTTCGAATTCTACGCCCTGGTCGACTCCGGGGAGGGCGTGCAGCGGCTGTCGCGCGCGGCGGCGGCCGCCGGACTGGAGCGTCCGCTGCCCTTGCTGGTGGAACTGGGCCTGGCCGGCAAGCGGGCCGGCTGCCGCAGCCAGGCCGAAGCGATGGCGGTGGCGCAGGAGGTGGCGCGGGTGCCCGGCCTGCAACTGGCCGGCATCGAAGGCTACGAGGGCTTGCTGCACAGTCATGACCGGGCCGGCAGCGTGGAAGCGGTGCGCGCCTTTGTCGCAGAGCTGGCCGCGCTGGTGCGCCAGGCCGACGAGCAAAAGCTGTTCGGCGGCGACAAGATCCTGCTGTCGGCCGGCGGCTCGGCCTATTTCGACCTGGTGGCGCACGGTTTCGCCGGCATGAAAAACCTGTCGCGCCCCGTCCTGCCGGTGCTGCGCAGCGGCTGTTACCTCACCAACGACCACGGCTCCTACCAGGACCTGACGCAGGACGTGACGGAGCGCGAGCACGCCAGCGGCGGCCTGCAGCCGGCGCTGGAGGTGTGGAGCATGGTCACCTCGCGCCCCGAGCCGACGCTGGCCATCCTCTCCATGGGCAAGCGCGACGCCTCCTACGACATGGAGCTGCCGATCGCGCTGTACACGCACCGTCCGGCGCAGGAGCTGTCCGCCGAGCCCGCAACGTTGCCCACCGCGCTTCCCACCGACCTGCCGCCCGGCTGCCGCATCGAAAAGATGAACGACCAGCATGCCTATCTGCGCCTGCCGGAAGGGGACGCCCTGTGCCAGGAGCTGAAAGTCGGCGACCTGATAGGCTGCGGCATCTCCCACCCCTGCACCACCTTCGACAAGTGGCCCCTGCTGCTGGTGGTCGACGACGCCTATACTGTGCGCTACGCGGTCAATACATTCTTCTAGAGGAAACCATGCCAGATTCGAACCAGTCCCTGTTTCCCGCCATCGCCCCGCTGCGCAGCGGCATGCTGGAAGTCGACGCCGTCCACACCATCTACTGGGAGGAGGCCGGCAACCCGAACGGGATCCCGGTGCTGTTCCTGCATGGCGGCCCGGGCGCCGGCCTGTCGCCCGCGCACCGCCGTTTCTTCGACCCGCAGCAATACCGCGTGATCCTGTTCGACCAGCGCGGCGCCGGCAAGTCGGTGCCGCTGGGCGAATGCCGCAACAACACCACCCAGCTGCTGGTGGCGGACATCGAGCGCCTGCGCGCCATGTTCAGCATAGAGCAGTGGCTGGTGTTCGGCGGTTCCTGGGGCTCGACGCTGGCGCTGGCTTACGGCGAGGCCCATCCCGAGCGCTGCCTGGGCTTTGTGCTGCGCGGGATCTTCCTGTGCACCCAGCCCGAGGTCGACTTCTTCCTCGACGGCGCGCGCTGGTTCCACCCGGACGTGTACGACGACTTCATCGCGCCCATTCCGGCCGAGGAGCGCGGCAACCTGCTGCAAGCCTACGTCAAGCGCATCATGAGCGACGACCCGGCCGTGTACTGGCCGGCGGCGCGCGCCTGGAGCCGTTTCGAGGGGCGCCGCGTGTTCCTGCTGCCGCAGCCCGAGGAAATCCCGTCGGACGCCATGGACCTGGGCGTGGGCCGCCTCGAATCGCACTACATGGCCAACCTCGGTTTCTTCGAGGAAGACCAGCTGCTGCGCGACATCGGCCGCATTTCCCATCTGCCGGTGGTGATCGTACAGGGCCGCTACGACGTGATCTGCCCGCCGGTGTCGGCCTGGAGGCTGCACAAGGCCTGGCCCGGATCGGTCATCAAACTGATCCCGGATGCGGGGCACGGCGCCATGGAAAGCGGCATCACGCGCGCGCTGGTCGCGGCCACCGAGCAGTTCAAGCGCCTGCGCCGCTTCGAGTAAGGCCGCACGGCCTGTTACACTAGCGTCTGGCCCCCCGAACCACGCATGCAATGAATATACAAGTCGGCGATATAGGACACATCATTCAGCTGGCGATCGCGCCGGTTTTCCTGCTAACCGGCGTCTGCACCAATTTAATGGTGCTGACCAACCGTCTGGCGCGCATCATAGACCGGTCGCGCGTACTGGAAGACCGGCTCGATATCGGCTACAACGATCTTTCCCTCAATGAACTTGACGTGCTGTACCGGCGTTCTCACCTGATCAACATATCGATCGGCTCCTCGACCGGCTGCGGCCTGCTCATTTGCCTGGTGATCGCGCTGCTGTTCGTCGGCGACACGCTGAACGTGACGCTGGATAAATACATCGCCGGCCTGTTCGTGCTGGCGATGGCGGGCCTGATCACGAGTTTCGTTTACCTGCTGCGGGAGATCCTGATCGCCTCCGCCGCCATGCGCGCGCACCGCCACGTGCGCCACCCATTACAGAAATAGAGTCACCATGCACGACTACAAACGCCCCCCGACCCTGTACCGCTACGGCGAGCGCAGCGACCTTGAACTGGCCCTGACGCAGGGGCAATTCATCCTGCATCCGGCGTCGAACTGCCTGACGCTGAGCTTCTCGAAAGCCTGGGACCGCAAGCTGTTCGACCTGTTTACGGCCGACGCCTGCCTGGTGATCCACAACACCGAGGAATTCGGCGAGCGCATCCACCGCGCGGTGCAGCGCACCCTGCCCAGCTGGGCGGGCATCGACGGCGCCGTCGAATACGGCCAGCGCGCCGCCCTGGGCGCCGCCTTCACCAAGACCGCCGGCGAGGCGCAGGAGCGCGAATGGCAATTCGCCTGGCGCGCCATGCAGGCCAAGCTCAGTCTCAATTCGGTGATGATCAAGATCGGCAGCATCGAGCAGTTCGCCGAGCTGCGCGGGCCGGACTACGCCGCCCAGTAATCTGTTGATCCATTGACTGGTTGATCAGCTGGTCAGTTCACCAGCTGGTTTGGAAGCAGATTGCGCGCGGGGCTGTCCGGCTTGTCCATGGGTTTGTCCATGCGCGCGAGGACGGCGCCCATCATGCGCTCGATGTCGCCGCGGATGATATTCGTCCCCAATATGCCAGGCACGTAGAAATTCGGCACCAGCCTGCCGGAGTAGACCACCTTCGTCCCGCCGTCCGGTTGCGGGAACAGTTCCCAGCGCGATTCATAGTGCTTCATGTCGCCCGAAATGAGGGCGATGTCGATGCTCGTCATCGGCGTTTCGGTGGCGCGCACGATCAGGTGGATGGATTTGGACATGAACAGGAAGCGGGCCGTCCCGAACTGTTCGATGATCACCTCGTTGCCATTGCGCGCCAGCACCCGGCAGGAAGCCATGTCGGGCACGAATTCATTCATCCGTTCGTAAGTCGTCAGCGTCTTCCACACCGTCGCGATCGGCGCCTGCACGGTACCGCTGGCGTCCACTTCGTACAGATGCAGGGCGTCCTGATGCACCCGCGTTACCGCGACTTCCAGTTTCGGCAGCTCAAGTTTTGGCGTCTGCGCCAGTAGCGATGCAGAAATTCCGAATAACAAACAGGCAATCAATTGCTTCATCTTTCCAGCGTACGGCAACTGATGGCAGAATACAAGAGCGGTACTTAACGCTTACAAAATAAAGACTTGCGTGATTGTGGAGGGTATTTTAGTAACAATGGTCTAGAGAAATCCGTTCTAATGCGGAATCGAAGTCAACCATACCAACTATCATAAAATGACAACTTCAAGCTACCCGCACCTGCTGGCCCCCCTCGATCTCGGTTTCACCACGCTGCGCAACCGCGTCATCATGGGATCGATGCACACCGGCCTGGAAGACCGCTTCTACAACTATGGCAAGCTGGCCGCGTTCTACCGCGAGCGCGCCAGGGGCGGGGTAGGCCTGATCGTCACCGGCGGCATCTCGCCCAACCGTTCCGGCTGGCTGCTGCCCTTTGGCGGCACCCTCAATTTCCTGGGCGACGTGCCGAACCACCGCAAGGTCACCAGGGCGGTGCACGAGGAGGGCGGCAAGATCCTGATGCAGATCCTGCACGCGGGCCGCTATGGTTACCAGCCCTTCGTCGTCTCCGCCTCCGACCGCAAATCGCCGATCTCCCCGTTCAAGCCCAAGGCGCTGAGCGAAGCGGGCATCGAGGCGACCATCCGCGATTACGCGCGCTGCGCCAAACTGGCCAAACAGGCCGGCTACGACGGCGTGGAAGTGATGGGCAGCGAAGGCTACCTGCTGAACCAGTTCCTGTGCGCGCGCACGAATCTGCGCACCGACCGCTGGGGCGGCAGCATAGCAAACCGCATGCGGCTGCCGCTCGACATCGTCAAGCGCATCCGCGCCGCCGTCGGGCCGGAATTCATCATCATGTACCGCCACTCGCTGCTCGACCTGGTCGAAGGCGGCAACACCTGGGAAGACGTGCTGACGGTGGCCAAGGCCCTGCAGCAGGCCGGCGTCTCCATCCTCAACACCGGCATCGGCTGGCACGAGGCGCGCGTGCCCACCATTGTCACCTCGGTGCCGCGCGCGGCTTTCGCCAGCGTGGCGGGGCGCCTGCGGCGCGAAGTGTCAATCCCGGTGGTAGCGTCGAACCGCATCAATATGCCGGGCGAGGCGGAAGACATCATCGCGCGCGGCGACGCCGACATGGTGTCGATGGCGCGCCCCTTCCTGGCTGACGCCGAATTCGTCGCCAAGGCCGCCTCCGGGCGCGCCGACGAAATCAACACCTGCATCGGCTGCAACCAGGCCTGCCTGGACCACACCTTCTCCAACAAGCGCGCCAGCTGCCTGGTCAACCCGCGCGCCTGCCACGAGACGGAACTGGTCTACAAGCCGGCGGCCAGGCGGCGCAAGGTGGCCGTGGTCGGCGCCGGTCCGGCCGGCCTGTCGGCTGCCACGGTGGCAGCCGAATGCGGCCACGACGTGACTTTATTCGATTCCAGCGACACGGTGGGCGGCCAGTTCAAGGTCGCCATGCAGATCCCCGGCAAGGAAGAATTCGCCGAAACCATACGCTACTTCAAGCGCAAGCTGGAACTGACCGGCGTCAGCGTGAAGCTGGGCCGGCGCGTCACGCGCGACGAGCTGCTCGCGGGCGGCTACGACGACGTGGTCGTCGCCACCGGCATCAAGGTGCGCATGCCGCCGATCGAAGGCATAGCCCATCCCAAGGTGCTGTCCTACCTGGACGTGCTGGCGCACAAGAAGCCGGTCGGCAAGCGCGTGGCCATCATCGGCGCGGGCGGCATCGGCTTCGACGTCGGCGAATACCTGCTGCACGACACGCGCAACGCGCTGCCGCTGGCGGTGGACACGTGGACCAGGGAGTGGGGCGTCGACCTGAAGGCCACCAACGGCGGCGGCCTGGTGCCGGCGCACGTCGAAGAGCCGGTGCGCCAGCTCTACCTGCTGCAGCGCAAGGCGAGCAAGCTGGGCGCGGGCCTGGGCAAGACGTCCGGCTGGGTGCACCGCGCCGTGCTGGCGCGCAATGGCGTCGTCATGCTGGCGGGCGTCCAGTACAACAAGATCGACGACCACGGCCTGCACATCACGGTCGATGGCGGCGAGCGCCTGCTGGCGGTGGACAACGTCATCATCTGCGCCGGGCAGGACAGCCTGGCCGAACTGATGCCGCCGGCAGGCAGCGCGGCAGGCGCCACCCCGCGCTTCCACAAAATCGGCGGCGCCGCCCTGGCCTCCGAGCTCGACGCCAAGCGCGCCATCAAGGAAGGCGCCGAGCTGGCCGTCAGCCTGTAGGTAGACGGGGGGCACTTCAGCTCCGTGTCGCTCCCGCGCTGGCGGGAGCCCATGCTGCGCCAGCCAGCAGGCGGCTATGGACCGCATCGGCGGACCCTCCCGCCTGCGCGGCAATGACAGGGGACGGGCCGGACTCCGCGCCGCGTCTCAATGCCCGCCGTGATTACGCGGCTGCTTGAATTCCTCCACCACGAACTCGGTCATGCCCTTGGCCAGTTCGTGCTCGCCGAGGAAGATCTTGCCAGCGCGCTCGTTGCGCAGCAGCTCGGCTTCCTCGTCGCTGTGCGTACGCACCACCGTCTTGATATCGGGGTTCAGCGCGCGCGCGGTTTCTATCATGGCGCGGACGTGGAAAGTGTCCGGCGTCGCGATCACCAGCATGCGCGCGCGCGTGATGTGGGCCTGGATCAGCACGGCCGGCTCGCCCGCATTGCCCGCCACGGCCGGAATGCCGTCCTTGCGCAGCTGGTCCACCGCTTCGCGGTTCTGCTCCGCCACCACGAAGGGGATGCCCTGCGCCGTCAGCGCGGCGGCGATGCGGCGCCCCACGCGGCCATAGCCGACCAGCACCACCTGGCCGCTCAGCTTCTCTTGCGGCACCGACCTCGGCAGCTCGGCCAGCGGGTCGGCGCTGCGGTCGAACTTCGCCGCCAGGCGCTGGGACTTGCTGAACCAGCGCTCCAGCGGCTTGAGCGAAGCGAATACCACCGGGTTGACGGCGATGGAAATGATGGCGCCAGCCAGTATCAGGCTCTGGCCTTCGTGCGGCATCAGCTTGAGCGACACGCCCAGCGCCGCCAGGATGAAGGAAAACTCGCCGATCTGCGCCAGGCTGGCCGACACCAGCTGCGCCGTGCGCATCGGATAGCGCAGCAGGATCACCAGGAAGAAGGCCACGATCGACTTGCCGAACACGATGATGGCCACCACCGCCAGCAGCTGCAAGGGCTGCTCGAACAGGATGGACGGCTCGAACAGCATGCCGACCGAGACGAAGAACAGCACCGCGAACGCGTCGCGCAGCGGCAAGGACTCCTGTGCCGCGCGGTGGCTCAGCTCCGATTCGCGCAGCACCATGCCGGCAAAAAAGGCGCCCAGCGCGAAGGAGATGCCGAACAGTTTCGTGGCGCCGTAGGCGATGCCCACCGCCGCCGCGATCACGCACAGCGTGAACAGTTCCCGCGAATTGGTGCGCGCCACCTGCCACAGCAGCCAGGGGAAGAGCTTGCGGCCTATCAGCATCATGAAGGCGACGAAGCCGCCCACCTTGCCGAAGGTGATGGCCAGCGTCTGCCACAGGGGTGCGGCGGCGGCGCCGACGCTGTGCGCGTCGCCCGGCGCAGCGCCGCCCATCGAGGACGCCAGCGGCGGCAGCAGCACCAGCACCAGTACGGTGACCAGGTCCTCCACCACCAGCCAGCCGACCGCGATGCGGCCGTTGAAGGAATCGAGGATGCCGCGCTCTTCCAGCGCGCGCAGCAGCACCACGGTGCTGGCCACCGACAGCGCCAGGCCGAACACCAGCCCGCCGCCCAGGCTCCAGCCCCACCAGTGCGCCAGCGCCATGCCCATGCCGGTGGCCGCGGCGATCTGCAGAATCGCGCCGGGCAATGCGATGCGCCTCACTTCCCACAGGTCGTCCAGCGAAAAATGCAGGCCCACGCCGAACATCATCAGCATCACGCCGATCTCCGCCAGCTGGCCTGCCAGCACCGTGTCCGCCGCGAAGCCCGGCGTGGCCGGCCCGATCAGGATGCCGGCGGCCAGATAGCCGACCAGCGCGGGCAATTTCAAGCGGGTGGCCGCGAAGCCGAACAGCAGCCCGAAACCGAGGGCGGCGGCGATGGTGGTAATCAGCGGGAAATCATGGGGCATGCGTGCGGGGCTCCTGCGGGATGGGATAGCAGCCCAAGGGTAGCACATGCGGAAAGACGCAGCCGAGCTGAGCTCGGCTGGGGGAGGGGAGGCGGAATTAGAGCTTGCGCACCACCACCGCGCCGATCGAGTAGCCGGCGCCGAAGGAGCAGATCACGCCCAGCGCGCCTTGCGGCAGGTCGTCCTGGTGCTTGTGGAAGGCGATGATGGAGCCGGCCGACGAGGTATTGGCGTAGCTGTCCAGGATCACCGGTGCTTCGCCCGGCTCGGCGTCGCGGCCCAGTATCATCCGGCTGATCAGCAAATTCATGTTCAGGTTGGCCTGGTGCAGCCAGAAGCGGCTGACCTGCGCCACCTCCAGGCCGGCGCGCGCAATGCTTTCCTTGATCATCTCGGCTGCCATCGGGCACACGTCCTTGAACACCTTGCGGCCCTGCTGCTTGAACAGCTTGTCCGCCTGGCCCACGCCGCCCTCGTCGAAGCGGTTCATGAAGCCGAAGTTGTTGCGGATATTGTTGGAGAAGCTGGTCTTGAGCTTGGTGTCCAGGATCTCGAACTGGTGCTGCGACACGGCCGCGTCCTTCGCCTCGACCACGATCGCCGTGCAGGCGTCGCCGAAGATGAAGTGGCTGTCGCGGTCGCGCCAGTTCAGGTGGCCGCTGGTGATTTCCGGGTTGAGCACCAGCACCGCGCGCGCCTGGCCGCTTTGCACCGCGGCGATCGCGGTCTGGATGCCGAAGGTGGCCGAGGAGCAGGCCACGTTCATGTCGAAGCCGTAGCCGTCTATGCCCAGCGCGGACTGCACCTCCACCGCCATCGCCGGATAGGCGCGCTGCATGTTGGAGCAGGCCACCAGCACCATGTCGATGTCGGCGGCGGTGCGGCCGGCGCGGTCCAGCGCGTGCTGCGCCGCTTTCACGCAAATTTCGGCCTGCAGCGAAATCTCGTCGTCGGGCCGCTCGGCGATGCGCGACACCATGCGCTTCGGATCGAGGATGCCTTCCTTTTCCATCACGTAGCGCGCCTTGATGCCGGACGCTTTTTCTATGAAGCCGACGCTGGACGCTTCGAGCGCCGTCACGCTGCCCGCTTCGATGGCGGCCGCGTTCTCGGCGTTGAACAGCTCGACGTAGGCGTTGAAGCAGGTGACCAGTTCTTCGTTCGAAATGGCGTTTGGCGGGGTGTACAGGCCGGTGCCGCTGATGACGACTTGTTTCATATTGTTTAATCTTTCTCCGTGTAGGGGGCTGCCGCCTTGTGGGCGCTTGCCTTCTGTTTGGGAAATTCTACACGAACGGCAGGCGCAAAATAGAGTACGGCGCCCACTCGGGGCGCCGTAGCGTGACGTGCTGTCGTTTTAACAGTTTTTATTTGTGGATGGCCTTCTTGGCGGGCGGATCGGCCTGCACCAGCTTCGGTTCCTGCTTGGCCAGCTGCACCGGCATGCCCTTCAGGTGGTTCAGCGCCTGCTGCAGCTGGAAGTCGTCGCCGCTGCCGTATTCCAGCGGCTTGCGCTTGCGCTCGGCCGCCAGCAGGCGCAGCTGTTCTTCGGCCTCGTCGCGCTTGGTCTTGCCCGCTTCCTGCTCGCGGTCGTTGGACAGATGCTTTTCCAGGTCCGCCTCGCGCATGCGCAGCGCGTTCAGGCCGTCGCCGTCGGCGTTTTCATCGACCAGCAGGTCGGGCGCGATGCCCTTGGCCTGGATCGAGCGGCCGTTCGGCGTGTAATAGCGCGCCGTGGTCAGCTTGACGGCCGTGTCGGCGGTCAGCTGGCGTATGGTCTGCACCGAACCCTTGCCGAACGTCTGCGTACCGATGATGGTGGCGCGCTTGTAGTCCTGCAGCGCGCCGGCCACGATTTCCGAGGCGGACGCGGAACCGGTGTTCACCAGCACCGCCATCGGCACGTTCTTGACCGCCGCCGGCAGCTTGGCGAGGATGTCGCCCTCGTTGCGCAGCGCGTAATACTCGGGACGGCCGTAGAAGGTCTGGCGCTGGTCCGGCAGCTGGCCATTGGTCGACACGATGGCCGCATCCCTCGGCAGGAAGGCTGCCGCCACGCCGATGGCGCCTTGCAGCACGCCGCCCGGATCGTTGCGCAGATCGAGCACCAGGCCCTTGATATTGGGATCTTGCTTGTACAGTTCGGTGATCTTGGCGGCCAGGTCGTCCACGGTCGGCTCCTGGAACTGCGCCACGCGCAGCCAGGCGTAGCCCGGTTCGACGATCTTCGCCTTCACGCTTTTCTGCAGGATCTCTTCGCGCGTGATGTGGAACACCAGCGGTTCCGGTTCATCCTTGCGCAGGATGGTCAGCGAGACCTTGGTGTGCGGCTCGCCGCGCATCTTCTTGACCGAGTCGTCCAGGCTCAGGCCCTTGACCGGGGTCGAGTCGAGGCGGGTGATCAGGTCGCCCGCCTTGATGCCGGCGCGGTAGGCCGGCGAATCCTCGATCGGCGAGACGATCTTGATGTAGCCGTCCTCGCTCTGGCCGATCTCGATGCCCAGGCCGACGAACTTGCCCTGCGAGCCTTCGCGCAGTTCTGCGTAAGCCTTCTTGTCCAGGTAGGCTGAGTGCGGATCGAGCGAGGCGACCATGCCGGATATGGCTTCCGTCAGCAGCTTCTTGTCTTCCACCGGTTCGACGTAGTCGGATTTGATGAGGCCGAACACATCGGCCAGCTGGCGCAGTTCTTCCAGCGGCAGCGCCGGATCGGCGGGCCGCTGTGCCATCGCGGAAAACTGGAGGGAGACAGCAATGCCGGCCACGACACCCAGGCTGACCAGCCCGGTATTTTTGAGTTTCTTGCCCATGTTTCACCTGTGTCAAGCTGCCGCAGTCACTCTACTGCGCGCGAATTCAGTATAAACCTGATTTCCGGCAAGCTGAGTAGCTCCGCTGTAATTTATCTCGACTTTACGGCCTTTTACACCACAGCATAATTGGCCATCAATATTGCGCAATATTGCGATTTTGAACCGCTTTGTTAAGCGCAGGTTCACGTGCGTAAGGAAATGTAATAAAAAGCGAAACAGCAAAAAACACGGCCTACACTGGGTTTGTAGTTCTTCTCTACCCTGTAGTGGTTCTTCAGCCTGCGCGCCCTGCGTGGGCTTTTTTTTGCCACGTTGCCTGGAACCCCGATGACACCTAAGCTGACACCCAAGCTGATTTCAACCTATGCGCGCAGCCTGCTGCTGACCACTGCGCTGGCCTTCGCCGTCCCCGCCTTTGCCGTTCCCGTGATGGAGATGCGCGCCGAAGACTTGCTGGTCATGGCAGCCGACTTCCGCAAGGAGCTGAACTTGAACGTCAACCAGACCACTTTGTGGCAGCAGACCGAAAGCCGTACCCGCACGCTGCTGCGCGAGCGCAAGTCGCGCCGCGAGCGCATGCAATTGGCGGTGCGCCCGGCACTGGACCGCAAGGATGTCGAGTTGCGCGAGCTGGCGGGCGGCGTCGAGACGGAGGCGCTACTGGCGGCGGCTGAGGAAAAGCAGCTGCGCACATGGTGGCTGGAAGTCAACGATGCGCTCGATGAAACCCAGCGCGGCAAGGTGGCGGTGTTCCTGGCCGAGCAGATGCAGCGCGTTGAGGGCGGCGCGGGTGAGCGGCCGGAGCGCAAGAAGGAGGGCGGCGAAGGCGGCGGGCGCGGCGGCCATAAAGGTGGCATGGGCGGCATGAGCGGCCCCGGCGGCCAGGGCAGCGTCGGCAGGGGAGGCTGACGCCGGCCCTGCCGCTGGCCCGGTTTTCCGTTCCGTTGCCCGCTTCGGCTGCCCGCGCGATTGCCGGGACGACCTTCCGCCAGGCTGCCCACCGCGGCGGCTTGTTGTCTGCGTTGTTGCGCTGTGTATCGAAAAGTAAATTGCCGCGACACGCGACACGGGAGGGCGCCATGCCGCTTAAAATGGCGGTGCGGCAACCCCCTTCCTAGCCAGCCACCGCCAGCAGGCCGCGCGGACCAGTCCCACCTTGAAGACGATGAGCAAACTGATTCCCCTTGCCTGCCTGGCATTAATAGGCGTCCAGATCAACGCCGGCGCCCAGGAAGCCGAGCCCGCGCCCAAGGCCGGTCAGGCCGCGCAAGCCACACAAGCCGGGCAAGCTGCGCAAGCCCGGAAATCAGCCACGGTCCAGCCTGCTGCCGACGGCGGCAAGGTTGTGCCCCAGGTCACCATCAGCGGCGCGCGCCAGGACGATATGACCGAGCGCCGCAACTCCACCGCCGGCAAGCAGGTCTACGGCCGCGAGGAACTGGACCGCAACGGTGACACCACGCTGGGTGACGTGCTCAAGCGCCTGCCCGGCGTGACCATAGGGGGCGGCCGTCCCGGCCGTGGCGGCGATGTGCGCATGCGCGGCCTGGGCAGCGGCTACACGCAGGTGCTGCTGAACGGCGAACGCGCGCCGCCGGGTTTCTCGCTCGAATCGCTGTCGCCGGACCAGGTCGAACGGGTGGAAGTGATGCGCGGCCCGGTGGCCGAGAACAGCACGCGGGCCATCGCCGGCACCATCAACATCATCCTGCGCGACGGCTACCAGCAGCGCGACATCCAGCTCAAGCTGGCCGACAGCTACGAGCGCGGCCTGCATTCGCCGAATGTGTCGCTGACCTTGCCCGGCAAGACCGGCAATCTGACTTACACCCTGTCCGCTTCGCTGGGCAAGCATCGCCAGAAGGACCTCGGCCAGTCCGTGATCCAGGACACCGAGGACGACGGTGACGTCGTCAAGCTGCAGCACATCGATGAGCACAGCAGCGGCAGCTCGGAAAACCTGCACCTGACGCCGCGCCTGTCCTACAAGTTCGACAACGGCGACACGCTGAACTTCCAGCCCTTCATCATGGCCAACCGCGGCGACAGCAATGCGCGCAGCGACTTGGCGCAGCTGGCCGGCGCCGTTCCTCCCGAATACAAGCTGGCGCTGACGCAGAACCATTCCAGTTCCACCATGATGCGCGGCTTCGGCAACTGGCTGCACAGGCTGGCGGGCGCGGCCAAGCTGGACGTGAAGTTCGGCATGGGGCTGGCGCGCCGCGACAGCGACGCCGTGCGCCAGCAGTTCGACGGCGCCGGCGTGTTGCTGGACCGCTTCCACGACAGCGACAGCACGCGCGACCGCGGCTTCAACACCGGTGGCAAATACACCTCGCCTCTGGGCGCGGGCCACTTGCTGGCCGCTGGCTGGGACTTCGAAACCAGCCGCCGCGAGCAGACCAAGGTCGGCACCGACAAGAACGGCAAAGCGCAGTTCGATGACTCCGGCGACAACCTCGCAGCCGATACCCGCCGCATGGCCGTGTTCGCGCAGGACGAGTGGGACATCACGCCGCAGTGGGGCGTCTACATCGGCGCGCGCTGGGAAGGCATACGCACCACGAGCGAGCGCAGCGCTGCTTCGGCCGGCGCCGCTCTGCCCGGCAGCACTGCAGAGGCCGGCACCCCCGGCGCTCCAGGCTCGGCAGCCGCAGGCAACGTCAGCAATACCAGCTCCGTGTTCAGCCCGCTGCTGCACGCTGTCTACCGCATCCCCGGCGCGGGCAAGGACCAGATCCGCGCCAGCCTGACCAAGAGCTACAAGTCGCCCAATGTGCAGGACCTGATCGCGCTGCCCGCGCTGTCGCGCCTGAACAGCGCCACCCGTCCCGACCGCACCGGCAACCCCAACCTCAAGCCCGAGCTGGCCACCGGCCTGGACGTGGCCTTCGAACACTACCTGGGCCGCAGCGGCATCGTCAGCGCAAGCGGCTTCATCCGCGACATCGACGACCTGATCCGCCGCGAGCTGAGCCTGCGCCCAACCAGCGCCGGCCCGCGCTGGGTGTCGTCGCCCAGCAACATCTCGCACGCCCGCACCAAGGGCATCGAACTGGAAGCGAAATTCCAGCTCGCCGAGCTCATGGACGACGCGCCCGCCATCGATTTCCGCAGCAACTACAGCCGCTTCTGGTCGCGCGTGGACGGCATCCCCGGCCCGGACAACCGCCTGGACCAGCAGCCCAGGCAGACTGCCAACCTGGGCCTGGACTACCGCATGAAGGACATCCCGCTGTCGCTGGGCGCCAGCTATAACTGGACCCCGGCGATCCGCGTGCAGACCAGCACCAGCCAGGTGGTGGAAAGCAGCCGCAAGCGCGTGGTGGACGCGCATGTACTGTGGAAGATGACGCCGCTGACGCAACTGCGCCTTGCGGTCGCCAATATGCTGGCCGAAGATGCCACCGGCAGCAACCTGGTTTACACTAATGGACTGTCGCAATTTTCCAGTACGCTCAACCCCACTTACCGAGTGTGGACCGCGCGTCTGGAAACAAAATTCTAACAAGGAGAAGTAGTGAAACGCACTTTGCTGAGCACCCTGGCCATCGCCCTGATGGCAACACTGGCCCAGGCGCATGAAGGCGACCATCCCGCCCCTGCCGCCGCCCCCATTTCGGGCATCGACACCCAGTACATCGACAGCGGCGTGCGCGCCCAGGACGATTTCTTCACCCACCTGAACGGCGGCTGGCTGAAAACCACCAAGATCCCGGACGACAAATCGAGCTGGGGCTCCTTCGCGAAGCTGCGCGACGACACGCTGCCGCAGCTGCGCGAGCTGATCGAAGCCACCCTGGCCGCCAAGAACAAATCGGGCACGGAAGCGCAGAAGATCGCCGACCTGTACAGCAGCTACATGGACGAGGCGGCGCTGGAAAAGATCGGCATCAAGCCGCTGGCCGGCGAGCTGAGCAGCATACGCGGCTTGAAGGACAAGAAAGCGCTGCCGGGCATGATCGCCCACCTGACCCGCATCGGCGTGAGCGTGCCCTACGGCGTCTACGTCAGCCAGGACGCGCGCGCCTCGACCCAGCACGCCGCCAGCATCGCGCAAAGCGGCCTGGGCCTGCCGGACCGCGACTACTACCTGAAAAAGGACGATGCCAAGCTGGCCGCCGTGCGCGAGAAATACGTCGCCCACATCGAGAAGCTGCTGACCCTGGCCGGCCACAAGAACGCCGCCGCCGACGCGCAAGCGGTCATGGCGCTGGAGACCGCGCTGGCCGAAGTCCAGTGGAGCAAGGTCGACAACCGCGACCCTGTCAAGCGCTACAACAAGACCGAGATCGCCAAGCTGGCCGAACTGGCGCCGGGCTACGACTGGAAGGATGCGCTGGGCAAGGCCGGCATCGCCATGAAGACCGACACCATCATCGTCAACCAGCCGAGCTACCTGGCCGGATTCGCCAAGCTGGCCGAAGCGACCGAGCTGAACACCTGGAAAGCTTATTTCGAATGGCAGCTGCTGCGCGACGCCTCGCCATTCCTGAACAAGGCTTTCGCCGACGCCGACTTCGCCTTCTATAGCGGCGTCATCAACGGCGTGACGGTGCAGGAACCGCGCTGGAAGAGCGGCGTGAAAGTGGTGGAGGGCGCCATCGGCGAAGGCGTGGGCAAGCTGTACGTGGCCAAATACTTCCCGGCCGAGCGCAAGGCCCGCATGGAGCAACTGGTGGCCAACCTGATGGCGGCCTACAAGGACAGCATCGACACCTTGGACTGGATGAGCCCGGAGACCAAGCGCGAAGCGCAAGCCAAGCTGGCCAAGTTCACCACCAAGATCGGCTACCCGAACAAGTGGCGCGACTACAGCAGCCTGAGCATGGTGAAGGGCGACCTGGCCGGCAATCTGCGCCGCGCAGCCGAGTTCAGCTACAAGCGCAACCTGGCCAAGCTGGGCGCGCCGGTGGACCGCGAGGAATGGGGCATGACGCCGCAAACCGTGAACGCCTACTACCGCTCGACCACCAACGAGATCGTGTTCCCGGCCGCCATCCTGCAGCCGCCGTTCTTCGACGCGCGCGCCGACGACGCGGTGAACTACGGCGGCATCGGCGCCGTCATCGGCCATGAGATCAGCCACGGCTTCGACGACAAGGGCAGCCAGTCCGACGGCGACGGCAACCTGCGCGACTGGTGGAGCGCCGCCGACCGCGCCAACTTCAAGGCCAAGGCCGACGCGCTGACCAAGCAGTACGACGGCTACAGCCCGCTGCCGGGCTACTTCGTCAACGGCGCGCTGACCCTGGGCGAGAACATCGCCGACAACTCCGGCGTGGCGGTGGCCTACAAGGCCTACAAATTGTCGCTGGGCGGCAAGCCGGCGCCGGTGATCGACAATCTGACCGGCGAGCAGCGCTTCTACATGGGCTTCGGTCAGGTATGGCGCAGCAAGATGCGCGAAGAGGCGCAGATCAAGCAGGTGAAAACCGACCCGCATTCGCCGGGCCAGTTCCGCGCCAACGGCACCATGAAGAACCAGCCGGGCTTCTACGAGGCCTTCGGTGTCAAGGCGGGCGACCCGATGTATCTGGCGCCTGAACAGCGCGTGATCATCTGGTAAGAAAAACGACAAAATGGCCACTACTTGTGGTCATTTTGTTATCTGGGGACGCGACGCTGTGCTAGAGTGAAAAACCCCGGTCACGAGCCGGTGAGACTTTGACTATACCTAGACTATACCTAGACAATACGTAGACATAACGAGAGGGACGTACCAAGTGAAACGACATTTGTTGAGTGCATTGACCCTGACCCTGCTGGCCGGCGCGACCGGCCTGGCCGGCGCAGCCGACGCGGCCAAGAGCCCGACCGGCGGCAAGCTCGCCTCCGGCATCGCCGTCGAATATATCGACCCGTCCGTGCGCGCGCAGGACGACTTCTTCACCCACCTGAGCGGCAAGTGGCTGGCCACGACGGAAATCCCGGCCGACAAGTCGAACTGGGGCAGCTTCGCCAAGCTGCACGACGACATCCAGCCGCAGTTGCGCGCCATCATCGAGCAGGCCGCCGCCAAGCAGAACGCGGGCGCGGACGAGCAGCGCATCGGCGCCTTCTACGCCTCCTACATGGACGAAGCCAGGCTGGAGCAGCTGGGCGCCGCGCCGCTGACTGCCGAGCTGGCCCGCATCGCCGCGCTGACGGACAAGAAAGAACTGCCTGCGCTGATCGCCCGCAACAACCAGATCGGCTTCTCCGCGCCGGTCGACCTGGGCATCCACCAGGACAACAAGGATTCCACCAAATACGTGGTCGACTTCGTGCAAAGCGGCCTCGGCCTGCCGGACCGCGACTACTACCTGAAACAGGACGACGCCAAGCTGGCCGACACGCTGGCCAAGTACGAGCTGCACATCGGCAAGATGCTGACCCTGGCCGGCGACAAGGACGGCGCCGTCAAGGCGCACGCCATCGTCATGCTGGAGACCGAACTGGCCAGGATCCAGTGGAGCAAAGTCGAACTGCGCGACCCGGTCAAAGCCTACAACAAGGTCGAGGTCGCCAAGCTGAACGAACTGACCCCGGGCTACGACTGGAACGCCTATCTGGACGCCCTGAACATCAAGGGCAAGGTCGACTACGTCATCGTCAGCCAGCCGAGCTATCTGAAAGGCTTCAGCGCGCTGCTGGCGGCCACGCCGCTGGACACCTGGCAAGCCTACTTCCAATGGCAGGCCGTGCGCGGCAGCGCGCCCTACCTGTCCAAAGCCTTCGTCGACGAAAACTTCGCCTTCTACGGCACCGTGCTGAGCGGCGCCAAGGAAATGCGTCCACGCTGGAAGCGCGGCGTGGTGGCAGTCGAGGGCGCGTTGGGCGAGTCCGTCGGCAAAGTCTACGTCGAGCAGCACTTCCCGGCCGAGCGCAAGGCGCGCATGGAAGCGCTGGTGAAGAACCTGCTGGTGTCGTACAAGCAAAGCATCGACAAGCTGGACTGGATGAGCCCGGCCACCAAGAAGCAGGCGCAAGCCAAGCTGGCCAAGTTCACCACCAAGATCGGCTACCCGAACCACTGGCGCGACTACTCCGCGCTGGTGGTCTCGCGCGACGACCTGGTGGGCAATGTGCAGCGCTCGCGCCAGGCCGACTACAACAAGGAAATCAACAAGCTGGGCAAGCCGATCGACCGCGAAGAGTGGGGCATGACGCCGCAAACGGTGAACGCCTACTACAACCCGGAAATGAACGAGATCGTGTTCCCGGCCGCCATCCTGCAGCCGCCGTTCTTTGACGCCAACGCAGACGACGCCGTCAACTACGGCGGCATCGGCGCGGTCATCGGCCACGAGATCAGCCACGGTTTCGACGACCAGGGCGCCCAGTACGACGGCGACGGCAATCTGCGCGACTGGTGGAGCGCGGCCGACCACAAGAACTTCGAAGCCAAGACCAAGGCCCTGGTGGCGCAGTACGGTGCCTTCAGCCCGCTGCCCGGCTACAACGTGAACGGCGAGCTGACCCTGGGCGAGAATATCGCCGACAACTCCGGCGTGGCGATCGCCTACAAGGCCTACAAGCTGTCGCTGAAGGGCAAGCCGGCGCCGGTGATCGACGGCCTGACGGGCGACCAGCGCTTCTTCATGGGCTTCGCGCAGGTATGGCGCAGCAAGATGCGCGATCCGGAAATGATCAGCCGCATCAAGACCGACCCGCACTCGCCGGGCCAGTTCCGCGCCAACGGCACCATGCGCAACCAGCCGGGCTTCTACGAAGCCTTCAAGGTCAAGCAGGGCGACAAGATGTACCTGGCCCCGAAAGACCGCGTCATCATCTGGTAAGGATTACGGGGCGAAAAAAAAACCGCTCGGTTCAATTGAACCGAGCGGTTTTTTTTATTGCATATTGTTGAACCGATAAATCGCGAGGCGGGTTAGCTGGGGACGCCGAGTCAGCGCAACCCGCCAGCCGTTTAGCCTTTAGGCGCGGCTGCCGGTGCGGCAGCTGGTGCCGCAGGCACTTCAGGTTCCTTCAGCTTGCCGCCGGACTTGTTCGCCATGAACACGACAGCGCGTGCCACTTCGACGTCATCCAGGTCCGGATTGCCGCCTTTGGCAGGCATTGCGCGCAGGCCTTCGATGGCGTGCTTGACGACAGTGTCGTAGCCTTGCGCCAGGCGGGTGCCCCAGGCGGCGTTATCGCCCACCTTGGGAGCGCCAGCGACGCCGGCGCCGTGGCAAGCCGAGCAGGTGGAGGTATAGATCGCTTCGCCCGACTGCAGCACTTTAGGCGCGTTGGCGTCCTTCAGCGTGAAGCCGACATCGGCCACCGGACGCAGGCGGTCGCTGACGGCCTGTGCCGACTGGCTTTCCGTACCGGCACCGGTCAATTTCGTGGCAGTAACGTATTGCACCAGCAGGGCGATGCCCAGAACGGTGATGAGGAAGAAGCCGATGACTGCTGCGGCGAGCTGCTTGGGCGTTCTGATGGCGGATTCGTGGTGGTCGCTCATAATTTCCTTAGTAACAAATTTCGAAACTTGCGTCGGCGTTATCGTTTTTGCATGCAGGTGAAGAAGCGCATTTGCTCGCCAAACGGGCGATTATAGACTCAAAAGATTGCCCGTGGATGCAGAACGGTGCAAAAGCGACACTTTTCATGGACGCACAAGACGAAACCCGGTATCCTTCTGTCACCTCCGAAGTTCCCTCTACGCGGCTGTAGCTCAATGGATAGAGTATTGGCCTCCGAAGCCAAGGGTTGTGGGTTCGATCCCCGCCAGCCGCACCATCATTCCCCAAGCAGTTAACGTATGCGCTCTTGGCGCAGCCCCGCCGGCTCAGGACAGCGGCAGCGCCGTCTCGTACTTGACTTCGCGCAGCGCCACGCTGGTGTTGACGTTGGAGACGCCGTTCAGCTTGAACAGCACGTTGTGCAAAAAGTCGTGATACGCGTCCATATCCCGGACCACCACTTTCAGTACGTAGTCCGCCGTTCCGGTGGTTTCGTAGCATTCCACCACCTCTGGCCGCAGGCGCACCGTCTCTTCAAAATTCTCCAGCACGCCCTCGGTATGTTTTTGCAGCGAGACATGGGCCATGCAACATACCAGCAAGCCGATTTTCCGGCGGTCGACGATCGCCGCGTAGCGCGCGATCACGCCGCTCTCCTCCAGTTCCTTCTGCCGGCGCCAGCAGGGGGACGCCGACATGCCGATGATTTCAGCCAGTTCATTGGACGACAGCCGGCAGTTCTTTTGCAGTTCAGCCAGGATTTTCAGCGAGGCGGTGTCGAGGGATGTGGTTTTCATGGTTCTGTTCAATAGTTGAAATGACTGTTTCAATTCTATTTGAATAATTGTGAAAACGTGACGGTTTTTAGTAAAAATGAGAAATTCCATCACTTCCGCCGGCGGGCTGGAGGGCGGCATTTTCTGGAACGACACGCTCGTCTGGCAAGGATTTCACGGTTCCGCCGCCTCCGGCGAAATATTTTCCTTCGCAAACGCTTGCAAGCGAACTGATCTCATCGATTTTCCTCCTTCAGCCGGTGCAATTAGGCATAACTTTGCTCATCTTGGAAATTATCATTATTTGCGCTGTAGAACTGACAAGACGGGCATCGAACCGCGATGGCCGGAAAAATTAGACCAAACGTTCAGGAAAAGAGACCTACATGATCATCATCGAGAGCCGCATCGCCAGGCCAACCGTACGCGGCCAATTCAAATTATCCCTACTCGCCGGCGCCTTGCTGCTGGCACTGCAGCCTGCATACGCCCAGCAGGCGGCCGAGGAAGACAACGCGGCGAAGGTCGTCGTGCTGGGCTCGCGCTCCGCGGCCAAGACGGCGCTCGACACATCGTCGCCGGTTGGCCTGATCAATCTCAAGGACATGCAGACCGCCGGCCCGCTCGAACTGGGCAAGCTGCTGCAAACGCTGGACCCGTCGTTCAATTTCTCCAGCACCTTCATCAGCGACGGCACCGACATCATCCGCCCGGCCACGCTGCGCGGCCTGGGCCCGGACCAGCTGCTGGTGCTCGTCAACGGCAAGCGGCGCCACCAGCAGGCGCTGGTCAACGTCCAGCAAACCATAGGCCGCGGTTCGGCCGGCACCGACATCAATGCGATCCCGATGTCGGCCATCCACCACATCGAAGTGCTGCGCGACGGCGCCGCCGCGCAATACGGTTCGGACGCCATCGCAGGCGTGATCAATATCGTGCTCAAGAGCCAGACCAACGAGACCCAGTTGTCGACCACCGTCGGCACCACCAAGGAAGGCGACGGCGACCTGATCTCCGGCAGCGTCAACCGCGGCTTCACCTTGGGCGACGGCGGCTACCTGAACCTGTCGGTCGAAGGCCGCCGCCGTGGTGAGACCAACCGCGCCGGTCCCGATTCGCTGCGCGTCGATCCGCCGCGTGTGACCCAGCGCATCGGCGACAGCCTGGCCAAGGATGCCTACCTGTGGTGGAACGCGGCGGTGCCGATGGACAAGGATAGCGAGATCTACGCCTTCGGCGGCATCTCCAAGCGCACCGGCGATTCGGCCGGCTTCTACCGCTCCAAAGGCGACGGCCGCACCGTGCCGGCCGTGTACCCGAACGGCTTCCTGCCCAACATCCTCACCACCGTGAAGGACGCCTCCTTCGCCATCGGCTACCGCCGCGACCTGGCTAACGACTGGAAGTGGGACATGAGCGTCAACCACGGCCGCAGCGAGCTCGGTTTCCACGAGCGCAATTCGATCAACGTCAGCTACTGGTACGAACCGAAACCGGGCGGCGGCATCTACGCCGAATCGCCGCTGGAAGCGGACACCGGCAAGCTGAAATTCAACCAGACCACCTTCAACGCCGACCTGCGCGGCCCGCTGATGCTGGGCGGCCGCAAATTCGACGTGGCGGCCGGCTTCGAATACCGCAGCGACAACTACGCTATCGAAGCGGGCGACCCGGTCTCCTACCAGTACGGCCGCACCAACAACCCGGCGATCAAGATCTTCGACCAGACCGGCGGCATTGCGGCGTCGGGCGCGCAAGGCTTCCCCGGCTACACGCCGGGCACGGCGGTCGACGACGGTCGCCACAACACGGCGCTGTATCTGGACGTGGAGCACAAGGTGACGCCGGAACTGCTGGTGGCGGGCGCCATGCGTTTCGAGAAGTACTCGGACTTCGGCAACACGCTGACCGGCAAGCTGTCGCTGCGCTACGACCCGTCGCGCGTAGTCGGCCTGCGCGGCAGCGTGTCGACAGGCTTCCGCGCGCCGGGCGTGCAGCAGAAGTTCTACAGCTCGGTGTCCACCAACCTGAACTCGGCCGGGGTGCTGACCGAGACCCTGACCGCGCGCGAAGGCAGCGCCGTCACCAAAGCTTTCGGCATCTCGCCGCTGAAGGAGGAGGAATCGAAGAGCGCCAGCGTCGGCATGATCTTGCGGCCGATGAAGAACTTCTCGGTGACGGCCGACCTGTACCGGACCAAGATAGACGACCGCATCGTCTTCTCCAGCAATATCGCGCCGGAGTCGGGCGCCTGCGCGACGGCGGCGGCGTGCCCGATCAAGGCCATCCTCGATCCGCTGAAAGTCGGCCAGGCGCAGTTCTTCACCAACGCGATCGACACCACCACCGACGGCTTCGACCTGGTGGCCGAGCACACCAGCAAGTTCGACGCCGCCACCCTCGTGATGTCGGGCCAGCTGGGCTTCAACCGGACCAAGGTCAAGAACCGCCACTCGCAGTCGCCGGTGCTGACCGGCGCGCAGCTGTTCGACGACTCGCAGGTAACGCTGATTGAACGCGGCCAGCCGCGCCAGCACCACGTGATCGCGGCCGACATCACCAGCGGCGCCTGGAACGTCAACACCCGCGCCAACTACTACGGCGCGGTGCAGGGCCAGGGCTTCACCGCCCCCTTCATCCAGACCTGGGAAGCGAAGTGGATCGTCGACATGTCGATGCGCTACTCGTTCAGCAAAAGGATGCATGTCTCGGTCGGCGCGAACAATCTGTTCGACACCTACCCGACCGAATGGGACAAGACCAAGGCCTTCCCCTTCCCGCAACTGGGCTTTACGCACTGCTGGGAAACCTGCCCGACCGGCATCAACGGCCGCCAGATGTACGCGCGCCTGGACTACGCCTTCTAAGCAGGCCGTGATGTGACGCATAGCCACGCCGGAGCCAGCGTGGCACTTTCACTGACCAACATCGATCGAGACCGCAATGAGCCTTTTTCGCACCAAGAATCTGGACCACATGATCGCGCAAAGCCGTGCCGCCGGCGGCTTGAAAAAAGTACTGGGTCCGCTGGACCTGGTGTTGATGGGAATCGGCGCCATCGTCGGCACCGGCATCTTTGTCCTGACCGGCACCGGTGCGCTGACGGCCGGCCCGGCGCTCACGCTGTCGTTCGTGATCGCTGCGCTGGCCTGCGGTTTCGCCGCCCTGTGCTACGCCGAATTCGCCTCCACCATCCCGGTCGCCGGTTCCATCTACACCTACAGCTACGCCACCCTGGGCGAACTGGTCGCCTGGATGATAGGCTGGGACCTGCTGCTGGAATACGGGCTCGCGACATCGGCCGTGTCGGTCGGCTGGTCGGGCTATTTCCAGTCCCTGATCGGCGGCTTCGGCATCCATTTGCCGGTTGCGCTGACGGCCGCCCGGGGCGCCGTGCCCGGCGTCGACACCTGGATCAATTTGCCGGCGCTGCTGATCATGCTGGTCCTGACGGCCATGCTGTCGTGGGGCGTGCGCGAGTCGGCGCGCCTCAACTGCATCATGGTGTGCATCAAGATCGCCGTGATATTGCTGTTCATCGTCGTTGGCGCGCGCCACGTGGAACCGGCCAACTGGCAACCCTTCATGCCGTTCGGGATGGCCGGCACGATGAGCGCCGCCGCGTTGGTGTTCTTTGCCTTTATCGGCTTTGACGCAGTGACCTCGGCGGCGGAAGAAGTGAAGCGCCCGGAACGCAATCTGCCGATCGGCATCATCGGTTCGCTCGCGGTGTGCACCGTCCTGTACGTGGTCGTATCGGCCATCATGACGGGGATCGTGCAGTTCAGGAGTTTCGCCGGCGTGGACCATCCCGTATCGCTGGCTTTGCAGATGGCCAGGGAGCACTGGGTGGCCGGTTTCGTCGACCTCGGCGCCATCCTCGGCATGAGCACCGTGATCCTGGTCATGAGCTATGGACAGACGCGCGTGATTTTTGCGATGTCGCGCGACGGCTTGCTGCCGGAACGGCTGTCGAGAGTCCATCCCACGTTCGGTACGCCCTTCTTTGCCACTTGGGTGGTGGGCATCGTCTTCGGCCTGGTGGCGGCGGTGGTGCCGCTGAACATCCTCACTGAGCTGATCAATATCGGCACGCTGGCGGCGTTCTGCCTGGTGTCGGTCGCCGTCATCGTCCTGCGCAGGCGCCGCCCTGAGCTGCACCGCGCCTTCCGCTGTCCCTGGGTGCCCGTGGTGCCTGCCCTGTCGGTGCTGTTTTGCGTGGCCCTGATGACGTTTTTGAGCCGCAGTACCTGGATCGCCTTCGGCATTTGGCTGGCGATCGGCCTGGCCGTCTATTTCGGATACTCGAGACGCAATGCCGTCCTGCATCGGCCGGAAAACACCGCGCGAGCCGCATGACGGTTACTTGATACTGAGCAGTTCCACTTCGAACACCAGGGCCGCATTGCCCGGAATGGAGGGGGCTGAGCCCGATGTGCCGTAGCCCAGGCTGCTGGGGATGAGCAGGGTGCGCTTGCCGCCCACTTTCATGCCCACCATGCCCTGGTCCCAGCCTTTGATCACCCGGCTCATGCCGAGCGGGAATTCGAAGGGAGTACGGCCGGCGGAGATCGAGGTGTCGAACTGCTGGCCCTTGAAGTCGCCGGCGGCCGGGTTGTAGAGCCAGCCGGTGTAGTTGACGGTCAGCGTCTGGCCGCTCTGGGCGCCGGTGCCGCTGCCGGCAACGGTGTCCGTCACGATCAGGCTGGCGGGCTGGGCGCTGGCAGGCGTCTGGGTGTACAGCAGGTGGATGCCGCTGGAATAGGCTTCGTCGACCGAGAGCTGCTCCAGCGTGCCGCTGGCGCTGATGCGGTAGCTGGTGCTGCGGGTCAATGTGGTCTGGCTGGCCGCGCTGATGTGCTGCGCGGTCAGCTTGAGGATGGCGGTCGTGGCGGAACTGCCGTCCGCTTCCAGCACATAGCTCAGCACGCGCTGGCCGGGCGTGCCCTGCTTGCTGCTGTCGGCATAGCGCGACTGGACTGCGTAGGTGCCGCTGTCGCCGATCTTGGCCGCCGCCGGCAGGCTGCGCTGGGCGCCGTAGGCGACGTCGTATTCGGCGCCGGGTTCGGCATGGCCGAGCAGGGCGTCGCTGCTGTCGAAGTAGTCGGTCAAGCTCCAGCCCAGGTCGCGCGGGGTGCAGGTCGTCAAGCCCAGGCTGATCGTGGTCTGTGCCGCCAAGGCGCTGCCGCCTTCGAAAGTGCTGCTTGCAGGCACCGCATTGCTGAATGCCGCGTAGCCGTTGCAGCTGCCTGTCACGGTCAGGTAGTCGGTGCCGCCGGCGAAAGTGCGCTGGTGGTAGGCGGCGCGCAGCGGGAAGGCGGGCGCGTAGGCGACGCCGGCTTCCAGGTAGGCGATGCCGTTCTGCACGGCGGCGGCCGTGCCGCTGATGTTTTCAGGGCTGGCGCTGAAACTGGCCAGCACGCCGGCCACGGTATCGGCCTTGCTGTCGAGTACGTTGTTCCAGTAGGCGATGCCGCCGTCGTCTCCCTGGCGGTTGAGTACGTTCAAATAGAATTGATTGACGACGGCGCTATTGGTGGTGGCGCCTGCGTACAGGTTCTTGAACTCGGCCGAGTCGACAAAGCCCTGGGATACGACACCCATCACGGCGCCCTGGTCGAGCAAGCCCAGCCAGTAGCCGAGACCCGCGGCGTCGGGCGTGCGCGCGAAGGCGGCGCGGTACAGGCGGTAGATTTGGCCGGGTATGCCGTCGGCATCGAACGACAGCGAGGTGTCGCTGAAACGCAGGCGCGCCGTGGCGGCCACCGTGCGCGGCGCCTCGCGCCCGCTGCTGTCGGTGACCAGGTAGCCATCGGCGGTTTTGCCGATGCTGTAGCTGGCCAGGGGCGAGTTGAAGACCTCCGGCGCGGCGCTCTGCACGGTGGCCGCGAACAGGCGCGGGCCTTGCTGCTTGGCGGGCGCCGTGCCGCTGTCTTGTCCTCCACCACAAGCGGACAGGGCGAGGACGAGGGCGGTCAACAGGCTGGCGCTACGCAGGGAAGGACGCATGATCGATATTTTCCGGTTTCCAAAGGCGCCCAGTGTAGCGCAACTGGCACTGCATGGCCGACTGGTACTGCGATAAGCAAGCGCTCACGCCCGCATTTGCGCGGGCATCGCCGGCGGCGCCGTCTTGACCGGCGCGGCCAGCGAGAACGGCCGCTCCACCAGCAGGAACAGGGCCGCCGACGGGAGCAGCGTCAGCATGAACATCAGCGGCAGCATGGCGGCGCTGAACAGCGCGCCGTGCGGCGCAGGCGCCACTGCCATTGTCAGCGCCAGGAAGCCCGCCTTCAGCGCCAGGCCGTGCAGCAAGTAATAGGAATAGCTCATGTTGCCCAGCCAGCGCAACGGGGTCCAGCAAAAGCCGCGCGCCAGCCAGCCCTCCGGTGTCAAAAAGCAGGCATAGCAGACCATGAAGAAGGCCGCGAACAGGATGATGGTCTTGACGGTGAAGGCGGCCGGTCCTGTGAACGGCATCGTGCTTGCCAGCAGCCCGGCCGCCAGCAGGGCCAGCGCGTAGCCGTCGCGCGGCGGCGCTACCGGCGGTTTACGCAGTGCCTCGTGCAACAGGATGCCGGCCACGAACATGATGAGGCGCACATGGCCGCCATAGACCGCGCAGTAGGCCGCGATGGCCGCCGCCACCGCCAGGAAGAAGCAGGCCCGCAGCGCGGCGCTGCGCTTGCGCAGACCGAACAGGACGATGACGAGCGGCACGGCCAGGTAATAGAACATCTCGTAGCTCAGCGACCAGGCCACTGAAATGATGGGCTCGATGGGGAACAGGCCGGGCAGCAAAAGGAAATTTTGCAGCACATAAGTCCAGGCTGCCAGCGGCTGGGACGGCAGCTTGCTGTCGGCCGGACGGACCAGCGACAGCAGCAGGTAAATGGCGAACACGACGCAGAACGCGGGATAGATGCGCGCCACGCGGCGGCCGATGAAACGCGGGAAATTCTGTGGGCGGGAGATCAGCGTACCGTAGATCAGGTAGCCGCTGAGTACGAAGAACAGGTCGACGCCGGCATTGCCTGCCATGTGCACGGAGTTGCGCACTTGGTCGAGTGACGACCGGGCGCCGACCCAGGGGCCGATCAGCGTGGCGTAGTGCACCAGGAACACCAGGAATACGGCGAGGCCGCGCAGGCCTTCCATGGGCCGCAGATGTTGTCCGCCGCCGTGACGCGAGAGTTCAAACTGCTTAGATAGCCATTCCATGCGGGTTTCAGCTCGTCAGCGCCAGTTCAGGCATGCATGAAATTGTAATTATTGCAATCTTGCGGCGCCTTGAGAAAGCGCAAACGGATCTCAGCCACATCGATATCAAATACGATATTGACCGCAGTGATTTTGTTATTGGTCAGTGATCGATAAATTCACTACGATGGGGTTCAGATAAAAGAGGGGGACACCGTGGCTGCGCCTATCATTTCCGCAAGCACCAAACTGGATGGGCAACAGCCTGCTGTTGCAAGCTACAAGTCGGCCATGTCGCTGCTGGCCAGCCTGTTCTTCACCTGGGGCTTCATCACCGTCATCAACAACACGCTGCTGCCGCACCTGCGCAGCGTGTTCGAACTGAACTACACGCAGACCACGCTGATCGAATCCGTCTGGTTCATCGCCTACTTTGTCGCATCCATTCCCGCCGCGCGCCTGATCGAGCGCATCGGCTACAAGAAGTCGCTGGTGGTGGGCCTGGCCATCATGGCGCTGGGGGCCTTGATGATGATTCCGGCGGCGCGGCTGCCGTCCTACCTGGTGACCTTGGTCGCCCTGTTCGTCATCGCCTGCGGCATCACCCTGCTGCAAGTGGCGGCCAATCCCTACGTGGCGGTGGTGGGTTCGCCGCAGACGGCGTCCTCGCGGTTGAACCTGGTGCAGGCCTTCAACTCGCTGGGCACCATGTTCGCGCCGCTGTTCGGCGGCTATTTGATCCTGGGCCGCTCCAATGCCGGCACCGCCGGCGCCGACCAGGTGCTGACCCAGGCCGAGCGCCTGGCCGACGCGCAGGCGGTGCAGCTGCCTTACTTGATCGTCGCCGGCGTGTTGATCGTGCTGGCGGTCATCATCGCGCGCTATCCGCTGCCGGCGCTGGGCGCGTCCGCCAGCCGCGCCAGCAAGCTCGAGCGTGCCTCGCACTCGCTGTGGCGCCACCGCAACCTGGTGTTCGGCGTGCCGGCCATCTTCATCTACCTGATCGCCGAGATCGGCGTCGCCAACCTGTTCATCAATTTCGTCTCGCAGCCCGACATCGGCAACGTCAGCCACGAAAAGGCGTCGCACTACCTGTTCCTGTTGTGGGGCGGCATGATGGTGGGCCGCTTCGTGGGCAGCGTGCTGATGCGCTCGATCTCCGCCGAGCGCGTGCTGGCCGCCGCCAGCGTCGGCGCCTGCGTGGTGATGCTGGTGGCGACCTTCAGCACCGGCCCGCTGGCCATGTGGGCGCTGATTTCCGTCGGCCTGTTCCACTCCATCATGTTCCCCACCATCTTCACGCTCGGCATCAAGGGCCTGGGCCCGTTGACGGAGGAGGGCGCCGGCCTGCTGATCATGGCGATCGCGGGCGGCGCGCTGGTGGTGGTGCAGGGCTGGCTGGCCGATACCTACGGCCTGCAGACCTCCTTCCTGCTGACGGCGGCCTGCGAGTTGTACGTGCTGTTCTACGCGCTGTGGGGCGCGCGCCCGACCAACGCCTTCCCGGACGGCGGCGCCTAGTTCCTTGCCGCTGCCAAAAAAAAACGCCGCCCCGGTTCATCGGGGCGGCGTTCTCCTTTCGGCGGCGGGCCTTAGTAGCTCACGTGGTAATCCTTGGGGAATTTGCGGCCGGCGAAGGCTTTCTTCTGGGTCCAGTCCTGCGCCGGGGCGGTCCAGTAGGAGTCCGATTCCGGCAGGCCCAGCGGCAGCAGGCTGGCCGAGGCGATGTACATGCTGCCGTTGTTGGAGTACCAGTCGCCCAGTTCGGGCTGGTGGCCGACGAAACCTATCGTCAGGTAGCCGTCCTTGGTGAAGTTGCCGGGATCGCTCCACACGGCCTTGTGCACCGCGTGCATGGCGGCGCGCACCTGGCCTTCGGGCAGCGTGGCCGGCAATTGCTTGCGCCACGCGAGCAGGGCCAGCGGCTGGAAGGCGGCGGTGCGGTAGGTCAGCGAACGGCCGATGGGCGGATACGTGCCCTCGGGCCCGATGAAGCGCTCCAGGTGCTCGCCGTAGCGCTGCATGCGCTTGACGGCCTGCGCCTGCAATTCCTCCGGCTTGCCGTTCCAGAACGGGCCCTTGAATTTGGCCAGCACGTCGAGGATCTCGACCAGCATCGGGTACATCACGTAGGAATTGTAGTAGTCGAAGTGGAAGGCTTCGCCGTCCTTGATCCAGCCGTCGCCGACATACCATTCGTTGACCTTGCGGATGGCGACGTTCATGCGCATCGGGTCGTATTCCTCGCCGATGGACATCAGCCACGCTTCGTTCATGGCGGCGAACAGCATCCAGTTGATGTAGGGCGGCTCGATCCGGCGCAGGCCCTTGATGGCCGCGATGATGCGCTGCTTGGTGGTGGCGTCGAGCGGTTCCCACAAGGTCTTGGGCGCGCGCATCAGCGCGTTGGTGTAGTAGGCGGAGTCGACCAGCGTCTGGCCGTGGCCTTTCCACTGCAGGCAGTCCGGGCTGGCCGGGTCCACCGAGTGCACAAAGCTTTGCAACGCCATCTGCTGCAGGCGCTTGCGGTTGCGGCCCTCCGGCGTGGCGTCGTCCGGCAGCGCGAGCCAGGGCGCGGCGCCGGCGATCAGGCGGCCGAAGCATTCCAGATAGGCCACTTTGGGGTCGCGGCCGTCCCAGGTCGGGCTCAGTTCCAGTGCGAATTTTTTGGTGAGCTGGCCTTGCGACATGGCGGACAGCACCGGGTCCGTCATCTTGAGCAGCAGGCCGAGCAGGTAGGCGCGGTCGCCGCCGGCGGCGCTGGCCGGGGTGGCGGCCAGCGCGTTGCCGCTGGCGCCGAGCAGGCCGCCCACCGCCGTACCGGCCGAACCGGCCAGTGCTGCGCGCATGAAGTGTCGTCGTTCCATGTGATTTCCTTAATTAAAACGTGGGCCGGAAGAAAAAGGCAGCAGCGCGCTGGCTGCTGCAACCGCGCCGCCTTGTGGGCGGCGGCGGAGAGAGGGGAATGGCCAAGGCGCATCAGCCGTTCTTGTCGCCGTCCTTGTCGATAAAGCGCACCATCTCGGCGGCGGCCAGCAGGAAGGCGCCGACGCCGAAGGAGGCGGTCGCATCCTTGTCGACCACCTGGCCGGGAATCGCGCGCTCGCCGATAGGCTGAACATAGCCCAGTTTGCCGCTCGGCTGCAAGGCGGTCTTGCTCAGATAATGCCAGCCGCGCTGCGCCACCGGCGCGTACTCGCCCTTGTCGAGCAGGCCGTGGTTCATGCCCCACAGGTAGCCGTAGGTGAAGAAGGCGGTGCCGCTGGTTTCCGGGCCGGGCGCGTGCGCCGGATCGAGCAGGCTGCGGGTCCAGTGGCCTTCGGCCTGCTGCAGCGGCTTCAAGGCCTTGGCCATGCGCTGGAAGCGCTCGCGGAACAGCGCGTACGACGGGTGGCCGGCGGGCACGTCGGCCAGCACCTTGGCCAGGCCGGCGAACACCCAGCCGTCGCCGCGCGCCCAGAAGTCCTTGCCGCCGTTGCTGCTCTTGTGCTTGGGGTAGATGTATTTGGCGTCGCGGTAGTACAGGCCGGCTTCCTGGTCGTACATCAGCTGGTCGGCGAACAGGAAGTACTCTTGCAGCTTGTCGAGGTAGCGCCGGTCGCCGGTCGCCTTGTACAGCTTGGTCATCACGGGCATCACCATGTACAGGCCGTCCGCCCACCACCAGTAGTCATTGTTGGGCGTGCCGATCTGGTAGTCCAGCACTTCGCGCGCGCGGGCGATCTTGCGCGGCTCCCTGGCCGGGTCCAGCTGGTAGAGGTCGAGATAGGTCTGGAAGCACACTTGCCAGTCGCCGAACAGCACGTGCTCGGCGGTTTCGCCATAAGTGTACTTCCATGCGGCCTTGATGTCCGAGCGGGCCGAGCTCCACTGGTTGTGCTCGGCCCAGGCGGTGGAGTACTGGCGGTAGCGCTCGTCGCGCGTGAGGAAGTAGGCTTCCATATTGCCGGTATGGTAGGCGGCCACGTCCCAGAACGGCCACAGCGCCGGCGAATTGCTGCGCTGCCAGTAGTCGTTGGCCAGGCGCAGCGCGGCCAGCACCTCGGCCTTGCCGGCGCCGGCCGGCGCGATGGTGCCGTTCAGCGCGCAGCCGGAGCCCATGGCTGCCGCCATGCCGGCCAGCGCTTGCAAACAGAGTCGTCGTTTCATCTTGGTCCTTTTAAAAGCGCGGCTGCCACTGCAGCACCTGCACGGGAGAGGGGGCGGCGTCGCCCAGGCCTTCGCCGTCGACTTGCCGGACCGCCTGCAAGAAGAGGTTCAGTTCGCCGGTGCGCCGCCACAGTTCGGTGTCGAAACTCGGTTCCCAGGCACCGGCGCTGGTCCCGGTCAGGTCGCTCACGCTCCAGCGCGCCTTGCCGAAATCGTCTATGCGCACCGCCGACACCTTGCTGCCGCGTTCCTGGTCGCGGAAGATCAGCAGGCCGGACGGCTGGGCGCCCTGGAGCTTGACCATGATTTGCGGCCGCGCGATGGGGATGGCCTTGGTGCCCTGGCCGCTCAGGGAAAACGGGGTGCGGCGGAAGTCCAGGTCCAGTTTTTTCCAGGCGCCGCCGCGCAGGTAGAGCACGCGGTATTGCGGCACCGCCGAGGCGGCGTCGCGCCAGTAGCTGGCGATATAGGGATGGCCGTCGGCGTCGGCCGACATCGACGTTTGGTTGATCAGCTCGCTGTTTTGCGGGATGCGTGCCGCATACTCGGCACTGGCTTGCGTAATCGGCAGCGTGTAGCGCTCGCCGTTCGACTTTTCCCACGTCAGCCCGCCGTCGCGCGAGCGCGCATAGGCCATGTCGTGGTTGCTGGCTACGTCCGGCGATTCGCGCCAGACCCAGGACAGGTGCAAGGTGCCGCGGTGGTCGAGGAAGGCCTGGGTGTAGGCGTTGCGCTTGCCTTCGCCGCTGATCAGTTTGCTGTGCAGCCGGGTCCAGGCGGAGGTGGCGGGGTCGTAGCGGTTCATCACCAGGTCGCCCCGGCCGGAGCCGCCGTCGCGGTGCAGGAACAGCAGCTTGCCGTCCGGCTGGCGGTAGAACTCGGGGTAGGACACGGAGGCCTCGTCCTGGCCCGTCATCGGCATGGTGTCGGTCAGCGTCAGCGCGCCGGGGGCGGTGCCGCGCGCATAGCGCAGCGGCTGGTTGTGCAGGTCCCACGCCAGGTGCAGATAGCCGGCGCCGTCCACCATGATGCTGATGCTGTTGTGGGCGTCGCGCACATTGCCCTGGTACTGCGTGCGGTGCAATTCCCAGCGCGCGCCGCCCAGCTTGCGCTTGCCCAGCACCACGTAGCCGTCCTTGTCGTAGTAGGCGATGTATTGCGTGTCGCCGGCGCTGACCAGGGAATTCTTGCGGAACACCACGGCGTTGACGGAATTGCCGGCCCAGCCGTCGCCCACATCGACGATGCGGGCTGCGGCCGGGCTTGCCGTCACTGGCGGGCTCAACAGCGAGCCCGCCAGCGCGATACCGGTAAGGAGTATCGTCAGTTGCATTACAGCTTACCGCGGATGCCGATCTTGATGGTACGGCCGTCGTACTTGGCGTAGTCCATGCGCGTCTTCTTGCCGCTGCCGAATTGGCCGGAGGCGTCTTCGAAGTAGTCGTAGCTCAGCGTGTTGGACAGGTTCATTGCATCCAGGCGCAGCTCGAGCTGGTCGTTGATGCGGTAGCTGATGTTGCCGTCCAGGTAGCCGCGCGCGGCGCGCCAGCGTATCAGGTCGTCGCCCAGGTTGCGCGGGTTGTCGCCGTGCAGCGAGCGGCCCTTGTAGTTGTAGGACAGGCGCACCGCCAGCGGACCGTTCTCATAATAGGCCGTGGTGCTGTAGGCGTACTTCGGCACCGAGTTCACTTCCACTTCCTTGCCGGCGTTGGTGATCCACTTGGCGCTGTTGAAGGGGTTGATGTGGGTGTAGCTGGCCATCGCGCCCAGGCCCTTGAACGGCTCGGGCAGGAAGGTGAAGGCTTGCTGGTAGGCCAGCTCGTAGCCCTTCAGCGTCTGCTGGCCGGCGTTGCTGAAGCTGCGCAAGGTCATCGGCAGGTTGGGGTCCACCTTGCCCTGCGCGTTCTGGAAGATCGCACCCAGCGCCGTGTCCGGCAGGCCCAGCGCGCCGAAGGTGGTGTTGCTGGTGTTGGCCACGGTGGCGTCGGTCAGGTCCTTCTTGAACAGCGCGGCCGACAGCAGGCTGCCCTTCTGGAAGTACCACTCCAGGCTGGTGTCCAGGTTCTTCGACTGCTGCGGACGCAGGCCGGGATTGCCGG
Organism: Pseudoduganella sp. LjRoot289; assembly: GCF_964252925.1. NCBI lineage: Bacteria > Pseudomonadati > Pseudomonadota > Betaproteobacteria > Burkholderiales > Oxalobacteraceae > Pseudoduganella > Pseudoduganella sp. LjRoot289. Next base: position 5,892,144 of record NZ_CAXUPN020000001.1, read on the forward strand.
CGGTGGCCGTGTTGTCGAAGGGATTCGGGATCACGGTCTGCGCGGCGATGATGGACAGCGATGCGCGGCTGATGGTCTTGCCCCACGAGGCGCGCCACATCAGGTTTTCCGTCACGTCGAAGGCGGCGCTGAAGGCTGGCAGCAGGTTGCTGTAGGAACCGGATTCCTGGTTCGGCGCGTACGCCAGGCTGGCGCCCTGCTGCTTGAAGTTGTCGATCTGCGTCTCGGTGCGCGAGTAGCGCACGCCGGCGTTGAAGCGCAGGTCGTGCTCCATCACCTTGCCGCTGAAGTCGGACTGCACGAAGCCGGTGCTGACCTTCTCGCCTGCCGTGAAGCTTTGCGCCGGCGTGAACGCCGATTCCGGATTGAAGGCCATCGGGTCGAAGGTGGAATAGGCGTAGTCGCGCGTGAACGTGCCCCAGGCGCTGGGCCAGCCGGCGCCCATGTCCAGGTTGCCGATCGGCAGCTGCGATGTCATGCCGCTACGCGTGCCGGCGGTGCCCAGCTGGTTCAGCTTGGCTTTTGCCAGCGAAGTGCCGTTGCGCTTGTTGATGCCCTTGCTGGTGTCGACGTAGCTGATGCCGGCCTTCAGGTGGCCGCTCCAGTCGCCCGGCAGCGAGTAGTCCCAGTCGGCGATCAGGCGGCCCTGCTTGGCCTTGTCGGTTTCGCGGGTCAGGCCGGTGCCGATGTCGAAGCCCTGGAAATTGTTCGGGTCGGTGTAGCTGGTGGGCGAGGACAGGGACGGATACACGTGGTCCGAGCCGTAGTCAAAGGTCGAGGTGATGCCGAAGATCTGGCCGGACAGCGTGTCCTGGTAGCTCATGGCCTTGCTGCTGTTGCTGCTCAACTGGCCGCTCAGGACCAGGCCGTCGCGCGCCACCCAGCGGCCGTTCAGGGCCACGTAGCCGAACTTGGTCTCGTCCTGGCTGTAGGTGGTGCCGCTGCTGTAGGAGGTGTTGCCGAAAGTGCCGGTCAGCAGGTTCGATTCCGGGTCGATCTTCACGCCCATCGGCACGAAGCCGTTGTGGCCGGACTGGCCGGCGGGCGCGGCCGGGTTGCTGGTGCGGCTGTTGCGCACCAGCATGCCGAAGTACATCTCGTCGCGGGTGTTCTTCAGTTTCGAGTACAGCGTGTCCAGGCTGAGGTTCAGGCCGCCGCTCTTGTACTGCAGCGCCGACACCAGGCCGTCGCGCGTGCGCTCGTTGGCCGAGCCGTAGAAGCGGTAGATGCGCGGCAGCAGCGCGTTGTCGACCTGGGCGCGGGTGTAGCCGCCCAGGTTGGCGCGCGGGTCGTCGTAGTCGAGCGCGACGGCGAAGTTGCCCTTGACCGGGCTCTGGCTGCCGCGCGCCGAGCTGTTGTAGCCGCCTGTGGCCTCGAAGCCGGAGCGGTTGTTCACGCTGGCCCCGTGCGAGGCGCCGACCAGGAAGCCGAACTCGTTCCAGGTGTTGGAGTACAGCGCGAAGCCGGTCGGATCGGCGTGCTTCGACATGGTGTTGTAGGCCTCGGAGATCGCGTAGCGCACGGTGCGCTTCGGATTGTCGAAGGGACGCGGGGTCTGCAGGTCGACCACGCCGCCCAGGCCGCCTTCGGTCAGCTCGGCCAGCGGCGATTTGAAGAAGTCCACGCGGCCGAACAGTTCGGAGGCGAACACGTCGTAGTTGAAGCCGCGCGCGGCCGAGCCGATGGTGCTGGTCGAGGTGGTGTTGACGGGCGCGCCGTTCAGGGTGGTCACCGAGTATTCGGTGGGCAGGCCGCGGATCGAGATGCGCTGGCCTTCGGCCGAGCTTTCATCGCGGTTCAGGATCACGCCCGGCACGCGCTGCAGCGATTCGGCCACGTTGGCCTCCGGGAACTTGCCGATATCCTCCGCCACGATGGAGTCGCGCACGCCGATGGCCTGCATCTTCAGGTTCAACGCCTTTTCCAGGCTGGACCGGAAACCGGTGACGACCACGGTGCTGACCGCGTCCGCGGCTGGCGTCTGCGCGGCTTGTTGTGCGGCTTGCTGTGCAGCAGCCTGCTGTGCGGCGGCGGCGAAAGCCAGCGGCAGCAAGGTGGCCAGTATCTTCTTTTTCATGTGCTCCTCCAAGTGAACGACGTTCAGACCATCTCCCTTGATACTTTTTATCTTGTTGTAAGTACCGTATGGTCACGTTACCACCCCGCTAGTCATCATACAACAATCAAAACAATCAACTTTTTGAGCAGTTTCCTAAGTGTTTGATTATTATGGTAAGTTTATTGTTTGAGAGAAATCCTGGCATGTGGTATCGTGACCACATTGGAGTCAACAGCGTGAGAGAGCATGCGTAAAGCCAGCAAACTGAGTGAAGTGGCCAAGATCGCCGGCGTGTCGCCGATCACGGCCTCGCGCGCGATACGGGGCACGGGCTACGTATCCGAGGCGGCGCGCGCCCGCATCATGGCGGCGGCCGCCCAGCTCGACTACACGCCGGACATGCTGGCGCGCCGCATGCGCGGCGACAAGAGCAAGCTGATCGGTGTGTTCGTCAACAACTACGGCTCGCTGGTGCTGCACGAGATCACCAAGGCCATCAGCCAGGAAGCGCGCCGCATCGGCTACGACATCCTGATCTTCAACGCCGAGCGATTCGACGGCGTCGGGCGGGCGCCGACCAGCGACATGCTGAGCAAGCTGTGCGACGGCCTGCTGCTGCTGCTGCCGAACGGCGAGGACAGCTACCTGGACGTCATCGAACGGCAGCGCATCCCCTGCGTACTGTTCAGTTTCGAGGCCAGGGAAATCAACCTGCCCATCGTCGCGGTGGAGAACCGCATTGCCGCCCGCACGGCGGTCGAGCACCTGCTGGGGCTGGGCCACAGCCGCATCGCCTTCATCGCCGGTTCGGCGCGCACCGGCCAGAGCGCGCAGCGCCAGAAGGGCTACGCCGACGCGCTGCAGGCGGCCGGCCTGCCCGTGGAGGAGGAGCTGATCGTCGAGGGCGGCTTCGTCCAAGCCCGCGGTTACGCGGCCACCGAGCGCCTGCTGGCGCTGGAACGCCCGCCCACCGCCATCTTCGCCGCCAACGATGAAATGGCCTTCGGCGCCATAGACGCCATCCACAGCCGGGGCCTGCGGGTGCCGGACGACATCTCGGTGATGGGCTTCGACGACATCCCCACCGCCAGCGGCGTGTTCCCCACGCTGAGCACCATGCGCCAGCCGCTGCCCGAGATGGCCGCGCGCGCCGTCGGCGCGCTGCTGGAACAGATCGAGGGCGCGCCAGCGGCGGCCGGCAAATTCGCCTTTCCGATGGCGCTGGTGGTGCGCAACAGCACCGGCCCGGTCCCGCCGGCGGCCTGATGTCCGCCGACGGCGCCGCGCTGGATACCGCCCTGCCTGCACGCGGGCCGGGCGTCGCCGCGTCCTCAGGTGCGTCCTCAGGTGCGCCCGCAGGTGCACCCGATGCCGCATCGGGCGCCACGGCCGGCCCGGCAGGCGCCGCGGTGATCGCGCCCCTGGCCGCCGCCGGCCTGGCCGCCATCGCCTGCTGGCTGATGCTGGGCGACCTGGGCATCGCCATGCGCGAACGGGTGGCCTTGCCGGCCGGGCTGGAACTGCTGCGCCGCAACGCCGCCTCCGACACCACCACGTCGCTGCTGCTGGCCACCGTGCCGGCCTTGCTGAGCGTGCTGCTGGTGCCCTTCATCGGCTACCACTCGGACCGCTACCGCAGCGCCTGGGGCCGGCGTCGTCCCTTCCTGCTGGTGATTGCGCCGATAGGCTGCCTGGCCATGCTGGGCCTGGCGCTGTCGCCCCTGCTGGGCGGCTGGACCGACGCCGCGCTGGGCGCCCGTACGCCCGGCGCGCGCATCTGCAACCTGGCCTGGTTCTGCGTGTTCTGGACCGTCTTCGAGTGCGCCGCCATCAGTGCCGCCTCGCTGTTCACCGGCCTGGTCAACGACGTGGTGCCGCAGGGCTTGCTGGGCCGCTTCTTCGCCGGCTTCCGCATTGTCGGGCTGGGCCTGGGCATCGGGTTCAACACCTGGGTCTTTGCGCTGACCGACCACTACCTGGCCGAGATCCTGGCCGCCATCGGTGCCGTGTTCGCGCTGTCCATCCTGCTGATGTGCGCGGCGGTCAGGGAAAGCTGTCCACCGGCGGCCTCGGCAATGGGGGCGGGGCCTGGGCGGCGCGCGTTATGGGTGCCGCGCGCCCATATCCTGGAGTGCTTCCGCCACCGTCCTTTCCTGTGGATCGCCGCCTCCTTCATGCTCGCCTGCGCCACCTTCGGTCCGTTCAACACCTTCTGCCAGTACTACGCGCAAGGCGCAGGCATTTCCAAGACCGCGCTGGGAGGCATGACCGCCAGCGGCTACATGGTGTCCATCGCGTCCGCCTTCGGCATCGGCTGGCTGGCCGACCGCTACGGCGCGGTGCGGGTCTCGGCCATCTGCATGGGCATGTACTGCGCGGCGGCCGCGCTGGGCTATATGCTGATCGCAGGCGAGGCCAGCTTCCGCGTGTTCTACATTGCCCATGTGGTCATCTCCGGCGCCTACTTCACGGCCGCCGCGTCCATGCCCATGGCCTTGTTCCCGCGTGCCCAGTTCGTGCAGTACAACTCGACCAAGGACTTGATGGTGGTGTTTGGCAATATCCTGGTCAGCGGCGTCCAAGGCCCACTGCTTGACAGCTCGGGGCATGACTACCGCCTGACGCTGCTGAGCGGCGCGGTGTTTTCGCTGCTGTGCGTTATTTGCATGGCGCGCGTGCGGCGGGTAGCTCCCCCATAATTCCTCCATATTTCCCATGGATAATATTGTAAAAACATGGGGGTATCGATGAAATTGCAATTCTCCGCGGCTGCTGCCGCGCTGGCCGTATCCGCCTTATCCACCTTATCCGCCTGCGGCGGCTCGTCCGGCACCGGCGGCGTCGCCGCGCCCGCCGTCCGGCTGCTGGCCGGCGGCGCGGTGGTGTCGAACGGTGTTTCGACCGTGGTCTATTCCGGTCCCCGCAGCCGTTATACGATAGCGGCCTCCGGCAGCGGCTACAGCGTCACCGACACCCTGGGGGTGGATGCCACCACCAACATCACCGCCACCCAGCGCCTGCAGTTCTCGGACGTCAACGTGGCCTTCGATACCAATGGCAACGTGGGCAAGGCCTACCGCCTGTACCAGGCCGCCTTCAACCGCGTGCCGGACGCGTCCGGCCTGGGCTACTGGATCGCCGTGCTCGACAGCGGCGTATCGCACGAGACCGTGGCGCAGGGCTTCGTCACCTCGGAGGAATTCAAATCGCAGTACGGCGCCAACGCCTCCAGCGGCACCCTGATCACCGCCTTCTACACCAGCGCGCTGCACCGTGCGCCGGACACCGACGGCTACAATTTCTGGGTTGCCACGCTGGCCGCCGGCGTCCCGCTGGCAACCGTGCTGACCGGTTTCAGCGAAAGCCCGGAGAACTACGCCGGCGTGGCGGCCCTGCTGCAGGCCGGCGTCGAATATCTGCCGCTGAACCGGGTAGTGGACAGCTCGGTACCCGGCGCACCCGTGATCGGTGCGGCCACCGCCGGCGACGGCAGCGCCAGCATCGCCTTCACCGCGTCCAGCGGCGGCGGCGCGGCGGCCACCGGCTATGTAGCCAGCTGCAGCGGCGGCGGCGCCGTCCAGACCGCCACCGGCACGGCCAGTCCGCTCGCGGTCACCGGGCTGAGCAACGGCACCGCCTATGCCTGCACCGTCACGGCCAAGAATGCGGCCGGCACCGGCGCGGCGTCGGCCAGCGTCAGCGTCACGCCGGCGGCCGCCACCGCCGCCTACAGCACCGCCAGCGTGCTGTGTCCGCACAGCGCCAGCGTGGTCAACCCGACCAACGGCCTGACCAGCACGGTGGCCATCAGCTGCACCACCACGCTGCGCACCATCACCGGCACCGGCGTGCCGGATCACGCGATCGGCACCTTCCCGAACGCGGGCAATCCGAACACGGTGGCGGCAGTCAGCGTCCGTTTCAGCAACACGCTCAATCCGGCCATGGTCAGCAGCACTGGCACCGCCGTCGACCACATCCTCGGCTTCGCCAACAACAGCGTGAAGTTCGACCCGTCCACCGCCGAGAGCTACCAGAACGCGGGCGTGTGGAAGATCGAAGCGCTGAACCAGACTTACTTCGCCTTCGGCGTGGACAGCAGCAACGCGCACGTGCAGCCGGACGGGGCCTACCACTACCACGGCATGCCGGAGGGCTATATCACCAAGCTGGGCAAGGGCCAGGCCATGACCCTGGTCGGCTTCGCGGTGGACGGCTTCCCGATCTACGCGCGCTACGGCTACACCAGCGCCACCGACGCGGGCAGCGCCGTCAAGGTGATGACGGCGAGCTACCGCATGAAGAGCACGGCGTCTTCCGGACGGCCGTCGACCACGGCCGTGCCGATGGGCACCTTCACGCAAGACTACGAGTACGTAGCGGGCCTGGGCGACCTGGACGAATGCAACGGCCGTACCGGCGTCACGCCGGAGTTCCCGAACGGCATCTACCACTACTACATCACGGACGGATACCCCTACATCCAGCGCTGCGTCAAGGGCACGGCCGCATCGACCACGGGCCCGGCGAGACCGTAATGGCCTGGCTGCCCCGCGTTTTGCCGGCCCGTTTGTTGCCCGGTTTGTTGCCCTGTTTGTTGCCTTGTTTGTTGCCCTGTTTGTTGGCCAGTCTGCTGATGGCCCCCTGGCCGGCCAGGGCGCACATGGCGGCGCCGGGGCAGGGCGCGGTCCGGCTGGCGGGGAATATGGCCTATGCCGTGATCTCGCTGCCGGTGGCCGCGCTGTACGGCTACGACGACAACCGCGACGGCCTGATCAGCAAGGCCGAAATCGACGCGCACCGCGCCATGATCAGCACCCAGCTGTCGGTGCTGGTGGAGCTGCGCAGCGAGGGCGTGCCGGGCCAGGTGGTGTTCGAGGACATGCTGCTGGCCCATCCCGGCGAGGGCGCCGGCGAGAGCGAAGTGGTGCTCATGCGCAGCTACCAGTGGCAGGCGCCGGTGCTGGCTCCGTCGGTGCGGCTCAACATTTTTCATGCCGACGCCACCGCGCGCGGCCAGCTGGCGCTGCGCGTGCTGGACGGTCAGCGCAGCGAGACCGCGCTGCTGACCCGGCGCAACAATACCCACCAGTATTTCGCCGGCCCCTGGCCGGTGTTCCGCGACTTTGCGCTGGCCGGGGCCGAGCATATCCTGCAAGGACCGGACCACCTGTTATTCCTGCTGACGGTGCTGGTGGCCGGCGCCGGCTGGCGCTACTGGCTGGCTGTGATCACCAGTTTCACGGTGGCGCACAGCATTACGCTGGCGCTGTCGGCGCTGGGCTACGCCAGCGCGCCGCCGCGCCTGGTCGAGCCGCTGATCGCCGCCAGCATCGTGCTGCTGGCGCTGGACAACCTGGCACGCGGCCAAGCCGCCGCGCGCTACCGCCCGGCGCTGGTGTTCGCCTGCGGCCTGCTGCACGGCCTGGGCATTTCCGGCGCGCTGGTCGAGATGGGCCTGGCGGACGGCAACCGTTTGCTCAGCCTGCTGGGCTTCAACACCGGCGTCGAGCTGGGCCAGCTGGCCTTCGTCGCCGCCGCGCTGGCGCTGCTGGCGCTGGCGCGCAAACTGCTGTCGCCCCGGTGGGAGCGGCAGCTGCCGCGCGCCGCGTCGGCCGCTGCGGCGCTGGCCGGGGCATGGTGGCTGGTGGCGCGCAGCGTCGCCTGAACAGCTGCGCGCCAGGCGGATGCCGCCTTGCCGGTCCGCCTAGTTGTACTGCTGGTTGTACTCGTAGCCGGACTGGCTGCCCGTCGTCACATAGATGCGCTTGCCCATCAGATAGGTCTTCTCGACGGCGCGGTCGTCGCCCAGCATCTGCAGCGCGAACAGCTTGTCTTCGATGGTGGTGGCGCGCTGCATGCGCACGCGCATCAGGTCGGTGGCGTTCGGATTCACGACAATGAAGTCGGCCTCATTGCCGACCTTGAAGCTGCCGATCTTGCTGTCCAGGTCCAGCGCCCGGGCCGCACCCAGGGTCGCCAGGTAATAGGCTTTGAGCGAAGTCAGCGGACGGCGTTCGTCCGGCGTGTCGGTGAACGCCTTGTGCAGCTGGGTCACCTTGTAGGCCTCGTTCATGGTCTGCAGCGCCGAGAAGCTGGTGCCGGCGCCGACGTCGGTGCCGAGGCCGACGCGCACGCCGTAGGCTTCGGCTTTCTGCAGGTCGAACAGGCCGCTGCCCAGGAAAAGGTTGGAGGTAGGGCAGAACGCCACCGCCGACTGGGTCTGCGCCAGCGAGGCGAACTCGTCATCGCGCAGGTGCACACCGTGCGCGTACACCGAGCGCTTGCGCGACAGGCCGGCGCGGTTGTACACGTCGAGGTAGCCGGTCGATTCCGGGAACAAGTCCTGCACCCAGGCGATCTCGCCCTTGTTCTCGGATAAATGGGTGTGCATGTAGACGTCCGGGAATTCCTGCAGCAAACGCGCCGCTTCGGCCAGTTGCGCCGGGGTGGAGGTGGGCGCGAAGCGCGGCGTCACCGCGTACAGCGCGCGGCCCTTGTTGTGCCAGCGCTGGATCAGCGCCTTGCTGTCGGCGTAGGAGCTGGCGGCCGTGTCGAGCAGGTAGTCGGGCGCATTGCGGTCCATCATCACCTTGCCGGCGATCAGCCGCATATTGCGGACCTGCGCCTCCTCGAACAGCGCATCCACCGACTGCGGATGGACGGTGCCGAACACCAGCGCGGTGGTGGTGCCGTTGCGCGCCAGCTCGTTCAGGAATACCTTGGCCACGCTTTTGGCATAGGTCTTGTCGGCGAACTGCTTCTCGGTGGGGAAGGTGTAGGTCTCCAGCCACTGCAGCAGCTGCTGGCCGAAGGAGGCGATCATTTCGGTCTGCGGATAATGCACGTGGCTGTCGATGAAGCCGGGCATGATCAGCTTGCCGGAATAGTCGACCACGTTCACCTGCTGGTTGGCGGCCAGCACCTGGGCTGCGGGCCCGACGGCTTTGACCTTGCCGTCCGTGCCCACCAGCAGCACGCCGTCTTCATAGTATTCGTAGGGCTGGGCGCTGGTGGCGGGATCGGCCACGAAATGCAGCACCGAGCCACGGTAGGCGGTGCTTTGATATTGATTCTGACTCTGGGCGTATGCAGGGAAGGCCAGCGCTACTGCGGCTGCGCATACTGCGGTTACTAGTTTCATTGAAGTCTCCATATAGAAATTATTGCGGCAAAGGGCTTGCCGAAATCGAATTTAATGGAGCGCCTCGTGGGTACTATAGCGATCGGGATATGTGGCTATTTTTCCCGGCTGCTAAGCCTGCGGGCCGGACTGCGATAAGGCGTGTTCGGCCGGGAAGAAGATGATATTTCCGCCGACAAATTTTTCCTTGTCGCCGAAGTGCGCCCGGTTGGAATGGATCTCCCGCTTGAACCCGGCCAGCGGTAGCCATGTCCCGGCGAACCTGAACCAGCCGACGTAGGCATGCCGGGTAAGGAAGCTGAAGACTTCGGGCAGCGCGTCGTCGTATTTCAGCGGCGACACTTCGGTCAGGATGGTCGGGCGGCAGCGCCTGATCGTTTCCATCGCGCCGCGCAGCACTTCGCGCTCATGCTGTTCCACGTCGACTTTCAGGAAGCCGATGTTGTCGAAGCGCTGGGAATCGATGGTGACCGATTTGATCGGAAAATCCCTGGTCGAACACTGGAAGTTCTGCACGATGCTGGACAGTTCGTGCAGCTCATTGCCTTGCGCGTCGATCGGCATCTTGAGTACGACTTCGCCCAGCTTGTCCGACAGCGCCAGGTTGCGCACCACCACCTTGGGGAATTGCCGGCTCAGCCTGGTCGCCAGATTGGGATTCGGCTCGAAAGCATACACGCGCCTGGCATGTTTCCTCAGGAAATAAGTGTAGGTGCCGATGTTGGCGCCGGCGTCGATGGCGTCACGCCCGGCAGAGGACAGCTGGGAAAGCAGCCGGATCTCCGGTTCGCCGCGGTGGTAGTGGTCCCAAGCTTGCAAATGGACCAGCAACTGCCGGGGCAGGGCCTTCTTGATGAATACCTTCAGATTGCGCATGTCTACCCTCCGTTCGCAAAAGGGAATGGCTACTCTGCAGCGTATCAGTGCTTGCCGCGGCGTTGTCATCCCCATGCGCGGAGGGATTGATGTAGCGCAAAGGATCCGGCGAAACCCGGTCAGCTGAAGGCGACGCGCATGATGGCGGCGCTGGCTTCCTGTTGCAGCTCGGCCAGCTCTTCATGCTTGGGCCGGGTGTCGGACAGGAATATCATCAGCCCTATCATTTGGGAGACGATCAGCGCGCCGCGTATTTCGCACTGGCGCAGCGGCATCTCGGGCGCGATGTCGCGCATCAGGTTGCGCAAGGTGCGGCGCGCGCGCGTGAGCATGTTGTCGAACATCTGCGCGGCATAGGCGTGGCGGTTGGCCAGCGCCGCGATCTCGAAGAACAGGCCGCTGGAAATCTGGTCGCGCAAGTCGTCCAGGAAGAAGTCAATGATGGACTGGAACACCGCCATGCCCGAACTGTCGCCGCGCTGGGCCAGGCGCTGGTCGATGCCGGCCTGGTAGCCGTCGAAGGCCTGGTTCAGCAGCGCTTCCAGCAAGACTTCCCGGCTTGGATAGTAATGCTGCACGTTGGACAGGCTGACGCCCGAGCGCAAGGCCACACTGCGCATCGACAGCGCGCCGTAGCCTTCGGTGCCGAGAAGCTCGCGCGCCACGGCCAGGATAGCGCCTGCCCGTTCATGGCCCTTGGCGGTGGTGTTCGATTCCTTGCTGCGCAGGACGGTGGAGCGTTGCGTGTTCATGACGGGGGCCGCACATTTCGAAAACCCGATATTGCGCTAATTCATAAAATAGGTCAACATACCTAAAAAATATAGGTCGCATGACCGAAAACATTGGAGACACGCATGATCCCCCGCACCCTGTTCACCGAAGAGCACGACATGCTGCGCGAGTCCGCGCGCCGCTTCATGGAAACCGAAGTCCTGCCGCACCACGAACGCTGGGAGGAGCAAGGCTATGTGGACCGCGAAGTCTGGCTCAAGGCCGGCGCGGCCGGCTTCCTGTGCGCCAGCATGCCGGAGCAGTACGGCGGTGCCGGCGCCGACCGCCTGTACAGCGTGGTGCTGATGGAGGAGCAGGCCCGCATCAACGCGACCGGCCTCGGCTTCGGCCTGCATTCGGAGATCGTCGCGCCCTACATCCTGCACTACGGCAGCGATTACCTGAAGTCGCACTACCTGCCCAGGCTGGCCACCGGCAAGATGGTGGGCGCCATCGCCATGACGGAGCCCGGCACCGGTTCCGACCTGCAGGGCGTGCAGACCAATGCGCTCAAGGGCGTGGACGCGGACGGCGAACACTACATCCTGAACGGTTCCAAGACCTTCATCACCAACGGCTGGCACGCGGACCTGGTGATTGTCGTGGCCAAGACCGATCCGGCCGCCGGCAGCAAGGGCATCAGCCTGTTCGTGGTCGACACCGCCATGGCCGGCTTCTCCAAGGGCAAGCGCCTGAAGAAGGCCGGCATGAAGGCGCAGGACACCTCCGAGCTGTTCTTCGACAATGTGCGCGTGCCGGCCGCCAACCTGCTGGGCGAAGAGGGGCGCGGCTTCGCCTACCTGATGCAGGAGCTGCCGTGGGAGCGCATGCAGGTGGCGCTGATCGCGGTGTCGTCGGCCGAGGCAGGCTTGGCCTGGACGCTGGAATACACCCGCGAACGCAAGGCATTCAAGCGCGCGCTGACGGAGTTCCAGACCGTGGCGCACACGCTGGCCGAGATCAAGACCGAAATCACCGTCATGCGCGTGTTCGTGGACCGCTGCATGGAGTTGCTGCTGGAGGGCAAGCTGGACACGGCCACCGCCTCGATGGCCAAGCTGGCCGCCACCGAGATGCAGTTCAAGGTGCTGGACCGCTGCGTGCAGCTGCACGGCGGTTACGGTTATATGTGGGAATACCCGATCACGCGCGCCTGGGCCGACGCCCGCGTGCAGCGCGTCTACGGCGGCACCAGCGAGATCATGAAAGAACTCATCAGCCGCAGCCTGTGAGCTGTCATTCCCGCGAATGCGGGAATCCATAGGGCGCATGCCCACCGATAAAGCATGGTCCGCAACGACCGCCCCGACTGAGCAGGGCGACACTTGGAGCCAACAATGGAAGCATTCATCTACGACGCCGTCCGCACCCCGCGCGGCAAGGGCAAGAAGGACGGTTCGCTGCACGGTGTGACGCCGATCCGCCTGGCTGAAACAGCGCTGCGCGCCATCGCCGTGCGCAACGCGCTCGACACCGCGCTGGTGGACGACGTGGTGCTGGGCTGTGTCGAGCCGGTCGGCGAGCAGGGCGCCTGCATCGGCCGCATCGCCGTGCTGGCGGCCGACTACGCCGAGAGCGTGGCGGGCGTGCAAATCAACCGCTTCTGCGCTTCCGGCCTGGAAGCTTGCAATATGGCGGCCGCGCAAGTGATGGCCGGCCAGTCCGACCTGGCCATCGGCGGCGGCGTGGAAGCCATGTCGCGCGTACCCATGGGCGCCGGCGGCTGGGCGTGGCCGGTCGATCCGCAAGTGGCCTTCAAGACCCACTTCGTGCCGCAAGGGATCTCGGCCGACGCCATCGCCACCCTCCACGGCTACAGCCGCGCCGACGCCGACGCCTACGCGGCCGCAAGCCAGCGCCGCGCCCACCATGCCCGGCAGCAGGGCTGGTTCGACCACAGCGTAGTGCCGGTGGTGGACCGCAACGGCCTGGTGATGCTGGCGCGCGACGAGTTCATCAAGCCCGACACCACGGCCGCCTCGCTGGGGGCGCTCAAGCCTGCCTTCGCCGACATGGGCGAGCAGTTCGGCTTCGACGCGGTGATCCGCAAGCGCTACCCCGAAATCGAGCTGATGCAGCACATCCACCACGCCGGCAACAGTTCCGGCATCGTGGACGGCGCGGCGGCCGTGCTGATCGGCAATCGCGAGGCGGGAGCGCGCGCCGGACTGAAACCGCGCGCGCGCATCCGTTCCTTCGCCTCCATCGGTTCCGAGCCATCCATCATGCTCACCGGCCCCAGCTACGCAGCCGAGAAGGCGCTCAAGCGCGCCGGCATGACGGCGGCCGACATCGACCTGTGGGAACTGAACGAGGCCTTCGCCGCCGTGGTGCTGCGCTTCATGGAAGTGCTGGCCGTGCCGCACGACAAGATCAACGTGAACGGCGGCGCCATCGCCATGGGCCATCCGCTGGGCGCGACCGGCGCCATGATACTGGGCACGCTGCTGGACGAAATGGAACGGCGCGGCGTCGCCACGGGCCTGGCCACGCTGTGCGTGGGCGCCGGCATGGGCACGGCCACCATCATTGAACGCATTTAAGGAACAGCCATGATCAATCTGCATATCGACGCGGGCGGCATCGCCACGCTGAGCTGGGACATGGCTGGCCGCAGCCAGAACGTATTGAACGGCGAAAGCTGCCAAGCCTTGTGCGGCGCCATTGACCAGGTGGCGGCCGATCCCGCCGTCAAGGCCGTCCTGATGACGTCGGCCAAGCCGGACTTCATCGCCGGCGGCGACCTCGAATGGCTGCTCGACAGCAGCGACGCGGGCGTGCTGTTCGCCCGCGTGATGACTTTGCACCGCGCGCTGCGCAAGCTGGAGACCTGCGGCAAGCCGGTTGCCATGGCGCTGCCGGGCTCGGCCCTGGGCGGCGGCCTGGAAGTGGCGCTGGCCGGCCACTACCGCGTGGCGGCGGACAATCCCAAGGCGCGCTTCGGCCTGCCGGAGGTGAGCCTGGGCCTGCTGCCGGGAGGCGGCGGCACACAGCGCTTGCCGCGCCTGATCGGCATCCAGAAGGCGCTGCCGCTGCTGCTTGAGGGCAAGCGCCTGAAAGCAGCCGACGCGCTCAAGGCCGGCATCCTGCACGCGGTGGTGGCGCCGGGCGCCGAGGTGGATGCCGCGCGCGCCTGGTTGAACGATGCCATGCTGGCCGCGCCGTCCGAGCGCGCCCAGCAGCCATGGGACATGAAAGGCTACAAGGTGCCGGGCGGCGCGGTTGCCGCGCCGGCGGTGCAGCAGACCATCATGGCGGCCAACGCCATGGTGCACGCCAGGACTTGGGGCAACTATCCGGCGCCGAAGAATATCCTGTCCTGCGTCTACGAAGGCTTGATCACCGACCTCGACACCGGCCTGGCCACCGAGGCGCGCTATTTCGTGCAGACCGTGCTGTCGCCGGAAGCGAAAAACATGATACGCACCCTGTTCTTCAGCATGGGCGAGGCGAATAAACTGGCCGCGCGCCCGGCCGGCGTGCCGCAGCAGGGCTACGGCAAGATCGGTGTGCTGGGCGCCGGCATGATGGGCGCGGGCATCGCCTACGTGGCGGCCAAAGCCGGGCTGCAGGTGGTGCTGGTCGACCGCACCCAGGCGGACGCCGACAAGGGCAAGGCCTACGCGCAGGCGCTGCTGGACAAGCAGACCGCGCGCGGCCAGATCGCTGCGGGACAGGCGCAAGCCCTGCTGGCGCGCATCAACGCCACCACCGACTATGCGCAGTTGGCGGGCAGCGAGATCGTCATAGAAGCCGTGTTCGAGGACCGCGCGCTGAAGGCGTCGGTCACCGCGCAGGCCGAGGCGGTGCTGGGGCCGGACGCCATCTTCGCGTCCAACACCTCCACCTTGCCGATCACCGGCTTGGCCGAGGCGAGTGCGCGCCCGCAGCAGTTCATTGGCCTGCACTTCTTCTCGCCGGTGGACAAGATGCCCTTGGTCGAAGTCATCGTCGGCAAACAGACCAGCGAGGCCACCCTGGCGCGCTCGCTGGACCTGGTGAAGGCGCTCGGCATGACGCCCATCGTCGTCAACGACGCGCGCGGCTTCTACACCAGCCGCGTGTTCTCCACCTATGTGCTGGAAGGCCTGGCCATGCTGGCCGAGGGCGTGGCACCGGCGCTGATCGAAAACGCCGGCCTGCAGGCCGGCATGCCGGTCGGCCCGCTGGCGCTGACCGACGAGGTGTCGAGCGAACTGATCTGCAAGATCGACTGCCAGACCCGCATCGACCTGGGCGAGGCTTACCAGGCCCGTCCCGGCCACCAGGTGGCGGCGCGCATGGTCGAACTGGGCCGCATCGGCAAGAAAGCCGGGCAGGGCTATTACGACTATCCGGAGGGCGGCAAGAAGCGCTTGTGGCCGGGGCTGGCCGAGCAGTATCCGCGCGCCGCCGCGCAGCCCGACGTGGCGCAGCTGGTCGAGCGCCTGATCGCGGTGCAGGCGGTGGAAACCGTGCGCTGCATGGAGGAGGGCGTGCTGACCACGGCGCGCGACGCCGACGTCGGCGCCATCCTGGGCTGGGGCTTCCCTGCCTTCAGGGGCGGGCCGCTGAGCGAGGTGGACGGCAAGGGCGCCGCCGCGTATGTGGTGCTGTGCGAACGCTTGGCCGCCAACCACGGCGCGCGCTTCGCGGCGCCGGCACTGCTGCGTAGCATGGCGGCGGCGGGCGCGCGCTTTTACGATTAGGGCCGCGCTGGCCGGGCGCGGCAAATGCGCCGGCCTTGCTCCGCTGCCGGTCTACTGTGGCTTGGCCACAATGGCAAACTGGATATGCCTGGTGTCGTCCAGGTAGCGTTTGAACAGGAAATAGGCGATGCGCCGCGGCCACGACGGGTAGCACTCTTCGTTGACCCCGCTGAGGGTCACGATGGAGAGGCCGCTATTGTCGAACAGGCGTAGTGCGCTCTTGCGCGTAAAAAAGCGCAAATGCGTCCGGTCGCGTATGCCGGCCGGTTCGTAGTTGAAATCGCGCTCCCGCATGATATGGACCAGATTGTCGATGTGGCGCAGATTCGGTATCGAGACGATGACACAGCCGGTAGGCTTTAGTTTGCTGGCGGCTAATTTCAGGGCAGCCCACGGGTCTGTCATGTGTTCCAGCACGTCGTTGAACACGATCACATCGAAATAGTGATCCGGCAACGGCAGCGCAGGAGAAAAAAAATCGTTGATCACCCGGTCCAGCGCAGTTGCGGCCACTTCGGCGGTCTGCGGATCCGGTTCAATGCCCCATACCTCTGCCCCGCACTTGTTTTTGACGGCTCGGCCGAATGCGCCAGTGTGGCAGCCGACATCCAGAACACGGCGGGCATCGCCCGGCACGAAGGCCAACATTTCCGGCCGTGGCGAATCAGAATAGGGTGACGAGGCAACAACTGATGACATCGCATCTCCGTTCGGCAAAGACTGCAGGGCGTATTTCGGTGTGAAAAGTGTAGCATGGCCTACTGATGTGTGTGGTAAAAGAGACATCTTTCGAAGCGACTGTTGCGTCCAATTCGCACAGTCTGCGTCAACTGGATTAACAAGAACTGTCTGCACCGCATGCCGCGCAGGCTGGCCACGATCGTGGCTGCTCGCCGTCAGCATGATAAAACTGCATGATAAGATGGCTGCTTGGCCTCGCGGAAGAGGGCACGTAGAAGGAGAGGCGCGGTGACAAAAAGCACGAAAGAGAACGTACGGGTTTTGATCAGTGTGCTTAACTGGAACACGGCGGCAGCCACACTGAGATGCGTCGAAGGTTTATTGAAGCTGCAGACGCCTGCCGATACCACGGTAGAGTGCCTGGTAATCGACAATGGCTCGGCTGATGCCGATTTTTCCTTGCTACAGGGTGGCTTGCCGGATGGCTGCACATTGCTTCGCCACCCGCGCAACCTGGGGTTTGCCGGTGGACATAATGTCGCCTTGCGCAAGGCGATGGCGGCGGGCGTCGAATTCGTCTGGTTGTTCAATAGCGATGCGACGGCGGTGCAGACCCATACCTTGAGTCTGATGCTGGCCGAGATGACGGCCCATCCGCGTTGCGGCGCGGTGTCGCCGACCATGCTGAACCAGGATGGCGAGCTGTATTTCAGCGGCGGCTACCACGACTGGTCGAGCCGCCGCAGTGTCTGGCCGGCGCTGGCCGAGAACGTCGTACAGCAGGACACCATGCCGTTAAACCGCTGGGTTCCTGGCACGGCCTTGCTGTTGCGTACTGCGGCGTTGCGCGATGTCGGTCTGCTGAACGAAAAATTGTTCGCGTATTTTGAAGATGACGATATTGGCGCTCGCCTGGCGGTGGCCGGCTGGTCTAGCAGGGTTGCGTTCGGCGCGGCGGTGCAACATGCCATGCCGCGTTCGGATACAGAGCGCGGGTCCTACTACTTTTACCTCATGCAGCGCAATTACCTGATGTTCTGGTGGGAACACACGCCGCCAGCGCACCGACGCTTATTGTGGCTGCGTTTGCTGGACCAAGGGTTCTACGAAGCCAACAAGCTGTATTTGGCGGGCCATCATGCACATGGCGATGCCAGCCTGTTGGGTTTGTACGATTTCCTGCGGCGTAGCCACGGCGCGCCGGCGTTGGCGCGACCGGTGCCCGGCTGGGTGTGGGTGTGGCGCAAATTGATGGTTATATTGCAGAGGCGCGCGCTCAAGCCGCTGGCGTCTACCTGAGGGGCGAAGGGCGCGCAGAATCCGCCGCGGCGCTAAATCAGACTGCGTACCAAGTGCTTGGGGTTGATGGCGCGTAGCGCCGAGTGGGAGCCGAATAGACGTCTTAGCGTGGCGAGGCCGTTGGCGTAGCCGCGCATTCCGCGCAACGCGCATTGGTAGAGATACTCCTTGCTGAGGCGGCGCGCTTCCAGCAGGCAGGCGGCGCGCTGTTCGGCATCCAACCCGAGGCTGGTATTGGTCAGTACTTTGTGCAGCACCAACAAGCTGTTTCTCGCATTAGCGTACGCATGTTTTTCGTTGCTCAAGTTGTTGTCGTGCCAGCGATACCAAGTGATGGGCGAGGGATGGTAGACGAAGCTGCCCTGAAACAGCAGGCGGATCAGGAATTCGCGGTCTTCGGCGCTGCGCAGGCTGACGTCGAACAAGCCGGACCGCATGGCGGCGGCGCGCGAGAACATGAGACTGGACGGCTTGATGAAATTGCCCTTGACTAGGCGCGCGAAGCGGCCGGTCGTCAATTTCAGGCAGGCCGAACCGGCAATCGCCTGGCCGAGAGCCTTCGAGGGGTTGTCCCAAAACTCGTCGTACAGTCCGCCTTCGCGGCCGCCCTCCAGCAGCAGCCGTCCGGCACCATAGGCCGCCACCGCGTCCTGCTCCAGCGCGGCGGCGGCCACCAGTGCGGCCAAGTGGTCAGGCGTCCAGATATCGTCGGCATCGCAGCAGGCGACCCAGCTTCCGGCCGCCTGGGTGATGCCGAAGTTTCTGCTGGCTGAGGCGCCGCTATTCTCTTGCCTGAACAAGCGCAGTTCGAACGCCGGGCTGGCCGTGTGCGACCAATGCTCTGCCAACTGGTAGGTTTGGTCGGACGAGCCGTCGTCGATAAGCAGCACTTCGCGTGGCGCGCACGTTTGGCGCGCCAGGCTGTCGAGTGCATCGACGATAAAGGCGGCGGCGTTATAGGCAGGAATAATGACCGAGACGTCGCAATGGCTCATGCGATTTTCTCCTTGTTACGTAGCAGGTGCCATAAGACATGGCGCGTATAACCCAGGTAACGCAAGCCGCCCGGCTGCAGCAGGCTGCGCAGGTGGTAGCGCAGCGCGTCCATGCCCTGTGCGCGTTCCAATGCGCGCTCCGAGTAGTCGTGCAGCGCCGCGCTGATGCGGCGCCGGATGATGTGCTGGACCGCTGCTGGCGGGTGTGCGGCCAGCATGCTGTCGTACAGTTGCAGGTAGTGAGCGAAATACGCGTCCGACTGCGACAGCGACCCGGGCGTGACGTGGACCCGGAAGGTAGGCTGTTCCAGGGTGTGCACCGTTTTGCCTGCCATGGCCAGCTTGAACGCCAGCCAGGTCCATTCGGCATAGGGTTTGTAATTCGTGAAGTATTCGGTGTCCACGGCGGACGTGCGGAACAGCGCGTTGCCATTGTGTAGCCAATTTCCATCGAACAGGCCCAGCAACGGTTGCTGCGCCACCTCGCGCAAGTGGCTGTATAGCACTCTCTCTTCCATGCCGCAGCGGCGGAATGCGTTGGTGACGACCAAGTCGGCTCCGGGGTGTGACAATAGTTCGGCGCGCTTCAAATCGGTGGCGCCCGGCAGGTATTCGTCGTCGTCGTCCAGGAAGGAAAAGTAAGGGGTCCGCACCAGCCGGCGCCCTTCCAGCACGGCGTTCGGGGCCGAGCCGAGTTCGGCGTACACGAATTGCACGTCCGGCTGGGCTTTTAGCCAATCGCAGATGCCTTGGTCGAAGCGCGTCCCGTTGACGACAACGATGATTTGTACCGGCAACGCTGACGATGTCCGGATCGAGCGAATACAGCGCCCGATCTCTGCCTGTCGCGATAACTGGGCCGTGCTGGGGACGATGACCGTGACGTCGGAGGTTTCGGAGACCATATAGGTTGATTTCTGTGATTTCATAGAACCCGAATGCGCTTCAGGCAGAAACTTTCCGCACCGCTCGGGCGCGCGCTGAGCCACCACAGCGCCAGCACGATGCCGCAATACCCCAGTGCCCCGGCGGCGGTGTCGAGTGCCAGGCGCAGCGCTGGCGGGCTTAGGCGTAGTTGCTGGTCCACCAATCCCACCAGTAGATACATGCCCGCCGCGCCTATCGCAGGTCGCCAGATCACGCGCAACACATCGGCCCAGGCGAATGGCAACAGACGCTTGGTGGTGCGCATTTCCAGCACGACGTCCAGCAGTTGCGCCGCCAGATAGGCATAGCCCGCGCCGACCATACCGAACTTCAACAGGAAGAAGTATAGCGAAGGAAACAGCACTGCCAAGTAGCATGCCTGTACTTTGGTTACCTCGTGCGGTCTGCCCAAGGCCAGCCAGACCGAGGCGTTGTTAGTTTGGGTGGCGGAGATGGCGCCATTGATGGCCAGGATGGCGATTAGCGGGATCGCCTCCAGCCATTTGCCGCCCAGCAGCGTCTGCACCAGCGGCGTGGCCACGGCAGCGATGCCTATGCCGACCGGCAATATCATCAGCGTGATCATGCCGAGCAGGCGCAAATAGGCATCGGCGATGAGTTGCGGCTCGGCCATGCGGGAAAAACCGGGCATCGCGACCCGGTTGATGGGCGCTACCAGCTCGGTCGACGGCAGGTTGGAAATTTCGTAGGAGACCGCGTACACGCCCAGCCCGCCGGCACCGAACATCCGCCCGATGACAAAGGCACAGCCATCGTGGCGCAGGAAGCCGAGCAGGTTGTTCACCAGCATCCACTTCGAAAACTGGAGCAGCTCGGCAGTTGCCGCCAGCGAGAACCACGGCCGATAGCTGTTCATTGTATAGCTTAGCGCGGAGCCGACCAGACGCCCCAGGCACATGCCCAGGATCAGCGCCCAGTAGGAATGCGTGGCGAAGGCGGTGCCTATGGTCGCCGTGAAGGTAACCAGGCGGCGCACCAGGATGAAGGTAAATTCCTGCTTGAATTGAAGTTCCCTGCGGAAATTAACTACGCCGATGTTGCCAAACGCGCTGACAAAATACATCAGGGACAGCGCGTACATGACGTTGGCCAAGCGTGGCTCGCTATAGTAGACCGCCGCCGGCGCCGCGAGCGCGATCATGCCGACCGTGCAAAACAGACCGAAAATGACGTTGAAGGTCCAGACTGTATCGTAGTGGCGCCGTTCGGCCTGCTGCTTCTGGATCAGGGCCATATCGAAGCTGAATGAACCGAGCAGATCGAGCATGCCGCCAATCGCGGTGGCCATGGCGACCAGTCCAAAATCGCCGGGTACCAGCAGACGCGCGAGAAACAAGGTGCTCACTATGCCGATGACACGGTCCAGCATCCGCGCCGCAATCATCCAAACGATTCCGACTGCCATGCGTTGATTGATTTGCGTCATGTGTATGCGATGCGTAGGCGAAAAGGAAGAGAACTCGAAGGCGGCCAGGACAGGGGCCGCTGATGGTCGCCGTAAGGCTGGCGTGTATTGCGCCTGGAAACGTGAGTTGTCAACATCGCCATGCCGGCCGATTGTCCTAGAACTGGGAAAACCCGTCAAGTGCCACTAAGCAAGTCGACAAGAGGCAAAGCGGACGTTAGCATAGCCTTCGCGCAGCCGAAAGGACATTATGCAAAAACCCGTGCTCTCCGTCATCATGCCGGTCTTTAATACCGGACACTTTCTCAGCGAGGCTGTTTACTCGGTACTGGCGCAGCAAGCGCTTCCGGGCTTCGATTTGCCCGATTTTGAGCTCATCGTGGTGGACGATCACAGCACCGACTCCGTTACTTTAGCCATCCTGGCCGAGATTGATGCCGACCCCAGGGTCAGGGTACTGGGCAATACCCGCAGCAAGGGAGCTGCCGGTGCACGCAACACCGGCATCGATGGCGCGCGCGGCGATTGGATCGGTTTCCTCGATTCGGACGATGTCTGGTTTCCCAATGCGTTGGCGCTACGTTGGCAGATTATCTCTCAGCAGCCTGCGGCACGCTGGGTGGGCGCGCGTTTCCAGTTGCTGCGGCCGCGCGCGAACCAGGCGGGGAGTTCCGGCTACGATGACGTTCAGACTCTAATGGCGACCGCTGCCGTGCCAGCGGCGCCGCCGGCCGCCCGGTGCCTTTCCCGGCCCGTGGCAGAGTTCGCCGACAGTTGCATGGTAGGCATCATGACGGTCATGATCCGCAAGGATTTATTGACCAGCAAAGGGTGCTTCAATGAAGACTTGCCGCGTTCGGAGGATTATCACTTGTGGTTTCAGTGCGCGCTGGACAATGACTTGTGGTTGCTGCCGGCCGAGATCGCCTATTACCGCATCCATGCCGCCAGCCTGACCCATGGCGATGCGCCGCGCCTCCTGCACGAGGACCGGATGTTGGATCTGCTGATGCGCAGCCCAGGCTGGCTGGTGCACCGCTCCTTGCTGCTGGCCCGGTACGACGTGGTGATGCAGGAGCACTGCTATTTTTATCGTGGCCGGGGGCGCCACGGCAGTGCCGCGCGCAGTGCCTGGCGCTGGCTGCGCCGCCGACCGCTGGCGGTGCCCGCCTGGAAGGAGTTGCTGGCAAGTGCGCTGCGGCGCGGCTAGCACGCTATCAGGGCTGTTGGCGGTCCCATCATCGTGGATGAGCACTATTTGCATGGGCGAGCCTGCTTAATCAAGCGCAGCAACGATAAAAAAGCGATAATGAATGTTGTAGCTTTGAGCACTATGTGTAATTGCTTTTCAGCTCATTTTGTTATAAAGCTTGCATTTTTTTGCGGCCTCACCGAGTATGGATGGGATTCTGGATTTGACGTGGAATGCTGAGCTGAAACTGTGTGGTGCGGCCCCAACAATTCACGCCCCCGTCACACCGGCTGCAGCCGCAACCGCTAAAATGGCCAGTTGGGGCAGTCCGATGCATTACCTCAAGAAATTAACATAGTTGATAAAATTGTCTCGCAGGAAATCGAAATGGAAAATGCCAAGGTAGTCGCGGTAGTCGGATTGGGTTACGTGGGGCTGCCCTTGGCGGTCGAGTTCGGCAAACAGCGGGCCACCATCGGGTTTGACCTGTCCGAGCGCAAGATTGCCAGCTACCGCGAATTCATCGATCCGACCGGGGAACTGTCCAGCGACGACCTGCGGGCTGCCACGCAGCTCACCGTCAGCAGCGACCCCGCCGTGCTGGCCGGCGCCGACTACATCGTGGTGGCCGTGCCTACCCCGGTCGACAACGCCCACAATCCCGATTTCACGCCGCTGGTCGGCGCCAGCACCACGGTCGGCCGCCACATGAAAAAAGGCTGCATCGTGGTGTTCGAATCGACCGTCTACCCGGGCGCCACCGAGGAAGTGTGCATTCCCATCCTGGAGCGCGAGTCCGGCCTGAAGTGGCTGCAGGACTTCCACGTCGGCTACTCGCCCGAGCGCATCAACCCGGGCGACAAACTGCATACCCTGACCACCATCCTGAAAGTGGTGTCCGGCGACGACGCCGCCACGCTCGACGAAGTGGCCAAGCTGTACGAATCCATCATCACCGCCGGCGTCTACCGCGCCTCCAGCGTCAAGGTGGCCGAGGCCGCCAAAGTGATCGAGAACACCCAGCGCGACCTGAACATTGCGCTGATGAACGAGCTGGCCGTAATCTTCGACCGCATCGGCATCGACACGCTGGAAGTGCTGCAGGCGGCCGGCACCAAGTGGAATTTCCTGCCCTTCCGCCCGGGCCTGGTGGGCGGCCATTGCATCGGCGTCGACCCCTACTACCTGACCCACAAGGCCGACATGGTCGGCTACCATCCGCAGGTGATCCTGGCCGGGCGCCGCATCAACGACGGCATGGCCAAGTTCGTGGCCGAGAAAACCGTCAAGACCATGATCGCCGCCGGCTGCCACGTCAAGGGTTCGCGCGTCATCGTGATGGGCCTGACCTTCAAGGAAAACTGCCCAGACCTGCGCAACTCCAAGGTGGCCGACATCATCGCCGAGCTGAAGACCTACGGCGTCGAGGTGCACGTGCACGACCCGGTCGCCGAGGCGGACGAAGCCATGCATGAGTACGGTGTCGAACTGGAGCGCTGGGAAGACTTGCCGCGCGCCGACGCCATCGTCGCAGCCGTGCCGCACAAGGAACTGCTGGCGCTGCCGAGCGGCGAGCTGTGCGCCAAGCTGACCCCGCTGGGTTGCTTCATCGACGTCAAGTCGGCATTCGAGCTGGCGCCGCTGCGCGCGGCCGGCCACGCTGTCTGGAGGCTGTGATGGGCGCGTCCGCCCCGGCGACGTCGGCTTTTGCTGAGCTGCAGCGCGAGTTGCGCGGCCAGTCTCGCCACTGGCTGGTGACCGGCGCGGCCGGCTTCATCGGCTCCAACCTGGTCGAGGCGCTGCTCAAGCTGGGCCAGCGCGTAACCGGCCTGGACAACTTCGCCACGGGCTACCAGCACAACCTGGACCAGGTGCGCGCCGCCGTCGCGCCGGCGCAGTGGGAGCAATTCCAGTTCATCCGCGGCGACATCCGCGCGCCGGCCGACTGCGCGCAGGCCTGCGCCGGCGTCGACTACGTGCTGCACCAGGCTGCGCTGGGTTCGGTTTCCCGTTCGATCGAGGACCCGCAAACCACCAACGACGTCAACATCACCGGCTTCCTGAACATGCTGTCCGCCGCGCGCGACGCCGGCGTCAAGCGCTTCGTGTACGCCGCCTCCAGCTCGACTTATGGCGACCACCCTGGCCTGCCCAAGGTGGAAGACCAGATCGGCAACCCGCTGTCGCCGTACGCGGTGACCAAATACGTCAACGAACTGTACGCCGGCGTGTTCGCGCGCTGCTACGGCAGCGAGACGGTCGGCCTGCGCTATTTCAACGTGTTCGGCCCGCGCCAGGACCCGGACGGCGCCTACGCCGCCGTGATCCCGCAGTGGGTGGCCGCGCTGATCCGCAACGAGCCGCTGTTCATCAACGGCGACGGCGAAACCAGCCGCGATTTCTGCTTCATCGACAATGTGATCCAGGCCAACTTGCTGGCTGCCACGGCGTCCGCGCCGGAAGCGGTCAACCAGGTGTACAACGTGGCGGTCAGCCAGCGCACCAGCCTGAATCAGCTGTACGGCATGATGGTGGCCCTGTTGCGGGAACGTTTCCCGCACCTGGACCAGCACCGGCCGCAATATGCCGGCTTCCGGGCCGGCGATGTGCGCCATTCGCTGGCGGACATTGGCAAGGCGGCGCACCTGCTGGGGTTCGCGCCGACCCACAGCATCGAGCAAGGTTTGGCCGTGGCGATGGACTGGTACGTCGGCAGTTTGACGGCCTGAAGACAAGTACAACAAGTACATAGAACGGGCGGGCCTGCGTACGGCCCATCCCGTCATCCGTCGCCGCGGGTAGTACGCACTGGGGAAGGAAAACAATATGTTAAAGATTGCCAACCACTACGTGTCGAAAGTGGCGTTCAGCCTGCTTTTCGTCGAGATCCTGATACTGATCGGGGCGTTCTACGCCGGCTCGGCCATTCGCTTCTTCGACGGCGACGACTTCATGCTGCCACGGCTCGACCATTTCCTGATGTCGGCCTGCGTCTTCACGGCCGCCATCGTCTTTTCCATGAGCGCGCTGGGCATGTACCAGCTCAATTTCAGCGAAGGCTTGCGCAACCCCTTCTTCCTGCAACTGGTGCCCTCGTTCGCGATGGGCTTCGGCATCCTGACGCTGGTGTTCTACGTCGCGCCCGACCTGTATTTCGGACGCGGCATCCTGCTGCTGGTATTCGCCATCTCGGCGGGCGGCATCCTGATGGCGCGCGCCATCTTCTTCACCAGTTCCAAGTTCCGCTTCCTCGAGTCGCGCATCATCTTCCTCGGCAACGGCGCGCTGGCCAAGGAGTGCGGCGACCTGGCGCTGCATTCGAACAGCTACCACAAGTACGACGTGGCCGGCTATGTCGCCATGCCGGACGAGGAGTCGCGCGTGGCCGCCAACGCGCTGCTGGCCATGGAGCCGGGCATGTCGCTGGTGGCGCTGGCGGCGAAATACAATGTGCGCGAAATCGTGGTGTCGGTGCAGAACCGGCGCGGCGGCACCTTCCCGATCCGCGAATTGCTCGAATGCAAGCTTTTCGGCGTCAAGGTGACCGACGCGGCCACCTTCTTCGAGCGCGAAACCTGCCAGATCCGGGTCGAATCCTTGCAGCCGAGCTGGCTGGTCTTCGGCGGCGGCTTCGACCAGAGCTTCATGCGCACCTTCATGAAGCGCGCCTTCGACATCGTGGTCTCCATCATCATCCTGGCGCTAGCGCTGCCGGTGATGCTGTTTACCGCCATCTGCATTAAGCTCGAGGACGGCGGCGCGCTGATCTACAGCCAGGAACGCGTCGGCAAGGGCGGGCGCTGCTTCAAGGTGCTCAAATTCCGCAGCATGGGCAGCGACGCCGAAAAGGGCGGCAAGCCGCAGTGGGCGGCGCAGAACGACCCGCGCGTCACCTACGTGGGCGGCATCATCCGCAAGCTGCGGGTCGACGAACTGCCGCAGTTGTGGAATGTGTTCAAGGGCGAGATGAGCTTTGTCGGCCCGCGCCCGGAACGGCCGTATTTTGTCGACCAGCTCAGCGCCGACATCCCGTACTACAACGTGCGCCACAGCATCAAGCCGGGCATCACCGGCTGGGCCCAGGTGCGCTACGGCTACGGCGCGTCGGTCGAGGACGCGGTGCAGAAACTGCAGTACGACCTGTACTACGTGAAAAACAACAGCCTCTTCCTCGACATCCTGGTGCTGATCGACACCCTCAAGGTGGTGTTGTTCGGCAGCGGCCGCTGATGCGGAGTCCGCCATGCTGAGCAGCGCCGCAGTCTTCAGCTACGGCGCGGCGGCGCTGGCCTTCGCCCTGCTGTGCGCGCTCCAGCTGAGCGTGTGGCGGCGCCGCGCGCACGCGCCCGTGCTGGCGGCTGCGGCCCTGCTGACGGCCGCCTGGGCCGCCCTGAACGCCTGGGAAACCGCGCACGGCGGCAGCCCTACACAATGGAACGACGCGCTCGACATCGGCCGCAACGCCGGCTGGTCGGTATTTTTGCTCACCCTGCTTGGTACTTTCCAGCGCGGTGCCGGCTGGCAGCTGCTGCGCGAGAACCGCCTGCTGCGCCTGGTGGCCGGCTTCTATGCGCTGCTGCTGGCGGCCGAGGCGTTGGCGAACTGGGCGCCGCAGCTGGTGGCCAGCCTGGGCGGCCTGCTGCCGCTGGCCATGCTGCGCGCCGGCGCGGCCGTGCTGGGCATGATCCTGGTCGAGCAGCTGTACCGCAACAAGTCGCCGCAGGAGCGCTGGGCGCTGAAATACGCGTGCATCGGCATCGGCGGCATGTATGCCTACGATTTCTACCTGTACAGCGACAGCATGCTGTTCCGCCAGGTCAACGCCGACATCTGGGGCGCGCGCGGTTTCGTGCAGGCGCTGACGGTGCCGTTGATCGCGCTGGCGGTCGCGCGCAGCAAGTCCTGGACCGCCGAACTGTCGGTCTCGCGCCGGGTGCTGTTCCATTCGGCCGCGCTGGCCGGCTCGGCCGCCTACCTGCTGGTGATGAGTTCGGCCGGCTACTACCTCCGCTTCTTCGGCGGCAGCTGGGGCTCGGTGATGCAGGTGGCCTTCCTGTTCGGCGCCAGCGTATTGCTGGCCGGGGTGCTGTTTTCGGGCACCTTCCGCGCCTGGCTGAAGGTTTTCATCAGCAAGCATTTCTATAGCTACAACTACGATTACCGTGAAGAATGGCTGCGCTTCACGCGCATGCTGTCGGCCGACGGCCCCAACCTGGGCGAACGCACCATACAGGCTGTGGCCGGGCTGGTCGAGAGCCCGGGCGGCGCGCTGTGGCTGCGGCGCGACTCGGGCCTGTGCGAGCCGGTGGCGCAGTGGCATATGCCGCTGGTAAACGACACCGAGCCGGCCGATTCGGCCTTCTGCCAGTTCCTCGAGAGCAAGCAATGGGTGGTCGACCTGGACGAGTACGCGCGCAGCCCCGCCCTGTACGATGACATCGCGATCCCGGCCTGGGTGCGCGGCTTCCCGCGCGGCTGGCTGGTGGTGCCGCTGATATTGCAGGGCCGCCTGTCCGGTTTCATGCTGCTGCAGCTGCCGCGCAGCGCGATCCAGCTGAACTGGGAAGTGATCGACCTGCTCAAGATCGCCGGCAGCCAGGCCGCCAGCTACCTGGCGCAGCAGGACGCCGCCACCGCGCTGATGCTGGCGCGCCAGTTCGAGTCCTTCAACCGCATGTCGACCTTCGTGGTGCATGACCTGAAGAACCTGGTGGCCCAGCTGTCGTTGCTGATCCCGAACGCGCACAAGCACCGCAACAACCCCGAATTCCAGCAGGACATGCTCGACACCGTGACCCACTCGGTGCAAAAGATGAAGCTGATGCTGCAAAAACTGAGCCGCAACGACGCGCCGGCGCGTCCGGCACCATTGTTGATTGACCAACTGTTGAAACAGGCCGTATCCTTGAAGGCAGCGTTCGAACCGCGTCCGCAATTGCTGGTCGAGGAGGCCGGGCTGAAGGTGCTGGCCGACTGGGAGCGGCTCGAGCGCGTGCTGGGCCACTTGATCCAGAACGCGATCGAGGCCACGCCGCTGGACGGCACGGTCACGATCAGGCTGCGGCGCGGCGCCGCCGGGGTGCTGGTGGAGATCAGCGATAGCGGGCAGGGCATGTCGGAGGAGTTCATCCGCGACCGGCTGTACAAGCCGTTCGAGTCGACCAAGCCGGCCGGCATGGGGATAGGCGCGTTCGAAAGCAGGGAGTACATCCATGAGCTGGGCGGCGAGCTGGAGGTCAGCAGCCGGCCTCAGCAGGGCACCACTTTCCGGGTCGCGCTGCCGCTATACAATCAGGACGCGATGTCCGTGGAACGAGCCGCCTGAAGGCGGGCTGAAGGAATAAAGTGAGCAAATCCAAGCTGTTGATCATCGAAGACGACCCTGGCCTGCAAAAGCAGCTGCGCTGGAGCTTCGACGCCTACGAGGTGCTCGTGGCGGGCGACCGCGAAGCGGCGCTGGCGCAAGTGCGCCGCCATGAGCCGGAGGTGGTGATTACCGACCTCGGCCTGCCGCCCGACCCGGACGGCGCCACCGAGGGCCTGGCCACCTTGCAGCAGATCCTGGCGCTGGCGCCGGAGACCAAGGTGATTGTGCTGACGGGCAACCAGGACCATGCGCACGCGGTGGCCGCCATCGGCCTGGGCGCCTACGACTTCCACCAGAAGCCGGCCGATCCGGACCTGCTGGGCCTGGTGGTCCAGCGCGCCTTCTACCTGCAGGCGCTGCAGCGCGAGAACCGCCGCATGCAGCTGGCGCAGGCCGATTCGCCGCTGGCCGGTGTGATCAGCCGCGACGCCGGCTTGCAGAAGATTTGCCGCAGCATCGAAAAAGTGGCGCCCACCTCGGCCTCTGTAATGCTGCTGGGCGAGAGCGGCACCGGCAAGGAAGTGCTGGCGCGCGCGCTGCATCAGCTCAGCCCGCGCTCCAAGGAGCGCTTCATGGCCATCAACTGCGCGGCCATCCCGGAGAACCTGCTCGAGTCCGAGCTGTTCGGCTACGAGAAGGGCGCCTTCACCGGCGCCGCCAAGCAGACCAAGGGCAAGGTCGAGCTGGCGCACGGCGGCACCTTCTTCCTCGACGAGGTGGGCGATTTGCCGATGGCGCTGCAGGCCAAGCTGCTGCGTTTCCTGCAGGAGCGCGTCATCGAGCGCATCGGCGGCCACGAGGAGATCGCGGTCGACGTGCGCATTGTCTGCGCCACGCACCAGAACCTGAAGGAGCTGGCCACGGCCGGCCGCTTCCGCGAGGATTTGTACTACCGCCTGTCCGAGATTGTGGTGACCATACCGCCGCTGCGCAACCGCGTCGGCGACGCCGCGCTGCTGGCGCACCACTTCAAGAACAAATTCTGCGCCGCCGAGTCGCGCGCCTCCCTGCATTTCAGCCAGGAGGCGATGAATGTGATCGAAGCCTACCCGTGGCCGGGCAATGTGCGCGAAATGGAGAACTGCATCAAGCGCGCCGTCATCATGGCGGACGGCCCGCACATCGTGGCCGAGGACCTCGGCCTGAGCGGCGCGCTGCTGCCGGAGGAACCGCTGAATTTGCGCCAGGTGCGCGACGAGGCCGAGTACAAGGCCATCGTCAAGGTGCTGGCCCGGGTCGACGGCAACATCGTCAAGGCTTCCGAGCTGCTGGGCGTGAGCCGTCCCACCCTATACGACCTGATGAGCCGGCACGCCATCAAATCCGGCTCCTGACCGGCGCGCCTATGCGTCGTGCGGTCGTTGTCTACGCTGGCCTGCTGGCCTATGGCAGCCTGTATCCTTTCCATTGGGCACCGCGCAGCGAGGCGCTGTTCGGCTTCCTGCTGCACCCCGGCGCGGCCTATCTGGAACGGGGCGACCTGGTGCAGAACGTGCTCGTCTACATGCCTTTCGGCCTGCTGCTGGCGTCCTGGTGGGCCGAGCGCCATCGCTACTGGCCCGGCCTGCTGCTGGCGGTGGCTGCCGGCACCCTGTTCAGCATCGCGGCCGAGGTGGCGCAGGAATGGCTGCCGGCGCGGGTGTCGTCGGCGGCCGATGTCGCGATGAATCTGCTGGGTACGCTGGTGGGCGCTTTGCTGGCCGGCCTGCTGCGGCGCGACACCTTGAGCGGCGCGCGCCTGCTGGCCTGGCGCGACGCCTGGTTCCCGCGCGGTGCCATCGCCAATACCGGCCTGGTGGTGCTGGCGCTGTGGCTGTTGGCCCAGACCAGTCCCCTGATTCCCGTGCTCAGCCCGGCGCGCTGGCGCTACAGCCTGGGGCCGCTGTACTACCAGCTGCACGGCGCCATGCAGTTCAGTCCGGTGGTGCTGTTTTGCCTGGCGTGCAATCTCAGCGCGCTGGGCTTGTTGCTGCGCGCGCTGGTCAAGCCGGGACAACGCTGGCGGGTGCTGCACGGGACCTTGCTGCTGACCGTGCTGGCGGCGCAGGTGCTGATCGACGAACACCGGCTCGGCCTGGAGGAAGTGCTGGCCGCCGCGCTGTCGCTGATTATGGTGGTCTGGCTGGGACGGCTGGCGCCGACGCGCGCGTCGTATTGCGCGATGGCGCTGCTGGCGGCGGCCATGGTGGTGTACGAGCTGGCGCCGGGCGTTGGCGGCTGGCAGGCCGGCCGCTTCAACTGGGTGCCGTTCCGCGGCCATATGCGCAGTCTGGTCGGCTTCACCAATATCCTGGAATTCCTGTGGCCCTTCATGGGCATGTCCTGGCTGGCGCGGCAGGCGTCGGCGCCGGCGCGCCACCACGTGATCGCGCTGGGCGGCGGCGCGCTGCTGGCGGCGGCCATGCTGGCCATGGAGACCGCGCAGCTCTATCTGCCGGGCCGCTCGGCCGACATCACGCAGGTGTTGCTACCCTGCGCCGGCTGGGCCGCGCCGTGGCTGGTGGAGGAGTGGGTGCTGGCGCATCCGCGCGCCTAGTCCTTCCTGGCCTCGGGCGGGGTTGCGGATTCGGGGGCCGGTTTGGATTCGGGCTGGCCTTCGGGCTCGCTGTCCGGATCGGGCTTGGCTTCCTTGGGCGGGGGCGCGGCAGACACGTCCCACTTGCCGGCTTCGGTCAGCATCTTCTTCAAGCCGGGCAGCGGAAAGCCGGCCGCATAGGCTATCTGGGCGTATTTGTTGGCCAGCTGATAGTTTTTGTCCTTGAAATGAAGCAATCCCAAATTGTAGTTGAGGGTGGGATTTTCCGGATCGAGCGCGGCGGCGGTGGCGAACATGTTGAGCGCTTCCTTGCCGCGGCCCAGTCCCGACAGATAGTTGCCGTACAGCGAGTAGACCGCCGGATCATCCGGGGCGAAGCGGACCGCGCGGTTGAAATAGCATTCGACGGGGCGGCGCGCGCCCGGCAGGATGTAGACGCGGTCGCGCAGCGCCACGCGCTGCAGCGTATCGAGCGCCCGTGCATGGTTAGGGAAGGCGCGCAGCGCATAGTCCAGTTCCTGGCCCAAAGTGCCGGTGATGCCCTTGATGCCGTTTTCGACGTCGCTATTGAAGTGGCCGACTTCGACCAGATTCAGGTTCTCGGCAAATTCGGATTTGCCCTTGCGGTAATCGTACGGGCCGTAGGCGTTTTTCAAATCGCCGCAATATTCGTTGCTGGTGTTGGCCGCGCTGACCGTGTTGGCCAGACCGCCCAGGACCGCCAGCGAGGCCGCAAGCAGTGCGCCGGACGCCATCTTCGCTAAGGTTGTCATCTCGTTGTTCTCCGAACGTGGTCGTTACTTTGTCAGGGCACTGGCGACCGGCGTGGCCACCTCGGCTGCCGCGACCAGATCGAGCAACTGGGCCAGCTGCTCGCTGCGCGCGCGCCTCGAATGGGCGGCAATGGTGGCGGCCGATGCCAGCGGCGCGTTGCCGCCGCGCACCTGCTCCAGGAAGCGCGGCAGGGCGGCGATGATGGCGTCGCGCCCGTCCAGCGGCGCGATGGTGTCGATGCCTGCGCCGCGCAAGGTGGCGGCGGTATCGCCCTCGGCGTCGGTCAGCGCCAGGATGGGGCGGCGCGCGCGCAGGTATTCGTACAGCTTGGCCGGCACCTGGTGGTTGCAGTTGGTGGCCTGCAGTATCAGCAGGCCGTCGGCACTCAGCATTTCGGTCAGCGCGGTGCGGTAGGGGACATGCGGCGCCAGTTGCACGATGGATCCGATGCCGTGCTCGCGGATCAGGCCGGCCAGATAGTCGTCGTGGCCGGTGGCACGCAGCACGATGCGCAGCGTGCCGCCGCTGATCGCCCCCTGCTGCTGCAAGGCCGCCAGCGCCTGGAACAGCGGCACCGGATCGCGCTCGGAGGGGTAGATGACGCCGCTGTGCACCAGCGTCAGTGGGGCGTCGGCGGCGGGCGGTGCCGGCGGCTGCTGGGCCAGTTCGCGTTCGGCCTCGGTGAAATTTTCCTCGTCGTAGGCGTTCTCGATCAGCCGGAAGCGCTCGCGCGGGATTTCCGGGAAGCGGGTGTGGTAGGTGACGATGGCGCCCGGTGTGGTGCAGACCGCCACGGTGCAGTGTTTGACGGTCTGGCGCTCTATCCACTGGTAGACCTTGCGCGTGAGCGGATCTTCCGGATAGCTGACGTCGGTCATCGGGTCGCGCAGGTCGGCCACCCAGGGCAGGCCGGTCAGGCGTTTGAGCGCCAGGCCCACCAAGTGCGCGCTGGCGATCGGGTAGGTCGACCAGATCACGGCCGGGCGGTGCCGGCGGATCAGGCGCAGCCCGGCCGGGATCGCGCCCAGGCACCAGCTGACCCAGCGGTCCGGCAGCGCCATGAAGCCGGCGTAGCGGCCCTTGAACGACAGGTGGCGCGCGGTGTCGAGCGCGAAGGCGCGCGTCACCGGCACTGAGGCTGGGATGTCGCCCATCTGGTCCGGACCCGGATTGCTGTAGGCGCGCGGATGGGCCGACAGCACCACCGGCGCCCAGCCGCACTGCGGCAGGTACTGCGAAAACTTGAGGGTGCGCTGGATGCCGCTGCTGCCCCGCATCGGCGGGTAGTGGTAGGCGATCATCAGTACGCGTTTGTTTACCATGAGCGCATCCATTCTCCGGTCCAGTCTGCTACTTGGTCGCGCCAGGCGCGGCGTGAAAAAGTGTGGTCGGCTTGCTCCAGGTCGTGCCGCGTCACGCGCGGCGCGGCCAGCAATTTCTGCCAGGGGCGCGAGGCTTGCACCGTGTCCTTGAATTCCTGTGCCGTGAGGTCGGCGCCGCTCAGGATCAGCAGCACCTTGCCTTCGAAGGCGGCCAGGCTGTCGTGCATGCGCTGCGGCAGCGGGACGGCAAGCGGCACGGCGGCAACGGCGGCGCCGGCCGCAACATCCCCGCCGGCAACCGCGGGCGCCGCCGGTTTGCCCGACGCCGCGCCCAGCAGGCCGGCGAAGGAGCGCAGCGCTGCGCCGTAATCGAATTGCAGGGTAAAGATTTTCTTCCACAGCTCGGGCTGCAGCAGGCGGTCGCGGTAGTAGTGTTTCAAGGTGGCCTTGGCCAAACCGCCCTCGGTGCGCACCCAGGGGTTGAGCAGGACCACGCCGCGCACCCGCGCGTCCTGCGCGGCGTAGAACAGCGCGGCCGAGGCGCCGTCGCACAATCCCCACAACGCCACTTCCTTGACGGCCGGCACGGCGGCCTGGAACTGGTCTATGGCGCTGCGCAGGTCGTCGCCGACCACCTCGAAATCGCGCGCCTCGCCCTCGGCGTCGCCCATGCCCCGGTAATCGAAGCGCAACACGGCGATGCCTTGCGCGGCCAGGTGGCGCGCCAGCAGCGTGAACTGGCGGTGACTGCCGCCCCGGTATTGCGGGCCGCCGACCACCACCACCACGCCGCTCGCGGCCGGCTGGGCCGGCACGCTGGCGATGCCGAACAGGCAGTCGCCGCCGCAGGCGAAACTCAGGGCGTGTTCCTCAAATTGCATGGCGGCGCTCCCTGATGCCGTCGCCGCCGGCCTTATCGCCTGCACCGTTTGCGGCGTTATCGAGTATGCCGTTGGCGCCGTCGTTGTTGGCGTTGCCGACACCGGTCGCACCGAGCCCTGCGCCGTCGCCCAATGCCGCGCTGCTGGCCTCGATCAAGGCCTCGCAGATGGCAATCTCCTGCGTGCCCCAGAATTGCTGCCCGGCCACGGCTTGCGCTTGCAGCGCCACGCCCTGCTCCAGCCACGCCGCCGTCAGCTTGGCCGAGGCCGGCGCCAACGGCCGCCCTTCGGCCGCCACCACGTCGAACCAGTGCACTGGGCAGGGGGGCGCCGGCAACTTGGCCAGTTCGAGCGCGTCGAGCGCGCCGGCCAGTTCCGGCGCCAGTTCATAGCCGGCCACTTCCAGCGCCTCGCCGGCGCGCAGCTGTTCGCGCAGCGCGGCGGTGCCGGTTTTCTGCGCGCCGTCCTCGGCCAGCATGGCGTTGGCCATGCGCAGGCGCAGGAACTGGGTGAGGAAGGCGCTGCCGCTGTGCACCGGCTGCCACAGCAGCAGGCGCTGCGGCGCTGCGGCGCCCCGTTCGCTTTGCCGGCGCGCGTAGTCGAGCGCGAGCAGCGCGCCCAGACGCAAGCCCCACAAGCCGACCGGGCGGCCCAGCCTGGCCGCCAGCCACTGGCAACCCAGCGCCGCGTCGTCCAGCCAATGCTCCCAGCGCGCGTCGGCGAAGTCGCCGCCGCTGTCGCCGCAGCCGTACAGGTCGATCTGCAGCACGGCGATGCCCTGCGCCGCCAGTGCGCGCGCCTGCAGCGCGGCCATGCGGCGCGATTTGTTCATTTCTTCGCCGAAGGGATGCAGATAGACCATGCCGCCACGGCACAGCCCGGCGGCCGGATGGAACAGGCAATAACGCTCCCCCGCAGCCGCCTTCAGGAAGAAGGGCTGGGCATGGGCGGCGGGGGAGAACAGGGTCATGCCGTCAGTTTGTACTGCACGAAGGCGGTCAGGCTGCCGACGCTGGCGAAGGTGGCCGCGTCGATCTCGTCGTCGTCGACGCTGAAGCCGAACTGCTCTTCCATGGCGGCGATCAGTTGCACCACGGCCATCGAATCGAGTTCCGGGATGGCGCCCAGCAGCGGCGATTGTTCGGTCAGCGCGTCGGCGGCGCTGCCCAGGCTGAGGACGTCGGCCAGGATGGTTTTGACTTCTTGCAGATACATTGCTTACTCCGTGGATGGTTCGGGCTGGCCGGCGTGGCCAGGCTGGGACGGCGCTGCCGCGCCCGCCCCGGCGCGTCCGGCCTTGCGGTTTTTGATCAGGGCGTGCAGGCGTTTCAGGGCCGGCCACCGGTAGTGGGTGACATGGTACATGGTGCGCACCTCGTCAGTCCACCGCAGGTGCCACTCCATGAGCTTGCCGTAGAACTCCATGCGTTCGAAGCGGCGCTCGTTGAACAGTTCCTGGCAGGAATCTTCGCGCATCAGGAAGGCCGGCGAATACTGGCTGCTGACGCTCTCGTCGTACGTTGTTTTCAGCACGATCACGGCGCCGCCGCCCTCGATGCACAGGTTCATCACCACCAGCTGCTCGTTGAACCAGTAGCGGTATACGCTGGCCCCGTCGCGCCGGGCGAAGTTCTCCAGCATGCTGCGGTAGAAGCGGCCCTGGTCGTTGTCCGGGTGGATCGCGGTGCCGCCCTGGGCTTTCCAGCCGGCGCTCTCCATCACGCCGTAGTCGGCCACGGCCTTGGCCATATCGGCCGGCGTCCGCACCACGTCCATGCGCAGCGCCACGCCTTCCTTGGCCAGCCGGGTGCGCTGCTTCTTCAGGTTGCTGCGCAAATTCTTGCCGCGCGCGGCCCAATACTCGTCGAAAGTGCCGGCCACCGTGATGCGCGCGGTCTGGATGTAGTCGCCGGTGTCGAGCTGCGGGCCATGCGCCGGGCGCGGCATCAGCCAGGGGTCGCACTGGGTCAGTCCCAGCACCAGCGGCATGCCGGGCAGCGCGCGCAGCAGTTCGTCCATCAGCTGCGGCAGCGCCGCTTCCGGGCGCTGCATCCACATGCCGAGCGGCTGTTGCGAGGGCTGGAAAGTCTCCCAGGCGCCCAGCTTGCGCCGGCGCAGCAGGGCCATGGCCATGACGCGCCCGTCCCGCCGGTAGATGGCCAGCCATTCGTCGCCGTTGCCGAATTCGGTAATCAGGGGTTGCACGAAGGCAGGTTCTAGCAGCGGCGAGGCCACGGTTTCCCGGTTCAATGCCTGCCAGGCGTCGGCATGGGCGGCGAATTCGCGCGCCGGGGTCAGCGACCAGCTCATGGTGCGGCCTGCGCCAGCAGCGCGGTGTGTATCTTGGTGATCATCCAGTCCAGCTCCTGTTCCTGCAATTCTTGGTGGCATGGGAACTGCAGCACATGGCGCGACAGTTCCACGCTGGCGCTGCAGACCGTGGCATCCACGCCCTGCCACAGGTATTCGGCGAAGCGCACGATGGGTACGCCCTCGTTCTTGAGCGAGTTGAACAGCGGTTCCGGATCGTCCACGTACAGCGGGAAAACCCAGGGATAGACGCCGTCCGGCAGCGCCGGGTGCAGCGGGCGGCAGCCGGGCAGGCCGGCCAGCGCCGCCTGCAGACGCTGGTAGTGGCTGCGGCGCAGCGCGCCCATGCGGGTGCGCGAGACCAGTGTCAGCATCAGGCGCGAGAACAGCGAGCCGCGCTTGTCGAGCCAGCCCGGGTCGAAGCCGAAGCCGCCCTCCGAGGAGCGCGGCGCCATGGCCGACGCGGCGCCCGCGCGGCGGCGCTTGATCTGGCCCCACAGGAAATTCTTCAGGCCCAGCGGCAGCGCCAGCAGGCGCCGCAGGGTGCGCAGGCGCTGGTACTCGAAGCCGTCCTCGAGCGCGTTGACGGCCATCTTGGCCTCGAAGCGGAGCCCGGCCGAACGCAGCGCCACCGGCGCCAGCGAGTGGCGTGCCGACACCAGGCAGCCGCCCTCGTAGATAGGGAAAAACTTCATCGTGCTGGCGATCGCATAGTCGCCGAAGGAGCCTACCGGCTGGCCCTGGTGCTCGCCTAGGAAGGAGTGGGCGCAGTCTTCCAGCAGCATCAGGCCGCGCGCGTCGCAGAAGGCGCGCAGCGCCGACAGGTTTTGCGGGAAGCCGAAGTAGTTGGTGGCCAGCATCACCTTGCAGGCGCCATCGATCTTGGCGGCGACGTCGTCCAGGTTGACCGAGGTGTCGCGGTTGATGCGGTAGAACACCGGCGTGGCGCCCAGCCACACCACCGGCTCTATCATCGAGGCGCAGTGGTAGGACGGCACCAGCACCTTGTCGCCCGCACCCACGCCCATCTGGCGTAGCGCCATCGCGATGGCGACCCGGCCGCTGGTAACCAGGCGCACTTCGCGCGCATCCAGGATGGAGGGCGTGTGCGCGCCGCGCCCGCTGAAGGAGGAGCGCGACAGCACCGGCTTGGTCGGGATGCGCGCGCGCGGATAGTCGACCGGCAGCGGCGTGGGGGCGCCGCTGGCGTCGTACAGTTGCGTCCTCGGCAGCGGCAACGCGGTGCTTGCTGTCTGAGCCATTGTGCTAGTTCTCCGTCGGGCGCAGCTGGCGGCGGCGTGGTGGTGGTCGA
This sequence comes from Pseudoduganella sp. LjRoot289, assembly GCF_964252925.1. Classification (NCBI taxonomy): domain Bacteria; kingdom Pseudomonadati; phylum Pseudomonadota; class Betaproteobacteria; order Burkholderiales; family Oxalobacteraceae; genus Pseudoduganella; species Pseudoduganella sp. LjRoot289. Next base: position 5,929,707 of record NZ_CAXUPN020000001.1, read on the forward strand.
TGTGGTGTTTGCATGATGTTTCTATTTATGCATCAGCTAGTATAACTGTTGCAACGAAAGCGGGCTAGTCCGTGTTCACATTACACCACGTCGCCGCGCCGGTACAGATTGCGCAGCAGGCGCAGCTGGAAGCGCAGCGGGTCGCGGTCCCAGGGCGTGAAGCGCGGCAGCTGGAAGAGGTCGCTGCCGCTGCCGGCCGCGCCCCAGGCGGTCGAGACGGCCGCCTCGAAGCCCAGTTCGCGCGCCAGTTGCGCGTGGCGCGCCAGGTAGTCGCGTCCCGGCTTGCCGTTCGGATAGGCGAAATGCCGCACCGGCGCGGCGATGATGGCTTCCAGCGCAGCCTTGCCGCTGGCCATTTCGTGGCGCGCGGCGTCGTCCGCGGTGCTGGCCAGGATGGGGTGCAGCACCGTGTGGGCGCCGATCTCCATGCCGGCCCGGTGCAGCTGGCGCACCTGCTCCGAGCGCATCATCAGCTGGTCGGGCAGCACCAGGCCGAGGTGGGCGTGCAGGCGGTCCACTTCGGCCTGGCGCGGCGCCGGCGCCAGGTATTTGAGCTTGCCCAGCAGTGCATGGATGGCGGCCGCGCGCTCGGCGTCGCTGCCCAGGGGGTGGCGGCCGTAGCCGAGCGCATCCAGGTCGAGCAGCGGGCCGGGCGCACGCCGCAGCAGTTCGATCACCGTGTCGTTCCACATGCGGCCGCCGTCCAGGAAGCCGGTGGCAACGAAGAAAGTTGCGCTCAGGCCGTGGCGCTGCAGGATGGGCAGCGCTACCTCGGCGTTGTCGGCGTAGCCGTCGTCGAAGGTGATGCAGGCCGCGCGCGGCGGCAGCGTGCCCTCGCGCAAGCCCTGCACCGCCCGCGCCAGCGGGATCACATTGAAGCCTTGCTTGAGCAGCGTGAGCTGCTGGTCGAAGCGCTGCGCGTCGACCTCGTCCGGGAACAGCGGGTCCTGGCTGGTCAGCACCCGGTGATAGATCAGGATGGACAGGCGGCCGGGTGCGCCTAGTGCGCCCAGGCGCAACAGGGATTTACCGGCGGCGGCTTGCCACGCGGCGCCGGCTGCAGCCGGCGGGGGGGAGGTCATGATGGACATGGACGAATTCAGTAGGCGGCGCGCTTGGCGGACGGGACCAGGAGCTTGGCCGCCGTTCCCGTTTGCTGGCGCAGTTGCAACTGGTCTTGCACCAACTGGCCGGTCACCAGCAGCATGGCCAGCAAATAGTAGGGGACGTCGAAATAGAGCAGGCTGAGGAAGGCGCCGCCCACCCCGAAGCCTATGATGCTGACCTGTATCATCCTGGCCAGCTTGCCGGCCCACTGGAACTCCGCCCAGGCCGAGGTTTGCCGGATGATCCAGTTGGCGCGGCGCCAGCACAGCATCACTGTGCCCAGATACAGCCCAAGGCCGATGAAACCGTGTTCGCCCAGGCACTGGAAATAAACGCTGTGGGCGGCGTGTATATCGTTCGGTATAGGCGCGTAGCGCGCGAACACGCCAGCGTCGTAGATCTCGAAGCCGCCGCCGGTCAGCGGCCGGTCCACCGCCAGGTTGTAGGCCATCCACCAGGCGTTGATGCGGCCCATGGCGGAGGCGTCTTCCTTGTACTCGTTGATGGTGTCCATGCGCTGGCCCCACTGGGCCGGCATGAACATCACCAGCAGCGGGATGGTCAGCGTGATGGCCAGTCCGACCACAACCTTCTTCGGGCTTTTCAGCCACAGGAAGAAGCTCATCGCCAGCAGCGCGAGCAGCGCGCCGCGCGAATAGGAGCCGATCGCCGCCAGCAGGCACAGCGGAATCGAGACCAGCAGGCCGCGCTTGAGCCATTTGTTGGCCGTTTCCATGAACAGGTAGTAAATGATGGGCACCAGCACCACCAGGGCCAGCGCCACTTCGTTGTTGCCGTGGATGAAGCTGCTGTCCGGACCCCAGACGCGGAAGCTGCCGCCGGTCATGGCCGTGAACAAGCCGCCCTTGACGCCGTAGTAGCCCAGCGACCCAACCAGCGTCCACAGGAAGAAATGTATTTGTTCTTTGTCGCGGATCAACATCATGGCGACAAAAGTCATCAGCATGATCTTCATCACACGCATCATCATCTCGTAGGAATCGCTGGGGTGGATGGCGAACAGCGTGGTCACGGTCATCCACAGGGTGAAGGCGATCATGACTTTGACGGCGGGCGTGGCGGGCAGCTTGCGCGGCCCTTTGACCAGCACCAGGGCCAGCAAGGTGACGCCGGCGACGATAGCGGCGAAGGGGAAGCTGTAGGCGAAGCCCCAGCTCAGGCGGTGCGGGTTCATGACGCTGATCCACACCCACATCAGCACGCCGATATAGGGTTTTTTGAATGTGTACGGCAACGAGGCGAACACGATCAGGGTGATGAGGATATCTCGCATGCGGTTTCCTGGAGGGGGGGCATTACCAATAAATTACTGTTGTAATGCTGTAATTGCTTGTTTCCATTTATATATCGCCTTAGTATAACCCGTCCGTCGTATTTTTAGTCCAGCCCGGCATGCCTTTTGGCCGTTGGTGTTGCAGGCTGGACGATAGACAGGCCGGGAGGCCACGCGTACCATGCTGCATTGTGTCACATTGTTAAATCCAACAACAGATCGGCCCGGCCTTGCGCGCCTCGGCGCCAGCGGCCGTAACGAGAACCACATCATGAGCGACCTGATCCACGAATTCATCTATGCCAGCGCCCGCCGCACCCCGGCCGCAGAAGCGCTGGTCTACGGCGCCCGCCGCCTCGATTACGCCGCGCTGGCGCAGGCGGTGCGCGGCGCCGCCGACGCGCTGCTGGCGGCCGGCCTGGGACGCGGCGAACGCGTCGCCGTGTATATGGAAAAGAACGTCGAGAACGTGGCCGCCATGTTCGGCGCGGCCGCTGCCGGCGGCGTGTTCGTGCCGGTCAATCCGCTGCTCAAGCCGGAGCAGGTGGCCTACATCATGGCCGACTGCAATGTGCGGGTGCTGGTGACCTCGTCCGACCGCCTGCGCCTGCTGGTGTCCAGCCTGGCGCTGTGCCCGGATTTGCGCATGGTGTTCGCGGTCAATCCCGGCGGCCAGCCCTTGCCGGACGTGCCCGGCGTGTCCGTGCTCAGCTGGGAGACCGCGCACGCGGCGCCAGCCGCCTCGGCCGCGCCGGCGCCGCACCGTGCCATCGACACCGACATGGCCGCCATCCTGTACACCTCGGGCAGCACCGGCAAGCCGAAAGGTGTTGTTTTGTCGCACCGCAACATGGTGGCCGGCGCCGTCAGCGTCTCGAGCTACCTGGAGAACACCCCGGACGACCGCCTGCTGGCCGTGCTGCCGCTGTCCTTCGACTACGGCCTGAGCCAGTTGTCGACCGCGTTCCGGGTCGGCGCGACCGCCGTGCTGATCAACCACCTGCTGCCGCGCGACATCCTCAAGGCCGTGGTGGCCGAGCGCATCACCGGCCTGGCCGCCGTGCCGCCGCTGTGGCTGCAGGTCGCCGGCCTGGACTGGCCGGCCGACTGCACGCTGCGCTACCTGACCAATTCCGGCGGCGCCATGCAGCGCCCCACCCTGGACGCGCTGCGCCGCGCGCTGCCGAAGGCGCGCCCCTTCCTGATGTACGGGCTGACCGAGGCCTTCCGTTCCACCTATCTGCCGCCGGAGCAGGTCGACCTGCGTCCCGATTCCATGGGCAAGGCGATCCCGAACGCGGAAGTGATGGTGCTGCGCCCGGACGGCAGCGAGTGCGATCCGGGCGAGCCGGGCGAACTGGTGCACCGCGGCGCGCTGGTCTCGCTGGGCTACTGGAACGACCCGGCCAAGACGGCAGAGCGCTTCAAACCCTATGTGTCCCAGCCCGGCATCGTGCTGGGCGAGATGGCCGTGTGGTCGGGCGACACCGTGCGCAAGGACGAGGAGGGCTATCTCTACTTCATCAGCCGCAACGACGAGATGATCAAGACGTCCGGCTACCGCGTCAGCCCGAGCGAGGTGGAGGAAGTCATCTACGCGCGCGAGCATGTGGCCGAGGCGGCCGCGCTCGGGGTGCCGCACCCGGCGCTGGGCCAGGCCATCGTGCTGGTCGCGCTGTGCAAGCCGGGCATGGAACTGACGGCGGCCGAACTGCTGGCCGCCTGCAAGCCGCACCTGCCTGCCTATATGCTGCCGCAGAAAATCATCATCGCCGAGGCCAGCCTGCCGCGCAACCCGAACGGCAAGATCGACCGCAAGCTGCTCAGCCTGCAATACGAAACCTGTTTCACGGAGAACAATCAATGAGCGCAGTGCGCCCGCAGCATGCGCCTCTGGTGCAATTCCCCATCGAAGACGACTGCCTGCAGATCGGCGGCATGGCGCTGACCCGGCTGGCCGCGCGCGTCGGCCAGACCCCGTTCTACGCCTACGACCGCGCCGCCATGACGGCCCGCGTGGCCGAACTGCGGCGCCACCTGCCGCCGGAAATCGAACTGCACTACGCGATGAAGGCCAACCCCATGCCGGCCGTGGTGCAGCACATGGCCGGGCTGGTCGACGGCATCGACGTCGCCTCCGGCGGCGAGCTGCGGGTGGCGCTCGACACTACCATGCCACCGCTCGACATCAGCTTCGCCGGCCCCGGCAAGAGCGACGCCGACCTGGCCTGCGCGGTCGCCGCCGGCATCGTGCTGAACATGGAATCGGCCGCCGAGATGGAACGCATCGCCGTCATCGGCGCGCGCCTGGGCCTGCGGCCGCAGGTGGCGGTGCGCGTCAACCCGGACTTCGAACTGAAGTCGTCCGGCATGCGCATGGGCGGCGGTCCCAAGCAGTTCGGCGTGGACGCCGAGCAGGTGCCGGAACTGCTGGCGCGGCTGGGCCAGCTTGCACTGGACTTCCACGGCTTCCACATCTTCAGCGGTTCGCAGAACTTGAAGGCCGAGGCGATCCAGGAGGCGCACGAGAAAACCTTCGCGCTGGCGCTGCGCCTGGCCGAACACGCGCCGCGCCCGCTGCGCATGCTCAATATCGGCGGCGGCTTTGGCATCCCCTATTTCCCCGGCGAGGGCAGGCTGGACCTCGCCGCCGTGGGCGAGAACCTGCAACGCTTGCTGCCCGACGTCAAGCGCGCGCTGCCGGAGGCCCGCATCGTCATCGAGCTGGGCCGCTACCTGGTGGGCGAGGCCGGCGTCTACGTCAGCAAAGTCATCGAGCGCAAGGTGTCGCGCGGCCAGGTCTACCTGGTGACCGACGGCGGCCTGCACCACCACCTGTCGGCCTCCGGCAATTTCGGCCAGGTGATACGCAAGAACTATCCTGTCGTGATCGGCAACCGCGTGCGCGGCGGCGCGCGCGAGACGGCCTCGGTGGTCGGCCCGCTGTGCACGCCGCTGGACTTGCTGGCGGACCAGATGGAGCTGGCGCAAGCCGGACCGGGCGACCTGGCCGTGGTGTTCCAGTCCGGCGCCTACGGCCTGACGGCCAGCCCGGGCGCCTTCCTCAGCCATCCGGGCGCGCTGGAAGTGCTGGTCGGTAGCGACGGACGCGCTGAACAGCGCAGTGAAGATCAAGCGGGAGACGCGGAATGAGCGGCATTTGCGGTTGGATAGGCCATGGCCACGGTGCGGCGGAAAACCGCGTGCTGGTCGAGGCGATGGCGGCGCCGCTGGCGCGCTTCGACGGCAGCGCCGTGCACGCCGAAGCCGGCAACGCCGGTGCGGTGGCGGTGGCGGCGGGCGTCGATTGCGCCCACAGCTGGCAGCGCGACGGCTTGGCCATCGCGCTGTGGGGCGACGTCCGGCTGCGCGATCCGGCCATGGCCGCGCTGGCGCAGGCCGAGGGCATGGGCGCGGCGCTGGCGGTGCTGTGGAAGCAGGGCGCCGAGGCGTTGTGCAACGCGCTGTCCGGCGCCTTCGCGCTGGCCGTGCTCGACGAGCGCGCGGGCGAGGCGCTGCTGGCCATCGACCGCATGGGCACGCACCCGATGGCCTACCAGCTGGCCGGCGAAACGCTGGTGTTCGGCTCCTCGGCCGACAGCATCGTGCGCCACCCGCAGACACCGTCCAAGCTCGACCCGCAAGGCCTGTACGACTACGTCTACTTCCACATGGTGCCGGCGCCGCGCACCGTCTACCAGGGCCAGCAGCGCTTGCTGCCGGGCAGCTATCTGCGCTACCGCCAGGGCCGGGTCGAGACCGGCACCTACTGGCGCATGCGCTTCCAGGAAAATGGCAGCCGTCCGTTCGGCGAGCTGAAGGAAGAGTTCCGCGACGTGCTGCGCAGCAGCGTGCGCGACGCCTGCGGCAGCCAGCCGGTGGGCGCCTTCCTGTCCGGCGGCACCGACAGCTCGACCCTGGCCGGCATCCTGTGCCAGGTCGGCGGCAAGGCGGCCAAGACTTATTCGATCGGCTTCGAGGCGCAGGGCTACGACGAGATGGAATACGCGCGCATCGCCTCGCGCCATTTCGGCACCGAGCACCACGAGTACTACGTGACGCCGGACGACGTGGCGGCCGCCATCCCGCAAATCGCGCAGGTGTTCGACCAGCCCTTTGGCAACGCCTCGGCGGTGCCGGCCTTCTATTGCGCCAGGATGGCGCGCGCCGACGGCGTGGCGCGCATGTTCGGCGGCGATGGCGGCGACGAGCTGTTCGGCGGCAACGAGCGCTATTCCAAGCAGCATGTGTTCGCGCTGTACGAGAAGGTCCCCTCGTTGCTGCGCAAGGCGCTGCTGGAGCCTGCCGTGTTCAACTTCCCCGGCGGCGGCCACGTCAAGCTGTTGCGCAAGGCGCGCAGCTACATCGAGCAGGCCTCGGTGCCGATGCCGGCACGGCTGGAGACTTACAACCTGCTGGGCCGCTACGGCCCGTCGCAAGTGTTCACCGACGACTTCCTGGCCGGGGCCGACATCGGCTCGCCGCTGGCGGGTCTGAACCATACCTACGGCCAGAGCGACGCGCCCAGCCTGATCAACCGCATGCTGGCGCTGGACCTGAAGATCACGCTGGCCGACAACGATTTGCCGAAAGTGATGAAGGCCTGCGAACTGGCCGGCATGGAGGTGGCATTCCCCTTCCTGAGCGAGCGCATGGTGGAATTCTCGGCCGGCCTGACGCCGCAGCAGAAGCTGAACGGCACCCAGTTGCGCTATTTCTTCAAGGAAGCGCTGCGCGACTTCCTGCCGAACGAAATCATCACCAAGCAAAAGCACGGTTTCGGGCTGCCGTTCGGCGTTTGGCTGCAACAAAACCGCGTGCTGCAGGAACTGGCGGCCGACAGCCTGGATGGCCTGAAGCGGCGCCGCATTGTGCGGCCCGAATTCATCGACCAGCTGTTCGGCCAGCACCTGGCCGAGCACGCCGGTTACCACGGCACCATGGTGTGGGTGCTGATGATGCTGGAGCAGTGGTTCCGCCAGCGTCCGCTTGCCAGCGCGTGAGTCCTGCATGACGACAATTGCGGTAGTCATTCCCTATTTTCAGCGCCAGGCCGGCATCCTGGCCAAGGCCGTGCGCTCGGCCCTGGCCCAGCACGGCGGCGCCACGCTCGACATCATTGTCGTCGACGACGCTTCTCCGGTGCCGGCGCGTGCCGAGCTGGCCGAATTGATGGCCAGCCATGCGGGCGTCATCCGCATCATCGAGCAGGCCAACGCCGGCCCGGCGGCGGCGCGCAACAAGGCGCTCGACAATGTGGTGCCCGGCACCGACTACGTCGCCTTCCTCGATTCGGACGACGAGTGGATCCCGGCGCACCTGGCCAATGCGGTGGCGGCGCTGGATGCCGGCCACGATTTCTATTTCGCCGACCACTATCAGCTCAACCAGACCGTGACGGCATTCAATCGCGCCGGCCGCATCCAGCCCGAGCGCCACCCAGCCATCGGCGGCAGCGAACACCTGCGCACCTATCGGGGCGACATGTTCGACCAGATCCTGAGCGGCAACGTAATCGGCACCTCCACGGTGGCCTACCGCTGGTCGCTGTGTCCCGGCTTGCGCTTTCGCGAGCAATTCGTCTACGCCGGAGAGGATTATCTGTTCTGGCTGGAACTGTCGCGGCTGCCAACCCGCATCGCCTTTTCCACCGTCTGCGAATGCCGGTACGGCGAAGGCGTTAACATTTTTGCCGGTTCGGGCTGGGGCACGGAAAAGTCGCTGATACGGCTGCACTACGAGATGAAGTACAAAAAGGCCCTGGGCCGCCTGTTCGAGCTCAGCCCGGAGCAGCGCCGCGCCAATCTGGAGTCGGTGCGCGGCTTGCGCCAGAGTTTCGTGGCCGATGTGCTACACCGGCTGTTGCACCGCAAGCCTTTCCGTGAAGTGCTGTTCAAGCAGGCCGCCATCGACGCGCCGAGCGTGCTGTACTTCGTGCCCCTGGCCCTGCGCGTCCTGCTGCGTCGCTAGCAAGGAGGCCCCTGCAATACGCACCCGGATCAGGCACAGCAACTGCCGACGACTGGCTATGTGCTTAGTATTGCAGTTAGTATATTATCGAATAGTAACTTGCCCGCTGCCGGGCCCCCCGCGTCTCGTTTAAATCTATAAGGAAGTTCCCGATGGCTGTCATTGGAAAAAAACGCCTGCTGGGCGTTGCGGTAACAAGCAGTGCCTTGTTGGTTGCCCTGCTGGGCGGTTGCGCGAAGAAGGAGTCGCCGGCCACGCTGATGGCCGAGGCCAAGCAGTTCCAGAGCAAGGGCGACAACCAGGCGGCGCAGATCCAGCTCAAGAATTTGCTGGCGGCCAATCCCGAGGACGGCGAGGCGCGCTACCTGCTGGCGCGTACCTACGTTGAGTTGGGCGATGCGCTGGCGGCCGAAAAGGAAGTGCGCAAGGCCCTCAGCCTGAAGTTCCCGCCGGCGCAAGCGCTGCCGGTGCTGGCGCGCGCCCTGCTGATGCAGGGCCAGTTCCAGAAGGTGCTCGACGAGACGGCCGAGGAGGCCAAGCAGAACGGCGCGGAGCTGCTGTGCGCGCGCGCGGACGCCTTGCTGTCGATGGGCAAGCGCGACGAGGCCAAGGAGGTGTTTACGGCCGTGGTGCAGCGCGAACCGGCCAATCCGGCCGCGCTGACCGGCCTGGGCCGCGTAGCCTTCCTGATGCGCGACGGCGAGGGCGCCATGCGCTATGCGGACCAGGCGGTCGCGGCGGCGCCGAAGAATCCTGACGTGCTGATGTTCAAGGCCGATCTGCTGCGCGCCCAGAACAAGCCCGAGCAGGCGCTGGCTGCCTACGACCAGGTGCTGGTGGCCAACTCCGCACACCGTTCGGCCCACATTGAGAAAGCCTATCTGGAAATCGCCGCCGGCAAGTACGAAGCGGCGCAGGCCGACTTGGCGGCGGCCAAAAAGACCACCCCCAACAGCCTGATGGTGACCTACACCCAGGCCTTGCTGGACTTCACGCAGGGCAAGAACGCGGCGGCCCAGGAGTCGCTGCAGAAAGTGCTGCGCGCCGCCCCCGAGCATATGCCCAGCATCCTGCTGGCTGGCGCCGTGGACCTGAACCTGGGCTCCGTGCAGCAGGCCGAGCAGCACCTGAGGAAATACCTGGAGAAGAACCCGGACAACCTGTACGCGCGCAAGATGCTGGCCTCGACCTTGCTGCGCTCGGGCCAGACCCCGGACGCGCTGGCGGTGCTGGCGCCGGCCCTGAAAACGGCGCAGCCGGACGTGCAATTGCTGGCGCTGGCCGGCGAGTCCTATATGCAGGCGCGCGACTTCAACAAGGCCACTGAATACTTCGAGAAGGCCAGCACCCTGGAGCCGAAGGCGGCTTCGCTGCGCACCTCGCTGGGTCTGAGCAAGCTGGGCAAGGGCGAGCGCGCCGAAGCCATCAGCGACCTGGAACTGGCCACCACGCTGGACAGCAAGTCGGCGCAGGCCGGCATCGCGCTGGTGCGCACCGAACTCGGCATGCGCAACTTCGACAAGGCGCTGGCGGCGATCGCCAAGCTGGAGCAGAACCAGCCGGCCAGCGCGGTGGTGGGCGAGCTGAAGGGCGCGGCCTATCTCGGCAAGGGCGATATCGTCGCCGCCCGCGCAGCCTACGAGAAGTCGCTGGTGCTGCAACCGAATTATTTCCCGTCGCTGGTCAGCCTGGTACAGCTGGACTTGACGGAAAAGAAACCTGAGGATGCCAAGAAGCGCTTGCAGGCCTACCTGGTCAAGGAACCGAAAAGCATCGACGCGATGAGCGCGCTGGCCGGTGTGGCGGCCAGCGTCAACCAGCCGGCCGAAGCCACCAGCTGGCTGGAGAAGGCGGTTGAAGCCCGTCCGGAAGCGGTGCAGCCCGGCATGCGCCTGGCCATGCAATACCTACGCACCGACCAGGCGCAAAAAGCGCTGCTGCTGGCGCGCAAACTGCAGGTGGCCAACCCGGCCAATGCGGAATTGCTGGATTTGCTGGCGCAATGCCAACTGGCCAACAAGGATCCGGCCGCGGCGCTGGAGTCGTACAGCAAGCTGGCCGGCCTGGTGCCGAAGTCGGCGCTGGCCCAGTTCCGCCTGGCCGGCGTGCATGCGCAAATGAAGAACGAGGCTGCCGCCGCCGACGACTTGAAAAAGGCCCTGCAGCTGCAGCCTGACTTCCCGCAAGCCCAGCTGATGCAAGCCGAACTGCTGGTGCGGCAGAACAAGCCCGACGCCGCGCTGGCGGTGGCGCGCCAGCTGCAGAAACAGCATGCCAAGTTGCCGGGTGGTTATGTGCTGGAAGCCGATGTGCTGGCCTTGCAGGGCAAACACGCGGCCACCGTACCGGTGCTTGAGAAGGCGCTGTCGGTGCAGAAGTCTCCCGCGCTGGCCGTCAAACTGATCGAAGCGCTCAAGCGCAGCGGCAAGACCAAGGAAGCCGAGCAGCGCGTCGCGTCGTGGCTCAAGGACAACCCGAACGACTCGATGGTGGCCATGTACCAGGCCGAATCCAGCCTTGCTACTAAGCAATACGTACTTGCAATTGGGCAATTCGAAGCTATCCTGAAACAACTGCCCAAGAACCCGGTGGTGCTCAACAACCTGGCGCAAGCCTATCTGTCGGTCAAGGACAGCCGCGCGCTTGGCGCGGCCGAAGCGGCCGAGAAGCTGGCACCCAACCATCCTGCCATCGTGGACACGCTGGGCTGGGTGCTGGTCGAGCAAGGCAATGTGGAGCGTGGCCTGCCGTTGCTGCGCAAGGCCGCCGGCGCCGCCGCCGGCAATCCTGAAATCCATTACCACCTGGCGGCCGCCCTCAGCAAGTCCGGCGACAAGGCGGGCGCGCGCAAGGAACTGGAACAGTTGTTGGCGGGCGGAAAAACATTCCCCCAAGCGGACGAGGCTAAAGCGCTGTTGAAGCAGCTCTGATTCCCGCCCGAACCGCTGCAAAGCCGCTGTCCATGCGGCTTCCCGACCCCGCGCACGGTTGAATTCGCTCGTGCGTGCTGGCCGGAAATGGGGTATCTTTGCGATTGAGTACTGGCTTGCATGGCGTGAGCCAGTGCCCATCGCCCGACTGATGTGCAGATGAGGAACGCACCATGCTGCTCGAGCGATTTTTCGGCAAGCGCGACATTCTGATCCCCTACTTCGACTTCGCCAGCGTGGCGAAAGGTTTGAAGGATTCGGCGGTGCTGGCCGAAATTTATCGCTTGCGCTACGAGGTGTATTGCCTGGAGTGCCACTACCTTGACGCCGCCGAATTCGACGAGGGCAAGGAAACGGACGAGTACGACGACTGCTCCATCCATTTCGCCGCCTATACGCTGGACCAGGCGATGGTGGGTACGGTGCGCCTGGTGCAGCCCAAGGACGGCCAGGTTTACCCCTTCGAGTCGCACTGCACGGTGTTCGAGGACTTCACGCTGCCGCCGCGCGAACAGTGCGGTGAAGTGTCGCGCCTGGTGGTCAAGAAGACCCACCGCCGCCGCCGTGGCGACTCGATGGAGGGGGTGTCGAAGGAGTTTATGGATCAGAAGGGCGGGGCGGCCGCGATCCAGCCGCCCAGCGGCAAGGAGCAGCGCACCAACAGTCCGCTGCTGCTGCTGGGGCTGTACCGCGAGATGTACCGCTACAGCCGCAAGAATGGCATCCGCTACTGGTATGCCGCGATGGAGCGCTCGCTGGCGCGCTCGCTGGAAAAGATGGGGTTCCGCTTCGTCCCCATCGGGCCGCAAGTCGACTATTACGGGCCGGTCACGCCCCACATGGTCGATCTGGACGAGCTGAGTGAACGATTGAAGCAGGAAAACCGCTTCCTGGCGGCGTGGTTCAATGATGAACGGATTCCATTCTGGGTCTTGGTGAAAACCATGATCGGAACTTTCATGATAGGGCGCGGCCGGAAGAAATAGCCCATGTAGGAGAATCCGCTGTATGGCTCATGTATTTGCAGGAACAGGCTACCGCAGCGTGCTTTCCCAGTCCGAGTACCAGGCGCCCCACGAGACCGTGGACCACGCCAACCGCAATATCTTCCGCTCCTACCGGGGCGACCAGCGCGGCAAGGTTCCCCACGACATATTCAGGCTGCGCTACGACGTGTACTGTGTCGAATGTGCTTTTTTGCCGCCCGGCGAACAGGCCGAAGGCATGGAGCTCGACGAGTATGAGCTCAATTCCGTGCACATCGCCGCCTACGCGATGGACGAAACGCTGATCGGCACGGTGCGCCTGGTGCAACCCGACGCCGAGCAGCCCTATCCCTTTGAGCGCCATTGCGCGCTGTTCGAGCATGTGGAACTGCCGCCGCGCGAACTGGCGTGCGAAATCTCGCGCCTGGTGGTGCGCAAGAGCCACCGCCGGCGCCGCGCCGACAGCCTGGACGGGGTGCCCGGCCTGCCGCCGCTGGCGCCAGAAGCCGAGCGCCGCCACGGCGAGCGCCGCGGCGCTTCGCCGATGCTGCTGTTCGGCATGTACCGCGAGATGTACCGCCACAGCCGCTACAGTGGCATCCGCTACTGGTACGCGGCGATGGAGCGTGCGCTGGCGGTCTCGCTCGAGCGGCTGGGCTTCGCTTTCCAGGCTATCGGACCGGCGGCCGATTATTACGGCGCAGTGGTGCCGTATATGCTCGATCTGCACCTGCTGGAAACCAAGCTGACGGCCGACAATCCGGCGCTGGCGGCCTGGATGATGGAGCGGCCGTACGCCCTGCTGCCGCCCCATTCCTGGCAGCGCAACCCGGCGCGCCACCATGCGCGCGCCATGCGTAAGAAGTCCTGAGACGGCCGTGCCCGTCTTCAGTCGGCGCTGATCTTGATTTTCTTCGTGGTGTGGTTGCGGAAGCTGTGCACCACGATATAGGGTGCGCTCGGCACGTCCAGTCCGGCCAGCATGTCGTGCATCATGGCCAGGCCCATCGACCCCACCGTGAAGCTGCCCACCGAGATCTGTGAGGCGGGGCAAGGACGGCCGTCCTCCATGATGGTCAGCGCCTTGCCCACCTGTTCCACCACCTGGGCATCCAGGTGCACGCCGATGCGCCCCATGATTTTCCCGAACACGTTCGAATAGCTGACGTCGCCTTCGGCGGTGGCGGCCGCCACGTCCTTGGCGATGATGTCGGCCAGCGATTCCGGTGCGTCGGGCGGGAAGTGCAGCACGCCGGCGCCGAAGCCGATCGACAGCGCCGTGAAGATGTGCTTGCCCATCGCCTTGGCCGTGCCGTGCAAGTGCAGGATGGCTTCCAGGTCGAGGAAGTCGATGGTGTCGAACACGATGTCGACCTTGCTCACCAGTTCGGCCACATTGCTCTTGTCCAGGTTGGCCTGGATGGTCTCCACCTGGGCGGTCGGGTTGATGCGCAGGATCTGCTTTTTCAGCGCCTCGACCTTGGAGCGGCCGATGTCCTCGAAATCGAAGAACTGGCGGTTCAGGTTGTGCATGTCGACCGTGTCGCCGTCGATCAGCACGAAATGCTGGAAGCCCATCCGGGTGGCCGCCACCGGCAGCGCGCTGCCCAGCCCGGCGCCAGCGATCAGCAGCCGCGTCTCCCGGATCTTGGCCTGGGTGGCCTTGTTTACATAGCCGTCATTGCGGGTGACGAAGCGGTCGTAGTCGAATTCGGTAGCCATGGCATTGAACCCCGTAGTGTGGAAGTCGGTGTGAAAGGGCGGTCGTGCGCGGCCGCCGGTTAATTACAGATTGGCAATATCATAGTAGCGCAAGGCGGGCCTTCTGCACAGCATGCGGGCTTGTCGGGTTTCTTTACAACGGCACGTCTGCGACGGCGGCGATTTCAATTGAAAATTGCTGAAATGCATTTCTTCATGGAATTAAATCAAGCGACGGCGTCGCGCCGCAGGGGTCTTGCTGTCGATACGATCCTGTGAGCAATAAACCTCGCGTCGGCTGTCGGAATTCTTTACATCTGTGTTCTTTCTTACAAATCTTTTTGGATGACAAAACATAGCGTCCACTAGCGTTCTCTAGTACGCATTACTGCGAGGCGCTGTTTTCACGAGGCCTGGCACAGCGATTGCTTTTATGGGGTATGACGCTAAGACTGACAGCGCCCTCAACAACTGGAGATCAAACATGAAACTCAAAAAATTGCTGGTAGCAACCTCCCTGGGTCTGGCAGCGTTCGGCGCATCCGCGACTGCGCTGGATTCCCTGACCGGCAAGCTGAACGTTAAGCTCGCCGGCCAGACCACGGAGACCCAGCTTATTTCCGACGGCACGGTCAATGTCGCCAACGAAACCACCTGGGGCGTCGGCGCGATCACATCGATCAGCTCGACCACCACAGGCATCTGGAACGCTGGCGCCAGCGATGGCTACTACCTGTACTACATGCTGTACGGTATTGCCGACTTGAGTTCGGTGCAAACCAGCGCGACCAGCTTCGACCTGTACAACATCGGCTCGACCTACGGCGCTGGCGACGGCAAGATCCACCTGGACGTATACCGCACGACAACCCAGATTGCCTCCATGGACCAGTCCTTCAACGCTGATCCGCACGGTCGCACCAGCTGGAATAGCTACAACCTGTTCGCGGGCCTGGAGAAATACCTGGCGATCGAATTCGTCACCGGCCCCGGCGCGGCCGACGTTGCTTCGACACCGGAAAACGAGGCGACTTCGACCCTGCATCAGCACGTTAGCGCCTTGTCGCTGACCACCGATATTTCCGGCAACGGCGACTTCGTGGGCGACGTGGTGGGCGGTACCGGCAAAACCGCTTGGGACACCGGCTTGGTCAGCGGCCATGACTTGGACGGCATCTTTACCCTGCGCAGCAACGGCGACTCGCATGGCACCGGCAATTGCACCGACGCGGAAGTAACCGGATCCGAGGCGACCTGCTTCGCCGGCTACATCAACGACCCTATCCGCGCCAACAAAATCCCTGAGCCTGGTACCATGGCTCTGTTCGGTCTGGGCCTGGCCGGTCTGGCCAGCATGCGCCGCCGCCGTCAATCTTAATACTTCGAGTATTGCGATCAGCCGCCTGGTGCGAACCAGGCGGTTTTTTTGCGTCTGCTTTTCGTAGCAGGGTCAGGGCTGGTTCAGCGCGCTGCCCGAGGTCAGGCCGCGCTGGTAGGGGTGGATGGCATGCTTGTACAGGCGCGCTACGCGCTTGACGTATTCCTGCGTCTCGGCATATGGCGGCACGCCCTTGTGCTGGTCGACCGCCTTCTCGCCCGCGTTGTAGGCGGCCGCCACCAGTTGCACGTCGCCGCGGAAATAGGCCAGCAGCCAGCGCAGGTAGGCCAGGCCGCCGCGGATGTTTTGTTCCGCATCGAATGCATCCTTGACGCGGAAGCGCTCGGCCGTCTCCGGGATCAGCTGCATCAGTCCCTGCGCGTTCTTGGGCGACAGCGCGCGCGTGTTGAAACCGGACTCGACCGAGATGATGGCCATGGCCAGGCGCGGGTCGATTTCGAACTGCGGTGCCAGTTGCTCGACCATGGCGCCGATCTGCTTGCTGCCGGGCTGCGGGTAGAGTACGCGCGGCTCGGGCGGCAGCAGCGCGAACGGGGTGTCCGGCAGCATGCAGGCTGGCAGCGGGGTGTTCGGCGCGGTGTTGGTGGCCTGCAGCATGGCCTGCGCCTGCGGGTGGCCTTGCGCGGCGGCCAGCGCGAACAGCTGGGCGGCGGCGCCGTCGTCGCGCGGGGTGCCGCGTCCATTGGCCAGCATCCAGCCCAGCGCATACTGTGCCTGGGTGTCGCCCAGGCGGGCGGCCCTGCAGTACAGGCCCAGCGCCTGCGGCAGGTCGCGCGGCAAGCCTTCGCCGTGTTCCAGCCGCACGGCGGCCGCGCGCAACTCGGCGGCAAGTGCGCCGGACGGCGCGGCCGCCACCGATCCCGTTGCGGTACCTGCCACGGCCCCAGCTGCCGTCTCCTCAGCCGTTCCGGCGTAAGCGGACTGCAACGCCAGTACCAGCGCGAGCGCCGCAGCGCTGCCTGCCGACGGCGCCAGCCTGGCCGTCTTTATGGTGAGGAATCGGGCCATGTGCGGCTCCGGTGATTGCCAACTTGAAACTTCATTGTAGTTCAGTCAGGGTGTTTTTTCTTCGGCTTCTGCGCTTTCCTTGGGCGGGAACAAAGCTTTGTGCAATAAATGGCGCGCCAGCAGCAAGGGCGGCATGCGCAGCCAGTTGGCGCGGATGTAGAGCAGAAAGCGCGCCGAGGGCGTGAGGGCGTCGCCGCAGCTGGCGTGCGCCGGCAGCAGGGCGCGCAGATACAGGCTGTCCATCAGGCGCAGCAGGAGGGCGCCGGGGCGGCCCGCCTGGCGCGCGGCGTCCGCCTCGGGCGGCAGCGGCGTGTGCAGCAGCAGCGCCGTGTAGCGCAGGGCATAGAACAGCGGGCGTTGCAGCTGCAATTGCGCCGCGCGCGCCGCCAGTGCCGGCCAGAAACCGGGCGCCCCGCCGAAGTGGCGCAGCAGGCCGTCCAGGTCGACCAGGTCGCGCAAGCCATGCTCGAGCTCGCCATCGAAGAACAGATGGGTGGCGCTGTGCAGCACCAGGTCGGGCGGCGCCAGCACCTGCAGGCCGGGCTGGCCGGGCACCGCTTGCGCGGCCGCGCGCAGCTGCACCGGGTCGGGGTGCACCGGCGCGGTGGTCGGCAGGATGGCGTGGTGCACATCGATCGCAGTGCGGCGTTTGACGTGCTCCATAGGCGGCAGCTCGTGCATCCACCGGCGGTAGTAGCGCTGGTCGTACGCGTCCAGGTGGGTGCTGGCCCAGCCGTGCAGCATCAGGGCCGACTCGGCGTCGTCCAGCTTTTCCTTCGGCACCAGGATGTCGATGTCGGAGAACAAACGGCCGCGCGCCGGCGGCAGGCCGGCCAGCGCGTAGGCCGCGCCCTTGAGCAGGATCAGCGGCGTGTCCAGCCCGGCCAGCGCCTGGCGTATCAGTTCCACTTCCCAGCGCACCGCCTGGCTGTGCCGCTCGGCCACCGTGCGCGACCATTCCAGGTGGCGCCGGGCGCGCGCCGGGATGGCGTCCAGCTCGCCGCGCTCTTGCAGCACGTAGTACAGGCGCGGCTGCAGATTGGCGGCCGCGCACTGGCGCAGCAGCAGATTCCACTCTGCTTCGCCGAGCCGGGTCAGCAGTTCGGGCTGGCGAAAGGCCAGCACGGCCAGCGGCGCCGTGCCGCCGGGGGCCGCGCCGCCGCTGCCGGCGGCGTTCGTCGCGATGGCGCTCATGGCTGCTCCGCCAGGCGCGCGAACAGCTCGACCGCTTCGTCCAGCCGGCTGTACACGAAGCTGTGGCAGTGCGCCGCGCCGACCGCGTCGGCCATGGCCTCGAAGCCGCGCGCGGCCAGCAGGCTGTAGTTGAAGGAATTCTCGGCCATGCGCAGATGGGTGCGTGCCTTGTCCAGCGCCGCCAGCTCGGTCTGCGCGCCGGCCTGGTAGCGCGGGAAGACGATCCAGCCGGGCGGCGCCGTCTCGGCGCTGCGCGCCACGCTGGCGGCCGGCGCCTTCAGGTGCGCTACCGTGCCTTTCACGGTGTCGGCCACGGACGGGCTGAACACCGGTTGGTCCAGGTAGGCCTGCATGATGGGAATGGAGGCGTTCTTCAGGCTGATGGGACGCGGCAGCGGCTGCAGGCGGCCGTCGGCCAGCTGGATCAGCGCCAGCTCGTCCGACAGCAGGCGCCAGCCGCGATGCGCCAGCGCCGCGCACAGCGTGCTTTTGCCGGAGCCGGGCGGGGCCGGCATGATCAGCGCGCGGCCATTGCGCTCGAGCACTGCCGCATGGATGATCAGGCAGTCGTGCGCGCGCGCCGATATGCACCAGTTCAAGCCCCATTCGAACATGGGGAAGGCTTGCGCCAGCGGCAGCGGCTGGAACATCGACACGCCGTTGTGCAGCAGCGTCACCTGCGGCCGCCACCAGCGGCGCAGCCCGGCCGGCTGCCGCACTTGCAGGTGGAAGTCGGAGAAGGCGGTGGCGTCGGACAGCGGATAGTCGCCGTATAGCAGGGCCAGGCCCTGGGCCACGCCGGGCACGCCGCTTTGCAGATGGGTGGTGTAAGCGCCGGTCTGCAGCACGATGCCGTCGTGCGCCAGGCGCCGCGCCAGTTCGGCCGGCGCCAGCGAGGAAACCGTCAGCATGCCGTCGTTTCCACCAGGGAGAGCTTGCGCAAGTCGGCCAGCATGCCGGCCAGCAGGGCGGCGCTGTCGGCGCCGTCCTCCAGTTGCAGGGTGGAGGCCAGGGAGGCCGCGCCGGCCGCGCCGCGCTGCAGCGCGCTCAGCACTTCGATGGCGGCGGCGTCGAGCAAATGGGTGTCGCCCGACAAATTATTGTAGAGCACGAAATCTTCGCCGTCCCAGCTGCGGTGGCGCAGCTGCTGGCCCGGTGTCAGGCGCCAGACGGTGTTGTCCGGCACAGCCGCTTCAGTCATGCCGCCCGCTTAATCCATGGTGCCGCGCAGATAGGCGGTGATGTCAGCGCCGTACCATTTCTTGCCGGCCATGGGGGTGTAGTAGCCGCGGCCGGAACCGCCGGTGGTCCAGTATTCGTTCCAGATCGCCTGTACCTTGCTTGGCGGCAGGAAAGAGGTTTTGCCGGCCAGCGCGTTCTGGTAGGCGGCAATGATGTGCATCGCCACGTTGTCCTGGTCGTACTCCTGGTGGTCCAGGAGGGTCATCATCTCCGTGCCGAAGAATTGGCAACCGGTGGAGACCGTGAATTTCTTTTGGAACTTGGTGGTCGACAAGCAGCCGTTGTGCCAGCTCTCGGGGTGCATTTTCCAGTAGCCTGGCGACAGCCCGCTGCACGCGGCGCTTTGCGGGGTGTGGCTGTTCAGGTTGCCCGAGGCGAAGCCGGACGGCGAATAGCAGATGTCGCAGGCCATGCCGGGCTGGCTTTTCACGGTCAGGATTGCGCCCAGCGTGGCCGCGCCCTTGGTGGCGAAGCGGCGGCGCGCCGCGCCCGCGAAGGCGGGCGGGGCTGCGGTTTCCGCGGCGGATGGCGCTGCGGGGGGCAGCTGCGGGGAGCCGGTCGCTCCGTCGTGCTGGTCTTGGTTAGCCACGTCTGTGTCCTTGGTAAGCATTCGGCCTGCAGGCCGTGATCTGGTGTCCAGTGGAAACAAAGCAATATTCGTTCCCACTTTTGCAATCGGCACCGGCCTTGATTAGAATCAAAGGCTTAGCGCATCGCTTTGCGCGCGCGGCGGACACCCGCTCAGTCTATCGGAAAAACTGTAAGATTTCTCGACATTGTGCGGATGCAAGAGGCGAAAAATGTTGAGCCTGACTATTAGAAGTAGCTTTCCGGCACCACCAGCACGTCGCCCGGACGCATCGGCAGATTGGCCGAGATGTCGCCGTCCTTGACCAGGTCGTTCAGGCGCACATTGAGCTTTTGTTGTTTGCCGTCCACGGTGCGGATGATGGTGGCGCGGTTGCCGGCGGCAAATTCGGTGACGCCGCCGACGGCGATCAGTACATCCAGCAGCGACATGTCGCGGCGGTAAGGCAGCGCTTGCGGCTTGGCGGCCTGGCCGATGACGCGGATCTGCTCGCTGTACACGCCGACGAAGCCGGTCACGATGACCGTCACCACCGGCTGCTGGATGAACTTGGCCAGCGCTTTTTCAATGTCGCGCGCCAGTTCGGTCGAGGTCTTGCCGCTGGCCTGCAGATCTTCCACCAGCGGGGTGGTGATCTTGCCGTCCGGACGCACCGGCACGCCTTGCGACACTTCCGGGTTGCGCCACACCACGATGCTTAGGTTGTCGCCCGGCCCGATCAGGTAGTCCGAGGCCGGCGCCGCTTCCTGCGGCAGTACCGGCTTGCTGGCGCAGCCGCCCAGCGCCAGGGAGGACAGCGCCAGGGCGCCGCAGGCCAGCCATTTCATCATCTGCAGTTTGGAAGTGTTCACGCGGGGTTCCTTTTATCTGTACGGAATTCTTTCGGGCAAGACACATTGCCCTTTTTGTAGCATTTTTGCATGCCTATTCTATACCAGTGCCTGCTGGCGTAGCCGCAAGGGCGGCAAATTTTTGTCAAGGCGCTTTTCTCTGCAACAGTTCGTGCACATAGCGCGCCGGGATCGCATAGCTGATGCCGCTCGGGCTGCTGATGGCCGATTCCTTCAAGCCTTTGACGAACACCATGTTGATGATGCCGTACACCGTGCCGTCGGCCGGGTCGTACACCGGGCTGCCGCTGTTGCCGGGGTAGGCCGTGCCGTCCAGCTGGAAGATGTTGAACGGCGCGCGCTGCAGCGCGGCCACGGCGCGCGCGTCGAGCTGGCGCGAACTGGCCGAGGGAATGATGACCGGGGTGATGGCCGACAGCATGGCGCGGTGGGTCACGTGGTGCAGCCCCAGCACCATGCCGAGCGGGAAGCCGGTGATGGCCAGGTCGCGCCCTTCGCGCAGCGTGGCCGAATCGCCCAGCTTGAGCGCCGGCAGCGGCGGGCCGGCGCCCAGGCGCAGGTGGGCCAGGTCGTGTTCCTTGTCGATGCCGACCAGGGTGGCCGGGCGGAACGAGAATGCCGTGCCCTCGCCGGCGATCACCACGCCCAGTTCCTCCTTGAGCTCGGTGTTGGGAAATTCCAGCGCCACGTGGGCGTTGGTGATCACGCTCAGGCCATCGCCGACCACCACGCCGGTGCCGTTGAAGGTGATGGCCGGGCTGCGCAAGCGCTGGTAGCTGCCGACCCCGACCACCGACGGCTTGACCGCGGCGATGACGGCGGAAAAATCGGCGGCGGCGGGGCCGCAGAGCATGCCAAGGAGCAATAATATTGTCGGGTGGAATCGCATGGGGGCTGAGGAAGTCGGGGCGCAACAACGATAGCAGATTTTTCCCGCGTTCTGCTGTCTTTCGTACAACAATTCATCTGCTGCATGTGTCACAATTATGCTTGCCTCTTTGGAAATAATTATTTCGTGTGTTAAATGCGGAAAGCTGTCATCGCATGGCCACAGCAGAGGGGCGGGATGGTGGGATTTAGTAGTAACATGGCTTGCAATCTCATGTATCATGGTTGCGATTGATGCATTTTAAGCAAGTTCGCGGCACCAATTCATAGGCGAGACAGACGATATGGCGGAATTACAGGTATTGCTTTTAACCTTCCTCAAAGCGATCGGCAAATACCGTTGGTATGCCGTTGCGATCTCGTGGGTGGTGGCGATCGTGGGCTGGGCAGTGGTCTACAAGCTGCCGGACGACTACCAGGCTTCGGCCCGGGTCTACGTCGACACCCAGAGCATCCTCAAGCCGTTGCTGTCGGGCATGACCAGCGTGCCCAATGTCGAGCAGCAGGTGCAGTTCATGCGCCGCACGCTGATCAGCCGGCCCAACGTCGAGCGCGTGATGCGCATGGTCGACCTGGATATCAAGACCAAGTCGGTGCAGGAGCACGAGAAGCTGGTCGAGGATCTGACGGCGGCGATCAAGGTCAGCGGCACCGAGCGCGACGACATCTACACCATTTCCTACAACAACCCGAACCCCAAGCTGGGCAAGGAAATCGTGCAGTCGCTGCTGACCATTTTCGTCGAGGGCAGTTTCGGCGGCAAGAAGCAGGAGTCGGACAAGGCGGTGCAGTTCATCGAAGAGCAGATCAAGAGCTACGAAGAAAAGCTGGCCGCCGGCGAGAACGCGCTGAAGGATTTCAAGATCCAGAACCTCGGCCTGCTGCCGCGCCAGGGCGGCGATTACAGCAGCACCCTGGCCGAGATGTCGGAAAAGCTGAATGCGGCCAAGCTGGACTACACGGAAGCGGAGCATGCGCGCAACGCCATCAAGCGCCAGATCGCCGGCGAGGAACCGGCCCCGCCGACCGCCGCCGCCGAGCCCGACGTGCCCGGCAACCCGGAACTCGAGTCGCGCATCCAGGCGCTGGAAAAAAACCTGGACCAGCTGCGCATGCAGTACACCGAAGAGCATCCTGACATCGTGTCGAGCAAGCGCTTGCTGGCGCAGTTGCAGGCGCGCAAAAAGGAAGAGGCAAAGAAGCGCGTCCGCACCGGCGACCCCGGCATCAATTACAGCCCCATGCTGCAGCAGATGAACGTCGCGCTGTCGGTGGAGGAGGCGCGGGTGGCCTCGCTCAAGGCCCGCGTCGACGAGTACAGCGCGCGCCTGGCCAGGCTGCGTGGCCAGAGCACGGCCGCGCCGGAAGTGGAAGCCCAGCTCTCGCAGCTGAACCGCGACTACCAGATCAACAAGGAAAACTACGGCAAGCTGGTGGAGCGGCGCGAAGCGGCCCGCCTGTCCGGCGACCTGACCTCGGCCACCGACATGTTGAGTTTCCGCGTGATCGATCCGCCGACTGCGCCGACCACGGCCATTGGCCCGAACCGTCCGCGCCTGATGTCGGTCGTGTTCGGCGCCGCCTTGCTGCTGGGCCTTGGCGTGGCGCTGCTGCTGAGCCAGATCCGGCCGACCTTCGTCACCCAGGCCGCGCTGCGCAACACCACCGGCTTCCCCATCCTGGGCACGATCGCCATGAACTGGACCGACGAGCAAAAAGTGAAGCGTCGGCGCCGGCTGTATGCGTTCAGCGCCGCAGTGGCGGTGCTGTTTACCGCCTATGGCGGCGTGATGGCGGCATTGTTGCTGCGTCAATCTTGATTTGAATCACGGGGAATCCGATGAGCATTATTGAACGAGCGGCCAGCCGCATAGAAAAGAAGGACGCCGCCGAGCGCGCCGTGCCCGCCAGCGAAGCCGGCGCGCCGCCAGCCATGCCGGTGGCCGAGGCCGCCGCCGTGGACGCGGTCGCCGCCAGCGCACCCGCTGCTGCGGCTGAAGCCGTACCGGCAGCGCCGCCCCCGGCTCCTGCGCCTGCCGCCGCGACCGGAGCCGCAGCGGCTTCGGCAGTGCAGGACACCGGCGCCGCGCCAGTGCCGCCAGCGCCCCTGCCTGCCACCGCCGCTGCCACTGCCACTGCCGGTGCGGCCGCCGTGCCGGACGCGGCCGCACCGGCCGCCGACAGCGCGCCGCGCGGCCCGCGCCGTGTGGAGCTGGACCTCAAGCACATGCACGACATCGGCCTGGTCACCGCCGCCGGCGGCCGCACCACGCTGGTCGAAGACTTCCGCGTCATCAAGCGTCCGCTGATCAAGCGCGCCTTCGGACCGCGTCCGCCGGATGAAAAGCCGGGCAACCTGATCATGATCACCAGCTCGCTGCCGGGCGAAGGCAAGACTTTCTGCTCGATCAACCTGGCCATGAGCATCGCCATGGAGCTGGACCACACGGTGCTGCTGATCGACGCCGACGTGGCGCGCCCGTCCGTGCTGCGCACGCTGGGACTGCCGAACCAGCGCGGGCTGATGGACTTGCTGCTCGACGACAAGATCGACATGGCCGACGTGATGCTGCGCACCAACGTCAACACCTTGACCTTGCTGCCGGCCGGCACCAGCAATCCGCGCGCCACCGAGCTGCTGGCCAGCCAGGCCATGACCACGCTGGTCTACGAGATCGCCAACCGCTACCCGGACCGTATCGTCATCTTCGATTCGCCGCCGCTGCTGCTCACCAGCGAAGCGCACGTGCTGGCCGGCCACATGGGCCAGATCGTGGTGGTGGTCGAGGCCGAGCGCACCACGCAGCACGCGGTGAGCGAGTCCCTGAGCCAACTCGAAGGCTTGACCAACGTCAGCCTGATCTATAACAAGGCCCGTGACTTCCCCGGCACCGAAACCTATGACTACCACTATGGTTAAACCACGCCGCACAGCGCTGGCGGCGGCGGTGGGCCTGGCGGCGCTGTCGCTGTCGCCGTCCAGCCGCGCCGACTGGAAATTCACCCCGCGCGTGGACCTGCGCGAAACCTATACCGACAACGTGCTGCTGGCCGAACCCGGCAAGGAGCGCAGCCAGGCGGTCACCCAGCTGTCGCCAGGCTTTTCGCTGAGCAATGTCGGGCCGCGCCTGGACCTCAGCGCCTCCTACAGCAAGCATCTGGTCAAATATTCCGACTCGGACCTCGGCGGCGGCAGCAACGGCGGCGCCCAGGGCAACACGCAGCAACTGCAGGCCAACCTGAAGGCGCGCCTGCTGGGCGAATCGCTGTTCCTGGACAGCACGGCCTCGATCAGCCAGCAGGCCAAGTCCGCCTTCGGCCCGACGCTGATCGACAACGGCGTGCCCGGCAGCGGTTTCGCCGCCGGCGTCAGCAGCGAAGTCAAATCCGTCCGCATCAGTCCGTACTACCTGCTGCGCTTCGGTTCCTTCGCCAGCGGCGAGCTGCGCTATGCGCGGGACCGCGTCAGCAGCGACAACACCGCTTTCGGCACCAGCAACGGCGACAACCTGTCGCTCAACCTGGGCAGCGGCCCTTCCTTCCACGTGGTCGGCTGGGGGCTGACTTACTACCGCCAGGAACTGACCGACACCATTTCCGCCAAGTCCTCCAGCCAGAACCTGTCCGGCACGCTGACCTATCTGTATTCGCCGCAGCTGACGCTGTCGGTCAGCGCCGGCTACGACCAGTACGACTACGCGTCGCAGGGCGGCCGCACCAAGGGCCAGTCGTGGTCGGTCGGCGGCACCTGGGCGCCGAATCTGCGCACACGGGTGCAGGCCAGCATCGGCAAACGCTACTTCGGCGACAGCTATTCGCTGGTGGCCACGCACCGCGCCCGCGCCAGCGTCTGGAGCGTGAACTACAACGACGGCGTCACCACGTCGCGCTCCCAGTTCCTGCTGCCGTCCACCATCGACACGGCGGCCCTGCTGGACCAGATGTTCCAGGCCGCGATTCCCGACCCGGCCGCGCGGCGCCAGGCGGTGCAGGCCTATATGCAGTCCGCCGGGCTGCCGCCGTCGCTGGCCAACAGCGTCAACTATCTGAGCAACCGCTACATGCTGCAGAAGCAGGCCACCGCCAGCGCCGCCTTCAACGGCGCGCGCGGCACGCTGATTTTGTCGCTGGTGGACAGCCGCCGCAGCGGCCTGTCGGTGATCGACGTCGACGCCGGCCTGCTGGGCGCGACCAACAATACGCTGAACGAAAACACGCACCAGACCGCCGCCACCGCCACGGTCAACTGGCGCTTGTCGCCGTACAGCTCGGTCAATCTGGGCGCCAGCCGCAACAAGTCGCGCTCGCTGGCCAGCGACCGGGTCGACAACAACACGTCCTACCGCCTCAACCTGACGCGCCAGTTCGCCCGCAATCTGCACGGCAGTATCGAACTGCGCAAGGCGAAGGGTGCCACCGCGGTCGCCGGGCGCGGCTATACCGAGAACGCCGTGTCGGCGTCTCTGAACAAGCTGTTTTAGTGGAGTCTGGCAAGGATGTACGAGAGCTACTACGGCCTTAGCGCCAAACCGTTCCGGCTGCGGCCGGACCCGCACTTCTTCTTCGGCAGCAAGGGCCACAAGCGGGCCATGGCCTACCTCGAGTACGGCCTGTCGCAGGGGGAGGGCTTCATTGTCATCACCGGCGAAGTCGGCGCAGGCAAGACCACGCTGGTGCGCAATATGCTCAACACGCTGTCCTCGCAGCAGATCGTGGCGGCGCACATCGTCAACACGGCGCTCAACTCCGAAGATACGCTGCGCATGGTGCTGTCGGCCTTCGGCCTGCCGAGCGAGGATGCCAGCAAGAGCGCGCTGCTGACGCGCCTGGAGGCCTTCCTGCGCGCCTGCGACCAGCAGGGCCGGCGCGCGCTGCTGGTGGTGGACGAGGCGCAGAACCTGACGCCGCGCACGGTGGAAGAGCTGCGCATGCTGTCGAACTTCCAGACCGACGACAAGTCGCTGCTGCAGACCTTTTTGCTGGGCCAGCCGGAGTTCCGCGCCACCTTGCACAGTCCGGACATGCAGCAGCTGCGCCAGCGCGTGATCGCCACCTACCACCTGGGCCCGATGGACGCGCTGGAAACCCAGGCCTACATCGAGCACCGCCTGCACACGGTGGGCTGGAATAACGACCCCTCGTTCACGGCCGCCGCGCACGCGGCCATCTACGAGTACTCGGGCGGCATACCGCGCATGACCAATGCGCTGTGCGACCGCCTGCTGCTGATGGGCTTCCTGGAGGAGCTGCACGAATTCACCGACGTCCACGTCGACGAGGTGATCCGCGACATCGCTGAGGAATTCAAGCCGCCGCCGGAACCGGCCAAGCTGCAGGTCGACGAGGCCGACATGGCCGCCGTCAACTCGGCCTACCCGGACGGCATGGACGAGCGCATGATGCGGCTGGAGAAATCCGTCGTGTCGGTGCTGAACATCCTGAAGAAAATCGTCGCCACGCCGGCCCCTGCCGGCACCGGTCACGGCGCCAACGCCAGCCAGGACAACAACGAATGAGCACATTCCGCATCCTGTGCGTGGTCGGAGCACGGCCCAACTTCATGAAGATGGCGCCCATCATGGCGGCGCTGGCCGCGCTGCGGCCCCAGGTCGAGGTCAAGCTGGTGCACACCGGCCAGCACTACGACGTGGCCATGAACCACCAGTACTTCGAGGCGCTCGGCATCCCGGCGCCGGACATCAACCTGGAAGTCGGTTCCGGCAGCCATGCGCAGCAGACCGCCGAGGTGATGCGCAAATTCGAGCCCGCGCTCGACGAGGTGCGCCCGACCGCCGTGCTGGTGGTGGGCGACGTCAATTCCACCATCGCCTGCGCGCTGGTGGCGGCCAAGAAGGCGGTCCCGGTGATCCACGTGGAGGCGGGCCTGCGCAGCTTCGACCGCGCCATGCCGGAGGAGATCAACCGCGTGCTGACCGACCAGATTTCCGACCTGCTGTTCACCACCGAGGAAAGCGGCGCGGACAACCTGCTGCGCGAAGGCGTGGCCGCGCACCGCATCCAGTTCGTCGGCAACGTGATGATAGACACGCTGGTGCGCAACCTGCCGCGCGCCATCCCGGCTTCCGCCATCGTGGCCGATGCCGGCCGCCCGGGCCTGGCCGACGGCGCCGAAGGCTATGCCGTGCTGACCCTGCACCGCCCGTCCAATGTGGACGACCCGGCCGTGCTGCGCACCCTGCTCGAAACGGCCGCCACGATCGCCGAGCGCACGCCGGTGATCTTCCCGCTGCATCCGCGCACGCGCGGCATGATAGAGAAGGCGGGGCTGAACCACCTGGTCGATGGCGGCAAGGGCAATTTCCTGTTGCTGCCCCCGATGGGCTACCTGGAGATGCTGGGCCTGATGAAGGGCGCCCGCGTGGTGCTGACCGATTCCGGCGGCATCCAGGAGGAGACCACGGCGCTGGGCGTGCCCTGCATCACCCTGCGCAACAACACCGAGCGTCCGATCACCGTCGACGAGGGCACCAACACCATCGCGGGCCAGGACTCGGCCAGGATCCTGGCCATTTACGGGGAGCTGATGGCGGGCGGCGGCAAGGCCGGCCGCGTGCCGCGCTTCTGGGACGGCAAGGCCGCCGAACGCATCGCCTCGGCCTTGCAGATCTGGATGCAGAACGGATGCAAGACATCATGAGCGCCGCCACCGCCGCCATCCGCAACGCGATGACCATCGACGTCGAAGACTATTTCCAGGTCTCGGCCTTCGCGCCCTACATCGCGCGCGACAGCTGGCCGGACCGCGAATGCCGGGTCGAAGCCAATATCGAGCGCATCCTGTCCATCCTGGAGGCGGGCGGCGTGCACGCCACCTTCTTCACGCTGGGCTGGATCGCCGAGCGCTACCCGGCCATGGTCAAGCGCATCGTGGCCGGCGGCCATGAACTGGCCAGCCACGGCTACGGCCACCTGCGCGCCTCCGACCAGGACCGCGCCGCCTTCATGCAGGACATCTGCAGCAGCAAGGCGATACTGGAAGACCTGGGCGGCCAGGCCGTGCTGGGCTACCGCGCGCCGAGCTTCTCCATCGGCCACGGCAACCTGTGGGCGCTGGACGCGCTGAATCAGGCGGGCTACCGCTACAGTTCCAGCATCTACCCGGTGCAGCACGACCACTACGGCATGCCGGACGCGCCGCGTTTCGCCTGGCACCCGGAAGGCGCGGGCGGCCTGCTGGAAGTGCCGATCACCACGGTGCGCATGGGCGCGCGCAACCTGCCGGCCGGCGGCGGCGGTTATTTCCGCCTGCTGCCGTACTCGCTGTCGCGCTGGATGATGCGGCAGGTGAACGAACAGGATGGCCAGCCAGCGATCTTCTACTTCCATCCATGGGAGATCGACCCCGGCCAGCCGCGTCCCGACGGCATCAACCTGAAGACGCGCTTCCGCCATTACGTCAACCTGGCCAGGATGGACGGCCGCATCCAGGCGCTCACACGCGATTTCGCGTGGGACCGCATGGACCGCATTTTCCTGGACAAGGCATGAGCTCCATCATCGAAGCGGCACACGACAAAGCGAACGGCAGCGCGCATGGACAGGCGTCCGCCGGCGGACCGGCCACGCTGCACCTGCTGACGCCGCAAGACGCGGCGCGCTGGGACGCTTTCGTGCGCGCCTGCCCGCAAGCGACCTTTTTCCATCTGAGCGCCTGGCAGCAGCTGATCGAGCGCTGCTACGGCCACAAGACCTGGTTCTACTACGTCGAACAGGACGGCCGGATCCAGGGCGTGCTGCCGCTGTGCCAGATCAAGAGCCGGCTGTTCGGCCACTCGCTCAGCTCCCTGCCGTTCGCCGTCCACGGCGGCGTGGTGGCACTGAACGACCAGGCGGGCGCCATGCTGGACGCGGCCGCCGCCAGGCTGGCCGGCGAGATCGGCGCCGGCCACCTCGAATACCGCAACATCGAACCGAGCGGCAAGCCGGGCTGGCAGGTGAAGGACTTGTACGTCACCTTCCGCAAGGCCATCAGCGCCAACCACGAAGAGAACATGAACGCCATCCCGCGCAAGCAGCGCGCGATGGTACGCAAGGGCATCAAGTGCGGCCTGAAGGCGGAGATCGACCAGACCGTGGACCGCTTCTTCCACATCTACGCCACCAGCGTGCTGCGCCTGGGCACCCCGGTGTTCCCGAAGAAGTACTTCGCGCTGATCAAGGAACTGTTCGGCGAGCAGTGCGAGGTGCGCATCATCGTCAAGGACGGCGAGCCGGTGGCCGGCGTGATGAGCTTCTTCTGGCGCGACGAAGTGCTGCCTTACTACGGCGGAAGCATGCCGCTGGCGCGCGAGGTGGCCGGCAACGACTTCATGTACTGGAACCTGATGGAAGCGTCGGTCGAACGCGGCTGCCGCCTGTTCGACTTCGGCCGCAGCAAACTGGGCACCGGCGCCTACGACTTCAAGAAGAACTGGGGTTTCAGCGCCACGCCACTGGCCTATGAATACCAGCTGCACGCGGCCAGCGAGCTGCCCGACAATAATCCGCTGAACCCGAAATACCAGCTGTTCATCAAGCTGTGGAAGCTGCTGCCGCTGCCGCTGGCCAATCTGCTGGGACCGCACATCGTCAAAGACCTGGGATAGCGCCATGGACAACCTGCTCCTGCTGGTGCACCGCATACCTTACCCGCCCAACAAGGGCGACAAGATCCGCTCCTACCATCTGCTCAAACACCTGGCGCAGCACTACCGCGTGCACCTGGCCACCTTCGTCGACGACGAGGACGACTGGCAGCACGTGCCGCGCCTCGAGGCGATGGCGGCCAGCTGCCACTTCGCGCCGCTCAACACCAAAATGGCGCGCGTGCGCAGCCTGGGCGCCCTGCTCGGCAACCGCTCGCTGTCGCTCGACTACTACCGCGACGCGGGCCTGCGGCAATGGGTGGGGGACACGGTGCGGCGCGAAGGCATCACGCGCATCGTGGTGTTCTCGTCGGCCATGGCGCAGTATGCCGAACCCTACCCGGACGCCAGGCGCGTGATCGATTTCGTCGACGTCGACTCGGACAAGTGGCGCCAATACGCCGAAAAGAAATCCTGGCCCATGAGCATGCTGTACGCGCACGAGGCGCGCCAGCTGCTGGCCTACGAGCGCCGCGTGGCGCTCGCGTGCGACGCGGCGCTGTTCGTCTCGGCGCCGGAAGCGGAGCTGTTCCGGGCGCTGGCGCCGGAAAGCGCGGCGCGCATCGGCCATTTCAGCAACGGCGTCGACACCGCGTATTTTTCGCCTGAAGGCGCTTACCCGGACCCCTACGCCGCCGGGGTCCAGGCACTGGTCTTCACCGGTGCGATGGACTACTGGCCCAATATCGACGCCGTCACCTGGTTCGCGGAAGAAGTGCTGCCGGCGGTGCGCGCGCGCCATCCGCAGGCGGTGTTCTACATCGTGGGCGCGCGTCCCGCGTCCGAGGTGCAGCAGCTGGCCGGCCTGCCCGGCGTGGTGGTCACCGGCACCGTGCCCGACGTGCGGCCTTACGTGGCGCACGCCGCGCTGTGCGTGGCGCCGCTGCGCATCGCGCGCGGCATCCAGAACAAGGTGCTCGAAGCGATGGCCATGGCGCGCACCGTGGTGGTGTCGCCCCAGGCGCTTGAAGGCATCGAGGCGAAAGCGGGGCGCGAACTGCTGCTGGCGGCCGACGCGCCGGCCTTCATCGCCGCCGTCAACCAGGCGCTGGCCGCGCCGGACGACGCCATGGGCCTGGCCGCACGCGCCACGGTCGAACAACTGTATGGCTGGAACAGCCACCTGTCCCGCGTCTGCACGCTGCTGGAGGCGGACCGCCCTGTAAGGAAAGAAGCATGACGCCCAGTACCCTGCCCACACCGGCCGCCAGCGAGAACGCCAGCCCGGCCGCGCCGTCGCTGCGCCCCTCCTTGCTGCTGCTGGCTGCCTGCGCGCTGCTGCTGCCCTTCCTGGCCTATTTCAGCACAGCGCGTTCCATCGTCGAGATCTGGGACAGTTCCGGCACCTTCGCGCACGGCTACATCATCCTGCCGATCAGCATCTGGCTGGTGTGGCAGCGCCGCGCGGCCGTGCTGCAATTGCAGGCCGAGCCTTACTGGCCGGCCTTGCTGCTGCTGGCCGCCTGCGGCGCGGCCTGGCTGCTGGCCGAATTCGGCGACGTCCAGACCGTGCGCCAGTACGCTTTCGCGGCCATGCTGCCGCTGACCGTGCTTGCGCTGCTGGGCAAGCGCATCGCCTGGGCGCTGGCCTTTCCGCTGGCCTTCGTGCTGTTCGCCGTGCCCTTCGGCGACATCTTCATCAATCCGCTGATCGGCGTCACCGCCGACTTCACCGTCTACGCGCTGCGCGCCACCGGCATCCCGGTGCTGCGCGACGGCACCAATTTCTCCATCCCCAGCGGCAACTGGTCGGTGGTGGAAGCGTGCAGCGGCGTGCGCTACCTGATCGCCTCGATCACACTGGGCAGCCTGTACGCCTACCTGACCTTCCGCAGCACCTGGCGCCGCGCGCTATTCGTGCTGGCCTCGGCGCTGGTGCCGATCGCCGCCAACGGCGCCCGCGCCTACATGATCGTGATGCTGGGCCACCTGAGCGGCATGACCCTGGCGGTCGGCGTCGACCACCTGATCTACGGCTGGCTATTCTTCGGCCTGGTGATGTTCCTGCTGTTCTGGCTGGGCAGCCTGTGGCGCGAGGACACGCCCCACGACGCGCCGGTGACGGCCGCGCAGTCCGCCGCTGCCGCCGTCGGCACGGCCAGCACCGGCCGCTTCGTGGCGGCCTTGCTGGCCATCGCCTTGTGTATCGGCGCCTGGCCGGCTTACGCGACCTGGCTGGAGCACCGCGAAAGCGCGCCGGCGCCGGCCGACCTGTCCGGTTTTGCCAGCACCTGGCCGGCCACCACGCCCTTCGCGCAGTGGACGCCGTCCTACCCGGCCGCCAGCGCCGAACTGCAGCAGTATTACGCAATAGGGGCGGGTTATCCGGTCGGCGTGCACCTGCGCTATTACCGCAAGCAGGACCACCAGACCAAGCTGATCAGCTCGGTCAACCGCCTGGCCGGCGAGAAGGATCTGAACTGGCACACCGTCGACACGGCGCAGCGCGAAGAAAGCGTGGGCGGGCGCATGCTGGCGGTGCGCGAGAGCACCGTGGCCGGCGCCGGCGGCCGCCTGCTGGTGTGGAACTGGTACTGGGTCGACGGCGGCTACACCAGCAACGACTATCTCGGCAAGCTGCTGCAGGTAAAGCAGAAGGTGCTGACCGGTAGCGACGACGGCGCCGCCGTGATGGTGTTCTCGCCGCTCGAAGACAAGCCGGAACCGGCGCGCGCGGCCATGCGCGCCTATCTCGCGGCCAACCTTGCGCGCATCGATGCCGTACTGGCAAGCAACAAGCGGCGCTGAGCCGCGTCACGATACAGAATTGGGAAGCGGACATCATGTGTGGAATAGTCGGAATTTTTGATACGCGCGGCACGCGCGCGATCGACCGCGAGCTGCTGGCGCGGATGAACGAAACGCAGCACCACCGCGGCCCCGACGAGGCCGACCTGTACCTCGAGCCCGGCGTGGGCTTCGGCCACCGCCGCCTGTCGGTGATCGACGTGGCGGCCGGCCTGCAGCCGCTCGGCAACGAGGACGGCAGCGTGATGGTCTGCTACAACGGCGAGATCTACAACTACCGCGAACTGACCGAGGAACTGAAAGGCCTGGGCCACACCTTCCGCACCCGCTGCGACACCGAAGTGATCGTGCACGCGTGGGAAGAATGGGGCGAGGACTGCGTGCACCGCTTCCGCGGCATGTTCGCCTTCGGCCTGTGGGACCGCAACAAGCAGGTGATGTTCCTGGGCCGCGACCGCATGGGCGTCAAGCCGCTGTATTACACCATGCTGCCGGACGGCTTCTTCGCTTTCAGCTCCGAGCTGAAGGCGCTGCGCACGCTGCCCGGCCTGAACCGCGAGATCGACCCGCAGGCGGTGGAGGATTATTTCGCCTACGGCTACGTGCCGGAACCGAAGACCATCTTCCGCGGCGCGTTGAAACTGTCGCCCGGCTTCACCCTGCTGCAGGAAGTGGGCGCGCCGCTGGCAGAGCCGAAGCAGTTCTGGGACGTGCCGTTCAAGCTGCACGCGCCCATGTCGGAAAAGGACGCGCAGGAGGAGCTGCTGGTGCGCCTGCGCGAAGCGGTCAAGATCCGCCTGGTGGCCGAGGTGCCGCTGGGCGCCTTCCTGTCCGGCGGCGTCGATTCGAGCGCCGTGGTGGCGATGATGGCCGGCCTGAATGAAGGCCCCGTGAACACCTGTTCGATCGCCTTCAACGACAAGAACTACGACGAATCGGAATACGCGTCGCAAGTGGCGGCGCAATACAAGACCGACCATTACACCGAGACCGTGGACACCGACGACTACGGCCTGCTCGACACCCTGGCCCACCTGTACGACGAACCCTTCGCCGACAGTTCCGCCATCCCGACCTACCGCGTGTGCCAGCTGGCGCGCAAGCGCGTGACGGTGGCGCTGTCGGGCGACGGCGGCGACGAGAACCTGGCCGGCTACCGCCGCTACCGTTACGCGATGGCCGAGCAGAACGTGCGCGGGCGGATCCCATCGAGCCTGCGCAAGCCGGTGTTCGGCACCCTGGGCCGGCTGTATCCCAAGGCCGACTGGGCGCCGCGCGTGTTCCGCGCCAAGACCACCTTCGAAGCGCTGGCGCGCGACACCGTCGAGGGCTATTTCCACGGCGTGAGCATCATGTCCGACGCCATGCGCGCGCGCCTGTTCAGCCCCGGCTTCCGCGCCAATCTGCAAGGCTACAACGCGATCGAGGTGATGCGCGGCCACGCCAACAAGTCGCCCACCGACGACCCGCTGTCGCTGATCCAGTACATCGACATGAAGACCTATCTGCCGGGCGACATCCTGACCAAGGTCGACCGCGCCTCGATGGCGCACGCGCTGGAAGTGCGGGTGCCGCTGCTGGACCACAAGCTGGTGGAATGGATTTCCGGCCTGCCGCCGGAGATGAAGCTGAAGGGTGCGGAGGGCAAATACATCTTCAAGAAAAGCCTGGAGTCGCACCTGCCGCACGACATCTTGTACCGCAAGAAGATGGGCTTCGCCGTGCCGCTGGCCGGCTGGTTCCGCGGCCCGCTGGCGCAGCGCGTGCGCGACTCGCTGCTCGGGCCTTTGCTGGCCGACACCGGCATCTTCAACAAGGCCTTCCTGCACGAGCTGGTGGAGCACCACCAGTCCGGCCGGCGCGACTACAGCGGCCCGATCTGGAGCTTGCTGATGTTCGAGGCCTTCCTGCGCAATGAAATGACGAAGTAGCGGCGGCGAGCCGCCTAAGCGGCCTTGCTGTCCGGCGGCTGTTCCAGCGTCCGCAGGCAGATCTCCTCGAACACCCGTGCCGCCTTTTCGTGGCCGAAGCGCTCCTCGACCAGCTTGCGCGCGCGCTGCGCCAGGCCGTCGCGCAGGGCCTTGTCGGCCAGCAGCTCCAGCACCGCGTCCGCCATCGAGGCCGGATCGTCGCGCTCCAGGTAGTGCACGTCGCGTTCCGCGTCCAGCCCTTCGATGCCGATCGCGGTCGACACCACCGGGCAGCCCATGGCCATCGCCTCAAATGCCTTGATCCTGGTGCCGCCGCCCACCAGCAGCGGAATCACGAAAGCGTGCGCCGCGTGCACATAAGTGCGCACATCGTCGACAAAGCCGGTGAACTCCACGTTGGAGGTGGTGCGCGCCAGCGCCTGCAGCGAGGCCGGCGGGTTGCGGCCGACGATGACGAAACGCGCCTCCGGCCGCGCGGCCAGCACCTTGGGCCACACCTGCCCCAGGAAGAACTGCATGCCGTCGATATTGGCGGCCCAGTCCATCGAACCGGTGAACACCACGGTGGGCGGCGCCGCCGCGTCGACCGCGGGCGGTTCCTGGTAGGAGAAGAAATCGAGATCGACCCCGGTCGGTATCGCATGCGAGGACGCGACCTGGTAGGCCTCGGTAAAGAAGCGCGCGTCGCGCTCGGAGACAGCGATCACGCTGTCGAAGCCGCGCAGCACGTTGCCTTCGTAGCGTTCCATCTTGGCGTGCTGCGATGTCCACAGCCAGCGCTTGAACGGGCCGCGCGCCTGCTTGGCGTGGCGCGCGAAAATCTCCGCCTCCACGTTGTGCGTGAAGCAGGTGCTGCGGCTGCGCAGCCGGTCCGGGCGCAGCACGGCCGTGTGCACGAAGTCGAACACCATCAGGTCGATGTCCGGCCGCTGCGCCAGCTGGCGCACCGCGTCCATGCCGGGCCGCGTGCGGTCGTTGGCCACGTTGACCGGCAACTCGCCCAGCAGGTCGAAGGCGCGCCGCCACATCGGCCGCGCCGGCGCCGGCTGCCAGGGGATGAACTCGTCGCACACGCCGCCGATTTCCTTGTTCCAGCGGCGCGCCTGTTCCGGCGTGCACGCGCTCAGCAAGGTCACGTGGAAGGCCCCGCCCTTCAGGCCGCGCAGGATATTGGTGCTGCGGATCTTGCCGCCCGCGTCGTTCGGGAACAGGAACACGGGCGAGATGAACACCAGCTTCGGTTTGCTCATCACCAGCAAATGCCTTCGTACTCGGCGCCGGGCGCGCCGCGCAGGTCGGCGTAGCCGGACAGGTCGATGATGCGGCACCCTTTGGCGTTGGCGATGATGGCCTGGCGCGCTTCCGCGTCGGCGTGGCCGATCACGATCACTTCGGCGCCCGCCAGCGCCGCTTCCGGCGTCTCGTGCAGCAGCTTGTCCAGGTGCGGGATCTCCTGTTCGATGAACTCCTTGTTCTTGCCCAGCAGGCGGCTGATCTTCACGAAGCGGTCGAAGATGGCCAGCTCGAAGCCCTTGCCCAGCATGCGCTCGGCCAGCACCACCAGCGGCGAGTCGCGCATGTCGTCGGTGCCCGGCTTGAAGGCCAGGCCGAACAGCGCGACCTTCTTGCGGCCGTTGCGGGCGATCATGTCGTAAGCGCGCTTGATGTGGGCCTCGTTGCTGTCGAGCAGGGCCGACAGCGTGGGGATGGGCACTTCCAGGTCGCGCGCCATGGTCAGGAAGCCCTTGACCTCCTTCGGCAGGCAGGAGCCGCCGAAGGCGAAGCCGGGGCGCAGGTAGGCCGGCGAGATGTTCAGCTGGGTGTCCTGGCAGAAGATCTTCATCACTTCGCGGCCGTCGAGATTGCAGGCCTTGAGCACCGAGCCGGCCTCGTTGGCGAACACGATCTTCATCGCGTGGAACACATTGCACAGGTATTTGACGGATTCGGCGATCTGCGTCGTGGTGCGCTCGAACTTGCCCGGCAAGCCCTTATACATTTCCTCCATCGCCAGATAGCCCGCTTCGCCCAGGCTGCCGACCACGGTCTGCGGCGGATTGTGGAAGTCCTTGACGGAGCTGCCCTCGCGCAGGAACTCGGGATTGAACACCAGCGACAGGCCTTCGCCGATCCGGCGTCCGGACGCCTCGAGCAAAATCGGCAGGATGCGCTCTTCGGTGGTGCCCGGCGGCACGGTGCTGCGCAGCACGATCACGTGCGGCCCGTCCTTCTTGCGCAAGGTGGCGCCGATCGAGCGTATCACCGCGTCCACCGCCTTCAGGTTGGGCGAGTAGTTGGGGTTGGACGGCGTGGCCACCGAAATGAGCGACACGTCCGAGTTCAGCACCGCGTCTTCCACGTCGTGCGTGGCGCGCAGCTTGCCTTCGCCGACCGCCTTGGCGATCAGTTCGTTGATGCCGTCTTCCACCACGGGAGACTGGCCATCGTTGATCATCTTGACTTTGAGCGGGTTGGTGTCGACACCGATCACTTCATGGCCAAGTTCAGGAAGGCAACCGCAGGAGACCGCGCCCACGTAGCCGAGTCCGAATACAGAAATTCTCACGTCATTCCTTTGCGTAATCTTTGTGTAATGCGCCTTAGCCGGCCGGGCGGATGGAGTAGCTGAAGTAGCTGAAGTAGCTCTTGCGTAATTGTACTTTCAATTTTATTATCGGTAAATGTGTGAAGGACCGTCTGCAAACGTGTCTGCAACACCCCGCTTTCCCTGCCGACAATGAAGCTACTCACATTCAGTACTCTGTTTCCCAATCCGGAACAACCGAACCACGGCATCTTCGTTGAAACCCGCTTGAAATACCTGGTGGCCAGCGGCAAGGCGAGCGCGCGCGTGGTGGCCCCCGTACCCTGGTTTCCGTCCAGCCATGCCCGCTACGGCAACTACGGCCGCTATGCGCGCGTGCCGCGCCACGAGCAGCGCCACGGGCTGCAGATCAGCCATCCCCGCTACCTGACCCTGCCCAAGGTCGGCATGGCCGTGGCGCCCCTGCTGCTGGCGCAGTCGGCCAGGCGCGAGATCGGCCGCATCCTCGACGAGGGCTACGATTTCGACCTGATCGACGCCCATTATTTCTACCCGGACGGGGTGGCGGCTGTCATGCTGGGCAAGTACTTTAACAAGCCGGTGGTGGTGACAGCGCGCGGTTCGGACATCAACCTGCTGCCGCGCTTCGCGCTGCCGCGCCGCATGATTTTGTGGGCTGCGCGCAACGCCCAAGGCACGATCACGGTATGCCAGGCGCTGAAAGACGAAATGGCGCGGCTCGGCGTGGCGCCGGAGGGCGTGACGCCGCTGCGCAACGGCGTCGATCTGCAGCGCTTCGGCCTGCTGGACCGCGAGGGTATCCGGCGCCAACTGGGCCTGGAACGGTACACCTTGCTCTCGGTCGGCCTGCTGGCCGAGCACAAGGGCCACGCGCTGATCATCGGCGCGCTGCCCAAGCTGCCCGATGTCGGGCTGATGATCGCCGGCCAGGGCCCGGACCGCGCCAGGCTGGAGGCGCAGGCGCGTGAACTGGGCGTGGCAGGACGCGTGACCTTCCTCGGCCCGGTGCCGCAGCCCGAACTGAAACGCTATTACAACGCGGCCGACGCCATGGTGCTGGCCTCGAGCCGCGAAGGCTGGGCCAATGTGCTGCTCGAGTCCATGGCCTGCGGCACGCCGGTGGTGGCCAGCGACGTGGGCGGCTCGGGCGAAGTGGTGACCGCGCCGGCGGCCGGCGTGCTGATGCGAGAGCGCAGCGTGCGCGGCCTGGTCGACGCCATCGAGGCGCTGCGCGCCGCCGCGCCCGCCCGTGGCGACACCCGCGCCTACGCCGAGCAGTACAGCTGGGACGCCACCACCGAAGGCCAGCTCGCGCTGTTCAACGCCATCCTGGAGGGCAGGGCGTGAGCGCGCACCACAAGCCGGAGGCGGCCCCGGCAGCGATGCCTGCAGCGGCGCCGGCCATGGAGCGGCGCCCGCTGGTGCTGCACGTGATCCATCACCTCTACATCGGCGGCATGGAAAACGGCCTGGTCAACCTGATCAACCATATGCCGGCCGACCGCTACCGCCACGCCATCCTGTGCGTGGAGGACTATTCCGACTTCCGCCTGCGCATCACGCGGCCTGACGTGGAAGTGATGGCCCTGCACCGTTCGCGCATCGGCGTGTGGCGCATGCGGCTGGAGATGTTCAAGCTGTTCCGCCGCCTCAAACCCGCCTTCATCCACTCGCGCAATATGTCCGGCCTGGACGCGCTGCTGCCGGCGCTGCTGGCCGGCGTGCCGCACCGCATCCACGGCGAGCACGGCTGGGATGTGCACGACCTGGACGGCCGCGCCTTCAAGCCGGCCCTGCTGCGCCGCCTGCACGCGCCGCTGGTAAGCCGCTACATCACCGTGTCGCAGGACCTGGCGCGCTACCTGGGGCGGCGGGTCGGCGTTTCCGGCCGGCGCATCAGCCAGGTCTACAACGGGGTCGACATGGCGCGCTTCGCGCCGCTGCGCGACCGCTCGGCGCTGCCGCCCGGTTTCGCCGGCCATGAGGCAGAGGGCACGGTGGTGATCGGCACGGTCGGCCGCGCCCAGGCTGTGAAGGACCAGGCCACGTTGCTGCGCGCCTTCGCAAGACTGGTGGAAGACGAGCCCGGCCTGGGGGCCGCGCTGCGCCTGGTGCTGGTGGGCGACGGGCCGAAGCTGCGGCCGCTGCAAGCGCTGGCGCAGGAGCTGGGCATCGCGCAGCAGACCTGGTTCGCGGGCGCCTCCAGCGAGGTGCCGCGCATGCTGGCCGCGCTCGACGTGTTCGTGCTGCCCTCGCTGTCCGAAGGCATTTCCAACACCATCCTGGAAGCGATGGCCAGCGGCTTGCCGGTGCTGGCGACTGCGGTCGGCGGCAACGTCGAACTGGTGCGCGCGGGCGAGGAGGGCGCCTTCTTCGAGCCGGGCGATGTGGCCGGCCTGGCCAGGCTGATGGGCGTCTACAGCGGCGACGCGGCGCTGCGCCGGGCGCACGGCGCAGCCGCCCGCGCCGGGGCGCTGGCGCGCTACAGCATGCCGGCCATGGTGAGCAATTACATGGCGGTCTACGACGGCCTGCTAAGATAGCGCATCACCTCACGGATACCGACATGCGCTTCCCACTCTTACTGGCCGCGCTGCTGGCGCCGGCCGCCTTTGCCGCTGCCGCCGCCGCCGCACCAGCCGTCACTGCCGCTACAGCTGTGCCTGCCACCGATGCCCGCCTGGACGGCATGAAGCAGATCGAACGCAGCGCCTGCCTGCGCCTGGGCAATACCGGACCCGGCGCGCCCAAGAACTTGAAGTTCGTGCCCAAATACTGCGAGTGCGTCGCCAAGGCTTACTGGGACAATATCCCCAAAGCGGAAGTGGAGGACTTGATGAATACCGGCCAGTCCGCCGCCATGGACCAGAACAGAGTCGCGCGCATGGCCGCCGCGCGCGACAGCTGCCAGGGAAAATGAAAATCAGTTTGACGGTGCAGGGCTGGGAGTTCGACGCCGATGACGGCAGCACGCTGCTGATGGCGGCGCAAGGAGCCGGCATCCGCCTGCCCAGTTCCTGCCGCAACGGCACCTGCCGCACCTGCATCTGCCACATGGGCAGCGGCACGGTGCGCTACCTGGTCGAGTGGCCGGGCCTGAGCCTGGACGAGAAGCGCGAAGGCTACATCCTGCCCTGCGTGGCCGTGGCGCAAAGCGACCTGGAGCTGGCTGTGCCGGCCGCGCGCAGAATACCGGCGTAGCTCAGATGCGCCGGCCGGCCGCGCGGATCCGCCATGCTTAGTCGTCCGCGCCGCCGCTTTCCCCGCGCCGCAGCCGGGACAGCAAGGCGTCCGCGCTGCCGCTGAGCGGCAAGCCGTGCGTGCGCAGCAGCTGGATGTGCAGCACCAGGTTCTCCAGCACCAGCTTGGCCGCCACCGCCATCAGGGTCAGGCGCCGGTCCTCTTCGCTGAAAGAGTCCATGGCATCGGCCATTTCGCACAAATGGCTGGCCACCAGACTGCGCAGATCTTCCTCCTCGAAGGGCAGGTCGGCGAAGTCGATAGGGTCTTCCTGTTCCACTTCCAACATCAATGTTTCGAGTTCGGCACGGGTAATCGACATCTGTTGCTCCTGTGGTTGCCCTGCTCTTATTTTAGACCTAAGCTGCTCCGATCCGCGCTAGAATTTCCTGTTCGGGAGCGGGCTAGGAGCTATTCCTTGGCACACATTATTTTTACGCAGCAACTCGCACGGTTCATGCCTGTCCCCAAGCTGGAGGTGCAGGCGGCCGACTTGCGCGGTGCGCTGGACGGCGCGTTCGCCGGCAACGCCCGCTTGCGCGGCTATGTGCTGGACGACCAGGGCTGCTTGCGCGAGAACGTCGTCATCTTCATCGACGGCCAGCGCAGCCGCGACCGCGTGCTGCTGGCCGACGCGCTGCGCCCCGATTCCCAAATCTATATCTTGCAAGCACTATCCGGAGGCTGACATGGTAGACCGCGCTTACCTCGCAACCCGCAAGGGCTTGTTCGAAATGACCGTCAAGAACGGCGAGTGGAAACTGGACGGCCGCCACTTCCTGGGCGACCCGGTCAGCCAGGTGCTGCTGGATGAGCGCGACGGCACGCTGTACGCGGCCCTGAACCTGGGCCACTTCGGCACCAAGCTGCATCGGCGCGATGCCGGCAGCGACAGCTGGACCGAAGTGGCCGTGCCGCTCTACCCGCCCAGGCCCGAGGGCAGCGAGGACAAGTTTGAATGGACTTTGCGCCAGATCTGGAGCCTGGAAACCGGCGGCCCGGACGAACCCGGCGTGCTGTGGGCCGGCACCTTGCCGGGCGGCCTGTTCAAGTCCGGCGACCGGGGCGACAGTTGGCAGCTGGTGGAGTCGCTGTGGAACGTGCCCGAGCGCAGCCAGTGGATGGGCGGCGGCTACGACGTGCCTGGCATCCACAGCATCTGCGTCGATCCGCGCGACAGCCGCAGCATGCTGGTGGGCGTGTCCTGCGGCGGCGCCTGGCTGACCATGGACGGCGGCGCCAGCTGGACCCTGCGCGCCAGCGGCATGGTGGCCGGCTATATGCCGCCCGAGCTGGCCGGGCAGGGGGCGATCCAGGATCCGCACCGTATCGTGCGCTGCGCGGGTGAACCGGACAAGCTATGGTGCCAGCATCACAGCGGCATCTGGCGCTCTGTGGACAACGGCGCGCGTTGGGTGGAGGTGACGGACGTGCAGCCGTCCAGTTTCGGCTTCGCGGTGGCGGTGCATCCGCGCGACGGCGACACGGCTTGGTTCGTGCCCGGCGTGGCCGACCAGCAGCGCATCCCGGTGGACGCCGCCATGGCCACCACCCGCACCACAGACGGCGGCGCCAGCTTCACGGCCCAGCGCAACGGCCTGCCGCAGGAGCATTGCTACGACCTGGTGTACCGCCACGGCCTGGCGGTGGCGGACGACGGCAAAACGCTGCTGATGGCGTCCACCACGGGCGGCGCCTGGCTGTCGTCCAACGGTGGCGACTACTGGCAGACCATCTCCAGCAACCTGCCGCCGGTGTACGCGGTGCGCTTCGGCTGAGCGGCGGCTTCACTACGCCGCGTAATAGGCCAGGAACATATCGACCGCCATCCCGACGACGGCGGCTTCGGCTGCCGCGTCCAGCGGCGGCTGGCCCATCGTCACTTGCGGCCAGAAGGCGAAACATTTCAATTGTCCCTGCAGCTGGTGCGACGCGAACACCGGGTCCATGGGCTTGAGTTTGCCGTCCGCCAAGGCCGCGCGCAGCCAGCCCGTCACCCCTTCCTCCTTGTCGGCCAGCCTGGCCACCATTTCCTGCGCCCGCTCCGGGCGGTGTATGCCCTCGGCAATGGCCACCCGCGCCAAGTCCAGGAAATAGGCGTCGCGCAGCAGCGCCATCTTCTGTTCCATCAGCTCCAGCAACTGCGCGCGCAGCGGCAGTTCCGGGCGGTAGCGGAAGGCCTGCAGCGCCGCGCTGCTGTCCCACAGCAACTGCAGTATGTGGGCGAACAAATCGTCCTTGCTGGGGAAATGGTTATAGACGGTGCGCTTCGACACGCCCGCCGTGGCGGCGATCTTGTCCATGCTGGTGGCGTCGAAACCGTGGGTGCGGAATTCGGCCACGGCTGCGTTGACGATGGCCTGGCGCTTGCGGTCGGTCAGGCGTAGGGAAGGGGAGATGTGCATACAAGTATTTTACACCGGGTAGTTTACTTCTTCAAAAAATGAAACTACACTGTGCAGTATACTTTTTTTGAGGCCGGCATGCGGCGCGTTGTGCTCCTCACCACCTTACCGGGAACCCTGATCATGGCTTGCTGCACCCTCTCCGCGAAAGAACTCGACTACGCATCGCCGCAGCACAGCGGCGGCAAATTCCGCAATCCGGTCCGCATGCACCGGGCCGGTTTCATGGGCACCTTGCGCATCCTGTACCGGATCGCGTTCGACAAGCCGTCCGACACGGTGCCGGCCAAGCCGGTGCCGGTGCACGCCATCACCCGCGAGCAACTGCTGGTGGCGGCCAACAACAGCGTGTTCCGCCTGGGGCACTCGACGGTATTGCTCAAGCTCGACGGCCAGTTCTGGCTGACCGACCCGGTATTCTCCGAGCGCGCCTCGCCGCTGCAATGGCTGGGACCGCGGCGCTTCCACCAGCCGCCGATCAGCATCGCCGAGCTGCCGCCGATCAAGGGCGTGATCCTGTCGCACGACCACTACGACCACCTCGACCACGCCGCCGTGCTGGCGCTGGCCGGCAAGACCGAGCATTTCATCGCGCCGCTGGGCGTGGGCGACACCCTGGTGAAATGGGGCGTGCCCGCCGCCAAGGTGCAGCAGCTGGACTGGTGGCAATCGACCGCCGTGGACGGCATCCGCCTGACCGCCACGCCGGCGCAGCACTTTTCCGGCCGCAGCCTGACCGACGGCAACACAACCCTGTGGGCCTCGTGGGTGATCCAGGCCGGCGGCCAGCGCATCTTCTTCAGCGGCGACACCGGCT
Source organism: Pseudoduganella sp. LjRoot289 (assembly GCF_964252925.1). Classification (NCBI taxonomy): domain Bacteria; kingdom Pseudomonadati; phylum Pseudomonadota; class Betaproteobacteria; order Burkholderiales; family Oxalobacteraceae; genus Pseudoduganella; species Pseudoduganella sp. LjRoot289. The sequence goes on from NZ_CAXUPN020000001.1 coordinate 5,973,218, forward strand.
ATTTCAAGGGATTCAAGGACATCGGCGACAAATACGGTCCCTTCGACCTGACGATGGTCGAAACCGGCGCCTACGACCCGCAATGGCCGGACATCCACATGCAGCCGGAGGAGACGATGCAGGCGCACATCGACCTGCGCGGCAAGCTGCTGATGCCCATCCACAACGGCACCTTCGACTTGGCGCTGCATGCCTGGAACGAGCCCTTCGACCGCATCAGCCAGCTCGCCGGGCAGCGCGGCCAAACCTTGGCCACGCCCGAAATCGGCCAGCAGCTCAATCTGAAGCAGGTTCCCGCCACCGGTAAATGGTGGCAAAAAGCCCTCTGAGGGAGCCGAGCAGAGCCGCCTTTGGGGACTCGGCGTCCCGGGCTCGGCGTCCCCGACTCGGCATCCCCGACTCGGCGTCCCCGCCTGACCCCGGGTGTGGCTCAGTCTGCTTGGAGGGGGCTGCGGTGGGGTGTCAGACGACGATGTTGATCAGGCGGCCGACGGTTTGGCCCTGGGCGTTGAGCTGGGGCGGGCGCGGCAGCGCTTCTAATTCGGCGGGGATGGGCTTGGCAATGGCGCTGTCGAGCCGCACCGGCGCGGGTGTGGCCGCCGTGGCGCTGTCGGCCTGGCGGCTTTCCTTCTGTTTGCCACTGAGCTGTTCCTGGTCCTTGCTCAGCTGCACCCGGCTTTCCTGCAGCCGGCTGGCGTCCTGGTTCACACGCGTCTGATCCTGCTGGACTTTGCGTTCAGCAATCGCAACCGCATTGCGCAGCGTGTCGACGGACGTGACGGTAACCACGGTGCACCCTCAAGTGAACTGTAACTCAAGCGTAGGCCAAAACTGTTGGCCTTGCAATACAAAAAAAGGCAAGGCCGGAGGGGATCGGCCTTGCCCAACACTACAGGGAGAGCTTTGCTTGCGTTTTAGAAGCGATACAGCAGCGACCCTTCGACCGCGCGGCCGAACAGCGGACGCGCATTGATCGGGCCGCTGTTGCCGGTCGACAGGCGAGAGTTGCCTTCGGTCAAGCCCAATTCATTGCTGAGATTGGTGGCCGCGACCCGCACTTCGATCTTCTCACCCAGCGAGAACAGCGCGCCGAGGTCGATGGTGCGATAGGACGGCAGGTATTGCAGATTGGCCTGGTCGGCCCAGCGCTCGCCGATCTTGCTGACGGTGCCGTACAGCTTGACCGAGTTGTCGTCGCCCAGCGGGATCTTGTAGGTCGGCGTGAAGCGGAATTGCAGCTTCGGCTGGCGCTGCACGGTCTTGCCTTCGGTCACCGGGTTGTCCTTGTATTCGGACTTCTGGTAGTCGCCCGTCAGTGACAATGTCAGGTTGGTGATCGGGCGCACCGAGATTTCCCACTCCAGGCCGTTGCCCTTGGAACCGCTGGTCGAGTTCAAAATGCTGCCGTTGGACAGGATCTGCTGGAAGGCGATGCCGTCGAACTCGGTGTGGAAGGCGTTGATGTAGGCGCTGTACAGTGCGCCCACGGTCTTGAAGCCCACTTCCAGCTGCTTGATTTTCGGCGTCGGCAGGAAGCTGCGGTCGTCGACGTTCTTCTGGCTGCCGGCGTTGCGCAGGTCGTCGAAGGAGATGAAGGTATGGCCGGTGTTGGCGCGCGCGAACACGGCGGTATCCTTGCTCAGCTTGTAGTTGCCGCCTATGGTGAAGGAAGTGGCGCTGTCTTTTCGGCTGAGCGCGGTGTACGAGCCGGACGGCATCGAAGTGCCGTTGTTGTACACGGTCAAGGCGTTGTTGTCGGTGTCGCCGGACACCAGGTTGGAGATGGTGCCGTCGATTTTCTGGCGTTCGCGGCGCGCGCCGGCATCGACCTTGATGCGCTCGTTCACCTTCCATTCGTTGGAAATGTAGAAGGCGGTGTTGCTGCCGTCGTAGGACGCGTTCGGCGCGTAGAACACATTGCCGTCGGTGCCGTTGTTGGACACCACCACGCCGTTGTTGAGCTTGACGTTGATCAGGCTGGCATTCGGCACCGCCGTCATCAGATGGCTGTTGCCCAGATACCAGACGTCGTCCGACGAGTAGTTGGCGAAGTAGGCGCCCAGGGTCACGGTGTTGCCGGTCATCCATTCGCGGCTGACGCGCAGCTCGTCTGTGAACGATTTCAGCTTTTTCTCGACCGCCCACAGGCCGGCCTGCACCACCTGCGTGCCGTCGGACACGGCGCCGCCGCCATTGACGAAGGTGGCCGCCGCCGAGGTGGCCGGCCGGCCGGCCGCCGCCAGCGCGCCGGCGTTGCCGTTGGCCGAGGCGATGGCGGCCGCGTTGTAGGCGCCCATGCTCAGCGGGTTGTTGCCGGTAAACATGGCGATGGTGTTCATGTCCGCGTCGAAGCGGTTGAACTTGTTCGACACGCTCCAGCCGTTGAAGGTCTGGTCGAATTCGGCGCCGAAAACGTTGGCTTTCAGGCCGCGTCCGTCGCCCAGGTCGTAGCTCAGGGTCTTGCCGGGCGCCGCTTCGATGGTGAAGCGGCGCATTTCGCCGCTCATCAAGGTGCCCTTGAGCGGGTCAAAGCCGGGGAAGGCGCTGATGCTGCGGCCTTCGTTGGCCGACATCAGCGGCACGCCGGTGTAGAAGGCGTTCTTGTCGTTGGTGCTGCGCGCGTACAAGGTCAGTTCGCCCTGGTCCAGCTTGCGGGTCAGGGTGCCGGTGATCTGGTGGCCGTCGTCGGCCGGGAAGCCGGCGTCGCGCACGCCGTGCGCGGTGCGGTAGAAGCCGCCGACGCTGCCGTACCAGCCCTCGCTGATCTTGCCGCTGTAGCCCAGGTCGACGCGGCGCAGTTCGCCCGTGCCGGCGGTGAAGCGGATCGAACCTTCCGGCGTGTCGCCGCCTTTTTTCAGGATGAAGTTCATCGTCGCGCCCGGCTGGCCGTTGGAGAAGATGGTGCTCGGGCCGCCGCGCAGCACTTCCACGCGTTCGATGGTGTCGTCCAGGCGGAAGGCGGACGAGCCCTCGAAGAAGGACAGCGTGGGCACCGGATAGATCGGGTTGCCCTGCATCTGCACCGACACGAAGGGCGAATCGGAGCCGGACGGGAAGCCGCGCACCTCGATGTTGGCGCCGGACTGGCCGCCGGTGGCTTCGGCGTACACGCCGGGCACCAGTTTCATCACGTCGGCGGTGCTGCTGGGGGAGGCTTGCTTCAGCTGTTCTTCGTTGGCGGTGGTGATGGAGAAGGCGGAATCGAGCTTGCGCACGCCGCGCGAGGCGGCCACGCCGGTGACCACCACCGTTTGCAGTTCGGCGGCGACCGAGTCTTTGGCTGGCGCGGCGGCTTGGGCGGCAGGTGCCGGGACGGCGGCTTCTTGCGCCTGTGCTTGCGCCGCTGCTTGGCTCATCAGGGTCAGGACGGCCAGCGTCACCGACGACAACAGGAACTTGTGCGAGCTGTTCATATGCTTCTCTTTCTTATCGAAATGTAATCGTGCTATCTCCTGGACATTGCGCCACCTCGGGAGAGTTTGCAAGCTGGCTGTCCACACGCTCCGCAGCCCTTGCCGCGAAAGTCTAGCTATTAAATCCACAAATGACATCGATGTCAATGAAAAATGCTATCGATGTCATTTTCCTGTTGCATCCGAAAAAATCTGTCATAATGCGTCGCAAGTACTGACGAGAAGATAAGAAGAGTGATGCATGCCTGCACCTAAGAGTGGGATCCGCAACAGCGAAGCGGGCTTGACCATGGAAGACCTGGCCAAGCTGGCGGGCGTATCGAAGATCACCGTGTCCCGCGCGCTGCGCGACAGTCCATTGGTGACGCTGGAAACGCGCGAGAAAGTGCGCCAGATCGCCGCCGAACAGGGCTACCGCCTGAACGTGAGCGCGCGCAATCTGCGCCTGCGCCGCAGTTATTCGGTGGCCGTGGTGGTGGAGATGACGCCCGTGAAGGGGCGGCCGATGTCGGACCCGTATCCGCTCGAGCTGCTGGGCGGCATCACGCAGGAATTGACGACGGCCGGCTACAGCGTGGTGCTGACCTCCAAGCAGCTGCTGGACACGGCGCCGGTACAGGGCGCGGACGGCATGATATTGCTGGGCCAGGGTTCGCACGGCGAAGCGGTGCACGCGCTGCAGAGAACCGGCCTGCCGCTGGTAGTGTGGGGCGCGCCCGAGGCAGGCGGCAGCTACATCGTGGTCGGCAGCGACAACCGGGCCGGCGGCGTCAGCGCCGCGCAACGCTTTATCGACCAGGGCCGGCGCAAGCTGGTGTTCCTGGGCGACGTCGACCACGCCGAGGTGCAGGAGCGCTGCGCCGGCTTCATCGACGCCATGGGCGGGCAGGGCACGGTGCACATCATGCGGCCGAAGGCGTTCACCTTCGAGGCCGGCTTCGACAGCGTGTCCTCGCTGCTGAAGAAGAAGGGGCCTGTGTTCGACGGCGTGTTCGCCGCCAGCGATTCGCTGGCGATGGGCGCGATCCGCGCGCTGGCCGAAAAGAATATCCGGGTGCCGGAGTCGGTGTCCGTCATCGGCTACGACGACACGCCCAGCGCCGCCAGCTTCGTGCCGCCGCTGACCAGCGTGCACCAGTACCTGCGCGACGGCGGCGTGCTGCTGGCGCGCAAGATGCTGGCGCTGATCGAAGGCCAGCCGGTGCAGTCTGAAATGCTGCCGACCACGCTGATGGTGCGGCAGACTTGATCCAGCAAACCCCAGCCCAGGGGCAACCCGGGCTGGTTTTTTTAAAGCCCGGCCCCAAACCGGTTTGAATTATCGAAAAGGAAGTATCGTGCCCTCAGACGCCCCACAACACACGTATCCGCTGGAACCCTGGTGCATACGCGAGACCGCTTTCGACACCGGGTCGCACTTCCTCGATGAGACGCTGTTCGCGCTGGGGAACGGTTACATTGGCCTGCGCGGCACGCACGAAGAGGGCTACTCGGGGCCCAAGGGCACATCGCTGGACGGTACTTACCTGAACGGCTTCTACGAATCGGAAGCGATCCACTATCCAGAAGCGGCCTACGGCCTGGCCAAGACCAACCAGTTCATGCTGAACGTGCCGAACGCGAAAGGCATCGCGCTGTGGATCGAGGACGAGCGCTTCGATATGCTGCAAGGCACCCTGCACAACTACGAACGCGTGTTGGATTTCCGCATCGGCGTGCTGCGCCGCGCGCTGGAATGGACCTCGCCGCAAGGCCGCCGCGTGGCCATCGTCAGCCGCCGCCTGGTGAGCATGACGGACAAGCATTTGTTCGCCATCGAATACGAGGTGACGCCGCTCAATTTCTCCGGCAGGGTGCAACTGGTGTCCAGCGTGGACGGCGCCGTGAAGAACCTGGAGGCGGGCGACGATCCACGCGTCGGCTCGGCCGTTTCCGGCCAGTCGCTGGCGCTGGTGAGCAGCGAGCAAGCCCCGCATTTTTCCGCGCTGACGCAGCGCACCGTCAACAGCGGCTTCACGCTGGTGAGCGCGGTGCGCACCGATATGCGGGGCGTGTTCGAACTGGCGCAGTCCAAGGGCGAACAGGGCGGACAGGACGAACAGGGCGGGCAGCGCCTGGAGCAGGTCTACACGGTGGCGGCCATGCAGGGCGAGGCGATACGCCTGAGCAAATTCGGCAGCTACCACACCTCGCGCGACTATCCCGAGGCCGAACTGATGTCCCGTGCGCAGGCCACGCTGGGCGCGGCCGCCGCGAAAGGCTTCCGAGTGCTGGCGCAGGAGCAGGAGCAGTACCTGGCCGACTTCTGGCAGCACGCCGACGTGGAGATCAGCGGCGACGATGCGCTGCAGCAGGGCATGCGCTTCAACCAGTTCCACCTGCTGCAATCGGCGGGGCGCGACGGCAAGACCAATATCTCGGCCAAGGGCGTCACCGGCGAGGGCTACGAGGGCCACTATTTCTGGGACACGGAAATCTACATCTTCCCCTTCTTCCTGTACTCGAAACCGGAGATCGCCAAGAAGCTGCTGGAGTACCGCTACGCCGGCCTGCCACTGGCGCGCGAGCGCGCCCGCCAGATGTCGCACGCCAAAGGGGCGCTGTACCCGTGGCGCACCATCGCCGGCGTGGAATGCTCGGCCTACTACCCGGCAGGCACGGCGCAATATCACATCAACGCGGACATCGCCTACTCCATCAAGCTGTACATGGAAGCCACCAACGACGAGGACTACCTGCTGCGCCATGGTGCCGAGATCGTGCTGGAAACGGCGCGCATCTGGATGGGCATCGGCGCCTACGACCGCGCGGGCCGCTACTGCATCAACGAGGTGACGGGGCCGGACGAATACACGGCGCTGGTCAACAACAATTACTACACCAATGCGATGGCGCGCATGCACCTGGACTTTGCCGCCTCGATCGCCGAACTGCTGGTCGCCGAGTGGCCGGATGAGTTCGAGCGCATCGCCGCGCTGGTACAGCTGGACGCGGACGAGCCGGGGCAATGGCGCCGCGCTGCCGCGCGGATGCTGCTGCCCTACGACGACGGGCTGCAGATCCACGCGCAGGACGACAGCTTCCTGGACAAGAAAGTGTGGGATTTCGCCAACACGCCCAAGGAAAATTATCCGCTGCTGCTGAACTATCATCCGCTGGTGATCTACCGCCACCAGGTGTGCAAGCAGGCCGACGTGGTGCTGGCGCTGCTGCTGCTAAGCGATGAGTTCACGCAGGAGGACAAGAAGCGCGACTTCGACTACTACGAGAAGGTGACCACGCACGACTCCTCGCTGTCGTCGTGCATCTTCAGCATCATCGCGGCGGAAGTGGGCTATCACGACAAGGCCTATGACTATTTCATGGAGACCGCGCGCCTCGACCTGGACGACACGCACGGCAACACCCACTACGGCGTGCACACGGCAGCCATGGCGGGCACCTGGATGGGCGTGGCCTACGGTTTCGGCGGCATGCGCGTGGTGGACGGCGCGGTGCGCTTCGCGCCCACGCTGCCGAAGAAGTGGCAGCACTACCAGTTCAAACTGCACCTGCGCGGCTGCCTGCTGCAGGTGCGCGTGGAAGCGGGCCGCACCGAATATACGCTGCTGCAAGGCGAAGCGCTGGCCTTCAGCCACCGCGGCCAGGCGGTGGAACTGAGCGCCGGCAGCGCCGTGAAGGAACTCGCATGAACGCCCGCCTGAAGCCCTACAAGGCAGTTATCTTCGACCTCGACGGCGTCATCACCGACACGGCGCGCTACCATTATCTGGCCTGGAAGCGCCTGGCCGAAACGCAGGGCGTGCATTTCGACGAAGCCTTCAACGAGCACCTGAAGGGCATCGACCGCATGGGTTCATTGGAGTTGATCCTGGCTTCGTCGCCGCGCGCGTACACGGTGGAGCAAAAACTCGCCCTGGCCGACGAAAAGAACAGGCACTATGTGGAACTGATTTCGACCATGTCGCCGTCCGACCTGCTGCCGGGCGCCGTGCAGGCGCTGGACGCTTGCCGCGCCGCCGGCCTGAAGATCGGACTGGCCTCGGTCAGCAAGAACGCCTTCGCGGTGCTGGACATGCTGGGCATCACCGGCAAATTCGACTACGTGGTGGATGCGGCCAAGATCGCGAAAGGCAAGCCGGACCCCGAGATCTTCCTCAAGGCAGCGTCGGAACTGGGCGTGTCGCCCGCCGATTGCCTGGGGGTGGAGGACGCGGTGGCCGGCGTGGCGTCCATCAAGGCGGCGGGCATGACGGCGCTCGGCATCGGCGACCCCGCAGTGCTGACGCAAGCCGACAGCGTGATCCCCGGCCTCGACCATTTCACGGAGACACCATGAACAAGCAGCGCATCCTGTTCGCCCTGTTTTTGATTTACTTCGTTTTCGCCATCCTGCTCAACAGCGTGGGCACGGTGATCCTGCAGGTCATCGGCAACTACGGGGTGAGCAAGTCCGGCGCCAGCGTGCTGGAAGGCTTCAAGGACTTGCCGATCGCCGTGGTGTCCTTCCTGGTGGCGTCCTTCCTGCCGCGCATCGGCTACAAGAAGGCGATGCTGGCCGGACTGGCGCTCGTCACGCTGGCCTGCATGGCCATGCCGCTGGTGCCGGGCTTCCTGACCACCAAGCTGCTGTTCCTGTGCGTGGGCGTGGCCTTCGCGCTGGTGAAGGTGTCGGTGTATTCCACGCTCGGCCTGGTCGCCTCGGACCGCAAGCAGCACGCCAGCATCATGAACACGCTGGAGGGATTTTTCATGGTGGGTGTGCTCAGCGCCTATTGGGTGTTCGGCTACTTCATCGATTCCTCCGATCCGCAATCGCAAAGCTGGCTGCAGGTTTACTGGCTGCTGGCCGCCTTGTGCGCGATGACCTTCGCGCTGGTGCTGACCACGCGGTTCGATGAGCGCACCGCCGCGCTGCCGGCCGAGCGCGGCCTGGCGCAGGATTTCGCCGCCATGCTCAAGCTGTTCTTCAAGCCGCTGGTGTGCGTGTTCGTCATCACCGCCTTCCTGTATGTGCTGATCGAGCAAAGCGTGGGCACCTGGCTGCCGACCTTCAACAACGAAATCCTCAAGCTGCCGACCGCGATGAGCGTGCAGGTGACCAGCATCTACGCGGCCTGCCTGGCGGTCGGGCGCCTGTCGGCCGGGGTGCTGATGCGGCGCCTGAACTGGTATCCCGTGATGAACGGCTGCGTGCTGGGCATGGGCGCCATGGTGCTGCTGGCGCTGCCGCTGACGCACGATATCGCGCACGACCCGAACGTCAGCTGGAGCACCGCGCCCGTGGCCGCCTTCCTGTTCCCGCTGATCGGGCTGTTCATGGCGCCGATCTACCCCGGCATCAATTCGGTCATGCTCAGCTCCCTGCCCAAGAACCAGCACTCGGCCATGACCGGGCTGCTGGTGATCTTTTCCGCGCTGGGCGGCACCACCGGATCGCTGATCACCGGCTATGTTTTCGGCGCCTTCAGCGGCCATTTCGCCTTTTATCTGACGCTGGCGCCGATCTCTATCATCTTGATTATGTTGTATTTTTTCAAAAGATCGGTGGATGAGGGGGAGAGTGGTATTGATGGCTCGGCTATAATCACCGGTCAGCACTGACCCATCCGGCCATGAATCTCAAGAGTCTTGCCGATTTGCTCGGCATGTCAAAAACCACGGTAAGCCGTGCATTGAACGGTTATCCAGAAGTGAATGTCCGCACGCGCGAGCGTGTGCTGGCGGCTGCGCGCGAAGCCGGCTACGAGGCCAATCCCATGGCGCGCGGGCTGGCGGTGGGGCGCACCAATGTGTTCGGCATCATCTATCCGCTGCTGCCGTCCGACCTCGGCGACGCCATGTTCCTGCATACGGTGGGCGGTATGACGGAGGCGCTGGAGGGCCGCAAGATGAACTTCATCATCGCGCCGGTGTCGGCGTCGAATGAACTGACGTCGTACGAGCAGATCGTGCGGGGGCGTCGCGTGGACGGCCTGGTGGTCAGCCGCACGCTGGTGCGCGACGAGCGCATTGCCTATCTGTGCAAAGCCAAATTTCCCTTTGTCGCGCATGGGCGCACCGATCTGGACGTGCCCTATGCCTGGTTTGACTACGACAACGAGGCCGGCATCCGCATGGCCGCCACCTGCCTGCTGGAGCAGGGCCACCAGCGCGTGGCCCTGCTCAGCGCTCCCCTGCAAATGAATTTCGCCTGCCAGCGCAAGGAGTCCTTTATCGCGACGCTGGCGTCGGCGGGGCTGGCCGCCGATCCGCGCTACCTGATCGCCGACACCATCGACCGCCGCAGCGGCTACCAGGCCATGCAGCAATTGCTGGCGTGTTCGCCGCGCCCCACTGCAGTCATCGTCGACAACCATCTGTCCGGCGTGGGCGCGGTGCGCGCGCTGCTCGACGCCGGCGTGGAGATCGGCAAGGAGATGTCGATCATCGTGTGGGGCAGCGTGGCCGACACGCTGGCGGGCGCCAACGTCACCACGGTGGACCAGCCGGACCCCGGCGCCGCCGGCGCGAAAATGATAGAGATGCTGCTGGCCCTGTCGGCCGGCACCCCGGCCGGCGAGTTGCAAGTGCTATGGCAACCGGTGCTGCTGCCCGGCGAGACGGTCGGCCGCTGCCCGGTTTAAAGTGAGCCTGCCGCCAGTAGCGCCAAGGCGCCCGCTGCGTTCAGGATGGGAATCTGTTGGTATTGCACGAGGCTCAGCAAGTCTTTGTCGCCTGTGACGATGGCGTCAGCGCGCGCGGCCAAGGCGCAAGCCAGAACCATGTCGTCGTCTGGATCGCGGCAGGTTCTTTTGATGGCGGGAATGCGTGGAATCACCTGCGCCAGCACCTCGTAGCCTTTCGTGATTGATGCCGCCTGAAGTCCGTAGGTTTGCAGCCTCGAACGAAACTTCGAATGAGTGAGTACCAAATCCAGCTCCGAGAGCAATTCCGCACAAGTATATAGCGCGATCCGCGACGCTTTGGCGGCGTCGAGGATTTGTCTTGGCGGTCCATTCCAAAGGGCTCCGGAAACGACAACATTTGTGTCAAGTACCCACTGCATCGTGGTGGGCCAGCCGAACTTGACGAATTTCTTCTTCTACGTCCTCAGGTGACATTGCGTCACCATCGTCAGCGGACATTAGCCTCATGGCACGATCGAGTTCATTGACGCGAAGGCGCCTGACTTCTTTGCGCAATATCTCGCTGATCGTCTTAGGCTCCAACAAGCCGAGCTCATATGCGGCGCTCGCCAAGTCGTCCGGTAGGGAAATTTGTAGCGTAGCCATGGCTGCTCTCCCATTGAGATGGAATTTAGGAAGTGTACACCCGCCGCTAGCGGCGGCGTGGGGGCGGCTCGGGGTCTTGGGCCGGTTCTGACTCGGTCGCCAGATGACGCGAAATTGCCAGGATTTCGGTGAAAGTGCGGCGGCGGATTTCGTTTTGCAGCAGTTCCGCCAAGGTGGCGGAATCCAGCAGGCCCAGTTCCTTGGCGTCGTGCACCAACTGGTCCGGTAAAGAAATGTGTATGGTCGTCATGTGTCCTCCCGTTTGACCCAGCATAGGTCAAGCGAGGGTTGCGACATTGATCTAGATCTTGCTGAATTTAACTGGATGTTGCGCTAAACCTAATTCGGTTGCCGAAGGGATCCCAAACAGTCATTTCGCGGCCCCAGTCGCGCTCGTCGATGCAGGGCCGCGCGTGGCGGTATTGCCTGGCGTTGAGTTCCACATGCAGGGCGTCAATATCGTCCACGGGCACGATGAGGGTGGCGCCCGGTGTGGCGTCCCCATGGTGCTCGCTGACATGCAAGGTCAGCCCCGCGCGCCGGATCTCCATGTAAAGCGGCGCGTCCGGGTCAAAGCGGTGCTCCCATTCCACCGTGAAACCCAGAAAGTCCAGATAGAACTCCTTGGCCTTGGCTTCGGAAAAGCTGCGCAGGATGGGAATGGCTGATGAGAATTGCATGAACTCCCTTATGAAGATGGAGCCGCGGCTGCTGCGGCGGCTCCCGGGGAGTATTACATATTGCGGCGGTACTGCCCGCCCACTTCGAACAGCGCGCTGGTGATCTGGCCCAGCGAGCAGACCCGCACGGCGTCCATCAGCCTGGCGAACACGTTCTCGTTGTCGATGGCTGCCTTCTGCAGCGCCGCCAGCGCGGCCGGCGCTTCGGCCGCGTGCTGGGCGTGGAAGGCTTCCAGGCGGCTGAGCTGCGACTGCTTTTCATCGTCGGTCGAACGCGCCAGCTCGATCGGCGCCGGCGTGCCGGTGGCCTTCGGGTTGCGGAAGGTGTTCACGCCGATGATGGGCAAGGTGCCGTCGTGCTTCTGGTGCTCGTACAGCATCGACTCTTCCTGGATCTTGCCGCGCTGGTAGCCTGTTTCCATCGCGCCCAGCACGCCGCCGCGCTCGGCGATGCGCTCGAACTCCTGCAGCACCGCCTCCTCCACCATGTCGGTCAGCTCGTCCATGATGAAGGAACCCTGGTTCGGGTTCTCGTTCTTGGCCAGGCCCCACTCGCGGTTGATGATCAGCTGGATCGCCAGCGCCCGGCGCACCGATTCGTCGGTCGGCGTGGTGATGGCTTCGTCGTAGGCGTTGGTGTGCAGCGAGTTGCAGTTGTCATAGATCGCGATCAGCGCCTGCAGCGTGGTGCGGATGTCGTTGAAGTCGATCTCCTGCGCGTGCAGTGAACGGCCCGACGTTTGCACGTGGTATTTCAGCTTCTGCGAGCGGTCGTTGGCGCCGTATTTGTCGCGCATCGCGACGGCCCAGATGCGGCGGGCGACGCGGCCCAGCACCGTGTATTCCGGGTCCATGCCGTTGGAGAAGAAGAACGACAGGTTGGGCGCGAAATCGTCGATGTGCATGCCGCGCGCCAGGTAGGCTTCGACGAAGGTGAAGCCGTTCGACAAGGTGAACGCCAGCTGCGAGATCGGGTTCGCGCCCGCCTCGGCGATGTGGTAGCCGGAGATCGACACGGAGTAGAAATTGCGCACCTGGTGGTGCACGAAGTATTCCTGGATGTCGCCCATCACCTTGAGCGAAAACTCGGTCGAGAAGATGCAGGTGTTCTGGCCCTGGTCTTCCTTCAGGATGTCGGCCTGCACGGTGCCGCGCACGTTCTGCAGTACCCAGTCCTTGATCTTGGCCGCTTCGTCGGCGCTCGGCTGGCGGTGGTTCTCTTCGACGAACTTGTCCACTTGCTGGTCGATCGCGGTGTTCATGAACATGGCCAGGATGGTCGGCGCGGGCCCATTGATGGTCATCGACACCGAGGTGCTCGGGCTGCACAGGTTGAAGCCGTCGTACAGCACCTTCATGTCGTCCAGCGTGGCGATGGACACGCCGGAGTTGCCCACCTTGCCGTAGATGTCGGGGCGGACCGCGGGGTCGGCGCCGTACAGTGTGACGGAGTCGAAGGCGGTCGACAAACGCTTGGCGTCCATGCCGGTCGAGACCAGCTTGAAGCGGCGGTTGGTGCGGAAGGCGTCGCCTTCGCCGGCGAACATGCGGGTCGGGTCTTCGCCCTCGCGCTTGAAGGCGAACACGCCGGCCGTGAACGGGAAGGAGCCCGGCACGTTCTCCAACATCAGGAAACGCAGCACTTCGCCGTCGTCCTCGTAGCGCGGCAGCGCCACCTTGCGGATACGGGTGCCGGACAGCGTGTGCGCGACCAAACGGGTGCGGATTTCCTTGTCGCGGATCTTGACCACGTAGTCGTCGCCCGCGTAGGCCTCCTGCATGTCCGGCCACTGGGCCAGCAGCTTCCTGGCGCCGGCTTCCATGGCGCTGTCGCGGTCGGCGATCAGTTCGTCGAAATCGGCGCCCAGGTCCAGGCCGGCCTTGGCGGCGGCCAGCATGCGTTTGGCTTCGCGCAGCTGCTGGCGTTCGCGCGCCAGCTTGACCTGCTTGGCGGTGTTCTTGTGGTAGCCGCGCACGGTGTCCGAAATCTCGGCCAGGTAGCGCGCCCGCGCCGGCGGCACGATGACGTGCTTGCCGGTGCTGTAGCGCACGTCCGACTTCGGCAGCGTGCCGGCCACCGTCTTCATGCCGAATTCGGCCAGCCTGGCCACCAGGCCCTGGTACAGCGCGGTCACGCCGTCGTCGTTGAAGCGCGAGGCCTGGGTGCCGTAGACCGGCATTTCCTCGGGACGCTTGGCCCACAGTTCGCGGTTGCGCTGGTACTGCTTGGCGACGTCGCGCAGCGCGTCCAGCGCGCCCTTGCGGTCGAACTTGTTGATGGCGATGAAGTCGGCGAAATCGAGCATGTCGATTTTTTCCAGCTGCGAGGCGGCGCCGAATTCCGGCGTCATCACGTACATGGAGACGTCCACGTGCGGCACGATGGCGGCGTCGCCCTGGCCGATGCCCGACGTCTCGACGATGACGAGATCAAAGCCGGCCACCTTGCAGGCGGCGATCACGTCCGGCAGCGCCTGCGAAATCTCGGAGCCCGCTTCGCGCGTGGCCAGCGAACGCATGAAGACACGGTTCTGGCCAGCCCACGGCGCGATGGCATTCATGCGGATGCGGTCGCCCAGCAGCGCGCCGCCGGATTTGCGGCGCGACGGGTCGATCGAGATGACGGCGATGTTCAGCGCATCGCCCTGGTCGAGGCGGATGCGGCGTATCAGTTCGTCGGTCAGCGAGGATTTGCCGGCGCCGCCGGTGCCGGTGATGCCCAGCGCCGGCACGGCCAGGCCTTTCGCTGCCTCCTGCAGCTCGGCGCGCAGCGCGGGCGCGGCCTTCTCGTTCTCCAGCGCGGTGATCAGCTGGGCCAGCGGGCGGTGGCGCGCAGAAATGTCCAAACCCGCGCCGCCTTCACGCAGCGGCGCCAGCGAGGTCGGCGAATACTGGGACAGGTCGATGTCGCACTGCTGCACCATCCACTGGATCATGCCCACCAGACCCATGCGCTGGCCGTCCTCCGGGCTGAAGATGCGCGTCACGCCGTAGGCATGCAGGTCCGCGATTTCCTCCGGCACGATCACGCCGCCGCCGCCGCCGAACACCTTGATGTGGGCGCCGCCGCGTTCGCGCAGCAGATCCAGCATGTATTTGAAGTATTCGACGTGGCCGCCCTGGTAGCTGGAGATGGCGATGCCCTGCACGTCCTCGGCCAAGGCTGCGGTGACGACTTCGTCGACCGAGCGGTTGTGGCCCAAGTGGACCACTTCCACGCCGTTCGATTGCAGGATGCGGCGCATGATGTTGATCGAGGCGTCGTGGCCGTCGAACAGCGAGGCGGCGGTGACGAAACGCACCTTGTTGGCCAGCTTGGCCTGCTCGGGTACGGCGGCGAGTTTCGGAGCGGAGAGGTCGTTCATGGGTGTCCTTGTAATTCTGGGCGCAGGTCGGAGATTAGACGTCTGCTGAAATTATATGACGTTTACGTTAACGTCAAGCCAAGCCGTATTCCGGCGCGCTTGGCGGCTTACGGCCTACGTTGCCGATGCATCGTAGGGCAGGTTAGCGGGGCGCGCCCCGCGTAACCCGCCAAACGGTCACGCGCTCACGCGGCGTGCTGGTGGCCGCCGCCGAACGCGGCCAGCAGGCGCGCTTTCTCGGCGCGGAATTCTTCCACCGCTTTTTCCTTCACATGGCCGAAGCCGCGGATTTTCTCCGGCAGATTGGCCAGCGCCACCGCCGTGTCGTAGTTACCGGCGTTCAGTTGCGCCAGCACGGTGCCGACCAGTTCGCGGTATTCCACGATCAGCGCGCGTTCCATCTTACGCTCCTCCGTGTAGCCGAAGATGTCGAACGCGCCGCCGCGCAAGCCTTTCAGCTTGGCCAGCATCTTGAACGCGCTCCACATCCACGAGCCGAATTCGGCTTTCACGAGACGGCCCTTGGCGTCCTTCCTGGCCAGCAGCGGCGGCGCCAGGTTGAATTTCAGCGAGAAGCTGCCCTCGAACTGGGACTGCAGCTGCTCGACGAAACGGCCGTCGGTGTACAGGCGCGCCACTTCGTATTCGTCCTTGTAGGCCATCAGCTTGGACAGGGACTTGGCCACGGCCATGGTCAGCTTGCTGCCCAGCTTATTGTCCGCATTCAGGGCGGCTTCCTGCGCGCGCACCTGCTGCACCAGCTCCTCGAAGGCGGCAGCGTAGGCCGCGTTCTGGTAGCCGGTCAGGAAATCGACGCGCTTCTTGATCACCGATTCCAGGCTTTGCGGCATTTGCACGACGATGGCGTGGGTCGGGATCGCGGTCTTCTCGACGCGCTTCAGGTCGACGGCGGCGCGGCGGCCCCACAGGAAGCTCTTCTTGTTCGCTTCCACGCCCACGCCATTGAGTTCGATGGCGCGCAGCAGCGACGCTTCCGTCAGAGGGATGCGGCCGCGCTGCCAGGCGTAGCCCAGCATGAACAGATTGGCGGCGATCGAGTCGCCCATCAGCGCGGTGGCCAGCTTGGTGGCGTCGATGAAGTCGGCGCTGTTGTACTGGGCGGCGCCGACCGATTCCTCGATCAAGGCGCGCACCTCGGCGGCCGGGTACTGCCAGTCGGCCTGCTGCGCGAAGGTGCCGGGCGGCTGCTCGTGCAGGTTGATCACCGCCAGCGTGCGGCCGGGGCGCATCTTGGACACGGCGTCGGCCGCGCCGGCGGTCAGCATGTCGCAGCCCAGGATCAGGTCCGCCTCGCCGGTGGCGATGCGCTGCGCGCGCAAGTGGGCCGGCGACCTGGCGACCTTGACGTGCGAGGTGACCGAGCCGTTTTTCTGCGACATGCCGGTCATGTCCAGCACCGAGGCGCCTTTGCCCTCCAGGTGCGCGGCCATGCCCATCAGCGCGCCGACGGTGATCACGCCGGTGCCGCCGATACCGTTGATCAGGATGTTGTACGGCTGCTCGCAGGCCGGCAGCACCGGCTGCGGCAGTTCCGCCCAGCCGTCGCTGACGCTCTTGTCCTTGCTCACGCCGGTCTTCGATTTCTTCAGCGTGCCGCCCTCCACCGTCACGAAGGAAGGGCAGAAGCCTTTCACGCACGAGTAGTCCTTGTTGCAGGACGACTGGTCTATGGTGCGCTTGCGGCCGAAGTCCGTCTCTTTCGGCAGGATGGACACGCAGTTGGACTGGATGCCGCAATCGCCGCAGCCTTCGCAGACCGCCTCGTTGATCACCATGCGCTTGGCCGGGTCGGGGAATTCCCCCTTCTTGCGGCGGCGGCGCTTCTCGGCGGCGCAGGTCTGGTCGTAGATCAGCACCGAGCAGCCTTGCAGCTCGCGCAGTTCGCGCTGCACCGCGTCGATCTCCTTGCGGTCGTGCAGGGAGACGATGGACGGCAGGGCGGAACGGTCGGTGTAGCGGCTCAGGTCTTCGGTCACCAGCGCTATCCGTTTGATACCTTCGGCGGCCATCTGCTGCGCGATCATAGGCACCGACACGGTACCGTCCACAGGCTGGCCGCCGGTCATCGCGACCGCGTCGTTGTAGAGGATCTTGTAGGTGATGTTGACCTTGGCCGCGACGGCGGCGCGGATGGCCAGGTAGCCGGAGTGGAAATAGGTGCCGTCGCCCAGGTTCTGGAACACGTGCGGCACTTTCGAGAACGCGGCCTGGCCGATCCACGGCGCGCCTTCGCCGCCCATGTGCGTGGTCAGCTTGTTGAACTCGGGGTAGATCGAGGTCGCCATCACGTGGCAGCCGATGCCGGCCAGCGCGAAGCTGCCCTCGGGGACCTTGGTCGAGGTGTTGTGCGGGCAGCCGGAGCAATAGAAGGCCGGGCGGAACGGGGTGCTGATGGCTTTCTTCAGCACGGCGTCCTTGGCATCGAGGAAGGTCAGGCGGGCCTTGATCTGGTCCTGGATGTGGGTGTCCGAGATGTAGCGCTTGACGCGGGAGGCGATCACGCGCGCCACTTGCGACACCGAGAAGTCGGCCTTGGGCGGCAGCAGCCACTCGCCGCGCGGGGCCACCCATTCGCCCTTGTCGTCGAACTTGCCGATCACGCGCGGGCGCACGTCGTCGCGCCAGTTGTACAGCTGCTCCTTGAGCTGGTACTCCACGAACTGGCGCTTCTCTTCCACCACCAGGATCTCGTCCAGGCCCTGCGCGAACTCGCGCACGCTGTCGGGCTCCAGCGGCCAGGGCATGGCGACCTTGAACAGGCGCAGGCCGACGGTGGCGGCCATGGCCTCGTCGATGCCCAGTTCCTCCAGCGCTTCCAGCACGTCCAGGTAGGACTTGCCGGAGGCGATGATGCCCAGCTTGGCGTCCCTGGAATCGATGGTGGTGTGGTTCAGTTTATTTTCGCGGGCGTAGGCCAGGGCGGCGTAGATCTTATAGTCCTGCATCAGCGCTTCCTGGTTGCGCGCCTGCTGGCCCAGCGGAATCGACGACAGCCTGGCGTTCAGGCCGCCTTCCGGCATGACGAAGTCCTGCGGGATCTTGACGGTGACGCGGAACGGGTCGGCATCGATCGAGGCGGACGATTCGACCGTGTCGGCCAGCGCCTTGAAGGCTACCGTGCAGCCGGAGAAACGCGACATGGCCCAGCCGTGGATGCCCAGGTCCAGGTATTCCTGCACATTGCACGGGTACAGCACGGGGATCATCGAGGCGGAGAAGATGTGGTCCGACTGGTGCGGCAGGGTGGACGAGTAGGCGCCGTGGTCGTCGCCGGCCACCAGCAGCACGCCGCCGTGCTTGGACGTGCCGGCGTGGTTCATATGCTTGAAGACATCGCCGCAGCGGTCCACGCCTGGGCCCTTGCCGTACCACATGGCGAACACGCCGTCGTACTTGGCTTCGCCGATCAGGTCGACCTGCTGCGAGCCCCAGACGGCGGTCGCGGCCAGGTCCTCGTTCACGCCCGGCACGAACTGCACGTTGTGCGCTTCCAGGTGCTTCTGCGCCTTCCACAGGTTCTCGTCCAGGCCGCCCAGCGGCGAACCGCGGTAGCCGGAGATGAAGCCGGCGGTATTCAGGCCGGCGGCGGCGTCGCGGATCTGCTGCATCATCGGCAGGCGCACGAGGGCCTGGATGCCGGAGAGGAAGATGCTGCCGGAAGTGGCGGTGTACTTATCGTCGAGGCTGACGGTGTTCAGGCGGGATGCTGCCAAGGTCGCTGGCGTATTGTCGGCCATGTTGATGTCTCCAAAGGGTGTTCGGGTGGTTCGCCGTCTCTGCGCCGCGCGGGATATGCGCAAGCAGCTACAGCCGCAGCCCCGCCGGTGGGCGGAACTG
The DNA here is from genome assembly GCF_964252925.1 of Pseudoduganella sp. LjRoot289. NCBI lineage: Bacteria > Pseudomonadati > Pseudomonadota > Betaproteobacteria > Burkholderiales > Oxalobacteraceae > Pseudoduganella > Pseudoduganella sp. LjRoot289. The sequence continues at coordinate 5,991,808 of NZ_CAXUPN020000001.1, forward strand.
CCAATGATTCAGTGTAGGGCTTAGTTAACGTATACGGAAATACGAATTCCGGATAGGGCCATAAGAAAAAATGATGACCCTACCGAAAAAAGTCAAAATGGGGCCAGGGTTATTTATTTTGCAAAAATGGGCCAGGGTTATTTATTCCTCCGGGGAGGGAAAAATAACCCTGGCCCCTTTTCAGAGCAGGCGGGCGCCGAGCCAGTAGCCGCTGCCGCATAGCTCGGCGGCGACCTGGCAGGCTAGGCGGCTGACGGCGGCGCCGGCGTTGGTGAGGGGGATGTTCTTGGAGCCGCACAGCACCACCGTGCGGGAGATGGCGGGCTGCGCTATCGGCAGCGCGAGCATGGCGCCGTGCTCGATTTCGGCCAGCACCGGGGCCACCGGCAGTATCGTCGCGCCCATGCCGGCCAAAATGGCGGACTTCAGGATGGCGATGGAGTTGATTTCGATGACGTTGGATGTCGCCAGCCCGGCGCCGCGCGCCACACTTTCGATGCGCGGCCGCACGCCGTGCTGCGGGCCGGGCAGGATCAGCTGCGCCGCCAAAGCCTGCTCCAGCGTGACGCTGTCGCGCCCGGCCGCCCACGGCGAGTCGGCGCGGCAGATGAAGCGCAACTCTTCCTCCACCAGCGGCGTGCAGACGAAGGGCGCCAGTTGGCCGTCGTCGAACAGCACGGCCAGGTTGACCCGGCCCGATTTGAGCTGCTCGGCCAGGTTGCCGGTCAGTTCTTCCGTCAGCTGCAGGGTGATCTCTGGAAACTGCGCGCGCGCGGCCGATAGCAGCGGCAGCGCCAGCGCACCCGAGATGCTGTGCGGCAGCCCCAGGGTGACGCTGCCGCTGGGCCGCTCGGCCGATTGCGTCACCGCCGACTTGGCGTCCGCCACCTGCTTCAGGATGGCTTGCGCGTGCTCGTAGAACACCTTGCCGGCGTCCGTGCTGAGCACGCCCTGCGCGGAGCGGTGCAGCAGCCGGGCGCCCAGTTCTTCCTCCAGCTGGCGCAGCTGCTGGGTCAGGGCGGGCTGCGCCACGTGCAGCACGGTGGCGGCGCGCGACAGCGAACCGTGGTCGACTATGGCGACAAAGTAGCGGAGCTGGCGTAATTCCATGCGGGGAGCGTGTCTGTACAGGGTAAAAGGTTAAATCCGGATGGAAACTATTTTGTTATACTGATTCTAACTCTTACCTCCGTTACGCAGGTCTACGTATGCTCAAGAAAGTTGATTCTTCCCAGCTGAAAGTAGGCATGTTCATCCATGACCTGAGCTGCGACTGGATGACCCACCCCTTCATCCGCAACCGCTTCGTCATCAGCTCCGACGATGAAATCCGCAAGATCCTGAAGGCCGGCATCCACGATGTGGTGATCGACAGCAGCAAGGGCCTGGATCTGGAGGACGCGCCCACCCTGGAAGAGGCCAACCGGGCCACCGAGCGCGAACTGGCCGAGCTGGCAGTCAAGCCGGTGGTGGTGACCCGGGTGTCGCTGGGCGAAGAGCTGTCGCGCGCGGCGCAGATCCGTCACCAGGCGTCGACCCTGGTGCGCACGGTGATGCGCGACGCCCGGCTGGGCAAGGCGATCGAGATCGGCCAGGTGGCGCCGGTGGTACAGAACATCACCGAATCCATCCTGCGCAACCCCGGCGCCCTGGTCGGACTGTTGCGTATCAAGAACAAGGACGACTACACTTTCCTGCATTCGGTGAGCGTATGCGCGCTGCTGGTGGCGTTCTGCAATTCGCGCGGCATGGATCCGGAAATCACGCGCCAGGCGGGCCTGGGCGGCCTGCTGCACGACACCGGCAAGGCGCTGGTGCCGGACGAGGTGCTGAACAAGCCGGCCGCGCTGACGGACGAGGAGTTCGCCATCATCCGCAAGCATCCGCAGGATGGCTACGACATCCTGCGCCAGTCGCCGGAGGTGAACGACATCGCGCTCGACATCACGCTGCACCACCATGAACGGCGCGACGGCAGCGGCTACCCGCACAAGCTTGCCGGCGACAACATCAGCGAACTGGCGCAAATGGCCGCCATTGTCGACGTCTATGACGCCATCACCGCCGATCGCTGCTATCACAAGGGGATGTCGGCGGCCGCCGCGCTGCGCAAGATCTATGAGTGGAGCAAGTTCCATTTCAACCCGCAGTACGCGCAGGAATTCATGCGCTGCGTCGGCATATATCCGGTCGGCACCATGGTGATGCTGGAATCGGGCCGCCTGGGCGTGGTGATCGAGCCGCACGAGACCAATCTGCTGGCGCCCAAGGTCAATGTGTTCTTCCATTCGAAGAAGAATGTCTACATCAAGCCGGAAACCGTGGATCTGTCGCGCGGGCTGGGCTTCGGCGGCGGCGACAAGATCGTCGGCCATGAATCGCCGGCCAAGTGGAACGTCGACCCGATGCGTTTCCTGACCCTGGCCCAATAACATGCCGCGGCTGCGGCAGCCCTAGAAGAACTCGGCGGTGTCGTTGGATTCAACGACCTGCAGCAGGCCGCCGGACACCAGCTCGTCGTAGTGGCAGACCTGGTTGCGGCCGTGGCTCTTGGCATAGTACAGCGCCTGGTCGGCCTGGCCGAGGATGATCACCGGCGCCTGGTAGGCGCTGATGCTGACGTAGCCTATGCTCACCGTCACCCGGCCCACCTGCGGGAACTCGTGCGTTTCCACGTTGCTGCGGAAGCGGTCGATGATGCGGTGCGCGTTCTCTTGCGACGTCGAGCGCAGCAGCACGACGAACTCCTCGCCGCCGAAACGGAACACGCGGTCCTGCGCGCGGAACGAGGAGGTCAGCAGGTTGGCGATCAGGATCAATACTTCGTCGCCGTACAGGTGGCCGAATTTGTCGTTGACGAGCTTGAAGTGGTCGACGTCGACCACCGCCAGCCATTGCTTTTCCTCGCAGTTGTGCTGGCGCCGCTCCTCCTCGCCCGGCGGCAGCGCCATGGCGTCCTGCTCGGCGGTGCTGGCCTGCAGCATCTTGGCTAGCTGGTCGTCGAAGGTCTTGCGGTTGAGCAGGCCGGTCAGCGAGTCGCGCTCGCTGTAGTCCAGCAGGTTCTGGAAGTTTCGGTACACGCTGACGATGCCGGCCACGATGTGGATGGTTTCGCTGTTGTACGGCGTGGGATTGATGATTTCCAGGCAGGTGTTGGCCTTGTCGCCCAGCCAGATCGGCAGCCACAGCGTGTGCTGGCCGCTGGCGTCGACGTGGTCGGCGCTAGGCTCGTGGCGCGCGATGCAGTCGGCCAACGCCGGGAAGTTGCTGATCGGGTCGCCGGCGCAGGATGGATCGGCGTGTTCTTCCATGCGTGCCGGGCTGCCAGAGACGATGATGGCGCGCGGACGCACGAAAATCTGGCCGCGTACGGCGGTCAAGGTCAGGACGCGGGTTTGCCACGCGCCAGCCAATTCCTGTACGGCGGAGATCACAGAGACGTCGAGCATCGTGTGATCGCGGTGGCCAGTCATGTCCACCATGTGTTTCAGTAGGGAATCCATGGTCGTTATCTGATCACACACCCATTGCTGCAAGCTTCATACCGGAAAGCCCATCATAGCGAGTTTTGCTGCGGCTGCAAGGCTCACAATGCTTACAAGCACGAGGCCTTTCCAAAAGACAGCTAAGCAGAATAATCCCTTTTTGTATTATAGGCAATTCATGGCTGCGAAAATTCTGCTAAAACGCCACGATTTTACCCCCCATTGACGAGCGGAAGCGTTCCGCAGGGCGCGCGGCTGCGAAAACTTTGATTTAAAACAGTTTCGTTCACGCCACAGTCGCGCCCGCCGTTCCGGGAAAAAGATTCCGTGTGGAAAACTTGTGCTCAATCAACGTCCAAAAATCCAGCGCGGATATAGTGATTTCAATGGTGCGCCGTGCTGCAGACCGGCCGCGCCAGGGTGCAGTTTTGTTTCCTTTTCAAGGAGTACATCATGAACAGCTTCATGCAGGCAGCCCGTCATTTCGCGCAGGACGAGGACGGTATTACAGCGATCGAGTATGGCTTGATCGCGGCGCTGATGGCGGCGGCGGTGGCGACCGCCTTCGGCTCCCTCGGTGACGCGCTGAAGGATGCCTTCGACGTCATCGTCGCGAAAATGAGCGCGGCCGCCCCATCGCCGTGACAGGCAGCGGCGCGCCGGGGCCGTACGCCCGGCGCGTTTTTTCGGCGGGGGATGCCATGTTCACTGCAATCGAAGTCCTTTTACTGTGGCTGGTGCTGCAGGCGGCCGTCACCGACCTCGCACTGCGCAAGATACCCAATGCCCTCGTGCTGAGCGGCCTGCTGCTGGCGCTGGTGCTGCGCGGCCTGGCCGGGCCGCTGCAGGCGATGCTGTCGTCCTGGCTGGCTGGCATGCTGGCCGGATTTTTCCTGTTTCTGCCGCTCTACCTGCTGCGCGGCATGGCGGCGGGCGACGTCAAGCTGATGGCCATGGTGGGCGCCTTCGTGGGCCCGGCCCAGGCGCTGGACATCGCCCTGCTCAGCTTTGCCGCCGGCGGCGTGCTCGGGCTGGTGCTGATGGCGGCCGGAGGGCAGTTGCGGCGCGGCCTGGCCAACCTGGCCGCGCTGCTCCACCCCTTGCTGCTGCGGCTGGCCGGCGTGCCGCTGATGCCGGTACCGCTGCGCCCGGGCCAAAGCGTGGGCGGCATGCCCTACGGCGTGGCGGTGGCGCTCGGCACGCTGGGCGTGGTGCTGTCGCCGCATTGCCACGCGGCAGTCTAAGGTCTTGTCGCACGTCAATATCCTACCGGCAAGGCATTGCTAGTATCGCCCTCACCGCAACACTCTTCAGGAGAACAGCATGATGGATGTCGCCACCGTATTGCCCGCCAGCCGCCACGAGGAAGAGGAGCGCGGCGCGCTGCTGCCGCCGCAACCGAAAAGCGTGCGCGAAACCGGCCTGGAGCTGCAACTGATCGTGGAGCTGATCGCCAAGGCCATCTACCTGGCCGGCCGCACCCACCTTCCCATCCTGGCCACGCGGCTGCGGCTGTCGATCAACGTGCTGCGCGAGGCGCTGGAGTTCATGGTGGCCGAGCAGCTGACCGAGGTGGCCTGGCGCGGCGACGCCGACATCGACGTGCAATACCAGCTGACCGGCGCCGGCATGCTGCGCGCCGCCGCCTGGCTGGAGCGCTCGCCCTACCAGGGGCCGGCGCCGGTGACGCTGGAGGCCTACCGCGCGCTGGCGGCGCGCCAGTCGGCCCAGCTGGGCGCGCCCAGCGCCGAGGACGTGGAGGCGGTGTTCGGCGAGGCCGGGCTGGAGCCGGCGGTGCGCAACCTGATCGGCGCGGCCATGCACGCGGGCCGCTCGATGTTCCTGTACGGCCCGCCGGGCAGCGGCAAGAGCACGCTGGCGCGCAAGCTGGGCCGGCTGCTGCAGGGCACGGTGCTGGTGCCGCACGCGGTGGCGGTCGGACAGGAGATCATCCAGCTGTACGATCCGGCCGTGCACTTGCCGCCGACCGTGCCGGCGGGCGCCGCCGGGCGATCGCCGCTGGAGCGGCGCAGCACGGACGCGCGCTGGGTGCTGTGCCAGCGCCCCGTGGTGCAGCTGGGCGCCGAACTGGACGAGGACGTGCTGGACCTGCGCCACGACGCCTTTTCCGGCTGCTACCAGGCGCCGCCGCATTGCAAGGCCAACCACGGCCTGTTCATCGTCGACGACCTGGGGCGCCAGCGGGTGGCCGCCGCGCAGCTGTTGAACCGCTTCATCCAGCCGCTGGACGCAGGCCAGGACCAGCTGTCGCTGCAGGGTGGTTACAAGTTCGCCATGCCCTTCGCGGCCATGCTGGTGTTCGCCACCAACCTGGCGCCGCAGCCGCTGCTGGACGGCTCGGCGCTGCGCCGCCTCGGCTACAAAATCCACGTCGGCGCGCTGAGCGAGGCCAGCTACCGCGTGCTGTTCCGCCAGCAGTGCCGCGCGGCGGGCGTGGCGCTCGACGATGCCGGCCTGCGCTACCTGATCGAAGAACTGCACCGGGGCAGCGGCCAGCCGCTGCTGGCCAGCTATCCGCGCGAGATCCTGGGCCGCATCGCCGACTTTGCCGGCTATGCGGGCCAGGCACCGCGCCTGACGGTGGCGGCGCTGGACCAGGCCTGGTCCAGCATGTTCGCCGCCTGCGCGCCGGCCGTGCTGGAGGAAGCCGACGAGGCCTTGCAGCGGGCGAGGGCGGCATGAAAAACCGGCGCGCTTACCTGATGCTGGCGCTGGCCGTGGCGCTGGGCCTGGGCGCGGTGCTGCTGGCCTCGCGCTGGCTGTTGCGGCAAACGCCCAGCGCGGCCGGCCGCATCGTGGTCGCCGCCGCCGACGTCAACCTGGGCCAGCGCCTGGGTCCGGACATGTTCAAGCTGGCCGAGTGGCCGGCCGATGCGCTGCCGCCGGGCGCGCTGCGCGATCCGGCCAAGCTGAACGGACGGGTGCTGAAGACCAGCGTGCTGCGCGGCGAGCCGCTGAGCGAAGCCAAGCTGGCGCCGGCAGGCACGCTGGGCGGGCTGTCGGCCCTGATCGCCGAGGGCAAGCGCGCCATCACGGTGCGCGTCAACGACGTGGTGGGCGTGGCCGGCTTCGCCCTGCCGGGCAACTTCGTCGACATCATCGTCCACACCCAGGCCGGCGAGGGCCAGCAGCGCGAGCGCGACATCTCGAAGATCGTGCTCGAGCGCATCCTGGTGCTGGCGGTGGCGCAGGAAGTGAGCCGCGACGACACCAAGCCGCGCGTGGTCAACGCGGTGACGCTGGAGGTGACGCCGGAGCAGGCCGAGCACCTGGACCTGGCGCGCAGCGTGGGCACGCTGTCGCTGGCGCTGCGCAACCAGGTCGATCCCAAGCCGGGCGTGACCGGCGGCGCCACCAAGGGCACGCTGCTGGGCCTCCACCCGGCCGCGTCCGCCGAGCCCGCCGCCGTGCAAGCGCCGCCGCCGGCGGCGCGGATCCAGGTGGCGGCCGCGCCCGCGCCGCCGCGCCATTGCATCGGCGTCATCAATGGCCTGCGCAGCAGCCAGGAATGCTTGTGAGGAGGCCGCCATGAAGACGCTGATGATGCTTGCCTGGCTGGCGCCCGCTGCCTTGCCCTTGCATGCTGCCGCCGTGCGCCCTGCGCAAGCTGGCCCCGCCGCAACCGCAACCGCAACCGCAACCGCAACCGCAACCGCTGCCAGCGCCGTCGCCACCGCGGTTCGCGGTGCCGCTGCAGCGCAGCCGGGTGCTCCCTCGGCCGTCTTCGCTGCAGCTCCCGCCGCCGCCCCAACGGCAGCCTTTGCCCGCGCCGGCTCCGCGCCCGCACCGGTGCCAGCCGCCCGGCCGGCCGCCGCCGGCGGGGCGCCGCACTGTTCCGGTGAAACGCCGGCGCAGCACAGCATGGCGCTGCAGCCTGGCAAGGCCACCCTGCTGCGCCTGCCGGAGGCAGTGGCCAGCCGCAGCCTCGGCAACCCGTCCGTGGCCCAGGCCATGCTGGTGGCGCCGGACACGCTGTACCTGGCCGGCATCGACATCGGCAGCACCAATATGATTGTGCAGGGCAAGAGCGGCACCTGCACCCTGGTCGACATCCTGGTCGGCATGGACGCGGCCGGGCTGCAAGCCAGCCTGGCGCAGCTGATGCCGGACGAAAAGAACGTGCGCGTCACGGCGGCGGCCGACGCGCTGGTGCTGAGCGGCACCGTGGAGGACGGCGCCACGCTGATGAACGTGCTGGAACTGGCGCACGCCTATGTGCGGCGCCCGGTGCAGCCGCTGGCCGGGGCGCGGCCGCAGGACGAGAAGGGGACCGGCGCGCCCACTGCCGCCACGCCCTCCGGCGCGGTGCCGGCAGTGGCCGGCTTGAGCCTGAGCCGCGTGATCAATCTGCTGTCCGTGACGGCGCCGCAGCAAGTCATGCTGGAGGTGAAGATCGCCGAAGTGTCCAAGACCCTGCTCGACAGGCTGGAGGCCGGCGTCATGCTGCACTACGCGGGCGGCGGCTGGGCCGCGACCTTGCTGTCGAACTTCCTGACCGGCGTGGCGGGCGGCGGCATCGATGTCGCCAAGGGTAAGAACAACGTGCGGCTGGACGCCGAGCGCAAGGACAGCCTGGTGCGCATCCTGGCCGAGCCGACCGTGATGGCGATCAGCGGGCAGGAGGGCAGTTTCCTGGCCGGCGGCAAGATCTTCATTCCGGTGGCGCAGGACGACCGCAAGGTCACGCTGGAGGAAAAGGAATTCGGCGTCGGCCTGCGCTTCACGCCCACGGTGCTGGTTGGCGGGCGCATCAACCTGAAGGTGGCGCCGGAGGTGTCCGAACTGTCGCGCGAGGGCGTGGGCATCTCGGCCACAGGCTTCGGCGGCACGGCGGTACTTCCGCTGATCACCACGCGCCGCGCCACCACCACGGTGCAGCTGTACGACGGCCAGAGCTTCGCCATCGGCGGGCTGATACGCAACACGCAGAACACCAACGTCAAGGGCCTGCCCTTGCTGGGCGAGCTGCCCATCCTGGGCGCGCTGTTCCGCAGTACCGACTTCCAGCACGACCGCAGCGAGCTGCTGTTCGTGATCACGGCCCACCTGGTCAAGCCGCTGCCGCCCGGCCAGGCGCTGCCCACCGGCGCCATGGCGGCGCCTGGCCGGCGCGAACTTTTTATGGGCGCAAGCCCGCAAGGAGACATTCCATGACGCCATGCCTACCCGCAGCGCGCTTTAGCCGCACTGCCGCCATCGCGTGCTGTCTGCTGCTGCCGGCCTGCGCGTCCCAGGCGCCCGCGCCGGCGGTGCCGCCGGCTGCGCCTGTCCCGGCTTTCGGCGCCGCCACCCGTGCCGTGCTGGCGCAGCAGATCGCCGATCCAGACGCCGCCAGCCGGACGCGCAACCCGGCGGCGGCCGGCATGGACGGCCGCGCCGCCGGCCAGGCGCAGGGGCGCTACCAGAAGAGCTTCACGGAGCCGCCGGCCCAGCAGAGCAGCTTCACCATCGGCGTGAGCGGCGGAAAATGAAGCGCCCGCCTGCCATGGCCAGCCCCCGCCGCCGTGCCGCGCCGCCGCGCCGCCCGCAGCGCCATGGCCCCCGCTGGGGCAGGCAGGGCGGCATGCTGACCTATCTGTTCGCGCTGATGCTGCCGGTGGTGCTGTGCATGGCCGGCATGGCGCTGGACCTGGCGCTGCTCTGCCAGCGCCGCGTGCAACTGCAGAACCTGGCCGACAGCGCCGCGCTGGCGGCCGCCCGCTCGCTGAACGGCACGGCGGCCGGGGTGAACGCCGCCGCCCTGCAGGCCTCGACCATCGCCACCGAACAGAAATTCGCCGGCGTCCGGGCGCAGTGGTCGTCCGCCGCGCTGACCTTCAGCGACGACTCGGACCGGCCGCAAGCGGACTGGGTGAGCCAGGCGGCGGCGGCGGCGGCCCCGGCGCAAATACGCTACGCCAAGGTCGACACCACGCAGCTGCCGGACGAGCGTGGCACGTTGAGCCGCACGCTGTCGGGTGTGATGGGGGAGGGGCCGCTGCTGGTGGCGGGCCGCGCCGTGGCCGGACGGTCCAGGCTGCCGGTCACGCCATTGGCCATCTGCGCGATGGGGGCCGCCAACGCCCAGCGCGTCAATCCCGGCGGCCAGGCCGAGGGCGTGCCCTATGGCTTCAGATATGGCGTTTCCTACAATCTGCTCGACCTGAATCCGGCGCTGGGCGCTGCCGTGGGCGAGTATTTCCTGGTCGACCCCATCCAGCCGGCCGGCGCCGCGCAAGCCGCCATCCAGGACCAGACCGCCGACAGCGTATTGGCGCCGTATCTCTGCAGCGGCAGCGTGCAGCTCGAGCGCGTCACCGGCGCCACGCTCCGGCTGCGCCGTCCACCCGCCTTCAATCTGAGCCAGCAGCTCAACTCCCGCTTCGACGACTACGGCACCGGCGCGCAGGCCTGCACGCCGGCCGGGGCGCCGCCGGACACCAATATCAGCCAGTACGCCGGCGCCGCCGCCACCTGGATGACGCCGGTGCCCGCTGGCGCCAGCGCTGCGGCGGGAACGCAGGGTGCCACTCTGCCCCGCAATACCTGGGCCGACCGCGTCAACGCGCCGGCCAACACCGCCTACGGCCCGCTGTGGTCCTTCGGCCCGGCGAAGCAGCCGGGCGGCGCCAGCATCAACCGCAGCCAGTGGCCCTTCCTGTATCCGGTCAGCGCCGGTGGCGCGCCCGCCGTTTCCGCCACCTACACCACGCATGCGTATTCCTACGGCAGCGGCGCCTACTTCCAGGCGCCGGGCCATCCCGGCGTCGCGCAGCGGCGCATATTGAATATTCCGCTGCTGCAATGCCCGGTGGCGGCCGGTGTGCTGACCCAGGCAACGGTGCTGGCGGTGGCGCGCTTCTTCATGGTGGCGAAGGCCGACGGCGCCGGCGTCAGCGCCGAATTCGCGGGCGTGCTCAATGAGCGCGGCCTGCAAGGCGTTGTGGAGCTGTACCAATGAAGGCGCCATGGCGGCGGCGCGCGCGGGGCTCGGCGGTCGTGGAGCTGGCGCTGGTCGTGCTGTTCCTGGTGCCGGTCGCGGCCTGCCTGGTGCTGCTGGGCCGCTTGCAACACCGCGCCTCGGGCCTGGAACGGGCCGGCTACGAGGCGGCGCGCTACCTGGCGTCCGTGCCGCGGGCGCAGATGTCCACCGATGCGGGCTTCCAGCTGGCGTCGGCGACGGCGCGCGCCATCGCCGACGCCAGCTTGGCCGCCGCCGGCCAGCCGCCGCTGGAGCAGGATGGCTTCGACGTCGACTGCTCGATCAGCTGCGGCGACTCGGTCTTGCCCCAAATGATCACCGTGGAGCTGGACGTGGACGTGGCGATGGATGGCTGGGACTTGCTGAGCCGGTCGCTGCTCAGCCAGCAAAGCCGGGAACTGCACGTCACCGTCACGATGCGCTATGAAAACTGAACGCGCCCGCAACACCGGCTCGGTGGTGGTCGAACTGGCCATGACCCTGCCGTTCTTCCTGCTGTTCATGTACGGCGTGCTGGAGTGCGCCCGCCTGATGTATTTGTGGAACACGCTGCAGGACAGCGCGCGGGTGGCCGCGCGCGCCGCCGCCATCGCCGATTTCTCCGACCCGGCGGCGCAGGCGGCGCTGCGCAAGCGCGCGCTGTTCCGCGACACGGCCGGCGCGCTGCCGCTGGGCGAGCCTATCGATGGCAGCTACCTGCGCATCGAGTACCTGTGGCAGGACGCGGCCGGCGCGCTGTCGCCGATACCGGCCGCCAGCATGCCGGCCAGCCCGGCGCAAAACCTGTTCAACTGCACGCAGGACCCGAACAGTGCCGGCTGCATCCGCTTCGTGCGCGCCAGCATCTGCCAGCCGGCGCAGCAGGACCGCTGCGCGCCGGTGCCGGTGCAGCCGCTGCTTCCGCTGGCGCCGCTGGACTGGGCCGGCCTGGCCTTGCCGACATCCACCAGCCTGGCGCGCGCCGAAGCGCTGGGCTACCGGGCAGGCGCTCCGCTGCCATGAGCCTGCGCCCCTACTTGTAAAGGAAAGCACATGAAAGCCTTGATGATCAGCCGGGACAATCTGCTGTACGCGGAGATCGCCGCCCAGGGGGCGGCGCGCATGCCTGCGGTGCAATTGGTGGCCTCGCGCCAGGGGCTGCGCGAGGCGGTCGAGCGCCTGCTGCCGGAGCCGCCCGAACTGGTGATCTTCGACGCCAGCGACGTCGCGCCGGAGGAGGCGGAGCTGGTCGAGCGGCTCGGCAAGCACTATCCGCGCGCCTCCTACATGCTGCTCACGCGCGAGCCGCAGCAGGACCTCCTGATCCGCGCCATGCGCGCCGGCATGCGCGAGGTGCTGCCGCTGCCGCTGGTGCACCGCGCCTTCCACGAGGCGATGGACCGGATCGAGATCGAGACCGGGGTCACGCATATGCGCGACGGCAAGGCGCTGGCCTTCATCTCCTGCAAGGGCGGCAGCGGCGCCACCTTCCTGGCCACCAACTTCGGCTATGCGCTGGCCGTGCTGGCCGAGCGCAAGGTGCTGCTGATCGACCTGCACGGCCAGTTCGGCGACGCCACGCTGTACGTGTCGGACCAGAAGCCGGCCATGACGCTGTCCGACATCTGCGCCCAGATCTCGCGCATGGACGGCGCCTTCCTCGATTCCTGCCTGGTGCACGTGACGCCCAACTTCGGCGTGCTGGCGGCGGCCGACGATCCGCACCAGGCGCTGGAGATGAAGCCGGACCACATGGACGCCATCCTGCGCGTGGCGCGCCAGCACTACGACTACATCGTGCTTGACGTGGGCCGCCAGATCGACGCCATCTCGCTGCGCGCGCTGGACCATGCGGACGCCATCTACCCGGTGCTGCAGCTGGCGTTGCCCGACATCCGCGATGGCCGCCGCCTGCTCGACATCTTCCGTTCGCTGGGCTATCCGGGCGAGCGGGTGCGGCTGATCGTCAACCGCTACGAGCGCGGCGGCAAGCTGCGCCTGGCCGACCTGGAGCAGGCGCTGGGCGCGGAGGTGATGCACACGGTGCCCAACGACTACCTGTCGGCGACCGACTCGGTGAACCAGGGCGTGCCGCTGCTGCAGCTGTCGCGCAGCAGCGCCGTGGCGCGCAGCCTGGCCGACCTGGTGGAGCTGGTGACGGCGCGCCGGGTCCCGGAAAGCAAGGGCTTGTTCGACCGCCTGTTCGGCCGCCACGACGCCGAGCTGTAAGGTCCAACCGGGAGAACGAGATGAGTTTGCGCGAACGCCTGGCCGGCGGCGAGGAAAACCGGGGCAGCGTCCATGGGGCGGGACTGCAGGCCGGGCTGCAAGGCGGGCTGCCCGATTCGGCCTACCAGGAACTGCGGAAAACCATGCATCAGACGATACTGGACCGCATCGACCTGGAGCGCCTGAAGCGGCTGACCCAGGAGCAGTTCAAGCACGAGCTGGCGCTGCTGGTGCAGCGCGTGATCGAGGACGAGCGCATCGTGCTGAACCAGCAGGAGCGGCACCGCCTGGTGCTCGACATCCAGCACGAGATGCTCGGCTTCGGGCCGCTCGAGCCGCTGCTGGCCGACGCCGGCGTGTCCGACATCCTGGTCAACACCCACAACAAGGTCTACGTCGAGCGCGGCGGCCGGCTGGAACTGACCACCGTGGTGTTCCACGACAACGCCCACCTGATGAAGATCATCGAGAAGATCGTCTCGCGCGTGGGCCGCCGCATCGACGAATCGAGCCCGATGGTGGACGCGCGCCTGCCGGACGGCTCGCGCGTGAACGCCATCATCCCGCCGCTGGCGATCGACGGGCCGATGCTGTCGATCCGCCGCTTCGCCGTGCAGCCGCTGACGGTGGCCAAGCTGCTGGCCTACAAGAGCCTGACGCCGCCCATGGTGCAGGTGCTCGAGGCGCTGGGCCAGGCCAAGGTCAACATCCTGATCTCGGGCGGCACCGGCAGCGGCAAGACCACCTTGCTCAATGTGCTCTCCGGCTTCATCCCGGGCAGCGAGCGCATCGTCACCATCGAGGACGCGGCCGAGCTGCAGCTGCGCCAGCCGCACGTGGTGCGGCTCGAAACGCGCCCGCCCAACATCGAGGGCAAGGGCGAGGTGACGCAGCGCGCGCTGGTGCGCAACGCGCTGCGCATGCGCCCTGACCGCATCATCCTGGGCGAGGTGCGCGGCGCCGAGGCGGTCGACATGCTGCAGGCCATGAACACGGGTCACGAGGGCTCGCTCGCCACCATCCACTCCAACGCGCCGCGCGACGCCTTGTCGCGGCTGGAGAACATGGTCGGCATGGCCGGGCTGACCCTGACCCCGCGCGCCGCGCGCCAGCAGATCTGCTCTGCCGTCACGGTGGTGATGCAGGTGTCGCGCCTGACCGACGGCGCCCGCAAGCTGGTCAGCCTGCAGGAGATCACGGGCATGGAGGGCGACATGATCGCCATGCACGAGATCTTCCGCTACGAGCAGACCGGGGTCGATGCGGAAGGCAAGGTGCAGGGCCAGTTCCGTGCCACCGGCGTGCGGCCGCGTTTCGCCGACCGCTTGCGCATGTTCGGCGCGGCGGTGCCGGACAGCGCCTTCGATCCGGACAAGATTTACGAATGATTTTTCTGAAGCGCGGGAGGATAGGGAGGATATGATGGACCTGGTGTTTATTGCGTTCGCGGTGCTGCTGTTCGCCGCCGTGATTTTGCTGATCGAGGGCGCCTGGCTGTGGTGGTCGGGCACCCATGGCGGCGGCGCGCAGCGCATCGCGCGCCGGCTGCAACTGATGGCCGCGCGCGGCGAGGGCCAGGATGGCGCCGCGCCGCGCGTGACCATCCTCAAGCAGCGCCGCTACAGCGCCTCGCCCTGGCTGGAGCAGCAGTTGCGGCGGCTGCCGCAGCTGGCGGCGCTGGACCGGATGCTATTGCAGTCCGGTCTGGGCTGGAGCGTGGCCCGGCTGCTCGGGCTGCAGGGGGCGCTGCTGCTGGCGGGCCTGGCCGGGCCGGCGCTGGCCGGCCTGCCCCGGCCGGCGCAGCTGTTGCTGCCGGCGGCCGCGTTGCTGGGCCCCGGCCTGCTGCTGCTGAGGGCACGCGCTGCGCGCCTGGCAAGGCTGCAGGAGCAGTTGCCGGAGGCGGCCGATTTCCTCAGCCGCGCGCTGCGCGCAGGGCATTCGTTCGCCAACGTGCTGCACATGGTGGGCAATGAAATGCCCGAACCGATAGGCAGCGAATTCCGCTTCGCCTACGAGGAGATCAACTACGGCGTGCCGATGAACGAAGCCTTGCACAACCTGGGCGCGCGCATCCCGCTGACCGATTTGCGCTACCTGGTGATCGCTGTGCTGATCCAGCGCGAATCGGGCGGAAACCTGGCCGAGCTGCTGGGCAATATCGCGCGCATGGTGCGCGCCCGCTTGCGCCTGGCGGCGCAGATCCGCGCGCTGTCGGCCGAAGGCCGCATGTCGGCCTGGATCCTGGGCCTGCTGCCGCTGGTGGTGATGGCGCTGCTGTCGGTCACCAGCCACAAATACATCAGCGTGCTGTGGACCGACCCGGCCGGCGTGCAGTTGCTGTGGTACGCGGCAGCGGCCATGCTGGGCGGCCTGCTGTGGATGCGCCAGCTGATACGGATCCGCATATGAGCGGCGCCCACATCCTGTTCCTGCTGGTGGTGTTCGCCGTGGCGGCCCTGGTGGCGCTGGCGGCCATGCTGCTGTTCGCGCCCGGCGCGCTGCGCCAGCGCCTGGCCGCGCACGCGCTGCCGCAGGACGCGGCCGGCGCCGAGGCCGGCTGGACCGAGCGCATGGCCAAGGTGGCGCTGCCCTTCACGCGGCTGTCGCTGCCGGAGGATGGCTGGGAGCGTTCCGCGCTGCGCACCCGCTTCATGACGGCCGGTTGGCGTCATCCGTCGGCGCCGACCTTGTATTTCGCCGCCAAGACCTTGCTGGCGCTGCTGCTGCCGGCCTTGGGCGGGCTGCTGGCGGTGGCGCTGGGCAGCGGCCTGCAGGGCCGGTCCGGCGCGGGACGCGGCTGGCTGTATTTGCTGCTGGCGGTGGCTGCGCTGGGCTACTACTTGCCGAACGCGCTGCTGGCGCGCACCGCCGCCGCGCGTCAGCGGGACGTGTTCGAGCACCTGCCGGACGCGCTGGACCTGCTGACGGTGTGCGTGGAGGCGGGCCTGAGCCTGGAGCGCGCGCTGGCCAAGGTGGCGGCCGAGGTGCACCTGAAAAGCGTGGTGCTGGCGCAGGAGCTGCAACTGGTGCTGATGGAGATGCGGGCCGGCTTCAGCAAGGAGAAGGCCTTGCGCAACCTGGCGCTGCGCAGCGGCGTGGAGGATGTGGACACCCTGGTGGCGATGCTGATCCAGTCGGAGCGCTTCGGCACCAGCATGGGCGATTCACTGCGGGTGCACGCCGACAACCTGCGCAGCAAGCGCAGCATGCTGGCCGAGGAGGCGGCCGCCAAGATCGGCCTGAAGCTGCTGTTTCCGCTGATCTTCTGCATCTTCCCGACGCTGATGCTGGTGCTGCTGGGGCCGGCCGCGCTGCAGATGTTCAAGGTGCTGCTGCCGGCCCTGCAGGCGCACTAGGGGAGGCCGCGGCTCAGTTCCAGGCCACGCTGCCCAGGCCGCGCGAGCTGCCGCTGCGGTTGGCCGGCTTGCCGTACACGGTGGCCGAGCCCAGGCCGCTCAGGCGCATATTGGCCGAGGTCCTGGCGTAGACGGTGGCGCCGCCCAGGCCGCTCAAGTCCACGTCCACGCTGTCGGCCTGAAGCTTCTGCGCGTCCAGGCTGCCGATGCCGCCCAGTTTCGCGTTCAGGCTTTTGCTCTGGCCGCTGATCACGATCTGGCCGGCGCCGCGCAGGTCCAGGCCGACGCTGTCGGCGTCGGTGGCGCTCAGGTTCATGCTGCCCACGCCGCTCAGTTTCGCGTTCACGGTGCGGTAGCGCGAATTGACGTGGACCGAGCCGGCGCCTTCCAGCGCAAGGCGTACTTCGTCGCCGTTGAAGCCGCTCACGTCGGTCGAGCCGACGCCGGCCGACACCAGTTCGCGCAGATTCGGCAGCGTCAGCACCGCGCTCAGTTGCGGGCTCTGGATGTGCATGCCGCGCAGTTCCGTGCCGATGCGCAGCGTGTCGCCGTTCTGCACCACGGTGATCTTCTGCAGGTAGCGCTTGTCGCCCGAGAGCACCAGCGAGGCGGTTGCGCCCTGTTTCACCTTCAGGTCGATCACGCCATCGAGCATCACCTTCACGGCGCGCGCATCGATGCTGCGGCTTTCGCTGGCCATGTCCTGCGCGATCGCCGCGCCATGCGCCGCGTACAGGGTGACTGCCATCATCGTTGCGCTGATAAAGTTGTTCATTGCGTGCTCCGTGGGTGTGGCGTGGAAAGGTGCGGGGATTACTTGGCGAGCGCGGCTTTTTCAGCTGCGCTCAGCCTTTTAGCGGTGATCGTCACGACCTGCATGGCCGGTGCGCCGGCCTTGGCGGCGACGGTGGTGTAGGTCTTGACGGTGGTCGCTTCTGCGACGGAGATGGAGGGAACTGCGGCGACGGCCATGCTTGCTGCGCCGGCCAGTACCACGGCGGCGATGAAGACGGCTTCCATGTTTTTAGCGATGTTCATGATGGGGCTCCTTGTGTTTAGTTGCTTGCGTTGAGTGAACTATAGACAAGGGCCCCGCGCCGCTCCACCGGTGTGCGACGAAATGCGGATTTGGCGACCTGAAATGCGTTTAAGACCGCATGAGTGCTGCGGCTACCGCCTCTCCCATCTCGGTGGTGCTGGCGGTGCCGCCCATGTCCGGCGTGCGCGGCCCTTCCACCAGCACGTGCTCGATCGCGGCCATGATGGCGTCGTGCGCGGCCTGGTAGCGGGCGTCGCCGTTGCCGAGGAATTGCAGCATCAGCGCGCCGGACCAGATCATGGCCACCGGGTTGGCGATGTTCTTGCCGTAGATGTCGGGTGCCGAACCGTGCACCGGCTCGAACAGCGAGGGGAAGATCCGTTCGGGGTTCAGGTTGGCCGACGGCGCGATGCCGATGGTGCCGGTGCAGGCGGGGCCCAGGTCGGACAGGATGTCGCCGAACAGGTTGGAGGCCACCACCACGTCGAAGCGCTCGGGGCTGAGCACGAAGCGCGCCGCCAGGATGTCGACGTGGTACTGGTCCCAGCGTACCTCGGGATAGCCGCCCGCCATGGCCTTCACGCGCTCGTCCCAGTAGGGCATGCTGATGGCGATGCCGTTCGACTTGGTGGCCGAGGTCAGGTGTTTTTTCGGCCGGCTCTGCGCCAGCTCGAAGGCGTATTTAAGGATGCGGTCCACGCCCTTGCGGGTGAACACGGACTCCTGCAGCACCACTTCGCGCTCGGTGCCTTCGAACAGGCGGCCTCCGACGGCCGAATACTCGCCCTCGGTGTTCTCGCGCACTACGAAGAAATCGATGTCGCCGGCCTGCTTGTTGGCCAGCGGGCAGGGCACGCCCGGCATCAGGCGCACCGGGCGCAGGTTCACGTACTGGTCGAATTCGCGGCGGAACTTGATCAGCGAACCCCACAGGGAGACGTGGTCGGGCACCGTGTCCGGCCAGCCGGCGGCGCCGAAGAAGATGGCGTCGAAGCCTTTCAACTGCTCGAACCAGTCGTCCGGCATCATTTTGCCGTGCTGGACGTAGTAGTCGCAATGGGCCCAGTCGAAGGTGGTGAATTCCAGCGGCAGCCGGTGCTGCTGCGCGGCGGCCTGGACGGCGCGCAAGCCCTCCGGCATGACTTCCTTGCCGATGCCGTCGCCGGCGATGACTGCGATGCGGTGCGTTTTCATAGAGTCTCCTTGGGTTGTCTTGGGCAATGGCTCCAGCATAACGTTAATCAACAAAGCTATAATCGGCTGATCTGTAATTCCGGCATGCACGTTTCGTGAATAATCATCGAGAGTAATCATGGAAGACAAACAACCCCTGCTGGCCGACCTGCGCCTGTATTGCACGCTGGTGCGCGCGCGCGGCTTTGCCGCCGCCGCGCGCGCGCTGGGCGTGTCGAACGCCTATGTCAGCAAGCGCATCGCGCTGCTGGAGCAGTCGCTGCAGGTCAAGCTGCTGCACCGGACCACGCGCAGCGTGACGGTGACCGAGCAGGGCGGCGTGGTGCACCAGTGGGCGCTGCGGATACTGGAGGACGTGGACCAGATGCGGGAGGCGGTGTCGAGCGAACAGAGCGCGCCCAGCGGGCTGCTGCGCATCTGCACCAGCTCGGGCTTCGGCCGCAACCGGGTGGCGCCGGCCTTGTCGGCGCTGGCGCTGCGCTACCCGGCGCTGGACGTCCAGCTGGAGCTGCTGGACCGGCCGGTGGACTTGATCGGCGAAGGCTTCCACCTCGACATCCGGGTCGGCGCGGCGCACGAGCCGCATTTGATGTCGCGCCGCATCGCCGCCAACGAGCGCGTGCTGTGCGCGGCGCCGGCCTATCTGGCGCAGCACGGCGCGCCGGCCAGCCTGGCGGACCTGGCGCGGCACCGCTGCATCGTGATCCGCGAGCGCAACCAGGACTTCGGGCGCTGGGCGCTGCAGGGGCCGGGCGGGATGGAGACGGTGAAGGTGGCGGGGCCGCTGTCGGCCAACAACGGCGAGATCGTGCACCAGTGGGCGCTGGACGGCCATGGCATCATTCTGCGTTCGATCTGGGACGTGGGGCCGGCCCTGGAGCAGGGCCGGCTGGTGCGCGTGCTGCCGGCCTACGCGCAGCCGGCCGACGTGTGGGCCGTGTATTCGTCGCGCCTGTCGACCTCGGCCAAGGTGCGCGTCTGCGTCGAATTCATCGAAGCCAGTCTGGCTGATCGTCCGGCTGGCCCATGCTGTGCGCCGGACGTGCTGCGGCCGCGACTGTAAAGAATCCCGACACGCTCAAGCCGCCGCTTCGTCCTCGTCCACGCGCGCCGCGCGCATCCAGGACACCAGCGGGTAGGCGTCCTTCATGCCGTTGGCGATCAAAGGCAGCAGCAGTTCCGGCTTGTTCAGGTCGAGCTCGATCTCGGTCCAGACGAAGAAGCTCTTCAGCTTGATGAACTCGATGTGCTCGTGGCCGGCGTCGTAGCCCTTGGGCGGGCGCACCAGCTTGCCCTCGTCCTGGATGGTGCCGTAGCGCGCCTTCAGCGCCTTGTTCTTGAGCACCCTGGAAAAACCGGCCGCGTCCTCGACCATGTGCTTGCGCAGCGCCTTGGTGCGCTCCGGCGGCGGCATGTATTCGCCGGCGCCGAACAGCAGCCGGCCTTCGCCGTCGAGCTGGAAGTAATAGGTCGGTCCGCCGGCCTTGGACGGCCGGCGCAGGTCGTTGGGCGCGATGGCGGCCGAGAAGCGCGTCTTGTAGGGGCTCTTGTCGTGGGCGAAGCGCACGTCGCGGTTGATGCGGAACATGGCTTTCTTCGGATTGCAGAACTTGACCGCCGGGTCGAACTTGCCCAGCTCGGCTATCAGCTGGGTCACCACTTCCAGGAATTCCTCGCGCAGGATGTCGTAGCGCGGTTTGTTCATGATGAACCAGGGGCGGTTGTTGTTGTCGGCCAGTTCGGTCAGGTAGTTCTTCAGGTCGCGCAGGTGCATGTCGGGTCGGGATAGATTAGCGGGTGATGGGGCGCTTGCCCACGGTAATGGCAAGGTCCGTCTCGCGGCTCTTGCGCAGCACCCGCATTGTAGCTTTTCCGCCCGGCGTCAGCTGGGCGATCAGGTTGAGCATGTCGTTGGTGTCGTTGACGGCCTTGCCCTCCACCGACAGCAGGATGTCGCCCGGCTTCATGCCGCCCTTGTCGGCCGGGCCGTTGCGCACCACGCCGGCGATGATGGCGCCGCTTTGCACCTTGAGGCCGAAGCTGTCGGCCAGTTCCGGCGTGATTTCCTGCGATTCCACGCCTATCCAGCCGCGCACCACGTGGCCGGAGGAGATGATGGAGTCCATCACCGTTTTCGCGGTGGAGACCGGGATCGCAAAGCCGATGCCGACCGAGCCGCCGCTCTGCGAGTAGATGGCCGAGTTGATGCCCAGCAGGTTGCCGCTGGTGTCGATCAGCGCGCCGCCCGAGTTGCCGAAATTGATGGCGGCGTCGGTCTGGATGAAGTTCTCGAAGTTGTTGATGTGCAGATTATTGCGGCCCAGCGCGGAAATGATGCCCATGGTGACGGTCTGGCCCACGCCGAAGGGGTTGCCGATGGCCAGCACCACGTCGCCCACCTTGGCCTGCTCGGCCTGGCCGAGCACGATCACCGGCAGCTTGTCGAGCGCGATCTTGATGACCGCCAGGTCGGTTTCCGGGTCGGTGCCGACCACCTTGGCGGCCGCCTTGCGGCCGTCGGCCAGCACCACCTGGATCTCGTCGGCGGCGTCCACCACGTGGTTGTTGGTCAGGATGTAGCCCTGCGCGCTGACGATGACGCCCGAGCCCAGGCTGGACTGTTCGTCCTCGTCGCCGTCACGGTCGCGGTCGCCGAAGAATTTCTTGAAGAAGGGGTCGCGCGTGAGCGGATGCTGGCGGCGCGGCGCCTTGCTCGTCAGCACATTGACCACGGCCGGCATCGCCTGCGCGGCCGCCGTGCGGTAGGAGCCGGGGGAGGGCGGGCCGCCGCTGTCGCTGCGCAGCAGCGCGCTGCGGCTGCCGCCGGAAGCCGGCGCGTGCGCCCCCGGCCAGGAAGGCAGGTCCGGCCGCATGGCGCTGTAGACGAAATACAGCGCCAGGACCACGGTCACCGCCTGTGCAAACAATAACCATAGTCGTCGCATGATACCGTCCTCGGGAGTGCCTTCGGACGGCTTGCGCGCCGTCCCGGCTTATTTTTTCAGCGCGTCGCGGATCTCGCGCAGCAGCAGAATGTCTTCCGCCGTCGGCGCCGCCGCCGCGGCCGGAGCCGGCTCGGCCTTGCGCGCCTTCTGCAGGATGCGCACCATCTGGAAGATGATGAACGCCAGTATGACGAAGTTTAACAGGATGGTCAGGAAGTTACCGTACGCCAGCACGGCGCCCAGCTTTTTCGCCTCCGCCAGGCTCAGGGAGGTGGCCTGGCCGTTCAGCGGCACGTAGTAGTTGGCGAAATCGAGCCCGCCGATCAGTTTGCCGATCGGCGGCATGATGATGTCCTGCACCAGTGAATCGACGATCTTGCTGAAGGCCGCGCCGACGATCACGCCGACCGCCAGGTCGACCACGTTGCCCTTCATGGCGAAGTCTTTAAACTCTTGCATCATTGCCATCATGCTCTCCTTGCTATGTTGTATGGCTGATCATAGCGTGTTTTTTAGCAACTGGTCGATAGTCTGCGGCGATCAAGATGGGGATGAATTTAGACAAATACAACGTTTCGCTTTAAAACGTTTTGGTGTTCACCTATAATCCAAGGTCGCTGGAAGCTCTGTTAACGCATAATAACTATTTCGCAATTTGATGATTGGGGTTTGGTATGAGTAACGATAAGCAGGTCGATTCTGGCCGTCGTGGCTTGATCGCCGCCACGTGCGCGGCGGGTGGCGTAGTAGGACTGGCCACCGCAGGCGCTTTAGTTAGCACCTTCCAGCCGTCCGAGCGCGCTAAAGCCGCCGGCGCACCTGTGGAAGTGGACATTTCCACGCTGCAGCCGGGCGAAATGCGCACCGTCGAGTGGCGCGGCAAGCCAGTCTGGATCCTCAAGCGCACGCCGGAAATGGTCGCCTCGCTGTCCAAGACCGACGGCAAAGTCGCCGACGCCGACTCCAAGCGCAACCCGGACGAATACACCCCCGAATACTGCCGCAACAAGAACCGCTCGATCAAACCCGAAATCCTGGTCGCCGTGGGCATCTGCACCCACCTCGGCTGCTCGCCATCGTCGAAATTCACCCCGGGACCGCAGCCTTCGCTGCCGGACGACTGGGAAGGCGGCTTCCTGTGCCCATGCCACGGCTCGACCTTCGACATGGCCGGCCGCGTCTACAAGAACAAGCCTGCGCCGGACAACCTCCAGGTTCCACGCCATATGTACTTGGGCGACAACAAGCTGGTGATCGGCAAAGACGAGAAAGGCGAGGCATAAACCATGGCTGCTTTTAAAGAGACGAAACTGCCGGCCAACGCGCCGGTCGCGCAAAAAGCGCTGGGCTGGGTCGACGACCGCTTCCCGCTGACCAAGTTGTGGAACGACCAGTGGGGCAAGTACTACGCCCCGAAAAACTTCAATTTCTGGTACATCTTCGGCTCGCTGGCCATGCTGGTGCTGGTGCTGCAGATCGTCACCGGCATCTTCCTGACCATGCACTACAAGCCGGACGCCAACCTGGCCTTCGGCTCGGTGGAATACATCATGCGCGAAGTGCCGTGGGGCTGGCTGGTGCGCTATATGCACTCGACCGGCGCCTCCGCCTTCTTCATCATCGTCTACCTGCACATGACGCGCGGCCTCCTGTACGGTTCCTACCGCAAGCCGCGTGAACTGATCTGGCTGTTCGGTTTCGCCATCTTCCTGTGCCTGATGGCCGAAGCCTTCTTCGGCTACCTGCTGCCATGGGGCCAGATGTCGTACTGGGGCGCCCAGGTGATCGTCAACCTGTTCGGCGCCATCCCGCTGATCGGCCCCGACCTATCGCTGTGGATACGCGGCGACTACGTGGTGTCCGACGCCACCCTGAACCGCTTCTTCGCCTTCCACGTGATCGCCATCCCGCTGGTCCTGCTGGGCCTGGTTGCCGCCCACCTGATCGCGCTGCACGAAGTGGGCTCGTCGAATCCGGACGGCATCGAAGTCAAGGAGAACCTGGGCCCGGACGGCCATCCGCTGGACTCGATCCCTTCGCACCCCTACTACACCGTGCACGACCTGTTCGGCGTGTCGGTCTTCCTGCTGATCTTCTCGACCGTGGTGTTCTTCGCCCCGGAAATGGGCGGCTACTTCCTGGAATACAATAACTTCCTGCCGGGCGACTCGCTGAAGACCCCGCTGCACATCGCGCCGACCTGGTACTTCACGCCGTTCTACTCGGTGCTGCGCGCCACCACCGCCGACTTCATGTGGGTGCTGATGGTTGCCGTGGCCGCCTACGTCGCCTTCCTGTGGCTCAAGTCGCGCCTGTCCTTCGTGGTCAAGGCCGCCATCGCCGTGATCGCACTGGTGGCCATCGTCGGCATGCTGCCGTCGGTGCTGGACGCGAAATTCTGGGGCGTGGTGTTCTTCGGCGGTTCCGTCGTGATCCTGGCCTTCCTGCCTTGGCTGGACCACTCGCCGGTGAAATCGATCCGCTACCGTCCGGACTGGCACAAATACGTATACGCCGTGTTCGGCCTGTCCTTCGTCGCCCTGGGCTACCTGGGCACGCAGCCGCCGAGCACCATCGGCACCATCGTGTCGCAAGTGTGCACGCTGTACTACTTCTTCTTCTTCCTGCTGATGCCGTGGTGGAGCGCGATGGGCCAGTTCAAACCTGTGCCTTCCCGCGTGACTTTCCATCCGCATTGAAACGCCGACCACAGCTCAAAAGGACAAGAATATGAATTTTGCAAAGAAACTGCTCGCGATCCTGGCCTTGCTGCCGGGCTTGGCCCTGGCCAGCGAAGGCGGCCACCCGCTGGACAAGGCGCCGGACCGTTCCACCAACCTGGCCGCGCTGCAAAATGGCGCCAAGTTGTTTGTGAACTACTGCCTGAACTGCCATAATGCGTCCTCGATGCGTTACAACCGCCTGAAGGACCTGGGGCTGACCGAAGAACAGATCAAGGGCAACCTGCTGTTCACCGGCGAAAAAGTGGGCGAAATGATGACCACTTCCATGCCAGCCAAGGATGCCAAGGCCTGGTTCGGCGTGGTGCCGCCGGACCTGTCGGTGATCTCGCGCGCGAAAGCCGGCCCCGGCGGCACCGGCGGCGACTATCTGTACACCTATCTGCGCACCTTCTACAAGGATGACACCCGCCCGACCGGCTGGAACAACCTGATCGTGCCCAATGTCGCCATGCCGCATGTGCTGTACGAGCTGCAAGGCGTACAATCGGTGAAGATGGCGGAAGAAAAAGACCCGCACGATCCTGCCAAGACCGTGCACAAGTTCGTCGGCTTCGAGCAGGTCAAGCCTGGCACCATGAACAAGCTGCAGTTCGACACCGCGGTGGCGGACCTGGTCGGCTACATGGAATGGATGGCCGAGCCTGCCCAGCAAACCCGCAAGCGCCTCGGCGTGTGGGTGGTGCTGTTCCTGACGGTGTTCGCGCTGCTGGCCTGGCGATTGAACGCATCGTACTGGAAGGAAGTCAAATAAGTGAGCATGCCGGCCCCGTGGCCGGCGTGTGTATTTTGCGCCGCCCGCGTGGCGGGCGCGTCCTGGGGTGAGCCGTTCGCGGCTGCATCCCATTTTGTTTCTAAGGAACTACAAAAATGATGGTTCTCTATTCGGGCACGACTTGCCCATTTTCCCAACGCTGCCGCCTGGTCCTGTTTGAAAAAGGCATGGACTTCGAAGTGCGCGACGTCGACCTGTTCAACAAGCCGGAAGACATTTCGACCATGAACCCGTACGGCCAGGTGCCCATCCTGGTCGAGCGCGAACTGATCCTGTACGAATCGAACATCATCAACGAGTACATCGACGAGCGCTTCCCGCACCCGCAGCTGATGCCGGCCGATCCGCTGATGCGCGCGCGTGCCCGCCTGATGCTGTTCAACTTCGAAAAAGAGCTGTTCGTCCACGTGCACACGCTGGAAAGCGAACGCGCCAAGGCCAACGACAAGAGCCACGACAAGGCCCGCGCCGAAATCCGCGACCGCCTGACCACGCTGGCCCCGCTGTTCCTGAAGAACAAATACATGCTGGGCGACGAGTTCTCCATGCTGGACGTGGCCGTTGCGCCGCTGCTGTGGCGCCTGGACCATTACGGCATCGAGCTGTCGAAGACCGCCGCGCCGCTGATGAAATACGCCGAGCGCATCTTCTCGCGCCCGGCCTACATCGAAGCGCTGACGCCTTCCGAGAAAGTCATGCGCCGTTGATCATGTCCGAGATTTCCACCAAGCCCTACATGCTGCGCGCCATTTACGAATGGTGCACCGACAGCGGCTACACGCCCTACCTTGCGGTCAAGGTCGACGCCTCCACCACGGTGCCGATGGAATACGTCAAGAAGGGCGAGATCGTGCTCAACATCAGCTTCGGCGCCACCTCCGGGCTGAAGATGGACAATGACAGCATCCGCTTCCACGCCCGCTTCGGCGGCGTGTCGCGCGAGATCTACGTGCCGGTCAACAACGTGATGGCCATCTACGCCAACGAAAACGGCCAGGGCATGGCGTTCGAACCGCAACTGGGCGGCTACGACGGCGGGCAGGACGCCGCGCCATCGGCGCCGGCCTCGCCGGTGTCCAGCGTGCCCACGCTGGCCCCGGTGCCGACGCCGGCGCCGCCGGCCAGGCCGCTGGAAACAGCGGACCAGGACGGCCCCGACGACGGCGGCGAACCGCCCAAAAAAGGCGGCGGACGTCCCACCCTCACGCGTATCAAATAGCGTATAATCTTCGCGCAACGCCGACTTAGCTCATTTGGTAGAGCAGTTGATTTGTAATCATCAGGTGGCCAGTTCGAAACCGGCAGTCGGCACCAGATACGAAAAAAGCCCAGCCTCCATGGCTGGGCTTTTTGCTTTTGTGCTTGAGTTGATCGGAACGCCTTTGATATCCCTCAAGCCGCAGCTACGGGCAGCCTCGGGCGTTCGCCGGGGATGGTATCTTCAGCCATGTCCGGTAAAAAAATCGTCGATGACACCTACCGAATTTCCGACAAGCGCGGCGGGGGCATTCTGCGCCGCGAGGTCTGGGTAAACGACAGCGGCGGGGTTACGCGCTACAATCTAGCGTACATCAACCACTGCTTGTTTCAGCGTGATAATGGCCGCGTGGTTGGCTATGACAATGCTCATGACAGTCATCATCGGCATTATTTTGGCGTAGTCGAACCCATTGATTTCGTGTCTTTTGAAGATGTGGAGGAGCGTTTCCAACGCGACTGGACCGCCTTGCAGGAGTGCAAATGAACACACTAATCGTCAAAACCAGTGATGAGGTTGAATTTTTCGCGCGCGGGCGCGTGTTCGCGCGCATGGCCGATCAGCGGCGCACGCTGCCGGAGGAAAGCGTCGTCAGCTTTTGCGATCCCGCTGAGCTTGGCGGACTGTTGACTCCCTTTCGGCTAGCGCTCCTGGGCAGCATCGAGCGCGAGCCTGGATCGATCGCGGACCTTTCGGAACGCTTGGCCCGTAGCCGCAGCGCCGTCCGGCGCGACGTGGACGAACTTGCCAATGCGGGTTTGCTCACGTTCGAATCCCGTGGTTTTCCTGGCGAACGGGTCCGCTTGCCCGCGCAAAGGCTCAGGCTGGAGGCCTTGCCAGCCTGATATGCCCTTGAATGCAAAAGCCCAGCCTGCATGGCTGGGCTTTTTGCATTCAGGGGCTTGAACTTCTTCGCCGGATACTGTATTTTGATGCAATATTGACAATTTTCGACAGACGAGGAACAGCATGGCCCGCTCCGCACCCGACTATCCGAAATCCGGCGACTGGGACGAGTTCGAGCGCTTGTGCAGGGCGCTGCTGTCCGAGGTGCGCGGCGTGAAGTTCCAGCGCTGGGGCGACCAGGACCACCGCCAGGACGGCGCGGACGCCTGGGCCATGCTGGACAACGGCCAGGCGCTGGTGTTGCAGTGCAAGGGGCGCAGCCGCAGTTTCGGCAAGTCGCTCAGCCTGGCCAATGTGGACGCGGCGGTGCGCGAAATCGACACCTTCCCGCATCCGGTCGAAGAATTGATCATCCTGACCACCACGCCGGACAGCGTCAACCTGCACAGCCACGCCACGCGCCTGAGCAGGCAGCGCGCCGCGCTGGGCCAGTCGCGCGTGTCCATCCAGGGCTGGAACAGCATCTGCACCCAGATCGAGCAGCACAAGCCCATTCGCAAAGCTTATTTCCGGCCCTGGCTGCTGCGCCGCCCGTGGTGGCAGTGGCTGCTGCTGGCCATCGCCGCGGCCGTGTTCGCGCTGGCCTGGCTGGCCGTCAAGTCGGTTTGATCGGCAAGCTGGCCTCGCCGCGCGGATCGCGCGCCAGCAATTGCGCCACCAAAGCCTGCGGCTGGTCGCCGTCGAACAGCACGCCGGCCACCGCGTTGGTGATCGGCATGTCCACGCCCAGCCGGGCGGCCAGTTCGCGCACCGCTTTCGCGCAAGGGACGCCCTCGGCTACATGGCCCAGTTCGGCGACGATGGTGGTCAGCGCCTTGCCCTGCGCCAGGGCGAGGCCGACGCGCCGGTTGCGCGACAGGTCGCCGGTACAGGTGAGGATCAGGTCACCCATGCCGGTCAGGCCCATGAAGGTTTCCACGTGACCGCCCAGCGCCGTGCCGAGGCGGGTGATTTCGGCCAGGCCGCGCGTGATCAGCGCGGCGCGCGCGTTCAGGCCCAAGCCCAGGCCGTCGGCCACGCCGGTGGCGATGGCCAGCACGTTCTTGACCGCACCGCCCACTTCCACGCCGACCAGGTCGGCGCTGGAATAGACCCGCACGTTGCCGCCATGCATAACCGAGACCACGCAGTCGCGCAGCGCGGCGGAGTGGGAGGCGATGGTCAGCGCGCACGGCAGGCCGCGCGCCACTTCCTGCGCGAACGAGGGCCCCGACAGGGCGCCGCTGGCGACGCTGTCGCCCAGCACCTGCTGCATGATCTGGTGCGGCAGCAGGCCGGTGCCGTACTCGAAGCCTTTGCACAGCCACACAATGTTGGGGATGGTGTAATGCTTCAACTGTTCCAGCAGCGGGCGCAGGCCGGCCACCGGGCAGGCCGCGATCAGCAGGCCGTCCTGGCCGGCCGCGTTGGTCGCGGCGTGGGCCACGGTGGCGTCGAAATCGGTCGCGATGCGCAAACCGGGCGGGAAGGGGTGGCCCGGCAGATAGTGCAGGTTGTCGCGCGCTGCCGCCATTTCTTGCATGGCGGCAGTGTTGCGCCCCCACAACAGCACGTCGTGGCGGGCCGCCAGCGCCATGGCCACGGCGGTGCCCCAGGCGCCCGCGCCGAGCACGCTGATCCGGCGCGCGCCGGCGGGAGTAGTCTTGTCTTGCATGGCCGCCTTAGGTAGTGGAGCTGAGGTGCCCGTCAAATACCCCAAATGTCGCTGCTTTTCACGTAGCCGGTCAAGCCGTCGCGGTGGCGTACCTTGATCCAGCCGTTGCCGGCCGCCTCCGCCAGTTCCAGCAGCACGCCCTTGTCGGCCGTAAACACCAGCGCGGCGGCGTCGTCGGCCGAGGCGCGCACCTTGGTGTTGGCGGCGCGTACCACCAGTGTGCGTTTCGGGCTCAGGCCCTTGGCCTCGGTCCAGGCCAGGTCGCCGCTGGCGTCGCGCACCTTGACCCAGTCGCCGTAGCTGAGCACCACTTCGAGCGGCATGCCGCGCGGGGCGACAAACAATTTGCCGCCCTTGGTCGAGGGCGCGTCGTACAGGATGGCCGGGGCCGCGCCCACCGATTTGAAGTCGAGCGCCTGGCTGGCGGACATTGCCAGCAGCAGCGCCGCGCCTGCGATCAATCGGAAGTGTGTCATACCGGGCCTCTGTACAGAATTCGGGGGTGGAAAAACTCAAAGGCCGCTGCCGGCCTTTGAGATTGGCAGCGCGCTGGGCGGCTGCCGGGTGTTGCATCTTACTGCCAACGCAATTAGTGCGTCGCACCTTCGGCTGGGGCGGCGGCGGCTTGCTGCTCGGCCAGTGCTGCCAGGCGCTGCTGGTAGAACACTTCGAAGTTGATTTCAGCCAAGTGCACTGGTGGGAAGCCGGCGCGGGTGATCATGTCGGCGATGTTGGCGCGCAGGTAAGGGTAGACGATGTTCGGGCAACCGATGCCCAGCAGCGGATCGAGCTGGTCGGCAGGAATGTTGCGCGCTTCGAAGATACCGGCTTGCTTGCCTTCAACCAGGAAAGCGACTTTATCTTTGATCTTGGCGGTCACGGTAATGGTGACGGTCGATTCGAAGATGCCTTCAGCCAGCGGCTCGGCCGACACGTCCAGCGCGACTTCGATCGCTGGCGCTTCCTGTTCCAGGAAGATGGCTGGGGAGTTCGGCTGTTCCAGCGACATGTCTTTCAGGTAGACGCGTTGGATTTGGAAGACTGGTTGCAGATTTTCGTCAGACATGGTGCGCTTTCATATTATGGGAAAAGAGCGGCAAAGCCGCCCGCATGTGGGTCTCCGCGCGCCGCGTTGCCTTATGACAAGGCGGCGCCCGCGCAAATGCGCAGCAATTGTATCAAAACGAATTTGGGGACGGTCAGCCTTTTAACAAGGGGTCCAGGCCGCCGGCCTGGTCGAGCGCGTACAAGTCGTCGAAACCGCCGACATGGGTGTCGCCGACATAGATCTGCGGCACGGTGCGGCGGCCGGTTTTCTGCATCATCAGCATGCGCTGCTCGGGGTCGAGATCGACGCGGATTTTCTCGATGGTCACGCCCTTCGCTTCCAGCAGGCGCTCGGCGCGGATGCAATAAGGGCACACTGCGGTGCTGTAGACGGTTACATGGGCTGTCATGATGTCTTCCTAAAAGTTATTTGGCTATCGGCAGGCCGGCTGTCTGCCAGGCGGCCTGGCCGCCCTCGAGCACGACCACGTTCTCGAATCCAGCCTTTTCCAGGACCTTCGCCGCGCCGAAAGCGCGTCCGCCCGTCTGGCAGACCACCACGATGGTGCGGTTCTTGAATTTGTCCAGCTCGCCGACGCGTTGCGCCAGCTCGGCGGCCGGGATCTGCTTGGCGTCCGGCAGGCGGCCGGACGCGTGTTCCTTGGCGTCGCGCACGTCCAAGATGGTGGTCTTGCCCCGGTTTATCAACTGCACGGCCTCGGCCGGCGTGACTTTTTTACCGCGCTGCGTGAGCACCGGCCAGAGCAGGGCGCCGCCCGAAAGTGCGACGATGCCAATAAGAAAAATTTGATCAATAAGGAATTTCACAGTGTTCCAATGGTTTAAGGTTATGCGCGCATTATAAAATAGAAGCTGAACCGGGGCTGAATCGCTGCCTCCCGCGGATTTTTTCACACTTTATAGATGGTCCTTATGTATAAAATTGTCTTCATGCGCCATGGCGAGTCCACCTGGAACCTCGAAAACCGCTTCACCGGCTGGACCGATGTCGACCTGACTGAAAAGGGCGTGGCGGAAGCCAAGGCCGCCGGCCAGGTCCTGAAACAGGAAGGCTACACCTTCGACCTGGCTTACACCTCGGTGCTCAAGCGCGCCATCCGCACGCTGTGGCTGTCGCTCGACGAGATGGACATGATGTATCTGCCGATCAAGCACGACTGGCGCCTGAACGAGCGCCACTACGGCGCGCTGCAGGGCCTGGACAAGGGCGAGACCGCCGCCAAGTACGGCGACGAGCAGGTGCTGGTATGGCGCCGCAGCTACGACACGCCGCCGCCGGCGCTGGCCGAGAACGACGAGCGCACCTCCTTCGCCGACCCGCGCTACGCCGGCCTGCCGAAGTCGGCCATCCCGCTGACCGAATGCCTGAAGGACACCGTGGCGCGCGTGATGCCGGCCTGGGACGAGGAAATCGCCCCGGCCATCCGCGCCGGCAAGAAAATCATCATCTCGGCCCACGGCAACAGCCTGCGCGCGCTGATCAAGATGCTCGACGGCATCAGCGACAGCGAGATCGTCAGCCTCAACATCCCCAACGGCCAGCCGCTGGTGTATGAACTGGACGCCGACCTGAAGCCGATCCGCCACTACTACCTGGGCGACCCGGCCGCCATCGCCGCCGCCCAGGCTGCCGTGGCCGCCCAAGGCAAGGCCAAGTAAGTCTCGATGTCCCGGTCTTCCTTACCCCGCCGCGGCGGGGCGCTGCTGTTGTCGCCGCTGCTGGCCCCCTTGCTGGCCCTGTGCTTGCTGGGGCCGGCCGGCGCGGCGCTCGCCGCCCCCGCCAAGCCCACCGAACGCAGCAAGCAGAAGCTGCAAGCCGAGGCCGAGCGCGCCGGCCTGCAGCAAAAGCTCAACGAGCTCAAGCGCGACATCGGCAAGACCGAGAGCGCGCGCGAGGACGCGGCCGACACGCTGGCCGAGTCCGAGGAGGCGATCTCGACGGCCAACCGCAGCCTGCGCGAGCTGGCCGAGGAGCAGGCGCAAACCAACGTCCGGCTCAAAGAGCTGGGCGAGCAGCACGCGCGCCTGCAGGCCACGGTGGAGCAGCAGAAGCAGCAGCTGGCCAAGCTGCTGCGCGAGCAATACGTGGCGGGCAATGAAGATCGCATCAAACTGTTGCTGTCCGGGGATAACCCGAACCGCATCAACCGCGACCTGCAACTGATGGCCTATGTGTCGCAGGCGCAGGCGAAATTGCTGGAAGCGCTGCGCGCCAATCTGCGCGCGGTGGAAGCGAACCAGGCCGAGGCGCAGAACGCGCGCGACGAGCTCGACGAGATCGCGCAGGAGGAGCGCCAGCAGAAGTCGGTGCTGGAGCAGGAAAAAGCCAAGCGCGCCGCCGCGCTGGCCGGCCTGTCGCAGCGCCTGGCCGCGCAGCGCAAGGAGGCCGGCAAGGTGGCGCAGGACGAGCAGCGCATGGCCGGGCTGGTGGACCGCCTGGGCAAGCTGATCGAAGAACAGGCGAAAGCGGCCGCCGCCGAGAAGCTGCGGCTGGAAAAAGTGGCTGCCGCCAAGGCGGCCAAGGCCAAGGCGGACGCCGAGGCCAGGGCGCTGGCGCAGGCGAAGCAGCGTGAGCAAGCCAGGCTGCGCGCCGAGGCGCTGGCCAAGGCGCATGCCGAACAGGCCGAGCGCGAACGCCTGGCCAAGGCGCAGGGCAAGCCGAAGCCGGCGCCGCTGCCCCTGCCGCCGGCCGCCGTGCAGCCGGCCGAGCCGGCCAGGCTGGATCCGATCGACGTCGACGAGAACAAGGTGGCGGCGCAGCAGGGCGCGAAGGAAGAGCCGCCGGCCCGCAAGGCCGACGTGGCGCTGGCCCCGGCGATGCCCGAGGGCGCGTTCGCCGCGCTCAAGGGCCAGCTGCGCGCGCCGGTGGCGGGCAAGATCGCGGCCCGGTTCGGCAGCAAGCGCGGCGACGGCCCGAGCTGGAAAGGCGTGTTCATCCGCGCCGCCGAAGGCGCGGACGTGCACGCGGTGGCGGGCGGGAGGGTGGTGCACGCGAGCTGGATGCGCGGCTTCGGCAACCTGATCATCGTCGACCACGGCGGCCAATACCTCAGCATCTACGCCAACAACCAGTCGCTGCTGCGGCGCGCGGGCGAGGTGGTGAAGGGCGGCGACGTCATCGCAGCGGCCGGAAACACCGGCGGTAACGAGGAATCGGGTTTATACTTTGAGCTCAGGTACAAGGGCAAGGAATTCGATCCGGCCACCTGGGTTAAATTCTAGCCTCAAGTTTTAATCATGCTGTAACAGCGGAAGAATCATGGGTAACAAGTTCAAGAATTTCAGCCTGATCGGTTTGGGCATGGTGGCCGGCGTGGCCGTCTCCCTGCAGTTTTCCGCCGTCGCACAGAAAGCGCCGGGCTTGCCGCTGCCGCTGGAGGAGTTGCGCCAGCTGTCCGACGTGTTCGGCCTGATCAAGACCGATTACGTCGAGAACGTGGACGACAAGAAGCTCGTCACCGAAGCCATCTCCGGCATGGTGGCCTCGCTGGACCCGCATTCGGTCTACCTCGACAAGAAGGCCTTCAAGGAGATGCGCGAAGCGATGCAGGGCAAATTCGTCGGCATCGGCATCGAAGTGGGCATGGAGGACGGCTACGTCAAAGTGGTCTCGCCGATCGAGGATTCGCCCGCCTTCAAGGCCGGCATCAAGGCAGGCGACCTGATCACCCGCCTGGACAACACGCCGATACGCGGCCTGTCGCTGGACGACGCCATCAAGAAGATGCGCGGCGATCCGCACTCGAAAATCGTGCTGACCCTGTCGCGCAAGGGCGAGGACAAGCCCATCGTGGTGCCCATCGTGCGTGAGGAAATCCGCGTGCAGAGCGTGAAGGCGAAGATGATCGAGCCGGGCTACGCCTGGCTGCGCGTGGCGCAGTTCCAGGAGCCGACCGTGGACGACCTGGCCCGCAAGCTGGGCGCGCTGTACGCGCAGAACCCCGGCATCAAGGGCCTGGTGCTGGACCTGCGCAACGACCCGGGCGGCGTGGTGCCGGGCGCCATCGGCGTCTCGGCCGCCTTCCTGCCCAAGGACGCGGTGGTGGTCTCCACCAACGGCCAGCTGGCCGACTCCAAGCAGACTTTCTACGCCCGTCCCGAATTCTATTCCGGCCGCGCCAGCAGCGATCCGCTGGCCAAGCTGCCGGCCGCGCTGAAGACCGTGCCGATGGTGGTGCTGGTCAATTCCGGCTCCGCCTCGGCTTCCGAGATCGTGGCCGGCGCGCTGCAGGACTACAAGCGCGCCATCGTCATGGGCTCGCAGACCTTCGGCAAGGGCTCGGTGCAGACGCTGCGCCAGCTCACCGCCGACACCGCCGTCAAGCTGACCACCGCGCGCTACTACACGCCGCACGGCCGCTCGATCCAGGCGCGCGGCATCGTGCCGGACATGCTGGTCGATGAAACCGCCGACGGCGACGGCTTGAACGGCCTGCGCCTGCGCGAGGCCGACCTGGTCAAGCACCTGAACAACAAGGACGAGGCCGAGCTGCCGTCCGCGCCCCTGCCCGTGCACGACGAGCTGGAGGAAGAGCAGCGCCTGGTGGCGCTGGCCAAGACCCGCAAGCCGGTCGAATTCGGCGGCAAGGACGACTTCCAGCTGGCGCAGGCGCTGAACCATTTCAAGGGCCTGCCGGTGCGGCTGTCGAAAACCGAAACGGTGAAGGACCTGGAGGCCGCGAAGAGCTCCGACGACAAGGCCTTCGACAGCAAGTCGGGCGGCAAGGTCCCGTCCATGCTGCCGGCGAAGAAATAGGCGCAATGGACGACAGCCAGCTGCTGCGCTATTCGCGCCATATCCTGCTTGACGAAATCGGCATCGAGGGCCAGCAGAAACTGCTGGCTGCGCGCGCGCTGGTGATAGGGGCGGGCGGCCTCGGCTCGCCGGCCGCCATGTACCTGGCCTCGGCCGGCGTCGGCAAGCTCACCCTGGTCGACAACGACACCGTCGACCTGACCAACCTGCAGCGCCAGATCGCCCACAACATGGCGCGCGTCGGCCTGCCCAAGGCCGAATCGGCGCGCGACACGCTGGCCGCCATCAATCCCACGATAGAGATCGTGGCGCTGGTCGAGCGCGCAGACGACGCCCGCCTGGCCGAACTGGTCAGCCAGGCCGACGTGGTGCTCGACTGCACCGACAACTTCGCCACCCGCCACGCCGTCAACCGCGCTTGCGTCGCGCACGAGGTGCCGCTGGTGTCCGGCGCGGTGATCCGTTTCGACGGCCAGGTCAGCGTGTTCGACACGCGCGGCGGCGCGCACCGCAGCGCGGACCTGCCGTGCTACTCCTGTTTGTTCCCGCAAGACCAGCCCTTCGAAGACGTGGCCTGCTCCACCATGGGCGTGTTCGCGCCGCTGGTGGGCGTGGTCGGCGCCACGCAGGCGGCCGAGGCGCTCAAACTGCTGATGGGCGTGGGCGAGCCGCTGTCCGGCCGCCTGCTGCTGCTGGACGGCTTGCGCATGGAATGGACCAGCATCCGTATCGCCCGCAACGACGCCTGCCCGGTGTGCGCGGCGCCTGCCCCCGATTCCGCCCGCCAGCGCGATTAAGCCTTATACTTCCCGCACTCTAACCTGGAAAGTGTCATAGTCTATGCAAAACGTAACACTCCCCGCCAAGCGCCGCGCGCGCGGTTTCACCCTGATCGAGATCATGGTGGTGGTGGTCATCATGGGCGTGCTGGCGGCATTGGTTGTACCCAAGCTGTTGAGCCGCACCGGCGAATCCAAAGTGGCGGCCGCCAAGGTCGACATCGCCACGGTGATGCAGGCCCTGAAGCTGTACAAGCTGGACAACCAGCGCTATCCGACCACGGAGCAGGGCCTGCAGGCCCTGCTGACCAAGCCCACCACCGGCCCGGCCGCGAATGGCTGGAAGACCGGCGGCTACCTGGAAAAAATGCCGAAAGACCCGTGGGGCAATCCCTACCAGT
This sequence comes from Pseudoduganella sp. LjRoot289, assembly GCF_964252925.1. Lineage (NCBI taxonomy): Bacteria > Pseudomonadati > Pseudomonadota > Betaproteobacteria > Burkholderiales > Oxalobacteraceae > Pseudoduganella > Pseudoduganella sp. LjRoot289. The sequence continues at coordinate 6,027,355 of NZ_CAXUPN020000001.1, forward strand.
TCCTGTCGCCCGGCGTGAAGGGCGAGGTTGACGTGTTCTCGCTGGGCGCCGACGGCCAGCCCGGCGGCGCAGGCGACGACGCCGACATCGGCTCCTGGGACAACTAAGCCATCACCATGGCCGCTGCCGCGCGCTTTTCCCCACCGCAGCGCGGCTTTACGCTGATCGAGCTGCTGGTGGTGCTCGTCATCGCCGGCGTCACGCTCGGACTGGTGTCGCTGAATGCGGCGCCCAGCCGGCGCCAGAGCATGCAGCAGGAAGCGCAGCGCGTGGCCCTGCTGCTGCAGCTGGCGCGCGACGAAGCCATCGTGCGCAACCGCCTGGTGGCCTTTGAAGCCGGGCCGGACAGCTACCGCTTCCTGGTGCGCAGCGAACAGCGCGTGTGGGAGCCGGTCACACAGGACGACCTGCTGCGCGAGCGTCCCTTCAAGAACAGCCCCGTCACGCTGCTGCTGGACCCCGCGTCCACGCTGCCGGGCGACACGCTGCGCATCGTCTTCGGCCGCGAGCCGGTCGACAAACCCTTTGTGCTGACCCTGGCCAGCGGCGACGTCAGTGCGGCCATCCGCGCCGACGGCATCGGCCATTTCACGGTGGACTGAGATGACGCGCATACACCGTGGCCGTGCCCGTGGATTCACCCTGCTCGAAGTGCTGGTGGCGCTGGTCATCGTCGGCACCGCGCTGGGCGCGTCGATGCGCGCGGTCGGCAGCCTGACGCAGAACGCCAACGGCCTGCGCACCGCCATGATGGCCACCTGGTCGGCCGAGAACCGCCTGGTGCAGCTCACGCTGGCCGGCCAGTTTCCCGATATCGGCAAGAATACCTTCGAGTGCCCGCAGGGCGACATCAAGCTGATGTGCCAGGAAGAAGTGATCGCCAGCCCCAATCCGCGCTTCCGGCGGGTCGAGGTCAGCGTGTTCGACGAGAAGCAGCCGGAGCGCCTCATCGTCAAGCTGGTGCAACTGAAGCTGCAGGCGAAATGATGCAGGCTTCCTCACGCAGGCGCGGCTTCACGCTGATCGAATTGCTGGTGGCGGTGGCCGTGCTGGCCATCGTAGCCGTGCTGGGTTGGCGCGGCCTGGACGGCATCGTCCGTTCGCGCCAGGCGCTGACCGAGCAGATGGAGCAGACGCGCGGCATCCAGCTCGCCTTCGCCCAGCTGCAAAGCGACCTGGACCACCTGGCCCTGCGCAAGCAGTTGCGATCGCGCGAGAATATGTCGGCCGACACCGGCCGCTTCGCGCTGGTGCGTACGGTGCTGGAAGAGGGCGAGCCCACCCGCCTGCAAGTGGTCACCTACCGCATTGTCGACGGCGTGCTGACGCGCCGCGAATCGCTGCCCACGCGTGACCTGCTGCGGCTGGACATCCTGTGGCAGGCGGCCCTGAACAATACCGACGATATCCCCGGCGTGGTGCTGCAAAGCGCCGTCGACACCATGGCCGCGCGCATCTGGCGCGACGGCGGCTGGCAGCCCATTCCCGCCGAGGCACAAGGCACGCAGGATGTGCAGGACCGGCTCGGGCTGGAGCTGACGCTGCAGATGCGCGGCCAGACCGGGCCCTTGGTCAAGGTCTTCATGCTGGGAGAAAAAAATTAGCGCCCGACGCTTTAGCCTGCCGCCGCGCCAGCAGGGCGTGGCCGTCATCACGGCGCTGCTGCTGACCACACTGGCGGTCACCATCGTGGCCAGCCTGTTCTGGCAGCAGCAGGTGCAGGTGCGCTCGATGGAGAACCAGCGCCTGCACCTGCAGACCAAGTGGATACTGCGCGGCGGCCTCGATCTGGTGCGCCTGGTGCTGGAGCAGGACGGACTGTCGAACCCGAAGACCACTGTTGAAACCGGGATCTGGGCCACGCCGCTGGCCGAAACCCGGCTCGACGATTATGTCGAGCGCGAGCGCGTTGACAACGAAAAGTACGACGCCACCCTGTCTGGCCAGGTTACCGACGCACAAGCGCGTTACAATCTGGCCAACCTTGCGCAGGAGGCGGGTATCGTGCCGGGCCAGGTGGCGGTCTTCCAAAGCCTGTTGCAGAATCTGCAGTTGAACCCGGCCCTGGCGCAGGCCGTGGCAGAAGAAGTGCTGAGCAGCCTGCCGCCCAAGGCTTGTACCCAGCCTCCTTGCCCGCAACCCCAGACCAAGGCATCCAGGGAACCCCTTGAGCTGGTCCGGGTGGAGGACTTGCTGGCCGTGGCGGGCTTCACGCCGCAGGCGGTGGAAAAGCTGCGCGAGTTCGTCGTCGTGCTGCCGGCTGGGACCAAGGTAAACGTGAACATGGCGTCGCCGGAAGTGCTGGCGGCGCTGGTGGGAAATTATTCGCTGTCGGAAGCGAAGACGCTGGCGCAGTACCGCAAGCGCAGTCCGTTTGACGACCCGGCAGCGTTCACCAATTATCTGGGGCCGGGCAAGAGCTTGCGCGACGGCGTGGACGTGGTTGTGCACAGCGATTATTTCCTGGTTCAGAGCCATGTGCGGCTGGACCGCGCAGCGCTGGACGCGGAATCGCTGCTCTATCGCGGAAGAAACAGCAGCGTCTCAGTCCAGTGGATGCGGGAAAACTAAGCAGCATGAACGAAAGCGAGATCCTTTGACGACTTTATACATCCGCTATCCAGCCAGGGCCGCCACCGAGGGCGGCGCGGGGACTGCGCCGGCCTGCCAGTTCGCCCTCGCGGGCGACGGCGGCAATGTGATGCAGCAGGGCGCTTCGGCGCTCGGCAACCTGGCCGACATGGTGGCCGGCGCGCGCCGCGTGGTGCTGCTGCTGGCCGCCGCCGACGTGACGCTGCTGCACGTGGCGGTGCCGCCGCTGTCGCACGCGCGCCTGAAGGCCGCGCTGCCGGCACTGGTGGAAGACCAGATCCTGGGCGACCCGGACGACTGCGTGCTGGCGCTCGCGCCGCTGACCTCCACGCAGGACGGCAGCACCCGCACCGTCGCCGTGGTGCAGCGTGCCTGGCTGGAAGTGCTGCTCAAAACCCTGGTCGCGCAAGGCGCGCAAGCTATCACCGCGCTGCCGGCGCAACTGTGTTTGCCGCTGCCGCCGGGCGGCGCCGCCGCCGCGCTGGCGCCCACCGACGCAGGCCTGGAGCTGACGCTGCGCAAGGGCCAGCAGGACGGCATGGGCCTGACCGTGGCGCCGCAGCCCGAAGCGGCGCTGCAGATGCTGCGCGCGCTGGCGGGCGACGCGCCGCTGACCTTGTACCTGCCGGCCGCGTTGCTGCCGCAATACCAGGCCTTGGCAGCGGACGTCCCCGGCTTGACGCTGGAAACCGAACACTGGGCGCACTGGCTTTCCGCTGCCAAGAGCGCCGCGCCCGACCTGGCAGCAGGCCTGGGCGCCACCGGCGCGCAGTCGCGCGCGTGGCAGCGCTGGCGCTGGCCGCTGCGCCTGGCGCTGCTGGCCGTGCTGGTCAATGTCGCCGGCCTGAACATCGAATGGCTGCGCATGCGGCGCGAAGCGAAGGAGATGCGCGAATCGATGACGCAGATCTTCCGCGCCGCCTACCCCAGGGAAAGCGTGATCCTCGACCCGGCCGCGCAGATGCGCCGCAACATCGCCGCCGCGCAGGCCGGCAGCGGCCAGGTGGCGCCCGATGAATTCACCTTCATCGCCGCCGCCTTCGGCGAGGCGCTGGCGGCCACCGGCAAGCGCGACGTGGTGGCCTCGATGGAATACCGCGAGCGCAGCCTGGTCGTCAAACTGAAACCCAACACCGCCGACGCGGCCACGCTGCAGCAGTTGCAAGCGGCGCTGCAGCAGCGCGGCCTGGCGCTGGCCGAAACGGCAGCCGGCGTGTGGCAAATCCGCGGAGGCAAGGCATGAGCGAAGCACGCGTCAAGATTGAACAATTGCGCGCCAGCGTGTCCGGCTTCTGGCAGGAACGCAGCGAGCAGGAACGGCGCATGCTGGCCGTCGGCGGCGCCGTGGTCGGGCTGGCGCTGTTCTATAGCCTGCTGGTGGCGCCGGCGCTCGACGGCAGCGCGCAGTTGCGCAAGGCGCTGCCGCAGATGCGCCAGGACGTGGCCGAACTGAAGGCCCTGGGCCGCACCGCCGCCGAGCTGGCGGCCAAGCCGCCCATCCAGGCGCCGCCGATGTCGCGCGACACGCTCACGGCCAGCCTGAACGCGGCCGGCCTGAAGCCGCAGGCGCTCAACCTCACCGGCGAATATGCCAAGCTGGAACTGAAGGGCGTGCCCTTCGCCGCGCTGGTGACCTGGCTCGACGCGCAACGCCGCGACGGCAACGTCGGCGTGCAGGAAAGCGTCATCACCGGCCAGTCCACGCCCGGCATGGTGGACGCCAGTCTCACGCTGCGCCAGCTTGGCGGCCCAAACAATGGACCGGCCGGCGGCGGGCGGTGAAGCGCGCCGTGCTATGGTTGGCGGCGGTGCTGCTGGGCGTGGTCTTGGCGGTGCTGGCGTTCTTTCCGGCGGACTGGGTGGCCGGCGCCGTGGAGAAGCAGACCGCAGGGCGTTTGACGCTGGGCGACGCGCAGGGTACGCTGTGGCGCGGTTCGGCCTTCATCGGCGGCGCGGCCAGCGGCAACGGCGCGGTGACGCCGCTGCTGCCGGGGCGTTTCGCCTGGAAGCTGTCGCCGCTGTCGCTGCTGGGCATGGTGGACATGGAATTGTCGAATGAGCAGGCGCTGGCGCAGCCGGTGCGCTTTACCGGTGGCTGGACGCAGTGGCAGCTGAGTCCATCGGCGCTGCTGCTGCCGGCCGACGGACTGGCCGGCCTGGGCGCGCCGCTGAACACGCTGGCGCCGAGCGGGCGTTTGCGGCTGTCGTGGACCACGCTGGAACTGGCGCTGGCCGGACCCGGCGTGGAGGTGAACGGCCGCACCACGCTGGAGATGGCCGACATGTCGTCGCGCTTGTCGCCCTTGAAGCCGCTGGGCAGCTACCAGCTGGCGCTGGACTGGCGCGGGCAGCAGGCGCAGCTGGAATTGAGTTCCTTGAAAGGCCCGCTGCTGTTGAGCGGGAAAGGCAGTCTGCGGCTACCCGGCGGCCGCCTGCAATTTTCCGGGCAGGCCGAAGCGGCCGACGGTTATGAGCAGTCGCTGGGCAATCTATTGAATTTGCTGGGCCAGCGCCGTCCCAACAGTGGCGGCAAGAACATCATCGCATTAGAGTTCAGATAATGAAAAAACAGTCCGTGAGCAAGTCCAAAGTTCCGATGCTGCGCCAATTGAGCGCCGCCGCCATGCTGTGCTGCGCCGCGCTTACCGCGCAGGCGCCCGCCTGGGCGGCGCCCGGCGATGATGCCGCCCTCAACTTCGTCGGCGCCGACATCGAGTCGGTGATCAAGGCGGTGGGCCACTACACCAACATCACCTTCCTGATCGACCCGCGCGTGAAAGGCACGCTGACGCTGGTGTCCGAAGGGCCGCTGAGCAAGTCGCAGGCCTTCGCGCTGCTGACCTCCGCGCTGCGCCTGCAAGGCTTCTCCATCGTCAGCGGCGACGGCTACGCCAAGGTGGTGCCGGAGGCCGAAGCCAAGCTGCAGGCCACGCCGACCCAGATCGGCGCCGGTCCGGTGCTCAAGGGCGACCAGATCGCGACCCAGGTGTTCCACCTGAATTACGAATCGTCGGCCAACCTCGTGACCGTACTGCGGCCTTTGATCACGCCCAACAACACCATCAACGCCAACCCGGGCAACAACACCCTGGTCATCACCGACTACGCGGACAACCTGAAACGGCTGGGCAAGCTGATCGCCGCGCTGGACGCGCCGGCCACCACCGACGTGGACGTGATCCCGGTGCGCTACGCCATCGCCAGCGACCTGGCCTCCATCGTCAACAAGCTGCTCGAGCCGGGCGTGGGCGGCGGCGCCGACTCGGGCCGCGTCAGCGTGCTGGCCGACCCGCGCACCAACTCGCTGGTGCTGCGCGCGCCGTCCGCCGCGCGCGCCAACCTGGCCAAGTCGCTGGTGGCCAAGCTGGACCAGCCGACCACGCAGCTGGGCAATGTGCACGTGGTGTACCTGAAGAACGCCGAGGCGACCAAGCTGGCGCAGACGCTGCGCTCCGTGATGTCGGGCGACAGCGGCGCCGGCGGCGGCACGCAGGGCGCGGGCGGCTTGTCCGGCACCGGCGGCCAGCAGGGCCTGGGCCAGACGCAGAACCAGGGCAGCACCGCCGGCGGCATGACCGGCAGCCAGGGCGGCGCCACGGGTTCGACCAACCCGCTGCTGAACGCGAGCGGCGGCGCCAATCAGCAGACCGCCGGCGGCTCGGGCTTCATCCAGGCGGACGCCTCGACCAACACGCTGATCATCACCGCGCCGGAAGCGGTGTACCGCAACCTGCGCGCCGTGATCGACCAGCTCGACGTGCGCCGCGCCCAGGTCTACATCGAATCGCTGATCGTCGAAGTGACCGCCGACAAGACCTCCGAGTTCGGCGTGCAGTGGGTGGGCGCCACCGGCAACGAGAACAGCACCTACCGCGTCGGCGGCCTGCAGTCCCTCAGCAGCGGCAACAACAACCTGCTCAACCTGGTTGCGGGCGTCAAGGCCAACACGCCGGCGGTGGGCAACGGCCTGTCGATCGGCATCTTCAAGCAGCTGGCCAACGGCGCGCTGGGCCTGGGCGCCGTGGCGCACACGCTGCAGGCCGACAGCGGCACCAACATCCTGTCGACGCCGAATATGGTCACGCTGGACAACGAACTGGCCACCATCCGCGTCGGCCAGAACGTGCCCATCCTGACCGGCCAGTTCACCACCACCGCCGGCTCCACCGCCAGCCCGTTCCAGACCATAGACCGCAAGGACGTCGGCCTGACCTTGAAAGTGCGGCCGCAGATTTCCGAGGGCGGCACCATCAAGCTGGCGATCTACAACGAGAGCTCCAGCATCGACACCTCGGTCACGTCCAACAGCGGCATCATCCTGAAGACGCGCGCCATCGAAACCAATGTGATCGCCGACGACGGCCAGATCATCGTGCTGGGCGGCCTGATCTCGGACGACGCCAACGGCGGCGTGGAGAAAGTGCCCGGCCTGGGCGACCTGCCCATCATCGGCAACCTGTTCAAGTACCAGAAGCGCGAGCGCAAGAAGACCAATCTGATGGTGTTCCTGCGCCCGGTCGTGATGCGCAACCGCGAGCAGGGCATGAGCCTGGCCACCGACCGCTACGATTACATGCGCGCCACCCAGCAGGCCGTCAAGCCGGAGGACTCGGTGCTGCTGCAGGACCTGGGCCAGCCCATGCTGCCTGAACTGAACAAGGGCCAGCCGGTGCCGGGCACCGGCCACCTGGCGCGTCCGCTGGTGCCGATGGCGCCGGCTCCTGGTACCGCACCGGCGCCGGCCGAAGGCAAGCAACCAGAATGAGCAACCTGCTGCCCTACGCCTTCGCGCGCGACTACGCGCTGCTCGCCAAGCCGGGCGAGCACGCCGAACATTCAGTGGACGTGTACGTGTCCACCGCCACCGCGCCGGCCGCCATCGCCGAAGTGTCGCGCCGCTTCGGCCGCATCAACCTGCTTACCCTGGGCCGGGCCGACCTGGAGGAAGCCATCGCGGCGGCCTACGCCGGCGCCGGCGGCGACGCCTCGCAGGTGGCCGACGAGTTCGACGCCGACCTGGACCTGACCAAGCTGCTGCAGGACGTGCCGGCGATCGAGGACTTGCTCGAATCGTCCGACGACGCGCCGGTGATCCGCATGATCAACGCGCTGCTGACGCAGGCGCTGCGTGAAGGGGCATCCGACATCCACATCGAGCCGTTCGAGCAGACTTCCGTGGTGCGCTTCCGCGTCGACGGCACGCTGCGCGACGTGGTGCGGCCGCGCAAAGCCATCCACGGCTCGCTGATCTCGCGCATCAAGATCATGGCGCAGCTCGACATCGCCGAGAAGCGCCTGCCGCAGGACGGCCGCATCACGCTGCGCGTGGGCGGCAAGCCGGTCGACGTGCGCGTGTCCACGCTGCCGACCGGCCACGGCGAGCGCGCCGTGCTGCGTTTGCTGGACAAGGAGGCCGGCCGCCTGGACCTGGCGCACCTGGGCATGAGCGAGGCCATGCTGCCCCAGTTCGACGCCCTGATCGCGCAACCGCACGGCATCGTGCTGGTGACCGGCCCGACCGGCTCCGGCAAGACCACCACCTTGTACGCCGCGCTGTCGCGCGTGAACTCGACCACCACCAACATTCTGACGGTGGAAGACCCGATCGAATACGACCTGCAGGGCGTGGGCCAGACGCAAGTCAATCCGCGCATCGACATGACCTTCGCCAAGGCCCTGCGTGCCATCCTGCGCCAGGATCCGGACGTGATCATGATAGGCGAGATCCGCGACCTGGAAACGGCGCAGATCGCGGTGCAGGCATCGCTGACCGGCCACCTGGTGCTGGCCACCCTGCACACCAACGATGCCTCGGCCGCCGTCACGCGCCTGCTGGACATGGGGATCGAACCGTTCCTGCTGTCGTCGTCCCTGCTGGGCGTGCTGGCGCAGCGCCTGGTGCGCAAGCTGTGCTCCTCGTGCAAGAGCTTCGACGGCGCGCAGTGGCACGCCGTGGGCTGCGAGCACTGCGGCCACACGGGCTACCAGGGCCGGGTCGGCATCTACGAGCTGCTGCGCACCACCGACGAGATCCGCGCCCAGATCCACAACCGCGCGTCCGAGGCGGAAGTGCGCGCGGCGGCGCAGGCCGGCGGCATGAAAACCATGCGCGAAGACGGCGAACGCTGGCTGCGCGACGGCACCACCACGCTGGCAGAATTGCTGCGCGTAGCGAAGGACTGAGGGTCTAGCCATGCCAGCATTCCGCTACGAAGCCGTCGACGCAGGCGGCGCCACCAGGAAGGGCGTGGTCAACGCCGACAGCGCGCGTTCGGCGCGCTCCGACCTGCGCGCGCAAGGCCTGACGCCGCTCAAGGTCGACGCCATCTCGGCCCAGGTCGACGCCAGCGGCAAGGCCACGCGGCGCGGCTTCGGCGAGCGCCTGTCGACCACCGAGCTGGCCCTGTTCACGCGCCAGCTGGCCAGCCTGCTGGAAGCGGGCCTGCCGCTCGAGCAAGCCTTCTCGGCGCTGCTCGAGCAGGCCGAGCGTCCCTATGTGCGCGACCTGATCGCCTCCATCCGTTCCGAAGTGATAGGCGGCGCCGCGCTGTCCGATGTGCTGGCGCGGCACCCGCGCGACTTCGCCGAAATCTACCGCGCGCTGGTCGCGTCGGGCGAGCAGATCGGCCAGCTGTCGCGCGTGCTGTCGCGCCTGGCCGACTACATCGAGCGCCGCAACGCGCTGGTGCAGAAGGTCAAGCTGGCGTTCACCTATCCGGCCATCGTCACCGTGGTGGCGTTCTCCATCGTCATTTTCCTGCTGACCTATGTGGTGCCGCAGATCGTCTCCGTGTTCGCCAACACCAAGCAGAAGCTGCCGGTGCTGACGGTGATCATGCTGGCCGTGTCCGACTTCGTGCGCAACTACGGCCTGATCGTGCTGGTGCTGCTGATCGGCGGCTGGGTCGCGTGGCGGCGCGCGCTGCAGAATATCGTGCTCAAGACGCGCTGGCACACCTGGCTGCTGACGGCGCCGCTGTACGGCAAGTTCGAACGCAGCCTGAATACCTCGCGCTTCGCCAGCACCCTGGCCATCACCACCGGTTCCGGCGTGCCGATTTTGCGCGCGCTCGAGACCAGCCGCGACACCTTGACCAACGTCGCCATGCAGCAGCTGGTCGAGGAAGCGAGCGACGCCGTGCGCGAAGGCGTGAGCCTGGCGCGCGCGCTGTCGGCGCAGAAGCACTTCCCGCCTATGCTGATCCACATGATACGGGCCGGCGAAATCACCGGCGAGCTGCCGGCCATGCTGAACCGCGCCGCGAGCGCGCAGGAGGCGGACCTCGAGCGGCGCACCCTGACCATCGCCGGCCTGCTGGAGCCGGCGCTGATCCTCGCCATGGGCGTGGTGGTGCTGCTGATCGTCCTTGCGGTGCTGATGCCGATTATCGAAATTAACCAGCTGGTGCACTGAGATGAAACAACGTTTGCCTGTCGTTCTGAGTTTTGTAGCCGTGGTGGCCTTGTCCGCCTCGTGCGCCTATTGGGGCATGCTGCTGTTCAAGCCGCAGCAGCGCCCGCTGGCGGCGGTGCCCATGCAGGCCCCGCCGGAGCCGGCCATCACGGCCGCGCGCAATCTGTTCGGCGGCGACATCGGCGTGGCGGCGGCCAGCAACTACCAGCTGCGCGGCGTGGTCGCGGCCGCCAACGGGCGCGGCAGCGTGGCCATCATCGCGGTCGACGGCCAGCCGGCGAAAGCCTACCCGGTGGGAATGGAAGTGGCCGGGGGCGTGAAAGTGCAGGAAGTGCAGGACCGCTACGTGGTGCTGCTGGAAGGCGGCATCCCCAAGCGGATCGACCTGCCGTCCGACGCCGGCGTCCCGAGCAGCGCCGCCAACGTGCCGCCGCCGCCCATGCAACAGCAGCCCCAGCCAGCGCCGCCGCAGCAAGCCATGCCGCCCCAAATGCCCCCGCCGGTCAGCAGCGCGCCCGTCCGCTAAGCGGCCTGAGCCGCAATCGGGGGCAGACCCCGATGCGGCTCGGTTGGGTTGAGAAGGGGGGCGCAAGGCATGGTTGCGGAGTTGGGGGCTGTGCCCCGTTTGTTAACCGGCCTGACGCGCCATTGTGGACTCGGCGTCCCAATTGCGGCTCTGCTCGCTAGTCTTCGGACTTGGCGGGGTCGATTTTCTTGAGGGCGGCCTTGGCCGCCTGGCGCTGGGCCGAGACGGGCTTGGCGTGCGGGCCGGCGGCGCGGTTCTTGGCCAGCGCCGCGTAGGGATTGCGCGGCTTTTGGGAGGGCTCGACGCGGAACTGCATTTTTTGCCGCGTCGCCAGTGCCTTGTTTGCCATCTTGCTACCCTCCCTCCATCCTTACAGCACGTAGCGCGACAGGTCTTCGTTGACCGCCAGCGCGTCCAGCCGCGCGTTCACATAGGCCGCGTCGATCACCAGGGTCTGGCTGCCGGCATCGCTGGCGCTGAACGAGATCTCTTCGAGCAGCTTTTCCATCACCGTGTACAAGCGCCGCGCGCCGATGTTCTCGGTGCGCTCGTTGACCTGGTGCGCGATCTCGGCCAGCCGCGTGATGCCGTCCGGCGCGAATGCGAGCTTGACGTCCTCGGTCGCCAGCAGCGCTTCGTACTGCTTGGTCAGGCAGGCGTCGGTCGACGTCAAAATGCGCTCGAAGTCGGCGATCGACAGCGATTCGAGCTCGACCCGGATCGGGAAGCGGCCCTGCAGCTCGGGGATCAGGTCCGACGGCTTGGCCAGGTGGAAGGCGCCGGAGGCGATGAACAGGATGTGGTCGGTGCGTATCATGCCGTACTTGGTGTTCACCGTCGTGCCCTCGACCAGCGGCAGCAGGTCGCGCTGCACGCCGGCGCGCGACACGTCGGCACCGCCCATCTCCGAGCGCGAGGCGATCTTGTCGATCTCGTCGAGGAAGACGATGCCGTTCTGCTCCACGTTCTGGATCGCCTTCTGCTTCATCTCGTCCTCGTTGAGCAGCTTGGCGGCCTCCTCGTCGAGCAGCAGCTTCATGGCTTCCTTGATCTTGACCTTGCGCGCCTTCTTGCGCCCGCCGCCGATGCCGGAGAACATGCTCTTGATCTGCTCGGTCATTTCCTCCATGCCGGGCGGCGCCATGATTTCCATCTGCGGCGCGGTGTCGGCCAGCTCGATCTCGATTTCCTTGTCGTCCATCTCGCCCTGGCGCAGCCGCTTGCGGAAGGTCTGGCGCGTGCTGTCGGGCTTGTCGTCGGCGGCCGGCGCGGCGGCGTTGGCGAAGCCGAAGTCGCGCGGGGCCGGCAGCAGGATGTCGAGGATGCGGTCCTCGGCGGCGTCCTCGGCGCGCGCGCGCACCTTGGCCATCTCGGCCGAGCGGGTCTGCTTGATGCCGATGTCGACCAGGTCGCGGATGATGGTGTCGACGTCGCGCCCGACGTAGCCGACCTCGGTGAACTTGGTGGCCTCGATCTTGATGAAGGGCGCGTCGGCCAGCTTGGCCAGGCGGCGCGCGATCTCGGTCTTGCCGACCCCGGTGGGTCCTATCATCAGGATGTTTTTGGGCGTGATCTCGTGGCGCAGCGGTTCTTCCACCTGCTGCCGGCGCCAGCGGTTGCGCAGCGCGATGGCCACGGCGCGCTTGGCCTTGCCCTGGCCTACCACGTGCTTGTCGAGTTCGCCGACGATTTCTTGTGGGGTCATGTTCATTCCGCCTTCCCGTCCAGCGTTTCGATGATGTGGGACATATTGGTGTAGATGCACAGCTCGCCGGCGATGGTCAGCGACTTCTTGACGATCTCGGCCGGCGTCAATTCGGTGTTCTCCTGCAGCGCCAGCGCGGCCGACTGGGCGTAGGTGCCGCCCGAGCCGATCGCGCCCACGCCTTTTTCCGGCTCCAGCACGTCGCCGTTGCCGGTGATGACCAGGGTCGAGGTGGCGTCGGCCACCAGCAGCATCGCTTCCAGGCGGCGCAGCACGCGGTCGGTGCGCCAGTCCTTGGCCAGCTCGACCGAGGCGCGCAGCAGGTTGCCCTGGTGCTTTTCCAGCTTGGCCTCGAAGCGGTCCAGCAGGGTGAAGGCGTCGGCGGTGCCGCCGGCGAAGCCGCACAGCACTTTGCCCTGGTACAGCTTGCGCACCTTGCGGGCCGTGCCCTTCATGACGATATTGCCCAGCGTGACCTGGCCGTCGCCGCCCAGGGCGACCTGGCTGCCGCGCCGTACGCACAGGATGGTGGTGCCGTGAAATTGTTCCATGTTGACCTCTAAGTAATGACGCTTGTCGTTCCATGCGCCATAGGCGCCAGCCCTTGAAATGGGGCTGGGATAGCGAATTGCAAGACGGGCTGGTACTGACGGGCTAGTACTTGTGGGCAAAGATGCGCGCCAGGCCGGCGTAGCCGAGCAGGCGCAGCAGGGCCGCCACCAGATGGTTCACTTCGCGGAATTCTACTCTTCTGGCGCCATCGCCGCCGCTGGCCAGCATTTGCAGGCGCGCCAGCAGCTGGTTGGCGGCGCCGTAGTCCAGCCGCGCCAGGCGCGAGCAGTCGAACACCAAGGCAGGGTACTGGCCGGCATAGGCGCTGACCGCGTCCAGCAGGGCGGTGCAGTTGCCCTCGATGACGGGCGGCAGCATGAAGCGGTCGGACGCGGCCGCCGCCGCCGGCGCGGACTGGCGCGCGGCGGTGGCCACTTGCTGCGGCGCCGGCGGTGCGTAGGGCGGCGGCGACACTTCGAAGGTGATGCAGTAGTCCATGCTGGTTTCTTCGAACTCCTTTTCGCGGTGCAGCAGCTGCAGCAGTTCGAGCAGCAGCAGCCAGCGCGCTTCGCCGTCGCCGCGGTGGCCGACCTCGATGCCGGCGCGCAGCAGCGCGGCCAGCTCGGCGGCAGCGACCACGATCAGTTCGCGGCCCTGCTTCCGCAGGCTTTGCAGGGCCGCCAGCAGCAGCGCGCAGCCGGCTGCGTCGACCTCGCCCACGCGGCTGAAATCGAGCCGCAGCGGCGCGCCGGCAGCATGCCTTTGCAGTTGCTCGAGCAGCGTGGCGGCGCCGGCATCCAGCTCGGCGGGGAATGCCAGCATCGGCGTGACGCCGCTGTAGGCTGCAGGGGCTGCAGGTTCGGCGGCGGCGGCCGATGCCGGCCATGCCCCAGGCGCGGCCGTTGCGCCGGCAGCCTCGGCTGCGGCCGGGCGGGAAGCGGCCGGGACGGCCATACCGGCCGCGCCCGCAGGCCCGGCGGCAACGGCGACGGGGCCGCGCCATGCGGGCGGCGACACTTCGAAGGTGCTGGCGTAGTCGATCGACAGGCTGTCGAACTGCTGCTGCATGCCTTCGACCTGGTACAGGTCGAACAGCAGCCACCAGACGGTGCGGTCCTGCCGCTGGCCGGCGCCGCACGCGGCGGCCTCGGCCAGCGCACCGGACAGCATCTGCTCGGCGATGGCGCCCTGGCCGTTGGCGTACAGGATGGCGCTTTCCTCGACCACCGGCGCGCTGGCCTCGGCCGCCACCGGGGCCGGCATTTCATCGTCGGCCAGCAGCTGGGTGGTGTGGGCCTCCAGCAGCGGCAGGGTGTCGGGATGGTCCGGCTGGCCGGCGGGGGCGGGCGCCTTCCCGGCTTGGGGTGGGCGCGGCGCGCGGCTGCCCCAGGCCGGCTCGGGCGTGTTGAAAATGTCGGCCTCCATGGCCGCCTCGATGGCGTCGATCTTCAGCGTCGTGGCGCGCGCGATGTCGCGCTGCAGCTGGCTGCCGGCGGCGGCGCTGGCCCGCTGCGCTTCGCTGTTGGCGGCCAGGCGTGCGGCCTCGTCGTCGCCGTCCTGGGCGGCGGCGTCCGGCTTGCCTTTCTTGAACAGGGAAAACAGGCCCACGGCGTTCCTCGCTATGCAGGACTATTAGTGTAGCCGAAGAGCAAGCCTTTTCCGTGCGTTCCCGCACCCGGAAACAAAAAAAGCATGCGCCGCGTGGCTGCATGCTTTTTCGTGAGTGAGTCGCCCGCCTGCGCCCATGCGCATGGAGAGGCTGACGGGGCGGCTGGCTTAGTCGCCGTACAGCTTCTGCTTCAGTTCGCGGCGCTGCTGCGCTTCCAGCGACAGGGTGGCGGTCGGGCGCGCGATCAGGCGTGGAATGCCGATCGGTTCGCCGGTTTCTTCGCACCAGCCATATTCGTTGTTGTCGATGGCGGCAATGGATTGCTGCACCTTCTTCAGCAGCTTGCGCTCGCGGTCGCGGGTGCGCAGTTCCAGTGCGTGCTCTTCCTCGATGGTCGCACGGTCGGCAGGGTCCGGCACGAGCACGGTTTCGCGCAGGTGTTCGGTCGTCTCGCCGGCATTTTTCAGCAGCTCTTTCTCAAGGGTTTGCAGCTTGGCCTTGAAGAATGCCATTTGCGCCGGGTTCATGTAGTCCGCTTCGCCCATCTTCAGAATTTCTTCTTCCGTGAGCAGGCGGGCTTCTTCGATAGCGGCGGGGGTCGATTTATTAGTTTTAGTCATCACTTCGCTTACCTTCGATACGACAGAGTTTTCAAATTTTCAGTTGCGCGATGAAACCGGCAACCGCGCCGGCATCCGAGTTGTTACCTCGTTGCTAACCGGCACCCCACAAAACCGGGTTAGTTTATACCAAACATTGTTCTAAACCGCTAATAAAGATGTCTTTCGGTAGATTTTTGCCAATAAATACCATTTTGCTGCCACGTTCCTCGCCTTCGGCCCACTTCGCGCCCAGGTCGCTGCCCATCATTTGGTGCACGCCCTGGAAAACCACCTTGCGCTCGGCGCCTTGCATCAACAATACGCCTTTGTAGCGCAACATGCGAGGACCGTACACATTGACCAGTCCGCCGAGGAATTCGTCCAGCTTGGCGCTGTCGAAAGGACGCGCGCTCTTGAACACGAAAGCGGCGATGTCGTCGGTGTGGTGGCTGTGGTGATGGTCGTGGCTGGGATGGTTGCAGTGCTCGCCGTGCTCGTGGTCGTGCCCATGTTCATGGTCGTGCCCGTGTTCGTGGGCGTGCTCTTCGGCGGCCAGGAAGTCCGGGTCCAGTTCCAGCTTGTCGTTCAGGTTGAAGCCCTTCAGGTCCAGCACTTCCGCAATCGGCGCGGCGCCGAAGTCCGAGCGGCTGAGCGGGGCGCGCGGGTTGATGCGCTTGAGGCGCGGCAGCAGTTCGTCGAGCACGGCCTGGTCCACCAGGTCGGCCTTGGACAGCAGCAGCTTGTCGGCGAAACCGACCTGGCGCTGGGCTTCCTCGTTGTCGTCCAGCTGCTGCATGGCGTGGCGCGCGTCGACCACGGTGACGATGGCGTCGAGCATGTAGTGGCTGGCCACCTCGTCGTCCATGAAGAAGGTTTGCGCCACCGGGCCCGGATTGGCCAGGCCGGTGGTCTCGATCACCACGCGGTCGAAGTTCAGCTCGCCGGCGGCGCGCTTTTGCGCCAGGTTGGACAGCGCCACGATCAGGTCGCCGCGCACGGTGCAGCAGATGCAGCCGTTGTTCATCTCGACGATTTGTTCCTTGCTGTCCTGCACCAGGATCTCGTTGTCGATGTTTTCCGGCCCGAATTCGTTCTCGATGACGGCGATGCGCATGCCGTGGCTTTCCTGCAGGATGCGGTTGAGCAGCGTGGTTTTGCCTGCGCCGAGGAAGCCGGTCAGGATGGTGGTGGGGATGAGTGCCATGTCAGCGTGCCGATAAAGGTTGGGTCCGCCAGGCGGACCGGGAATCGAGCGATTATGCCGGATTTTCCGCCGGGCGGCCAAACGCCAGCCTTGATCCAGCGCACGGAGCGTTTATTTGAGCTTGGCGCGCGGATGGGCCTGGTCGTAGACCTTGGCCAGGTGCTGGAAGTCCAGCGCCGTGTAGACCTGGGTCGAGGCGATGGTGGCGTGGCCCAGCATGTCCTGCACGGCGCGCAGGTCGCCGGACGATTGCAGCAGGTGGGAGGCGAAGGAATGGCGCAGCATGTGCGGATGCACGCTGGCCGGCGCGCCGGTGGCCAGGCCGTGCGCCTTCAGGCGCAGCTGCACCACGCGCGGCGAGATGCGCGTGCCGCGCGTGCTCAGGAACAGCGCCTGGCTGCCGTCGGCCGGCGCCGGACGCACCGCCAGCCAAGCCGCGATGGCGGCCATCGCAGCCTGGCCGACCGGCACCGTGCGGCGCTTGCCGCCCTTGCCGAGCACGGTGACGTCGGCGCTGCCTTGCTCCAGCCATCCCGGCGCGTCCTTCGTATAGTGCAGGTCCAGCCCGGCCAGCTCGGACACCCGCAGCCCGCTCGAATACAGCAGTTCGAACATGGCGTGGTTGCACAGCTCGGCGGGCTCGCGTGCGGCCGCGTGCGTGCGCGCCGGGGTCGCCACCAGGCGCACGGCGTCGTCCACCGGCAGCGCCTTGGGCAGGGTCTTGGGACGTTTCGGGGCGCGCACGCCTTGCGCCGGGTTGACCGCCAGCGCGGTGTGCCCGGCCAGCCAGTCGAAGAAGCCGCGCCAGCTCGACAGCTTGCGGGCGATAGAGCGCGGCTCCAGCGCCTTGCCGTGCAGCCGGGCGGCGTAGCGCCGCACGTCGGCCTGGGCCAGCGCCGGCCACGGCGTGTCGCCGCTCAGCGCGGCCAGTTCGGCCAGGTCGCGGCCGTAGGCGGCCGTGGTGTGGGGCGACAGCTTGCGCTGCTCGCGCAGGTGGGCCAGATAGGCGTCGGCCCACTCGGCTTTGCCGCGCTCGTCCATGGCCTCAGGCCAGCAGCGGCGCCAGCGCGGTGCTGGCGGTTTCGCCGATGTGGACCAGGAAGTCGGTCGCCATCAGCGAGGTGAAGCGTTCGGAGTCCGGCGAGCCCAGGATCAGCAGGCCGAAAGCGCCGCTCTTGCTGCCCGGCTTGCGCAGCGGGATGATGACGGTGGACTGGATGTGGCCGGCGTCCTCCAGCCAGCGCACGGCTTCGAAATCGTTGTTGGCGCCGCAGTACGGGGCCTGCAGGCTGTTGGCGAAGAGGCGCGCGTCGTCCGAGGCGCCGGCGGTGAACCACTGGTCCTCGTGCTCGGCCCGGGTTTGCCACAGGCGCAGCGTCGCTTGCGGCACGTGGAAGCTGGACTTCAGGCTGTCGGCCAGCACGCGCGGCATGGCGCCGTCCTCGCGCACCTGCAGCAGGGCCTGGGTCCAGGTGTGGAAGCGGCCGGCGATGGTCTCGTTTTCCTTGGCGTGGCGCGCCAGTTCGGCCATGCGCAGTTCCAGCGCCTTGTACTTGTCGCGCATCACTTCCATCTGGCGCTCCTGCAGCGAGACGGCGCGCCCGGTCAGGGGGCTGGACAGTTTGACGTCGCCCAGCAAGCTGGCGTGCTCTTCGAAGAAGTGCGGGTGGTCGGTCAGGTATTGCAGTACGGCGGCGGAGTCCAGGGAAGCGATCATTGGTGTGCAGTGTGTCGGTATGTAAAGAGGCAATCCACATTCTAACCGAGCCGCCAATAAAAAAGACGCCCGCAGGCGTCTTTCGGTGCACGGCCCGGGCCGGGCTTAGAAGCGGTGGCGCATGCCGAGCTGGATGCCCTTGCTGGACTGGCCCGGCTTCGAGGTGAAGCCGCCCGAGGCGCTGGCCGCGCCGATCGCGTACTGGCCGTCGTTCTCGTTCTTGATGTAGGCGGCGATCGCGTACACGTCGGTGCGCTTGGACAGGTTGTAGTCGTAGCCCAGGCCGTACTGGGTGGCGTCGCTGGCGTCGGCGCGCTTGTCGTCCTGGCGCACGACCGAAGCCATGATGCGGCCGGCGCCCACTTTGTAGTGCAGGCCGACCTGGTAGCTGATCGCGTCCAGGTAGAAGTTGCGTTTCAAGGTGGTGTTGATGCGGGCCAGCATGGTCGGGATCAGCGGCGCCACGGCGGCCGGCAGGCCGGCCGGCAGCTGGGCCGCCAGGGTGTCGCCGACCAGGCGGATGATGACCGAGTTTTCGTTCTTCTGCTTGTGCGCGCCGGCGAACAGTTTCCACTGGTCGAAGGAGTAGGCGCCGGCCAGGGTGGTCGTGATCAGACCGCGTGCGCCGACCTGGTCGGTGCCGTGGTTGTGGCCCAGGCCCAGGTCCCAGCCGTTGGCCACGTAGCGCACATTGGCGCCCCAGGAGCGCTTGTCCAGGCCGATGTAGCCCGACTTCTCGGTGCCGTACATGGCGGATGCCTTGAGGCCGTTCGGCAGTTCCATGCGGTACTGGATCGACTTGTCGGAACGGATCGCCACGCCGGCCGTCAGCAGGCCGCCGGTGCCGCCTACTATGCCGCCCCAGCCCGCTGCCGTGCCCGATTCGAACACGTCGCCGGCGGCCAGCACTTCGTAGCCGGGCGTGTACATGCGGCCCAGCAGGACCGCGCCCACCGGCGTCACCAGGCCGACCATCGAGGTGCGGTCGAACAGCGCGTTGTTCGGGTTGACGTTGACGGCCGGGTTGACCGCGCCCACCACGATGTTGGTGACGGCGGCGCCGACGGCTGCCGGCAAGCCGGGGATCGTCAGGTTCAGGCCGTCGGTCAGGGCCAGCGTGCGATTGCTGCTCAGGTTGCCGGTTTGCTGGCGGCCGGTGTCGAGTTCAACCCGCGCTTCCAGGTTGAAGATGGCCTTGTAGCCGCCGCCGATGTCTTCCACGCCGCGGAAGCCGAGGCGGGAGCCGTCGGCGATACCGCTGACCAGCTTGGTGCGTGCGTCGCCGCCGCCGTTGTTGACATACATCACGCCGGCGTCGGCAATGCCGTAGATCGTGACCGAGGACTGGGCCATGGCCGGCAGGGCGAAGCAAGCGGCAATACCCGCTGCGAGCAATTTAGTTTTCATGCAGTCTCCAATGAATTATTCGTATGTACTCAAAATAGTACGTGCGTACTAATCCGGTGCAACCAATATGACATGGCGGGCTAACCTTGTACAGAAAGCCATGTTGGCTTCTGCGGTCACAGTTGCGAAAAAGTCACAGCGCGCCAAGAAAACGCCCCGGATTCGACGGGAACGGCGTGCCGGAAGAAAAAAACGGACCCGCGCGCGGGTCCGTCCAGGCTGATGCCGATGGCCGCCGAGGCGGCCCGGGCATCAGAAGTTGTGGTGCACGCCCACCGAGTAGTGGTTGACGGTGCTGTCGTTGGTCGTTGCGACCGCCGCCGGCAGCGGGGTCTTCTTGTTCGACAGGTCGAAGTAGATATAGGTACGGGTCGAGAGGTTGTATTCGTAGCCGATCGACGCCTGCTTGGTTTTCAGGATGCGGTCCGGCGTCTTCTGGCCGTAGCCCAGCAGCAGCTTGCCAGGGCCCATGGTGTAGTTGGCGCCGATCACCCAGGCATCGGTCTCGTGGTTGGCGGCGGTCGATACCACAGTGTGGTCCTGGTCCTGCTTCTGGTAGGACGCCATCAGCTTGAGCGCCGGCAGCGGCTTGTACGACGCGCCCACCGACCACATCTTCGTTTCGATGGCGTTGCGCTCATACGCTGCGAAGGCGGCGAACTGGTTCAGCGTGTAGGTGGCGCTGGCGCCCCATGGGTTGGCGGACGGCATGGCGTTGACGCCGTACTGCGGCGCCAGGGCGGTACCGCGGCCGATGATGGCGGTGGTGTTGCCCAGCGCTTCCTTGGCGGCCACGGCCACGTTCAGCTGGAAGCCGCTGACGACAGGGGTGTTGTACCAGACCGCGTTCGAGAAGCGGTTGCCGGATGCGCCGGGAGGGGCCAGCGGGTCGCTGTTATAGCCGGCCACCTGCAGGTTGGTCTGGAAACCGGCCACGGCTGGCAAGCCGTTCCACGGTTCGAAGGCGGTGACGGTTTCCTGGAACGGGGTCAGGCCACGGCCCAGGCGCACGGTGCCGAAGTCGCCTTGCAGGCCGACGCGGCTCTGGCCCTGGAACAGTGGGCGGCTGTTGGCACCGCTGGTGCTTTCAATGGTGCCGGTGTCCGGCTCGTAGCGGATTTCCAGTTGGAACAGGGCTTTCAGGCCGCTGCCCAGGTCTTCGACGCCGCGGAAACCGAGTTTGTTATTGTCGCGCTTGCCGATCTGGGCGGTGGTGCCCGTGGTTTTCGAAATGCCGGCATCGATCGTGCCGTAAATAGTGACGGACGATTGCGCGTGAGCTCCTGCGAAAGCGCCTAACAGTGCCAGGGCCACTAATGATTTTTTCATTTGTTCTTCCTTTAAGAGAAATCGGTCAAAGAGCTAAAAACATGAAAGCGCGTGCACTCGGCACTTAACTGCTCTAAACCTTAATTGCTGGCTGCTGCAGAGACGAAGGATTGGTCGATTATGAGGGGCTGTATTGGTCGAAAGCCCAAAAAATGTCGTTTCTTGTTGTATTTTTGAAACGCTTGAATAGCTGTCCACAGCGCCCTGGCGGGATGGGTGTTCCTTTCCTATAGTTAATGGATTGCTATTCAGCGTACACGTAACACGAGGGGGTATAACTTGAGCGATATCAATTACTTAGCAAATAGGCGCGCAACACTTTGGTATTAAAACTACACTTAGTGTTACATTTGTCTGGGCTGGCTTTGTTGGAATGTGGCAAGATTGACATACGCGAAGCGCTTGGCCGGTATCGGCCGGGCGCTTTGCACGCAGCGTTTTCTTGATTGAATCATATTAATAGTGGAACGATGGCAAATCGTGAAGAACTAGTAATGATCAGAGGGGCGCGCGCCGGGGATCCCCAATGCCAATTGGCCTTGGGAAAACTGTATCTGTTCGGCGGCGCCAGCTTGCCGCAAAGCCTGCCCACCGCGCTGCACTGGCTGCATCGCGCGGCGGCGCAGGGCCGCGACGAGGCATGGCGCCTGATCGGCAACCACGTCGGCTATGAACACGCGCAGCACAGCCGCGAGGCGGTGCTGCCTTGGTACGAGCGGGCCTGGGAGGCTGGCGTGCTGCCGGCCGGCTTGGTGCTGGCGCAGCTGGTGCTGCTGGGGCCGGTCGGCGAGGCCGCCGTGCTGGGTGCGGCCGGCGTGGCCGGCGCCTTGGGCGTGGCCGGCGCGGCCGCCGCCGCCCGGGCCGCCCTGCGCGCCAAGGCCATGCAGGCGCTGGACGCGGCGGTGCGGGCCGGCTTGCCGGACGCGCTGCAACTGCAGGCGCTGCAGCGCTTGACGCCCGCGCCGGCCGCCAGCCAGTCGCCCGCGCCCGCGATGGAAGCCCCTATGCCGCACTTCGTTCCCGACTTCCCCCCTCATATCCCGCAGGCCGTGCCCTTGCAGTACGCCGCGCTCGACGCCGCCTGGGAACGACTGTCCCGCGCCGCCTATCTGGAGCAGGCGCTGCCGCTGGCGCGCCAGTTGCTGCAGGACGCGCCGCCCGACGCCGAGGCCGCCCGCCTCGGCGGTTGGCAAGCCGGGCCGCAGCAAGTGCTGCTGCTGTCGCGCTGCGCCCAGGCGCTGGCCGAAGCGCTGGAGGCGGGCGGCCAGCCCGGGCTGGGCGAGGACATCGAGGCAGACGAGACCGCGCTGCGCTGCCGCGAACTGGCTGCGCACGGCGGCGACCGCACCGCCCAGCTGGCGCTGGGATTGTGGTTCGCGCGCATGAACAGCGACGGCCAGCGCATCCACGGCGGCATCGCGGCCGTCAACTTCAAGCGCGCCATCCGCTGGCTGACGCAGGCCGGCGAGCAGGGCCTGGCGGACGCCTGGTTCGCGCTGTCGCGCATCTATATCAAACCGGAATTCTCGCAGCGCAGCGTGAGCGAGGCGCAAGCCTGCCTGGAGCGCGCGGCCGACATGGGACACAGCGCGGCGCAGCTGGAGTGCGGCATCCACGCCTGGCGCACCCGGCGCGGCGACGAGGAAAGCGATGTGCGCGCCGCCTACTGGCTGCAGAAGGCGGCCGGGCAGGGCAGCGTGGAGGCGCAGGGCGCGTTGCGCCGCATCGCGCCCGATGGCGGCGTCCCGAGCTGGGCTGCAGGCTTGCCGGGGATATCGCGCGAAATGCAGCGCAACCAGCCGCTGCTGGCTGCGCGCGTCGAGCTGGCCGGGCTGTTCGGGCTGACGCGGGCCGAAGCCTTGTTGCTGGATGTGAAGGCGGCCGACCGGGGCCATTGCCTGGTGGTCGATATCCGCGCCAGCTACGGGCGCAGCAAGCGCCGCCTGGTGCTGGTGCACAGCGCCCAGCAGCGGCAGGCGCTGGACCGGGTCGCGCGCCTGTTCGACAGCGTCGACGCCGGCCTGTCCGGCCCGGAGGGCAATTACCGCCAGCGGCTGTACCGCTTGAAAACCTGGCTGCCGGAAGACAGCGCAAACGACGGGCTGTTGCCGGCCTGACCGTGTCATTCCCGCTCAAGCGGGAATCCATGCCTCGCTGGCAAGGCCGCCGAACGGGATTCCCGTTTGCACGGGAATGATGGGGGCGCCGAGCCGGGGACGCCGAGCCGGGGACGCTGGCCCGTGGCCCAGGCTGGGCCTAGATTTCTATTTCGCCTTCAAACACCGTCACGGCCGGGCCGGTCAGCCAGACCGGCTGGCCTTCGCCCGCCCAGGCGATGGACAACTGCCCGCCGCGCGCGTCCACCTTCACCGGCGAGTCGAGCAGGCCGCGCCGGATGCCGGCCACCACTGCCGCGCAAGTGCCTGTGCCGCAGGCCAGCGTTTCGCCCACGCCGCGCTCGAACACGCGCAGGCGGATGTGCTGGCGGTCCACCAGTTGCATGAAGCCGGCGTTGACCCGGCGCGGGAAGCGCGGATGGTGCTCGATCAGCGGACCGGTCAGTTCCACCGGCGCGCTGTCGACGTCGCCCACCAGCTGCACCGCGTGCGGGTTGCCCATCGATACCACCGACACCAGCACGGTCTCCTTGTCGCCGCCCAGTTCCAGCACCAGCGGCCACAAGGTGTCCTGGCCCTCGGCCACGCCCTGCAGGCCGTCGGCGTCGAACGGCACCAGGGCCGGGGCCAGTACCGGCGCGCCCATGTCCACCGTCACGCTGCCGTCGTCCTCCAGGCGCGGCGCGATCACGCCGGCCATGGTCTCGACGGTGATGCTGCGCTTGCCGGTCAGGCCTTTTTCCGAAACGAACCTGGCGAAGGCGCGCGCGCCGTTGCCGCACTGTTCGACCTCGCCGCCGTCGCTGTTGAAGATGCGGTAGCGGAAGTCGCAACCCGGCCGGGTCGGCTTTTCCACCACCAGCATCTGGTCGGCACCGACGCCGAAGCGGCGGTCGCCCAGCTGCTTCCACTGCGCTGGCGTGAAATCGATCTGCTGGCCGATGGCGTCGATGACCACGAAGTCATTGCCGGCGCCGTGCATCTTGGTGAATTTGAGTTTCATAGTCTGTCGTGTAGTCGTGCTAGCGCGCCTTGCCGTAGAAGGAAGGTTCGCCGTTGGGACGCGTTTTGAAGCGCTTGTGTGTCCAGAAATATTCCGCCGGGGCCTCGCGCACGCGCTCCTCGATAAAGGCGTTCATGCGGCGCGTGGCCTCCACCATGTCCGGACCCGGATAATCGTCCCATGGTTGATAGAATTGTACCTGCCAGCCCTGGTAGTTGGGCAAGAAGGTGGAGATCACCGGCATCACCTGGGCGCCGGTGGCGGCGGCGATGCGGCCGGTGGCCGACAGGGTCGCGGCCGGCACCCCGAAGAAGGGCACGAATTCGGCATCCTTCTCGCCGAAATCCATGTCCGGCAGCATGAAGTAGGGCAGCTTTTCCTTCAGCGCGCGCAGGATGGGCTTGATGCCGTCCAGGCGCGTGAACAGGCGCACCGGCTTGAAGCGCGCGCGGCCGTCGCGCAGCACCTTGTCGAACACGGCGTTCTTCTGCTGCACGTACATGGACGAGGCCGAGGCTTGCATGGCGATCGCCGCGCCGGCCACGTCCAGGCACACGAAGTGCGGGCACAGCAGGATGGTGGGCCGGTCCGTCATGGCCTGCACGGGCACGCCGGCGGTGTCCGGATGGGCGCCGTCGAAGGACACCACCCGGATCAGGCGCTGCAGCCGCGCCGGCGAGGCCCACCACAGGATGGAGCGTTCGAACACGCTGCGCGAGTAGGCCTGGAAATGGCGCCGCGCCAGCGCGGTGCGCTCGGCCTCCGACAGTTCGGGCAGGCACAGGCGCAGATTGACCAGCGTGATGTCGCGCCGCGGCTTCATGACGATGAACAGCAGCGAGCCGACCGCCGCGCCGAAACGGCCCAGCACCGGCAGCGGCAGCCAGTGCAGCAGCCACATGAATCCCAGCAGCGCCCTCATGGCGTCTCCGCCGTGGCTGCCGCGGCAGCGGCGCCGGCCGGCACCTTGTAGCGGTTGTAGCTCCAATAATATTGCGCCGGCGCGCGCGCGATCAGCCGTTCCATGGCCGCGTTGATGGCGCGCGCCTGTTCGGCGCTGCTGCCGGCCAGCGTGTCCTCGAACGGCACGAAGCGGATCACATAGCCGCGCCCGAAAGGCAGCCGTTCGGCGTAGGTGACGATGACCACCGCGTCGCCCATCTGCGCCAGCTTGGCCGGCAAGGTCATGGTGTAGGCGCTGCGGCCGAAGAAGTTGGCGAACACGCCTTCGCCCTCCTGCGGCACCTGGTCCGGCAGCAGGCCGATGGGCATGCCCTTCTTCAGCGTCTTGGCCAGCATGCGCACGCCGGACATAGTGGCCGGCGCCAGCAGCAGGTTCTTGCGCGCGCGGGCGCCCTCGATGAGCGGCTTGAGCGCCTCCTTTTTCGGCGGCCGGTACATCACCATCAGCTCGGTGCGCAGCGCAATTTCCTGGGCGACAATTTCAAAACAGCCAAGGTGTGGCGTGAGGAATACAATGCCGCGCCCGACGTCCAATGCCGTTTGCACCAGCTCCCAGTTCTCGGTGCTGGCGTGGCGCGACACGCGCTCCGGCGCCGCGCACCAGATGAAGGGCAGCTCCAGTATGCTCTTGCCGGACTCGGCGATGGCCGCGCCCAGATGGCGCTCATAGCCGGCCTGGCGCATATTGTCGCGCATGCGGCGGCGGTGCGAGGGCGACAGCAAATACACCAGCCAGCCGAGCGCGGCGCCCAGCGCATGCAGCACCGGCAAGGGGAAGTGGGATAGAAAGCGGAAGAGGGAGACGAGCATGTGTTCAGGTCCGGCAAAAAAAGCTTTGCTCTGCCAAAAGTTTTTAAAAGAAGCGTAAAATACCACGTATGCAGTATCCGCTGAGTTAACAGACAACTTGCGAAGCGGAATATAAATATCGCTAAAGCGTCGCAAGCCAGTTTGGTTGTTGCGACATGTTTACCAAACGTATCAGGAGCTTGCGATGTCTTCCAACGATTACCTCTTCACCTCGGAATCCGTGTCCGAAGGCCACCCGGACAAGGTCGCCGACCAGATTTCCGACGCCATCCTCGACGCCATCCTGGCGCAGGATCCCAAAGCGCGCGTCGCCGCCGAAACGCTGTGCAACACCGGCCTGGTGGTGCTGGCCGGCGAGATCACCACCTTCGCCAACGTCGATTATATTCAAGTGGCGCGCGAGACCATCAAGCGCATCGGCTACGACAACACCGACTACGGCATCGACTACCGCGGTTGCGCCGTGATGGTGTGCTACGACAAGCAGTCGCCGGACATCGCCCAGGGCGTGGACGAGGGCGCGGGCCTGGACCTGGACCAAGGCGCCGGCGACCAGGGCCTGATGTTCGGCTACGCCTGCGACGAGACCCCGGAACTGATGCCTGCCGCGATCTACTACTCGCACCGCCTGGTCGAGCGCCAGTCGCAGCTGCGCAAGGACGGCCGCCTGCCATGGCTGCGTCCGGACGCCAAGTCGCAAGTGACGCTGCGCTACGTCGACGGCCGTCCCGTCGCCGTCGACACCGTGGTGCTGTCGACCCAGCACGCGCCGGAAGTGAGCCACAAGCAGATCGAGGAAGCCGTGATCGAAGAGATCATCAAGCCTGTGCTGCCGGCCGGCTGGCTGAAGGACACCAAATTCCTGGTCAACCCGACCGGCCGTTTCGTCATCGGCGGCCCGCAGGGCGACTGCGGCCTGACCGGCCGCAAGATCATCGTCGACACCTACGGCGGCGCGGCGCCGCACGGCGGCGGCGCGTTCTCCGGCAAGGATCCGTCCAAGGTTGACCGTTCGGCCGCCTACGCCGCGCGCTACGTGGCCAAGAACATCGTCGCCGCCGGCCTGGCGCGCCAGTGCCAGGTGCAGGTGTCATACGCCATCGGCATCGCCCGCCCGATCAACATCACGGTCTACACCGAAGGCACGGGCGTCATTTCGGACGACGCGATCGCCAAGCTGGTGCTGGAACACTTCGACCTGCGCCCGAAGGGCATCGTGCAGATGCTGGACCTGCTGCGCCCGATCTACCAGAAGACCGCAGCCTACGGCCACTTCGGCCGCGAAGAGCCGGAATTCACCTGGGAGCGCACCGACAAGGTCGCGGCCCTGCGCGCGGCCGCCGGCCTGAAGTAAGCATGCTGAAGTAAGCGTGCTGTAGCAAGCATGCTGCATCGCCGCCGCGGCTATGGACGCGGCGGGTTTTTCTGCTAGAATCCCTCTTCCGAGGAGCGCTGCGACCCGCCAAGCAAGTACCAGGCAGGCCAGGCTCGGAAATCAACACCGCGCTCACGTACCTTTTTCAACCATTGAAAGGAGGGCGTGATGAACGCCGTACTCAAATCCGCACAAGACTACATCATCGCTGACATCGGCCTGGCCGCGTGGGGCGAAAAAGAAATCAAGATCGCCGAAACCGAAATGCCCGGCCTGATGGCGATCCGCGAGGAATTCGCCGCAGCCCAGCCGCTCAAGGGCGCGCGCATCACCGGTTCCCTGCACATGACCATCCAGACCGCCGTGCTGATCCGCACGCTGGAAGCCCTGGGCGCGCAAGTGCGCTGGGCCTCGTGCAATATCTACTCGACCCAGGACCACGCCGCAGCGGCCATCGCCGCCGTCGGCACCCCGGTGTTCGCCGTCAAGGGCGAGTCGCTGGACGAATACTGGGACTACACCCACCGCATCTTCGAGTGGCCGGGCGACGGCGTGTACTCGAACATGATCCTCGACGACGGCGGCGACGCCACCCTGCTGCTGCACCTGGGCACCCGCGCCGAGACCGACATCTCGGTGCTGGCCAACCCGGGTTCGGAAGAAGAGATCTGCCTGTTCAAATCGATCAAGGCCCACCTGGCCAAGGACCCCGCCTGGTACTCCAAGCGCCTGCCGGCCATCCTGGGCGTGACCGAGGAAACCACCACCGGCGTGCACCGCCTGTACCAGATGCACAAGGAAGGCAAGCTGGCTTTCCCTGCCATCAACGTCAACGACTCGGTCACCAAGTCCAAGTTCGACAACCTGTACGGCTGCCGCGAATCGCTGGTCGACGGCATCAAGCGCGCCACCGACGTGATGATCGCCGGCAAGATCGCCGTCATCGCCGGCTACGGCGATGTGGGCAAGGGTTCGGCCCAGGCCATGCGCGCGCTGTCGGCGCAAGTGTGGGTCACCGAAATCGATCCGATCTGCGCGCTGCAGGCGGCGATGGAAGGCTACCGCGTCGTGACCATGGACTACGCCGCCGAACACGGCGACATCTTCGTCACCTGCACCGGCAACTACCACATCCTGACCGAAGCGCACATGCTGGCCATGAAGGACCAGGCCATCGTCTGCAACATCGGCCACTTCGACAACGAGATCGACGTCGCGTCGCTGAAGAAATACGAGTGGGACAACATCAAGCCGCAGGTCGACCACGTGATCTTCCCTAGCGGCAAGCGCATCATCCTGCTGGCCGAAGGCCGCCTGGTGAACCTGGGCTGCGGCACGGGCCACCCGTCGTACGTGATGTCGTCGTCCTTCGCCAACCAGACCATCGCCCAGATCGAGCTGTTCGTCAACACCAAGGCCTACCCGGTCGGCGTGTACGTGCTGCCCAAGCACCTGGACGAGAAGGTCGCCCGTTTGCAGCTGCGCAAGCTGAACGCGCAGCTGACCGAGCTGACCGCAGAGCAGGCCGCCTACATCAACGTGAAAAAAGAAGGCCCTTACAAGCCTGAGCACTACCGTTATTAAGTCGCGGCATGGTCATTCCCGCGCAGGCGGGAATCCCTACACCGTGGCCATGCCGGCGCAGCATGGATTCCCGCGTACGCGGGAATGACATCGGCGCCGGCGCCTGTTTGATGCGAGGCTATCTATGCGTTTGGTCCTTACCTGGTTAATCAATGCGGTGGCACTGTTCGCCGTTCCCTACCTGATGCATTCCGTCGATGTCACGAGCATGGGCGCAGCCCTGGTCGCAGCCTTAGTGCTGGGCCTGGTCAACACACTGATACGTCCCGTCCTGCTGCTGCTCACCCTGCCGGTGACGGTGCTGTCGCTGGGCCTGTTCATCCTGGTCGTCAACGGCTTCATGTTCTGGCTGGTGGCGCACTGGGTCGACGGCTTCCACGTGGACAGCTTCTGGGCTGCCATGGGCGGCGCGATTTTATACAGCGTGATTTCCTGGGCTTTGTCCACCTTACTTCTGAAGAATGCCGATGGAAACCCCTAATTTCAGTATCGAGTTTTACCCGCCGAAGACGGCGGAAGGCGCCGAGAAGCTGCGCGCGGTGCGCGCCAAGCTGTCCGAGCTGCATCCCAAGTATTTTTCCGTGACCTTCGGCGCCGGCGGCACCACGCAGAACGGCACGCTCGACACGGTGCGCGAAATCCTCGCCGCCGGTGACGACGCCGCGCCCCACCTGTCGTGCATCGGCGGCACGCGCGAGTCCATCCGCGCCCTGCTGAACGAATACAAATCGCACGGCATCAAGCGCATCGTGGCGCTGCGCGGCGACCTGCCGAGCGGCTACGGCGCCTCCGGCGAGTTCCGCTACGCCAACGAGCTGGTCGAATTCATCCGCGCCGAGACCGGCGACTGGTTCCGCATCGAAGTGGCGGCCTACCCGGAAGTGCACCCGCAGGCCAAGTCGCCGCAGGACGATTTGCTGGCCTTCGAGCGCAAAGTGAAGGCCGGCGCCGACGCCGCCATCACCCAGTACTTCTACAACGCCGACGCCTACTTCCAGTTCGTCGAGCAGACCGGCAAGCTGGGCATCACCGTGCCCATCGTGGCCGGCATCATGCCGATCACCAACTACACGCAGCTGATGCGCTTCTCCGACATGTGCGGCGCCGAGATCCCGCGCTGGGTGCGCCTGAAGCTGGCCAGCTACGGCGACGACAGCGCGTCCATCAAGGCCTTCGGCCTGGACGTGGTGGGCAGCCTGTGCGAACGCCTGCTGGCCGGCGGCGCGCCCGGCCTGCACTTCTACAGCATGAACCAGACGGCGGCCACCACGGCGCTGTGGCAGCGGCTGGTCTGAGGCCTGGCGGCTTACGCGCCGCCGGTGCCAAGCCGCCCTGCGGTAGAGCGTGGCGGATCGCGTATCCCGTATCCCCGTATTGCGTCTCGCGCGGGGCGGGTTAGCGTTCGCTGTTACACGACGTGCCTAAGCCGCCAGCTCCGTCAGCACGGTATCGAGCGCAATGTCGTGGCTATCATCCGGGAAGTCGGCTTGCAGGCAGGAGTATGCGATGCCGACCGTGGCCGGGCGCGGCGCGCGGGCCAGCGTGCGGTCGTAGAAGCCGCCGCCGTAGCCCAGGCGGTAGCCGTGCCGGTTGTAGCCCAGGCAGGGCACCAGCAGCGCCGGCGGGTAGGGCTCCATCCGCAATTCGGCCGGCACCGCCACCCCCATCGTGTCTTTCACCATCGCCTCGCCGATGCGCCAGTCGGCGAATTCCAGCGCCGCGTCCCTTTGCACCACCACGGGCAGCAGCAGCCGCACGCCGCGCCGCGCCAGCTCGGCGTAGGCCGCGTTCAAGTCCGGCTCGTCGCGCAGCGGCCAGTACACGCCCAGCGCCGCCACCTTGCTTTTCAGCTGCCACGCCACCACCTGTTCGCACAGCGCGCGGTCCCAGCGCGCGCGCGTGTCCGGCTCGAGCGCGCGGCGCGCGGCCAGCATCTGTTTGCGCAGCGCCGCTTTCGGGTTGCCGGGCTCTGCCGGCGCTAGGGGCTGGCTGGTGTTGCGTGGTATTCTAGGGTCGCTGCTCATGTCTTGGATCTGTCTTGAATTTTTTGAGAGTCGTACATTGATTTCCCCGTCGAAATGGATTGCCGGCGCCGCAGTTGCAGCCACATGCGCCTTTGCCACGCTGGCCCACGCCCAGGACGCCGGCGCGGACACCCGCAAAGAAGACGACGCCTTCCTGCTGCTGCGCGAAGCCGTGCGCAAGGACGAAACGCCGAAGGCGGACTTCTACGCCGCCCGCTTGCCCAATTATTCGATTCCATCCTATGTCGATTATTATCGGCTGAAATCGCACTGGCGTGACGCCACCACCTACGAGATCCGCGAATTCCTCAAGCGTTACGAAGGCAGCGCCATCGCCGACCGCTTGCGCAACGACTGGCTGCTCGAACTGGGCCGCAAGAAGGACTGGCCGAATTTCGACGACCAGCTGCCGCAGTTCGTGCTCAACGACGATACCCAGGTCAAATGCTACGCCCTGCAGTCGAAGGCGCTCAAGGGCCTGAAAGTGGCCGACGACGCGCGCGCCCTGCTGACTGCGCCCAGCGGCTACGGCGAAGCGTGTGCCGGGCTGATCGCCACGCTGTTCCAGGCCGGCCAGTTCAGCGCCGAGGACGTGTGGGCGCAAGTGCGCCTGGCGGGCGAATTCAACGCCACCGGCCAGGCGCGCCGCGCCATCCTGCTGCTGGGCGGCGTGGACAAGAAGATCACGCAGGCGGTCGACCTGCCGCTGGTGGCCATGGCCAAGGGGCCGGGCGTGGGCCGGGTCGACCATGAAACCTTCCTGGTGGCGGTCGGCCGCGCAGCCAAGACCAGCGTCAAGCTGGCCGTGCTGGCGCTGGAAAAGGCCGCGCCCAGGCTGACGGCACAGGAGCAGGCGATCGGCTGGGCCGGCATCGCGCTGCAATCGTCGTACTCGCTGTCGCCGGAAACCGGCGACTACTGGCGCAAGTCCGAAGGCGCGCCGCTGTCGCTCGACCAGCACCAGTGGAAGACCCGCATCGCGCTGCGCGACGGCGACTGGAAGCAGGTCAAACGCACTATCGCCGCCATGCCGGAGGCGCTGCGCGCCGATCCGGCCTGGGTCTACTGGAAGGCGCGCGCGCTGATGGCCGAAGCGAACGCCGCGCAAGCGACGCCCGAAGCGGCCCAGCTGCTGCGCGGCATCGTCGAGCAGGGCGGCTTCTACGGCTTGCTGGCGCAGGAGGAGCTGGGCCGGCTGATTTCGATTCCGCCGCCGGGCGCGCCGCTCGCGCCGGCCGAGGTGGCCGCGATCGGCGAACGCAGCGGCTTCCAGCGCGCGCTCAAGTTCTTCAGCATGCGCTTGCGCTTCGAAGGCACGCGCGAATGGAACTGGGAGCTGCGCAGCCTCAACGAGCGCGAGCACCTGGCCGCCGCCGAATTCGCGCGCCAGAACCACATCCTGGACCGCATGGTCAACACCTCGGACCGCACCCGCGTGCAGGTCGACTACACGCAGCGCTACCCGTCGCCGCACGACGACATCATGCATCCGGCCACGCAGACGCTGGGTCTGGACAAGGCCTGGGTGTACGGCATCATCCGCCAGGAATCGCGCTTCATCATGGATGCGCAATCGCACGCCGGCGCCTCCGGCCTGATGCAGGTGATGCCGTCCACCGCGCGCTGGGTGGCCAAGAAGATCGGCGTCACCGATTTCGTGCAGGACGCGATCACCGACGTGAAGACCAACATCATGCTGGGCACCAATTACATGAACATGGTGCTGGGCAGCATGGACGGCTCGCAAGTGCTGGCCACGGCCGCCTACAACGCCGGCCCCGGCCGCTTGCGCACGTGGCGCTCGACCATGAGCCGGCCGATGGAAAGCGCAGTCTTCATCGAATCGATCCCCTACTTCGAAACGCGCGTCTACGTGAAAAACGTGATGGCGAACGCCACCTATTACGCGGCCCTGTTCGAAGGCCGCCCGCAGTCGCTCAAAGCGCGCCTGGGCACGGTCGGACCCAAGGGTTATACCGAACAGGAACGCGCCGAAGCCACCTACGGCGGCCGCTAGGCCCGGCAAGTATCATTCAAACTCAGGAACCCCCATGCAAACCACCGAACTGGATCCCACGCTGACGCAAACCCTGGCCACCGCGCGCAAGCCCGGGCTGACCCTCGTCATCGGCAACAAGAACTACTCCTCGTGGTCGATGCGCCCCTGGGTGGCGATGACCGCCTTCAACATCCCCTTCCAGGAAGTGCGCGTGCTGCTGGACCAGTCCGACACCGCCAACAAGATCGCCGAATACTCGGCTTGCGGCCGCGTGCCGGTGCTGCTGGCCGGCGAAATGACGGTCTGGGACAGCCTGGCCATTTGCGAATACCTGGCCGAGCAGTTCCAGGAAAAGCACCTGTGGCCGCAGGACGTGGCCGCGCGCGCGATGGCCCGTTCGGTCTGCGCCGAGATGCATTCCGGCTTCGCCAGCCTGCGCAATTCCATGTCGATGAACATCAAGGGCCGCTATCCGGGCAAGGGCCGCACGCCCGGCACCCAGGCCGACATCGGCCGCATCAGCGAAATCTGGGAAGAGTGCCTGAGCCGCTTCGGCCACCACCAGTTCCTGTTCGGCGAGTTTTCGATCGCCGACGCCTACTACGCGCCGGTGGTGATGCGCTTCCACACCTACGGCGTAACCCTGCCGCCGGCGCTGCAAGCGTATTGCGAGCGCGTGCGCGCGCATCCGGCCGTGGCGCGCTGGATAGACGAGGCCATGGCCGAAACCGAAACCTGCCCGCTGCACGACGCGGAAATGCCGGACTGAGGGTAGGGCGATGGCGATGCGGATCTACGTGGTGGGCGGCGCCGTGCGCGATGAGCTGCTCGGCCTGCCGGTGCAGGACCACGACCACGTGGTCGTCGGCGCCACGCCGGAGGACATGCTCAAACAGGGCTTCCGCCCGGTCGGCAAGGACTTCCCGGTGTTCCTCCATCCGCAGACGCAGGAGGAATACGCGCTGGCGCGCACCGAACGCAAGACCGCGCCTGGCTACAAGGGCTTCGTGTTCCACACCTCGGCCGACGTCACGCTGGAGGAGGACCTGGTGCGGCGCGACCTCACCATCAACGCCATCGCCAAGGCCGAGGACGGCACCCTGACCGACCCCTTCAACGGCCGCCGCGACATCGAACAGCGCATCTTCCGCCACGTCTCCGAGGCCTTCGCGGAAGACCCGGTGCGCATCCTGCGCGTGGCCCGCTTCGCCGCGCGCTACGCCGATTTTACGGTGGCGCCGGAAACCAATGAATTGATGAAGCAGATGGTGGCGCAGGGCGAGGTCGACGCCCTGGTGCCGGAGCGCGTGTGGCAGGAACTGTCGCGCGGGCTGATGGAGCACAAGCCGTCGCGCATGCTGCAAGTGCTGCGCGACTGCGGCGCGCTGGCGCGCATCCTGCCCGAACTGGACGCGCTGTGGGGCGTGCCGCAGCCGGAGACGCACCACCCCGAAATCGACACCGGCGCCCACATGCTGCTGGTGGCCGACTACGCCGCCGCGCGCGGACACGGGCTGGCGGTGCGCTTCGCCTGCCTGATGCACGACCTCGGCAAGGGTGTCACGCCGCCGGAGAAATGGCCGGCCCACCACGGTCACGAAGGCGAGGGCGCCAAGCTGGTCGAGCAGGTATGCAAGCGCCTGAAGGTGCCGAGCGACTGCCGCGACCTGGCCGTGATGACGGCGCGCGAGCACGGCAACGTCGGCCGCGCGCTGCAGCTGCGGCCCAACACCATCGTCACCCTGCTCGAGCGCTGCGACGCCTTCCGCAAGCCGGCCCGCTTCACGCAGATGCTGCTGGCCACCGAGTGCGACTCCTGCGGCCGCGAGGGCAAGGGCGTGAGCTTCCGCGACAAACCCTTCCCGCAACTGGCGCATCTGGAGGCGGCGCTGGCCGCCGCGCGCGCCGTGAACGCCGGCGAGATCGCCCAGCGCAGTGCCGAACAGCCGCAGCGCATCCCCGAGCTGATCCACAGCGCCCGCGTCGCCGCGGTACGCGCTGCGCTGGCGGCGGCGGGAGGGCCATCCGGCGACGAGGAATAGGAGGGCGGAGGCCGTGCTCGGCCGGCGCAGCGCGATTCCTATACAATGGGAGTTCATGCTGCACCGCACAACGGGCGGCGAGGGAGTGAGCCATGACCAGACTGAACCTGTTTCGAAACCCGCTGCGGCGCTGGCTGGGCGGCAGCGCGTACCGGCCGACCGTGCTGGTCAAGGAGCTCGCCGAGCGCGACCGCCGGCGCATGCTGAAGCATTTCATCGCCCTCGAAAAAGCCGACCGCCTGCTGCGTTTCGGCTACCACGCGCAGGACGAGCAGGTCACCAACTATGTGTTCGGCATCGACTTCGCGCGCGACATGGTGTTCGGCGTCTACAACCGCCTGTTCAAGCTGGTGGCGGTCGGCCACCTGGCGTTCGCGCCCAAGGAAGCGAAGCAGTCGGCCACCGAGAAGGAGCGGGTGGCCGAATTCGGCGTGTCGGTGTCGAAATCGGCGCGCGGGCTGGGCATAGGCGCGAAGTTGTTCGAGCGCGCCGCCATCCATTGCCGCAACAACGATGTCGATACGCTGTATATGCACTGCCTGTCGTCGAACCAGACCATGATGCATATCGCAAAGAAGGCGGGCATGGAAATCCAGCGCGACTATGGCGAGGCGGACGCCTACCTGAAGCTGCCGGCGCCCAACCCGGGCAGCGTGCTGCAGGAGGCGGTCGAGGAACAGTTCGCCACGCTGGACTACGCGCTGAAAGCGAACACCCGGGCCGCCGTCAAATGGCTCGACAAGCTGCCCGGGCGCAAGAACAGCTCCTAGCCTAGAACACCGCGTCCAGCGCCACGCTGACCAGCTTGGCGTTGCCGCTGAACGGAATCGCGCTGCGGTCGATCACCTTGTCGAACTGGATCTTCAAGTCCATATTCTTGCGGAAGTCCCAGCGGATGGCGACGAAGCGCGTATTGTCGATCTGCAGGTCGGTGTACAGGTCGGTCAGCTTTTCCGTGTAGTGCGAATAGCCCACCAGCGGCGTGAAGTCGCCCAGCTTGTAGCCCAGCGTGGCGGTCCAGCTGTTGGCCTTGTAGTCCTGGGCCGGACGGCGGAACTGGTTCGCTTCGGCGCGGAACAGGATGTTCTCGTAGTCCACGCTGGCCGAAATGCCCATGATGCGCTGGCGCAGGCCGCGCACCTCGGTGGCGTCCTCGACCGCCGGCGGACGGCTGGTCAGGTCTATGGTGTTCTGCATATAGATCAGGCGCAGGCCCATGAAGTCGTTCGACACGTCCAGGTAGCCGCCCAGGATGCGTTTCCAGGCGTCGTCCACCGGCGCGGCGTAGTAGATGCGCTCCATCTCCTTGTTGTTCTTGCTGACTTCCTGGCCGGTGAAGATGTTGCCGATCACGGCCCAGTCGCCTATGGTCTTGCGGTGGCTGAGGTTGACGCCATTGTAGGCGCCGATTTCCCAGCCGTAGATGTCCTGCGGCACGCGTATCCACGGCAGCGTGTAGCCGATGTAGACGCTGTCGGAGAAGGCGTAGATCGGCAGGCGGCGGCGGCCCGCCTGCAGCGTGGTGTCGGGCGTGATGTCCCAGGTCAGGTAGGCCCAGTCGATCTCGCCCTTCATTTTCTCGGACGCGCGGCTGACCACCTGGGCGGTGGCCGACAGCTGCTCGCTGAACTTGTACTTGAGCTGCACGCCGGCCAGCGATTCCTCGGCCAGGCTGACGCGGCGCTTGTCGTAGACCGCGCCGTGCTCGTAGTTGGCGATGAAGCAGGGGCAGTCGAATTCGTTCCACTGGCCGCTGGTGCCGCCGTAGGCTTTGCCGGCGGCCAGGGTGCCGAAGCCGGAGATGGTCAGGTCGCCCGCGTGCGCGGCGCCCATGCTGGCGGCGCCCAGCAGCAGGCCGGTAATCAGTTTCTTCATAGGTAAGCTCGGAATCAGTTCAGGGTGGCGACGATCTTGACGCTGGCGTCCACGTCTTTCTTATCGATATAGCCGATGCGGGTGGGATCGGCGGCGACGGTCTTTTTCATGTCCTGCTCGCTCTCGACTTCCTGCGGCGGCGTGCCGCCGCCTGTGAAGATGAGCTTGGACCAGATCGAGCGCACTTGCGCCGGATCCTTGTGGCAGGCCTTGGCGTAGAACTGGTCGCGCGCGGCGTTCTTTTCGGGCAGGTTGACCGGGGCCGGCTGCTTGGTCTTGCCGAGGTAGGCCTGGCAGATCAGCTCGGCGGCCGGCGCGCTGGCCTTGGACGAGACGATCACCACCAGTTCGGCGCGCGCAGGCATGGCCAGCGCGGCGGCCAGCAGCAAGCTGCTGCCGCCGGCAAAATATTTGTGATTCATAGGCATGTCGTGGTTACAGGGAATGGAAATTGGAATCGGAACGCGGACGGCGCGGCGCGCGCGCGGCCTGCTCGCGGATGGCCAGCGCCTGCGAGGGCACGGCCGCCAGCGCGGCGCCGGACGAGAGTGGGGAGGAGGCTGAGGCTGAGGCCGCGTTCTGGCCGAGCTTGAACACGCTGACCTCCTGGGCCAGGTTGTTGGCCTGTTCCAGCAGCGAGCCGGCGGCGGCCGAGGCCTGCTCGACCAGCACCGCGTTCTGCCGCGTGTCGTGGTCGATTTCGCCGAGGGCGGCCTGGATATGCTCGATCTCGCTGCTTTGCGCCTGGCTGGCCTCGGTGATCTCGCCCATGATGGCGGTGACGCTGGCAATGCTGCTGACGATGTCGTTCATGGTGGCGCCGGCCTCGTCGACCAGGCGCGCGCCGTCGTCGACGCGGCGCACCGAGTCGTCGATCAGGCCCTTGATTTCCTTGGCCGCCGCCGCCGAGCGTTGCGCCAGGTTGCGCACCTCGGACGCCACCACGGCGAAACCGCGGCCCTGCTCGCCGGCGCGGGCCGCCTCGACCGCCGCGTTCAGGGCCAGGATGTTGGTCTGGAAGGCGATGCCGTCGATCACGCCGATGATGTCGACGATCTTCTTCGACGAGGCGTTGATGGCGCCCATGGTGCCGACCACCTGCGCCACCACGGCGCCGCCCTTCTCGGCCACGCCGGAGGCGTCGCCGGCCAGTTCGTTGGCCTGGCGCGCGCTGTCGGCGTTCTGGCGCACGGTGGCGGTCAGCTGGCGCATCGATTGCACGGTCTGGTCCAGCGCGCCGGCTTCGCGCTCGGTGCGGCCGGCCAGGTCGGTGTTGCCGGCCTCGATTTCCTGCGCCGCGCCGGTGATGGTGTCGCCCGCGGCGCGGATGCGCAGCATGGTAAGGGCCAGCTTGCGCTGCATGTCGTGCAGGCTCAGCAGCAAGCTGCCGCGGTCGTCCGGCAGCGTGCGGATCGTGCTGCTGAAGTCGCCGTCGGCGATGGTGTGGGCGATCGTGATCGCGTATTCCGGCTCGCCGCCCAGTTGGCGCCACAGCAGCCGGATGATGAAGTAGGAGGCGCCCGCCAGGCAGGCCACCGTCAGCAGCGCGACCATGATGTTGAGCCGCATCAGGAAGCTGACGTCGCGCGTGCTGTCGCCCAGGCTGGCGGTGAGCTGCTTGCTTTCGGCCGCGTAGCTCTGGCCCAGGTCGCGCTGCAGCAGCGTCAGCGCGGCCTGCATGGCGGCGATGGTCTTGGGGGCGTCGCCGGCTTCCAGGCCGAGCAGGATCTTGCCGGCCGTCAGCGTCGGCGCGTAGTAGGCGTCGAACTCGCTGCCCAGGCGCGCCGCCGCAGGCGCGTGGCCGTCGATCTTGGCCAGCGCGCCCAGCGTGGCGCGGATGCGCTGGGCCGAGTTCTGGATCGCCACCAGGCCGTCCTTCTCGCCGTCGGCCACCGCGTGCTGCATGCCCTCGGAAATGGCTTGCACGTCGCGGATCAGCGAATTCATGTGGTCCAGCGCCGGGTAGTCGACGCTGCCGGCGCGCCCGATGTGCGCCAGGGCCGAGGAAGTGTAGCTCTGGTTGATGCCGAGGCCGGTGGCGAACAGCAGTGCGGCGATCGCCGGAATAGCCCAGATACGTTGTTTAAATGTAAGTTGCATTTCCGGCATCCACTATGATATGGATAACATCTTATCGTATGTCTTACCGGAAATTCTCTCCAAATCTCACCAACTTGCAAAATGCAAGAAATGTGCGCAACATTTCAACATTGGCGGTCAAACCAGCGGCAGCGCTGTGGTGTCTTTGATACGCTGCAGCGCGAAACTCGACTTCACGTCCAGCACCGCAGGATGGCGCAGCAGGGTCGCCATCATGAAGCGCGAGAAGTGGTCCATGTCTTCCACGTGCACGCGCAGCAGGTAGTCCATCTCGCCCGTCATCGCATAGCAGGCCACCACTTCCGGCCACTGCTCCACGGCCACCGCGAAATCGGCGCGCGGCGAGGTGCCGCTCGGGTTGACGCCCAGCGCGCGCGCGGTGCTGTGGGCGACCGCCGCCGCATCGCTGTGCTTCTCCAGCCGCACGTTGACGTAGGCCAGCAGGCCGAGGCCGATCTTGTCCGGGTCCAGCAGCGCCACGTACTGGCGGATCACGCCTTCCTCCTCCAGCCGCTTGATGCGGCGCAAGCACGGCGACGGCGACAGGCTGACCTGCTCG
This sequence comes from Pseudoduganella sp. LjRoot289, assembly GCF_964252925.1. Lineage (NCBI taxonomy): Bacteria > Pseudomonadati > Pseudomonadota > Betaproteobacteria > Burkholderiales > Oxalobacteraceae > Pseudoduganella > Pseudoduganella sp. LjRoot289. The sequence goes on from NZ_CAXUPN020000001.1 coordinate 6,066,463, forward strand.
GCCACGTCCTGGTTGGACAGCCGGCCGTCGCCCTGCAAAATGGACAAAATCTTACGATCGGTTTTGTCGAGCGCAATCTTGGTCATAAATCCCTCATTCATTCATGTTATGAGCAATATTATTGCGCAAATTCCCGGACTCCGGGAATTGTTCGCAATTTAATGCTCCCTGCGCAGGTCTATACTGTGCGGAAAATACACCAAGGAGACAGGCATGAAATTCGAGACGTGGGACAACCCGATGGGGACCGACGGTTTTGAGTTTGTCGAATACGCGGCGCCGGACCCGAAGGCCCTGGGCGCGCTGTTCGAACGCATGGGCTTTACCGCCATCGCCCGCCACCGCCACAAGGACGTGACCTTGTACCGCCAGGGCGGGATCAACTTCATCATCAACGCCGAGGCCGACTCCTTCGCGCAGCGCTTCGCGCGCCAGCACGGCCCGTCGGTGTGCGCCATCGCCATCCGCGTCGAGGACGCCGCGTTCGCCTACCGGCGCGCGCTGGAACTGGGCGCCTGGGGTTTCGACAACAAGACGGGCCCGATGGAGCTGAACATCCCCGCCATCAAGGGCGTGGGCGACTCGCTGCTGTATTTCGTCGACCGCTGGCGCGGCAAGAACGCCGGCCAGGGCGTGCCGGACAACGCCATCGGCGACATCAGCATCTACGATGTCGATTTCGTGGCCATCCCGGGCGCGGTGGCCAACCCTGCCGTGGCGGGCCATGGCCTGACCTATATCGACCACCTGACCCACAATGTGCACCGCGGCCGCATGAAGGAATGGGCTTCGTTCTACGAGGACTTGTTCAACTTCCGCGAAATCCGCTACTTCGACATCGCCGGCAAGCTGACCGGCCTGAAGTCGAAGGCGATGACCTCGCCGTGCGGCAAGATCCGCATCCCGATCAACGAGTCCTCGGACGACAAGTCGCAGATCGCCGAATACCTGGACGCCTACCATGGCGAGGGCATCCAGCACATCGCGCTGGGCACGGACGATATCTATGGGTCCATCCAGGCCATGCGCGACAGCGGCATCGTGTTCCAGGACACCATAGCGACCTATTACGAGCTGATCGACCGCCGCCTGCCGCACCACGGCGAGGACCTGGACGAGCTGCGCCGCCTGCGCATCCTGGTCGACGGCCACAGCACCGAGAGCGAGCGCGAGCTGCTGCTGCAGATATTCACCACCAATGTGATCGGTCCGATCTTCTTCGAGATCATCCAGCGCAAGGGCGACCAGGGCTTCGGCGAGGGCAACTTCCGCGCGCTGTTCGAGTCCATCGAGCTGGACCAGATCAAGCGTGGCGTATTGAAAGACGATAGCAAGACACCAGCTTAACCCGCGCCAGCGCCGCACAGAACGGCGCAGCGGGAGCGTGCTACCCTGTTTGAATAATGAATTCCGCAGCCGCGCGCCCACAAGGCCTGCCGCTGCGTTTGCCCGAGGCCCATCCGGCTTCGCGTCGCATAAAACAAATCCGAGAATAATGGAGACAAGTAAATGAATGCACCAGTCAAAGGTTCCGACCTGGAATCCGGTAAGCCAGCGCAAGACATCTCGCTGGACGACAAATGGACATTGGAGCGCGGCCGCGCCTTCATGACCGGCACCCAGGCGCTGATCCGCCTGCCCATGATGCAGCGCGAGCGCGACCTGAAGGCGGGCCTGAACACGGCCGGCTACATCACCGGCTACCGCGGTTCGCCGGTCACCAGCGTCGACATGACGGCGATGAAGGCCAAGAAATACCTGGACGCGCACCACGTCAAATTCCATCCCGGCATGAACGAGGACCTGGCGGCCACCGCCGTCTGGGGCACCCAGCAGACCAATCTGTTCGAGGACGCCAAGTACGACGGCGTGTTTTCCATGTGGTACGGCAAGGGCCCCGGCGTGGACCGCTGCGGCGACGTCTTCAAGCACGCGAATAATGCGGGGAGCGCCAGGCATGGCGGCGTGCTGGTGCTGGCCGGCGACGACCATGCCGCCAAGTCGTCCTCCACCGCGCACCAGTCCGACCACATCCTGAACGCCTGCGGCATCCCGGTGCTGTATCCGTCCTCGGTGCAGGAATACATCGACTACGGCCTGCACGCCTGGGCCATGAGCCGCTACACCGGCCTGTGGGTGTCGATGAAGTGCGTGACCGACATCATCGAGTCGGGCGCCGTGGTCGATTTCGACCCGGACCGCGTGCAGATCCGGCTGCCGGACGACTTCGAGCTGCCGGTGGGCGGCCTGAACATCCGCTGGCCGGACACCGTGCTGGACATGGAAGTGCGCATGAACAGCTACAAGTGGTACGCGGCGCTGGCGTATTGCCGCGCCAACAAGCTCAACAAGATCATCTGGGACAGCCCGAAGGCCAGGATAGGCATCATCACCGCCGGCAAGTCCTACCTGGACACGCGCCAGGCGCTGGCCGACCTCGGCATCGACGAGCAGGCCGCCGCCGACATCGGCATCCGCCTGTACAAGATCGGCATGACCTGGCCGCTGGAAGCGGACGGCGTGCACGAATTCGCCAAGGGCCTGGAAGAGATCCTGGTGGTGGAGGAAAAGCGCCAGATCCTGGAGTACGCGCTCAAGGAAGAGCTGTACAACCTGCCCGACGGCCAGCGTCCGCGCGTGGTCGGCAAGTTCGACGACACGGGCGAGTGGAGCAACAAGGGCAAGACCGGCCACGGCGACTGGCTGCTGCCGGCCACCTACGAGCTGAACCCGGCGCAGATCGCGCGCGCCATCGCCTCGCGCATCGCCCACTACTGCGCCGGCCACCCGGTGGCCACCCGGGTGCAGGAGCGCGTCGCCTTCCTGGAAGCGAAGGAGCTGGCGCTGAAAAACCTGCCGGTCAAGGCCAACCCGGAGACCGACCGCACGCCGTACTTCTGCTCGGGCTGCCCGCACAACTCGTCGACCAAGGTGCCGGAAGGCTCGCGCGCGCTGGCCGGCATCGGCTGCCACTACATGGTATTGTGGATGGACCGCGAAACGTCCACCTTCACGCACATGGGCGCGGAGGGCGTGACCTGGGTCGGCCAGGCGCCGTTCACCAACGAGAAGCACGTCTTCACCAACCTGGGCGACGGCACCTATTTCCACTCCGGCATCCTGGCGATCCGCGCCGCCGTGGCGGCCAAGGTCAACATCACCTACAAGATCCTGTTCAACGACGCGGTCGCCATGACCGGCGGCCAGGCCTTCGACGGCCCGCTCGATCCGGGCATGATTTCGCGCCAGATCGCCGCCGAAGGCGTGGGCCCCATCATCGTCGTCACCGACGAACCGGAAAAGTACCCGGACGATTACAAATGGGCCGAGGGCGTCACCGTGCGCCACCGCTCCGAGCTGATGGACGTGCAGCGCGAACTGCGCGACAAGCCGGGCGTGTCGGCCATGATTTACGACCAGACCTGCGCCTCCGAGAAGCGCCGCCGCCGGAAGCGCAACGAGTATCCGGACCCGGCCAAACGCGCCGTGATCAACGAAGCCGTGTGCGAAGGCTGCGGCGACTGCTCGGTGCAGTCGAATTGCCTGTCGGTGGAGCCGCTGGAAACTGAACTGGGCCGCAAGCGTCAGATCAACCAGTCCTCCTGCAACAAGGACTTCTCCTGCGTCACCGGTTTCTGCCCGTCCTTCGTGACGGTGGAAGGCGGCGCGCTGAAGAAGCCGAAGAAGGCCGCCGCCGGCGACAATGCCATGCCCGCGCTGCCCATGCCGGCCCTGAAGCCGGTGGCCGAGCCCTACGGCATCCTGATCACCGGCATCGGCGGCACCGGCGTGGTGACCGTGGGCCAGATCCTGGCCATGGCCGCCCACGTCGAAGGCAAGGGCGCGGTGGTGCTGGACATGAGCGGCCTGGCGCAGAAGGGCGGCCCCGTCATGTCGCACGTGCGCCTGGCGGACCGGCAGTCCGACCTGCACTCGACCCGCGTCGGCACCGGCGCGGCCAACCTGGTGATCGGCTGCGACCAGATCGTCACCGCCAGCCGCGACGCCCTGTCGCGCATGGGGGAAGGCCGCACCTGGGCCGCAGTCAACTCGACCGGCGCCACCACGGCGGCCTTCGTGAAGAACCCGGACTGGCAGTTCCCGGGCGCCACCTCGCAGGGCGAGATCATGCGCGCCTGCGGTAGCGACCGCGTCGAGTTCGTCGACGCCGGCCAGATCGCGACCGCGCTGATGGGCGATTCGATCGCCACCAATATGTTCATGCTGGGCTATGCCTTCCAGAAGGGCCAGGTTCCGCTGACGGAAGCGTCGCTGATGAAGGCGATCGAGCTGAACGGCGTATCGGTCGGCTTCAACAAGACCGCCTTCAACTGGGGCCGCACCGCCGCCCACGACCTGGCCATGGTGACCAGGCTGACCACGCCGGCCAAGGTGATCGAGTTCAAGCGCACCCAGTCGCTGGACGACATCGTCAATAAGCGCGTGGAGCTGCTGACGGCCTACCAGGACGCCGGCTACGCCAGCCAGTACAAGGCTTTCGTGGACCAGGTGCGTGGCGAAGAAGCGAAATTGGGCAACAAGCAGCTGCGCCTGACCGAAGCGGTCGCGCGCTACTTCTACAAGCTGATGGCCTACAAGGACGAGTACGAAGTGGCGCGCCTGTACACCGATCCGGCGTTCAAGGAAAAGGTGGCCGGCATGTTCGAAGGCGACTACCAGATCAAGTTCCACCTGGCGCCGCCGCTGCTGGCCAAGACCGACGCCGCAGGCCACCTGATCAAGCAGGAATTCGGCCCGTGGATGATGAAGGCGTTCGGCGTGCTGGCCAAGTTGAAAGGCCTGCGCGGCACCAGGCTCGACATCTTCGGCTACACCGCCGAGCGCAAGATGGAGCGCGCGCTGATCGCCGAGTACCGCCGGACGGTCGGCGGCCTGCTGGGCAAGCTGACGGCGGACAAGCTGGCGCAAGCCGTGGCCATCGCCAGCATTCCTGAAGACATCCGCGGCTATGGCCACGTGAAGGAGCGCCACCTGAAGGCGGCCAAGGCCAAGGAAGCCGGCCTGATGGCCGCTTTCCACGCCCCGGCAGCCGCCCACCACGCGGCCTGAGCGGAGCGGTGAAGGGGGATCATGCCGCATTGCGGCGCGATCCCCCTGCTTGCAATTGCTTGCAACTCGGCGTGCGGTGGACGTTTGTTGCCGTCTATAATCGCGGAATGACCTCATTTCCAGCCAAGGCCCTGGCCGTGATGCTGTTGGCCGGCTTGGCGGGCTGCGGCAGCGGCGAATACCAGCCTCAAGCAATACCGCCAGCCAACCCGGAACCGCCTGTCACGCCGGAACCGCCGGCGACGCCGCCCATCGCGCCGCCGGTGACCCCTCCCGTCACCCCTCCCGTCACCCCTCCCGTCACTCCGCCGGTCACGCCCCCCAAGCCGCAGTTCCCGCCCATGGTGCTGTTGTGGAACCATTGCGCGAAACCGCGTTCCGGGCTCGACCCCAATGGCTATCCCCATCCGGATGTGCAGGGCACGCTCGACGACGAGCGCAACTTCCTGCGCAACTGGATCGACGAGCTCTACCTCTGGTACAAGGAGGTGCCGGCCGACCTGGTCGCGGCCGACTACAGCAATCCTGTGGACTACTTCAACCTGCTGAAGACGCCGTTGCTGACGCCGGGCGGGCGGCCCAAGGACCGCTTCCACTTCAGCTACCCGTCGGACCAGTACGCGGAAATGGCCAAGGGCTTGAACCTGGGTTATGGCGCGGCCTGGGCGCAGAACAGCGGCGGCGGCGCGCCGCGCATCTGGCGCCTGACCGGTGTGGAGGCGGGATCGGTGGCCGACCAGGCCGGCCTGCGGCGCGGCGACCAGCTGCTGACGGCCGATGGCGAGGACTTCGTCAGCGGCACCGGCGCGGCACTGGTGGCCAAGCTGAACGCCGCCCTGTTCCCGGTGAAAGAGGGGGAACAGCATCGCTTCACGCTGCAGCGCGGCGCTGCCGTGCTCGACGTCACGCTGACCTCGGGCAAGGTCGCCACGTCGCCGGTGCGCGCGGTGCAGGTGCTGGATACGCCCGCCGGCAAGGTCGGCTACCTGGTCTTCAACGAGCACATCGCCACGTCGGAAAACCTGCTGATCAAGGCCGTCACGCAGTTCAAGCAGGCCGGCGTGTCCGACCTGGTGCTCGACATGCGCTACAACGGGGGCGGCCAGCTGAGCATCGCCGCTGAACTGGCTTACATGATAGCCGGCCCGGCCAGGACCGCCGGCAAGACCTTCGAGCTGACCGTCGGCAACGACAAGCTCAAGCCGAAAGCGCCGAACCCGTTCCGCGCCACGGCGCTGGGCTACCCGGCGCCCGATCCGGCCAAGCCCGGCCAGGCGCTGCCCTCGCTGGACCTGAAGCGCGTCGCCATCCTGACGGGCCCGGGCACCTGCTCGGCCAGCGAGTCGGTCATCAACGGCCTGCGCGGCGTGGACGTGGAAGTCAGCCTGATCGGCGGCACCACTTGCGGCAAACCCTACGCGTTCACGCCGCAGCCGAACTGCGGCGTCACCTACTTCTCCATCCAGTACCAGGGTGTCAACGACAAGGGCTTCGGCGACTACGCCGACGGCTTCGCCCCGACCTGCCGCGTGGCCGACGACTTCAGCCATGCGCTGGGCGACCCGGCGGAGTCGCAGCTGTCGGCCGCGCTGCACTACCGCGCGACGGGCAGCTGTCCGGCGCCGCCGCGGGGCGGCCGCGTCAAGGCCGGCGGCGCAGAGCCGGCCGCTGCCACCATGGTGCCGGTGCGTCCGCTCGGCAAGGAGATCTCCATCCTCGATTAAGTGGATGGCGGCAGCAGCTTCCTTCCCTGTGCAGGCCCGGCTCGCACTATAATTTCCGGCTGCCATACCACTCAACTGCCGGAGCCCGATCCATGAAGCGTAATGCCCTCCTGTTAGCCCTGTCCGCCGCGATGTGCCTCGCGTATCCGCAAGCCTTCGCCGCCAAGCCTGCCGCCCCGGCGGCGTCCAGACTCGATGCGCTGCTCACCGTGGCGGAGCGCTCCGGCTTCCGGCAGACCGGCCGCTACGACGAAGTACAGCAGCTGTGCAAAGCCTTCCAGCAAGCCTACCCGAAGCAGGTGCGCTGCTTTGAATTCGGCCGCACGCCGGAAGGCCGGCCCATGCTGGCGCTGGCCGTCTCGCGCACCGGCGCGCTGAGCGCCGAGCAGGCCAGGCAGCGCGGCCTGCCGGTGCTGCTGGTGCAGGGCGGCATCCACGCCGGCGAGATCGACGGCAAGGATGCCGGCTTCCTGGCGCTGCGCGAAGCGCTCGAAGGCAAGGCCGCGCCGGGCGCGCTGGACAAGCAGGTGCTGCTGTTCGTGCCGGTGTTCAACGTCGACGGCCACGAGCGCTTCGGCCAGTGGAACCGTCCCAACCAGCGCGGCCCGGTCGAGATGGGCTGGCGCACCACCGCGCAGAACACCAATCTGAACCGCGACTACGTGAAGGCCGACGCGCCGGAAATGCAGGCCATGCTGGCGCTGGTGAACGCCTGGGACCCGCTGGCCTATATCGACCTGCACGTGACCGACGGCGCCAAGTTCCAGCCGGACGTGTCGATCCAGGTCGAGCCTGTCCACGGCGGCGACGCGGCGCTGATGCAGGCCGGCGTGGCGCTGCGCGACGCCGTCATGGACGACCTGCGCAAGGAGGGTTCCGATCCCAAGCACTTCTACATCTCCTTCGCCAAGACCGACGATCCGCAGTCCGGCTTCGAGGACAGCATGGCGCCGCCGCGCTTCTCGACCGGCTACTTCCCGATGCGCAACCGCTTCGCGATGCTGGTGGAAACCCACTCGTGGAAAGACTACCCGACGCGGGTGCGCATCACGCGCAACACCATCGTCTCGCTGCTGTCGCAGGTGGCCGAACACGGCGCCGCTTGGCGCAAACTGACGGCGGAAGCGGACGCGCGCGCGCTGAACCTGGGCAATCAGCTGGTGCCGCTCAGCTACCGCACCACGGACCGCACCCGCATGATCCAGTTCGCCGGCTACGAATACACGCGCACGCCGTCCGACGTGTCCGGCGCGCTGTGGACGCGCTACGACGAGAGCAAGCCGCAGATGTGGACCGTGCCGCTGCGCGAAGAGGTGGTGCCCAACCTGCAGGTGGCGGCGCCGGCCGGCGGCTACCTGGTGCCGGCCGCGCAGGCGGCCATGGTGGCGGCCAAGTTGCGCCAGCACGGCATCGTCTACAAGGTGCTGGACGCGGAGCTGGGCAAGGTGGAGGTGGAAGTCTTCCGCGCCGAGCAGGCCAAGTTCGGCGTGCAATCGTTCGAGGGCCACCAGGCGCTGGCGGTGCAGGGCGCGTGGCAGAAGGACGCGCGCGCCGTCGGCCGCGGCGCCTTGTTCGTGCCGATTGCGCAGCCGAAAGCGCGCCTGGTGATGACGATGCTCGAGCCGCTTGGCGCGGATTCGCTGCTGGCCTGGGGCGCATTCAACAACGCCTTCGAGCGCAAGGAATACATGGAGGAGTACGTGGCCGAGGAAGTGGCGCGCGAGCAGCTGAAAGACCCGGCGGTGGCGGCCGAGTTCGAACGCAGGCTGGCAAGCGACCCTGCCTTCGCCGCCAGTGCGGAGCAGCGCCTGGAATTTTTCGCGCGCCGCCACCCTTCATGGGACGAGCGCTTCAAGCTCTACCCGGTGATGCGCAGCGCGGTGCCGCGCTGAGCCGGCGCGGTGGGTAGCCGCCGGGTTTCATTTATAATAAGTTTTCAATTGAACAAGACTTGTATATGCAACCCATCAAAGTTGGCTTGTTAGGCGTCGGCGTGGTCGGCTCGGGCACCTTCAACGTGCTCAAGCGCAATCAGCAGGAAATCAGCGGGCGCGCCGGGCGCGGCATCGAAATCGTGATGGCCTCCGCGCGCGACACCGAGCGCGCGCGCGGCATCGTCGGGCCGGACGTGGAGGTGGTGTCCGACCCGCTGCTGGTGGTCGACCATCCCGACATCGAGATCGTGGTCGAAGTGATCGGCGGATGCACCGTCGCCAAGGACCTGGTGCTGCGCGCCATCGCCAACGGCAAGCACGTGGTGACGGCCAACAAGGCCTTGCTGGCGCAGCACGGCAGCGAGATCTTCGCCGCCGCCCACCAGCGCGGCGTGGCGGTCGCGTTCGAAGGCGCGGTCGCGGTCAGCATCCCCATCATCAAGGCACTGCGCGAAGGCCTGTCGGCCAACCGCATCGAATGGGTGGCCGGCATCATCAACGGCACCACCAACTTCATCCTGTCCGAGATGCGCGACAAGGGCCTGGCCTTCGACGCCGTGCTGAAGGAAGCGCAGCGCCTGGGCTACGCCGAGGCCGACCCCACCTTCGACATCGAAGGCGTGGACGCCGCGCACAAGGCCACCATCCTGGCCGCCATCGCCTTCGGCATCCCGGTGCAGTTCGACAAGGCGCACGTGGAAGGCATCACGGCGCTGGAGGCGGAAGACATCGCCAACGCCGAAAGCCTGGGCTACCGTATCAAGCTGCTGGGCATCGCCAAGCGCCGCGACAAGGAGGGGGAACCGCAGGGCATCGAGTTGCGCGTGCACCCGGCGCTGGTGCCGGCGCGGTGCCTCATCGCCAACGTCGAAGGGTCGATGAACGCCATCATGGTGAAGAGCGACGCGGCCGGCGTCACCATGTACTACGGCGCGGGCGCCGGTTCCGAGCAGACCGCGTCGGCCGTGATCGCCGACCTGATCGACATCACGCGCCTGGCCACGGCCGACCCGGCGCACCGCGTGCCCTACCTGGCCTTCCAGCCGGGCGCCATGGCGAGCACGCCCATCCTGGCGATGGACGAGATCCGCACCTGCTACTACCTGCGCTTGCGCGTGCGCGACGAGCCGGGCGTGCTGGCCGACATCACGCGCCTGATCGCCGCCCACGGCGTGTCGGTCGACGCCATGCAGCAGCGCCCGCGCGCCGACGCGCAAGCCGGCATCATCCTGCTGACGCACGAATGCCGCGAGCGCGACCTGCTGGCCGCGCTGGCACAAATCGAAGCCCTGCCGGCCGTGCTGGCGCCGGTGACGAAACTGCGGGTGGAAAATCTGGCCTGAAAGTAAGCAGGCGCTCGTGCCTGTCTCAAGCTTAAGGGCGACGGTGAGGAGCGGCGGCCCTGGCAACGTGCCATATTTGCAGTATCTCGACTCCTGCTTCCGCCAGCCGGTAGCTCAGCACGTAGTTGCGGTGAACGACGAGCTCCCGCACGCCATGGTTGGCTGGTTTGCCGAGCTTGGGGAAATATACGAGTTGCTGAGTTTTGCGGTCGACCGCTGCTGCGAACTTTGCCGCAGCGGCGGGATCGTCCGTGGCGATACGGTCAAGGATCTGCGTCAGATCTTCAAGTGCGGAGGCGGACCATGCGATTTCGAGCTTATGCGCCATAGCGGGCGAACACCGCGCGCACTTCGGCTGTCGATGCAAACTCTCCGCGATCGGCCGCTTCGATGGCTTTCAGCAGGGCGCGCTGCTGCGGGAGACGCCAGTCCAGATATTCGCGTAGCGCTTCAGTCCGGATGTCCTCGGCGGACTGGCCTGTCAATGCAGCCAGTTGTGCCAGATCTTCAGTCAGTTTGTCCATGATTTACTCCTAGAGTATTTCATTGTACGCCGGGATTTGCGGAGGGATTTGTGGCGGCGCAAGGCGCCGCCACGGGATAGTTACAGCTGCTGCAGCGGGATGGTGCCGGGCATGGTGGCCGGCGTCGAGCAGGGCTCTTCGTCGAAGGCGATATCGCCCAGCGGGTTGGCCAGGCCGTCGGCCTTGATGTCGGCGAAGCCGAACAGGTCGCGGTCCATCAGGTGCGAGGGCACCACCGTCGACAGGGCCGAGAAGATGTTCTCCACGCGGCCCGGGTGCTTCTTCTCCCATTCGCGCATCAGATGCTTGATCTGCTTGCGCTGCAGGTTTTCCTGCGAACCGCACAGGTCGCACGGAATGATGGGGAAGCCCTTCACTTCGGCGTAGCGCTCGCTGTCGGCTTCCTTCACGTAGGCCATCGGGCGTATCACCATGTGCTTGCCGTCGTCCGACACCAGCTTGGCCGGCATGCCCTTGAGCTTGCCGCCGAAGAACATATTGAGGAAGAAGGTTTCCAGGATGTCGTCGCGGTGGTGGCCGAGGGCGATCTTGTTGCAGCCCAGCTCGTCGGCCACGCGGTACAGGATGCCGCGCCGCAGGCGCGAGCACAGCGAGCAGGTGGTCTTGCCTTCCGGGATCAGGCGCTTGACGATGCTGTAGGTGTCCTGGTTCTCGATGTGGAAGGGCACGCCCAGCTTGGTCAGGTAGGCCGGCAGGATGTCGGCCGGGAAGTTGGGCTGCTTCTGGTCCAGGTTGACCGCGATGAGCTCGAAGTTGATCGGCGCGCGCTCGCGCAAGGTCATCAGGATGTCGAGCAGCGCATAGCTGTCCTTGCCGCCGGACAGGCAGACCATGATCTTGTCGCCGTCCTCGATCATGTTGAAGTCGCCGATGGCCTGGCCCACCAGGCGGCACAGGCGCTTGTGCAGCTTGTTGTTCTCCAGCGCGGTCTTCTCCATAGACTTGGCGCTCGGGGTGTCTTCTAGTACGGCATTCATTACACGTTATCCTTGATCTGGAACACTTCCACGCCCACGCCTTCGCAATCGGGATAGACGTCCGGCTTCATGGTCGACACGCGCACGGCGCGCACGCGCGGGTGCGTCAGCATGGCGCGCACCACGTCGTCGCACAGCGTTTCCTGCAGGTGCACATGGCCCTCGGCCATGCGGCGCGCGATGGTGTCGCGCATGAAGTCGTAGTCCACCACTTCGTGCAGCTCGTCGGCGCTCGGGGTCGACACCGCCAGCGGGATGTACAGGTCCACATTGATCAGGACGCGCTGTTCGCCCTTCTTCTCGAAATCGTGCACGCCGATGTTGATCAGCACTTCGTAGTTGCGCAGGAACAGGCGGCGGCAGTCTTGAAGCCGGGGGTGGGTCAGGGCGGACAGCATGGTTGAACTTTCAGTAAGATGTCAGAAAAATTATTTGGCGAGGAACATCACGTCGCGCGGCGAGGCCGTCAGATGCTGGCCGCCGTCGACCAGCAAGGTGGTGCCGGTCAGCGCGCGCGCGCCGGCCGCGTACAGCACGGCGGCAACGATGTCCTCCGGGGTGCTGGAACGGCCCAGCGGGGTTTGCGTATGCGCCTTGGCGAAGCCGTCTTCGCTTTGCTCGCCGGATACCAGGGTGATGCCGGGCGCGATGCCGACCACGCGCAATTTCGGCGCCAGTTCCTGGGCCAGCAAGGTCGTGGCCGTGTGCAGGGCGGCCTTGGACAGCGTGTAGGACAGGAAGTCGGGATTGAGATTGTACAGTTTTTGGTCGAGCAGATTCAAAACCACGGCCTGCGCGCCGTCCGGCGTGGCCGCGTGCAGCGCCTGCGCCAGCACGATGGGGGCGGCCACGTTGGCCGCCATGTGCGCCTCCAGCCGCGCCAGGGTGAAGTCGGCCGCGCTGTCGTAGTCGAACAGCGAGGCGTTGTTGACCACGCAGCCCACCGGCCCCAGCGCGGCGGCCGCCTGCGGCAGCAGCAGGCGCACGGCGGCCTCGTCTGCCAGGTCGCAGGGCAGGGCGACCGCGCGCCGGCCCATGGCGCCGATCTCCGCCACCACCTGCCGCGCCGCGTCGGCCGAGCGGCCGTAGTGCACGGCCACGTCCCAGCCGGCTTGCGCCATGCCGAGCGCGATGGCGCGGCCGATGCGGCGTCCGGCGCCGGTCACCAGCGCGACCTTGGCCGCCGTGTTGTCTGCCTGTGTCATGGATTTTTCCGTCGAATTCGTCGAATTGTTTAAAATGCCGGGATGTCCCTACCCGCACCTTCTAGCGACGCGCTGGCCGCGTCCCACGCCCTGCAGCACCTGATCGCCGCCGAAATCGAGCGCGCGTCGGGCGCCATTTCCTTCGCCCGCTACATGGAGCTGGCGCTGTACGCGCCCGATCTCGGCTATTACAGCGGCGGTGCCGCCAAGCTGGGCAAGGATGGCGATTTTACAACCGCCCCCGAGCTGACGCCGCTGTTCGGCGCCGCACTGGCCCACGTGGCAGCCGCTATTATCGCTCAAAGCGCGCCGCGCATCCTCGAGTTCGGCGCCGGCACCGGCAAGCTGGCCCTGGACATCCTGACCGAATTGCGCGCCGCCGGCATCGCGCTCGAGCAGTACGCCATCGTCGAATTGTCGGGCGAGTTGCGCGCGCGCCAGCAGGCGCTGCTGCGCGATTTTCCGCAAGTGGTGTGGCTGGACGGCTTTCCCGACGCATGGGACGGCGTGGTGTTCGGCAACGAGGTGCTGGATGCGATGCCGGTGCACCTGGTGCGCAAGACCGCCGCCGGCTGGCGCGAACTGCACGTCACCGTCACGCGGGGCGAGTTCGCCTACGAAGAGCACGCGCTGGACGGGGAACTGCAGCGGCAGCTGGCCCGCCAGATCCATCCGGACGACGAGGCCGAACTGCCGCCAGGCTACGAAACCGAACTGCACGGCACCGCCTGCGGCTTCATGGCCACGCTGGCGCGCATGCTGGCCAAGGGCCGGGGCGCGGCCATCCTGCTCGACTACGGCTTCCCCGGCCACGAGTACTACCTGGGCCAGCGCGACCAGGGCACCTTGATGTGCCACTACCGCCACCATGCCCACGCCGAGCCGTTCTACCTGCCCGGCCTGCAGGACATCACCGCCCACGTCGACTTCACGGCCATGGCGCTGGCGGCCCAGGACGCGGGCGCGGCCGTGCTGGCGTATATGAACCAGGCCGCCTTCCTGCTCGGCGCCGGCATCGGCGAGCTGCTGCTGCGCACGGATCCGGTCGACGCCATGGCGTATTTGCCACAGGCCAATGCGTTGCAGAAACTCCTGTCGCCGGCCGAGATGGGCGAGCTGTTCAAGGTTTTAATTGTAGGCAATAACGTCGACTTGCCGGCGGCCTTGGCCGCGGCCGACCGCAGCCACCGGCTGTGATTGCGTGAATAGCAAGCCTTTCCTGCGCGTGTTCGGTGCGATCCGCGTCCCGGAATCAGCTATGATGATCGATTCACGTGGCCTAAGCGCGGTTCCCCGTCGCGGCGCGCTTGTCGAAAAGTTAATGGAACGATGGGAAAGATACACACTCATTATGACAACCTGAAGGTGGCGCGCATGGCGCCGCAGGAAGTCATACGTGCCGCCTACAAGGCGCTCAGCCAGAAGTACCACCCCGACAAGAATCCCGGCGACGAGAAGGCCGCGCGCATCATGGCCATCCTCAACAGTGCGTACGGCACGCTGGCCGATCCGCAGCGCCGCAAGGAGCACGACGAGTGGATTGCCGCCGAGGAGTGGGAGATCGAGTGGCTGGAAAGCACGCGCCACGAGGACGGCCACCGGCCGGCCCGGCAGGGCAGCCCGGAGCACGCGTGGCCGGAACACGTGGACCAGCCGCGCGCGGTGCGCTCGGCCTGGCGCCGCAACTGGAAATGGGGCGTGGCCATGGGAGTCAGCCTGATCGTCGGCTGGGCCGGCGGCGTGGTGTCGGCCGGCCAGCCGCGCCTGCAGGCGGTGCTGGCCGCCGCGCTCGGCAACAAGAGCGAACTGAGCGCCAGCGTGGCCACTGTCGCCACGGAGGCGCCGCGCGCGGCCGGCAAGGCCGAGGCCAAGGGCGACCCGCTGGCCGACAGCTGGGCCGTGGCCAAGCCCTACGCGCCCGACAACGGCGCCGCGCGCGCGCCGCTGATCAAGGTGGTGGCCTTGTCGCAAGTGGTGCTGCCGGGCACGGCAGCGGACTGCGACAGCGAAGCCCAGGTGCTGGCGGCGCCGAACGGCGAACCGTGGCCGGCGCAGTCGGGCTATATCGAGGGCTTCCCGATCGGCAACAAGGGCGAGGACATGCAGCTGACCCTGGACAACGCCAATAACGCCTCGGCCGTGTTCATCAAGGTGTACGACCTGGACCGCAAGTCGAATGTGCGCTATGCCTACGTGCTGGCGCACGACACGCTGGTGGTCGACAAGCTGGTCGGCGGCAAATACGAAATCCGCTACCAGAACGTCGACCTCGGCGCCGACAAGGCCGGCTGCCGCCGCCGCGCGCCCTAGGGCGGGCGGCCTTGCCGGTCAGCCTTGCGCCGCCTCGATCAAGCCCATTTCCGCGCTCGACATCAGCTTGTCGATGTCGACCAGGATCAGCATGCGCTCGTCGATGGTGCCCAGGCCGACCACGTACTCGGTGCTGAACGCGGTGCCCATTTCCGGCGCCGGCTTGACCTGTTCCGGCATCAGGGTGGTCACGTCCGACACGCTGTCGACCACCATGCCCACCACGCGGCCGTTGATGTTGAGGATGATGACGACGGTGAAGTCGTCGTACACCGGCTCGCCCAGGTTGAACTTGATGCGCATGTCCACCACCGGGATGATGATGCCGCGCAGGTTGATCACGCCCTTGATGAATTCGGGCGCGCTGGCGATGCGGGTGACCGCCTCGTAGCCGCGGATTTCCTGCACCTTCAGGATGTCGATGCCGTACTCCTCCTTGCCCAGCTTGAAGGCGAGGAATTCGCGCCCGGCGATGTCGCTGCTGCTCGGGGTGCGCTTGCCTGCTGAGTCGTCCATGGTGTCTCCTTTCACTGCGTCAGCCCCCAGCCTACCCGGTTTTGCGCGTCCCTGCCCGATTTTGGCCGTCCGCGGCGATTGTTGCCAGGATGTGGCGGCCCTGCGTGGCAGGGGTTGTCAGGCTATTAAATTCTGATTATGCTGGGAACCAGACACTAAGCGCCGGGAGAGCGTATCCGCGCGACCATCGCGCGACCTGGGAGACGGCATGACCGATTCAACGATTACAGACGACAACTGGCTGCTCGACGAGGACGACGAGCCGCCAGCGGCCGGGCTGCCCGCCCCGGACCAGCGCCTGTGGCGCGTGCTGATCGTCGACGACGACGTCGATGTGCACGCGGTCACCCGCCTGGCGCTGCGCAACGTCAGCTTCAAGGGCCGCGAACTGGAGCTGTTCTCCGCCTACAGCGGACGCGAAGCGTTCGACATCCTGCGCGACACGCCGGACATTGCGCTGGTGCTGCTGGACGTGGTGATGGAAACCGACGACGCCGGCCTGCTGCTGGCGCGCCGCATCCGCGAGGAACTGCACAACGCCATCGTGCGCGTGGTGCTGCGCACCGGCCAGCCGGGCCAGGCGCCCGAGCAGCGCGTCATCATCGAATACGACATCAACGACTACAAGGCCAAGACCGAGCTGACCACGCAGAAGCTGTTTACCACGGTGATCTCGGCGCTGCGCGCCTATGAGAGCCTGAACATGCTCGAGCGCAGCCGCATCGGCCTGGGCAAGATCCTGGCCGGCGCCACCAATCTGTACCAGATCCATTCGCTGCGCGAGTTCGCCTCCGGCGTGCTGAACCAGGTCTCGGCCATCCTCGACGTGGGCGCGGACGGCGTGCTGTGCCTGATGCAGGGCGACACCGGCCCGGCCACCGTGGTGGCCGCCACCGGCAGCTACGCGGCGCTGGCCGACAACGAGCGCATGCCGACCACGCACCCGCTGTGGCCGGCCATCGCCAAGGCCTTTTCCGAAAAGAAGAGCCAGTTCGAGCATCCTGCCAACGTGCTGTTCATCCACACCCAGGAGCGCGAAGTGGCCATCTCGGTCACGCCGCCGTGGCCGCTGGCCCAGATCCAGCGCGACTTGCTGGAGGTGTTCTGCCAGCGCATCGCCGCCGCGTTCGACAACCTGTACATGTTCGGCCAGCTGCGCAAGGCGCAGGAAGCGACCGTGGTGGCGCTGGCCGACCTGGCCGAGTTCCGCGACAGCGGCACCGGCGGCCATGTGCGCCGGGTGCAGGCGCTGTCCTCGGCCATCGCCGCGCGCATGAAGGAGCGCGGCGTATACGAGGACGAGCTGACCCCGCAGCTGCTCGACATGATAGGCCTGGCCAGCATCCTGCACGACGTGGGCAAGGTCGCCACGCCGGACTATATCCTGCTCAAGCCCGGCATCCACACCCCCGACGAGCGCACCCAGATGCAGACCCACGCCCAGGTCGGCCGCACGATACTGGAGCGTGCCGCCAGCATGGTCGACGGCCCCAGCTACCTGCACTTCGGCGCCGAGATCGCCGGCTGCCACCACGAGCATTTCGACGGCCAGGGTTATCCGAACGGCCTGAAGGGACTGGCCATTCCGCTTTCGGCGCGCATCGTGGCGGTGGTCGATGTGTTCGATTCGCTGCTGCACGAGCGTCCGTACAAGGAGCCGTGGCCCTATCCGGAAGTGATGACCTACATCAAGGACCGCAGCGGCGCCCAGTTCGACCCCGAAGTGGTGCTGGCGCTGCTGGACGTCATCGAGCGCGATCCGGAACTGGGCCAGCAGCCCAAGACCGCCACGTAGTGTCATCCCGCATCGGCGGACCGCCGCTGCGGGATGCCGCCCGCTGTGGCGCCGCAGCCCCGGTTTGAGGCCGGATTCTCTCCAAATCCCACCAATTCTCCTTGCTTTCCGCGCCGCCGTAATATACTGGGTGCAAAGGCGGCCGGCTGCCGCACATCCGTGCGCCGGCGCCATCACGTGCGCCCCGCCCATGCGCAGACGGATATCGGAAGCAGAAGAATATGAAGCAACTCAAGGGCCTGGGTGCGTTGATCATCGAGCCCCATCCGGGCATGCGCGCCAGCCTGCACAATATGCTCAACCTCTGCGGCGTCAGCCGCATCGAGGACGCGAGCAGTTCCGGCCACGCGATCCGCATGCTGGCCAGCAAAACCTACGACCTGGTGCTGTGCGAGTACAGCCTGGACGGCGGCCAGGACGGCCAGCAGATGCTGGAGGACTTGCGCCACCACCGCCTGATCCGTCCCGCCACGCTGTTCTTCATGGTCACCGGCGAGGGCAATTTCAGCAAGGTGGTCAGCGCCGCCGAGCTGCAGCCGAACGACTACATCCTGAAACCGTTCACCGCCGACAGCATGCTCGAACGCATCGCGCGCGCCTTCGACAAGCGCAGCGCGCTGGCCGGCATCCACCAGCTGCTGGCCTATGGCGACCAGCGCGGCGCCATCGCCGCCTGCCTGGACGGCGAGCAGGCCCAGCCGCGCTACGCCAGCGACTTCCAGCGCCTGCGCGCCGAGCTGCACATGGAACTGGGCGAGCCGGAAGTGGCCGAACCCATCTACGCCGAGCTGTACGCCAGCAAGAGCATCCACTGGGCCCGCCTGGGGCAGGCCAAGTGCCTGTTCCTGCGCGGCGAGCTGGCCCAGTCGCAAGCCATGCTGGAGGACTTGCTGGACAAGAACAAGCGCTTCCTGGACGCCTACGACTGGCTGGCGCGCACGCACGAGGTGGAAAGCGACTGGAGCCGCGCGCAGGCGGTGCTGAGCGAGGCGGTGGAACTGTCGCCGCACGCGGTGCGGCGCTTGCGGCGCCTGGGCGAGGTGGCGCTGGAGGCGGGCGACCTGGACGCGGCCGAGAAGGCCTACAAGCAGGTGGTCAGCAAGGCGCGCTATTCCGAGTTCCGCGACCCCGAGGACCACGCGCGGCTGGTGTCGGCGCTGGTGCGCAAGGGCGACCCGGTGCAGGCCGCCGCCGTCATCCGCGACCTCGACAAGTCGCTGGCCGGGGCGCGCAACACGGCCGTGTGCAGCGCCGTCTCCTCGGCCATGCTGCACGAGTACACCGGCAACGAGGCGCGGCTGGAGGAATCGATCAATTTCGCGCTGGCCGGCTGCCGCCGCGCCAGCGGGCTGTCGAACGAGCTCAAGCTCGACCTGGCGCGCACCTGCCTGGAGGGCGGCAAGCCGGAGCAGGCCGCCGAGGTGCTGCGCGAGGTGATGCGCAACGCCGGCAGCGCGGCCGCCATGAACAAGGCCATGCGCGTGCTGGAGGACGCCGGCCAGGGCGAACTGGCGGCGCAACTGGCCAGCGAGAGCCGCCAGGAAGTGGTCGACATGGTGGCGGTGGGCGCGGCGCGCGCCAAGGAAGGCGATTACCGCGGCGCGGTGGAGCTGATGATGGAGGCGGTGGCCAAGCTGCCCGACAACGGCCAGGTGGTGTTCAACGCGGCCGTGGCGGTGCTCAAGTGCCTGGAGAACACCGGCTGGGACGAGGCCATGGGGCAGGACGCGCTGGACCTGATCGCCAGCGTGCGGCGGCTGGACCCGGTCAATCCGAAACTGGGCGCCTTGTCGTCCCTGCACCAGGACATATTGAGGAAATACAACATCCGCGCCGACCGCTGGCGCGAAACGGCGATATAGCACCGGGGGCCGCGCTGCGCCGGCCCGCGCGGCGCTACAATAGCTAGTCTCTATCCTTGGGCCCAATGCCATGCCCCATGCGTCCCCTCCCGCCCATGCCGAAGCGCGCCCCGTGCGCGGCCCGCTGCTGAAAAAACTGTGCAGCGACGAGGGGGTGTTCGCGCTCGGCGTGTCGGTGGCGCGGGTGGTGCAACTGGTCGACTCGGACGATGGCGGCACCCAGGACCTGGCCTACTATGTGCTGTCGGACGCGGCGCTGACGCAGAAGGTGCTGCGCATCGCCAACACGCCGCGCTACCGGGCCGCCGGCGGCATCGCCGTCACCACCATTTCGCGCGCCATCTCCCTGCTCGGCTTCGACAATGTGAAGACCACCGCGCTGGCCATGCTGCTGGTCGACACGCTGTCCAACAGCAAGCACGCGCAAAGCGTGCGGGTGGAGCTGGAGGCCGCGCTGTGCGCCAGCCTGATCGGGCGCGAAATGGCGCGCCTGAGCGCCTACCAGGGCGCCGAGGAGGCGTCCATCGGCGCGCTGTTCAAGAACATCGGTCCGCTGCTGATCGCCTCCCAGCAGCACGAGCGCTACCGCGAAATCAACGCGCTGGTGGCGGGCGGCGCGCACAACGCCAGCCAGGCCTCGCAAATGATCTTGGGCAGCACCTACGACACGCTGTCGGCGGCCATCCTCAACGAATGGAAGATCCCCGAAGTCATCGTGCGCTCGATCGGCGCCCTGCCGGCGGCGCCGGCCCAGAAGCCGCCGCCGAACCGGCAGGACTGGGTGCGCCTGGTGGTGTCCTTCAGCATGGACGCGGCGCGCGCGCTGGTGCGGCCGGGCGGCCTGTCGGCCGACGTGCTGAAGGCGCTGTTCGAGCGCTACGGCGCGGCGCTGGGGCTGGAACGCAAGCGGCTCGAGGAGATGCTGGCCGAGGTGCGCATCGAGATGGACCAGTTGCTCGACACGCTGCAGCTGCAGCCGGCCCCGGCGCCGGCCGAGGACAGCGCGGAAGGCCTGCCCAATGTGCTGCTGCTGGCCACCATGGACGCCGGCGGCAGCCTGCCCGAGGGCCAGCACGCCAGCGGCAAGCCCTACAACGCGCGCGAGCAGTTGCTGGCGGGCGTGCAGGAAGTGGCGCAGATGCGCGCGGCGGGGCGCTGCAAGGTCAACGAGGTGATCCAGGCGGTGCTGGAGACGCTGTACCGCAGCATGGGCTTCCGCTACGCCACGGTGTGCCTGCGCGATACGCGCACGGGCACCTTCCGGGCCCGCATCGCCTTCGGCGAAAAGCACGCCGCGCGCATGGCCGGCTTCACCTTTCCGATGGCGGCGGGGCAGGACTTGTTCCACTTGGCGATGCAGAACGACGCCGACCTGATGATCGCCGACGCCGGCACACCCAAGATCCGCGATCTGCTGCCCGAGTGGCACCGCAAGCTGCTGCCGGACGCGCGCAGCTTCATCGTGCTGCCGCTGGTGGTGCAGGGCGTGCAGCTGGGCCTGTTCTACGCCGACCGCAGCGAACCGGCGCCCGAAGGCGTGCCGCCCGACGAGACTTCCCTGATCCGCGCCCTCAAAGGGCAAGTGCTGGTGGCGCTGACGCCAACGTAGGGCGGGTTAGCGGGGCGCGCGCCGTGCGTAACCCGCCATGAGCCGCCGGCGGCGCTGGCGGGTTACGCGGCTGCGCCGCTAACCCGCCCTACGCCGCCGTCCCCGTCCATGGCCGCTGCGCGCGCCAGCGCTTCGAACTGGGCGATCGGCGCGGGCTTGGCGAACAGATAGCCTTGCGCCTCTTCGCAGCCTTTGCTGCCCAGGAATGCGCGCTGCGCCGCCGTCTCCACGCCTTCGGCGATCACCGCCAGCCCCAGCGAATGCGCCAGCGCGATGGTGGCGGCGACGATCACCGCGTCGTTCGGATCGGTCTCGATGTCTTTCACGAAACCGCGGTCGATCTTGATCCGGTCCAGCTCGAACAACTTGAGGTAGCTGAGCGAGGAGTAGCCGGTGCCGAAGTCGTCGATCGCCACCTTCAGCCCGCGCTTGCGCAGTTCGCGCAGCAGCTCGCGGCTGCGTTCGGGATCCTGCATGGCGGCCGATTCGGTGATCTCCAGTTCCAGCAGCGCCGGGTCGATGGCGCTTTCGGCCAGCAGTTTGTCGAGCAGAGGCAGCAGCGCGTTGCCGTGGCACTGGCGCGCCGACAGGTTGACCGCCAGCCGCAAATGGCCCAGCCCTTCGGTGCGCCAGCGCTGCAGCAGCTGCACCGCGCTGCGCAGCACCCAGTCGCCCAGCGGCAGGATCAGGCCGGACTCCTCGGCGATGGGGATGAAGCGGTCCGGCCCCACCATCAGCAATTCCGGGTGGTGCCAGCGCAGCAGCGCCTCGGCGCCGATGATGCGCCCGCTGGCCAGCTCCACCTGCGCTTGCAGATAGAGCTCGAACTCGTTCTGCTCGAGCGCCTGCCACAGCCGGTTTTCCAGCAGCAGGCGCTCGTGGGTGGCCGCGTTCATGGCCGGCGAGAAGAACTGGAAATTGCCCCGGCCGTGGCTCTTGGCGGCGTACATCGCGGTGTCGGCGTGGCGCAGCAGCGTGGCGCCGTCGTCGCCGTCGGAGGGGAACATGGCGACCCCCACGCTGGCGCCGCTGTGGATGGTTTTGCCCTGCAGCAGGAAGGGCGTGCTCAGCGCATCGACGATGCGCACCGCGACCTGGCTGGCCGATTCGGGCGTGACGCCGCCGCCGGCGAGGATGATGAACTCGTCGCCGCCGAGGCGGGCGATGGTGTCGATTTCGCGCAGCAGTTCGCGCAGCCGGTTGGCCACGGCGATCAGCAGCAGGTCGCCGGTCTGGTGGCCGTGCGTGTCGTTGATTTTCTTGAAGTGGTCGAGATCGATGAACATCACCGCCCCCTCGCTGTGGCTGCGGCGCGCTTGCGCCAGCAGCTGGTCCAGCCGCAGGTTCAGCGACAATCGGTTGTCCAGCCCCGTCAGCGGGTCGTGGTGGGCCAGGCGGTAGATGCGCTCCTGCGAACGCTGCTGCTCGGTCAGGTCGTGCAGGATGGCGACGAAGAGGTGCTCGTCCGGCAGCTCGACCTCGCTCACCGACACCGCCAGCGGGAAGGCGCTGCCGTCGCTGCGCCAGCCGGTCGCCTCGTGCTCGTGGCTGGCGCCGCTGGCGATGCCGCGCAGCAGCACGGCCGAGGTCTGGCCGTCGGCCAGCGGCAGCAGGTGCGCCAGCGGCAGGCCGGGCATCTGCTCCGGCGCGTAGCCGAACAATCGCCCGGCGGCGGCGTTGGCCGACACCAGCACGCCGTCGCTGCCGATGGTGAGGATGGCGTCGGCCGCCTTGTCGAGGATGGCCTGCAGGCGTGCCTCGCGCTCGCGCAGGCGGGCCGTGGCGTCCTTCACCTGGTCCTGGATCAGCGCGCGCTCGCCCGAAATCAGCAGCATCATGCCGCCCAGCAGCGCCGTCAGCAGCAGGCCGCAGGTGAGCACGGTCCAGCTCTGCCAGCCGCGCTGGGCCGCCGTGTAGTCCGGCGTGGCCGCCAGGGTCAGCATGTATTCGCGGCCGCCGAAGCGCAGCACGCGCTGCACCTCGTTGACGCGCGCGGCGGCGTTGGGCGCGCGCCGCAACTGGTCCTGCATGGTCAGCGGGCGGCTGCCGCTGATGTCCTGCAGGCGCACCTGGAAGGCGGGGAAGTTGACTTGGCCGACCGCGCGCCGGATGTAGGATTCGACCTGGATCGAAATGAGCAGCATGCCCAGCGGCGCGGCGCCGCTGGCCGGGCTGCGCACCGATTGCAGCAGGATCAGGCCCTTTTCGTCCTGGTGGCGGAACAGCGCGATCGGCGCGCTGGCCGAGGGCTGGCCGCTGCGCAAGGCCTGCCGCACGGCGCCCGCGCGCACCGGCTCGCTGAGGAAGTCGATGCCGAGATAGCGCCGGCTGGTGGACGGCTCGATGAAGGTCGACACCACGTACTCGCTGCGCGCGGCGGCGCGCGCCATGCGCTGGCCGACGCCTTCGCGGATCTCGAATTGCGGATCGATATGCTGCTTGCCCCACTGCTCGTAGGCGGCGCGCTGTTCATGGCCGAGCGGCTTGAGCCAGCTCATCGACAGCAGCTCGGGGCGCTTGTCCAGGTAGCCCGAGGCCAGGTTGGCGAAATCGTCTGCGCTGAGCGCGCGGCGTGGATCGTTGAGGGCCTTGGACATGGCGTAGATGAAGCGTTCGTGCTCGCTGAACTGGGCTTGCAGCAAGTCGCCCAGCTGCTGTGACTTGAGGCGGAAGGTCTGCATCTGCTGCGCGTTCTCCCAGTGCTCGACCTGGAAGTAGATGCCCACGAACACGGCGCAGGAGAGCAGCAGCGGCAAGCCCACCAGCCAGCGGCGGCGGCGCCACAAGGGCCGCGGGCGGCCGATGGCGATCCACGTCAGCGGCGCGGCCAGCAGGATGCCGGTGGTGTCGCCCAGCCACCAGGTGAACCAGTTGATGCCCAGCGCGTGCGCCGGCAAGGTGCCCAGCAGGCCGCTGCAACTGATGGCCACGCTGCTGCTGACCACGGCCAGCAGCGGCGTCAGCAGCATGAAGCTGAGCACGTCGCGTCCCATGCCGATGGCCGGCTGCATCAGGCGCCGCAGCACGTGCATCGCGACATAGGCTTGCAGGGTGGCGCCGGTGCCGGACGCCAGCGCGGCCAGGAATTGCTGCGGGGAAGGCAGGGCGGCCACGGCGAGCTGCCCGAGCGGCATCAGGTTGACCGCCACCGCGCCCAGCATGACCGCCGGCAGCAGGCGCGGCCCGTAGCTGAAGACGGCGGCCAGGGCAATGCCGGCCGGCAGGAACAGCGGCGAGGCGTAGGACTCGCCCAGCGCCATTTCCAGACCCAGGCGCCCGGTGGCCAGGTAGACCAGCGCCAGGGCGGCGTTGGCCAGCAGCGTGGCGCGCCAGCGGCGCGGGGAGTTGGTTCTTGTCTGCAAAATCCGTTGCTCCGATCCTGATCGATACATGCCCACCCACATGCTCGCCTACCCGCCTCCGCGTGTCGAATCTATAAGAAATCATTCAACTTAAAAACAACACTTGCACATTTACATTCATGTGTTTAAAATCTCGCCCCGAAGCAGACGAAACATCGCAGCTTGCAGAGAATGAAGTTAAAAAATTCTGCGGACGGCGTTGACAAGTTGAAGAAGTTGCTTCATACTCTGCGGTTCCTCGCGGAGGGGTGGCCGAGTGGTTAAAGGCGACAGACTGTAAATCTGTTCTTTCGAGTACGCTGGTTCGAATCCAGCCCCCTCCACCAAGTTTTTGCAAAAAAACCGGGTGATAGCAGTGAAGTGAACTAATCCTCGCGGGTGTAGCTCAATGGTAGAGCAGAAGCCTTCCAAGCTTACGACGAGGGTTCGATTCCCTTCACCCGCTCCAGTTAGCTTGCATCAATGTGGTACATCGCAACAAATAAAGCCCTTTTAGCTCAGTGGTAGAGCACTCCCTTGGTAAGGGAGAGGCCACGTGTTCAATCCACGTAAAGGGCACCAGAATTCGCAGTATCAGCAGTAATTCCACAGACAGTCGGGCGCGTGCCCTGCAATCTCATCAAATTGTTAGGAGTCTATAATGGCAAAAGGTAAATTCGAACGGACCAAGCCGCACGTCAACGTCGGCACCATCGGCCACGTCGATCACGGTAAAACCACCCTGACCGCTGCGATTGCAACCGTTCTGTCGAAGAAATTCGGCGGCGAAGCTAAAGCTTACGACCAGATCGACGCTGCACCGGAAGAAAAAGCACGCGGCATCACCATCAACACCGCGCACGTTGAGTACGAAACCGCTGCCCGCCACTACGCTCACGTAGATTGCCCAGGCCACGCCGACTACATCAAGAACATGATCACCGGCGCAGCGCAGATGGACGGCGCGATCCTGGTTTGCTCCGCAGCTGACGGCCCTATGCCACAGACCCGCGAGCACATCCTGCTGGCCCGTCAGGTTGGCGTTCCATACATCGTCGTGTTCCTGAACAAGTGCGACCTGGTGGACGACGAAGAGCTGCTGGAACTGGTTGAAATGGAAGTGCGCGAGTTGCTGTCGAAGTACGACTTCCCAGGCGACGACCTGCCTATCATCAAGGGTTCGGCACGCAAAGCGCTGGACGGCGACACCGGTCCCCTGGGCGAAGTGGCCATCATGGCCCTGGCCGACGCACTGGACAGCTACATCCCTACGCCAGAGCGCGCAGTGGACGGCGCCTTCCTGATGCCAGTGGAAGACGTGTTCTCGATCTCGGGCCGCGGCACCGTGGTAACCGGTCGTGTAGAGCGCGGCGTGGTGAAAGTCGGCGAAGAAATCGAAATCGTCGGCATCACCGACACCGTCAAGACCACTTGCACCGGCGTGGAAATGTTCCGCAAGCTGCTGGACCAGGGTCAAGCCGGCGACAACGTTGGTCTGCTGCTGCGCGGCACCAAGCGTGAAGACGTGCAGCGTGGTCAGGTTCTGGCGAAGCCAGGCTCGATCAAGCCGCATAACCACTTCACCGGCGAGATCTATGTTCTGTCGAAAGACGAAGGCGGCCGTCATACTCCGTTCTTCAACAACTATCGTCCACAGTTCTACTTCCGTACGACTGACGTGACCGGTTCGATCGAACTGCCAGCGGACAAAGAAATGGTTATGCCAGGCGACAACGTGTCGATCACCGTCAAGCTGATCAACCCGATCGCCATGGAAGAAGGTCTGCGTTTTGCAATCCGCGAAGGCGGCCGTACTGTCGGCGCCGGCGTGGTAGCCAAGATCCTGGCCTAAGAATTCGCGCCAAGAACTAGCGCCCGACTGCAGTCGGGTGCTATAATTGCGGATTCACTGATCAAGTTTTACGTAGGGGCGTAGCTCAATTGGCAGAGCGTCGGTCTCCAAAACCGAAGGTTGGGGGTTCGAGGCCCTCCGCCCCTGCCACCGAATCTGGTGCAGGGCACCGAAAGTAAAATAGAATGTCTAATCAATCCGTGCAAACCGTTAGCACGTCAAACGACAAGATCAAAGTCGTGCTGGCAGTGGTTGCAGCGATTGCAGGCGTAGTCGGGTTCTTTTACCTGGCAGGTCAACCATCCCTGGTGCGGGCAGCTGCGCTTGTGGGTGGTTTGCTTATTTCCGCCGGCATTGCTTACACCTCCACTTCTGGCCGCGAGTTCCTGAATTTCGCCAAAGAAGCTGTCCGCGAAACCAAAAAAGTCGTTTGGCCTACGCGCAAAGAAGCGACGCAAATCACGATGATCGTGTTCGCGTTCGTATTGGTAATGGCTGTGTTCCTGTGGGGCACGGATAAGTTGCTAGAGTTCCTGTTGTACGACGTGATTCTGGGTTGGAAACAATAATGAGCGAAAATGTGCAAGATGACGCGCCGGAAGTTCCGGCGCAAGACGCTGGCGCAGCACTGAGCGTACCGGTCAGCAACAAGCGCTGGTACGTCGTGCATGCTTATTCCGGCATGGAGAAAAGCGTGCAGCGCGCGCTGACCGAGCGCGTCGAGCGCGCCGGCATGCAGGACCAGTTCGGCCAGATCCTGGTGCCCACCGAAGAAGTGGTGGAAGTCAAGAACGGCCAGAAGTCCGTCACCGAACGCCGTTTCTTCCCTGGCTACGTGCTGGTGGAAATGGAAATGACCGACGAAACCTGGCACCTGGTGAAAAACACCAGCAAGGTGACCGGCTTCATCGGCGGCAAATCGAACAAGCCGACCCCGATTCCTGCGCGCGAGATCGACAAGATCATGCAGCAAATGCAGGAAGGCGTGGAAAAGCCGCGTCCGAAAGTGCTGTACGAAGTGGGCGAGCAAGTCCGCATCAAGGATGGCCCGTTCACCGACTTCAACGGCAACGTCGAAGAAGTCAACTACGAAAAATCCAAAGTGCGCGTCTCGGTCACCATCTTCGGCCGCGCGACCCCGGTGGAACTCGAGTTCGGCCAGGTCGAAAAAGTTTAAGTTTCGTTGTAAGCGCCCCTCGGAGCGCGGCTCCGGCCACATCCGACAAGAGGAGCCCTGCCAGGAAGTACCGGCGGGGCGCTACTACTCAATGCTAAGATAGGAAGTGCCCAAATGGCAAAGAAAATCATTGGCTTTATCAAGCTGCAAGTGCCAGCCGGTAAAGCAAACCCATCCCCTCCGATCGGCCCAGCGCTGGGTCAGCGCGGTCTGAACATCATGGAATTCTGCAAAGCGTTCAACGCGCAGACCCAAGGTATGGAACCAGGCATGCCGATCCCGGTCGTGATCACCGCATTCGCCGACAAGTCCTTCACCTTCGTGATGAAGACCCCCCCAGCGACGTACCTGATCAAGAAGCACTCGGGCGTTGTTAAAGGTTCGCCGAAGCCACATACCGACAAAGTCGGTAAGCTGACCCGCGCCCAGGCTGAAGAAATCGCAAAACTGAAGACCCCGGACCTGACCGCAGCCGACATGGACGCAGCAGTGCGCACCATCGCCGGTTCCGCACGTTCGATGGGCATCACGGTAGAGGGCATCTAATCATGGCAAAACTGTCCAAACGCGCTCAAGCCATCAAGGCTAAAGTAGACCGTACCAAAGTGTACGCTTTCGACAACGCAGTCAGCCTGATCAAAGAACTGGCTACCGCCAAGTTCAACGAATCGATCGACGTGTCGGTACAGCTGGGTGTGGATCCTAAGAAATCCGACCAGGTTGTGCGCGGTTCCGTCGTGCTGCCAGCCGGCACCGGCAAGACCGTACGCGTGGCCGTGTTCGCTTCGGGCGACAAGGCTGAAGCCGCTAAAGCAGCCGGCGCCGACGTCGTCGGTATGGAAGACCTGGCCGAGCGCGTCAAAGCCGGCGACATGCCTTTCGACATCGTCATCGCTTCGCCAGACACCATGCGTATCGTTGGTACCCTGGGCCAGATCCTGGGCCCACGCGGCCTGATGCCTAACCCGAAGGTCGGCACTGTTACCCCTGACGTCGCTACCGCCGTGAAAAACGCGAAAGCCGGCCAGGTTCAGTACCGTACCGACAAGGCAGGTATCATCCACGCGACCATCGGCCGCAAGTCCTTCGACGACGCCGATCTGAAGCGCAACCTGGTTGCCCTGATCGACGCGCTGAACAAGGCCAAGCCTGCTTCGTCGAAAGGCGTGTACCTGCGCAAAGTAGCGATCTCGTCGACCATGGGCGCCGGCGTCCGTGTTGACCACGCTACCCTGGCAGCGTAATTCTGTCTGTCGTTCCCGTGCAAACGGGAATCCATGCTGAGTATGGATACCCGCTTGCGCGAGTATGACAGCGGGCAAGAATTAAGTCCCGGTGTAAGCCGGGCGCATCTTTGGGCTGGCGACGCAAGTCGCCAGGCAATCAAAGACCGTTGGGGTGGGGGCAGCAGGCAGGCTCCCGCTTAATCGCCTTCAGGCGCCCAACGCAGATGGTGTACCCGATCAAGTTTTGCAGTCCATAGGACTCCTAACCTCGGACGCCGTTGTTCGAACCGATGCGGGGGATTATCCGCGCATCATTTAAGGAGGTTGACCGTGGGTCTCAATCTGAATGACAAAAAGGCCGTCGTTGCCGAAGTTTCCGCAAAAGTAGCAACTGCGCAAACCGTGGTCGTGGCCGAGTACCGTGGCATCCAGGTTGCTCACTTGACGCAACTTCGTGCTAAAGCGCGTACCCAAGGCGTATACCTGCGCGTGTTGAAAAACACCCTGGCCCGCCGTGCAGTAGAAGGTACGCAGTTCGCCGCTCTGGCCGACAGCATGACCGGCCCGCTGATCTACTCGATCTCGGACGACGCCGTTGCAGCAGCGAAAGTCATCAACGACTTCGCTAAAACCAACGACAAACTGGTCATCATCGCCGGTAACTACGCAGGTAAACAGCTGGATAAAGCTGCTGTTACCGCGTTGGCGAGCATTCCTAGCCGTGAAGTCCTCATCTCGCAGCTGTTGGGCGTTATGCTGGCACCGGTTTCGGGCTTTGCACGTGGTCTGGCTGCTCTGGCAGCGAAAAAGAGCGAAGGTTCGGAAGCTGCTCCTGCAGCAGCCGAAGAAACCGCAGCCGCTTGATAGCAGCTGGTTCTTTTTCTCAAGTAAACAATTCTGTAGCATACATATAAATTAGGAGTTTCAAATGGCAATTTCCAAAGACGACATCCTGGCAGCAGTTAGCGAAATGTCCGTAATGGACCTGAACGATCTGGTCAAAGCTTTCGAAGAAAAATTCGGCGTATCCGCTGCTGCTATGGCTGCTCCTGCAGCTGGCGGCGCAGCTGCTGCTGTTGCTGAAGAGCAAACCGAATTCAACCTGGTTCTGACCGAAATCGGCGCGAACAAAGTTGGCGTGATCAAAGTTGTGCGCGAAATCACCGGTCTGGGCCTGAAAGAAGCTAAAGACGTAGTGGACGGCGCACCTAAGACCGTTAAAGAAGCGCTGTCGAAAGCTGACGCTGAAGCCGGCAAGAAGAAGCTGGAAGAAGCTGGCGCCAAGGCCGAACTGAAGTAATCTAGTTGTACTGGCGAGTGTTATCGCCGCGAGTCAAAGTGAGGCATTCCTTTCGAAAGGAAGGAATGCCGGCTTTGGCTCCTTTGTCGTCTTTGTCGTATTTGTAGCGCGTAGTTGCCGCATCCTGGCGCCGCAGTTTGATCATATCGACCTGAAATGATAGAGGCTTGAGGTTTCGTCTGTGTGACGTTCGTTCCGCAGCGCACCTTGCAAAACCTGAATTTTCTATCCTTTCTGTCACTCACGGAGTGTCCATGCACTACTCATTTACTGAGAAGAAACGCATTCGCAAGTCATTCGCGAAGCGCGCCAACGTCCACAACGTTCCGTTCCTGCTGGCTACCCAGCTCGAGTCCTACCACAACTTCCTGCAAGAAGACATCGCACCGTCGACGCGCAAGAATGACGGCCTGCAGTCGGCCTTCACCTCCATTTTCCCTATCGTTTCGCACAATGGCTTCGCGCGTCTCGAGTTCCTGTCGTACGTGCTGGGCGACCCCGCCTTCGACGTCAAGGAATGCCAGCTGCGCGGCCTGACGTTCGCGTCGCCGCTGCGCGCCAAGGTACGCCTGGTGATCCTGGACAAGGAATCGCCGACCAAGCCTGTCGTCAAGGAAATGAAGGAACAGGAAGTCTACATGGGCGAACTGCCCCTGATGACCACCACCGGTTCGTTCGTGATCAACGGTACTGAGCGCGTTATCGTTTCGCAGCTGCACCGCTCCCCGGGCGTGTTCTTCGAGCACGACCGCGGCAAGACCCACTCGTCCGGCAAACTGCTGTTCTCGGCCCGCATCATTCCTTACCGCGGCTCGTGGCTGGACTTCGAGTTCGACCCGAAAGACATCCTGTTCTTCCGCGTCGACCGCCGCCGCAAGATGCCGGTGACGATACTGCTGAAGGCCATCGGCATGTCGCCGGAACAGATCCTGGCGAACTTCTTCGTCTTCGACAACTTCCACCTGCGCTCCGAAGGCGCCGAGATGGAATTCGTGGCCGAACGCCTGCGCGGCGAAGTCGCGCGCTTCGACATCGTCGATCCGAAGACCGGCAAGGCGCTGGTGATGAAGGACAAGCGTATCAATGCCAAGCATGTGCGCGACATCGAGACCGCCGGCCTGAAGCACATCTCCGTGCCGGAAGACTACCTGCTGGGCCGCGTGCTGGCGAAGAACATCGTGGACCCGGAGACCGGCGAAGTGGTGGCCAACGCCAACGACGAACTGACCGAAGACGTGCTGGCACGCCTGCGCGAAGCTTCGATCAGCGACATCCAGACCCTGTACACCAACGACCTGGACCAGGGCGCCTACATCTCGCAGACCCTGCGCATCGACGACACGATGGACCAGACCGCCGCCCGCATCGCGATCTACCGCATGATGCGTCCAGGCGAACCGCCGACCGAAGAGTCGGTGGAAGCGCTGTTCAACGGCCTGTTCTACAGCCCTGACCGCTACGACCTGTCGGCCGTCGGCCGCATGAAGTTCAACCGCCGCATCGGCCGCGACGAACTGACCGGCATGATGACCCTGTCGAACGAAGACGTGCTGGCCGTGATCAAGATCCTGGTCGAGCTGCGCAATGGCCGCGGCGAAGTCGACGATATCGATCACCTGGGCAACCGCCGCGTACGCTGCGTGGGCGAACTGGCCGAAAACCAGTTCCGCGCCGGCCTGGTGCGCGTCGAGCGCGCCGTCAAGGAACGCCTCGGCCAAGCCGAAGCGGACAACCTGATGCCGCACGACCTGATCAACTCGAAGCCGATTTCGGCCGCCATCCGCGAGTTCTTCGGTTCGTCCCAGCTGTCGCAGTTCATGGACCAGACCAACCCGCTGTCGGAAATCACCCACAAGCGCCGCGTCTCCGCGCTGGGACCGGGCGGTCTGACCCGCGAACGCGCCGGCTTCGAGGTGCGCGACGTGCACCCGACCCACTACGGCCGCGTGTGCCCGATCGAAACGCCTGAAGGCCCGAACATCGGCCTGATCAACTCGCTGGCACTGTACGCCCGCCTGAACGAATACGGCTTCCTGGAAACCCCGTACCGCAAGGTCGAAGGCTCCATGGTGACCGACAAGATCGACTACCTGTCCGCCATTGAAGAAGGCCGCTACATCATCGCCCAGGCGAATGCGACCATCAGCAAGGAAGGCAAGCTCTCCGACGAACTGGTGTCGGCCCGTGAAGCCGGCGAGACCATCCTGGTGTCGCCGGAGCGCATCCAGTACATGGACGTGGCGCCGGGCCAGATCGTGTCGGTCGCCGCGTCGCTGATTCCCTTCCTGGAACACGATGACGCGAACCGCGCGCTGATGGGTGCCAACATGCAGCGCCAGGCCGTGCCTTGCCTGCGTCCTGAAAAGGCGCTGGTCGGTACCGGCATCGAACGCACCGTGGCAGTCGACTCGGGCACCACCGTGCAAGCACTGCGCGGCGGCCTGGTGGACTACATCGATGCGGGCCGCGTGGTGATCCGCGTCAACGACGAAGAGGCGACGGCCGGCGAAGTCGGTGTGGACATCTACAACCTGATCAAGTACACCCGTTCCAACCAGAACACCAACATCAACCAGCGTCCCATCGTGCAGGTTGGCGACCGCGTGGCCAAGGGCGACGTGATCGCCGACGGCGCATCGACCGACCTGGGCGAGCTGGCGCTGGGCCAGAACATGACCGTGGCCTTCATGCCATGGAATGGTCTGAACTTCGAGGATTCGATCCTGATCTCGGAAAACGTCGTCAAGGACGACCGTTACACCTCGATCCACATCGAAGAGCTGTCCGTGGTCGCGCGCGACACGAAACTGGGCGCGGAAGAAATCACCCGCGACATCTCGAACCTGGCTGAGAACCAGCTGGCCCGTCTGGATGAGTCCGGTATCGTCTACATTGGCGCGGAAGTGACCGCCGGCGACACCCTGGTCGGTAAAGTGACGCCGAAAGGCGAAACCCAGCTGACGCCGGAAGAGAAGCTGCTGCGCGCCATCTTCGGCGAAAAAGCGTCGGACGTGAAAGACACCTCGCTGCGCGTGCCTTCGGGCATGGTCGGCACCGTGATCGACGTCCAGGTGTTCACCCGCGAAGGCATCGTGCGCGACAAGCGCGCCCAGCAGATCATCGACGATGAACTGAAGCGTTTCCGCCTGGACCTGAACGACCAGATGCGTATCGTCGAGGGCGACGCCTTCCAGCGTCTGGAGAAGATGCTGATCGGCCTGGTGGTCAACGGCGGTCCGAAGAAGCTGGCCAAGGGCGCCAAGATCACCAAGGACTACCTGGACGATCTGGACAAGTACCACTGGTTCGACATCCGCCCGGCGGACGACGCTGCCGCCACCGCGCTGGAAGCCATCAAGGAATCCATCAACGAGAAGCGCCACCAGTTCGACCTGGCCTTCGAAGAGAAGCGCAAGAAGCTGACGCAAGGCGACGAGCTGCAGCCTGGCGTGCAGAAGATGGTCAAGGTTTACCTGGCCGTGAAACGCCGCCTGCAGTCGGGCGACAAGATGGCGGGCCGCCACGGTAACAAGGGCGTGGTTTCGCGCATCGTGCCGGTGGAAGACATGCCTTACATGGCCGACGGCACGCCGGCCGACGTGGTGCTGAACCCGCTGGGCGTTCCGTCCCGCATGAACGTGGGTCAGATCCTGGAAACCCACTTGGGCTGGGCAGCCAAGGGCCTGGGTATCCGCATCGGCGAAATGCTGGCGCAGCAGATCAAAGTGGAAGAGATGCGCAAGTATCTGACCACCGTGTACAACGAGTCGGGCCGTCCGGAAGACATCGATCAATTCGACGACGAAGAGATCATGAAGCTGGCGCACAACCTGAAAAAAGGTGTGCCGTTCGCGACCCCGGTGTTCGACGGCGCGCACGAGTCGGAAATCCGCCGCATGCTGGACCTGGCTTACCCGGACGACGTCGCCGCCAAACTGGGCATGACGCCGTCGAAGAACCAGGTCACGATGTACGACGGCCGCACCGGCGAAGCGTTCGAGCGCAAGGTCACCGTCGGCGTGATGCACATGCTGAAACTGCACCACCTGGTCGACGACAAGATGCATGCGCGTTCGACCGGTCCATACTCGCTGGTGACGCAGCAGCCACTGGGCGGTAAAGCCCAGTTCGGCGGCCAGCGCTTCGGTGAGATGGAGGTGTGGGCACTGGAAGCGTACGGCGCGTCCTACGTGCTGCAAGAGATGCTGACTGTGAAGTCGGATGACGTGAACGGCCGTACCAAGGTGTACGAGAACCTGGTCAAAGGCGACCACGTGATCGACGCGGGTATGCCGGAATCGTTCAACGTGCTGGTGAAAGAGATTCGTTCCCTGGGTATCGATATCGACCTGGAACGCAACTAAGACACTGGCGCCGCCGGGCGGCGGAAACCCGCCGCCCGGCAGCTTTAAGAATTCAATCACCTGGAGTGATACATGAAAGCTCTGCTCGATCTATTCAAGCAAGTTCAGCAAAACGAGACGTTCGACGCGATCAAGATCGGTCTGGCCTCGCCTGAAAAAATCCGTTCGTGGTCCTACGGCGAAGTCAAAAAGCCGGAAACCATCAACTACCGTACCTTCAAGCCAGAGCGCGACGGCCTGTTCTGCGCCAAGATCTTTGGCCCGATCAAGGACTACGAATGCCTGTGCGGCAAGTACAAGCGCCTGAAGCACCGCGGCGTGATCTGCGAAAAGTGCGGCGTTGAAGTCACGCTGGCCAAGGTGCGCCGCGAGCGCATGGGCCACATCGAACTGGCCTCGCCGACCGCGCACATCTGGTTCCTGAAGTCGCTGCCGTCGCGCCTGGGCATGGTCCTGGACATGACCTTGCGCGACATCGAACGCGTGCTGTACTTCGAAGCGTACGTCGTGACCGATCCCGGCATGACCCCGCTGAAGAAGTGCCAGATCATGTCGGAAGACGACTACGCCGCCAAGTACGAAGAGTACGGCGACGACTTCACCGCCTTCATGGGCGCCGAAGGTATCCGTGAACTGCTGCGCTCGATCGACATCCACCGCGATGCCGAGACGCTGCGCGTGGAACTGAAGGAATCGAAGTCCGAAGCGAAGATCAAGAAGTACGCCAAGCGCCTGAAAGTGCTGGAAGCGTTCCAGCGTTCGGGCATCAAGCCGGACTGGATGATCATGGAAGTGCTGCCGGTGCTGCCGCCGGAACTGCGCCCGCTGGTCCCGCTGGACGGCGGCCGCTTCGCGACCTCGGATCTGAACGATCTGTATCGCCGCGTGATCAACCGCAACAACCGCCTGAAACGCCTGATGGAGCTGCGCGCGCCGGAGATCATCACGCGCAACGAAAAGCGCATGCTGCAGGAAGCGGTCGACTCGCTGCTGGACAACGGCCGTCGCGGCAAAGCGATGACCGGCGCCAACAAGCGTCCGCTGAAATCGCTGGCCGAGATGATCAAGGGCAAGGGCGGCCGTTTCCGTCAGAACTTGCTGGGCAAGCGCGTCGACTACTCGGGCCGTTCGGTCATCGTGGTGGGTCCGCAGCTGAAACTGCACCAGTGCGGTTTGCCGAAGCTGATGGCGCTGGAACTGTTCAAGCCCTTCATCTTCAACAAGCTCGAACTGATGGGCCTGGCTACCACGATCAAGGCCGCTAAAAAGCTGGTCGAGATCCAGGAGCCGGTCGTGTGGGACATCCTGGAAGAAGTCATCCGCGAACACCCGATCATGCTGAACCGTGCGCCTACGCTGCACCGTCTGGGCATCCAGGCTTTCGAGCCGGTCCTGATCGAAGGCAAGGCCATCCAGCTGCACCCACTCGTCTGCGCGGCGTTCAACGCCGACTTCGACGGTGACCAGATGGCTGTCCACGTGCCGCTGTCGATCGAGGCGCAGATGGAAGCGCGCACGCTGATGCTGGCGTCGAACAACATCCTGTTCCCGTCCAACGGCGAGCCGTCCATCGTTCCTTCGCAGGATATCGTGCTGGGTCTGTACTACGCGACCCGCGAAGCGATCAACGCCAAGGGCGAGGGCATGCTGTTCCCGGACGTGTCCGAAGTGATACGCGCCTACGACAACAAGGAAGTCGAACTGACGACCCGCATCACCGTGCGTATCGTCGAGAATCCCAAGGACGCGGAAACCGGCGAGTTCGTGCGCACCCTGACCCGTTACGAAACGACGGTCGGCCGCGCCATCCTGTCCGAGATCCTGCCGAAGGGCCTGCCATTCTCCGTGCTGAACCGCGCGCTGAAGAAGAAGGAAATCTCGAAGCTGATCAACACCTCGTTCCGCAAGTGCGGCCTGCGCGCCACCGTGGTCTTCGCCGACCAGCTGATGCAGTCGGGCTTCCGCCTGGCGACTCGCGCCGGTATTTCGATTTGCGTGGACGACATGCTGGTACCGCCGCAAAAAGTCACCCTGATTTCGGCTGCGGAGCAGGAAGTCAAACAGATCGAGCAGCAGTACGCTTCGGGTCTGGTGACGGCCGGCGAGCGTTACAACAAGGTCGTCGACATCTGGGGCAAGACCTCCGATGAAGTCGGCAAGGCCATGATGGACCAGCTGAAGGTGGAAGACGTCGTCAAGCGCGACGGCACCACCACCACCCAGGAATCGTTCAACGCGATTTACATGATGGCCGACTCCGGCGCCCGCGGTTCCGCGGCCCAGATTCGCCAGCTGGCGGGTATGCGTGGTCTGATGGCGAAACCGGACGGTTCGATTATCGAAACGCCGATTACCGCGAACTTCCGCGAAGGCCTGAACGTGTTGCAGTACTTCATCTCGACCCACGGCGCTCGTAAAGGTCTGGCCGATACGGCACTGAAGACCGCGAACTCGGGTTACCTGACCCGCCGCCTGGTCGACGTGACCCAGGATCTGGTTGTGATCGAGGACGATTGCGGCACCTCCAACGGCACGCTGATGAAGGCGATGGTCGAAGGCGGTGAAGTCATCGAAGCGCTGCGCGACCGTATCCTCGGCCGCGTCGCTGGCACCGACATCGTCAATCCTGAAACGCAGGAAACCCTGTTCGAAGCCGGCACGCTGCTGGACGAAGACATGGTCGAAGAAGTCGAACGCATGGGTATCGACGAAGTCAAAGTTCGTACCCCGCTGACTTGCGACACGCGCTTCGGCCTGTGCGCCAAGTGCTATGGCCGCGATCTGGGCCGCGGCATGCTGGTCAACTCCGGCGAAGCGGTCGGCGTTGTGGCGGCACAGTCGATCGGTGAGCCGGGTACCCAGCTGACCATGCGTACCTTCCACATCGGTGGTGCGGCGTCGCGTGCGGCAGTGGCATCGTCGGTGGAAGCGAAGTCGAACGGTATCATCCGTTTCACCTCGACCATGCGTTACGTCACCAACGGCAAGGGCGCGCAAATCGTCATTTCCCGTTCGGGCGAAGTGCTGATCACCGACGACCACGGCCGTGAGCGCGAGCGTCACAAGGTGCCGTACGGCGCGACCCTGATCGTCAAGGACGGCATGGTCATCAAGGCCGGTACGGCCCTGGCGACCTGGGATCCGCTGACCCGTCCTATCATCACCGAGTACGCCGGTACGGTGCGCTTCGAGAATGTCGAAGAAGGCGTGACCGTGGCCCGTCAGGTGGACGAAGTGACCGGTCTGGCCACCCTGGTGGTGATCGATGCCAAGCGTCGCGGTTCGCTGACCAAAACGCTGCGTCCGCAGGTCAAGCTGCTGAACGAAGACGGCAACGAAGTGAAGATCGCCGGCACCGAACACGCCGTGGCGATCGGCTTCCAGGTTGGCGCGCTGATCATGGTGAAAGACGGCCAGGCAGTATCGGTGGGTGAAGTGCTGGCACGTATCCCGACCGAATCGCAGAAAACCCGCGATATTACCGGTGGTCTGCCGCGTGTTGCCGAGCTGTTCGAAGCACGTTCGCCGAAAGACGCGGGCATGCTGGCCGAAGTCACCGGTACCGTTGCGTTTGGTAAAGAGACCAAGGGCAAGCAGCGTCTGGAAATCACCGACATGGACGGCAACAAGCACGAGTTCCTGATTACCAAGGACAAGCAAGTGCTGGTGCACGACGGCCAGGTGGTGAACAAGGGCGAGATGATCGTGGACGGCCCGGCCGATCCGCAAGACATCCTGCGTCTGCTGGGTATCGAAGCGCTGGCGCGTTACATCGTCGACGAAGTGCAGGACGTGTACCGTCTGCAGGGCGTGAAGATTAACGACAAGCACATCGAAGTGATCGTGCGCCAGATGCTGCGCCGCGTTCAGATCGTCAACGCCGGCGACACCGACTACATCGTCGGCGAGCAGGTTGAGCGTTCGGAACTGCTGGATGAGAATGACCGCATGAACGCGGCTCAGAAGATTCCTGCGACCTACGAAAACGTACTGCTGGGTATTACCAAGGCATCGCTGTCGACCGATTCGTTCATTTCGGCCGCATCGTTCCAGGAAACCACCCGCGTGCTGACGGAAGCGGCCATCATGGGCAAGCGCGACGGTCTGCGCGGCCTGAAGGAAAACGTCATCGTCGGCCGCCTGATCCCGGGCGGCACCGGCCTGGCCTTCCACCGCGCCCGCCGCGAGAAGGAAGTGTGGGAAGCGGAAGAGCGCAAAGCGCTGCTGGACGCCGAACGCGCGGCCATCGTCGCCGAGCTGCCGGAAGAAGTTCCGCACCACAGCGACGAAGCGTAAGCTTCACGTTGCACAGAAAAACGGCACCCTCGGGTGCCGTTTTTTTTGCGTGTGGCCGACCTGTCAGGCGTCGCGCTGCGGCGTGGCCGGTGCGGAGAGGATGTCGTCCAGCGAGTTCGCGTCCAGAACGGCATCTGCCCACGCCGATAATTGGCCAGTATTTGCTTTGGCCAGGCGTTGCTGGACGGTGTCGGGCAGCGCGCCAAAGCGTTTGCGTAGCAGGCGCTCTATCAGTTCGGCTTGGCCCCGTTGCCGGCCTTGCTCTACCCCTTGCTCCAGTCCTTCTTGCTTGCCCTTTGCGGCGGCTTCACGTTCAAATGGAAGCAAATATTCCATGGTGTGCTCCTTTTGCAGCTGATTTATTTCCTGCTACGGGCCGTGCCTGACGCGCAAATAGAAGGGGCCGCTCGCAAGCGGCCCCCTTACTGCTGTGATGTGTCCGCCCGGTAGCTTGAGTCGATCCGGAACAGCAACACCTCACAACTACAGAATCGCACATTTCCGGCGAATGTAAAGGCGGATTTACAGGGCACTGAACGCGACCATCATCTCAGCTTTGAGGGAGACATCGGCGATGTTGAACGGCGGAACGATAACCTCGTTTGCCTGAATGATACGCGGCAGTTCCTGCGGCCAAGGATAAGGTCTTTGATAACATCTCAATAGAGTACCCGATCATGGTGATCATTTTTAACCCAACTATTGTTTGAGCCGGCGGTAATAATCGACTTACAACGTCCAGTCCATGTCCCAGATCAGGCAGACGGATTTGGATGGGTTTAATTCTCGTTCGATTAAATAACGCCGTCTATAGCGATATGTCTGGTTTTTCGAAAATGTTCGGTTAACATGGACTCGATTAATTGTCTTGGTGATTTGTGTTCGACGTCGAGTGCCCGTCTCTGGGAGCAATGCAGTCCGAAATTCTCAGTGTGGAGGTCTCCTCCAGGGCAATTCGAATAACCGCTAATTTGTCATTCCCGCCTTCGCGGGAATGACAGTATTTCGAGGTGCCCTACAGTTCGTATCGGCGGACCACCCGATAAGCAGGGAATCCTGTAGCGCCTGCAAACGTGCTGTCTATGGATTCCCGCATGCGCGGGAATGACGGTGTTGACTCCGGTGACATGGGCACTGAGACTTC
Organism: Pseudoduganella sp. LjRoot289; assembly: GCF_964252925.1. Classification (NCBI taxonomy): domain Bacteria; kingdom Pseudomonadati; phylum Pseudomonadota; class Betaproteobacteria; order Burkholderiales; family Oxalobacteraceae; genus Pseudoduganella; species Pseudoduganella sp. LjRoot289. Next base: position 6,106,053 of record NZ_CAXUPN020000001.1, read on the forward strand.
GATGCCAGGTAATAGCACCCGCCATGCAATTCTTTCTTATAGCTATTCGGCAACATAATAACTTGGGGTGATCTGCAGCGGAGCCTGGACGGCGGCGGCCGCTGAGGGTAGGGAAGCCCGAAAGCTTGGACCGCGCTGGCTGGCCCTGGGGTGCGTCAAGCCTACGCCACATCGTCTACGATGGAATGCGGCTTCCCGGCATGCGGCCAGCGATTGCTATGCCAGATCCTGGCGTATCCGTGCTAAGATTTGGTCCATGATCGCCCAAGCCCTCTTCACCCCCGCCCAGCAAAAGCTGCTGGGCCTGATGTTCGTGCGCGTCAATGATGGTTTCCACTTGAATGAAATCATGCGCCTGACGGGATTGGGCAGCGCGTCCGCCCAGCGCGAATTGCGCCGCCTCCACGACTCGGGTTTGATCGTCTCCGAACGCATCGGCAATGTGCGCCGCTTCCGTCCGAATAAGGAAAGCCTGGTGTACGCGGAATTATCCAGCCTGGTACGCAAAACCTTCGGCCTCGTCAGCGTGCTCAATTCCGCCCTGTCTCCGCTGGGCGATGTGTTGAATGTGGCTTTCGTGTATGGCGCCACCGCCAAGGAGCAGGAAGCCAGCGAAGATAAAATCGAATTGTTGCTCATCGGCGATAACACCAGCTATGGCGAATTGTTATCCCGCTTGCCGGTGGCGGAGCGCATCCTGCGCCGCAAAATCAACCCCAATCTTTATACCCTGCCGGACTTCCGGCGCCGCCTGCGCGAGCGCCAGCAATTCCTGGTGCATGTGCTGCAGGAACCCAAGGTATTCGTCTGGGGTGATGAGACCGATTTGAATTACGCCAGCCGCGTCGAGGAGAGTTGAAATGGATAAGGCGAATGCAGCAGCACGTTTCCGGAGTTTCAAGGAATTCTATCCGTTCTACCTGCAGGAGCATGCCAATTCAACCTGCCGCCGCCTGCATTTCATCGGCTCCAGCATTATCATCCTGCTGATCATCGCCGCCGTGGTGCGCGGCACTTATAGCCTGCTGTGGTATATCCCGCTGGCCGGCTACGGCTTCGCCTGGGCCGGCCATTTCTTTTTCGAGCATAACCGTCCGGCCACCTTCAAATATCCCTTCTATAGCCTGCTGGGCGATTGGGTGATGTACCGCGACATGCTGACGGGCCGCGTCCCTTTCTGAGTGTTTTAACATGGTGTGGCGCACGCGCCGCAGCGTGGGCGGCGGAATTTTGCTTTCCTCTTGACACTATGTAGGCACTCGCCGATCCTAGCTTTAGTGCGCGCAGCTATCGGATCGGGAGACCATGAAGGCCCTGTTTTACCCAGCCATCAAACTGATGGGCAGGCTGCGCTACGCGCACAAGTTTCTATTGTTGGGCCTGCTCGCGCTGGTGGCCGTCGTTGTGCTGCAGGTCAGTCTCTACCACGCGATGGACCAGGTGGTCGAGCCGTCCCGGGATGAGTTGCGCGGGCTGGAGGCGCTGGTGCGGCTCAACCGCGCCGTCCAGCTGGTGCAGCACGACCGAGGCTTGTCGGCCGGCTTGCTTGGTGGCATTACATCGCTGGCCGGGCGCCAGCAGGCCAAGGCGGTCGAGGTGGACAACGCCTTCCTGCGCCTGGGCGAGGCGCTGCCGCCGGAGGTGGCCGCCACGGCCCGCTGGCGCGAAATAAGCGCCGACTGGCGTGCGCTGCGCCAGTTCGGCCTGGAGTGGACGCAGCAAACCAACACCCTGCGCCACGAACAGCTGATAGCCAAAATGCTGGTGCTCGCTTCAGACGTGGCCGACGCCAGCGCGCTGACGCTCGATCCCGGCATCGGCAGCTTCTATATGATGGACAACCTGGTCAAGCTGCCATTCTTCACCGAGCGGCTGGGCCAGACGCGCGCCACCGGCGCCGCCATCCTGGCCCGCAAAACCGTCACCGACGCGGAAAAACTGCAGATGGCCGGCCTGCTGGGGCATACCCGCATCGCCCGCGACCTGCAGGCCGCCAACCTGGCGAAAGTGCTTCACTACAACCCGGAACTGCGCGCCACCCTGGGCAGCCAGGACCAAGGCGTGGAGGCCGGCATGCGTGTCGCGCTTGCCATGGTGGAGGACGACATCATCGGCGCGGCTTTCGGCACCAGCTCCGAAGCCTATATCGAGCAGTTCACCAATCTGATCGACCAGATCTACGCGGCCGGCAACGACGTGCTGGCGCCGGCCCTGCGCGGCCAGATCGAGCGCCGCATCGCCGCGGCGCGCAGCCGCCTGGCCTGGACCTTGGTGCTCAGCGTGCTGGCCTGCGCGCTGTTCGCCTACCTGGCCCTGGGCGCTTATCTGGCGCTGACGGGGCAGATCCAGCACGTGCTGAGTACGCTGCGCACGCTCAGCGACGACAGCGCGGGGCGGGCCCAGCTGGTGGAAGCCATCGCCTCGGGCGACCTGAGCCGGGAGGTGCCCGATCCGCCGCCGCTGGACTTGGGGACGCTGGAGGTGCGGCGCGACGAGATCGGTGCGCTGGTGGGCGCCATCGCGGCCATGAGCGCTGCCCAGCAAAGCCTGGGCCGCTGCTTCGCCCGCATGGCGCGCACCCTGCGCCTGCACCGCGACGAGGAGCGCCTGCAGGACTGGGCCAAGAGCGGCATCAACGCCCTGAACATCGAACTGCGCGGCGACCGCGAACTGGACGCGCTGACGCAGGCCGTGGTCAGCTTCCTGACGCGCCACGTGGGCGGCGCGGTCGGCGCGCTGTATCTGCACGACGCCGGGCGCCGCTGGCTGGACCTGGCCGCGAGCCATGCCTACATGCCGGGCACGGCGCCGCGCGCCGGCTTCGCGCTGGGCGAGGGCTGGGCCGGCTGCGCGGCGCGCGCGGGCCGCATCGAACTGCTGGCGCCGGTGCCGGGCGGCTACCTGGACGTCGCTTCCGCGCTCGGCCAGGCGGCCCCGGCCGCCGTGGTGGCGGTGCCGCTGCTGCACAACGGCGAACTGATGGGACTGGTGGAGATCGGCAGCTTCGGCGCCTTCGACGCCGAGCGCCTGGACTGGCTGCGCCAGGCGGCCGAGGCGGTCGCGGTGGCGATCGGCGTCGAGCGCGCCCGCCGCCGCGTCGCCATCTTGCTGGAGCAAACCCAGGTGCAGACCGAGGAGCTGATGGTGCAGCAGGAGGAGCTGCAGCAGTCGAACGAGGAACTGGAGGAGCGCGCCCGGCTGCTGGAACAGCAGCGCGAGCTGATACGGCAGAAGAGCGCCGAAAGCGAGCAGGCCAGCCGCGCGCTGCGCCGCAAGGCGGACGAGCTGGAGCGCACCAGCGCCTACAAATCCGAGTTCCTGGCCAATATGTCGCACGAACTGCGCACGCCGCTGAACAGCATGCTCATCCTGTCAAGCTTGCTGCAGCAGAACAAGGAAGGCAAACTGAGCGGCAAGCAGGTCGAGTACGCGGCCACCATCAACAGCGCCGGCAAGGACTTGCTCAACCTGATCAACGACATCCTCGACCTGTCCAAGATCGAAGCCGGGCGCGTCGAGCTGGCGCTGGGCGACGTGGTGCTGGCCGACATGGCCGAGCAACTGCGCGGCCTGTTCCAGCCGCTGGCCGAACACCAGGGCCTGGCCTTCAGCGTCGACCTGGGGCCCGGCGTGCCGCGCGCGCTGCGCACCGACGACCAGCGCCTGCAGCAGATCCTGAAGAACCTGCTGGCCAACGCGCTCAAGTTCACCACGCACGGCCGGGTGGCCCTCAGCGTGCGCGCTGCCGCGTCCGGCGAGCACGGCCTGCAAGGCGCGGCGCTGGCCTTCGCCGTCAGCGACACCGGCCTGGGCGTCGCGCCCGACCAGCAGGAGCGCATCTTCCACGCCTTCCAGCAGGCCGACGGCTCGACCAGCCGCAAGTTCGGCGGCACCGGCCTGGGCCTGTCGATTTCGCGCCAGCTGGCGCGCCGCATGGGGGGCGAAATTTCGCTCAGCAGCGCGCCCGGCGCGGGCAGCATCTTCACGCTGTTCCTGCCGCTGGACGCCAGCCTGGTGCTGGCCGCGCCGGGCCCGGCACCGGACCAGGTCAGCGCCCACGGCGCGGCGGCCGCTTACGCCGCCAGCCGGGCGTCCATCGGCTACGCGCCCGGCGGCGCTGCGCCCACTTTCGCGCCCGGCGGCGCGGCCCATGCCTATGCTCCCGGCTTGGCGGGCCACGCCGCCGGGCCGGCGATGCCGGCAGCGCCGCCGCCCAGTGCCAGGGCCGGCCACCGGCGCGTCGAGGTCATCCCGGCCGGCGACGCGCCAGCCGCGGCCAGCGCCGCCGCATCGCCATCCGCCCAGGGCGGCAGCATCCCGGCCATGGCGATCGCCGACGACCGCGAGCTGGCGCAAGCGGAACGGCGCTGCATCCTGATCGTCGAGGACGACCTGTCCTTCGCCGGCATCCTGCGCGACACGGTGCGCGAGCATGGTTTCCTTGCCATCGTCGCCTGCGACGGCGAGGACGGCCTGGCGCTGGCCGAGCGCTACCGCCCGAACGCCATCCTGCTCGACGTGATGCTGCCCCATATCGACGGCTGGGGCGTCATGCGCAGCATCAAGGACAATCCTGCCACCCGCCACATCCCGGTCCACTTCATCACCTGCCTGGAGGACCGCCAGAAGGCCATGGGCCTGGGCGCGATCGGCTTCATCACCAAGCCGGTCAGCGCCGTGCAGCTCGACGCCGTGCTGGACTCCATCGGCGCCGCCATCGCCCGCACCGACAAGCGTCTGCTGGTGGTGGAGGACGACGAGGTACAGGCCATGAGCGTGGCCGAACTGCTGCAGACCGATGGCCTGAACATCACTATCGCGCGCTCCGGCGGCGCCGCCCTGGCGCTGCTGGCGCAGGGGCACTACGACTGCATGGTGCTCGACCTGGGCCTGGCCGACATGTCCGGCTTCGACCTTCTGGACCAGCTGCAGGCCAGCGCCTGCGCGCCGCAGATGCCGGTGATCGTGCATTCCGGCCGCAGCCTGAGCGAGGTGGACGAGGCGGCGCTGCGCCGTTACACCGACAGCATCATCGTCAAGGGCGCCAAGAGCCCGGAGCGGCTGGTCGGCGAGGTGAGCCTGTTCCTGCACCTGGTGGAAAGCTCGCTGCCGCAGAGCCAGCAGAAAATGATACGGCGCGCGCTCGACAGGGAAGCCATGTTCGAGCAGCGCAAGGTGCTGCTGGTGGACGACGACATCCGCAATATTTTCTCGCTGTCCTCGGTGCTGGGGGAAAAAGGCATGCGCATCGTCGAGGCGGGCAATGGCGCCGAGGCGCTGGCGCAGCTGCAGGCGCATCCCGACATCGACATCGTGCTGATGGATATCATGATGCCCGGGATGGACGGCCTGGAAGCCGTGCGCCGCATCCGCCGCGAGCCGCGCTGGGCGCGCCTGCCGGTGATCGCCCTGACCGCCAAGGCCATGCTGGGCGACCAGAAGCAGTGCCTGGACGCCGGCGCCAGCGACTACCTGGCCAAGCCGGTAGACCTGGACAAACTGTTCTCGCTGATGCGGGTCTGGCTGTACCAGGCCGGGGAGGGCGGGTGAACGAGCAGGACATCGTGGCGCTGGAAATCGGCCTGCTGGTGGACGCGGTGAGGCAGGCGCACGGCTACGACTTCAGCGAATACGCCAACGCCTCGCTGACGCGCCGCATGCAGGCCTGGCTGGGCAAGTCCGGCTACCCCAGCTTCGGCGCCGCCACCTCGGCCCTGCTGCGCGACGTCCAGCTGTGCCGTGCGCTGGTGGAAGAGGTCACCGTCAACGTGTCCGATATGTTCCGCGACCCGGCCTTCTTCTTGGCGCTGCGCGAGGAGGTGGTGCCGCATCTGCGCACCTACCCGCACGCCAGGATCTGGGTGGCCGGCTGCGCCGGCGGCGAAGAGGTGCTGTCGCTGGCCATCCTGCTGCGCGAGGCGGGCGTGGGCGGGCAGTGCCGGATCTATGCGACCGACCTGAATGAATCGGTGCTCGAACGCGCGCGCCAGGGCATGTTCGAGCTGCGCGACATGCAGCGCTACACGCGCAACTACCAGCAGGCCGGCGGCAGCGCCGCCTTCTCCGACTACTACGTGGCGCGCTACGGACGCGCGCTGTTCGACCCTGCCCTGCTGCGCAACGTGGTGTTCGCGGCCCACAACCTGGCGACCGACGCCGACTTCAGCGAGATGCAACTGATCCTGTGCCGCAACGTGATGATCTATTTCAAGCCCGCGCTCAAGGAGCGTCTGCTGGCCCTGTTCGACGGCTGTCTCACGCCGGGCGGCTTCCTCTGCCTCGGCACCAAGGAAACGCTGGACCAGCGCGGCATCGCGCCGCGCTACCGCGAAGTGGCCGCGCCCAACCGCATCTACCGCAAACAATACGGCAGTGCCGTCCAGCCGGGGACAGCGCCATGAAACAGCACCGGCTGCGCTACCGCGCCGTGGTGCTGGGCGTTTCCATGGGCGGTGTCGACGCGCTCAAGCGCGTGCTGCCGCTGCTGCCGGCCGCCTTCCCGCTGCCGCTGCTGGTCGTCATCCACGTTTCGCCCGGTTCCGGCGACGGCCTGGCGCGGCTGCTCGACACCCTGTGCCAGTTGCGCGTGAAGGAAGCCGACGAGGGCGACCTGCCGCAGGCCGGCACGGTCTACATGGCGCCCGCCAACTACCACCTGCTGGTCGAGCGGGATGGCAGCCTGGGGCTGAGCACCGATCCCCCGGTCAGCTTCGCGCGGCCCTCGGTGGACGTGCTGTTCGAATCGGCCGCCGCCTGCCACGGCAAGGCGCTGGTGGGCGTGGTGCTGACCGGGGCCGGCGCGGACGGCGCCGCCGGCATAGCGCGGGTCGCCCGGCTGGGAGGCTACACCGTGGTGCAGGATCCGGCCGACGCGCAGATGGACCTGATGCCGCGCGCCGCGCTGGCGCGCTTGTGCCATCTATCGCCCTCGGCGCAGATCGGCCCCAACGCCATCGCGACGCTGGAGCAGTTGCCGCTGCTGCTGCAGCGCCTGGCCGGCCTGGAGGAAGCATGAACCGCCCGGCACCGGTCCCCGTCCTGCTGGTGGACGACAACGAGGACAACCTGCTGGCCTTGACCGCGCTGCTCGACGGCATCGAGGGGCTGGACCTGGTGGCCGTCACCAGCGGCGAGGAAGCCTTGCGCCAGCTGCTGCGGCGCGACTTCGGCCTGGTCCTGATGGACGTCCAGATGCCGGGCATGGACGGCTACGAGACGGCGACGCTGATGCGCGCCAATCCGAAGACCCGGCAGGTGCCCATCATGTTCGTCACGGCGCTGCTGAGCGGCAGCGACTTCGCCTTCCGCGGCTACCAGAGCGGGGCGGTGGACTACCTGGTCAAGCCGATCGAAGCGGTGCCGCTGCACGCCAAGGTCAGCGTGTTCGCCACGCTGTACCGGCAGCGCCTGGCCATCGCCGAATTCGAGCGCCATGTGCACCGGATGGAAAACGTCATGGCCGCGCGCCGCGTGAATCCGGGGAGCCGGCAACTGCGGCTGCTGCTGGTGGACGACCAGCCGGCCAACCTGCTGGCGCTGGAAGGCCTGCTGGCCGAGCTGGCCGACGTGCAGCTGGTGCGCGCCAGTTCCGGCCCGGAAGCCTTGCGGGCGGTGCTGCGCGCCGACTACGCGGCAGTGCTGCTGGACGTGCAGATGCCCGGCATGGACGGCTTCGAAACGGCCGAACTGCTGCGCGCCAATCCCAAGACCTGCACCCTGCCGGTGATCTTCGTCACCGCCGGCATGAAGGACCGCGCGGCCCAGTTCAAGGGCTACGAACTGGGCGCCGTGGACTACCTGATCAAACCGCTCGATCCGCACATCCTGGTGTCCAAGGCGCGCGTGTTCTGCGATCTGTACCGCCAGCGCATGGCGCTCGAGCAGCAAAGCGCGCACCTGGAGTCGCTGGTGGCCGAGCGCACCGAAGCGCTGCGCCGCAGCGCCGAGGAATTGTCCGACAGCCGCGAGCGCTACCGGCGCTTGCTGGGCGCGGTCACGCACCAGCTGTTCTCGCTGCGCCGCGACGGCAAACAGCTGCGCTCCTATGGCCACGGCTCCGGCTGCGAGGCCGTGACCGGCTATCCGCCGCAAGCGTTCCAGGACGACCCCACCCTGTGGCTCACCATCGTGCCCGAAGCGGAGCGCGCCATGGTGGCGGCGCGCGCGGCGGCCGCGCTGGACAACGGCGCCGTCAGCCAGCACGAGCACCGCATCCGCAGCTGCGACGGCCTGCCGCGCTGGGTGCGCTCGACCTTTGTGCGCGCCGGCACGGACGACGATCCCGTGTGCGACGTCTTGATCGAAGACATCGACCAGCGCCGCCGCGCCGAAGAGGACCGCGCCCGCCTGGTGGACCAGCTGGCGCTGGCCACGCGCGCCGCGCGGCTCGGCATCTGGGACTGGAACCTAGCCAGCAACGAGCTGGTGTGGGACGAGCGCATGTACGCGCTGTGCGGCGTGGCGCCCGGCGAACTGGGCGATGCGCACCAGACCTGGCTGGCCACCACCCATCCGGACGACCAGCCGCTGTGCCAGCGCGCCCGCCAGCGCGCGCTGATCGACGACCAGCCCTACGACATCGAATTCCGCGTCGTCCGTCCGGACGGCGCGGTGCGCTACATGAAGTCGGACGGCCAGGTGCTGCGCAACGCGCAGGGCCAGGCGGTGCGCATGACCGGCATCCATTACGACATCACAGAGCGCAAACAGGCCGAGGAAGAAATGCGGCGCCACCGCGACCATCTGCTGGAACTGGTGGACGAACGTACCGCCAGCCTGATCACCGCGCGCAACGCGGCCGAGACGGCCAATCAGGTCAAGTCCGAGTTCCTGGCCAAGATGAGCCACGAGCTGCGCACGCCGCTCAACGCGGTGATCGGCTTCTCACAGCTGATGTCGCGCTCCGGCACGCTGCTGCCGGACCAGCAGCGCAACCTGGAGATCATCCACCGCTCCGGCCACCACCTGCTCACCCTGATCAACGACGTGCTGGCGCTGTCCAAGATCGAAGCCGGCGGCACCCATCTGGAGGCGGCCGACACCGACCTGGCCGGCTTGCTCGACGAGGTCACCGAGATGCTGCGCATCCGCGCGCAGAACGCCGGGCTGGAGTTGGCGCTGGAGATGGACGGCGTGCCGGCGGCCGTCAAGGTGGACGCGGTCAAGCTGCGCCAGGTGCTCATCAACCTGCTCGGCAACGCGCTCAAGTTCACGCAGCAAGGGCGGGTGCTGCTGCAGGTCGGCGCCCAGTTGCCCAACGGGCCGGGAGCAGGGCAGGCGCGCGTGACCTTCGTCATCAGCGACACCGGCATCGGCATGGCGCCGGGCGACCTGCTGCGCATCTTCGAACCCTTCGTGCAGGTCGGCGCGCGCGCCAGCGAAGGCGGTACCGGGCTGGGCCTGGCGATCTCGCGCCAGTACGTCGAACTGCTGGGCGGGGTGCTGGAAGTGGAGTCGGAAATCGGACACGGCTCGGTGTTCCGCTTTGCGCTCACGCTGGCGCTGGCCGAGGCGCCGCGCCAGGCGCCGCGCAGCGCCGGCGCCGTGCTCGGGCTGGAGCCGCGGCACCGCGGCAAGCGCGTCCTGGTGGCGGACGACGACCGCGAAGCGCAGCTGCTGCTGGGCGAGCTGCTTGAGCCGCTGGGTTTTGTCGTGGCCTTCGCCGGCAACGGCGTGGAGGCGCTGGCGCGCGTGGCCAGTTTCGCGCCGCACCTGGTGCTGATGGACTGGCGCATGCCGGAGCTGGACGGCCTGGCGACGATCAGGCGCATCCGCAGCCAGCCGGAAGGCGGGCAGGTGCGCATCATCATGTGCACCGCCAGCGCGTTCGAGGAACAGTGCGCCTCTGCGCTGGCGGCGGGCGCCGACGCCTTCCTGCGCAAACCGCTCGATACGGAGGAACTGTACGGCCACATCGAGCGGCTGCTGGGGCTGCGCTTCCTGCGCACGGCCAGCCTGGCCGACGTGGCGGCCGACGACGCGGCGCCGGTGCTGAAGGAGGAGTTGGCGGCGTTGCCGGCCGAGGTGCAGCGCGCGCTGAAGCAAGGCTCGGTGGAGCTGGACCAGCAGCGCCTGGCCGTCGCGCTGGCCGCGGTCGAGTGCCGGCATCCGGACCTGGCCAGGCGATTGCGCCACATGACGCAATCGTTCCGCTACCGCGAGCTGTTCGCGTTGCTCGCGGACAGCTGACAGGGCCCCGCCCCTACCTCGCCTCGGCGATCCAGCGCTCCACGTTCGCTTCCAGCAGGCTGAGCGGCACGGTGCCGTCCCCCAGCACGACCGCGTGGAATTTCGGCAGGCTGAACTTGTCGCCCAGCGCCTCGGCCGCGCGCTGGCGCAATTCGACGATCTTGAGCGCGCCGATCTTGTAGCCCAGCGCCTGGCCCGGCCACGCCATGTAGCGCTCGGTCTCGCTCTTGGCCACCGCGTCGTAGCCCAGCGTGTCGCGCATGTATTGGATGGTCTGTTCGCGGGTCCAGCCTTTGGCGTGCAGGCCGGTGTCGACCACCAGGCGCGTGGCGCGCAGCAGCTCGTCGTTCAGATGGCCGAAGTACTGCGCCGGGTCGTCGAACAAGCCCATCTCCTTGCCCAGCGTTTCCGCGTACAGCGCCCAGCCTTCGGTGAAGGCATTGTTGCCGCCATACTTGCGGAACAGCGGCTGGTCCAGTTCCTGCGTCAGCGCGATATGGAAATGGTGGCCCGGTTTGCCTTCGTGCAGGAACAGCGTGTTCATGCCGGTGCTGCCATACTTGGCCGGATCGTTCACCACCGACCAGAACACGCCCGGCCGCGAACCGTCGCCGGCCGGCGCGGTATAGTGGTCGGCGGCGGTGGCGCGGCTCAGTTCCGGCTCAAGGCGCAGGTCCAGCTTGGCCTTGGGCACCAGCGTGAACATGGCCGGCAGCTTGGTGTCGAGCAGCTCGTTGAGCTTGCGGTACACGGCCTGCACCTCGTCCTCCGTCTTGAACGGGTAAAACTTCGGCTGCTCCGACACCCACACCGGAAGACCCGCCGCCGGGCCGTTATAGCCCAGCTTCGGTCCCAGCAGTTCGAACTGGCGCTGGATGCGCGCCACTTCCTTCAGGCCGATGGCGTGGATCGCCTCCGGCTGCAGCGCGGTGGTGGTGGACGCGGCCACGGCGGCCCGGTACCAGGCCTGGCCCTGCGGCAGTGCGCTCCAGCCGGAGCTGTCGCGGGCGGCCGGCAGGTATTCGGTCTCCATGAACGTCGCCAGGCGTTCCAGCGGCGGATTCAGCTTCGCGACCGCGTCCCGGTAGGCGGCTGTCAGGCGCTGCTTGTCCGCGTCCGCGAAGGCGGCCGGCAGCCTGGCGATGGCGGCGTAGTAGATGCTAGCTTCCGGCGTGGCGCTGGGCAGCTTCTTGAACTGCGGCAGGGCGGACGCCACCAGCGCCTTCGGCAGCACCACGCGCCGGCGCATGCCTTCGCGCATATTCAGCATGGCCTGGTCCACCCACGCAGGCAACTGCTGCAAGCGGCCCAGGTAAGCCTCGTATTGTTTCACGGTGACTATCGGCTGCGAGGCCTCGCCGCCGGCGAAGTTCGCCAGCGTCACCGGCATGCTGTCCATCTGGTTGAGCGGCAGCAGGTGCTCGGGGAAGGGCTCGAAGGACAGCGCGGTCTTCAGTTCGAAGGCCAGCACGTCGAGGTTGATGCGGTCGCCCTGGTTCAGCTGCGCGCGCGCTATGGTTTTCAGGCGCTTCAGGAAGCCCTTGTACAGCGCGAACTGCCTGGCGCGCACGGCCGGGTCTATGCTCATGCCGATCTGGTCGTCGAAGCGGTCGTCGCCGTTCTGCGTCGCGTTCACCGGCTCGTAGCGCGCCAGCGCGTCGTAGTAGGCATCGGCCAGCGCCATCAGCTGCTGTTTGGCCGGTGCCGCGCTGACGGCCGGCAGGTGCTCGCGGGGCGTCGCCGCGTATGCGGGCGAGAATGCCAGGGTGACGGCGGCAGCCGTGGCGGCCAGGTAGGTGCGGTGTTTCATCATATTCTCATATTCATGGTATATCTGGCCCCTTCTGGGGTCAGGCCTGCATTTGGCCCCTTCTGGGGTCAGGCCTGCATTCTTGCGGTGCTGGTTGGCAATTTGCGCTGCGTGGAGGAATGACGATCCATGCACACTCCCGGAGTTTGCCTGCAAATGGCCTGCGTTCATAGTGCTGCGGAATCACCGAGCCTTAGCAACTTTTGCTGCCGGTTCGACGCCTTGCCCGGGCAGCGTTTGAATTCCTCGGAAATTGCTGCACGAATGCAGGCCTGACCCCAGCTGAAAAACGCACGAATGCAGGCCTGACACCAGCGGTTGGGCAGTCAGGAGGCGAGGCGGGATTCGTAGAGGGCGGCGACGAGGTCGGACTGGGTGACGATGCCGGCGAAGCGCTGCTCGGCGTCGATCACCGGGATGTGGTGGAAGCCGGAGTCGGCCATCAGCGGCACCAGGTTGACGATGGGCGTGGTCAGCGTGGCCACGGCCGGCTTGGTGGTCATGATCTGGCCCACCACCTCGGCCTTTTCGCTGTGCGTGAGTCCGGTGCGCGACAGGAAGCGGCGCAGCTTGTGGCGCACGCTGCGCAAGTCGTCCAGGCCGCTGTGGTTGAGGAAGTCGCTCTGCGTGACCACGCCGATCACCCGCCGCGCCCGGTTCAGCACCGGCAGCGCCGCCACCTTGTGCGCCCGCATGTCGCCCCAGGCCACGTCCAGCGCGGTGCCGAACTCGGCCGTCGCCACATCCTTGGACATGATGTCGCCACAGGTGATCACGCCGAAGCGGCGCTGGTAGGCGCGCAACTCGGTTTGCAGGAAGATTTCCTCCAGGTCGTCGCGGCTGACGTCGAGCACCTGGTTGTATTGCTTCAGCACCGCGTCCAGGTCTTCCGGCTTGAAGCCGAGCCGCAAGGTCGGCACCGGATCCTGCGTGGCATGCGGGTTCGGGTGCGCGGGCTGCTGCTGGTGCGGATAGCGGCGTCCGGTCGCGTTGTTGTAGAGCATGGCCATCACCACCATCATCACGCTGTTGAGCAGCACCGGCACCAGCGGGAATTCGAAGCCGGCCGCGTGCAGCGCGGGGCCGCCCATCACCGCCGACAGCGCCACCGCGCCGCCGGGCGGATGCAGGCAGCGCAGCAAAAACATGGCGCCGATCGCCAGCGCCACCGCCAGCGCGGCGACCGCCACCGTGTCGCCCAGCCAGCGCACGCAAGCCACGCCGACCAGGCCGGACACCACGTTGCCGCCGACCACGGACCAGGGCTGGGCCAGGGGGCTGGCCGGCAGGCAGAACAGCAGCACGGCCGAGGCGCCCATGGAGCCGACCAGGAAGATGTGGGACGGTTCCTGCGGCAGCAGCCAAGCGCTCAGCAGGCCGGTGACCAGCAGCGCGAGGATGGCGCCGGCGCAGGCGCGGGCGCGCTCGCGGAAACTGGTGTGGCTGGCCGCCGGCAGCAGTGCGGCGAGGAAATTTGTCAATGTCGGCAATGAGTTCATCAGGTGGGCAGTCCGTGGGATACGAGGTGCAGAGGTAGTGCGGTGGTGAATTTTATCTGTTCCATGGAAAACGCGGAGGAAACCCCCGTCAGCTGTACGGCTTTGATGAGTTTTTTGTAGAAACGGTCATAGCCTTCAATGTCGGTGGTGACCACCTTCAGCAGGTAGTCGATGTCGCCGCTCATGCGGTGGAATTCCTGCACCTCGGGCAGCGCCTGCACGGCGGCCGCGAAGCGCGCCAGCCATCGCTCGTCGTGCTGGCTGGTGCGCACGCTGACGAAGACGGTCACGCCCAGCCCGGCCTTGCGCCGGTTGACGATGGCCACGCGTCCTTCGATATAGCCTTCCTCCTCCAGCCGCTTCAGGCGTTTCCAGCACGGGGTGCTGGACAGGCCGACCCGCGCCGCCAGGTCGGCGATGGACAGCGTGCCGTCGAGCTGCAGGGCGCCAAGTATGGCGTAATCGTAGCGGTCTAGTTGGTTCATTCTATTATTCATCATAATTTGGCATGGGCATGCCAAATTATGCGCCAAAGCAGGGCGGTTTTGGAATATATGATTCCTGGGCATTGCGTAAGCTGTTGAGTATTCGCAATCCGAAAAACCAGCCCAGCCATGACCCCCGACATCTACCTCGACGGCAACGCCACCAGCCCGGTCCTGCCGGCCGCCATCGCGGCCGCCGTGCGCGCCATGGAAACGTGCTACGGCAACCCCAGTAGCAGCCACAGCACCGGCTTGCAGGCCAGGGCCTTGCTCGAGAGCGCCCGCCGGCGCGCGCTGCGGGTGCTGGGCGTGGAGCAGGGCCGTTTGATGTTCAACAGCGGCGCCACCGAGGGCATCCAGACCGCCGTGCTGTCGGCGCTGTGCGCCTTGCGCGAGCGCCAGCTGGCCGGCGGCGCCATCGGTTCTCTGCTGGTGTACGGCGCCACCGAGCACAAGGCGGTGCCGGAAAGCCTGGCGCACTGGAACCGCCTGCTCGGTTTGAACCTGACGCTGAGCAAGCTGCCGGTGGACGCCGACGGCCGCCACGACCTGGCCGCGCTGCGCGCGCTGCTGCCGAACACGGCCATGCTGTGCACCATGGCGGCCAACAACGAAACCGGCGTGCTGTCGGACATCGCCGGCATCGAGGCCTTGCTGGAGGACGCCGGCAGCCGGGCCTACTGGCTGGTCGATTGCGTGCAGGCGCTGGGCAAGTTCCACCTGCGCCTGGCGCGCAGCCGCATCGACTACGCGCCGTTCTCCGGCCACAAGCTGTACGCGCCCAAGGGCATCGGCATGCTGTATGTGCGCGACGGCGTGCCGTTTACGCCGCTGATTGTCGGCGGCGGCCAGGAGTCGGCCCAGCGTTCGGGCACCGAGAACATGGCCGGCGTGGCCGCGCTGGACGCCGTGCTGGCCGCGCTGGAGCAGGGCGGCGTGTTCCGCAGCCATGACGAGCTGCATGCATTCCGCGAGCGCCTGGCGGCCAGCCTGCGCCGCGCCCTGCCGGGCGTGGTGTTCAACGCCGCCTTCGAGCATGCGCTGCCGACCACGCTGAATTTCTCCGTGCCCGGCCTGTCGAGCAAGGAATTGATGGATGTGTTCGACGCGGCCGGCGTGCGCGTCAGCTCGGGCAGCGCCTGCTCGGCGGCCAAGGCCGCGCCCAGTTATGTGCTGCAGGCGATGGGCGTGCCGGACTGGCGCGCCGCCAGCGCGATCCGCCTGTCCTTCGGCCCGCTGGTGGACGACGCCACCATCGCCCGCGCCTGCGAGCGCATCGAGCGCTGCGGCGCCGCGCTGCGCGCCAGCGGCCTGGTCGCGGCCGGCAGCGCCTTGCCGCCGCAACAAGGCGTGTTGCAGTTGGGCAGCGGCGCAGCCTGCAGCTGGCTGGTGCAGGACGCGGCCAGCCGCAGCTGCGTGGTGATCGATCCGCAGCCTGAATTCACCGAGCGCATCGCGGCCCACGTGCGCGGCCTCGGCTATCGCGTGCTGGCCGTGCTGGGCACCACGCCGGGCACCGGCCCGACCACCTTGTCGCGCGCATTGAACCTGGCGCAGGCGGCGGACGCGGGCGGCGACGCCTTCGGCTGGCCGGCCGGCGGCGAACTGCTGGCGCTGGGCGGCCAGGCGCTGCGCCGGGTGCTGTTCGGTTCGCACCAGGCCGCTTATCTGCTGGGCACGGCGGTCGGCGGCCAGCTGCCGCCGTCGGCCGTGCGCCACGCCTTCACCGGTGCGCTGCAGCCGCGGCAACTGGCCGGCGTCGTGCGCGACGACACCCTGCTGTGCGCCGCGCACGACGCCCAGCAGCCCTTCTGCACCAGCTTGCGCGCCTGCGCGGCGGAGACGCCGGCCGCCGAGGCGGGCCTGCATCTGGACGCGGCCGGCGTGCAGGCCTTGCTGCGCCGCCATCCGGACGCAGTGCTGGTCGATGTGCGCGAAGGCTATGAGTACCTTGCCGCTCTGCAAGCAGAGCAAAGCGTGCCGCCCGCGCTGCAGGGCGGCAACATCATCAGCGTGCCGCTGGGCCAGCTAGCCGGCCGCATCGCCGGCTGGCTGGACGCGCCGGTGCCGCTGGTGTTCTTCTGCCGCAGCGGCAACCGCAGCAGCAGGGCCGCGCTGTGCCTGCGCCGCCTCGGACACGCGCAGGCTTACGACTTGGCCGGCGGCATCGCGCTGGCCCCGCCGGCTTCCCTGCCGCTGGCGGCCTGAGCCGGAGCGCAGCGCTGCCGGGGGCAGGCGGCCTGCATCAGGGTTTATTGTCTAGCCCGCGTTATATGTACGTCAGCGCACAGTGAGCTGCCGTGCGCCTCCGTAACATTGCTTGGATCATACTTTGACAATGTCGTCAGGGTCGATTGCGAGGTCCAAGTTGAACGAACATCCCACACTGTTGCCAGGCACGACGTTAGGTTTCCGGGAGGCCAGTTCGGGCTCCCTGCAGGCCGGTGCGGAGGACGACGATTCCCCCTTGCGCGCCGAACTGTTCAGCGCGCAGCAAATGGCGGCCCACGGCAAGACGCTGGCTGAAACGCATGAACTGAGCAAGCGCGGCGGCCCGGACCGCCTGCTGGCGCGCCTGGCCGAGAACGCGGCCGTCATCGCCCAGACCTGCGACGAGCTGACCGCCGCCGTCAAGAGTTCGCGCCAGATCACGCCCGCCTCCGAATGGCTGCTGGACAATTCCTACCTGATCGAAGAACAGATCCGCACCGCGCGGCGCCACCTGCCGAAGA
The DNA here is from genome assembly GCF_964252925.1 of Pseudoduganella sp. LjRoot289. Taxonomy (NCBI): domain Bacteria; kingdom Pseudomonadati; phylum Pseudomonadota; class Betaproteobacteria; order Burkholderiales; family Oxalobacteraceae; genus Pseudoduganella; species Pseudoduganella sp. LjRoot289. The sequence goes on from NZ_CAXUPN020000001.1 coordinate 6,122,767, forward strand.
ACTACAGCAAGGAGCTGCCGCGCCTGGCCAAGGGCGCGCCGGACGGCACGCCGCGCGTGTACCGCATCGCGCTCGAAATCATCGCCCACGGCGACGGCCGGGTCGACCCGGAAAGCCTGTGCCGCTTTGTCGACGCCTACCAGGAAGTGGCCACGCTCAAGCTGGGCGAGCTGTGGGCCATTCCCATCATGCTGCGCCTGGCGCTGATCGAGAACCTGCGCCGCGTGGCCGCGCGCGTGGCCGAGAACCGCATCCAGCGCGACCTGGCCAACAGCTGGGCCGACCGGATGGTGGAGATCGCCGACAAGAACCCGAGCGGCCTGATTTTGCTGGTGGCCGACATGGCCCGTTCCAACCCGCCCATCACCAGCGGCTTCGTGGCCGAGCTGGCGCGCCGCCTGCAAGGGCAGTCGGCCACGCTGACCCTGGCGCTGACGTGGATCACGCACCGCCTGGCCGAATCCGGCCAGACCATCGAACAGCAGATCCAGACCGAGATCCAGCAGCAGGCCGCCGAGCAGGTCTCGATCGCCAACAGCATCGGCAGCCTGCGCTTCCTCGGCACCATGGACTGGCAGGAGTTCGTCGAGACCATGAGCGCGGTCGAGCAGACCCTGCGCCTGGACCCGGCCGACATCTACGGCGAAATGGATTTCGCCACGCGCGACCAGTACCGCCACGTGATCGAGAAACTGGCGCGCCGCTCGCAGCACACCGAATCCGAAATCGCCGTGATGGCGCTGCAACTGGCCGGCGCCCGGCGCGACGGCCCCGATCCGCGCCAGGCCCACATCGGCTACTACCTGGTCGGGCGCGGCGTGCTGGCGCTGGAGCAGCAGGCCGGCGTGCGCCTGCCCCTGCTGGCGTCCCTGCAGCGCACCACGCGCGCCTCGCCGCTGACGTCCTACCTGGGGGCGATCGCCGGCATCACCGTGGTGCTCTCCGGCCTGCTGGTCGAGCGCGCCGGCGCGCAGGGCGTGGCCGGCTGGCCGCTGGCGCTGCTGGCCGTGCTGGCGGTGCTGTGCAGCAGCCAGCTGGCGCTGGCGCTGGTGAACTGGGTCGCCACCTTGCTGACGCGGCCGAACCCCTTGCCGCGCATGGACTACAAGCACGGCATCCCGTCGGACGCGCGCGCGCTGGTGGTGGTGCCCACGCTCCTCTACAGCAAGGAGAACGTGACGGAACTGTGCGAGCAGCTCGAAGTGCGCTTTCTCGCCAACCGCGACAGCAACCTGCGTTTCTGCCTGCTGACCGACTTCGGCGACGCCAGGGAAGAAGTGCTGCCGGCCGACGCGGCGCTGTTGCAGCTGGCGCAGGACAGCATCCGCCGCATGAACGAGCAGTACGCTTCGGGCGAGGACGCCACGCCGCGCGGCGCGGCGGCCACGGTCGGCCCGGCCGGCCATGCGCCCGCCGGGCCCTTCCTGCTGCTGCACCGGCCGCGCCTGTGGAACGCGTCCGAGAACGTGTGGATGGGGCGCGAGCGCAAGCGCGGCAAGCTGGAGGACCTGAACCGCTTCCTGCGCGGCGGCGCGCGCGACCGCTTCTCGCTGGTGGTGGGCGACACCAGCGACCTGGAGACGTTCAAATACATCATCACGCTCGACACCGACACCCAGCTGCCGCGCGACGCCGCGCGCCAGTTCGTCGCCACCATGCAGCACCCGCTGAACCGCCCGCACGTCGATGCGCGCCGCAACCGCGTGACCGAAGGCTACGGCATCCTGCAACCGCGGGTGGCGGTCAGCCTGCCGAGCGAGCAGGCCTCGCGCTATGAAAAGCTGTGCGGCGGCGAGCCTGGCATCGACCCCTACACCCGCACCGTGTCCGACGTCTACCAGGACGTGTTCTACGAGGGCTCCTTCATCGGCAAGGGCATCTACGACGTCGACGTGTTCGAGCAGGTGCTGGGCGGACGGCTGCCGGACAACCGCATCCTCAGCCACGATCTGCTGGAGGGCTGCTACCTGCGCGCCGGCCTGCTGAGCGACGCCCAGCTCTACGAACAATACCCGGCGCGCTACAGCGACGACATCAGCCGCCGCCAGCGCTGGACGCGCGGCGACTGGCAGCTGCTGTCCTGGCTGGTGGGCCGGGTGCCGCTGCGCGGCGGCCAGCGCGAGCGCAATCCGCTGTCGGCGCTGTCGCGCTGGAAGCTGTTCGACAACCTGCGCCGCAGCCTGGTGGCGCCGGTGCTGACGGTGTCGCTGCTGCTGGCCTGGAGCGCGCTGCCCCAGCCGTGGTTCTGGACCCTGGCCGTGCTGGCGGTGATCTTCGTGCCGCCGCTGGCCAGCGCGCTGTACGACCTGCTGCACAAGCCGCGCGACACGCTGTGGACGCAGCACGTCAACGCCAGCGCGCGCCGCAGCGGCATGCAGTTCTCGCACGCGCTGCTGACCTTGGTCTTCCTGCCCTACGAATCCTGGTTCGGCCTGGACGCCATCGCGCGCGCCCTGTGGCGCATGCTGGTGTCCAAGCGCCACCTGCTGCAATGGCGGCCGTTCGCTCTGTCGCAGGAGGGCAAAAATTCCGGCAACGAACTGGCCGACTACTGGCGCATGATGTGGGCCTCGCCGGCGCTGGCGCTGGCGGCCGGCGCCGCCTTGCTGGCCTGGCGCCCGCAAGCCGCCGCTGCGGCCTTGCTGTTCCTGGCCGGCTGGCTGGCCGCGCCCGTGGTGGCGTGGTGGATCAGCCAGCCGCTGCGGCGCGAACAGGCCGTGCTGAGCGACGAGCAGAACACCTTCCTGCACATGCTGGCGCGTAAAACCTGGGCCTATTTCGACGCCTTCGTCGGCCCCGCGGACAACTGGCTGCCGCCGGACAACATGCAGGAGCACCCGGTGCAGGTGATCGCGCACCGCACCTCGCCCACCAACATCGGCATGGCGCTGCTGGCCAATCTGAGCGCGCACGATTTCGGCTACATCTGCGGCGCGCAACTGGTGGCGCGCACGGCCGGCACCATGCATGCGATGAGCCAGCTGGAGCGCCACCAGGGCCACTTCTACAACTGGTACGACACGCTGACCATGAAGCCCTTGTACCCCATCTACATCTCGACGGTGGACAGCGGCAACCTGGCCGGCCATCTGCTCACCCTGCAGCAAGGCCTGCTGCAGCAACTGGACGCGCCCATCGTGGCGCCGCAGGTGGTGGACGGCATCGGCACCTCCATCCTGGTGCTGCTGGAAGCGGTGGCGCAGACCAACTCCCGCGTGCCGGAGCCGCTGCTGTTGCTGCAGAAGGAGACGGCGCCGCTGCGGCCCATGTTCCCGGCCAACCTGATGGAGCTGCGCGACTGGCTCAAGCGCGCGGCCGAGGCCAGCGCGCAGTACTGCCACGTCGACCGGCCGGCCGATCCCACGGTGGCGATGTGGGCCGCCGCGCTGGCCGCGCAGTGCCGGGCGGCGCTGGACGACCTGCTGATGCTGGCGCCCTGGGTGGAGGCCGGCGAGGTGTTCGACGCCAACCTGGTGCGCATCCCCACCTTGCGCGAACTGGCCCTGATGCCGCAGAACGCAGCCCAGGGCGGCTACACGGCGTCCGACCTCGCGCCCAACGAACGCGAACGCCAGCACATCCTGGCCGGCCTGGTCGGGCAGGGCAGCGGCCACGCCCGCGAGCGCATGGAGCAGCTGACGCGCCTGGCGCACCAGGCGCAGGAGTACGCCCAGATGGAATACGGTTTCCTGTACAACCCCACCACCAACCTGCTGGCGATCGGCTACAACGTCACCGAGCGCCGGCTGGACGCCAGCTGCTACGACTTGCTCGCCTCCGAAGTGCGGCTGGCCAGCTTCGTCGCCATCGCGCAGGGCCAGCTGCCGCAGGAGCACTGGTTCGCGCTGGGCCGCCAGCTGTGCATGCTGGGCGGGCAGCCGGTGCTGCTGTCGTGGAGCGGTTCCATGTTCGAGTACCTGATGCCGCTGCTGGTGATGCCGAACTACCCGAGCACGCTGCTGGACCAGACCTACCATTCGGTGATCGCCGCGCAGATCGACTACGGCAAGCAGCGCAGCGTGCCGTGGGGGATCTCCGAGTCGGGCTACAACACGGTGGACGCGGCGCTGAACTACCAGTACCGCGCTTTCGGGGTGCCGGGGCTGGGCCTGAAGCGCGGCCTGGCCGACGACCTGGTGGTCGCGCCCTACGCCAGCATGATGGGCCTGATGGTGCACCCGGAGGCGTCCACCGCCAACCTGCAGAAAATGGCGGGCATGGGCTTCATGGGCCGCTATGGTTTCTACGAGGCGATCGACTACACGGCCGCGCGCCTGCCGCGCGGCCAGACCCAGGCGGTGATCCGCTCCTTCATGGTGCACCACCAGGGCATGGGCCTGCTCTCGCTGAGCTATTTGCTGCACGACCGGCCGATGCAGCGCCGCTTCGAGGCCGACCCGCTGCTGCAATCGACCCTGCTGGTGCTGCAGGAGCGCAGCCCGCAGGCGGGCGCCTTCTATTCCAACACGGCCGAGCAGGCCGCCATCCGCAGCACGGCGCAGGAGCAGGCCATGCCGATGCGCGTGCTGACGCAGCAGAACACGCCGGTGCCGGAAACCCAGCTGCTGTCGAACGGCCGCTACCACGTGATGGTGACCAACGCCGGCGGCAGCTACAGCCGCTGGAAGGACCTGGCGGTGACGCGCTGGCGCGAGGACAGCACGCGCGACAACTGGGGCAACTTCTGCTACGTGCGCGACCTGGACGACGGCACCTACTGGTCGACCACCTACCAGCCGACCTTGGCCGAGCCGCGCAAGTACGAGGTGATTTTCTCCGAAGGCCGCGCCGAATTCCGGCGCAGCGACCGCGACCTGGAGCTGTACACCGAGATCGTGGTGTCGCCCGAGGACGACATCGAAATGCGGCGCACCCGCATCACCAACAAGTCCGAGCGCCGCCGCACCATCGAGGTGACCAGCTACGCCGAGGTGGTGATGGCGCCGGCCGCCGCCGACGCGGCGCACCCGGCCTTCTCCAAGCTGTTCGTGCAGACCGAGATCCTGCCGCAGGAGACGGCCATCCTGTGCACGCGCCGCCCGCGCGGCAAGGACGAGCACATGCCCTGGATGCTGCACCTGATGACCTTGCACGACGCGGCCATCAACAACGTCTCCTACGAAACGGACCGCTCGCGCTTCATCGGCCGCGGCAACACGGCGATGGCGCCGCGCGCCCTGCTGGAGGCCGGCCCGCTGAGCGGCGGCGAAGGCTCGGTGCTCGACCCCATCGTCGCGATCCGCTACCAGATCGTGCTGGAGCCGGACGAATCGGCCACGGTCGACATCGTCACCGGCATGACGGACACGCGCGAGGCGGCGCTGCACCTGATCGATAAATACCAGGACCGCCACCTGGCCGACCGCGTGTTCGAACTGGCGTGGACCCACAGCCAGGTGGTGCTGCGCCAGCTCAACGCCAGCGAAACGGACGGGCAGCTCTACAGCCGCCTGGCCAACAGCGTGATCTACCCGAACGCCCTGCTGCGCGCCGAGCCGGCCATCCTGAGCAAGAACCAGCGCGGCCAGTCCGGCCTGTGGGCCTACGCCATTTCCGGCGACTTGCCCATCGTGCTGCTGCAGATACGCGACCCGGCCAACATCGAACTGGCGCGCCAGATGGTGCAGGCGCACGCCTACTGGCGCCTGAAGGGGCTGGTGGTGGACCTGGTGATCTGGTACGAAGACTTGTCCGGCTACCGCCAGGCGCTGCAGGACCAGATCATGGGCCTGATCGCCTCCGGCATCGACGCCCAGGCCATCGACCGCCCGGGCGGCATCTTCGTGCGCATGGGCGAGCAGATCGCGCCGGAAGACCGCATCCTGCTGCAGTCGGTGGCGCGCGTCATCATCAGCGACGAGCGCGGCACGCTGGCCGAGCAGCTCAAGCGTCCCGGCCCGGCGGCGCTGCGCATGCCGCCGCTGATGGCAGACAGCCGCGGCGAATACGACGAGGCCGGCCCGCACACCCACGCGCCGCACGGCCTGCAACTGGCCAACGGCATCGGCGGCTTCTCGGCCGACGGCAGCGAGTACGTGATCGTCACCGGCGAGGGCCAGCGCACGCCGGCGCCGTGGTCCAATGTGCTGGCCAACCCGCAGTTCGGCAGCGTCATTTCCGAGAGCGGCCAGGCCTACACCTGGCAGGAGAACGCGCACGAGTTCCGCCTCACGCCGTGGCACAACGACCCGGTGTCCGACGGCAGCGGCGAGGCCTTCTACCTGCGCGACGAACAGAGCGGCCATTTCTGGTCGCCCACCGCCTTGCCCGCGCGCGGCAGCGGCGACTACGTGACGCGCCACGGCTTCGGCTACAGCGTGTTCGAACACACGGAGGCGGGCATCGCCTCCGAGCTCACCACCTATGTGGCGCTGGACGCCGCGCTGCGCTACACCGTGCTCAGGATCCGCAACGAATCGCAAGTGCCGCGCCGCCTGTCGGCCACCGGTTATGTCGAGTGGGTGCTGGGCGACATGCGCTCCAAGTCCGGCATGCACATCATCACCGAGGTCGATCCGATCAGCGGCGCGCTGTTCGCCAGGAACCCCTACAACACCGAGTTCTCCGGCCGCGTGGCCTTCTTCAACGCGGACGCGGCGGGCCGCTCCGTGACGGCGGACCGCAGCGAATTCCTGGGCCGCAACGGCTCGCTGGCCAGCCCGCAGGCGCTGCGCCGCGCGCGCCTGTCCGGCAAGGTCGGCACGGCGCTCGACAGCTGCGCCGCGATCCAGGTGCCGTTCGAGCTGCTGCCGGGCCAGGAGCGCGAGATCGTGTTCCTGCTCGGCCTGGGCGGACGCCGCAACGCGGACGCCTCCAGCCTGGTGCAGAAGCACGGCGGCCTGGCCGCCGCCAAGGACGCGCTGGCCGCCGTGCGCGCGCACTGGGGCCGGACGCTGGGCGCGGTGCAGATCGCCACGCCGGAAGCGTCGCTCGACGTCATCGCCAACGGCTGGCTGATGTACCAGACCATCGCCTGCCGCATGTGGGCGCGCAGCGGCTACTACCAGTCGGGCGGCGCCTTCGGCTTCCGCGACCAGCTGCAGGACGCGATGGCCATGGTGCACACCGAACCGCAGTTGCTGCGCGACCATATCGTGCTGTGCTGCGCGCACCAGTTCCTGGAAGGCGACGTGCAGCACTGGTGGCACCCGCCGTCGGACCGCGGCGTGCGCACGCACTGCTCGGACGACTACCTGTGGCTGCCGCTGGCCGTGGCGCGCTACGCCACCACCACCGGCGACCTGAGCGTGCTGGATGAAACCGTGCACTTCCTGGAGGGCCGTCCGGTCAAACAGGAGGAGGATTCCTACTACGACATGCCGACCCGCTCCGGCACCGTGGGCAGCGTGTACGAGCACTGCGTGCGCGCCATCCGCAACGGCCTGCGCTTCGGCGTGCACGGCCTGCCGCTGATCGGATCGTGCGACTGGAACGACGGCATGGACAAGGTGGGCGAGGAGGGCAGGGGCGAGAGCGTGTGGCTGGCCTTCTTCCTGATCGAAGTGCTGCAGCGCTACGCCGAGGTGGCCGGGCAGCACGGCGACGCGGCCTTCGCCGCCGAGTGCCGCGAGGAGGCGCGCAAGCTGGCCGCCAACGTGGAGCAGAACGCCTGGGACGGCGCATGGTACCGCCGCGCCTATTTCGACGACGGCACGCCGCTCGGCTCGCACGAGAACGAGGAATGCCAGATCGATTCGATTTCGCAGAGCTGGGGCATCCTGTCCGGCGCGGCCAGCAAGGAGCGCGTGCACGGCGCCATGGCGCAGGTCGACAAGCGCCTGGTGCGGCGCGACTTCGGCCTGATCCAGCTGCTCGACCCGCCGTTCGACAAGGCCGACCTGAATCCCGGCTACATCCGCGGCTACGTGCCCGGCGTGCGCGAGAACGGCGGCCAGTACACGCACGCCGCCATCTGGACCGTCATGGCCTTCGCCAAAATGGGCGACGTCGAAAAGGCGTGGGAGCTGATGCGCATGATCAATCCGGTGCAGCACGGCAGCACGCCGGAAGCGTGCGCGGTGTACAAGGTGGAGCCCTACGTCGTGACGGCGGACGTGTATGCGGTGTCGCCGCACGTCGGCCGCGGCGGCTGGAGCTGGTACACCGGCTCGTCGGGCTGGATGTACCGGCTGATACTGGAGTCCCTGCTGGGGCTCACGCGCAAGGCCGACAAGCTGTCGCTGGTGCCGCTGATACCCGGGGCCTGGCCGGGCTACACGCTGAGCTACCGCTACGGCGCCAGCGTCTACACCATTGCCGTCAAGCGCGAGGGCGCACCCGGGCTGACGGTAGACGGCGCGCCGCAGCCCGGCGCCGAGATCCAGCTGGTCGACGACGGCCGGCCGCACAGCGTGGAGCTGCGCCTTCCGGCGGCGTAGGGCGGGTGAGCGGGCTTCGCCCGCGCAACCCGCCAGAACGGGCGCATCGTACGAACGTCACTCCTGCCGGAGTGACTTGAGAGCGCAGAGCGGCTCGGCGCCCCCGCGCAACCCGCCATGCATGTGCCTCGGCGGCGCTTGGTGGCTTACTGCAGGGTTCAGATCCCGAGCGACGCGCCCGCGCCCAGCAAGGTGGCCGCGCCCAGCGCCGCGAAGATGGCGGCGGCGATGCCGTGCACCAGCTTGAGCGGCACCCTGCCGGCCACGTTCTTGCCCAGGTAGACCGCCGGCACATTGGCCAGCATCATGCCCAAGGTGGTGCCGGCCACCACGGCCGCCAGGCTGTCGAAACGCGCCGCCAGCGCCACGGTGGCGATCTGGGTCTTGTCGCCCATCTCGGCCAGGAAGAAGGCCGCCACGGTGGCCGCGAACACGCCGTACTTCGCCGGCGGCACGGCGTCCTCGTCGATCTCGTCCGGCACCATGATCCAGGCCGCCATGGCGATGAAGGAGATGCCCAGTACCCAGCGCAGCACCTCGGGCCCCATCAGGCCCATGATCCAGCTGCCCAGCGCGCCGGCGAAGGCGTGGTTGGCCACGGTGGCGGTGAAAATGCCCAGCACGATAGGTATCGGACGGCGGAATTGCGCGGCGAGCAGGAAGGCGAGTAACTGCGTCTTGTCGCCGATTTCAGCGAGGGCGACGATGCCGGTGGAGAGGAGGAATGCTTCCATGTTGATAGAGTCTTCAGGGCCGGACGTTAACCAAAGATCCAGGGACGGCTCCGGCCCATGGCGGCCGCCCCTCGATCGATAGTCTCGTCAAGCCGCGGCTGCCTAAGCTGTGCCACGGCCATCTGCACCACGGCCTGCCGGCCGATTATGTTGACGCAGATTCTTCCGGCGGGACCGGAAGCCAACTACTCCCTAAAGTTCAGGCCGCATCATATCAGATCCGCCTTCCCTCGCCTTCCCTTTATGCTATTCTGCTCCGCGCTCTCCCATCCGAAGAGGACTTATGCGAACCACTATCCCCCTGCGCTTGCTCCTGTGCGTGCTGCTGGCCCAGACCGGCGCTGCCGCCATGGCGCAAGATCCGCTCAGCTACACGCGCTACGACCAGGTCCGTACCACGGACCTGCACCTGGACCTGAAGGCTGACTTCACCCGTAAAACCCTGTCCGGCTACGCCGAGCTGACCTTGAACTGGCTCGACAAGTCGGCCCGCTCGCTGGTGCTCGACACGCGCCAGCTCAGCATCGCCAAAGTGCAGGTGCTGCAGCCGAACGGCCGCTGGGGCGCGGCCTCCTATATGCTCGACAAGCCGGACGCCGAAAAAGGCCAGGCCTTGCGCATCGCGCTGGCCAGCCAGCCGCAGAAAGTGCGCGTCTATTACCGCACCGCGCCCACCGCGCCCGCGCTGCAGTGGATGACGCCGCAGCAGACCATGTCCGGCAAGCGTCCCTTCATGTTCAGCCAGTCCGAGACCATCGATGCCCGCTCCTGGGCGCCGGTGCAGGACACGCCCGCCGTGCGCTTCACCTACAGCGCCCGGGTCGACGCGCCGTCCGGCCTGCGCGTGGTGATGAGCGCCGAGAACGACCAGCAGGCCACCGGCGCCGGCGGGTGGAAGTTCACGATGCCGCAGCCGATTCCATCCTACCTGCTGGCCATCGCCATCGGCGAGATCGAGGTGCGCAACCTCGGCCCGCGCACCGCCGTCTACGCCGAGCCGGCGCGCATCGACGCCGCCGCCCACGAGCTGGCCGACACCGAGAAGATGATCGCCGCCGCCGAGGCGCTGTACGGGCCCTACCGCTGGGGGCGCTACGACATGATCGTGCTGCCGCCGTCCTTCCCCATCGGCGGCATGGAAAACCCGCGCATGACCTTCCTCACGCCGACCATGATCGCGGGCGACCGCAGCCTGGTGGACCTGATCGCGCACGAACTGGCGCATTCCTGGTCCGGCAACCTGGTCACCAACGCGTCGTGGAAGCACTGGTGGCTGAACGAGGGCTTCACCACCTACGTCACCACCCGCATCATTGAAAGCCTGTACGGCGCCGAAGTGGCGACGATGGGATTGCAGCTGGAGCAGGAAGAGCTGTTCGCGTCGCTGAAGGACATCCCCGCCGCCAAGCAGGCATTGATCACGCGCGACCCGGACACCAGCTCCGCCACGTACACCGACGAGGGCCTGGCCTATCCCAAGGGCGCGTGGCTGTTGCACACGCTGGAGCAGCGCGCCGGCCGCACCGTGTTCGACCCCTTCCTGCGCGGCTGGTTCGACCAGCACGCCTTCCAGTCCGCCACCACCGAGCAGTTCCTGGGCTATTTGCAGAAAAACCTGCTGGCCCAGCATCCGGACGTGATGAGCCAGCCGGAGCTGGACGAGTGGCTGTACGGCCCGGGCGTGCCGGCCAGCGCCAAGCGCGCCGTGTCGCCGCGCCTGGCCGGCCTGGACGCGCAGCGGGACGCCTGGCTGAAGGGCGACCTGCCCACCGCCAGCCTGGAGACCAAGGGCTGGATCGCGATCGAATGGATGCACTTCCTGAACGACATCGACGGCAAGGCCACGGTGGCGCAACTGAAGGAACTGGACCAGGCTTTCGGCCTGGCCAGGAGCGGCAACAATGAAGTGGCGTTCCGCTTCTACCTGGCGTCCGTGAAGGCCGGTTGCGACGTGCGCGCGCCGCTCGAGGCCTTCCTGATGAGCGTGGGCCGCAAGAAGTTCGTGGTGCCGTTGTACACCGCGCTGTTCAAGAGCCCCGCCGAGCGCGACTGGGCGCTGGCGCTGTACAAGCAGGCCCGCCCGCGCTACCACCCCGAAACGCAGAAGGCCGTCGACAAGCTGCAGGAGAAGAAATGAAGCGGGTGGGCGCCACGCTGAATGCAGCGCTGCGCGCGGGGCTGCTGCTGGCCCTCACCGCCGGCGTGTACGCCGCGCCCCCGGCGGCAGCGGCGGACGCAGCGGCGGCGCCGGCGCTGGCGGGTGCGGCCAGCGCGGCGGCGGCTTTCGACCTGGACGCCGACGTCAACCGGGTCCTGAAGACCTTCGACGTGCCGGGCATCGCCATCGCCATCGTCAAGGACGGCAAGCTCGTCGCCGCCAAGGGCTATGGCGTGCGCAAGCTGGGCGAGCCGGCGCCCGTGACCGGCCGCACGCTGTTCGAAGTGGCTTCCAATTCCAAGGCCTTCACGGCCGCCGCGCTGGCCATGCTGGTCGACGAGGGCAGGCTGAAATGGGACGACCCCGTCACCAAGCACCTGCCCGGCTTCCAGATGCACGACGCCTACGTCACCGGCGCCATGACCGTGCGCGACCTGCTGACGCACCGCAGCGGCCTGGGCCTGGGTGCCGGCGACCTGATGTGGTGGCCGACCACCACCTTCAGCAGCGACGAGATCATCGAACGCCTGCGCTACATCAAGCCCGCCACCAGCTTCCGCAACAGCTACGCCTACGACAACCTGCTCTACATCGTGGCCGGCAAGATCATCGCCGACAAGGCCGGCAAGCCGTGGGGCGAGGTGATGCGCGAGCGCATCCTGGCGCCGCTGGGCATGGACGGCACCACCACCAGCGTGGCCGCCATGCTGAAGGCGGCCGACTACTCCGCGCCGCACAGCAAGGTCGGCGAGACCGTCACCATCGTCAAGCCGATGCCGGTGGAGAACGCGGCGGGCGCGGTAGGCATCAACACCAGCGCCGAGGACATCGCGCGCTGGATGACCATGCTGCTGAACGGCGGCAAGGCGCCGGACGGCAGGCAGCTGCTGAGCGAAAAGCAGCTGCGCGAAATGTGGACTGCGCAAACGCCGATGAAGATCGCGGAACCGAAGCCGCCGCTGGCCGCCACCAGGGCGAACTTCGCTGCCTACGGCCTGGGCTTCCAGCTGCGCGACTACAAGGGCCGCAAGATCGCCCTGCATGGCGGTGCGCTGCAGGGCTTCTATTCGCGCATGCTGCTGGTGCCGGAGGAAAAGCTGGGCATCGCCATCTTTACCAATGCCGAGAACAGCGGGTCGATGACGGCGCTGCAATGGCGCTTGCTGGACCAGTATATGAACCTGCCGGCCAGCGACTGGATCGCCATCGTTGCGGCCGAGGAGCAGGCCAGGCACAAGGAGGAGTTGGCGAAAGTGGGCAAGGCCTCGTCCGCGCGCGCCGCCAGGTCGCAGCCTTCGCTGGCGCTGCCGGCTTACGAGGGCGAGTACCAGGACGCCTGGTACGGCACGGCCTCCATCAAGCGCGAGGGCGGCAAGCAGGTGATGCGCTTCGTGAAAACGCCGGACCTGGTGGGCGACCTGGAACACTTCCAGCACGACACCTTCATCGTGCGCTGGCGCCAGCGCAATCTCAACGCGGACGCCTACGTGACCTTCGCGCTGAACCCGGACGGCAGCATCGAGCGCATGAAGATGGCGCCGGTGTCGGCCGAAACGGATTTCAGCTATGACTTCGCGGACCTGAATTTCACGCCGGTGCCGGCGCCGAAGAACTAAGGGAGTTTGAGTTCGAACACGCGGCGTTTGCGCGCCGCGATTTCCGTCATGCCGCGCTGGAAGGCGGGGATGCTGTTGAACAGGCGGTCGAAGCTGCCGTCCTTCTGCGCGATGCGCAGTCCCCGCTCGATGCGCGCAGCCAGGTCCGGCCTGGCGCGGCTGACGAAGAAGTAATAAGGCACGCGGTAGTGCAGGAAAATGCCGCTCTCCACCGCCAGGCCTTCGCCGGGGTGCTGTTCCAGTTCCGACCACGCCTCGTGCACGCCACGCGGCATGTAGTCGAAGCGCTGCACGCGCAGCATGGGGAACAGGTATTCATAACCGATGGAAGTGACCACCGGCAGGCCGTTGGCGCGCAGTACGCTGGTCGATGGCCAGTTGACGCCGGCGCCTGCCTTGAGCTTGCGCAGTCCGTCGAGCGTGCGCACGGCGCGGAACTTGTCCGCGTCGCCGCTGCGTATCAGGAACACGCGGTAATCGTTCAATTCCTTCAGCAGCGAGATGCGGATCGGCAGCAGGTCCGCTTCGCGTTCCCTGTCGGTGCCGTCCCACATGACGCTGATCACGCCATTGTTCTTCACCTCCGTCGCCTGGCGCGGGCTGGTGAGTTCGTGCGGGTAGTGCACGATTTCATACGGGCCCGAGGCGGCCGTCTTCTCGAGCGCGAGCCGCAGCAGGCGCGGAAAATAGACCGCGTGCTCCTTGGCGCTGGCGTGCAGCGCCGGAAGCACCACGCGCAGCGGTGCAACGGCGGGCTGTGCCGCCGTGAAGGGGCTGGCCAGGCACGCCGCGGCCGCCACCAGCGCAGCCAGCAGCGTCCGGGACGGTCCGGCCCCTATGATGTGCAATGCGTCTCTCTTCGGTGGAACTCAGGCCGCCTTGACCGGCGCGGCTTCGGCCACCAGCGCAGGTTTGTCATCGGCGATCGCGCGGTACACGATGGCGCCCAGCACGGCGCCCGCGATAGGCGCCACCCAGAACAGCCACAGTTGGCCCACGGCCCAGTCGCCCACGTACAGCGCCACGCCGGTGCTGCGGGCAGGGTTGACCGAGGTGTTGGTGACGGGGATGCTGATCAGGTGGATCAAGGTCAGCGCCAGGCCGATGGGGATGCCCGCGAAGCCGGCCGGAGCGCGGCGGTCGGTGGCGCCCAGGATCACCACCAGGAACATCGCGGTCATCACCACTTCGGTGACCAGCGCGGCGAGCAGCGAGTAGCCGCCAGGCGAGTGCTCGCCGTAGCCGTTCGAGGCCATGCCGCCGGCCAGGTTGAAGCCGGCTTTGCCGCTGGCGATCAGATACAGCACGCCGCCGGCTGCGATACCGCCCAGCACCTGCGCCACGATGTAGGGCAGCAGCTTGCTGGCCGGGAAACGGCCGCCGGCCCACAGGCCGATCGAGACCGCCGGATTCAGGTGGCAGCCCGAGATGTGGCCGATGGCGAACGCCATGGTCAGCACCGTCAGGCCGAAGGCCAGCGACACGCCCAGCAGGCCGATGCCTACGCCTGGAAACGCCGCCGCCAGGACCGCGCTGCCGCAGCCTCCCAGCACGAGCCAGAACGTGCCGACAAATTCCGCGCCATATGATTTCATGGATAACCCCTAGTGTAATTAACGAATTGCCAATCTATACCGGAGTGCAAGAAATGTCCATCCCTGGCTGCGGCGCTTCCATGTTGCCAGCCTGTGTGTAAGCGGGCCGAACTAGGGCTTGACGAACTTCAGCGTCATGCGGTCGCTCTCGCCGATGGCCTGGTACTTGGCGCGGTCCTTGTCCTTGTTGGCGTAGGTAGGCGGCAGCGCCCAGACGCCGCCTTCATGGTCGGCCTTGTCCCTGGGATTGGCATTGATCTCGGATTTGGCGGCCAGCTTGAAGCCGACGCTCTCGGCCATCTTGATGACGTAGGCTTCATGCACGTAGCCGGTGCTGGCTTTGTCGTCCTGCTTCACGCCGGCCGGCAGGCGGTGCTCCACCACGCCGAACACGCCGCCCGGTTTCAGCGTGTCGTACACGCTGGCGAACAGCGTCTTCACGCTGGCGTCGCCGTTTTCGATCCAGTTGTGGATGTTGCGGAAGGTGAGCACCATGTCGGCGCTGCCCTTGGGCGCATAGCTATAGACATTGTTGGACGGCTCGAAGGCGCCCAGCGCCACCTTGTCGTAGGAGGCCGGCACCGCGTTCAGTTTATCCTGGAAGCGGGCGGCGGCCTTGCGCACGTTTTCGCTGGCCGAGCCGGGCGTGCTGCCTGCGGCGATCAGCTTGCCCTGCGGGCGCAGGTAGGGGGCGAGCACCTCGGTGTACCAGCCGCCGCCCGGCGCCAGTTCCACCACCGTCATGGTCGGCTTGATGCCGAAGAAGGTCAGCGTCTCGTACGGGTGGCGCTGGCTGTCGCGGGCCGCGTTGGCGGGCGTGCGCGCCGGATTGGCGAGCGCCGCTTTCAATGCATCGTCGGCAAAGGCGGGGGCGGCCAGGCCGCAAGCAAGGACGGCGCCGAGTATCGATCGTTTCATGCAGTATCTCCATGGTGTGGGACGACGCGTGTCGGTCGTCTGCGGCGATGATCGGGTAACTGGCGGGCCGGGTCAAGCGGATTCGCAGGCTGCCAAGCCGGATTTGTCAGTCGGCCCGCGCTTGCCACTGCTGGATGTGGGCGGGTGTTTCGGCTTCAGTAGCCGGGATGGGCGCCGCGCGGACGCGCTGCAGCGGCAGGACGCCGACCCAGGTGGCGATCGCCATGTCTTCCGCATCGTCCTGCGGGCCGCCGGCGCGCACCTTGCAGGCCGCCTCCTCCAGCGAGATGCGCATCACCGTCGTGGCGGCATATTCCTTGTCGCTGCCGGCCCGCACCTGGGCCTGGCGGCCGGGAAGCAGTTGCTCCATGAACGCCTCCATCGCCGATCGCTTGGCGTCGTCCGGCACCACTTCAAAGCGCCCGTAGATCATCGCCGAGCGGTAGTTCATCGAATGATTGAAGGCGGAACGCGCCATCACCAGGCCGTCGATGTGGGTGATGGTGACGCAGCATTCGTCTTCGGCCAGGCGCTTGAGCATGCGGCTGCCGTTGGAGCCGTGGATGTACAGGTGGCCGCCTTCGCGCCAGCAGGCGGTCGGGATGCAGTGCGGACCGCTGTCGTCGGTGAAGCCGATGTGGCATACGTAGGCTTCGTCGATGATGGCGTGCAGCGTGGCGGTCTCGTAGCTGGCGTTGGTGGGGATGCGGCGTACGCGGGTGCGGGTTGTTGGATGTGTTTTCATAAATGGCAATATAATCATTCTCTGGCTCTGTAAAAAGAGCCAGAACCAACGATTATTTTGGAGCCACGTATGGACTACGCCTTGCTCGTTTCCGCTTTCACCGAGGACCACGCGCAACAGGGCTGGCCACGGCAGCGCATGCTGCACGAGTGCCTGCGGGCGGCAATCCGCAACGGCACACTGGCGGCCGGCACGCGCCTGGTGGCGACGCGTACGCTGGCGGCGGAGTTGGGCCTGGCGCGCAATACGGTGCTGTACGCCTACGAGCAGCTGGTGTGCGAAGGATACGCCGTCAGCGACCGGCGCGGCACGGTGGTGGCCAGTGTCGCCGCTGCCGTGGCAGCGGGAGCGAGGGCAGTCGCACGGTATGGGCAGGACGCCGGCGATGCCGGGACCGTGCCGCACCCCAGCCTGTCGCGCCGTGCGCGCAATCTGCGCGAGGTGGCCGGCCCGGCGAATATGATGGGCGCCTTTGTGCCGGGCGTGCCTGCGCTGGATGCATTCCCCGTCGCGCAGTGGCGGCGCCTTCTGGACAAGGTCTGGCGTGGTCTCGACCCGGCCCAGTTGAATTACGGCGACCCCGCTGGCGAGCTGGCGCTGCGCACCGCCATCGCCGACCATCTGCGTGCCTCGCGCGGCGTGCTGTGCGACGCCAGCCAGGTCTTCATCACTGACGGCACCCAAAGCAGCCTTGACCTGTGCGCACGCGCCTGCGCGGACGAGGGCGACGCCGTGTGGATAGAGCATCCGGGCTACCTGGGCGCGCTGGCCGCCTTCCGTGGCGCCGGCTTGAAGGTGGAGGGCATTGCGGTGGACGAGGACGGCATTGCGCCCACGCCGCAGGACTGGCGCCACCGCCCG
The DNA here is from genome assembly GCF_964252925.1 of Pseudoduganella sp. LjRoot289. Taxonomy (NCBI): domain Bacteria; kingdom Pseudomonadati; phylum Pseudomonadota; class Betaproteobacteria; order Burkholderiales; family Oxalobacteraceae; genus Pseudoduganella; species Pseudoduganella sp. LjRoot289. The sequence continues at coordinate 6,139,772 of NZ_CAXUPN020000001.1, forward strand.
CCGCGCCTGATCTACACCACGCCGTCCCACCAGTATCCGACGGGTGGCGCGTTGACCCTGGAGCGCAGGCTGACGCTGATCGCCAGGGCGCGCGAGGCTGGCGCGCTGATCATCGAGGACGACTATGACAGCGAATTCCGCCACGACGGTCCGCCGCTGCCGGCCATGCAGGGCTTGGCGCCGGACGCGCCGGTGCTGTACCTGGGGACCTTCAGCAAGACCATGTTCCCGGCGCTGCGCATCGGTTTCCTGGTCGCGCCACCGGGGCTGGCTTTGCCGCTGGCGGTGATGCGCGCGCAGTCGGCCGCGCGGGGCCGCGTGGCCGAGCAGCTGGCGCTGGCGGAGTTCCTGCGCAGCGGCCAGTTCGCCCTGCACCTGCGCCGCATGCGCCGCCTGTACCGCCAGCGGCGCGACGTGCTCGCGGCATCGCTGCAGCGCCACCTTGGCGCCATCGCGCAGGTGTGCGGGGCGTCGGCGGGCATGCACCTGGCGCTGCGCTTCACGGATGCGGTGCTGGACGACGCGGACATCAGCGCGCGGCTGGAGCGCGAGGGCATCGTCGCGCATGCGCTCAGCACGCACGCGACGGACCGGCGCGACCAGGGCTGGAACGGCCTGATGCTGGGCTATGCGCAGATTCCTGCGGACCTGATCGATGGTTTTGTGCGGAGGCTGGCGGCGGTGGTTCACCTGGCCGCCTACGAAGCTCGTCCCCGGGAGCGCAGGCGGGCTTGAAAGCCTAGTGCGTCAGGCGGTTCTCGACGTTGAAGGCAGTGCCGCCGGTGCCGCTCGGCGTCACGGTCCACAGCTCGCCGTTGCGCAACAACAGGCCTCCCTTGGAGGTGCCGGTCGCCAGGTCGAACTGCACATCCGTGGAGCCCTGGCTGAATTCGATATGCCAGACGGTCCTGCCGTTGACGATGCGCGAGCTGACGCCGCTGCCGGTGAAGGCGATGGCCTGGCCGCTGGCGCTTGCGTCGCCGACGTCCACCGCCGCCGTCACGGTTTCGCCACTGGGCAGTTTGATACTGGCGTTCTGCACTGCGCTGGAGTAATTGAATGTGACGGCCGGTCCCGGATAAGTGCCGGTGGCGACGACGGCGCCCGTGCAGCCGGCATTCGCGTAGAACTCGGTCTTCACGCTCATGAGCAAGGTGTTGCCACCGTTGGCGGCGGCGATGGTGGTGCTGTCGCGGCTGTGCGAGTCGCAGGCGTCGAGCCACACGCCTTCGTACTTCTTCAGCGGGCCGCCGGGGGGTGTGGGATCGGGGAGGGGGGTATTGCCGGAACCGGAACTGCCGCCGCCGCCGCCGCAAGCGGACAGCAAGATGGCGAGAGCAAGGGCCGGACCGGCTGGAATGCGTTGCATGGCGTATCCTGGAGCGAATTGAACAAGGCGGCAGTGTACTTGCTGGAGATGCTGAACAATCTCTCCAAAATACACTTGCCGCCCTGTCAGGCCCGGATTAGAAGGCTGTGTCGAAACGCACGTACATCGAACGGCCGTTCACGCCGAACGGGCAGGTCTCCCAGCAGTACTTGAAGCCCAGTTTCGGGAAGTCGCCGCCGTTGGTCCACTCGGACGGGTAGGTGTCGAACAGGTTGTTGACGCCGACCGAGACGCTGGTCTTCTTGCTGAAGTTGTAGCGGCCGCTCATGTCCACGATCCACTTCGCGTCCCAGGTCTGCAGCGGGCTGAAGCCCTCGCCCTGCACTTCGCCGTAGTAGTTGGCGCGGGTGTTCACGTTCCACTTGCCCAGCGTGTAGTCAGCCGCCACCACATGGTGCTTGCGCGGCTGGCCGCGTTCGATCAGGGTCACCTGCGCCTGGCTGAACAGCTGTTCGCCGCTCAGCAGGTTCGATGGCGAGTGACGCTTGGTCACTTCGGTCTTGTTGAAGCCCAGCTGGCCGGACAGCACCAGGGTCGAGCCGGTGAACTTCGTGGTGTGGTCGGCCACGATGTCGATGCCGCGGGTCTTGGTGTCGACCGCGTTGGTGAAGAACTGCGCCTGGCCTACTTTGAGCGGGTTCAGCACGTTGGCGATCGGGCCGCCGCCGGCTTCAGGCGAGATCTCGCTGGAGAAGACGATGCGGTCCTTGATCTTGATCTGGTACACGTCGGCCGCCAGCGACATATTGCTGGCCGGGCGCAGCACCATGCCGAAGCTGGCGTTGCGCGAGGTTTCCTCTTTCAGCGGTTTGATGCCCAGCGCGGTGGTGACGGTGCTGCCTTCGCGCGCGGTCAGCGTTTCGGTCAGCTGGCCGGCGGCGTTCAGGTTGGTCGACACGGAGCTGTAGAACTTTTGCTGCACGCCAGGCGCGCGGAAACCGGACGACACGCTGCCGCGCAGGCCGATCTGCCTGGTCGGGTCCCAGCGCGCGCTGAACTTGCCGGTGGTGGTGCTGCCGAAGTCCGAGTACTTCTCGTAGCGCACTGCGCCGGCCAGCAGCAGATCCTTGATCGGACGGTATTCCGCGTCCAGGAACAGGGCGATGTTGTGGCGGCCTTCATCGACTGCCGTGGACGGGGTGTAGCCCGGGAAGCCCTGCGTGCCCGATGCCGCCACGCCGCCGTTCTGGTCCTTGATGACGATGGCCGGGTTGTTGGTGCGGCCGTACTGGTAGGACACCGGATCGCCGGCGATGATCTGGTAGTTGTCCTGACGGTATTCGAAGCCGGTGGCCAGGAAGATCTCTTCGCCGCCCAGTTTGACCGGGCCCTTGACGTCGGCGTTGAAGGTGGTCTGGTTGAACTTCAGCGTGCCGGTGTCCGCCTCGAACGGCGACTGCGCGTAGATGCCGCCGCCCGGTTTCGGCTCGTACCAGTAGGAGATGTTGATGGTCTGCTTCTCGTGGAAGGCCAGCTCGCTCATGCCGTGGTTGATGCTGACGTCGGCTTTCCAGTCGTTGGCCAGGTCGCGCCGGTAGCCGAAGGCAAAGGAGCCGTCCTTGACGGTGGTGCGGATGTTGGGCAGGAAGCCTTCAGGATAGACGGCCGGCACGTTGCGGCCATCGCCCTTGGAGCGGAAGAAGCCGGACGAATCGCCGGTGCGCTTGGAGAAGCCGCCGAAGGCGTAGAACTCGCTCTCCTTGTCGATCGGCAGCGCCGCGTTCCACCACAGGTAGGCGTCCTTCGCGTCGCTGTCGCCGATGCGCTGGGTCACGCGCGGCGGGTTGACGCGCAGCGAATCGACGCCGGCGCGGTTGGTTTCTTCGCGCTTGCGCGCTTCCACGGTGAGGTTGATGAAGCCGCCGTTTTCGCCCAGCGCCCAGCCGCGGTTGACGCTGCCGGACATCATGTCGCCGTCGCCTTCCTTGGTCGTGCCCAGCTGGCCGCTTACTGCGGTCTCGTTCACGTTCGATTTCAGCACGATGTTGATCACACCGGCGATCGCGTCGGAGCCGTATTGTGCGGCGGCACCGTCGCGCAGCACCTCGATGTGGTGGATAGACGCCAGCGGAATGGCGTTGATGTCGGTGCCGGCCGAGCCGCGTCCGATGGTCTGTTGTACGTTCACCAGCGCCTGCTGGTGGCGGCGCTTGCCGTTCACCAGTACCAGCAGCTGGTCGGGGCCGAGCGAGCGCAGCGTGGCGGGACGGATGATGTCGGTGCCGTCGCTGATGAAGGTGGTCGAGAAGTTGAACGACGGGTCCAGCGTTTGCAGCAATTTGCCCAACTCCAGCGGACCTGCCGACTGCATGTCCTTCATATTGATCAGGCCGACCGGGGACGAGGTGTCCAGCGCGGTCTTGGCGGTCGAGCGCGAGCCCAGCACGACCACGGTTTGCTGCTCATCGGCGGCCGGCGCTGCGGCGGTCTGGGCGAAGGCGGCCTGGGAAGTGGCCAGCAGCAGGGCGCTGGCCAGAAGGGTGCGTTGGAAGGTGGGGGCTGCGGCGTGTTGCTTGGCTGTTCTCGTCATTGCGATGTCCATTCTCTATCGTTTTTGTATGCGCGGTAGGCTGGGTTAGCCACGGCGGTGCGAAAATACTAACGCGCACGATTGAGCGGACAAAGCATTAATGCATTATTTTGGTGCAGTTGTTGTAAATACGAATAATGTTTATTTTTTTGCGTGATTACTCTATAGAAATATTGTAATCTAACGCATAGCGTCACCGTTATTGCTATTGCCGCAGTGCTAACGGTGCATCATTGTTGATCCAGCATCCATCCCTTCAGACCGTCCACCCAGGCCTTGGCGCGCAGGTTGAGGCGGTTCTTGATGGCGCCGGCGCGCTCGTACAGCACGCTGAAGTCGATCTGCGGCGAATTCTTGAAGGCGACCACGACGATATTGGCGTCGTGCACCTCGGGCAGCCACACCACCGCGTCGAACACCAGCTCCATGGTTTGCAGATTCTTGTCGTAATTGCTGAACTCGCCGAACACATTGGTGGTCATGATGCCATTATCACCCAGGCAGTCGAAGCAGGCCTGGTAGAACTCGGGCGTGTCCAGCACCGGGCCGCGCGCCTCCTCGTCGTACAAATCCACCTGCAGGATATCGACCGTGCCGTGGTTGGCGGGATCCGTGACGAAGTCCAGCGCGTCCATCTGCAGCACGTTCAGGCGGCTGTCGTTGGGAGGCAGGCCGAACTGCGCCTCGCAGATGGCGATGACGTTTGGATTGAGCTCGACGGCAGTCACTTTCGCGTCCGGGAAGCGCTGGTAGCAGAATTTGGTCAGCGCGGCGCTGCCCAGGCCCAGCTGCACGATGTGGCGCGGCCGGTCCTGGAACAGCATCCACATCATCATCATCTGCACGTATTCGAGTTCGATCGCATCCGGCTTGGCGATGCGCATGGCGCCCTGCACCCAGGAGGTGCCCAGGTGCAGCGAGCGCACGCCCTGGAATTCGGTTATGGTGGCCGGCGGATGGCCGGGCTGGTCGTAACGGGCGGAAGTGGGAAGTGATTTCATGGCGACAGTTTACCAGCCACACTGCCACCGCCCCCCAAAAGAGGCCAGGGTCAAACCGTAAAAAGGGGGGCCGCGCCGCAATGCGGTGCGATCCGAGCCCCGTCGTTGAAAGCAAAAATGGGCCAGGGTTATTTAACCGCACGGGCTAGGAAAAATAACCCTGGCCCCTTTGTCAGCAAGCGGAGGCGAGGGGCAGGATCAGGGTGACGGTCAGGCCGCCACCGTCGCGGTTGGCGAGCGTGATGCGGCCGCCGTGCGCTTCGGCGATCTCGCGCGCCAGCGCCAGGCCCAGGCCGGTGCCGCTGCGCTTGGTGGAGTAGAACGGCACCAGGGCGTTGGCCAGCACGGCGTCGCTCATGCCGGGACCCCGGTCTTGCACTTCGATCCGGAGCACGCCTTGCTGGCGCCGCACCGCCAGGCTGACGCCGTCCGCCGGCGAGCCGGATTCGTGCGCGTTTTTCAGCAGGTTCAGCAGCGCTTGCTCCATCTGCGCGCCGTCGAAGCAGGCAGGCTCCTGCGGCAGCTCGCCCGCCAGCGAGAAACCGGCCTGGTCCTTGAGCTGGGCGATGAACTCATCCCAGCGGTGCTCCTCGAGGCGCGGTGTGGGCAGCTTGGCGAAGCGGGCGTAGCCGAGGATGAAGCTTTCCAGGTGGCGCGTGCGTTCTTCGATGGTGGCGAGGATTTGCGGCAGGCGCTCGGTCTGGCCGCGCCGCACCAGTTCGGCGCCCGAGTGGGCGAGCGAGGTGAGCGGAGCCAGGGAATTGTTCAGCTCGTGGCTGATGACGCGTATCACCTTTTTCCAGGTCTGCACCTCCTGCCGGCGCAACTCCAGCGTGAGCTGGCGCAGCAGCAGCAATTCGTGCTTGCGGCCGTTCAGGTTGAAGCTGCGGCGGGCCAGGTGGTAGACCTCATCGTCCTCGGCCTCGCCGGTGGTAAACAGGCCGTCGCCGCCGCGCGCCATGGCGTCCACCAGCGCGGGCGCGGCGTCTTCGAGGATGGCGTCCAGGCGGTGGCCTTCAAGGCGGCGGCCCTGGTGCAGCAGCTGGCGCGCGGCGATGTTGGCGTAGACGATGGGGCCGCCGTCGCTGACCAGCAGCATGGCCACCGGCGTGTTCTGCACCATGGTGTCGAGCAGCAGCTCGCGCTGCACCAGGCCGAGACGCTGTTCGCGCAGCACCTGGCCCAGCGCGTTGTGCGCGCCGACCAGGTCGCTCAGTTCGTCGTTTTGCGGCCAGTGCAGGCTGAAGGAGAAGTCGCCGTCCTGGTAGCTGGTGACGGTGCCGGTCAGGGCGCGGAACAGCGACAGGATGTGTTCGAGCTGGGCGCGGATGGTAATCATGGCCAGCGGGATCACGGCCAGCAGGCAGATGGCGGTCACCAGCAGGGGCTGGTCGGGCAGCAGCCGCGTCAGCGCGAGCGCGATCAGGATGCCCAGCGTGAGCAGCGTGCCGACCAGCGCCGACCAGCGCGTGAGCAGGGAGAGGCGTATCCCTTTTTCGCGCCGGCTCATGGCTGGCTGCCTCCGCAGTCTTGGCAGGCGGCGGAACGGGTGGCGCGGCCGCCTTGCTGCGCTGGGGATGCGCTGCGGCGGGCCGGGCGCTGCGCGGTGACCGTGGCGCGGTCGCGCATCATGCGCGGGCGATGCCGAGCCGCTCCATGCGGCGGTACAGGGCCTGGCGCGACAGGCCCAGCTCGGCGGCCGCTTGCGCCACCACGCCGTGCGCGCGCTGCAGCGCCTGCGCGATGGCGTCGCGGTCCGGTTCCGCGTCGGCCGCAGCGGCAGCCAAGGCCGAGGCGGGTGCCGTGGCGGCGGCCGGCAGGCCGAGATCGGCCGCCGTGATGACGTCGCCGCCGGCCAGCAGGCAGGCACGCTGCATCACGTTTTTCAGCTCGCGCACATTGCCCGGCCACGGATGCGCCTGCAGCACCGCCTGCGCGCGCGCATCCAGTGTCTTGCGCCCGCCCAGGAAATGCAGGGCCAGCGGCAGGATGTCGGCCGGCCGCGCGGCCAGCGGCGGCAGGGTCAGCTCGATCACGTTCAGGCGGTAGAACAGGTCCTCGCGGAAGGTCCCGGCCCGTATCATGGCCTGCAGGTCGGCGTTGGTGGCGCTGACCACGCGCACCCGCACCTGCCGCTCGCGGTTCGAACCGAGCCGCTCGAAGCGGCCCGTTTCGAGCACGCGCAGCAGCTTCATCTGCCCGGCCAGCGGCAGGTTGCCGATTTCGTCGAGGAACAGGGTGCCGCCGTCGGCCGCCTCGAACTTGCCCTCGCGCGCCTTGGAGGCGCCGGTATAGGCGCCGGCGTCGGCGCCGAACAGTTCGGCTTCGATCAGTTCGGCGGGCAGGGCGCCGCAGTTGAGCACGACGAAGGGGCCGTCCCGCACGGCCGAATTGGCCTGGATGATGTCGGCGATGCGCTCCTTGCCGGTGCCGTTCGGGCCGCTGATCAGGACGGGCACGTCGGAGCGGGCCACCTGACAAGCCAGGTGGATCACGCGTTCGGTGGCCGGGTCCTGCCAGACCATGCCGCGCAGGTCGTGCTGCTCCAGGTCGCGGCGCTGGCGCAGGTCGCTGCGCATGCGCTGCGACAGCGCGCGGTTGGCCTGGCCCAGTTCGATCAGGTTGGTGACGGTGGCGATCAGGCGCTTGTCATCCCACGGCTTGGCCAGGTAGTCGGCGGCGCCGGCCTTGATCAGGCCGACGGCCGCGTCCAGGTGGGTCCAGGCGGTGAGCAGGATCACGGGCAGGTCGGGGTGGCGCTTGCGGATGGCGCGGAACAGCGCCACGCCTTCCTCGCCGGAGGTGGTGTCGGCGCTGAAGTTCATGTCCTGCACCACCAGGTCGATGCTGGCGCTGCGCTGCTCCAGCAGGGCCAGTCCTTCCTCGGGCGAGGCGGCGCGCAGCGCGTCGATGTCGTGCAGCGAAAACAGGACTTCGAGCGCGACGGCGATGGCGGCGTTGTCGTCGATGATCAGTACGGTAGGCATCCCGCCAGCATACCGCAATTCAAGGCGCTTGAAACCCTCAACCCTCAACCCTCTGCCCCTCGGCCCCTCGGCCCTCAGCAGCCCCTGCCGATCCGAAGCGCACCTCGAAGCCGCATCCCTTGCCATCCAGGCCGGGAAGCAGCCGCACCGCACCGCCCGCCCGGGCGGCGGCCTGCGTGACGATGGCCAGGCCCAGGCCCGAGCCGGGCGTATCGTCCGCGCGGCCCCGGTAGAAGCGGTCGAAGATGCGCTCGCGCTGGTGTTCCGGAATGCCGGGACCGTCGTCGGCGATCGACAGTATCAAGGCCGTATCGCGGCCATGCAAGGAGACGACAATCCGGCCACCGGACTGGACATAGAGCAGGCTGTTGTCGAGCAGGTTGCCGGCCACCGACTGGAACGCAGGCACGTCCAGCGGCCAGTTCAGCACGTCGGGCGCATCAAGCGACAGGTCCATGCGGCGCGCCAGGAATCTGGGCATCTGTTGCGCCAGCAACTGGCGCAACAGGCCTGCGGCATCGGTCATCCCGGCCGGGCCGCGCGCCGGTTCGTCCAGCGTCGCCAGCGCGAGCAGCTGCTGTGTCAGATGCGATGCGCGCGCAATCGCCAGGTTGAGACAGTCTTGCGCCTGATGGCGCTCGGCGGCGCTGGCCGCCCGCGCAATGACGTGGGCCTGGCTTGAGATCACCGCCATCGGCGTGCGGAGCTCATGCGCTGCATCCTCGATGAATGCGCGTTCCCGTCGAGCCTTGCTGCGCAGTGTGGACAGCAGCCCGTCGAACGCGGTCACCAGCGGCTGCAGTTCGGCATATTTCGGGTCCATGCCGATCGGCGACAGGTCGTCGCCGTGGCGCGCGCCGATGCGCTGCGCCAGCAGCCGCAGAGGGCGCAAGCCCTGGTGCACCGCCAGCCACAGGGGCAGCATGACGCATGGCAGCGCAATCAGCAGGTAGGGCAGCAGTTCCCGCCCCAAGCCATCCAGCGTGGCTGAGCGCTCCGCCTTCGGCTCGGCGATGCGCAGCGACCAAGCGGGCGCGGCGCGCTGATACGTCCAGAACGCATTGCTGCCGATATCGTCTTGCCCTTGGCCCGCCGGGCCGCGCGATGAATAGCGCAGCCGGCCCTGGCGGTCGCGCAGCTCGAACACCAGGTCGCCGGGCAGCTGGTTCGCCTCGCGCCGCACGAGGTTGAGCCAGGCTGCCGTGGTGGCGACGGCCGTTTCCACCTGTTCCGGCTGTTCCAGTTTGAGCAGCACCGAAAACAGGGCCGTGCCGATCTGGTGCACGCCTGAATTCTGGTCCATGGCTTGCTTGAAGCGGAGGTATTCATACGCCAGCAGCACCAACCACACCAGGAGGAAAGCGATGGCCAGCGCGCCGAGCACGCGCCGCGCCAGCGTTGGACGCAGCCATTTTTTCATGGTACGAGCACGTAGCCGATGCCGCGCGCGGTGTGGATGCGCTCGGCGCCTATCTTGCGGCGCAGGTTGGAGATGTGCACTTCGATCGCGGCAAAATCGACGGGCTCGCCCAGCGGCTCGAGCCGCTGGGCAAGGGCGCCCTTGGCGACCACTGCGCCCGGTTCGCGCGCCAGTTCCAGCAACAGCTGGAATTCGCGCGGCGACAGCTTGAGCGGCATGCCGTCGAGGTGCGCCAGGTGGCGCCGCGGCTCGATAGTCAGTGCCCCCACCGCCCATTGCTCGCTGGCCTGGCGCGCATAGCGGCGCAATACGGCGCGTATGCGCGAAATCAGCTCCTCGGTCGCGAACGGCTTGACGATGAAATCGTCGGCGCCGCCGTCCAGGCCTGCCAGCCGGTCTTCCAGTCCGGAGCGCGCCGTCATGACGATGACGGGCACCGGATTGGCTGCCCGCCGCCACCGCGCCAGCAGGTCGAAACCGCATCCGTCGGGCAGCGACAGGTCGAGCAGCGCGCAGTCGAATGCTGCGCCGTGAAACGACTGCGGCGCGTCGCTGGCGCGGCGCAGCCATTCGCTGCTGATTCCTTCGACCCGCAGCGCACCTTGCAAGGCGCGTCCGAAATCGAGGTCGTCTTCAATAAGTAGTAGGTGCATGGCCTGATTATAGCGATCCAACCTTGGCGCTTGCCAAAGGGCTTGCCAGAGGGCTTGCCGAAGGCCGCGCCACCGGTCTTTGGCAAGCGCCAAGGTTGGCGTTTGCATAATGGCTTTTCATCATTTTCCGGAGGCACCATGCCCAATGCAATCCCATTTACGCGCCGCCTGATGCCAGGCGCCGCGCTGGCCTTGATACTGACCGGCTGCGGCGGTTCGCCGGGTAGCCCGGCTGCGTCCGACATGCCCGCTGCGCGGGGCGCGCTGCTGCAGCATTCCCCGGCGCGCCTGCTGTCGCTGGACGCGGCCGGGGTCGGCGCGCAATTGAATAGATTCGGAAGCCAGCTGCTGGTGGTTGCCGGCGCGCCCAAGTGCGGCATCGACTTTTACCGCTTCGAGTATGGCACGGTGGGCGCTGCGGGCGAGCCGACCACCGCTTCGAGCGCACTGCTGGTTCCGACCGGGACCGATCCCGCCTGCAGCGGCAAGCGCCCGGTGGTGTTGTATGGCCACGGAAGCTCCTTCCAGCGCAAGCTGAACATGGCCGACATCACCGACCTTGCGAACGAAGGCGCGAACCGGATCGGATCGCCGGCAGCCATGTATGCCGCGCAGGGCTACATCGTGGTGGCGCCCAACTATGCCGGTTACGACACCTCGCGCCTGAGCTATCACCCGCACCACATCGCCGACCAGCAAGCGAAAGATATGATCGACGCCCTGGGCGCCGCGCGCAGCGCGCTCCCCAGGCTGCCGCAGCCCGCCGCCGAAGACGGCAAGCTCTTTATTACCGGCTATTCCGAAGGCGGCTATGTCGCCATGGCGACGCACCGGGCAATGCAGGCGGCTGGCATCCATGTGACGGCGTCGGCGCCGCAAAGCGGCAGTTACGCGGAGAGTCTGGCCTACGAGGGACTGGCGGCGCGCGGTGCGCTGGACGACCTTGGCGCTTTTCCGCTGTCGATCCAGCTCCAGCTTGTGATGCAGATAACGGCGTGGCAGAAAGCCTACGGCAATTTGTACGCGTCGCCGTCGGAAGTCTATCCGGCCGCCCATGCCGGCGCCATGGAGGCCCTGTTGCCGACGAATATGGACATCAGCACCCTGGTGGGAAGCGGGAAGTTTCCGAAGTACTTCCTGAGCAGCGACATGCCTCATTATCCAGGACTGAGCGCCATCCAAAAGGGCTACTTCGGCACGCCGGCGCAAAGCTTGTTGAGCGCCGGCTACCTGACCCGTGTGCTGGCCGATATCGCCGCCAATCCGTGCCCGGTGACGTCGCCGGTCGCACCGCTGGCATGCGCGCCGGCGCACCCCATGCGCGCCGCATGGCTGAAGAACGACTTGCGCACCTGGGCTCCAAGCGCTCCGATGCTGATGTGCGGCGGCAACGGCGACCCCGAAGTCGGTTTCGACAACGCCCGCCTGACGCACGCCTACTTCCTGGCGCGCGGCTCCGCGGCGCAGCTGCTGGACGTCGATTCGCCGGTCACCGCGGACGATCCTTATGCGCGATCGAAGAAGATATTCGCGGCGATCAGGCAGGCCGTCGTCGACACCGGCGACGACCCTGCGAGTATCGGCAACTACCATGGCTTCATGGTGAACGTCGCGTGCGAAGTCGCCGCGCGCGACTTCTTCAGGCGGTTTTAGCTGCCGCACCTTTGATTGCGGCCGCAATCTCCAAAAATGCCATCGCGTTCGTTGCCACTTCTTATGCGCTGCGCGTGGCCAGCGCCGGCGAGATCGACGCGGCGCGCCACGCCGGGCCGTACACGGCGAGGATGCCCAGCGCCCAGAACACGCCGGCCCCGCCCAGCATGTAGGCGGCCGGCAAGCGCTCCATCTCCAGCTTGCTCACCAGCAGCTGGTTCAGGCCCAATGCGAGCAGCACGCCGGCCGTCACGCCGACGCTGGTGATGAGCACGTTCTCGGTGACGAAGTAGCGCAGGATGTCGACCCGCCGCGCCCCCAGCGCGCGGCGCACGCCGATCTGCTTGCGCCGCTGCGTCACCCACAGGCTGGCCATGCCGACGATGCCGCTGGCGGTGATCAAGAGCAGCAGGCCGCTCACCGTGATCAGCATCCAGGACAGGCCGACGTCGGCGCGGTAGCGGTCCTTGCGGTCCCCGTCCAGCGTCTTCGCCTTCACCACCACCTGGTTGTTGCCGGCCTTGCGCAGCGCTTCCTCGGCTTCCTTCATCACCCGCTCGCGCTGGCCGGGCTCGGCACGCACCGTGTACATGGACGCGTTGTCGCCGGTCAGGCGCACCGCGACGATGGAACTGGTCTCGCCGTCCGCGCCCAGCTGGGCGCTGGGCGTTTGCAGGCGCTCGTACACCCCGAGCACGCGCACCGGCTTGGCCTGCGGGCCCACGCCCATGTAGAAGGTCTTGCCGACAAAGCTGGTGGCGCCCGGCCAGGCGCGCTCGCCCAGCGTCTTGCTGATCATGATCATGGCGGGGTAGTCTTTGCTGGTGTTCTGGTCGATTTCCATCACGTCGGCCGCATTGAAGTCGCGCCCTTCGAGCAGTTTCAGGCCCCAGGTCTTCACCAGCGAGTCGGGCGACACATAGTACGCGGTGGCGGCGGTCTGCTTGTCCTGTTTCAGGTCGGTGACGAAGCTGTTGTAGTTGCCCGAACGCGACAGCGGCACCTGGTTGGTGTCGGCCACCGAGAGCACGCCCGGCACGCCGCGCAGCGTGGCCGCCTGCGCCTTCTGCGTGGCCAGCTGTTCTTCGTGGCCGCTCTCGCGCAGGCTGCGCACTTCCAGATGGAAGATGTCGTGCTCAGCCACCAGCCCGCTCGGGCGCGCGGCTACCGCCTGGCGAATGTTGACGATGTGGAGCGCGTTGGCCAGGATGGCCAGGCTGAGCGCCACCTGCACGGCCACCAGGATGGGGCCGGTCTTGTTGCGCATCAGCGTGGAGATGATGGGGCGGAATTCCATGATCGGGTTCCCTTGTCGGTTATTGGGATTTAATTATTGGGATTTAAGTTGCAGCGCCGGCGTCACTTGGCAGGCGCGCCAGGTCGGCAGCAGGCCGGCCAGGACGGCGGCGGCAACCGCCATCAGGAAGGTCGCAAGCAGCATCGCCCAGTCCATGTGCGCCACCACGGTGAGCTCCTTGGACTGCATGGCGACCAGGGCCAGCGCGCCGAAGGCCAGCAGCAGGCCCAGCACGCCGCCGGCCAGGCCGACCACGGTGGTCTCGATCAGGAACTGGCTGAAGATCTCCTTGCGCGAGGCCCCCAGCGCGCGGCGGATGCCCACTTCCGGCGCGCGCACCGAGAACTTGGCCAGCAGCAGGCCGATGGTGTTCACCAGGCACAGCACCAGGAAACCGAAGGCCAGCCAGGCCGACAGCTTGTTGTCGTTGCCGACCACTTTCAGGAACTCCAGCCATTCGCCCACGTTGTACAGGCGGGTGGGCGCCTTGCGCTGCATGCGGCCCAGCTTGTTCTGCTCGGCGGCGTACGCGTCGAGCCAGTTCTGCAGGGCGGGACGGTCGCCGGCCGAGTGCAGTTCTATCCAGCCTTGTATCCACGTGCATTCGGACTTGAGCAGTGCCTCGAAGCCGGGGTCGCGGTAGGCGCTGCAGCTCATGCTGCCGTTGTGGCCGTACTCGTGGCGGATGGCGGCGGCGAAGGGGATGAAGAATTCGTCCTCGCTGCCGAACGCGCCGGGGCCGCCGATGATGCGCACATAGCGCGGCACCGGATTCCAGTGATCGGCCACGCCGGTGATCTGGTATGCGAAGCCCATCAGCGTGACGCGCCGGCCGACCGGGTTGGCGTCGCCGTACAGCTTTTCGGACAAGCTGCGGCTGAGCACCACCACGTCGGCGCCGGCCGCGTCGCTCGCTTCGCTCCAGCCCTGGCCGTGCAGGAAGGGCACGTCGAACATGGCGAAGAAGTCGGCGGTGGGCGCCAGGCCGCTGGCGTTGAACACGTTCAGGTCCTTGCGTGCCGGCTCGATCGGGCCGGCCACGCCGTACATCACGGTGCGGCGGTCGCCCTGCTTGCTGTGGGCGATATTGTAGGCGTCCGGATAGGACAACTGGCGGTCGTTCGGCTTGTCGCCCGGCGCGTAGCCTTGCAGCGGGCCGTTGTCGAGCAGCGGCACGAACAGGCGCTCGCTCTTGGACGGGATGGGGGCGCCGGACATCACGTGCAGGATGGTCAGCGTGGCGATGCTGGCGGCCACGCCCACCGCCAGCGTGAGCACCATCAGCGCGGTCAGCGCAGGGTTGCGCCGCAGGCTGCGTATGCCGAGCAGGAAATAATAGGAAAACATGGCCGCTCCTTAAGCCTGCACCAGCGTTGGCGTCTTGCGCACCAGGTCCGACACCTGGCCGTCGATGATGTGCACATTGCGCTGCGAGCGCACCGCCAGCTCCGGATCGTGCGTGACCATCAGGATGGTGGTGCCCTGCGCGTTGATTTCCTCGAGCAGCTCCATCACGCCGCGCGCCATTGCCGTATCCAGGTTGCCGGTCGGTTCATCGGCCAGCAGCAGCTTGGGCGAGCCGGCCAGTGCGCGCGCGATCGCCACGCGCTGCTGCTGGCCGCCGGACAGTTCGGCCGGATAGTGCCGCATGCGCGAGGCCAGGCCCACCTTCGCCAGCGCGTCCTCGATGCGCTCCTTGCGCTCGGCCGCGTTGAAGCCGCGGTAGCGCAGCGGCACGTCCACGTTGTCGAACAGCGAAAGGTCGGGGATCAGGTTGAATCCCTGGAAGATGAAGCCCAGCTTCTCGTTGCGCAGGCGCGAGCGGGCGTTGTCGTCCAGGCCCTTGACGTTGGTGCCGTCGAGGATGTATTCGCCGTCGGTGAATTCCTCGAGCAGGCCGGCGATGTTCAGGAAGCTGGTTTTGCCGGAGCCCGACGGACCGGTCACGGTGACGAATTCGCCCTGCTTGACGTTGATCTCGAAGCCGCGCAGCGCGTGGGTTTCGATCAAATGGGTGCGGTAGACTTTGCTCAGGTTTTGCATGCGCAGCATGGAGGGCCTCGTTGTAGATGGTTATTGATTGATCGAGACGCGAGCCGCGTTCTCGAAGGTTTCGGTACCGGCGACCACCACCTTGTCGCCTTGTTTCAAGCCGCTGAGGATCTCGACCGAGCTCACGCTGGTGGCGCCCAGCTTGATCGGCGTGCGCACGGCCACGCCGTCGCGCAGCACATAGGCGTAGCGGCCGCCCTCGGATTCGACGAAGGAGCCGCGCGGCAGCATCAGCACATTCGGTTTTTCGTCGATCAGCAGGCGGGCCGATACGCGCTGGCTCTGGCGCAGGCCCTCCGGTTGCTTGCCGTCGAAGCGCACCCGCGCCAGCACCTGGTTCTTCACCACTTCGGGCGACAGCGCGGACAGCTTGCCGGTGGCCTTGGCGGCGCCGACCTGGATCTCGGCGCTCATGCCCAGGCCCATGTCGGCCACATAGCTTTCCGGCACCTCGACTTCCACCTCCAGCGCCGACAGGTCCACCAGCGTCATCAAGGGCGCGTTGGCCGGCACCACGCTGCGGTTCGGCACCGACAAAGTGCCGACGAAGCCGTCCACCGGCGCGCGCACGGTCAGCTCGTCCACCTTGCGCTGGGCGTTGGCCAGGTTCAGTTTCTGGCGCTCCAGCTGGGCCGACTTGGTCTTCAGTTCCAGCGCCACGTTGTCGCTCTCCAGTTCGGCCGCCTGCATCGCGTGGCGGGCCCGGATCTCGGCCGCCTGCAGTGCGTCCTTGGCCTTCTGGTAGTCGATCTTGGCCACCACGCCTTCGTTGGACACGCTGTTGTAGCGCTCCAAGGTGCGCTGCGCGGACAGGCGCTCGATTTCGGCGGTGTCGGCATCGCGCCTGGCCAGCATCTTCTGCTTGCGCGCGAGGATCTGCTGGCGCGCCACTTCGGCGGCCAGTTCCTGGTAGGTGGCCTGCTCGCGTTTCAGTTCGTCGGCCAGGTCGGGCGATTCGAGGATGGCCAGCACGTCGCCCTTTTTCACCGTGTCGCCGGCGTGGGTCTTCAGGGTGACGGTGGAAGGCGAGGTCGAATACAGCGTCGGGCTCACGGCGGCGACGATGCGGCCATTGACGGCGGCGTCGCGCACCAGCGTGCCGCGCGTGACGTCGGCGATGCGCAGGCGCGCGGCGTTGACCGAATGGCTGCTGCCGCTCCAGCCGCCGTAGAGCGCAACGGCAGCCGCCGCCACGGCAAGCGCGCCCGCCGCCAGCAGGGCCCGGCGCTTCCACTGCTGGCGCGGCGGGGCGGCGATGACGGTGTCTTGATGTGAGGTGTCGTGGATCATGGTGAGGTGCTTGTAAAAAATGTATGACCTTCTATGCAGAAACCGTGCCACACGTTTTCCAGCGCTAAGTGCTTGATTTTGCCCCCTGGACACGGCTCTGTCCGCTGTCCACCTGTCCGCCCCTGTCCGCGCGGACAATCCCGGTCCGGCCAATGGTTGCGTATAACATTTAATGTTAGAAGATGTTGACATCTTTATTGAAAGGCTTCTACACTGAAAAAAGCAGCACCACAAAAAACCAGGAGACAAGCAATGATCAAGCACGGAAAGCACGCCTTCCAGGCGCGCAAGCAGGTGGTATTGGGCCTGACGGTAATGGCCAGCGTGATAGCGCAAGCGTATGCACAGGAGGCGGCCCCGGCGCCGGCGGCGGAGGCGGCGCCGCTGCAAACCGTGAAAGTGACGGGTTTCCGCAACAGTTTGATCTCGTCCGCCAAGGACAAGAAGGAATCGGTCGGTTTCCAGGATTCGATCAATGCCGAAGACCTCGGCAAATTCCCGGACAAGAACATCGCCGAATCGCTGGCGCGCGTGCCTGGCGTGGGCGTGAGCCGCGACGTGACGGGCGAGGGCATGACGATACAGATCCGCGGCCTCGGTTCCTCGTTCACCAAGATCCTGCTGAACAATTCGCCGGTCGCGGTGGCCTCGTCCGGCCCCATCGACGGCGCCAATACCAACCGCGAGGTCGACCTCGACCTGCTGCCGACCGACCTGTTCACCAAGCTCACCGTCAGCAAGAGCCCGACCGCCGGCCAGATCGAAGGCGGCGCCGCCGGCGTGGTCAACCTGCGCAGCGCGCGCCCGTTCGACAAGGAAGGCCGCCAGACCTCCATCAGCCTGACCGGCACCAAGCAGCAGATCGCCGACAAGGCGGGCGCCCGCGGCACGGCCATCTGGTCGAATACCTGGGACGGCAAATACGGCATCCTGGGCGGCATTTCGTTCTCGCGCCAGCAAGCGCGCACCACCGGTTTTGAAACCGTCGGCTGGACCAACCCGAACCTGACCGCCGCGCAAAGCAGTTCGCCCACCCGCAACAACACCGGCGGCGGCAACTGGACTATCCCGGCCACCGTGCCGGCCAATGCCGGCAACGGCCTGGTGGCGGGCACGGCGATCGACCAGGCGTTCCTGCTGTCGAAGAACCCGGGCCTGACCATCCAGCAGATCGACAATGCGATCGTGCCGCGCCTGGGCCGCAGCATGGAATACTACGGCACCAAGGACAAGATTTCCGCCGTTCTGTCGGGTGAGTACCGTCCGACCGAAAACCTGCACTTCTACATCGACACGATGTACAGCAAGAAGGACGACGACATGCAGCGCAATGCCTATACCTGGGCAGTGCGCAACAACGCGTCGATTCCGCTGAACATGCAGGTCGATAAAACCGATTGCGCCAATGGCTGCACCGTCACCTCCGGCACCTTCGCCAACGCGCTGAACTTCATCGAGTTCGGCCCGCGCCGCGACAAGGTCGACCTGCTGGGCATCAACCCCGGCGCCGAATGGAAGATCACGCCGACGCTGGCGCTGGACGTGGCGGGTAACTACAACCGCAGCCGCTTCACGCACCAGGCGCCGACCGTGATGCCGATGACGGCGCCGAACAGCGGCAACACGATCACCTACGCCAACAACGGCGGCGTGCCGTCGATCAAGTCCAACCTGGACCTGAGTAACCCGGCCAGCTACCAGTGGGTGGGCGGCCGCGTCAACATCCAGAACGAACTGCGCGAGACGGAAACCAAGGGCTTCCACACCAACCTGGCATGGGGCGACAAGAAGCTGACCATCAAGGGCGGCTTCGCCTGGGACGACATCGACCGCCAGATCCGCGCGCAGGACAACTCCGCGGCATGGCAGGCTGCCGTCTGCGGCAACAATCCTAGCGTGTTCCTGCAAGGCCCGAACGGCGCGCCGCCATGCAACGGCGCCAGCACGCCGGGCGCCAGCGCTGCGGCACTGTACCCGGGCTACGGCACGGGCTACACGGCCGGCCAGTCGGCCCCGCTGACTTACCAGGGTTCGCTGATCACCAACGCCGCGCTGCCGGGCTACTTGGCGCCCGGCCCATACGGCAACCTGGCGCTGGACTGGGACCGCTTCCGCAAGGACGCCAATTTCGACTACTACAACAGCACCGCGCCGGATTCGGGCGCATCGTCGACCGGCGCCAGCGCCGGCTACATCCGCGAGAAGTCCAAGGGCGTGTACATGGAAGCGAGCGGCGAACTGGCTCCGGCCGGCTTCGACACGCGCTGGAACGTGGGCGTCCGCTACGTGCGCACCAACCAGCAAGTGGGCGCGCTCAATTCGCGCTCCGACCCGCGCAATGCGAACCTGGCGCTGAACGGCAGCAAGTACCCGAACATCAGCGAGTGGGTGTACCAGAACACCGATTACAACAACACGCTGCCATCCGGCACCATCGCCGTCGACCTGCGCAAGGACATCGTGTTCCGCGCCGCCGCATCGCGCAGCATGACCCGCGTCGATCCGAACGCACTGCGTCCAGGCATCAACTTCTCGGGCGTGTCGGCCGATACCGGCACCATGGGCAACCCTGCCCTGAAGCCTTACCTGTCGGATAACATCGACCTGGGCCTCGACTGGTACACCGGCCGCGAAGGCTATGTCTCGGTCACCGGTTTCCAGAAGCGCGTCAATGGCTTCACGGTGCAGGAGAACATCAGCATGCCGTTCAGCGCGCTGGCGCAATATGGCATCAACTACGGCACGCTGATCCCGACGCAGCAGCAGGCGATCGACTCGCGCGGCGGACCGGGCGCGGCGCAGGTCGTGATGACACGTCCTCGCAACGCCGACGGCATCCTGCGCATCCGCGGCCTGGAGCTGGGCTGGGTGCAGCCGCTCGACAAGCTGCTGCCGATCAAGGGCTTCGGCTTCAACGAGACGCTCACGCTGATCAACCAGCAGGCCAGCGGCGAAGGTTCCAGCGGCTTTATCGCGCTGGGCGTGCCGAAAAAGACCAACAACTTCACCGCGTTCTACGAGAACCATGGCTACATGGTGCGCTTCATGCACACCTACTCGCAGGGTAGCCAGGTCGCCACGGCGAACCAGAGCGGCATCACGGCGGCGGCGCTGTTCGGCGACACGTACAAGCAGTGGGACTTCTCGTCGGCCATCGAACTGGACCGGGTATTCGACCGCGACGGCTTGCCGTCGCTGACCTTCGACGTGGTGAACCTGAACAAGGCCAAGCGCCGTGGCTACTTCCAGTTCCCCAACGCCACCATGTCCCAGTACGATCCGGGCCGCAGCTTCGCGCTTGGCCTGCGCATGAAGTTCTAAGCGGAAGGGCCGCATGACACTTCGCTCATACAAGCGGTGGCGGCCCGCTGCCGCCGTGGCGGCCGCGATGCTGTTCGCATCGTCCGTCGCGGCGGCAGCCGAGGGGCCGGCGCCCGTGCCGCACTTGCGCAAGCAGGGTACGGCCACGCAGCTCATCGTCGACAACAAACCCTTCCTCGTGCTAGGCGGCGAGTTGCACAACTCGTCCGCTTCCAGCCTGCCGTATCTGGAGAAGTTGTGGCCGGCGCTGAAAAGCGCCGGCGTCAACACGGTGCTGGCCCCGGTTCAGTGGGACCAGGTCGAGCCGCAGGAAGGCCGCTTCGACTTCGCGGTGCTGGACGGCATGCTGAAGCAGGCGCGCGCCAGCGACAGCCGCCTGATCCTGCTGTGGTTCGGCGCCTGGAAGAACTCCATGTCGACCTATATGCCGGCCTTCGTCAAGCGCGACCAGCAGCGCTTCCCGCGCGCGCGCAACCGCGCCGGCGAGGCGCAGGACATCCTGTCGCCGTTCAGCGCGGCCACGCTGGCGGCCGACCAGGCCGCGTTCGCGGCCATGATGAAGCATCTGAAGCAGGTCGATCCGCAGCGCACCGTGCTGATGGTGCAGGTCGAGAACGAGATCGGCATGCTGCCCGACGTGCGCGATTACAGCGCGCCGGCCAACGCCGCCTTCAGCGGTCCGGTGCCGGCCGCGCTGACGGCCTACCTGGCCGCCAACCGCGCCACCCTGCATCCCATGGTGCGCAAGCTGTGGGAAGGCCACGGCGGGCGCAGCGCCGGCAACTGGGGCGAAGTGTTCGGCGACGCCATCGAGGCGCAGGAAGTGTTCCAGGCCTGGCATTACGCGGTCTTCACCGACGCGCTGACTGCGGCGGGCAAGGCGGCCTACGGCTTGCCGATGTTCGTCAACGTGGCGCTGAACCGGCCCGGCAAGAAGCCCGGCGAGTATCCGAGCGCGGGTCCGCTGCCGCATTTGTTCGACATCTGGAAGGCCGGCGCGCCGGCGGTCGACATCCTGGCCATCGACACTTACTTCTCGAACTTCGCGGAATGGGCGCGGCTGTTCAAGCGGCCGGACAACCCGCTGTTCGTCCCCGAGGGCAACCGCATCGGCCGTCCCGAGCTGGGCGCCAACGCCATGTTCTCCATCGGCGAACTCGATGCGATCGGCTATTCGCCGTTCGGCGTCGAAGACCTGAAGGATGCGCCGAACGACTCGGTGCGCGGCGCCTACGCCATGCTCAAGCAGCTCGAGCCGCTGATCATGCAGTCGCAGGGCAAGGGTGTGATGCGCGGCTTCAAGGCCAATGTGTCCTACGACGGCGTGGTCGACCCGGCGCCGTCGAAAGTGCAGATGGGCGCCTACCAGCTCGAAGTGAGCCTGGCCAACCAGTGGGGCAAGACCGAGAGCCTGGAATATGAAGGCCGCGGCGGGCTGGTGATCCAGACCGGCGCCGACGAATTCATCGTCGCCGGCAAGGGCATCACCGTCACCTTCCGCGACCCGGCCGGAGCGGGCACCGCGGTGGCCATCGAGTCGGCGACCGAAGGCGGTTTCGTCGGCGGGCGCTGGCAGGACGGGCGCTGGATGAACGGCGACCAGACCCACCAGGGCCGCCACATCCGCCTGGCGGGCGACGGCTACACGGTGCAGAAGGTCAAACTGTACAAGTTCCGTTGATTGTTTTTCCGTAAGGCATTGAATTCCTGGCAAGTGCCACTACTTGCCAGGAATTCAAGCACACCCTTGCGGACATGTTCAAAATTCTGGCGGGCTTCAATGCCCCTGTAATCGACTACCCCTTCGCGCGCAGCGACGTGGCCAAATACGCTCAGTATGAGCCTGCGCTGTCCGCATCGGAGGGCACCGAGCCGGCGCTGGTGGACGAGCAGACCTGGAGCGACATGCTGCTCGACCAGTATGCGGACCGGCTGGCGCGCGAAACCAGCATCTTCGGTCAGCAGGAACTGCACCGCCGCTTGCGCGGTGGCGCGGCCAGCGCCGCATCCATCGACCGCGTGCGCTCCCTGGTGGACGACGATGCCGGACGCAATACGCTGCACGCCACTTGCCAGGACTTGCGCTGCGCGCAGGCCGAGATCGCCGAGTGGCTGTTCGGCCCTGGCCCGCAAGCCGCGCCGCGCTGGAGCAAGCATCTGCAATGGCTGCCCTGGATGTTTCTGCTGTCGCTGCCGCTGACGCTGTTCTGGTGGCCGGCATCGCTGCTGGCAGGTGCTGCGTGGATCGCGCTGATGGCGGTACAAGTGAGTTTCTACGACCAGTCGCAGCAATGGGAGCGGCTGGTGGCGACGCTGCAGCTGCAGTTGCGGGTGCATAGCCTGCTCGGTGGCCTGGCCGACGGGCAGGGCGGTGCGGCTGGTGTGGACCGTGCGTCCGGAACGCTGGCCGGGGCCGCCAGCGTGTTCCGCAGTGGCGCCGCGCTCGCCGGCAGGATCAGCCGCAAGCTGGGACGTTCGCCGATGGAGAGCGTGGTGCCCGGCATGAAAGAATACGGCGAGTGGGTCGGGCTGACCAATATCCGCCGCTACTTCGAAGGCCGCGACGTGTTCCTCGCGCAGCGGGACTTCCTGCGCCTCAGCTACCGCATGTTGGCCGGGCTGGAAGCGGACCTCGCGCTGGCCCGCGAATTCCGCACCGCACCGGCAAGCTGCTGGAATGCCGATGGTCGAGATGGCCCGTCGCTGCGGCTGGACGGCGTAGTGCATCCGCTGCTCGAGCAAGCCATGCCGCTGACCTTCACGCTGCAGGATAAGGGTGCTTTCATCTCCGGCCAGAACGGCATAGGAAAGAGCACCCTGCTGCGCACGCTGGGCTTGAACCTGATCACCGCGCGCGCCTTTGGATTCTGCTACGCGCGTAGCGCCGCCTTGCCGCCGCTGCCGGTCTATTCGAGCATGCAGAGCGAAGACTCGCTTGCCGGCGGCGAAAGTCTCTACATCGCTGAACTGCGCCGCGCGCACGAGCTGCTGGCGCTGGCGGGGCAGGGCCGCGCCGTGTTCATCATTGACGAAATTTTCCGAGGCACCAATCATCTTGAATCGGTATCCGGCGCGGCGGCCGTGCTGGACACGCTGGCGCAGCAGGGTACGGTGATCGTCTCATCGCACAACCTGGTGCTGGCGCCGCTGCTGGCACATCGCCTCGCTCCGCTGTGCGTCAGCGCCGAAGGCGGCCAGCTGCGCGTGCGCCCCGGTGTGCTGGCCCATACCAACGGCCTGGCCCTGCTCGGCGCGCGCGGCTTCGGCCCCGCCATCGAAGCGAAAGCCGCCCAGGTTCACAACTGGCTTGGCGAGTACCTCGCGCACCCGGACGACTGCGGCCATGTTTTGGCGCCGGTCAACACTATGAGCGTGTTTGCCGCAATGCCGTCGGTCATGCCCGTCTCCTGAGTATGTGCCGCCTCAATCCTGCTTCAAGGGCTTGTTCTTGTCGATCACTTCGCGGCAGTCGCCCTTGATGATGGCGTTGTCGTAGTTGGTCCAGCCGTAGCTGTCGACGTAGCGCTTGTGCTGTTTGAATTTCTTGTTCAGGAAACTCCACTCCAGGCGCTCGCCCTCGTAGCGGATGTCGCCCATGTCGAGCAGGGTGTGGAACATGTTCTCGGTGGCCAGGCGCGCCTTCTTGTGCTTGACCAGTTCCTGCACCTTGCCGGGATGGCGCTCGCCATACTGGTCCGAATACCAGACGAAGGCCGGCACGTGGAATTCATACTGCGTGTTGTGGCCGTGGAAGGCCAGCCGGCAGGTGCCGTCGTACAGCGTCTGTCCGTGGTCGGCCACGTACAGCATGGACGCGGGCTGCTGCTTTTCCTTCAGCGCGGCGATCACCTGCGCCAGGAACCAGTCGGTATAGAGGATGGAGTTGTCGTAGCTGTTGTTCAGCTGCGGCTTGATCTTCAGGTCGGTGTAGGCCGGCTTGTCGATGCCGTACAGCGAGGGTTGCCACTTGTCGAACTCTTTGGGATGGCGCTGGCTGTAGTTCCAGTGGCTGCCCAGTGAGTGCAGCACGATCAGTTTTTTCGGCGCCGGGTCGGCCAGCGCGTGCTTGAGCGGGTCGAACAGGATCTGGTCGAAATTCGAATTGTTGGTGAAGCCGCCCAGGTTCAGGAACTGGATCACATCGGCCTCCTTGGCGAACACCGACACCGGCGTGTCGAACTTGCCGAAGGAGATCTGGTTCGACAGCCAGTAGGTCTTGAAGCCCGCTTCCTTGTAGGCCGTGATGAAGGATTTTTCGGCGAAGCCGTCCTTCAGGCTTTGCATCGCCGGCTTGCGCGAGATGATGACCGGCACCGACAGCCGCGTGGCCGAGACGGATGTGATGACGTCGCGCAGCACCACCAGATTGCTCTCTTTACCCAGCAGCGGATTGGTCTCGCGCTGGTAGCCGTTGAGGCTCCAGCGATCGTAGCGCGACGATTCGCCCAGCACCAGCACCACCACTTCCGACTCGGCGCCAGGCGCCCCGCCTGCCGCGCTGCTCTGGCGTGCCTTGAAGGTGAAGCTGCTGCTGCTCTTGCCCAGCTCCGCCAGGTGCTGGCGCTCGCTGTAGAAATCGGCGCCGCGCGCCATCAGGCCGAAGGGCCAGGTGTTGCTGAAGGCCTCGAAGTCGACCGGCACCTTGGCCCAGTAGGGCAGCGGCGCCAGCTTCCAGCCGGTGCGCGCGGCCGCCTCCACCGCGCCGGTCTCCGGGGCGCTGGCTTCCTCCTCTTCCGCGTCCTCCTCCTCGGCCGGGGCGCCGTCGCCGAAGCCAGACGCGGCCACGCCGGCGGACGGCGGGGAGGCGGCGACAGAGGCGTTGGTGGACGGCGCAGCCGACGCCGACGCCGACGCCGACGCCGAAGCCGCAAGCGAAGCCGAAGCCGCCTTGGCGGCCGGCTTGCCGCCGACGCCGAACTCCCAGCCGTAGGCCGTCACCCCCGCCATCACCGCCACCAGGGCCAGCGCCGTCCAGCGCGAACCGTCGTTCCAGTCCAGCGCGCGGGTCTTGATGGCGATGCCCCACGTGGCCAGATACCAGACCACGACGCCGGCCATCACCGCACCCATCAGGTAGATGGTGCGGCCCAGGAATTCCATCGCTTCCTTGGGGCTGGTCTCGGCGATGATGCCCAGGTGGTGGGTGGAGATGCCCTGGCCGTAGTAGATGATCAGGTAGACCTCGGTCGGCAGCGCCAGGAAGGCCGGCAGCAGCAGCCAGTGGAACCAGGCCGGGCGCTTGAAGACGGCCCAGACGGCGGTCCAGGCCACCACCTCCATGCCCAGCGTCTGCCAGGGGTGTTCGACCGGCTTGCCCAGCAGCAGCGGCACGAAGGGCACGGCCGACAGGGCCAGATAGCTCAGCAGCAGGAAGGCCTTGGCGGCAAGGCTGGCGGCGGGGGGGGTACGCAGCAATAGGGGCATGACACGGGGAATCGAAAAAAGTTGCCCATTATCGTGCCGTTTGGGCCGCGCGGCGAGCGCTTTGTGCGGCGCGCCGGGCGGACCGCGGCGGCCGGCCGGGCGCGGCTAGCAGAGTTGCCCGTGGAAGGGATCGCTGAGCGTGCCGCCGCGGTAGTCGATGCCGCTCATGGCCGCGAACTGGTCCATGCTGCGCGCGCCGCCCAGGCCGTAGGCGCCCGGCAGGCCGTCGCCGCACAGCAGGCGTTTCAGGCGCTCGGCCGCGCGCACCGTCAGGTAGGCGCCGCTGAAGGCGCGCAGCTGGTCGACCGCGCCGTGCCAGTGGTGGCTTTCGTGCGGCGTGTTGGCCGCCTTGTATAAGTGGTACAGCGGCACGTGCAGCGGGTGGTAGATGTCCCAGCCCCGGGTGTAGGCGCGCACGGCCAGGCTCTGCTCCTCGCCGTGGAAGTATAAATAGGGGTCGTAGGGCACTTCGTCGATGAAGGCGCCCTGGCAGAACACGAAGCCGCCCGCGATGTGGCAGCCGGGCACCGGCCGGTCGGTAAACAGGTGCTTGGCGATGAAGCGCAGCACCACGTCGCCGCCGGGCTGCAGCGGGGTCTCCGGGTGCGGGCGCAGCACCAGCACGGTCTTGCCCTCGGGGGGCGTGTAGTGCGGCGCGCCGTCCACCATGTCGAAGCGGTAGGGGTAGGTGCTCAGGATGGGCTTGGGCGACAGTTCCAGCACTTGCCCGTGCTGGCGCCGCAGCGACTCGTCCCAGCCGGGTTCGAAGCAGGTGTGGGAATCGATCTGCAACAGATACTGTTCGCCGTCATATAAGGAGTAGGCCAGGTTGCGGGCCCAGCTCACGCCCAGCGTGTCCTGCACCTGCACGTGCACATAGCGGATCAGGCCGGCGTACGGCAGGGCGGCGATGGCGGCGCGCTGGCTGGCGTAATGCTGGTCCACCACGGCGAAGCGCAGCCGTTCGGGATGGGCGGCCTTGGCCACGGCCTCGTTGAGCGTAAAGAACAGCATGGGGTCCAGGTAGGACGCCAGGCTGACAAAAATGTTCTGGTTCAAGGACGTCCTCCGCTGTGGTGATGGAAATGGTAACAGTTTCCATATTGCACAGACAGCCCCCCCGCGGCGGGGCGATGGAAATGCGGCGTCCTGCCCTTGCCGCCGGCGAAAGGGTTTGACTGGCGTTGTTTACCAGTCTATACTCGCGAGTTCTCGATTTAATCTGCGCATCGTCTACGCGTTTTGCAGGCCGCTCCTGGTGAGTGGCTGCTCGTGCCTTCGGTGCAGCGAGGCTAGTCAAAGATCGGGACTAGGTTTTAGCCCCCGGACGCTTTGTCCGGGTTGTCAACGGTAGTAATTTTGTTGGATTAACAACGATGCCAACCATCAATCAACTGATTCGCAACCCACGTGTTTCCCTGCGCGTGAAGAGCAAATCGCCGGCGCTGGAAAACAGCCCGCAAAAACGTGGCGTTTGCACCCGTGTGTACACCACCACTCCTAAGAAGCCTAACTCGGCGCTGCGTAAAGTAGCCAAGGTTCGTCTGACCAACGGTTTCGAAGTCATTTCGTACATCGGCGGTGAAGGCCACAACCTGCAAGAGCACAGCGTTGTTCTGCTGCGCGGCGGTCGTGTAAAAGACTTGCCGGGTGTGCGTTACCACATGGTTCGCGGTGCACTGGATACCCAGGGCGTTAAAGACCGTAAGCAAGCTCGCTCGAAGTACGGTACCAAGCGCGCTAAAGCCAGCAAGAAGTAATACAAGTTTCGCCTGGTCGAAACTGACTAAGTGAATGTATCGGTCGTACTGACCGAGTAAGTGGACCACTATGATGGTGATCCGCGAGCTGCGAAACATATCGTCGCAAGCTCAACTGAAGATTGAAAGGAATTGATATGCCACGTCGTCGTGAAGTACCCAAGCGCGAGATTCTGCCGGATCCAAAATTCGGCAACACCGATGTCGCCAAGTTTGTAAACGTGCTGATGCTGTCCGGTAAAAAATCGGTCGCAGAAAACATCATCTACGGTGCTTTCGAGCACATCGCATCGAAGTCCGGCAAAGACCCGCTGGAAGTGTTCGCTACCGCTATCAACAACGCCAAGCCGCTGGTTGAAGTGAAATCCCGTCGCGTCGGTGGTGCAAACTACCAGGTGCCGGTTGAAGTCCGCCCAGTGCGTCGTATGGCTCTGTCCATGCGCTGGCTGCGTGAAGCTGCGAACAAGCGTAGCGAAAAATCCATGCCACAACGCCTCGGCGGTGAGCTGATGGAAGCGGCTGAAGGCCGTGGCGGTGCAATGAAGAAGCGTGACGAAGTGCACCGTATGGCTGAAGCGAACAAGGCGTTCTCGCACTTCCGCTTCTAATAAAACGGGCCGGAACCTGGTTCCGGCCGTTTAATCATTTGTTCGAAGCCGGGCTCATTTTGCAAAAAATGGCGTCCGGTTTTGTCCATTAAAAGATTTAGGATTAACTATGGCCCGCAAGACCCCCATTGAGCGCTACCGCAATATCGGTATCTCCGCTCACATCGACGCTGGTAAAACGACCACCACCGAGCGCGTGCTGTTCTACACCGGCGTAAACCACAAAATCGGTGAAGTGCACGACGGCGCAGCCACCATGGACTGGATGGAGCAGGAGCAGGAACGCGGTATTACCATTACTTCGGCGGCAACGACTTGCTTCTGGAAGGGCATGGCGAACAACTTCCCTGAGCACCACATCAACATCATCGACACCCCGGGCCACGTTGACTTCACCATTGAAGTTGAACGCTCGATGCGCGTGCTCGATGGCGCTTGCATGGTTTACTGCGCAGTAGGCGGTGTACAGCCACAGTCGGAAACCGTATGGCGTCAAGCCAACAAGTACAAAGTGCCACGTCTGGCCTTCGTCAACAAGATGGACCGTACCGGCGCCAACTTCTTCAAGGTCTACGAGCAGATGCGCGCTCGCCTGAAGGCTAACCCGGTCCTGATCCAGATCCCTATCGGCGCTGAAGAAAACTTCAAAGGCGTGATCGATCTGGTCAAGATGAAAGCGATCCTGTGGGATGACGCGTCGCAAGGCATGAAATTCGACTACGTCGATATTCCTGCAGAGCTGGCCGAGTCCGCCGCCGAGTGGCGCGAGAAGATGGTTGAAGCCGCTGCTGAAGCGACCGAAGACCTGATGAACAAGTACCTGGAAGAAGGCGACCTGACCGAAGCCGAGATCAAGAAAGCGCTGCGCGACCGCACCATCGCTTCCGAAATCGTTCCTATGCTGTGCGGCACCGCCTTCAAGAACAAGGGCGTGCAGGCCATGCTGGACGCGGTGATCGAGTATCTGCCATCGCCGCTGGACATCGCCGACGTTAAAGGCACGGACGAAGACGAAGAGCCGACCACCCGTAAAGCTTCCGACGAAGAGAAATTCTCGGCGCTGGCATTCAAGATCATGACCGACCCGTTCGTCGGCCAGCTGGCCTTCTTCCGCGTGTACTCGGGCGCCGTCAATTCGGGCGACACCGTGTACAACTCGGTCAAAGGCCGTAAAGAGCGTCTGGGTCGTATTCTGCAGATGCACGCGAACCAGCGCGAAGAGATCAAAGAAGTGCGCGCCGGCGACATCGCCGCTGCGGTTGGTCTGAAAGACGTGACCACCGGCGAAACCCTGTGCGATCCGACCGCCATCATCATCCTGGAGCGCATGGTGTTCCCTGAGCCTGTGATTCAGCAGGCCGTGGAACCAAAAACCAAGGCCGACCAGGAAAAAATGGGTCTGGCGCTGAACCGTCTGGCTCAGGAAGATCCGTCGTTCCGCGTCAAGACCGACGAAGAGTCGGGCCAGACCATCATCGGTGGTATGGGCGAGCTGCACCTGGAAATTATAGTTGACCGCATGAAGCGCGAATTCGGCGTCGAAGCGACCGTCGGCAAGCCACAAGTGGCTTACCGCGAAACGATCCGCAAGGTGTGCGAAGAGTCCGAAGGCAAGTTCGTCAAGCAGTCGGGCGGCCGCGGCCAGTACGGCCACGTGGTTCTGAAGATCGAACCGCAAGAGCCGGGCAAGGGCTTCGAGTTCGTTGACGCCATCAAGGGCGGCACCGTGCCACGCGAATACATCCCTGCAGTTGAAAAGGGTGTACGCGGCACGCTGGGCACCGGCGTTCTGGCCGGCTACCCAGTGGTCGACGTCAAGGTCACGCTGTTCTTCGGTTCGTACCACGACGTGGACTCGAACGAAAACGCGTTCCAGATGGCCGCTTCGATGGCATTCAAGGACGGCTGCCGTAAAGCGGCTCCAGTCATCCTGGAACCTATGATGGCTGTGGAAGTGGAAACGCCGGAAGACTACGCCGGTACCGTGATGGGCGACCTGTCGTCCCGCCGCGGTATGGTGCAGGGCATGGACGAGATCCCAGGCGGCGGCGGCAAGATCATCAAAGCCGAAGTGCCTCTGTCGGAAATGTTCGGTTACTCGACCACGCTGCGTTCCGCAACGCAAGGCCGTGCGACCTACACGATGGAATTCAAGCACTACTCGGAAGCGCCTAAGCACGTTACCGACGCAATCGTCACCGCTAAAGCGAAGTAAAATATTGGATGGTCCGGCCGAAGGGTGATCCCCCGGCCGGGCATCTTTAAGAAAATCTTGTTCTAAGGAAGAATAAA
The DNA here is from genome assembly GCF_964252925.1 of Pseudoduganella sp. LjRoot289. NCBI lineage: Bacteria > Pseudomonadati > Pseudomonadota > Betaproteobacteria > Burkholderiales > Oxalobacteraceae > Pseudoduganella > Pseudoduganella sp. LjRoot289. The sequence continues at coordinate 6,169,450 of NZ_CAXUPN020000001.1, forward strand.
ATGGCAAAAGGTAAATTCGAGCGGACTAAGCCGCACGTCAACGTTGGCACCATCGGTCACGTCGACCACGGTAAAACCACCCTGACCGCAGCAATCGCAACCGTTCTGTCGAAGAAATTCGGCGGCGAAGCTAAAGCTTACGACCAGATCGACGCTGCACCGGAAGAAAAAGCACGCGGCATCACCATCAACACCGCGCACGTTGAGTACGAAACCGCTGCCCGCCACTACGCTCACGTAGATTGCCCAGGCCACGCCGACTACATCAAGAACATGATCACCGGCGCAGCGCAGATGGACGGCGCGATCCTGGTTTGCTCCGCAGCTGACGGCCCTATGCCACAGACCCGCGAGCACATCCTGCTGGCCCGCCAGGTTGGCGTTCCATACATCGTCGTGTTCCTGAACAAGTGCGACCTGGTGGACGACGAAGAGCTGCTGGAACTGGTTGAAATGGAAGTGCGCGAGTTGCTGTCGAAGTACGACTTCCCAGGCGACGACCTGCCTATCATCAAGGGTTCGGCACGCAAAGCGCTGGACGGCGACACCGGTCCCCTGGGCGAAGTGGCCATCATGGCCCTGGCCGACGCACTGGACAGCTACATCCCTACGCCAGAGCGCGCAGTGGACGGCGCCTTCCTGATGCCAGTGGAAGACGTGTTCTCGATCTCGGGCCGCGGCACCGTGGTAACCGGTCGTGTAGAGCGCGGCGTGGTGAAAGTCGGCGAAGAAATCGAAATCGTCGGCATCACCGACACCGTCAAGACCACTTGCACCGGCGTGGAAATGTTCCGCAAGCTGCTGGACCAGGGTCAAGCCGGCGACAACGTTGGCCTGCTGCTGCGCGGCACCAAGCGTGAAGACGTACAGCGTGGTCAGGTTCTGGCCAAGCCAGGCTCGATCAAGCCGCACAACCACTTCACCGGCGAGATCTATGTTCTGTCGAAAGACGAAGGCGGCCGTCATACTCCGTTCTTCAACAACTATCGTCCACAGTTCTACTTCCGTACGACTGACGTGACCGGTTCGATCGAACTGCCAGCGGACAAAGAAATGGTTATGCCAGGCGACAACGTGTCGATCACCGTCAAGCTGATCAACCCGATCGCCATGGAAGAAGGTCTGCGCTTCGCAATCCGCGAAGGCGGCCGTACCGTCGGCGCCGGCGTTGTGGCAAAAATCCTGGCCTAATAGCCTCGGTTAGACAAGAAGGCAGTGCCGCACGCGGCGCTGCCTTTTTTTGTCGCAGGGACGGGCATGGCGCCGATTTTGGTGCTATGATCTCGCCTCTTAGCTGCACCTGTTTGTGTTACTTATTGCCGCGCGCTCCCGCCGGCTCGTTCTTTTAAGGAAATAACATGTCCGCACCAAACCAGAAAATCCGTATCCGCCTGAAAGCTTTCGACTACAAGCTGATCGACCAGTCCGCACTGGAAATCGTTGACACCGCGAAGCGCACCGGCGCCGTGGTAAAAGGTCCAGTACCGCTGCCAACCCGCATCCAGCGTTTCGACGTGCTGCGTTCCCCGCACGTCAACAAGACTTCGCGCGACCAGTTCGAAATCCGCACCCACCAGCGCCTGATGGACATCGTCGACCCAACCGACAAGACCGTTGACGCGCTGATGAAGCTGGACCTGCCAGCTGGCGTGGACGTAGAAATCAAACTGCAATAATTGATTTCGGCAAGGCGGCGGCTTCATCGCTGCCGCCAGCCCACCGGGGCCGGGACTTGCGCTTAACCGCGCAGCTCCCGGCCCCGGTGCCGTTTACGGCCGTTTTTTTGCGCGTGCTTGCACTACACCGGAATGGCACGCGGCAGCGATGGACGGCGGCCCAGCAGGTGGGCCAGCTTGCGCAGCGCACCGGCCAGGCGCGCACGTTCGCGGATGCTGCCCAGTGAAATGCGGATGGCGTTGGGCGGCTGCGCGCCGCTGTCGAAGGCGTCCGATGCGATCAGCGTCAGGCCTTCGGCATGCGCCGCGCGCGCCAGTTCGGCCGAATCCCAGTAGTCCGGCAAGGGCAGCCAGAGGTGGATGCCGTCGTGCGCGCCCGCGTCGGCCGGCGGGCGCAGGCCGGCCAGGATCTGCGCCGCCAGCCGCTGGCGCGCCTGCGCCTCTTCCCGCACCCCGGCCAGCAGGCGCTGCGCTGCGCCGTCGTGTATCCACTGCGTCACCAGCGCGCCGGCCAGGGGCGAAGGCATCAGCACCAGCGCGCGCAGCGCCAGGACGAAGCGCTCGCGCACCTGCGCATCCGGCACCACGATAAAGGCCGTGCGCAGCCCCGGCGCCAGGCACTTCGACAGCGTGGAAATGTAATACACATGGCGCGGGGCCAGTTGCGCCAGGGGCGCAGGTGGCGTGTGCTGCGCCACGCCGCGCCATGGCGCAGCGCCGGCCGTGCCGGCGTCCGCATGCACGCCACCAGTGTCCGCGCCGCCAGCCAGCAGCCAGTACGGATCGTCCTCGATGATGGCGGCGCCGCAGCGGATCGCGGTCTGGGCGATTTCGCGCCGGCGCGGTTCCGGCATGGTGTGCGTGGTGGGGTTCTGCAGCGTGGGGTTCAGGTAGATCAAACAAGTGCGCTGCTGCCGCTGGTGTTTTCTGCAAGCCTGCTCCAGTGCGTCGGGCCGCATGCCATGCGCGTCGACGTCCACCGCCACCACTTGCCTGTCCAGCTGCCCGGCCGCCGCGCGCAGGCCGGGGTAGACCGCCGGCTCGGCCAGGATCACGTCGCCCGGCCGGGTCAGCGCCAGGATCATCGCCGCCAGCGCGCACTGGGCGCCGGGGCAGGCCACGATGTGCTCGGGATCCACCTTGCCCAGCATAGGCGCCAGCCAGATGGCGCCCGCCGCGCGGTCGGCCGGGCTGCCGCCGCCCAGCTGGTAGCTCATCAGCAAATCGCTGTCGGTGCGCATCAGCACCTGGGACAGGCCCTGCTTCAGCATGTCGTCGAAATCCACGCCGGCCGGCGGCGGCGGGATATTCATGCCCAGGTCCAGCATGGGCGCCAGCTCCACCTTGGGCGCGGCCGCGTAGGTGCCGCGCGCGCCGTGGCCTTCGAGCAGGTGGCGGCGCTTGGCCTCGTCGTAGGCGCGGGTCACGGTGGTCAGATCCACCCCCAGCAGCGCTGCCAGGCGGCGCTGCGGCGGCAGCCGGTCGCCCGGCTGCAAGCGGCCGTCGGACAGCGCGCGCTCGATGAAGCCGGCGATCTGCAGGTAGCGCGGGCCGCCGTCCGGGCTGAAGTGGCCTAGCCAGCCAGGCGACCCGGCCGCTTGTATGGAGGAAGTCTGGGACACTGTGTCTCGATGTATGGGTTTTGTCGCATTTTAGACTGCATGAAACGTAAATTATCCATACAAGGCTAACCATGTGCAACAAGCTCCTCAAGCGAGTGCCTCATCTTCGCGGTGCTGTTCGCCACCTACGGCGTGTTGGCCAAGGCGACGGCTGGCGGGCCCGGCTGCAAGCAGCTGTTCGAACTGCCTTTCGTGCTGGGTGAAACCATGCTGCTGCTGTCCGGCAGTTTCACCTTCGGCATGGCCAGCCTGGCCGCGCCGGACGCAGCAATGCAGGCCTGACCCCAGGGGTGGACTTTGGGGGCGCGGGGCGGTAGAGTCTGCGGGTGTTGAATTTATGGAAATGGTATGGCCAGGACTATCCTGATTGTGGAGGATGAGCAGGCGATCGCGGACGGCATCGCTTATGCGCTGCGCACCGATGGCTTTGCGCCGCGCCATGTGATGCTGGGCGAACAGGCGCTGGCGGTCATGCGCGGCGAGCCGGGAACGGCGCTGCCGGACTTGGTGGTGCTCGATATCGGTTTGCCGGATATGAGCGGGCTGGAGGTGTGCCGCCGCCTGCGCCAGTTCTCGGACGCGCCCGTCATCTTCCTGACCGCCCGCAGCGACGAGATCGACCGCGTCGTCGGCCTGGAGATCGGCGCGGACGACTACGTGACCAAGCCGTTTTCGCCGCGCGAACTGGTGGCGCGCATCCGCGTCATTCTGCGCCGGGTTGCGCCCGCCGCCGCACCCGCCGCCGCACCCGCCGTTGCCTCCCCCGTGGCACCTGCCGCCGCACTTGCCGCACCACCTGCCGCCGCCCAGCCGCCCGCCACCCAGCCTCCATGCGCCCCGCAAGCGGCCGCGCCGTTTGAACTGCGTGCGCTGGAAGCCCGCATCCTGTACCGCGGCCGCCCGCTGGACCTGACGCGCTACGAGTACCTGCTGCTGAAAACCCTGGTCGAGCATCCCGGCCATGTGCTGTCGCGCGCGCAGCTGATGGACCGCGTCTGGACCGACTCGCCCGACACCCTGGACCGCACCGTGGACGCCCACGTCAAATCCCTGCGCGCCAAGCTGCGCGCCGTCGCGCCCGACGCCGACGCTATCCAGACCCACCGCGGCCTGGGCTACAGCCTCGCCCTGCCATGAGGATCGGCCTGCGCATCCTGCTCGGCTACTTCCTGGTGGTCGGCCTGGCCGCGTGGTTCCTGCTGAATGTCTTCATGGCCGAGGTGAAGCCCGGCGTCCGCGCCACCCAGGAGGATGCGCTGGTCGGCACCGCCCACCTGCTGGCCGCGCTGGTCGCCCCCGACCTGAAGGCCGGCACGCTGCTCTCTTCCGGCGTGCTGCCCCGCCTCCGCGACCATGCGCGCGGCGCCATCCGCGCCCATATCAGCGGCATGCCGAAGGCGCGCCTGGACTACCGCATCTACATCACCGACGCCAGGGGCATCGTGCTGTTCGACAGCGACGGCCGCGACACCGGCAAGGACTACTCGCGCTGGAACGACGTCTACCTGACGCTGCGCGGCAAATACGGCGCCCGCAGCACGCGCTCCGACCCGGACGACGAGGACAGCACCGTCATGCATGTCGCCGCGCCCATCCTGGACCAGGATCGCCTGATCGGCGTGCTGACCGTGGCCAAGCCCAACGCCGGCGTGCAGGCTTTCGTCGAGCGCAGCCAGCAATCCATCCTGCGCGGCGGCGCGGTGCTGCTCGGCCTGTCGCTGCTGATCGGCCTGGCGGTGGCGTGGTGGCTGGCGCGCGCGCTGGGCAAGCTGATGTCGTATGCGGCCGACGTCGAGGCGGGCCGCAAGGTGGTGCTGCCGGCGCTGGGCAATAACGAAATCGGCACGCTGGGCCGGGCGCTGGAGGCGATGCGCGCTCGGCTCGAGGGCAAGGAATACGCGGAGCAGCTGATGCATACGCTGGCCCATGAGCTGAAGTCCCCGATCGCGGCGATCCAGGCTTCGGCCGAATTGCTGCAGGAGGAGATGCCCGAGCAGGAGCGGCAACATTTCCTCGGCAATATCGTCAGCCAGAACGCGCGCCAGAAGCAGCTGATCGACAAGCTGCTGGCGCTGGTGCGCGTCGAGCAGCAGCAGCGGCTCGACGTGACGGAAAGCGTGGAGCTGCACGCGCTGGCGCGGCAGGTGGCTGACGACTTCGCCGGCGCGCTGGCGGCGGCCGGCCTGCGGCTCGACATCGCCGACGCGGGACCGGTGCCAGGACGGGGTGCGGATGGCGCAAGCAGCATGGAAGGCGGTTTGGGCCGGGAAGCTCTGGATGGCCCGGATGGCGCCCCTGCAGGCGACGCTGGCAGCGCAGCGCGCGCCGTCGGGCGGCCGGCCGGCGGTGTGCTGGCGCCTGCGCCCGACACCGGTGCCGGCGCGCGGGGCGACGCGGATGTGGCGCCGCTGCTGGTGCGCGGCGACGCGCTCCTGCTGCGCCAGGCGCTGGGCAACCTGCTCGACAACGCGATCGGCTTTTCGCCGCGGGGTGGGCTGGTGCGCATCGATCTGGAGCGCGGGGCGGACGAGGTGGCCATCTCGGTGCGCGACGACGGCCCCGGCGTGCCGCCCTATGCGGCGCAGCGCCTGTTCGAACGCTTCTATTCGCTGCCGCGCCCCGGCGCCGGCAAAAGCACCGGCCTGGGTCTGCCCTTCGTGCGCGAGGTGGCGGCGCTGCACGGCGGCTCGGTGACGGTGGCCAGCGAACCGGGCGGCGGCTGCCGCGCCCGCCTGGCGCTGCCGCTGCCGCTGGCCATCTGACTCTCCATCCCGCTCATACCAGCTTCATACCCGCTTCATACGCGCTTCACATCGGCCGCACACGCGGCGCACCCCGGCCGCATCGTCCCTGCATACAGGTTTCCTACACTGGCCGCACTCTCAACCAACAGGAAACCCCATGCAGAAGAAACTGCTCCTGAAAGTCTGCATCATCGTCGCGCTGATGCTCTTGCTCGGCATCCCGCTGCTGATGATACAGTCCACCGTCCGCGAGCGGATGGCTTACCGCGACGACGCGGCGCGCAGCATCGCCGAGGATTCGGTCGGAGAACAGACCGTGGTCGGCCCCGTGCTGGTCATCCCCTATGTCGAGGAAATCGAGTCGCGCGACGAGGACGGCGCCGACGGCAAGCCGCGCACCAAGACCCGCACCGTGCGCCGCCACCACCTGGTCTATCCGGACGACCTGAAGGTGGGCGGCAGCATCGCCACCGAGCGCCGCTACCGGGGCATCCACCAGGTGCTGGTCTACAACGGCCAGTACGAGTTCGGCGGCGTCTATGTCGTGCCGCTGCTGGCCGACTTGCCGCGCAGCGGCGCCAACGCGCGCGTGACGACGGTGGGGCGTCCCTACGTGTCGCTGCCGATCGCCGACGTGCGCGGCGTGCGCGCGATTCCGAAAATGAACTGGAACGGCGCAACGCTGGAGTTCGAGCAGGGCGCGCGCCTGGGCGCTTACCAGAGCGGCATGCACGCCGTGCTGCCGGCCGATACGCTGGCTGCGCCGGCGCAGGCCAAGTTCAGCTTCAAGCTCAACCTCGCCGGCATGGAGCGCCAGTATTTTGTGCCGGTCGGCCGCAACAACGTTGTTGCACTGGCCTCGAACTGGCCGCACCCGCAGTTCGGCGGCCGCTTCCTGCCGGAAGAGCGCAAGGTCGGCGACGCCGGCTTCACGGCCACCTGGCGCGTGCCCTCGCTGGCATCCAATGTGCAGCAGCAATTGAGCGCGATGGCGCAGGACGGCTGGAAGGGCGCCGTCCCGGTCGCGGGCAGCCCGGCCTCGTCCGCCGCCGCCCACGCGGCGCTGGCGCGCGGCGACGGTGCCGGCGCAGGGCAGGGCGCTTCGTTCGACACGTCCGTCGACAAGTTCAGCGTGGCCTTTATCGAACCGGTCAACATCTACAGCCAGGCTGACCGCGCCAGCAAATACGGCCTGCTGTTCGTGGCGTTGACCTTCGCCGCCTTTTTCGTGTTCGAGATCCTGAAGGGTCTGCCCATCCATCCGGTGCAGTACGCGCTGGTCGGCATGGCGCTGGCGCTGTTCTTCCTGCTGCTGCTGGGCCTGTCCGAGCATGCGCCCTTCGCCGTCGCCTACCTGGTCGCCAGCGCGGCCTGCATCGGCCTGCTGTCCTACTACCTGGGCTATGTGCTGCGCGACCGCTGGCGCGGCCTGGCCTTCGGCAGCGGCCTGATCCTGCTGTACGCCGCGCTGTACGGCCTGCTGGTCTCGGAAAACAACGCGCTGGTGCTGGGCAGCCTGCTGCTGTTCGCCGTGCTGGCCGCGCTGATGGTGGCCACCCGCAAGGTCGACTGGTATCGGATCGAAAGCTGATGCCGGCAATGAAAAATGCCCGCATCGCGGCGGGCATTTCAGGTAGCGCGGGGCGCTTAGCGCGCCAGGCGCTTGCGGCGGCTCGCCGCCAGGCCGGCCAGACCCAGGCCGAACAGGGCCAGGCTGGCCGGTTCCGGCACCGCGGAGCTTGCATTGAAGGCGACACTGCTCAGTCTGCCATCGATGCGCGTATGACTAAGATTGGCGTAACCGAATTCAAATGAGAAATAGCTCGAGTCGCCGGCTGTGAAATTGCGCGTTACTTGCTGTGCGACATCGCCGGTCAGACCGAACGCATTCTGATAGGAATAGATGCCTTGGTTGGTATAGAGATACTCCGTTGCCGTGTTGCGATAAGCATATGCGTCCAGCTGGTCTATACGATAGTTACTGGTGTTCGCGCTTAGGCCGTAGGCGTTGTACAGATGCGCCTGGGCGCCCGTCAGGTTTTTTAGCAGGGTGATGCCGCCGACGGTGGTGCTGACCGTTACTGCCAGATTACTTCCGTAGCTATACGCCTCGCTGGATTGGGAGGACTGGTATTCCGTGGCAGTCTGGCGGTCAAAGCTGATGGTCTGGCTGTAGCTCCTTCCGGCCAGGCTGGCCCCGGCGGCGCCGAATACGCCCGCATAGTCTGTTCCGGAGTCGATGGTACCCGTCGCGGTACTGCGGATGATGGCTGCGCTGGCGGGGGTGGCGATGGCGATGGCGCACAGCAGGGCTGCGGTGATGCGGGAGAGCTGGTTCAACATGGCGTCTTGATGGGGGAGTAAATGAGATTCCACGAGGTAAGCAAAATTTATTCCTGGGAATATATATTCCCTAAAATCAAATACTTGCGGATGGCATCCCTGGCTGGTCGGCTGCAGGTGTAAAGAATTTCGACATCTGCTTCCGCTGCGACGGCGAAATAGTTCACATACCCCGTACTAAGTTGTTGCGTCAAGGGTCTTTTCGCGATACACTAGCCGGCTTCGGTATGGGATCGCCCTTTTTCTGGCCCGTACTAATTTTTGTAGTTAAACAAAGCCCCGCCCAATCGTAGGTGGGAATGGAGAAAAAATGAGCCTAGGCCTCCTCGGTCGCAAGGTTGGTATGATGCGCATCTTCACGGATGATGGGGATTCGATCCCAGTCACCGTGCTGGACGTGTCGAACAACCGCGTTGCGCAAATCAAAACCCCTGAAACGGATGGTTATTCCGCTGTTCAGGTCGTCTTCGGTCAACGTCGCGCTTCCCGCGTGACCAAAGCCGCAGCCGGTCACTACGCTAAAGCTGGTGTCGAAGCCGGTACTCTGTTGAAAGAGTTCCGTGTTGACGCTGCTAAAGCTGCAGAATTGAAAGCTGGTGAAGTCATCGCCGCTTCGCTGTTCGAAGTTGGTCAAAAGATCGACGTTCAGGGCACGAGCATCGGTAAAGGCTACGCCGGTACCATCAAGCGTCACAACTTCGCTTCCGGCCGTGCTACCCACGGTAACTCGCGTTCGCACAACGTACCAGGCTCGATCGGTATGGCGCAGGACCCGGGTCGCGTATTCCCAGGCAAGCGCATGACCGGCCACATGGGTGACGTTACTGTTACCACCCAGAATCTGGAAATCGCGCGTATCGATGCCGACCGTCAGCTGCTGCTGGTCAAAGGTGCCGTACCTGGTGCGAAAAACGGCCAAGTCGTCGTTTCGCCTGCTGTCAAAGTTAAAGCAAAGAAAGGAGCTTAAACGATGGAACTCAAGCTCCTGAATGCTCAAGGTCAAGCCTCTTCCAACGTCGCCGCCGCTGACACCGTCTTCGGCCGTGATTACAACGAAGCCCTGATCCACCAGATCGTGGTCGCCTACCAAGCCAATGCGCGCAGCGGCAACCGTAAGCAGAAAGACCGTGAAGAAGTCCACCACACGACCAAGAAGCCATGGCGCCAAAAAGGCACCGGCCGCGCTCGTGCTGGTATGTCGTCGTCGCCTCTGTGGCGCGGCGGTGGTCGCATCTTCCCGAACTCGCCTGACGAGAACTTCACCCATAAAGTGAACAAGAAGATGTACCGCGCCGGTATCTGCTCGATTCTGTCGCAGCTGGCTCGCGAAGAGCGCCTGGTGGTGGTTGAAGATTTCGCTATCGAAGCTCCAAAAACCAAACTGCTGTCGCAAAAGCTGAACAGCATGGGTCTGGAGTCGGTACTGATTATCGCCGACAACATCGAAGAAAACCTGCTGCTGGCTTCCCGTAACCTGCCGAACGTGCTGGTTGTCGAGCCACGTCACGCAGATCCAATGTCGCTGGTCTTCTACAAGAAGATCCTGGTCACCAAGGCGGCACTGGCCAAGATTGAGGAGATGCTGGCATGAGCGCAGTCATCAAACACAGCGAAGAGCGCCTGATGAAGGTGCTGCAGGCTCCGGTCATTTCCGAAAAGGCCACCATGGTCGCGGAAAAGAACGAGCAAATCGTGTTCCGCGTACTGCCGGATGCGACCAAGCCTGAAATCAAGGCAGCCGTTGAACTGCTGTTCAAGGTTGAAGTCCTGTCGGTGCAAACCGTCAATCGCGAAGGTAAAGTCAAGCGTTCGGGTCGTTTCACCGGTCGCCGCAACCACACCAAGCGTGCTTTCGTGTGCCTGAAGCCTGGCCAGGAAATCAATTTCTCCGAGGAGGCTAAATAATGGCACTCGTAAAGATGAAGCCAACCTCCCCAGGCCGTCGCGGCATGGTGAAGGTAGTCAACGCCGACCTGTACAAAGGTCGTCCGTTCGCTGCCCTGGTTGAAAAGAAATCCAAAACTGCCGGCCGTAACAACAACGGCCACATCACCACCCGCCACATGGGCGGTGGTCATAAGCAGCACTATCGTCTGGTCGACTTCAAGCGTCAGAAGGATGGCATTCCTGCGAAAGTGGAACGTATCGAATACGATCCAAACCGCACCGCGAATATCGCCCTGCTGTGCTACGCCGACGGCGAGCGCCAGTACATCATCGCAACCAAAGGCATGTCCGTTGGCGACGCAGTGATGAACGGTTCGGAAGCGCCTATCAAGCCGGGCAACTGCCTGCCTATCCGTAACATCCCGGTCGGTACCGTGATGAACTGCGTCGAAATGCTGCCAGGTAAGGGTGCCCAGATGGCCCGTTCCGCCGGCGCCGGCGTCGTCCTGATGGCCCGTGACGGCACCTACGCCCAGGTTCGCCTGCGTTCGGGTGAAGTGCGCCGCGTGCACATCGAGTGCCGCGCGACCGTAGGCGAAGTCGGCAATGCCGAACACAGCCTGCGCAAGATCGGTAAAGCTGGCGCGATGCGCTGGCGCGGTGTTCGTCCTACCGTCCGCGGTGTGGTCATGAACCCGGTCGATCACCCGCACGGTGGTGGTGAAGGTAAAACGGCAGCAGGTCGTCATCCAGTGTCCCCATGGGGCCAGCAGACCAAGGGTAAGAAGACGCGCCGTAACAAGCGTACTACTTCGATGATCGTCTCGCGCCGCGGCAAGAAATAAGGATAAATCATGACTCGTTCATTGAAAAAAGGGCCGTTCTGTGACGCCCACCTGGTGAAAAAAGTCGAAGCCGCGCAAGCGATCAAAGACAAAAAGCCAATCAAAACCTGGTCGCGCCGCTCGACGATCATGCCTGACTTCATCGGTCTGACGATCGCTGTGCACAACGGCAAACTGCACGTACCCGTGTATGTTTCCGAAAACATGGTTGGTCACAAGCTCGGCGAATTCGCGCTGACCCGTACGTTCAAGGGCCACGCTGCTGACAAAAAGGCTAAGAAATAATGGAAACCAAAGCTATCCTCAAAGGCGTGCGCCTGTCGGATCAAAAAGGCCGCCTGGTGGCTGACCTGATCCGCGGCAAAAAGGTTGACGCTGCGCTGAACATTCTGCAATTCAGCCCTAAAAAAGGCGCGGCCATCATCAAGAAAGTGCTGGAGTCCGCAATCGCGAACGCCGAGCACAACGATGGTGCCGACATCGACGAGCTGTTCGTGAAAACGATCTACGTTGAAAAGGGCCCGATCCTGAAGCGCTTCACCGCGCGTGCAAAGGGCCGTGGCGACCGCATTTCGAAACAATCCTGTCACGTGTACGTGACTGTCGGTAACTAAGGAGCTACGATGGGTCAGAAAATTCATCCAACCGGCTTCCGTCTGGCGGTCACCCGTAACTGGGCTTCGCGCTGGTACGCAGGCAACGGCAATTTCGCTGCCATGCTGAACGAAGACTTGAAAGCGCGCGCTTTCCTGAAAAAGAAACTGAAGAACGCCTCCGTCGGCCGCATCGTCATCGAGCGTCCAGCCAAGAACGCGCGCTTCACGATCTACAGCTCGCGTCCAGGCGTGGTCATTGGTAAAAAAGGCGAGGACATCGAAGTACTGAAGTCCGCGCTGACCAAGATCATGGGCGTGCCTGTGCACGTGAACATCGAAGAAATCCGCAAGCCGGAAATCGACTCGCAGCTGATCGCCGATTCGATCTCCCAGCAGCTGGAAAAGCGTATCATGTTCCGCCGCGCCATGAAGCGCGCGATGCAAAACGCCATGCGTCTGGGTGCCCTGGGCATCAAGATCATGTCGTCGGGCCGTCTGAACGGCATCGAGATCGCGCGTAAAGAATGGTACCGCGAAGGCCGCGTGCCTCTGCATACCCTGCGCGCCGACATCGACTACGGCACCAGCGAAGCTTCGACCACGTACGGCATCATCGGCGTCAAGGTTTGGGTCTACAAGGGCGACCGCTCGCCGACCGGCGAAGCGCCAGTCATCGAGACTCCGGCTGACGAGAAGAAAAGCCGCGGTCCACGCCGCGACGATGGCAAGCCTTCGGGCCGTCCACGTCCAGGTCCAGCCGGTGCTAAACCATCCCCGGCAGGTGCTGCCCGTGTGCGTTCCGCGAAACCGGCCGCCGCTGCACCAGCTGAGAAAGCAGGAGAATAACCATGCTGCAACCAGCACGCAGGAAGTATCGTAAAGAGCAGAAAGGCCGCAACACCGGCATTTCGCACAGCCGCGGCACCGCCGTGTCGTTTGGCGAATTCGGTCTGAAGGCAGTTGCTCGCGGTCGTATCACCGCACGTCAAATCGAAGCAGCGCGTCGCGCTATGACCCGTCACATCAAACGTGGCGGTCGTATCTGGATTCGCGTCTTCCCGGACAAGCCAATTTCGAACAAGCCTGCCGAAGTCCGCATGGGTAACGGTAAAGGTAATCCTGAGTACTACGTCGCTGAGATTCAGCCAGGCAAGGTACTGTACGAAATGGATGGCGTCGGTGAAGAACTGGCACGCGAAGCGTTCCGCCTGGCTGCCGCCAAACTGCCCCTGGCTACCACCTTCGTGGTGCGCCAGGTTGGCCAATAAAAGGAGTGAAATATGAAAGCATCTGAACTCCGCGGCAAAGACCAGGCAGCTCTCCAAAAAGAGCTGAACGACCTGCTGAAGGCCCAGTTTGGTCTGCGTATGCAAACCGCTACGCAACAGCTGAGCAATACTTCGCAGCTCAAGAAGGTACGCCGCGACATCGCGCGTGTGAAGACGGTAATGAATCTGAAGGAAGCCAAATGAACCAACCAGTGAAACAGTCGCTCAAGCGCACGCTGATCGGTAAAGTGGTGTCCGACAAGATGGACAAGACCGTTACCGTTCTGATCGAACGTCACGTGAAGCACCCTCTGTACGGCAAGATCATTGTGCGTTCGGCTAAATACCACGCACACGACGAAACCAACCAAGTCAAAGCCGGTGATACGGTCGAGATCCAGGAAGGCCGTCCGATCTCCAAAACGAAGGCGTGGACGGTGACTCGTGTAGTGCAAGCTGCACAAATCGTTTAATTGACGAACCGCCGCACTCTCCGGAGTGGGGCGGTTTTCAATTAGTTCTTGCAAGCCCGCAGGTTGTGTGTAATACTTGCGGGCTTCGTTCATGTAACGCCGCAAAGTGTCTCTCCGCAGACATGGACCGCGGTCAGTACTTGTTTGAAGGTCAAGCACCCAAACAATGGTGAAAGCCATTGGCGGGACCAAGACTGACCGAGAGGTCCACATTGTGTGGATTCTTCGGCTTAAGTTGGGAAAGAGAATACTATGATTCAAACTGAAAGCCGGCTCGAAGTGGCCGACAATACCGGTGCCAAAGAAGTCATGTGCATCAAGGTATTGGGCGGCTCCAAGCGCCGTTATGCTGGCATTGGCGACGTGATCAAGGTAACCGTCAAGGTTGCTGCGCCACGCGGCCGTGTCAAAAAAGGTGAAATTTACAACGCTGTGGTTGTGCGTACCGCTAAAGGTGTGCGCCGCCAAGACGGTTCCCTGGTGAAGTTCGACGGCAATGCCGCCGTTCTGTTGAACGCCAAGCTGGAACCGATTGGTACCCGTATCTTCGGACCTGTCACGCGCGAACTGCGCACTGAGAAGTTCATGAAGATCGTGTCCCTGGCACCGGAAGTCCTGTAAGGAGTCAGTAAATGGATAAGATTCGCAAAAACGACGAAGTCATCGTTTTGACCGGTAAAGACAAGGGCAAGCGCGGCGTCGTGCAGCAACGTATCGATGCTGAACACGTAGTGGTTGACGGCGTCAATGTCGCTAAAAAAGCGCAGAAACCGAACCCGATGACTGGCGTAACTGGTGGCATCGTTGACAAGACCATGCCTATTCACGTGTCCAACGTTGCTCTGTTCAACGCTGCGACCGGCAAGGCAGATCGCGTAGGCTTCAAAGAAGTGGATGGCAAAAAAGTCCGCGTCTTCAAGTCCTCCGGCGAAGTAGTGAAGGGGTAATAAGAATGGCCCGTCTGCAACAAGTTTATAAAGACAAGATCGCCGCTGAGCTGACCGCGAAATTCGGTTACAAGTCGGTCATGGAAGTGCCGCGTCTGACCAAGATCACCCTGAACATGGGTGTCGGTGAGGCGATCGCTGACAAGAAGGTCCTGGAGCACGCCGTTGGCGACCTGACCAAGATCGCTGGCCAGAAGCCAGTGACCACCAAGTCGCGTAAGGCAATCGCAGGTTTCAAAATCCGCGAAGGCTACCCGATCGGTACCATGGTGACCCTGCGCGGCGCCCGTATGTATGAGTTCCTGGATCGTTTCATCACCGTGGCCCTGCCGCGCGTGCGCGACTTCCGTGGCGTGTCCGGTCGTTCGTTCGACGGTCGCGGCAACTACAACATCGGTGTCAAAGAACAGATCATCTTCCCAGAGATCGAGTACGACAAGATCGATGCGCTGCGTGGTATGAACATTTCGATCACCACCACCGCGAAGACCGACGACGAAGCGAAAGCTCTGCTCGCCGCCTTTAAATTCCCGTTCAGGAACTAATAGATCATGGCAAAACTCGCACTGATTAACCGTGAACAGAAGCGTGTCGACCTGGCAAACAAATTCGCTGCCAAGCGCGCCTCGCTGAAGGCCATCATCGACGACCAGTCGAAGACGGAAGAAGAGCGTTACGAAGCCCGCCTGAAACTGCAGGCGCTGCCACGTAACTCCGCTCCGACCCGTCAGCGCAACCGTTGCGCCGTCACCGGTCGTCCACGCGGCACCTTCCGTAAATTCGGTCTGGGCCGTATCAAGCTCCGTGAATTCGCCATGCGTGGTGAAATTCCGGGTATGACTAAAGCCAGCTGGTAATAGGAGAACAAGCAATGAGTATGAGCGATCCTATCGCCGATATGCTGACCCGCATTCGCAACGCCCAAGGCGTTCAAAAAACGACTGTGGCCATGCCATCGTCGAAAGTCAAAGTAGCGATTGCCAACGTCCTGAAGGACGAGGGTTACATTGAGGATTACGCTGTCGCCGAAGCTGGTGGCAAGTCGGAACTCAAAATCGGTTTGAAGTATTATGTAGGCCGTCCTGTTATCGAGCGCCTTGAGCGCGTGTCCCGTCCGGGCCTGCGCGTGTACAAGGGCAAGGATGAAATCCCAACCGTGATGAACGGCCTGGGCGTTGCCATCGTGTCGACCCCGCAAGGCGTCATGACCGACCGCAAAGCGCGCGCTACCGGCGTCGGCGGCGAAGTCATCTGCTACGTCGCGTAAGGAGCAATAATGTCTCGTGTAGCTAAAATGCCTATCGCTGTGCCAGCTGGCGCTGAAGTCGCCATCTCCGCAGCAGCGATTACCGTAAAAGGCCCGCTGGGCGTACTGACCCAGGCCCTCACCGGCCAGGTGAAAGTAGAAAACAACGCTGGCACCCTGTCCTTCGACGTGGCCAACGACAGCCGCGAAGCCAATGCCATGTCCGGCACGCTGCGCGCGCTGGTGAACAACATGGTCACCGGCGTCACCAAGGGTTTCGAAAAGAAACTGAACCTGGTTGGCGTGGGTTACAAGGCGCAAGCCGCTGGCGACAAGCTGAACCTGTCGCTGGGCTTCTCGCACCCGGTGGTCCACTCGATGCCAGAAGGCATCACCGTGGCCACCCCGACCCCGACCGAGATCCTGATCAAGGGTGTCGATCGTCAAAAGGTCGGCCAGGTCGCCGCCGAAGTTCGCGCTTACCGCCCACCTGAGCCTTACAAGGGCAAGGGCGTCCGTTATTCGGACGAAGTGGTTAAGATCAAAGAAACCAAGAAGAAGTAATTAGGGGCTGACGATGGATAAAAAAGAATCTCGTCTGCGTCGCGGACGTCAAACCCGGATCAAGATTGCTCAGATGAAAGTGAACCGCCTGTCGGTTCACCGCACCAACCTGCACATCTACGCAAACCTGATTTCCCCGGATGCCAAAGTACTGGTTTCGGCCTCGACCGCGGAAGCGGAAGTGCGCGCTGAACTGGCTGGCAAAACCGGCAAGGGTGGCAACGCCGCCGCCGCCGCTCTGGTTGGCAAGCGCGTAGCAGAAAAAGCACTGAAAGCAGGAATCACCGAAGTCGCGTTCGACCGCTCCGGTTTCCGTTACCACGGCCGTGTCAAAGCGCTGGCAGAAGCTGCCCGCGAAGCCGGTCTGAAGTTCTAAGGGTACGATCATGGCAAAAATGCAAGCTAAAATGCAAAGCGACAAGCCGGATGACGGCATGCGCGAAAAAATGATCGCGATCAACCGCGTGACCAAAGTGGTCAAGGGTGGTCGTATCATGGGCTTCGCGGCGCTGACCGTGGTTGGTGACGGCGATGGCCGCATCGGCATGGGTAAAGGCAAATCGAAAGAAGTGCCAGTGGGTGTGCAAAAGGCAATGGAAGAAGCCCGCCGCAACCTGATCAAAGTGCCGCTGAAAAACGGCACGCTGCATCACACCGTTATCGGCCGCCACGGCGCGTCGAAAGTGATGATGATGCCAGCCAAGCCGGGTACCGGCGTGATCGCTGGTGGCGCCATGCGCGCGATCTTCGAGGTGATGGGCGTGACGGACGTGGTGGCGAAATCCACCGGCTCGTCGAACCCGTACAACCTGGTGCGCGCGACCCTGGACGGCCTGTCGAAAATCAGTACTGCTGCTGACATCGCTGCGAAACGCGGCAAGTCGGTGGAAGACATCCTGGCTTAAGGGGAATCCACATGAGCACTATCAAAGTACAACTGGTGAAGGGCCTGATCGGCACTCGTCAAGACCACCGCGCCACCGTGCGTGGCCTGGGTCTGCGCCGCGTCAACTCGGTTTCCGAGCTGCAGGACACCCCATCGGTACGCGGCATGATCAACAAGGTCAGCTACCTCGTGAAAGTCGTATCGTAAGCCTCGGCTTATGATCTGGAGAAATCAATGGAATTGAATACCATTCAACCTGCTGACGGCGCGAAGCACTACAAGCGTCGCGTTGGTCGCGGTATCGGCTCCGGCCTGGGTAAAACCGCTGGTCGTGGTCACAAGGGTCAAAAATCGCGTTCGGGCGGCTTCCACAAAGTCGGTTTCGAAGGCGGTCAGATGCCTCTGCAACGCCGTCTGCCTAAGCGCGGTTTCAAGTCGCTCAACGCCACCTTCAAAGCTGAAGTGCGTCTGTCCGACCTGGAAAAGCTGGCAGTGGGCGAAGTCGACCTGCTGGTCCTGAAGCAAGCCGGCGTGCTCGGCGTGCTGGCGCGCGACGTGCGTGTGATCGCCTCTGGCACCATCACCAAAGCCGTCGTCGTCAAAGGCCTGAAAGTCACCGCGGGCGCGAAAGCGGCCATCGAAGCGGCTGGCGGCTCGGTAGCCTGAGTCACCGCTAACAGCTAGATCGGAGCGAAAATTGGCGACCAACCCACAACTTGCTAAGAGCGCCGCGGCTGGCTTCCCTTGGGGCCGCCTGTGGTTCTTGCTTGGCGCATTGGTGGTGTACCGTATCGGCGCTCACGTTCCTGTACCGGGTGTAGACCCGGTACAGCTCGCGGCACTGTTCAAGTCGCAGGAAGGCGGCATCCTGGGCATGTTCAACATGTTCTCCGGTGGCGCCTTGTCTCGCTTTACGGTGTTTGCGCTCGGTATCACGCCTTACATCTCGGCCTCGATCGTCATGCAGTTGCTGTCGATCGTGTCGCCGCAGATGGAAGCGCTGAAGAAGGAAGGCGAATCCGGCCGCCGCAAGATCACCCAGTTCACCCGTTATGCGACGGTGGCGCTGGCGTTGTTCCAGGCACTGGCTGTTTCCGCGGCCCTGGAATCGCAAGCTGGCCTGGTGCTGGATCCTGGCCTGGGCTTCCGCTTCGTGACGATCGTGACGCTGTTGACCGGCACCATGTTCCTGATGTGGCTGGGGGAGCAGATTACCGAGCGCGGTCTCGGTAACGGCATCTCCATCATCATCTTCGCCGGCATCGCCGCCGGTCTGCCGGGCGCCTTGGGTGGCTTGTTCACCCAGGTGTCGACCGGTTCGATCGGCAGCTTCTCGGCCATCATCATCGTGGTGCTGGTAGCCCTGGTTACCTACGCGGTGGTGTTCGTGGAGCGTGGACAGCGCAAGATCCTGGTCAACTACGCCAAGCGTCAAGTCGGCAACAAGATCTACGGTGGCCAAACCAGCCACCTGCCGCTGAAGCTGAACATGGCAGGCGTCATTCCGCCGATCTTCGCATCGTCGATTATCTTGTTCCCGGCTACGCTCGTGGACTGGTTCTCGAAGGGCGCTGACAAGTCCAACGTTGTCGTCGTGTTCATGAAGGACCTGGCGGCATCGTTGAACCCCGGCGAGCCTATCCATGCATTGTTGTACGCCGTGGCAATCGTGTTCTTCTGTTTCTTCTATACCGCGCTGGTGTTCAACAGCAAGGAAACAGCGGACAACTTGAAGAAGAGCGGGGCCTTTGTGCCAGGGATCCGTCCCGGTGAGCAGACTGCCCGCTACATCGACAAGATCCTGACGCGATTGACCTTGGCCGGCGCCGTCTACATCACGCTGGTGTGCTTGTTGCCGGAGTTTATGAATGCCCAGTGGAAGGTTCCCTTCTACTTTGGCGGCACCTCCCTGTTGATTATTGTGGTTGTGACCATGGATTTCATGGCCCAGGTGCAAAACTATGTGATGTCGCAGCAATACGAATCGCTGCTGCGCAAAGCAAACTTCAAGGGCGGGATTCCGCAGCGATAAGCGCGGCAAACATAGCGAAAAATGGCAAAAGACGACGTCATACAGATGCAAGGCGAGATTCTGGAGAATCTCCCCAATGCAACATTTCGAGTGAAGCTGGAAAACGGGCACGTGGTGCTCGGACACATTTCGGGTAAAATGCGGATGAACTATATCCGCATCCTTCCTGGCGACAAGGTGACGGTCGAACTGACCCCTTACGACCTGAGCCGGGCCCGCATCGTGTTCCGGACCAAGTAAATAAACAATCGTACTAGAAGAGAGTGCAAAAATGAAAGTTAACGCTTCAGTCAAGCGCATCTGCCGCAACTGCAAGATCATCAAGCGCAAAGGTGTGGTCCGCGTAATCTGCGTCGAACCGCGTCACAAGCAGCGTCAAGGTTAATAACCGTTATTTATCGAGGAATAACGAATGGCACGTATTGCAGGGGTTAACATCCCAAATCACCAGCACACCGTTATCGGCCTGACGGCCATCTACGGTGTAGGCCGCCCGCGCGCGCAGTTCATCTGCGCCCAGACGGGTGTTCCGACCAACAAGAAGATCAAAGATCTGGACGACAGCGAACTGGAAAAGCTGCGCGATGAGATCGGCAAATTCGTAGTAGAAGGCGATCTGCGCCGCGAACTGTCGATGAACATCAAGCGTCTGATGGACCTGGGTTGCTACCGTGGTATGCGTCACCGCAAGGGCCTGCCGGTCCGCGGCCAGCGTACCCGCACCAATGCACGTACCCGCAAGGGCCCGCGCAAAGCCGCTCAATCGCTGAAGAAATAATCTAGGAAAATATTATGGCTAAGCAACAAAGCAGCGCAGCAGCAGCTCGCGTACGCAAGAAGGTCAAGAAGAACGTTGCAGAAGGTATCGCACACGTTCACGCTTCCTTCAACAACACCATCATCACCATCACCGACCGTCAGGGCAATGCTCTGTCGTGGGCGACCTCCGGTGGCGCTGGCTTCAAGGGTTCGCGTAAATCGACCCCGTTCGCAGCGCAGGTTGCTGCTGAAGCCGCTGGTAAAGTGGCTGTCGAGTGCGGCGTCAAAAACCTGGAAGTGCGCATCAAGGGCCCTGGTCCTGGTCGCGAATCCGCAGTGCGCGCACTGAACAACCTGGGCATCAAGATCACCGAGATCCAGGACGTTACCCCAGTACCGCACAACGGCTGCCGTCCTCCTAAGCGTCGTCGTATCTAATGGCGTTGCCGGCGGCTGGTCCGCCGGCGTCGTCCTCTTGGAAGCAAAAAACCGCTGGAACAGTGGGCCGGAAACGGCTATACTGTCCGGCTGTTATCGCCTGTCGAGATGGATTTCGACGGGTTTTTCGTTTTGAAGCCACCGTCCGAGCTGAAAGTGAGCTGGACTAGCGCCTAACCGCATGATGCGGCTGGGGCGTCATATTTAAAGGAAAACATCGTGGCACGTTATATCGGACCAAAAGCAAAACTGTCCCGCCGTGAAGGCACTGACCTGTTCCTGAAGAGCGCACGCCGCTCCCTGGATTCGAAATGCAAACTGGACGTCAAGCCAGGCCAGCACGGCGTCAAATCCGGCGCCCGCACCTCGGACTACGGCAACCAGCTGCGCGAAAAGCAAAAAGTCAAGCGTATGTACGGCATCCTGGAACGCCAGTTCCGCCGCTACTTCGCTGAAGCCGACCGCCGCAAAGGCAACACCGGTGAAACCCTGCTGTCCCTGCTGGAAACCCGCCTGGACAACGTTGCATACCGCATGGGCTTCGGCTCGACCCGCGCTGAAGCGCGTCAGCTGGTATCGCACAAAGCCTTCACCGTGAACGGCCAGGTTGTGAACATCGCTTCCTACGTCGTCAAGACCGGCGACGTGATCGCCGTGCGCGAAAAAGCCAAAAAGCAAGTGCGTATCGTTGAAGCGCTGTCGCTGGCTGAACAAGTCGGCATGCCAGCTTGGGTGTCGGTTGACTCCAAGAAAATGGAAGGCACGCTGAAATCGCTGCCAGAGCGTAACGAAATCGCTCACGACGTCAACGAATCGCTGATCGTCGAACTGTACTCGCGTTAATCGCGGTCGGTAGTTCCCCGCCCACTCCCCGGAGTGGGCGTTTTCACTAATGCCATCAGCCTTATCGGTGTAATGAGCCGAGGGTATTGAAGAGGACATTTCATGCAAAACAGTTTGTTGAAACCACGTATCATCGACGTCGAAGCCCTGGGCGCCGGTCACGCTAAAGTCGTGATGGAGCCGTTCGAGCGTGGCTATGGCCACACCCTGGGCAACGCGCTGCGCCGCGTGCTGCTGTCGTCCATGATCGGCTACGCGCCGACCGAAGTGACGATCGCCGGCGTCGTGCACGAGTACTCGTCGCTGGACGGCGTGCAGGAAGACGTGGTTGATCTGCTGCTGAACCTCAAGGGCGTGGTATTCAAGGTGCATAACCGCGATTCCGTCACCCTGACCCTGAAGAAGGAAGGCGAAGGCGCCGTCCTGGCATCGGACATCGACCTGCCGCACGACGTCGAGCTGATCAACCCGGACCACGTCATTGCCCACCTGACCGCAGGCGGCAAGCTGGACATGCAGATCAAAGTGGAAAAAGGCCGCGGCTATGTGCCGGGCAACGTCCGCCGCCTGTCCGAAGACACCAACAAGACCATCGGCCGCATCATCCTGGACGCGTCGTTCTCGCCAGTGCGCCGTGTGTCGTACTCGGTGGAATCGGCCCGCGTGGAACAGCGTACCGACCTGGACAAGCTGATCATCAACATCGAAACCAACGGCGTGATCACGCCGGAAGAAGCGATCCGCCAGTCGGCCCGCGTCCTGGTGGACCAGTTGAATGTATTCGCCGCCCTGGAAGGCACGGAAGCGGCCGCCGAAGCGCCATCGCGCGCTCCGCTGGTCGATCCTATCCTGCTGCGTCCTGTGGACGACCTGGAGCTGACCGTTCGTTCGGCCAACTGCCTGAAAGCGGAAAACATCTACTACATCGGCGACCTGATCCAGCGTTCGGAAAACGAACTGCTGAAGACGCCGAACCTGGGCCGCAAGTCCTTGAACGAAATCAAGGAAGTGCTGGCTTCGCGCGGTCTGACTCTGGGCATGAAGCTCGAGAACTGGCCGCCTGCAGGTCTGGAGAAGTAATTGCTCTACCCGCGCGCGGCATGTGCCGCGCGCGTTCAACCCCTTAGAACCGGTCCGCGCCCGGGCGATAGCCTGAGCGATCGAAGAACTCGGAATTAAACAAAACCGAAAGGAATTACCATGCGTCACCGTCACGGCCTCCGTAAGCTGAATCGTACCTCGTCCCACCGCCTGGCTATGCTGCGCAACATGACCGTTTCCCTGCTGCGTCATGAAGCCATCAAAACCACCGTTCCTAAAGCTAAGGAACTGCGCCGCGTGATCGAGCCGATCCTGACCCTGGGCAAGACCGATACCCTGGCAAACAAGCGTCTGGCCTTCGCCCGCCTGCGCGACCGCGAAATGGTCCTGAAGCTGTTCGCTGAACTGGGCCCACGCTACGCCAACCGCAACGGCGGTTACCTGCGCATCCTGAAAATGGGTTTCCGCGTAGGCGACAACGCTCCTATGGCTTACGTTGAACTGCTGGACCGTCCAGAGATCACCGAAGCTGTTGAAGTTGCCGACGAAGCGTAATTTACGCTGAGTAAGAAGAAGCCAGGCTCTGCCTGGCTTTTTTTACGCCCGCGCGCCGGCCCCGGCGGGAAATCGCGCCCGGGTGTACTATTTATGGGTTTTAGTCCAAGAAGCCCGCCATGTCCCGCTACACCCAGATGTTCATGCGCCTGTTCGCGCTGCTGATGCTGTTCCAGGCCGTTCCGGCCCGCGCCGAGGAGGAATTCCTCCAGCCTGCCGCAGCCTTCAAATTCTCCGCGCGCATGATCGACGGCAAGACCGCCGCCGTCACCTACCAGATCGCCGACGGCTACTATATGTACCGCGAGCGCTTCATCTTCAAGGCGCAGGGCGCCGCCCTGGGTGCGCCGGACATCCCGCCGGGCAAGATCAAGTTCGACGACACCTTCAACAAGGAAGTCGAAACCTACCGCAAGCAGGTCACCATCACCATCCCGGTCGACACGGCCGGCCCGTTCACCCTGATCGCCAGCTCGCAGGGCTGCTCGGACAAGGGCCTGTGCTACTCGCCGCAAGAGGCGAGGATCGGCCTGGTTGGCAGCGGCGGCAGCGGCGCTGCGGACGGTGCGCTGCAGCCGGCTGCGACGGGGCAGGCTGGCATGGCGGACGGCACTGCGCCGGCGGCAGCGCGGCGGAGTGCTGCGCTTGCGGCCGGGGATGCTTCCGCAGCGGGCACGGTGCCCAACGCCGATACCAGCGAGCTGGGCAAGATCGAGGCGGCGCTGAAAGGCGGCCGCTTGCTGGTCATCCTGCCGCTGTTCGCACTGCTCGGCCTGGGCTTGGCGTTCACGCCCTGCGTGCTGCCCATGGTGCCCATCCTGTCGTCCATCATCGTCGGCGAGGGCGCGCGCAGCAGCCGCGCGCGCGGCCTGCTGCTGTCGCTGACCTACGCCTTCGGCATGGCCATCGTCTACACCGCGCTGGGCGTGGCCGCCGGGCTGATCGGCGAAGGGCTGGCCGCCGCGCTGCAGAACCCCTGGGTGCTGGGCGCCTTCGGCCTGCTGATGGTGGCGCTGTCGCTGTCGATGTTCGGGCTGTACGAACTGCAAGTGCCGGCCGGCCTGCAAAGCCGCCTGAGCACGGTCTCCAACAAGCAATCCTCCGGCAAGCTGGCGGGCGTCTTCGCCATGGGCGCGATTTCGGCGCTGATCGTCGGCCCCTGCGTGGCCGCGCCGCTGGCCGGCGCCCTGGTCTACATCAGCCAGACGCGCGACGTCCTCATCGGCGGCGGCGCGCTGTTTGCCATGGCGGTGGGCATGAGCGTGCCGCTGCTGCTGGTCGGCGTGTCGGCCGGCACCTTGCTGCCGCGCGCAGGCGCGTGGATGGAAGGCGTGAAGAAATTCTTCGGCGTGTTGCTGCTGGCCATGGCGCTGTGGCTGGTGGCGCCCGTGCTGCCGGCCAAGCTGGCCATGCTGGGCTTCGCGCTGCTGGGCATCGGCTACGGCGCCTACCTGTTCGCGGGGGGCGGCAAAACCGGCTGGCTGGGCAAGGCCGCTGCGGTGGTGTTCGTCATCCTGGGCGGCGTGCAGCTGGCGGGCGTGGCGACCGGCGGCAGCGACGTGCTGGCGCCGCTGGCGCACCTGAAGGGCGAAGGCGCGCAGCCCTTGCACTTCACCCGCGTCAAGACCGTGGCCCAGCTCGACGCCGCGCTGGCGCGCACCGGCGGCAAAACCGCCATGCTGGATTTCTACGCCGACTGGTGCGTGTCCTGCAAGGAGATGGAGAAGCTGACCTTCATCGATCCGGCCGTCCAGGCCAGGCTGGCCGGCACCGTGCTGCTGCAGGTGGACGTGACTGCCAACGACGAGGACGACAAGGCCATGCTGAAGCGTTTCAATCTGTTCGGCCCGCCGGGCATCATCCTGTTCGACCGGCAGGGCAAGGAGATCGCCGACGGCCGCGTGATCGGTTTCCAGCATGCCGACGCTTTCTTGAAGTCGCTGGGCAAGCTCCCATAAAAGCAAGGGGGCGCCGCGGCGCCCCCTTCTCCATATGAAAAGATTGCTTAGCCGTGGCGCATCATGGCGCCGTGGCCGCCGTGCATCCTGCCGTGGTGCTGCCTGGCCTGCTCGTCGAAGGTCTTCTTTTGTTCCGGCGTCAGCACCGCGTAGAAGGTCTTCAGCGCCGCCAGGCGGGTTTCATGCTGGGCCAGCATCTGCTTGTGCAGTTCCAGCCGTTTTTCCATGCGTTCCGGCGCGCTCAGCTGCGCCAGCGCGGCGCGGTCCGGGCGGGCCGCAGGCAGCTGCGGCGTGGCGGCGGCAACGAAGGTGGCCCAGGCCGGCTCCTGCGCGGCGGTCAGCTTCAGCGCGTCGTGCAGCTTGGCCTGGTGCTGGGCCACCATCGCGCTGAATTTCGCCTTGTGCTCGGCCGCTTTCGCCGCGCGCTGCTCCTCGGTCAGGGCCTGGCCGTGGCGGCCGTGCGCCGTGCTGTCCTCGGCACGGGCGGCATTGCCCACCGCGCCCAGGCTGAGCACGGCCATGCCGACCAACAGGGTTTTGCGTATCGTGTTCATGGTATTTCCTTTGTGTTTGGGTTCAGTGGCGTTGATGTGCCCGAATGCGTGTGCACTGCACATGGAACACATCTTGGCAGCGGCGTGTTTCCGATGCGTGTCCCCCGCCGCCGCATTTGTATCAAACTGTTTCCCTGAAGCGTCACTCCCTGCCGATATACAAGACGATACAAAGGCTCATTGGCCTTCGCCTGCCGAACTGGGGATAATTGGGACATGGAACAAACCTCTACCATCCTGATCGTCGACGACGACCGCGACATCCGCACGCTGCTGGCCGACTACCTGGAAGCGAACGGCTACCGCACCCAGTGCGCGGCGGACGGTGCCGGCATGTGGAAGCAGCTCGACGAAGCCCGTCCGGACCTGATCGTGCTGGACCTGAACCTGCCCGGCGACGACGGCCTGACGTTGTGCCGCAAGCTGCGCGCGACCTCGTCGCTGCCTGTCATCATGCTGACCGCCCGCAGCGAGCCGCTGGACCGCATCCTGGGCCTGGAGATGGGCGCCGACGATTACCTGCCGAAGCCGTTCGAGCCGCGCGAACTGCTGGCCCGCATCCGCAGCGTGCTGCGCCGCAGCCACGCCATGCCGTCCAATGCCGGCTCCGACAAGGTGCAGCAGATGCGCTTTTCCAACTGGACGCTGGACCTGACCGCGCGCCACCTGCTCAATCCGGACGGCATCGTCATCATGCTCTCGGGCGCCGAGTTCCGTCTGCTGAAGGTGTTCCTGGAACACCCCAACCGCGTGCTCAACCGCGACCAGCTGCTGAACCTGACCCAGGGCCGCGACGCCGACCCCTTCGACCGCTCGATCGACATCCAGATCAGCCGCCTGCGCCAGAAGCTGGGCGAGGACGCGCGCGTGCCGCAGATCATCAAGACCGTGCGCAACGGCGGCTATGTGCTGGCCGGCGCGGTCAGCGTGGAACCGGCAACGTGAAAGCCTTCCTCAGCTCGATGACGGGCCGCGTCTTCCTGATGCTGCTGCTCGGCATCGTGGCCTCGGCCACGCTGACCCAGTACCTGGCCGTCACCGAACGCCAGCGCACCCTGGAGCGCTACCGCGATTCCTACGCGCTCGAGCGCGCCGACGAGCTGCTCTCCACGGTCAACGTGGTCAAGCCCGAAGCGCGCGCCGACTATCTGAAAATCACGGCCAAGGGCAGCTTGCGGCTGGAGCCCACCGGCGACGCCATCAACACCGCCCAGCCGCCCACCGAGTTCTCGCGCCAGCTGGCGGCCCGCCTCGGCGCCGGCTACCTGCTGTCGCCGCTGCCCGAGCGCCCGGCCGCCTGCGACACCCCGCGCGAGATCAACTCCGTCTTCGGCCCGGCCCATTGGCACGGCACCTGCGAGGCGATCAACGTGGCCATGCAGGACGGGCAGGTGCTGCGCCTGACGGTGCTGCCGCCGCGCTCGCCGCCGCCCACCGGCCAGAACGAAATCGTCTCCATCCTGCCTTTCCTGTTCAGCATCACCGGCCTGGCCTACCTGGTCACGCGCATGGCCGTGCGCCCGCTCAAGCAGCTGGCCCAGGCCGCGAAAGACCTCGGCGACGACATCAACCATCCGCCGCTGGAACTGCGCGGGGCCAGCGAGATCCGCCAGGCCAGCGCCGCCTTCAATGCCATGCAGGCACGCATCCGCCAGCACATCTTCCAGCGCACCCAGATGCTGGCCGCCATCACCCACGACCTGCAGACCCCGCTCACCCGCATGCGCTTGCGGCTGGAAAAAGTGGCCGACGCCGACCTGCAGCAAAAACTGCTGGGCGACTTGTCCGCCACCCAGCAGATGGTGAAGGAAGGCCTGGACCTGGCGCGCAGCATGGACAGCACCGAGAACATGCAGGCGCTGGACCTGGACTCGCTGCTCGACAGCGTCTGCGCCGACGCGGCCGACGCCGGCCAGGACGTGGCCCTGAAGGGCCGCGCCGCGATGGCGCTGATGGGGCGCCCGCTGGCGATACGGCGCTGCCTGGTGAACCTGCTGGACAACGCCGTCAAGTACGGCCAGAGCGCCAGCGTGACGGTCGAGCGCCTGGTGGGCGCCGCGCGCATCCGCATCCGCGACAGCGGTCCCGGCATTGCGGCCGACCAGCTGGCGCAGGTGTTCGAGCCCTTCTACCGCATCGAAACCTCGCGCTCGCGCGAATCGGGCGGCACCGGCCTGGGCCTGACCATCGCGCGCAACATCGCCGAGCAGCACGGCGCCAGCATCGCGCTGGCCAACCACCCGGACGGCGGCCTCGAAGTCACGCTGGTGGTTCCCGAATACTATGCGGCAAAATAATTCTGCCTTGCAATAACGTAGCGCAATACAATTAGAACAATGAAAAAGACAACTTTGGCAATTCTGGTCGCTGCGGCCGTCGTCATCGGCGCCGGCGCATGGCATTACTCGCAGCCGGCGCCCGCCGCCGCATCCGCACCGGCGGGGCAGGGCAAGAGCGGCCAGGGCCAGCAAGGCCCGACCTCGGTCAACGTCGTCACGCCGCAGCGCCAGGACGTGCCGGTGATGCTGGCCGCCAACGGCACCGTCAGCCCGATCAGCACGGTCGACCTGCACCCGCAGACCACCAGCACCATCGTCAAAGTGCACATCAAGGAAGGCCAGTTCGTCAAACAGGGCGAGCTGATGTTCTCGCTCGACGGCCGCAGCGAGACGGCCAATGTGGACAAGGCGCAAGCCCAGGTCATGCGCGACCGCGCCACGCTGGCCGACCTGGAACGCCAGCACCAGCGCAGCCAGGAGTTGCTGGCCCAGAAATTCATCGCCCAGGGCGCCGTGGACACCCTGCGCAGCCAGGTCGAGTCGGCCCGCGCCCTGCTCAACGCCGACCTCGCCGCCGCCCAGGCCGTGAAGGTGGACGCCAGCTACACCAGCATCCGGGCGCCGATGAGCGGCCGGGTCGGCGCCATCAATGTCTACCCGGGCAGCCTGGTGCAATTGTCCACCTCGCTTACCACGGTCACCCAGCTGAACCCGATCAACGTCTCCTTCACCTTGCCGGAAAGCGCGCTGGCCGGGCTGCTGGCGGCGCAGCAGGCCGGCACGGTGCCGGTCGAAGTGGAATCGGGCGGCAAGCAATTCAAGGGCAAGCTCAGCTTCATCGACAACGCGGTCGACCCGATGGCGGGCGTGATCCGCGTGAAGGCCGAGTTCGATAACAGCCGGACCCAGCTGTGGCCCGGCCAGTACGTCAACACCAGGCTGACCGTGCAGACGCTGAAAGATGCGCTGGTGGTGCCGCAAAACGCCATCATCACCAATACCCGGGGCACCTTCGTGTACACGGTCGGCGCAGACCAGACCGCCACGGTGGCCAACATCAAGCGCCTGCACACCTTCGGCCCCTATGCCGCCGTGTCCGGCCTGAGCGGCGATGAAAAGATCATCGTCGAAGGCAAGCAGAACCTGCGTCCCGGCGGCAAGGTGCGCATTGCCGACGCCGTGCCGGGCGGTAAGAAGAAGAGCAAAGAGCCGAGCGCCGGCAGCGAGCCGGCCCAGAAGAGGGATGGCGCGGCATGAATCTGTCCGAATTGTGCATACGCCGCCCGGTGATGGTGGTGCTGCTGTCGCTGAGCCTGATCCTGGCCGGCGTGCTGGCGTATTCCCGCATCCCGGTCGCGGCGCTGCCCAGCTATAACACCCCGGTCATCAACGTCGGCGCCGACCTGCCGGGCGCCAGCCCGGAGACCATGGCGTCCTCGGTGGCGCTGCCGCTGGAGAAACAGTTCTCCACGATCGCCGGCCTCAACCTCATCACCTCCACCAGCACGCTGGGCAACACCTCGCTGACCCTGGAATTCGATCCCAGCATCAATGTCAACGAGGCGGCGGTCGACGTGCAGGCCGCGCTGCTGCGCGCCCAGCGCTCGCTGCCGCAGGAAATGACGGACCTGCCGTCCTACCGCAAGGTCAACCCGGCCGACGCGCCGGTGCTGTTCATGGCCATGACTTCGCCGTCCCTGAGCCTGTCCGAGCTGAACGACTACGCCGAGAACCTGATCGCCCCCAGCTTGTCGACCTTGCCCGGCGTGGCCCAGGTGTCGGTCAACGGCCAGAAACGCTTCGCCGTGCGGGTGCGCGCCAAGGCCGACCTGCTGAACGCCCGCAACCTCACGCTCGAGGAACTGGCCGCCGCCATCAAGTCCGCCAACGCCAATACCCCGCTCGGCATCCTGGACGGCCCCAGCCAGACCCTGACCATCCAGGGCAACGCCCAGCTGATGAAGGCCGCCGAGTTCGCCGAGCTGATCATCGCCACGCGCAACGGCCAGCCGGTGCGCCTGAAGGACGTCGCCAGCGTCGAGGACAGCTACCAGTCCATCAAGGCGGCCGGCAGCTACAACGGCGAACGCTCCATCGTGCTGCTGGTGCAGCGCCAGCCGGACGCCAACACCGTGCAAGTGGTGGACGGCGTGCGCAAGCTGCTGCCGCGCTTCCTGGCGCAGGTGCCGGCCTCGGTCAAGATCAACCTGGTCAACGACCGTTCCATCTCCATCCGCGAAGCGCTGCACGACGTCAACCTGACCCTGGCGCTGACGGTGGGCCTGGTGGTGCTGGTGATCTTCCTGTTCCTGCGCAAGGCGGCCGCCACCTTCATCCCCGCCGTCACCATGCCGATCTCGCTGCTCGGCGCGCTCAGCCTGCTGTACGCCTTCGGCTACAGCCTGGACAACGTGTCCCTGCTCGGCATCACCCTGGCCGTCGGCCTGGTGGTGGACGACGCCATCGTGGTGCTGGAAAACATCGTGCGGCATATCGAATTGGGCAAGAAGCCGCTGCAGGCGTCGCTGGTCGGCGCGCGCGAGATGGGCTTCACCATCATTTCGATTTCGATCTCGCTGGTGGCCGTGTTCATCCCCATCTTCTTCATGCCGGGCGTGATCGGCCTGCTGTTCCACGAATTCGCCGTGGTGGTGGCGCTGTCGGTGCTGGTGTCGGCGGTGGTCTCGCTGACCCTGGTGCCCATGCTGTGCTCGCGCCTGCTGCCGGCCGACGCCCACGACGCCGAGGGCGACGACACCTTCATCGGGCGCTGGTTCGAAGCCGGTTTTTCGCGCCTGCGCCAAGGCTACGCCAGCACGCTCGACGTTGCCCTGAAGCACCGCCACGTGGTGCTGGCGATCGCGGTCGGCACCTTCGCGCTCACCATCTTCCTCTATATCGAGATCCCGAAAGGCTTCTTCCCGGAAGAGGACCTGGGCCAGATCCGCGTCACCACCGAGGCCTCGGAGGACATTTCCTCGGCCGCGCTGCTCGAGCTGCAGGGCAAGGTGGCCAGCGTCATCATGGCCGACCCCAATGTGCAGGACGTGACCTCCTTCATCGGCGGCGGCAACGGCGGCCGCATGTTCCTGGTGCTCAAGCCGCGCGGCGAGCGCGCCCGGATGCCGCAGGTGCTCGACAGCCTGCGCAAGGCCACCAAGGCCGTGCCCGGCATGGCCGTTTACCTGAGTCCGGTGCAAAACCTGCAGCTGGGCGGCCGCCCGAGCAAGAGCCGCTACCAGTACACCCTGCAGTCGGTCAGCCCGGACGCGCTCAACGACTGGGCCGGCAAGTTCCAGGAGCGCATGCGCGCCGACAACGCCTTCCGCGACGTCACCAGCGACTCGCAGAACAAGGGCCTGCAGGCTTCGCTGAAGATGGACCGCGACAAGGCCAACACCCTGGGCGTGGAAATGAGCGCCATCCGCAGCGCGCTCTACCTGGCCTTCGGCGAGCGCCAGGTGTCCACCATCTACTCGTCCGCCGCCAGCTATTTCGTGATCCTGGAAGCGGCCACCGAGGACCGCCAGTTCGACGACGCGCTGACCAGGATATCCGTGCGCAACAAGGCCGGCCAGCTGGTGCAGCTGTCCAGCTTCGCCAGCGTCGAGCGCACCGTGGGACCGACGGCGGTCAACCACCAGGGCCAGCTGCAGGCCATCACCCTGTCCTTCAACCTGGCGCCGGACGTGCCGCTGGGCGTGGCCACCGGCAAGATCGACAAGATGGCGGTGGAGATGGGCTTGCCCGCGTCCATCATCACCACCTATGGCGGCGACGCGGCCGTGTTCCAGAGTTCCCAGGGCAGCCAGCTGATCCTCATCATCGCCGCGCTGGGCGTCATCTACGTGCTGCTGGGCGTGCTGTACGAGAGTTACATCCACCCGCTGACCATCCTGGCCGGCCTGCCGTCGGCGGCCGTGGGCGCCTTGCTGACCTTGCGCATCTTCAACCTGGACCTGACGATGATCGCCATCATCGGCATCCTGATGCTGATCGGCATCGTGAAAAAGAACGCCATCATGATGATCGATTTCGCGCTGCACGCGCAGCGCAACGAGGGCATGCAGCCGGCGGAAGCCATCCGCGCCGCCTGCGTGCTGCGCTTCCGTCCCATCATGATGACCACGCTGGCGGCCCTGATGGGCGCCTTGCCGATCGCGCTCGGCCTGGGCGCCGGCGCCGAACTGCGCCAGCCGCTGGGCCTGGCGGTGGTGGGCGGGCTGATCTTCTCGCAGGTGATCACGCTCTACATCACGCCGGTGATTTACCTATTCCTCGACAAGTACAGCGGCAGCGGCCCGATGGACGACGCCACGCTGGCGCAGGAGCCCGGAGGGCCGGCCAAGGGGGCGGTCGAGCTAAAAGCTGTCAGCATGGCCAAGCACTGATATCATACGGCGGGCCGGAGATACAACCGGTTACATCCGTCAAGACCGAGTCCGGGTAAGCTGGCGGCTCTCGGGTGTTGTGCCTGTTTTATGGTCAGTGTGAGATCAGAAAGTCCGTAACCTTGTTCCAGTCCAGCCACACCCACGCGGGCGAACACGCCCACGAATACTGCGAAGCATGCGGCCAAAAGCTGCCCAGGCACGACGGCTACGGCTATGGCGGGCCGCGCAAGCACAACCGTATCGGCATCGGCATCTCGATTGCGCTGCACTTGCTGATCGTCGCGTATTACCTGTTCCATCCCAAGGACAAGATCACCATCAAGCCGCCCGCGAAAGAGGGTGAAATGGTGTGGGTGGCGCCGCTGAAGGACAAGCCTGCGCCGAAAGCCAAGCCGGAACCGAAGAAAACCGAGGTGGCGAAAGCCGCGCCGCAGCCGCGCCGCGAGTCGAAAGTCGTCAGCAAGACGGCCAAGCCCAAGCTGGAAACCTTCGTGCCGCCGGTGCAGGCCACCATGAAGCCGCCGACCCCGGCGCCGGAAGAGGACATGATGGCGCGCGTGGAAGCGGCCCGCAAGCGCCGCGCCGACGCCAATCCGCAGCCCCAGGCGGAGCCGCAGGAAAGCGAAAACGACCGCGCCAACCGCATCGCGCGCGCCAACATCATGGGCGCGCAGGGACGCAACGCGGCCGGCGAGCGCGACGAGACGGGCGGCATCTTCTCCATCGTCAACAAGTCGGGCTTGAGCGCGGACATCAAGTTCCGGGGCTGGAACACCAACTTCAAGCGCAACTGGTCGCAGCAGGTGCACGTCGAGCTGGGCACCGACATCGACATCGAAACCGCCATCGTGCGCCGGATGATCGATCTGATCCGCAAAGAGAAACCGGGCGAGTTCCAGTGGGAATCGCACCGCCTGGGCAAGGTCATCACCATGAACGCCGGCAAGCCCTACCAGGCCGAACTGGAAGCCTTCCTGCTGAAGGAATTCTTCCCGAACTACCGCCGATAATCCCGCAGGCAACCGCCGCCGGCGGGCCTGGCACAGGAGCGCAGATGAAACGACGCATGGCAGCGACTATCTTGTTGGGGGCATGCCTGGCCTGGGCCGGCGGGGCGCGGGCCGAGGTTGCTGCGGGCGGCGTGATGCGGGTCGACACGCGCGGCGTCAGCGTGCCGCTCTACGCGGCGTGGCGCGAGGACGCTGTCGCCACCGTCGTGCTGTACTCGGGCGGCAACGGCGGCTACGGCCAGGTCGGCGCCGACGGCTGGCCCGGCAGCCAGAACTTCCTGGTCCGCGCCGCCCGGCTGTTCGCCGCGCAGCCGTTCAATGTGGTGCTGGTGGGCCTGGCGCCGGACCTGCGCGAGCTCGACGGTAGGGCCAGGCTGGGCGACAGCCACGCGCAGGACAACCAAGCCATTTTCAAGGCCATCAAGGCCAAAAGCGCGGCGCCGCTGTGGCTGGTGGGCACCAGCATGGGCACCATTTCGGTCGCGGCCGCGGCGATCCGCGACGGCGCCGCCGGCGACGTGGCCGGCATCGTGCTGACGTCGACAGTGACGGCGTACAAGCGGGAGGGCGCCGTGCCCACGCAGGACATCGGCAAGATCAAGGTGCCGGTGCTGGTCGTGCACCACCAGCAGGACGCTTGCGGCATCTGCCGCCCCTGGGAGGCGAAAACACTGGCGTCGCGGCTGGGCGGCGCCCCGGTGACGAAAACCATGCTGGTCGACGGCGGGAGCGAGCCCGGGGGAGATGTCTGCGGAGCGCTGCACTACCACGGCTTCATCGGCATGGAACAGCAGGCCGTGGACCTGATCGCCAACTGGATCCGGCATCCGGCCCCCTGAAGCGCCGGCTTTGCTTAGCCTTCAGCTTGGGCGCGCTGTCGCGCGTATAAAAGCAAAAAGGCAAAAGGGGCCAGGGTTATTTATTCTCCGGGCGGAGAAAAATAACCCTGGCCCTTTTTAATATTTGACCCTGGCCCCTTTTTCGGGGCTGGTGTTTTTCAGGCTTTGAGCTTGCGCGCGATGTCGAGGGCGAAGTAGGTCAGCACGCCGTCGGCGCCGGCGCGCTTGAAGGCCAGCATGGATTCCATCATCACCTTGTCGTGGTCGAGCCAGCCGTTTTGCGCGGCCGCCTTGATCATCGCGTATTCGCCGCTGACCTGGTAGGCGAAGGTCGGCACCTTGAACTCGTCCTTCACGCGGCGCACAATGTCCAGGTAGGGCATGCCGGGCTTGACCATCACCATGTCGGCCCCTTCCTGCAGGTCCAGCGCCACTTCGCGCAGCGCTTCGTTGCCGTTGGCCGGGTCCATCTGGTAGGTGTTCTTGTCGCCCTTGCCCAGGTTCTTGGCCGAGCCCACCGCGTCGCGGAACGGGCCGTAGAACGCCGACGCGTACTTGGCCGAGTAGGCCATGATGCGGGTGTGGATGTGGCCGGCTTCCTCCAGCGCGGCGCGGATGGCGCCGATGCGCCCGTCCATCATGTCCGACGGCGCCACCACGTCCACCCCGGCGTCGGCCTGGCACAGCGCCTGGCGCACCAGCATGGCTGTGGTGATGTCGTTGAGCACGTAACCGTTGTCGTCGATCAGGCCGTCCTGGCCGTGGCTGGTGTACGGGTCCAGCGCGACGTCGGTCAGGATGCCCAGCTCGGGGAAGGCTTGCTTGAGGGCGCGCACGGCGCGCGGCACCAGGCCTTCGGGATTGGTCGCCTCGATGCCGTCCGGCGTCTTCAGCGCGCTGGCTATCACCGGGAACAGGGCCAGCACGGGAATGCCCAGCGCCACGCATTCTTCCGCCACCTTCAGCAGCAGGTCGACCGACACCCGCTCCACGCCCGGCATCGACGCTACCGGCTCGCGCTGGTTCGCGCCGTCGAGGATGAACACAGGGTAGATCAGGTCGGACGCGGTCACCGCGTTTTCGCGCATCAGGGCGCGCGAGAACGGGTCGCGGCGCATGCGGCGCATGCGGATGGCGGGGAAGGGCGTGTTGTGGGCCATAGTTCCAGGGTTCCTAGGGTTGGTTGATCAGGTCGGTTTATCCGCGTGTTCGTCCACGTCGTCCAGCTCGTCGTCATCGCCGTCCACCGGGTCGATCAGCTCGGCCTGTTCGGACGCGGCTTCCTCGTCCAGGCCGGCCAGTTCGACGATCTTGGCGGTGGCTTCGTCGATGCCGACCCGCTTCAGGGCCGAGAACAGTTGCACGGTGAAGGGGAAGCCTTCGCCGTCCTCGTCCACGTAGCTGGCCAGCTTGGCTTGCGCCTGGCGCAGCACGGTGGTCGATTCGCTGCGGGTCAGCTTGTCTACCTTGGTCAGGATGCAGTGGATGGGCTTGCCGGTCGGGGCGAACCATTCCAGCATCTGCACGTCCAGGTCGGTGAACGGGCGGCGCGAATCCATGATCAGGATCAGGCCGGCCAGCTGTTCGCGCTGCTGGATGTAGTCGCCCAGCAGGCGCTGCCAGTACAGCTTGGTGTTTCCGGACACTTCGGCGTAGCCGTAGCCCGGCAAGTCGACCAGCATGCACTGGATCTCGTCGACATTGGTCGGGTCCTTGCGGTGCATGGCCACGTGGGCGCCGCCGATCGAGAAGAAATTGATGTGCTGGGTGCGGCCTGGCGTTTTCGACGCGAAAGCGAGCCCCTTCTGGTTGCACAGGATATTGATGGAGGTCGACTTGCCGGCGTTGGAGCGGCCGGCGAAGGCGATTTCGGGCACCGTGGTATTTGGCAGTTCGCGCAAATGGTTTACGGTGGTAAAGAAGCGGGCTTGCCAGAGTTTGGACATGGGAGGGGATGGGCAGAAATGCAACAAAGAAAGCTAAAACGGCGAAAAGCTATTGTACAATAAGGGGTTACGAATTGTTGCCATGCAAAAAAGCAAATAGAGGCAGGCGACAGTCCCGCCATTTTTTTCACTAGTCTCAGGGTGTTTGAATGAATCGTGCGTTTTCCCCGTTTGTAAAGTCCTTGCTCGTTGCATTGCTGGCCGTTTCGGGTGCCGCATCGGCCGCCGAACATGCAGCCACCCCAGCGAAAGCCGATCCCGCCAAAGGCGGCAGCCTGTATGCCGACGGCGACAACGCCCGCGGCTTGCCGGCCTGCGTGTCCTGCCATGGCGCGTCGGGCAATTCCACCATCGCAGCCAACCCGAAACTGGCGGGCCAGCCGGAAGCGTATCTGTACAAACAGCTGGTGAATTTCGCCTCGCCGTCGCGCAGCAATCCGGTGATGAGCACCTATGCGAAGATGCTGACCGAGGATGAAAAGAAAAACATCGCGGCCTATCTGAGCACCCAGGCACCGAAAGCCGGCGCCGCCAAGAACAAGGACACCGTCGAACTGGGCAAGAAGATCTACCGCGGCGGCATCGCCGAGAAGAACGTGCCCGCCTGCGCCAGCTGCCACGGCCCCGCCGGCGCCGGCATTCCGGCCATGTACCCACGCCTGGGCGGCCAGCACCAGGACTACACGGTGGCGCAGTTGACCGCCTTCCGCGGTGAGGGGCGCAAGAACAGCCCGGAGATGAGCACCATCGCCAAGCGCCTGTCGGACGATGAAATGAAGGCAGTGGCCGACTACGTGGCCGGCCTGAAGTAATTCCCGGTGCCATCCGGCGCCTGACGTGCGCCTGAGCGGCGCCGGATATAGCGCTTATATGGCAGTGAGTATCGAAAAGAGGGCGGCCGCGTAAGCGGGCTGCCCTTTTTGTTGGTATTCTGCTGCCAGCCCTTTGAGAGATAGTGTCCGCATGAGCACCACCAGCACCGCCGGTATCACAATGAAGACCCGCCGTCCGGCAATCGACGCCACCGTCGAACTGCTGTCCTCGATGCGCTTCGCCATCAGCCTGCTGACCATGATCGCGATCGCCTCGGTGATCGGCACGGTGATGAAGCAGAACGAGCCGATGTCCAACTACGTGAACCAGTTCGGCCCGTTCTGGTTCGAAGTGTTCGACAAGATCGGCCTGTACGCCGTGTACTCGGCCTGGTGGTTCCTGGCCATCATGGGCTTCCTGGTGCTGTCGACGTCGCTGTGCATCATCCGCAATGCGCCCAAGATGATGAAGGACATGCGCAGCTGGCGCGAGAACGTGCGCGAGCAGTCGCTGCTGAACTTCCACCACAAGAACGACTGGCAGTCGCCGCTGCCGCGCGCCGCGCTGGCGCAGCAGATGGCGCAGCGCCTGGGCCACGCCGGCTACCGGTCGCGCGTCGTCGAGAAGGAACACGCGACCCTGGTGACCGCCAAGCGCGGCGCCGGCGCCAAGTTCGGCTACATCTTCGCCCACACCGCCATCGTGGTGATCTGCATCGGCGGCCTGCTCGACTCGGACATGCCGATCCGCTTCCAGGAATGGTTCATGGGCAAGACCCCGTTTGCAGGCAGCGGCGTCATCGCCGAGATCCCGGCGCAGCACCGCCTCGGCCTGGGCAACCCGACCTACCGCGCCAACACCGCCATCCCCGAGGGGCAGGGCAGCAACACCGCCATCATCCCGCGCGCGGACGGCGTGCTGATCCAGGAACTGCCGTTCACCATCCTGCTGAAAAAATTCAATATCGATTTCTACAGCACCGGCATGCCCAAGCTGTTCGCCAGCGAAGTCGAGGTGCGCGACCATGAGACCGGCAAGACCTTCAGCTCGGTCATCGAGGTGAACAAGCCGCTGATCTACAAGGGCCTGGCGGTCTACCAGTCCAGCTTCGAGGACGGCGGCACCAAGCTCAAGCTCAAGGGCTATCCGATGGCGGGCACCGGCTCGGCCAGCTTCGAACTGGCGGGCGAGGTGAATGCCGCGACACCGCTCTCGCTCGGGTCCGGCCAGGCCTACACCGTTGAATGGTCCGGTTTCCGTCCCTTCAACGTCGAGAACATGTCGACCCAGGACGCGCGCAGCGTGGCCCAGGGAGAGAAGCTGGAAGAGGGCTTCGCGCGCGGACTGGGCAAACAGCTCGGTTCGGCCGCCAAGAACGCCAACAACAAGGACTTGAAGAATGTCGGCCCGAGCGTGCAGTACAAGCTGCGCGACAAGACCGGCCAGGCGCGCGAGTTCCAGAACTACATGCAGCCGGTGACCATAGACGGCGCCACCGTGTTCCTGGCCGGCGTGCGCAGCAATCCGGGCGACCCGTTCAGCTATCTGCGCATCCCGGCCGACGGCGACCATACCGTCAAGGAGTGGATGCGCTTGCGCGCCGCGCTGAACGATCCGGCCCTGCGCGCGGCAGCCGCCGAACGCTACGCGCGCCGCGCCATGCCGGCCGCCGGCGCGGGTTCCAGCAAGGTGCTGCGCGAGCAGCTGGCGCAGTCGTCGGCGCGCAGTCTGAACATGTTCGCCGGCGAGGACGGCGCCAAAGAGGACGGCGCCAGGGGCGGCGGCTTCGTCGCCATCTCCCGCTTCCTGGAGAAAGTGCCGCAGGCCGAGCAGGAAAAAGCGGCCGACATCTTCATGAAGATCCTGAACGGCAGCATGTGGGAACTGTGGCAGGCCGCGCGCGAGAAGGACGGCTTGCCGCCGGTCGAAGGCAACGAGCAGCATGGCCGCTTCCTGCAGTTGGCCACCAACGCCCTGTCGGACAGCACCTTCTACGGCGCCCCCGTCTATTTGCAGCTGGACGAGTTCACCGAGGTGAAAGCGTCCGTGTTCCAGGTGACCAAGTCGCCCGGCAAGAACGTGGTGTACCTGGGCTGCCTGTTCCTGGTGCTGGGCGTGTTTTCGATGTTCTACATCCGCGAACGCCGCCTGTGGGTCTGGATCAAGGACAGCGAGCAGGGCGCCCATGCGCTGATGGCCATGAGCACGCAGCGCAAGACCCTCGATTTCGACAAGGAATTCGCGGAGCTGAAAGAAAAACTGCCGCAATCGGCGTAAGCTGGACGCGGCACACAAGCAGTTAGGGAGACAAAATGGAAATGACGCAGACTCAAACGTACACCCAGGCGCCGGGCTATTTCAAGCGCCTGAACGTGGTCGACTGGCTGTTCGCGCTGGCGCTGGCCGGCGGCGCGCTGTTCGCGCTGAACCGCTACGGCGCCCATATGGACATCTACGAGAAGGTGATCCTGCTGGCCGCGGCGCCCGCGTTCGCGGCGCTGGGATGGCACTGGAAGCCGGTGCGCTGGTTCATGCCGCTGGCCTTCGCGCTGGCGCTGCTGGCGGTGGCCATGTACGGCGGCAGCCTGGAGGCGGCCAACCAGAAGTTCTGGCTGCGCTACATGCTGTCGAGCCAGTCCGCCATCCTGTGGATGAGCACCTTCTTCTTCCTGTCGACGCTGTTCTACTGGATCGGCATGGTGGGGAATTCGTCCATGGGCTACACGGTCGGCTCCAAGCTGTGCTGGGCCGCGCTGGTGATCGGCCTGACCGGCATGCTGGTGCGCTGGTACGAGTCCTACCTGATCGGCATGGACGTGGGCCACATCCCCGTGTCCAACCTGTACGAAGTGTTCATCCTGTTCTCGCTGATCACGGCCATGTTCTACCTGTACTACGAGGCCCACTACAAGACCCGCCAGCTGGGCGCCTTCGTGCTGCTGGTGATCTCGGCGGCGGTCGGCTTCCTGCTGTGGTACACCGTCTCGCGCGGCGCTTCCGACATCCAGCCGCTGGTGCCGGCGCTGCAAAGCTGGTGGATGAAAATCCACGTGCCGGCCAATTTCATCGGCTACGGCACCTTCGCGCTGGCGTCCATGGTGGGCTGGGCCTACCTGCTCAAACATGAAAAGATCCGCACCCTGTGGCAGGCGCTGGTGATCGCCCCCGTCGTGCTGCTGGCGCTGGCCTGGCTGATCGCCTACCTGGCCGGCGCGGGCGAGGCCGTCATCAAGGGCATGGTCAACGCCAGCCGCTTCACGGCGGTGCTGGTGGTGCTGTTCGCCGTCACCAATCTGCTGCGCGACCGCCTGGCCGCGCGCATCCCGGACGCCGAAACGCTGGAGGACGTGATGTACAAGGCCATTTCGGCCGGCTTCGCCTTCTTCACCATCGCCACCATCCTGGGCGCGCTGTGGGCGGCCGAGGCGTGGGGCGGCTACTGGTCGTGGGATCCGAAGGAAACCTGGGCGCTGATCGTCTGGCTCAACTACGCGGCCTGGCTGCACATGCGTTTGATGTCCGGCCTGCGCGGCAAAGTGGCGGCCTGGTGGGCGCTGGTGGGCCTGCTGGTGACCACCTTCGCCTTCCTCGGCGTGAACATGTTCCTGTCCGGTTTGCATTCCTACGGCAAGCTGTAAATCCCCCCGCCGTGCCGGTCCGCCATGGGCCGGCACGGCCGCCGCACTGCCCTCCGCCCTGAAATGGCGCTCTGCCTCCCTGCGCTGTATCCCCGCTCTGCATCCCCGCTATGCATCCCCGGTCTGTAATCCCTGTCTGTATCCCATCTGTAGCGACTTGCTGCCCTGATGCAAGCCCGTGTATCGGCGCGTCCGCCGGACACACGGGGATACAAAAACCCGCTTTCCCTCCGCCGCCGCATTCCATAAGATCGCATCTGATTTAATCGTAAGCGCTTGATTAAGCGCTGCTTAGATCACTTATTCATAAGGAATCCGATGAAGTCTATCAAAACGGCGGCCCTCGCCCTGGCCGTCCTGGCGCCGGGCCTGGCCAGCGCGGCATTTCCGGACGTGGTCGTCTCCGGTGCGAAGAACGTGGTGCTGGTGCATGGCGCCCATGTCGACGGATCGAGCTGGCGCGCGATCCACGATCAGCTCTGGATCCGGGGCTACAAGGTCACCGTGGTACAGCAGCCGCACACCTCGCTGGACGAGGACGTGGCGGCGGCGCGCGAGGCCATCGACAGCCAGGACGGTCCCGTGGTGCTGGTGGGCCACGACTCCGGAGGCGCCGTCATTTCGATCGCCGGCGTCAGCGGCAAGGTCGGGGCGCTGGTCTACATCGCCGCCATCCAGCCCGAGATCGGCGAGAGCGTGTCGGAACTGGCCGCTTCCAGGCCGCTCCCGTCCAGTGCCGTGAAATCGACGCGCGACGGCCGCCTGTACATCGAACCGGCCAGGTTCAACGACGTGTTCGCCGCCGACCTGCCGCCCAACCGCACCAACTTCATGTCGGTCGCGCAGCCCAAGGTGGCCCGCGCGGCGCTCGATGCGCCGGTGTGGGCTGCCGCCTGGCGCGGCAAGCCGTCCTACGCCATCGTCGCCACCGACGACCGCTTCCTGAACCCCGAGCTGCAGCGCTGGATGTACCGGCGCGCCGGCGCCAGGGTGACGGAAATCAAAGCCAGCCATTCCCTGCAATTGTCGCAACCGGAAGCGGTGGCGCAAGTGGTGGTGCAAGCCGCCTTGAACGTCAAGTAAGCCAACCCGAAAGGATCAAACGATGAAAACCTCCCCTGCAGCCCTGGCCGCCTCGCTGGCCCTCGCCCTGTGCGCATCCGGCGCGCACGCCGCCGACGTCAAGAAGCCGATGGAAAAGTGCTACGGCGTGTCGCAGGCCGGCCAGAACGACTGCTCCGCCGGACCGGGCACCTCGTGCGCCGCCACCTCCAGGACCGACTACCAGGGCGATGCCTGGGTGCTGGTCGAGAAGGGCAGCTGCACCAGCATCAAAACGCCCAAAGGCTATGGCTCCCTCACCCCCCTCGCTTCGAAATAAACACCAAGGAGTATCACCATGAACCAGCAACTGAAATCCCAGGTCTTGCGCGCCGGCGCCGCTGCGCTGTTGGCGTTGTCGTCGATGAGCGCGGTCGTGCCCGCGCACGCCGAAAAGCCGGAACAGCCGGGCCGCTGCTACGGCGTCAACACCTGCAAGGGCACCAGCTTGTGCGCGACCGCCAAGAACGACTGCAAGGGCCTGAACGACTGCAAGGGCGAGGGCGTGCTGGTCAAGACGCCGTCCGAATGCAAGGCGCTGGGCGGCACCTTGACCGAGCAAGAGTAATCACGGCAAGCCTGTCCGGCAGCGGACGGGCTTCCGGCCTTTTCAAGCGAGCGCGAACATGTCTGCATTGCCACCTCCCCGACCTTTTTCCGGCTACGGCCTCGGGCTGCGCCGGGAGCATTACCGGCACTTTCTCGACACCGGCGTGCCGGTCGATTTCGTCGAAGCCGTCTCCGAAAATTTCATGGTCGATGGCGGACAGCCGCGCCATATCCTGCGGCAGGTGCGCGAGCGCTATCCGGTGGCCATGCATGGCGTGTCGATGTCGATCGGATCGGCCGACGGCTTGCGGCGCGACTACCTGCTGCGCCTGAAGGCACTGGCCGACGAAATCGAGCCGCTGTTCGTGTCGGACCACCTGAGCTGGTCCCGCATCGGCAGCTTCAACGCGCACGACCTGCTGCCGCTGCCCTACACGGAGGAGGCGCTCGACATCGTGTGCAACAACATCGACATGGCGCAAAACGTGCTCGGCCGTACCATGCTGTTCGAGAATCCGTCGAGCTACCTGGCCCTGCCCGGCGCGGCCATGCGCGAATGGGAATTTCTCGCCGAGATGAGCCGCCGCACGGGCTGCGCTTTGCTGCTCGACGTCAACAACGTCTACGTCAGCGCCGGCAACCACGGCTTCGACGCGCATGCGTTCCTGCAAGGTATTCCAGCCGACCGGGTGTTCCAGATCCATCTGGCCGGTCACAGCCGGGGCAGCGAATTGCTGATCGACACGCACGACAGCGCAGTCGCCGACGGGGTGTGGGCCTTGTACGCCGAGGCCGTCGCGCGCTGCGGGCCGGTGGCGACAATGATAGAGCGCGACGACAACATGCCCGCGCTGGCCGAGCTGCTTTCCGAACTGGACCGCGCCCGCCTTGCCGGCGTGCAGGCGGCGGCATGATGTTGGCCGACCTGCAGGGCGACTTCCGCAGCTGGCTGACCAGCGCTTCTGCCGGCGCCGCCAGCCGCCTGGGCGGCGGCTCGGGGGCAGGACTGGCTGTGTACCGGAACAACTACCGCGCCCAGTTGGTGGGTTGCCTGGGGGAAAGCTATCCGCGATTGCGCGCCCTCGTCGGCGAGGAGCGGTTTCTCCACGCGGCCACGGCGCATATCGGCGCCCATCCTCCGCATGCGTGGACGCTGGACGCTTACGCGGACGAATTCGGCACGACGCTGCAAGCGCTGTTCCCGCACAACCCCGACCTGCATGAACTGGCCTGGATAGAGCATGCGTTGTCGGCCGCTTTCGTGGCGCCGGACGCCCAGCCGCTCGCGCCCTCCGCGCTGGCCGCCGTGGACTGGGAGCAGGCCCGCCTGCGCTTCAGTCCCACGCTGCGCCTCGCGCCGCTGACCACCAACGCAAGCGACATCTGGTGGGCCCTGCACGCCGGGCAGCCGGCCCCGGAGGCGGAGATGCTGTCCGGTGCGGGCGGAGTGATGGTCTGGCGGCGCGGCTATGTGTCCAGCGTGCGCGCGCTCGACGCGCTCGATTTCGAGGCCCTGGTGCTGGCCAGCGGCAACGGCGATCGCCATGGCGCAGGCAATGGCGATAGTGGCGACAGTGGCGGCAGCTTCGGCGCGCTGTGCGGCATGCTCATCGGCCGGCTTGGCGAGGCCGGGGGCGTGGCGAAAGCCGGTGCGCTGCTGGCCGACTGGATAGGCAGCGAACTGATCATAGGACTGGACAAGCAGGGAGCCGGCCATGGGTGACCGTGCCGGCGTCCCCCCGTCGCCCGCCGTGCTGCCGCCGCTGTCCCTGCAGCGGGTTGCGACCGATGTGCTCGACATTGCCTACTTCAGCGCCGGACCGGAGGAGGGCAAGCCGGTCGTCCTGCTGCACGACCTGCTGTACGGACCGCAAAGCTACGCGCGGGTCGCGCGGCTGCTTGCCGCACAGGGCCTGCGCGTGCTGGTGCCGCACTTGCGCGGCCACGGGCAGACCGTTTTCAGGGATGCGGCCACGCCGCGTTCCGGACAGCAGGCAGCATTCGGCCTGGATGCGATTGCCCTGATCGACGCCCTGCACATCCCGGAGGCGGTCTTCGCCGGGTTCGGCTGGGGCGCCACCGCCGCCTGCGCCGTGGCCGTGCTCAAGCCGACCCGCTGTGCCGGCCTGGTGTCCGTGGATGGCTACCAGCTCGACGATCCCGCCCGGCTCGCCGAACCGCTGGCGCCCGAGGCCGAAGCGCGGCTTTGGCACCAGTATTACCTTCAGACCGAGCGTGGCCGCGCAGGGCTGGCGGCGTACCCGCGCGCCATCGCGCGCAGCCTGTGGCAGGCCCAATCCAGGGGCGGGCGCGTCGACGCCGCCGCCTTCGAGCTGATCGCGGGCGGCTTCGACAATCCCGATCTTGCCGCGATCGTCACCCACGCGCACCGCCACCGTTTCGGCAGCGCGGCGGGCGACCCGCGATACGGCAAAACGGAAAGCAAGCTTGCGCTGCGCCCGGCAATTGCGGTGCCTGCCATCACGCTGGCCGCCGCGCCAGGCGATAGCCCGGCCGGCACGAGGGAGGCCAGCGGCGCTGCGCCGGCCGCCGGCACGCTTGCCGCCGGCTTTCGCGGGCCCCACAGTCGCCGCCAGCTTGCCGCCACCGGCCACCATGTGCCGCACGAAGCGCCCCAGGCTTTTGCGGACGCGGTTGCCGACTTGGCGCGAGAAGGCCATTGGCGGACCTGACCGCCCGCTTTTCAACCACCTGCCTGCCCCTACCATCATGACGACTCGAACCACCAGACTCAACTCCCTGCTGGCGCGGCTGCTCCCGGCCCCGCTGCTCCTGCTGCTCGCGCGCCTGTCCGTCGCGG
Organism: Pseudoduganella sp. LjRoot289; assembly: GCF_964252925.1. NCBI lineage: Bacteria > Pseudomonadati > Pseudomonadota > Betaproteobacteria > Burkholderiales > Oxalobacteraceae > Pseudoduganella > Pseudoduganella sp. LjRoot289. The sequence continues at coordinate 6,214,117 of NZ_CAXUPN020000001.1, forward strand.
CCGTCTTCTTCCTGTCCGGCCGCACCAAGGTGCAGGGCCTGTTCACCATCAAGGACGCGGCCTACGAGCTGTTCCTCTACGAATACGCCTTGCCCCTCATTCCTGCCGAATTCGCGGCGCAGCTGGCCACGGCGGCCGAGCACGTATTGCCCGCCATGCTGGTCGCCGGCCTGTTTACGCGTTCGGCCGCTGCGGGCCTGCTCGGCATGACGGCGGTCATCCAGCTGTTCGTCTATCCGGCCGCCTGGCCCACGCACCTGAGCTGGGCCGCGCTGCTGCTGCCCCTCATTGCGTCGGGCGCCGGTGCATGGTCGCTGGACCATGCCTGGCGTGGGCGCCAAGGCTTTAAGCGGAACGTAAACGCCGCGCGCGGCGGATTGGTGTAAGGTTATCCATGTCTCGGCCGACAGAGCTGATACGAGCCCCTTTTATCCGGAGTAGTCATGTTGATCAAACGCAGTCCCAACGGTATCGATCTGCCGTTTCCGTCAGAAATCACGCCGCGCGAGGTGTTTGAATCGCGCCGCAGCTTCATCAAGCAGATCGCGGCCGGCACCATCGCCAGCGGCGCGCTGCTCGAGATGGTCAACCGCGAAGCTTTCGCCCAGGGCGTCCCTGGAAAACTGGGCGCCAAGCTCAATCCCGCGTATTCCGCCCTCGACAAGCAAACCGCCTATAAAGACGCGACCACCTATAACAACTTCTACGAGTTCGGCACCGCGAAGGAAGACCCGGCGCACAACGCCCACACGCTGAAACCGCGCCCGTGGACGGTGAGCATCGAAGGCGAAGTCAAGAAGCCGATGACGCTGGACCTGGACCAGCTGCTCAAGCTGGCGCCGCTGGAGGAGCGCGTGTACCGGCTGCGCTGCGTGGAAGGCTGGTCCATGGTGATCCCGTGGGTCGGCTATTCGCTGTCCGAGCTGATCAAGAAAGTCGAGCCGACCGGCAACGCCAAATACGTCGAGTTCATCTCGCTGGCCGACAAGAAGCAGATGCCGGGCGTGGGCAGCCGGGTGCTGACCTGGCCCTATGTGGAAGGCTTGCGCATGGACGAGGCCATGCATCCGCTGGCGCTGCTGACCCTGGGCATGTACGGCGACGTGCTGCCGAACCAGAACGGTGCGCCGGTGCGCATCGTGCTGCCGTGGAAATACGGCTTCAAGTCGGCCAAGTCCATCGTCAAGATCCGCTTCGTCAAGGAGCAGCCGCGCACCGCGTGGAACGAGGCGGCGGCGTCCGAGTACGGCTTCTATTCCAACGTGAACCCGGAAGTGGACCACCCGCGCTGGTCGCAGGCGTCCGAACGCCGCATCGGCGAGGACGGCTTCCTGGTACGCAAGCGCAAGACGCTGATGTTCAACGGCTACACCGACGTGGCGCCGCTGTACGCCGGCATGGACTTGAAGAAGTTCTTCTGACATGGCCAGCTATCCGACCGCCAGGCAGGTGTCGGCGCTGAAGGCCGCGGTCTTCGTGCTGGCGCTGCTGCCCTTCTTCAAGCTGGTGTGGCTCACGGCCAGCGATCAGCTGGTCGAGCCGCTGCAATACATCACGCGCGCCACCGGCGACTGGACCTTGTACTTCCTGTGCATCACCCTGGCGGTGACGCCGCTGCGCCGGCTCACGAAGTGGAACTGGCTGCTCAAGCTGCGCCGCATGGTGGGGCTGTACGCCTTCTTCTACGGTCTGCTGCACTTCACCACCTTCCTGTGGTTCGACCATTTCTTCGACGTGCAGGAAATGCTGAAGGACGTGCTGAAGCGGCCCTTCATCACGGTCGGCTTTATCGCCTTCGTGCTGTTGATACCGCTGGCAGTGACCAGCACCAACGGCATGGTGCGCCGCCTGGGCGGCAAGCGCTGGCAATGGCTGCACCGGCTGGTGTATGTGGTCGCGCCGCTCGGCATCCTGCACTTCTGGTGGATGAAGGCGGCCAAGCACGACTTCTCGCAGCCCATCCTGCTCGGGCTGATCGTGCTGGCGCTGCTGGGTGTGCGGGTCTACTGGGCGCGCAGCAAGGCCGCCGCAAGCGGGCGCGCCGTCAGCTCGGCATAGCTTGGCGGCTTACGCACTGCGTGCTAATCCGCCCTGCAAGACAGCGATAGCCGTTCCGTAGGGCGGGTTGGCGGGGGACGCCGAGTCGGCCAGCCGCCGTAACCCGCCACGGCCCGGAACCTTACTTGATCAGCGATTCCAGCGCGAACAGGTCGGCCGGATTTTCGCGCTGGCGCACCAGGTGCACCTGGGTGCCGTCGACGATCAGTTCGACGGCGCGGCCGCGCGTGTTGTAGTTGGACGCCATCGTCATGCCGTAGGCGCCGGCCGTCTTCATCACCAGCAGCTCGCCTTCCTGCACCGCCAGCGCGCGGTCGCGCGCCAGCCAGTCGCCCGATTCGCAGATCGGTCCGACCACGTCATACAGGGCGCCGCCGCCGGCCTGCAGCACCGGCTGCATGTCCATCCAGGCCTGGTACAGCGCCGGACGCGCCATGTCGTTCATGGCCGCGTCGACGATGCAGAAGTTCTTTTCTTCGCCGTGCTTGATGAACTCGACCTTGGTCAGCAGCACGCCGGTGTTGCCGACGATGGAGCGGCCCGGCTCGAAAATCACCTTGATGGCCTTGCCGCCGTGGCGCTCGGCGCGCCAGGCGTCGATGCGTTTGAACACGCGGCCCAGGTAATCGCCCACCGGCACCGGCGCGCCGTCTTCCTCGTCGCCGTAGTCGATGCCGATGCCGCCGCCCAGGTCGAGGTGGTGCAGATGGATGCCCTCGGCGCCCAGCGCGTCGATCAGCTCGATCAGCTTGTCCAGCGCTTCCAGCAGCGGCGCGTCGTCCAGCAGCTGCGAGCCGATGTGGCAGTCAATGCCGGCCACGTCCAGGTGGGGCAGGCCGGCGGCCGCGCGGTAGGTCGCCAGCGCGTCGGTGTAGGCCACGCCGAACTTGTTGGCCTTCAGGCCGGTGGCGATGTAGGGGTGGGTCTTGGCGTCCACGTTGGGGTTCACGCGCAGCGACACGCGCGCCTTCTTGCCCATGCTGCCCGCCACTTCGTTCAGGCGGTGCAGCTCGGGGATCGATTCCACGTTGAAGCACAATATGTCGTGTTGCAGCGCCAGGCGCATTTCTTCCACGCTCTTGCCCACGCCCGAGAAGATCACCTTCTGCGGATCGCCGCCAGCCGCTAGCACGCGCAGCAGCTCGCCGCCGGACACGATGTCGAAGCCCGCGCCCTGGCGCGCCAGCAGGTCCAGGATGGCCAGGTTGGAGTTCGCCTTCATGGCGTAGCACACCAGCGCATCGCGGCCCTGGCAGGCATCGGCGTATGATGCGTAGTTAGCGAGCAACTGCTGTTTGGAATACACGTACGCTGGCGTGCCGTATTGTTCGGCGATGGCGCTCAGCGACACGCCCTCGGCGTGCAGCACGCCTTCTTGATAGGAAAATTGCGACATAGGGCTTATTTGTGAAGCTTATTGTTGGGATGCGGGGGGAGTCGAAGGCACGGGGGCGGACGGCGGCGCCACGCCGGGTTTGCCTTGGGTATTGGCAGAGGCGGGTTTGGCGGGCTGTTTGGGTAGATACAGCGGGCCAGGCTGGCCGCAGCCGCCCAACAGGGCAGCGGTACAGGCCAACGCGGTGAGTTGCAGCGCTAATGTGGACTTCACGATTAAAATCACGGTTTGACTAGAGAGCTTGGAGTGTAGCATGACCGAAACAGAATTTTTGACCCTGGCCGACGCCACCCTCAACACCATCGAGGCCGCGCTGGACCGTTTGAACGACCAGGACATGGTGGATGTGGAGTGCAAGCGCAGCGGCAACGTGCTGGAAATCGAGTTCATCGACAACGGCTCCAAGGTCATCGTCAACAGCCAGGCGCCGATGCAGGAGCTGTGGGTGGCGGCCCGTTCCGGCGGCTTCCACTACAAGCGCATCGAAGGCCGGTGGATCAATACCCGCGACGGCTCCGAGCTGTTCCAAGCCTTGTCGGACATCACGACCGCCCAGGGCGGCGCCCCGGTCGTCCTCAGCGACGCGTAAGAACAAAGTGGGCCGCGACAGCGGCCCACTTAGTTAAAACAATTCGTTTTTCACGGCATCTTTGGCTTTTTCCTCGGCCGGCGTGGCGCGCGCGGCGCCTTCCAGGCTGCCGACCCCGGTGCCCGGCGGGTTTTCCGCATAGTAATACTCGCCGTCCACCACGACCATGCCTTCGGGCACCACCCGCTCCTCGATCGGAATGTTCTTCAGCGCCTTCTGCATGTAGCCTATCCAGATCGGCAGCGCCAGGCCGCCGCCGGTTTCGCGGTTGCCCAGGTTCTTGGGCTGGTCGTAGCCGATCCAGGCCACCCCCACGAGCTTGGACTGGTAACCGGCGAACCAGGCGTCGATCGAGTCGTTGGTGGTGCCGGTCTTGCCGGCGATGTCGGGCCGCTTCAGCGACAGCGCCTTGGTGGCGGTGCCGAAACGGACCACGTCCTTCATCATGCTGTCCATCAGGAAGGCGTTGCGCTCGTCGATGACGCGGTTGGCGTCCACGCCGGCCCGGTCCGGGTTGGCCTGCGAGAGCACCTTGCCGTTGGCGTCGGTCACTTTCGAGATCAGATAGGGCGCCACCTTGTAGCCGCCGTTGGCGAACACCGCGTAGGCGCCGGCCATCTGCAGCGGCGTCACCGCGCCCGCGCCCAGCGCCAGGGTCAGGTAGGGCGGGTTGCGCTCGGCTTCGAAGCCGAACCGCGTGGTGTATTCCTGGCCGTACTTGGCCCCGATGCGGTGCAGGATGCGGATCGAAATCATGTTCTTGGACTTGGTCAGGCCGCGCCGCATCGACATCGGGCCTTCGTACTTGCCGTCGTAGTTCTTCGGCTCCCAGGCCTGGCCGCCGGTCTGGCCGGCGTCGAAGGAGATCGGCGCGTCGTTGATGATCGTGGCCGGCGACAGGCCGCGCTCGAGCGAAGCCGAGTAGATGAAGGGCTTGAACGAGGAACCCGGCTGGCGCCAGGCCTGGGTCACGTGGTTGAACTTGTTGCGGTTGTAATCGAAGCCGCCGACCATGGCCTTGATGGCGCCGTCCTCGGTGGAGGCGGCCACGAAGGCCGACTCGATTTCCGGCATCTGGGTGATTTCCCAGTCCTTTTCCTCGCGCATGACGCGGATCACGGCGCCGCGCCGGATGCGCTTGTTCGGCACGGCCTTGTCCGACAGCCAGGACTTGCCCATGTCCAGCCCGGCGCCGGTGATGGTCAGCTCCTCGCCGGTGGCGGTCACCGCCGTCACTTTCTGCGGCGTGGCCTGCAGCACCATGGCCGCCACGATGTCGTCGCTGTCCGGGTGGCCGGCCAGTTCGGATTCGATGGCGTCGTCGGCCTCGTCCTTGCTGGCCGGGATGTCGATATAGGCCTCCGGACCCCGGTAGGCGTGGCGCTTTTCGTATTCCATGACGCCGCGGCGCAGCGCCAGGTAGGCCGCGTCCTGGTCGGCCTTGGTGATGGTGGTAAATACGTTCAGGCCGCGCGTGTAGGTGTCCTCCTTGAATTGCTCGTACACCAGCTGGCGCGCCATTTCGGCCACGTATTCGGCGTGCACGCCGAATTCGCTGCTGTCGGTCTTCACTTTCAGCGGCTCGGCCTTGGCGGCCTGGAACTGCGCGTCGCTGATGTAGCCCAGCTGCGCCATGCGGATCAGGATGTATTGCTGACGGGTGCGCGCGCGTTTCGGATTGACCACCGGGTTGTAGGCCGACGGCGCTTTCGGCAGGCCGGCCAGCATGGCCGCCTCGGCCACGCTAATGTCTTTCAGATTCTTGCCGAAATAGATCTGTGCGGCCGATGAAAAGCCGTAGGCACGCTGGCCCAGGTAGATCTGGTTCATATAGACCTCGAGGATCTGGTCCTTGCTGAGGTTTTTCTCGATCTTCCAGGCCAGCAGGATTTCGTACAGCTTGCGTTTGAAGGTCTGCTCGCTGGACAGGAAGAAATTGCGCGCGACCTGCTGGGTGATGGTGGAGGCGCCCTGACGCGCGCCGCCGGTGGCGTTGTGCACCGCCGCGCGCAGGATGCCGGCGTAGTCGATGCCGCCGTGGTCGTAGAAGCGGTCGTCCTCGATCGCCAGCACGGCCTTCTTCATCACGTCGGGGATGTCCTTGATGCGCACCAGGTTGCGGCGCTCCTCGCCGAACTCGCCGATCAGCACATTGTCGGCGGAGAAGATGCGCAGCGGCATCTTGGGGCGGTAGTCGGTCAGCGAGTCCAGCTCGGGCAGGTTGGGGTAGGCCATCGCCAGCCCGAATACCACCAGCAGCACGGCGGTCAGCGCCAGGCCCAGCATGCAGACCAGCGCGGTCAGCAGGAATTTCTTGGAACGGGAAGGGGCGGCGGAACCGGATGGGGCAGAGCGCATGCGTGATCTTTCGATATCGTTATAGTGCGATAGATTATCCGGCCCATTATAAGCGAGCCCAGATGGCTGCGGCGCTTCCGCAGCCCTGCCGGGTTTTTGGAAATATTTACCACTGAGTAACTAAACAACTTAGTTGTTTTTGCAGTCACAGCAGGGGTGAAACCGGTGTGGCCGAAGTGTGGCGAACGCGCACAACCCAGCAATTGTGCACAGTAGAAATACCTTTACACTGGATTCATCTTATTGCTAGGATTTAATGTAGCGCTTCACTTCTGTCTCCTAAACGCTGGTTTTCAAACGAGTTCCCTTATGCATTCAACCACAGGTGTTGCAATATGAACCTGGACCTCGGTACTCTGTTCGGCGGTGGCAATCCACCGCTGGTCGGCGTGGACATCAGCACCTCCAGCGTGCGGCTGGTGGAACTGTCGCAGTCCGGCAAGGAAGGCTGGCGGCTGGAACGCTACGCCGCCGAGCCGCTGCCGCGCGGCGCCGTGGTGGACGGCAATATAGAGAACCTGGAGCAGGTGGTCGACGCCTTGCGCCGGGTGTGGAAGAAAAGCGGCACCCGCGCCAAGCTGGTGGCGCTGGGCATGCCGCCCGCGTCCGTCATCACCAAGAAGATCGTGCTGCCGGCCGGCATGGCCGAGGACCAGCTCGAAGTGCAGGTCGAATCCGAGGCCAGCCAGTACATCCCCTTCGCGCTCGACGAGGTCAGCCTGGACTTCGACGTGATCGGCCCGGCGCCCAATTCGCCGGACGACATTGAAGTGATGCTGGCCGCTTCGCGCCGCGAGAAGGTCGAGGACCGCGTTGCCATCGCCGAGGCCTCCGGCCTGAAGGCGACCGTGATGGACGTCGAGTCTTATGCCGCGCGCGCCGCGCTGGACCGTCTCCTGGTGCAATTGCCGGAAGGCGGCGCCGGCCAGATCGTCGCGCTGTTCCAGATCGGCGCCCAGGTCACGCACATCTCGGTGCTGCTGGACGGCGCCACCATTTACGAACGCGAGCAGCCCTTCGGCGGCAATACGCTGACGCAGGAAATCGTGCGCACCTACGGCATGTCCTTCGACGAGGCCGAGGGTCGCAAGAAGTCGGGCGAGCTGCCGGACGGCTACGCGGCCGACATCCTCACCCCTTTCCTGGAAAGCGCCGCGCTGGAAGTGACGCGCGCCATCCAGTTCTTCTACACCTCCACGCCGTACACCCGGGTCGACCAGCTGTTCCTGGCGGGCGGCTGCGCGCTGATCCCCGGCCTGCTCGACATCGTTGCCAGCCGCAGCAAGATCTCCAGCGCCGTCATCTCGCCGTTCAAGGGCATGCAGCTGGGGCCGGGCGTGCGCGAGCAGGCCCTGCGCGCCGAGGCGCCGGCCTACCTGGTCGCCTGCGGCCTGGCCATGCGGAGGTTCGGCTGATGATCCATATCAATCTGCTGCCGCACCGCGAGGAAAAGCGCAAACAGAAAAAGGCCGCGTTCTACGCCTTGCTGGTGCTGGGCGCGCTGATCGGCGCGGCCGTGGTGCTGGCCGTGGGCGGCTACAACGCGCGCGCCATCGCCATCCAGGAGCAGCGCAACAAGGTCATCAAGACCGCCATCGTCGAACTCGACAAGAAAATCGTCGAGATCGCCACGCTGAAGCAGGAGATCGAATCGCTGAAGGCGCGCCAGCAGGCCGTCGAGGACTTGCAGGGCGACCGCAACCAGCCGGTCTACCTGCTCGACGAGCTGGTCAAGCAGACACCGCCCGGCGTCTACCTGCGCGAATTCAGGCAGGAGGGCCAGAAGGTGACGCTGAAGGGCTATGCGCAATCGCAGGAGCGGGTCTCCGAATTGCTGCGCAACGTGGCCGGGGTGTCGCCGTGGCTGGAGAAGCCGGACCTGATCGAGGTCAAGTCCACCGGCCTGGGCCAGGGCAAGACGGCCAAGAAGGTGGTGGATTTCAACATGATCGTCAGCATCAAGCGGCCACGCGACAAGGACAAGGCCGGCGAAGGCAAGCCTGACGGCAAGCCTGGAAGCAAGCCCGGCGCCGCGGCGCCGGCCCCGGCCCCGGCCAAGCCCTGAGAGCGGAAAACATGGCTATAGACCTGAAACAATTGAGCGAGTCGCTGGCGGACCAGTTCCGCGGACTCGGCGGCCGGCACCCCGGCCAGTGGCCGCTGGCGCCGCGCCTGCTGTGCGCGGTCGGCATGGTGGCCGGCGTCGCCGCGCTGGGCTATTTCGCCTACTGGAGCGGCCAGTTCGAGACCCACGAGGCGCTGGTGGCCGAGGAACAGAAGCTGCGCGGCGAATACACGATGAAGACCCAGCAGGCCGTTAACCTGGACGCGCTGCGGGCGCAGAAGGTGCAGGTCGACCAGTATGTCGACCGTCTGCAGAAGCAGCTGCCGAGCAAGGCCGAGATGGCCGCGCTGCTGTCGGACATCAACCAGGCCGGCCTCGGGCGCGGCCTGCAGTTCGAGCTGTTCAAGCCGGGCCAGGTGGTGGTCAAGGACTATTACGCCGAGCTGCCGATCGACATCAAGGTCACCGGCAACTACCACGACATCGGCGCCTTCGCCAGCGACATGGCCAACCTGCCGCGCATCGTCACGCTCAACAACATGGCCCTGGTGGCCGGCAAGGACGGCGGCCTGACCCTGGACGCGGTGGCCAAGACCTTCCGCTACCTGGACCCCGAGGAAGTGGCGGCCCAGCGCAAGACGGCGGCCGACAAGAAGAAGGCGGCCAAGAAATGAGCCAGCGCACCTTACAGCTTTCACGTTACGCCCTGGCAGGGGCCGCACTGCTGGCGCTGGCCGGCTGCGGCGACAGCGACGTGCAGGAAGTGCGGCAGTGGATGAAGCAGGTCGACAGCTCGGCCGTGGTGGCGGTGACGCCGATCAGCGAGCCCAAGACCTTCATCCCCTTCGTCTACGCCTCGAACGACGAGGTCGATCCGTTCAGCGCCAACAAGCTGCTGGCCGAACTGGCCCGCATGGACCGCAAGCCGGGCGGCGGCCTCAAACCCGACACCGGGCGGCGCAAGGAATTCCTCGAGGGTTTCCCGCTCGACACCGTCAAGATGGTGGGCACGATGGAGAAAAGCAAGGTGATCTATGCCCTGCTGCAGGTGGATAAATCGGTGTACCAGGTGCGTCCCGGCCAGCATGTCGGCCAGAACTTCGGCCTGATCACCAGCGTGACGGAGGATGCCGTGAGCGTCAAGGAAATCGTACAGGACGCGACCGGCGACTGGGTCGAGCGCATATCGAAGTTGGAGCTGCAGGAAAGCAAGGAGAGCAACAAATGAACTTCCACTGGAACTTCCGGCCGCTGCCGGCGCTGCTGCTGTCCGGCGCCGCCGCGCTGATGCCCCTCCTGGTCCACGCGCAGGCCCCAGCTTTGCAGGCCAACGCCATCGAGGCCATCACGTCCAACCAGCAAGGCTCGAACGTGATCGTCAAGATCGCGCTGAAGAATGCGCCCGAGAAATTGCCGATCGGCTTCGCCATCACCAATCCGCCGCGCATCGCGCTCGACTTCGGCGCCACCGTGAACGCCACCGGCAAGACCACCCAGGAAATGAACCAGGGCGAGCTGCGCAGCGTGAACGTGGTGCAGGCCGGCGAGCGCTCGCGCCTGGTGTTCAACCTCAAGCGCAGCCTGAACTACGCCACCGCCATCGACGGCAACAGCGTGATCCTGACCATAGACGGCTCCGGCGGCCTGGCCACGGCGGTGGACGCCTCCGGCCTGCCGGTCAAGCAGGCGGCTGCGGCGCCGCTGGCAGCCGTGGGCAAGCAGCAGTTGCGCGACATGGATTTCCGCCGCGGCGCCAACGGCGAGGGCCGGGTGGTGGTGGATCTGCCGAACAGCCAGGTGGCGGTCGACGTGCGTCCGACCAGCGCAGGCGTGGTGGTCGACTTCCTCAAGACCGGCCTGCCCGAAACGCTGCGCCGCCGCCTCGACGTGGCCGACTTCGGCACCCCGGTGTCGCAGATCACCACCGTGCCGCAGGGCGACAACGTGCGCATGACCATCGAGGCCAAGGGTTTGTGGGAACAGAGCGTCTACCAGAGCGACACCCAGCTGGTGGTGGACGTGCGGCCGATCAAGGAAGACCCGAACAAGCTGACCCAGGGCACCCAGGGCTACCGCGGCGAGAAACTGTCGTTCAACTTCCAGAACGTGGAGGTGCGCGCCGCGCTGCAAGCGATCGCCGACATCTCGGGCCTGAACATCATCACCAGCGACAGCGTGGCCGGCAACCTGACCTTGCGGCTGAAGGAAGTGCCGTGGGACCAGGCGCTGGACGTGGTACTGCAGGCCAAGGGCCTGGATATGCGCAAGAACGGCTCGGTGCTGTGGATCGCCCCCAAGGAGGAGTTGCTGACCAAGGAAAAGCTGGAGCTCGAGCAGCGCGCCCAGATCGCCGACCTGGAGCCGCTGAAGTCGGAAATCTTCCAGCTGAACTACCAGAAGGCCGAGTCGTTCAAGACCGTGTTCGGCCTGGACGGCGCCGACGCGCGCAACCGCGTGCTGTCCAAACGCGGCAGCGCCATCATCGAGCCGCGCACCAACCAGCTGTTCGTCACCGACATCGCCTCCAAGCTGGACGATATCCGCAGGCTGATCCAGAAGACCGATATTGCATCCAAGCAAGTTCTGATCGAGGCGCGCATCGTCGAGGCCAGCGATTCCTTCACGCGCAACCTGGGCGCCAAGCTGGGCTTTGCCGACATGCGCACCATCCGCGGCGGCGACTCGGGCTGGCAGCTGGGCAGCGGCACCAGCACCCGGCTCGGCGTGGGCGGCAACCTGGTCGGCGTCGGCCAGACCACCGGCCAGGTAAACCAGACCAGCGACAGCTTCAACAACACCCAGTTCGTCAACCTGCCGGCCGCGCCCATCAACGGCGCCGCCGCCGGCAGCCTGGCCATCAGCCTGTTCTCGTCGGCCGCCAACCGCTTCCTGAACCTGGAGCTGTCGGCGCTGGAGGCGGACGGCACCGGCAAGATCGTGTCCAGCCCGCGCGTGGTGACGGCCGACAAGGCGGTCGCCATCATCGAGCAGGGCCTGGAGCTGCCCTACCAGGTGGCCACCAGCAGCGGCGCCACCTCCATCGTGTTCCGCAAGGCCAATCTGCGCCTGGAAGTGACGCCGCAGATCACGCCGGACGGCAACGTGGTGATCGACGTCGACGTCAACAAGGACAGCGTCGGCCAGGAAACCCGGGCCGGCTTCGCGATCGACACCAAGCATGTCAAGACCCAGGTGATGGTCGACAACGGCGGCACCGTGGTGCTGGGCGGCATCTACCAGCAGATCGAGCGCAACACCGTGAGCAAGGTGCCGCTGCTGGGCGACGTGCCGGTGCTCGGCTATCTGTTCCGTAGCGACACGCGCACCAACGACAAGACAGAATTGCTGGTATTTATTACGCCCAAGATCGTCGCCGAGCGGCTCTCGGCACGCTAACCGGCCACCAAGGAATCCCCATGTTTACAACGGAAAACTGCGTCATGAAAAAATTCAAGCAATGGCTCGCGCTGTTACTGTGCTCCAGCCTGCTCGCCGCTTGCGGCGGCGGCGGCGGCAATCCCGGCAGCACCGGCAGCGGCACCGGGACCGGCACGGGCACCGGCACCGGCACCACCGCCAAGGTGGCCAGCGTGGTGCTGGTGTCGAGCGCCGACACCATCGCCTCGTCCGGCGCGGACGGCACCGAAGTGACGCTGACCGTGGTGGTCAAGGACGCCAACAACAACGTCATGGCGGACCAGACCGTGGACTTCAAGGCCAGTTCCGGCGCCATCGCCGCCGCCGCCAAGACCTCCGACGCGGCCGGCACCGTGCTCGCCAAGCTTAATACCAAGGGCGACAGTTCCTTGCGCACCATTACCATCACCGCCAGCGCCGGCGGCGTCACCTCGGCCGAGAAGAAGATCCAGGTCGTGGCCGGCACCCCGGTGCAGGTGCCGACGGTCACGCTGGCGCTGCTGAGCAGCACCGGCGCGGCCAGCAATTCGCTCTCCAGCGTGGCGCCGCTGACCGCGCGCGCCACCGTGCGCGACAAGGACGGCAAGCCGGTCGCCAACGCCCTGGTGACCTTCGTCTCGAGCAGCGCGCCGGGCGGCTCGCCGCTGGTGGCATTCTCGCCGTCGGCCGGCACCACCCTGAGCGACGCCAACGGCGTGGCCGACGCCACCATGCGTCCGGCCAGCCTGGTCGCCAGCGGCGCCGGCACGGTCACCGTGTCGACCTCGGTCGACGGCAGCACCGTCTCGGCCTCGGCCAACTACAGCGTCGGCGCCACCTCCATCACGCTGAGCAAGCTGACCCTGACGCCGGCCAGCATCGGCGCCTACGGCTCGTCCGTGATCTCGGTCGACGTCCTGGCCGGCACCGCCAAGTACACCGACCAGCAGATGAACATCGCCTTCAGCTCGGCGTGCGTGACCGCCGGCAAGGCCACCCTGGCGGCCAGCGCGCCGACCAGCAACGGCACCGCGCAAGTGGTGTTCCGCGACCAGGGCTGCGGCAACAACGACGTCATCACCGCCACGCTCAACAGCGGCGCCTCGACCCCGGCCTCGGCCAGCGCCGCGCTGGCCATCGCCAGCCCGGCCGCCGCGTCGATCCAGTTCGTCGGCGCCACACCGGTCGACCGCTCCATCGTCATCAAGGGCCAGGGCGGCATCGGCCGCACCGAGACCGCGACCTTGACCTTCAAGGTGGTCGACATCTTCGGCAAGGCGCTGGCGGCGCAGCTGGTCAACTTCAGCACCACCTCGCCGGACGTCACCATCAACAAGACCAGCGACAGCACCGACGCCAACGGCGAGGTGATTACCACCGTCAACTCCGGCACCAAGCCGACCTCCTTCCGCGTGCAGGCGACGCTGGCCTCGAACCCGCTGGTGTCGACTTCGTCGGACTCCATCGTCGTCACCACCGGCCTGCCCGTGCAGCAAGCGTTCTCGCTGAGCGTGGGCAGCCCCAACGTGGAAGGCTGGACCTTCGACAGCGGCCCGACCGTGCCCGCCACCAACGTCAGCATCCTGGTGGCCGACCAGGCCGGCAACCCGGTGCCGGACGGCCTGCCGGTGGTGTTCCAGACCAACCTGGCCTCGGTCGGTTCGTCCAGCAAGGGCGCTTGCAACACCGTCAACGGCGGCTGCTCGGTCGACTTCCGCACCCAGTCCCCGCGCACCGCGACCGCCAACCTGCCTAAAACGCCGTGCAACTCGCCGACCGTGCATACCGACGGCACCAGCACCTCGGTGGGCGTGAGCAACGACAGCACCCGCATCGGCCTGGCCACCGTGTGCGCCAGCACCACCGACGGTTTCAATACCCTGTTCTCGAAGATCGGCATCTTCCTGAGCGGCAGCTTCGCCGAGAACGTCTGGTTCTCCGACACGGTCAGCCCGGTGCCGGTGCGCCTGACGGGCGGGGAGTACGACCTGGGCACCGTCGGCGCGAACGATTCGCGCGTGTTCGCGCTGCAGCTCAACGACATCAACAACAACCCGATGCCGGCCGGCACCCGGGTCGACATCACCAACGCCACCAACGCGGCCGCCACCGGCGTCTCGCCGGCCACGGTGCAGAACGTCTTCGCCCACACCGCCGGCGGCGACGCCACCAGCGGCACCGGCATCGACAACAACAGCGTGCGCCAGGGTTCGACCCACGTGGTGACGATCGGCAGCGTCCAGCCCAAGCCGTGCCTGACCGCGTTGAATGCAACTTTCAACGTCACGATCACCACGCCGCGCAACAACGTAACCAGTTATCCGTTTAAACTGCGGTTTAGCTGCCCGTAAGGAGGCGGCTGCGGACGCCGGCGGCACTGCCGGCGTCCGCCCATACTGAAAATTGGACCATAGTGGCTGATACTAACGGCAGTAATATATTCCTGGTTGGACTGATGGGGGCGGGAAAGACCACCATAGGCCGCATCCTCGCCCGCAAGCTGGGCCTGAAATTCATCGATTCCGACCACGAAATTGAAGCGCGCACCGGCGCCTCCATCCCGTGGATCTTCGAAATCGAAGGCGAGCCGAGCTTCCGGCGGCGCGAGGCCGAGGTGATCCGCGACCTGACCGCGCTGCGCGGCGTGGTGCTGGCCACCGGCGGCGGCGCCATCCTCAACCCCGACAGCCGCGAACTGCTCAAGGCGCGCGGCACCGTGATCTACCTGCGGGCCAGCGTCAACAGCATCCTGGCGCGCACCGCGCACGACAAGAACCGCCCCCTGCTGCAGACGGCCGATCCGCGCAAAAAGCTCGAGGAGCTGATGGCGCAGCGCGAGCCGCTATACGAGGAATTGGCCCACATCGTTATCGATACCGGCCGACCTAACGTACAATCGATGGTTCACACAATTCTGAACCAGCTGGACGCGCTGGCTTGCCAGGCCGCGCCCAACTGTGTCACACAGGCACAACCATCGATGACTGAACAAACCACCATACTCCTGAACGTCGACCTGGGCGAGCGCAGCTACCCCATTTCCATCGGACCGTCGCTGCTGGCCGACGGCGCGCTGCTGGCGCGCCACGTAGCCGGCAACAAGGTCGCCATCGTCACCAACACCACCGTGGCCCCGCTCTACCTGGAGGGCGTCAGCGGCGCGCTCAAGGCGCACGGCAAGGAAGTGATCGAGATCATCCTGCCGGACGGCGAGGAGCACAAGACCTGGGCCAGCCTGATGCAGGTGTTCGACACCCTGCTGGCGGCCAAGGCCGACCGCAAGACCACCCTGCTGGCGCTGGGCGGCGGCGTGATCGGCGACCTGACCGGCTACGCGGCGGCCAGCTATATGCGCGGCGTGGACTTCATCCAGGTGCCGACCACCTTGCTCAGCCAGGTCGATTCCTCGGTCGGCGGCAAGACCGGCATCAACCATCCGATGGGCAAGAACATGATAGGCGCGTTCTACCAGCCGCGCGTGGTCATCGCCGACACCTCGACCCTGGAAACGCTGCCGGACCGCGAACTGTCGGCCGGCCTGGCCGAGGTGATCAAGCACGGCGCCATCATCGACGCCCAGTTCTTCGACTGGATCGAGGCCAACATCGGCCTGCTGGTGGCGCGCGACAAGGGTGCGCTGGCCTACGCCATCGCCCGTTCCTGCGAGATCAAGGCCGACGTGGTGCGCCAGGACGAGCGCGAGGGCGGCTTGCGCGCCATCCTCAATTTCGGCCACACCTTCGGCCACGCCATCGAAAACGGCCTCGGCTACGGCGTCTGGCTGCATGGCGAAGCCGTCGGCTGCGGCATGGTGATGGCGGCCGACCTGTCCCACCGCATGGGCCTGGTCGACGCGGCGACCGTCGAGCGCGTGCGCAAGCTGGTGGACGCGGCCGGCCTGCCGACCGTGGCGCCGGACCTGGGCACGGCGCGCTGGCTCGAGCTGATGGAGGTCGACAAGAAGAACGAGGGCGGCGCCATCAAGTTCATCCTGCTCCATCCGCTGGGCAGCCCGAGCATCAGCAACGCGCCGCAGGAATTGCTGCTGGCCACGCTGGCCGCCTGCGTGCAGCAGTAAGGGGGCGGCAGCGATGCGCGGCGAAGCCCACCTGGCCCCGTACGCCGTGCATTCGGACCAGGGCGTGGGCCGCCGCCATCCCGAAACCCCGCACGCTTCGCGCAGCCAGTACCAGCGCGACCGCGACCGCATCATCCATTCCACCGCTTTCCGGCGCCTGGAGTACAAGACCCAGGTCTTCCTCAACCATGAGGGCGACCTGTTCCGCACCCGTTTGACGCACAGCCTGGAAGTGGCGCAGGTGGGCCGCTCGCTGGCGCGCAACCTGCGCCTGAACGAGGACCTGGTGGAGGCGGTCGCGCTGGCGCACGACCTGGGCCACACGCCCTTCGGCCACGTCGGCCAGGACGTGCTGAACGAATGCATGGCCGGGCACGGCGGCTTCGAGCACAACCTGCAGAGCCTGCGCGTGGTCGACGAGCTGGAGCAGCAGTACGGCGCCTTCGACGGCCTGAACCTGATGTTCGAAACCCGCGAAGGCATCCTCAAGCACTGCTCGCTGGCCAACGCCAGGCTGCTGGGGCCGGTGGCCCAGCGCTTCCTCGACCGCACCCAGCCCTCGCTGGAGGCGCAGCTGACCAATCTGGCCGACGAGATCGCCTATAACAGCCACGACATCGACGACGGCCTGCGTTCGGGGTTGATCACGATAGGGCAGCTCGAGCAGGTGGAGTTTTTCGCGCGCCTGTGGCACGACGTGCAGCGCGCCCATCCGGGCCTGAGCGGGCGCCGCGCCATCTACGAAACGCTGCGCCGCCTGATCACCGCGCTGGCCGACGACCTGATCGCCACCTCCGGCCAGCTGCTGCTGGAGGCCGCGCCCAAGAATCTGGACGAGGTGCGGCACGCGCCGCCCCTGATCCGTTTCTCGGACCGGATGCGCAAGGACGCGACCGAGCTCAAGCGCTTCCTGCGGGCCAATCTGTACCGGCACTACAAGGTCAACCGCATGCGGGTGAAGGCGAGCCGCATCTTGCGCGAGCTGTTCGACGCCTTCATGGCCGACCCGGTGCTGCTGCCGCCCGACTACGTCGTGGCGGGCGGCGACGCCACCGTGCAGGCGCGCAAAATCGCCGACTACATCGCCGGCATGACCGACCGCTACGCCATCCGCGAACACCGCCGCCTTTTTTCGCTCGACGAACTGTAGGGAACCTCGAATAACCGCTAAATTGTCATTCCCGCGCAGGCGGGAGTCCATGCTACTCCTCTGAGCATGCGAAGTATGGGTTCCCCTTGCTGCCGCAAGTCGTTCCGCAGGCGTGGGGCGTACCCCACGAATTCCCTGCTACACCCTGCGCGGCGGTCCGCCGATGCGGAACGACAGGTATTTCGAGGTGCCCTGCAGGGTTACTGGTCTGCCTCAAGTCTTCCTCGCGCTCCGCTTGATGCTCCCCCTTGCGTGGCGCATCATGACGTAGTGAGAGGTGCGCCATGGACGAGACCAGCAGGCTGTTTGATTCAATCGATGGGCGCCTGCGTGCGCTGGAAATCGATGTTGCCGCTATTGAAGTGGTTCATGGCGACGGCCTTGTCCATCACGGCGCTAACTTTCACTATTGCCAAGTTCACCAGTTAGAACATGCGTCCCTGCGCGGCGGCGCTGTCGCCCAGCAGTTCAAGCAGCAGCTTCTTGACGGGGGCGGGCAGGGCGGCGTCTGCCACGCGGGCCGCGTCCAGCCAGACGTGGCGTCCGCCGCCGGCGAAAGGCGCGCGGCGCGCCAGCGTTACCAGCAACGGCGCGATGTGCAGCTTGTAGTGCGTAAACACATGCGTCACCGTCATCAGCCGCTCGTGCATTTCCATTTCCCCGAATAAGTTGACAGCCGCGAGCAGCGCCGCCGCGTCCGGCGGCGGCACGTCGCCGTCTTCGGCCAAGGTGTGGCCGTCCAGCTCCGGCAGCGACAGCAGGCCGCCCCAGATGCCGCTGGCAGGGCGTTGCTCCAGCAGCACCTGGCCGTGGTCTATGATCACCAGCATGGTCGCGTGCTTCTCCGGCGACGCCTTTTTCGGCTTGCGCACCGGCAGCTCCTTGACCCGGTCCGTGGCGTAGGCCACGCAGCGCGGCTGCATAGGACAGCGGCCGCAGTCCGGGCTGCTGCGCGTGCACAGGGTGGCGCCCATGTCCATCAAGCCTTGCGTATAAGACTCGATACCCTGCTCGGGCAACAGCGCCTCGGCGCGCAGCCACATCGCCTGCTCCACCTTCTTTTCGCCGGGAAAGGCGTCTATGCCGAACACGCGCGCGAACACGCGCTTGACGTTGCCGTCCATGATGGCGGCGCGGGTGCCGCTGGAGAAGGCGGCGATCGCCGCCGCCGTCGAGCGGCCTATGCCGGGCAATTCGGCCAGCAGCGCCGGATCGGACGGGAACACGCCATCATAGTCGGCCACCACGCGCTGCGCGCACTTGTGCAGATTGCGCGCGCGGGTGTAGTAGCCCAGGCCGGCCCACTGCGCCATCACGTCTTCCACCGGCGCCTCGGCCAGCGAGCGCAGGGTGGGGAAGCGCTCCAGGAAGCGCGCGTAATAGCCCAGCACGGCCGACACCTGGGTCTGCTGCAGCATGATTTCGGACAGCCACACCAGGTAGGCGTCGCGCGTGTTTTGCCACGGCAGCGCGTGGCGGCCGTGCGCCTTCTGCCAGGCGATCAGTTCGGACGAAAAAGTGGGGTCGGTATAGTCCGCCGCGCCTTCGGGCGCCAGCGGATGGGTCAAACGTTTCATTCTGTTCCTTGCGATGGCATGTCATTCTCGCGAACGCGGGAATCCATACCCGGTATGGACCGCATCGGCGGACCGTCAGTGGTGTTATGCGGCGGCTTCCAAAGCCACGAACTCCGCGTTGATGGCGATGCTGATGTTGCCGGCCAGTTCGGTGAGCCGCGCCTTCTGTTGTTCGAGTTCGGCCTGGCTGTGCTCGAAGGCCTCGATTTTCTGCTCCAGGCTGTCGGTCGCGTCGTGGATGCGCTGGATCGACGCCAGCCTGTGCTTGAGCTGGTCCTTGTGCTGCCGGATCTGCGCCTCCAGCGGCGCCATGATCACCTTGAGCCACGCTTCCGCGTCCGCGTTGGCGGCCTTGAAGCAGCGCTTCACGGACGAGGCGATCGAATCGAAGAAGCGCTCGATCAGCACCACGCGGCTGGTGGTGAGCAAGGTCACGGCGCCGAACTGGGCCAGGTAGACTTCCTCGATGTCGGCGATCTCGTCGCGGTAGCGGTCCAGCGAAAACGGCATCGGCGGCGCCAGGGTCAGCCCGTGCTCGGCCGAGAATTTGCGGTACATCCCTTCCATCATGTCGCGGATTTCGGCGGTCTTTTGCTCGGACACCAGCAAGTCCTGCTTGATGCGCTCGAAGAACACCTTGACCGCCTCCCGCATGCCGCTCGAGAAGCGGCTGCTGCCCATGGCCTCGCGCACCTCGTGCACGTGGTCGCGCAGGATGTCCATGCCCAGGCTGGTGTACAGCTCGGTGGACAGCCGGGTGAACACCGAGCGCGTCGCCTGCAGCTTGAACAGGCTGCTGTCGAATTCCTTCTTCTCGATATCGATGCGGCGCATCATGTGCGCCACCACGTTCTGGTTCTTGCCGCGCAGGCTTTTCAGTTCGTGCAACTGCTCGACGATGCCGCGCATGCGCGCACCCAGCATGGCCTGCTGCGCGCCGCTCAGGGCGCCCAGGTCGTGCGCCAGCTGCTTGCGCACGATGTCCTTCTTGGCCGGGATCAGCTCGTTGAACAGCGCCTGCTCCAGCAGGCCGAGGCGGCTCTTTGCCAGCAGTGCGGCATCGTTGTTGATCTTGCCCACCAGCGCTTTCTGCGCCGACACCGGGAACACCTGGCGCGGCGCGAGCGCCAGCATGTGCGCGGCATGCTCCTGCTGGCGCGCGATCTCGGCGTCGACCTCGGCGTCGCTGCGCAGCTCGTCCCACATGCTGTCGATCTTGTTGAGCACGACCAGGCGGCCCGCGCCGGCGCCGATGTGCTTGCGCCAGACCTCGATGTCGCTCTTGGTCACGCCGGTGTCGGCCGCCAGGATGAACAGCACCGCGTGCGCGTGCGGGATCAGGTTCAAGGTCAGCTCGGGCTCGGTGCCGATGGCGTTCAAGCCCGGCGTGTCCAGGATCACCAGGCCCTGCTTGAGCAGCGGGTGCGGGAAGTTGATGATGGCGTGGCGCCACAGCGAAATCTCGACCATGCCCTGTTCGTCCAGCGTGACCGGCATGTCCGGATCGTTCTCGTCGTACAGGCCGTAGCGCTTGGCTTCCTCGACGCTGACATGGCGCGTCAGGCTGACCTGCTTGAACATGTCGTGCATGGAATCGGCCGCGTCCAGGTTCAGCGGCAGCATGGTCCAGGCGGCCGCGTTGTCGCGGTAGTCGCTGGTGGACAGGTTCTCGGCCCGCGTTTCGATCGGCAGCAGGCGGATGCAGGCCGGCCAGGCGGGATCGTACATCAGCTCGGTGGGGCACATGGTGGTGCGGCCGGCTGCGGACGGCAGGATGCGCTGGCCGTAGTCGGCGAAGAAAATGGCGTTGATCAGCTCGGACTTGCCGCGCGAGAATTCGGCCACGAAAGCGACCGACAGTTTGTCGTCGGCCAGCCGCGCCAGGGTGCGCGCCAGGCGCTGCTCGGTGGCCGCGTCGCCCAGCTCGGCGCCGTGCAGCCAGCCCTGGTACTGCTGCAGCGCCACCACCACGCCCTGGCGCCACGCGCTGTACTGCTCAAGATCCCTGACCATGCTGCCCTCTTATTTTTGGCACTGCACACAATAGAAGGTCGAACGCTGCCCCTGCTTGATCTGGCGCACCGGCGTCCCGCATACCCGGCAGGGTATGCCGGTACGATCATAGACGAAATAGCTCTGCTGGAAATAACCGGACTGTCCATTGACGCTGATAAAGTCGCGCAAGGTGCTGCCGCCCTGGACGATGGCTTCGGCCAGCACGTCGCGGATGGCCTGCGCCAGCTTCCGGTAGCGCGCCAGGCCGATGCGGCGGGCCGGCGTCTTCGGATTGATGCCGGCGCGGAACAGGCTCTCCGAGCAGTAGATATTGCCCACGCCGACCACGATGTCGCCGGCCATCAGCACCTGCTTGATGGCCGCGCCGCGCGTGCGCGTCATGCGGTGCAGCAGTTCGCCGTTGAAACCGGCCTCCAGCGGCTCCACGCCCAGCCCGCGCAGCAGCAGGTGCTGCTCCAGGTCGCCGTCCGCGCTGGCATGCCACAGCACGGCGCCGAACCGGCGCGGATCGGTCATGCGCAGCACCTGCGGGGCCGCGTCGCCATCGACCACCAGGTCGAAATGGTCGTGTTTCTGCGGCGGGATGTCCGGCGGCAGCACGCGCAGGTGGCCCGACATGCCGAGGTGGATGATCAGGGTGCCGTTGTCGAAGCGCAGCAGCAGATACTTGCCGCGCCGTCCGGTCGAGGCCACCTTGCGGCCGGCCAGCGCCTGCGCCAGGCCGGCCGGGAAGGGCCAGCGCAGGCCGCTGCGGCGCAGCACCACGTCGCGCACGGTGCGGCCTTCGATATGGGGCGCCACCCCGCGCCGGGTGACTTCGACTTCTGGCAATTCTGGCATGGCTTGCTTAAAAAGAAATTCGTTACACCTGCAAATGGTCGCTTGCGGTGGGTTGGCGTAAAATCAGGGTTAGTTTCCGACCAGCCAGGACTATCCTTTGAAAAACGCATTCGTCATTGTAACCCTCTCGGCCGTGCTCTCCGCCTGTGCTGTTGCGCCACAAAAACAGTCTATCGCCGACCCGGCGGCGGCCGGCGCCGTCCCGGGCACGGAAACGCGCGAGGCCGGCGACACGCCGGCAGTGCAGGCGGTGGCTGCCGCCGCCGCGGCGCAGGCCATCGAAGCGCTGCCCAGCGTCGAGCTGACCAGCGACCTGTTCTACAAACTGACGAAGGCCGAGCTCGATTTCAAGCGCGGCCAGTGGCAAAGCGCCTACGTCACCATGATGGTGCTGGCCCAGCAGACGCGCGACCCGCGCCTGGCCCAGCGTTCGGCTGAAATGGCGCTGGCCGCCAAGCAGGGCGGCGAGGCGATGGCGGCGATCCGCCTGTGGCGCGAACTGGCGCCGGAATCGGACGAGGCGGCGCAGTACTTCCTCGGCTTCTCGGTGCTGGGCGACGACCTGAGCGAGGCCGAGCAGGTGTTCTCGCAGCGCCTGAAAACCAGCCCCGCCAGCGCGCGCGGCCTGGCCATGTTCCAGATGCAGCAATTCCTGCTGCGCGCCAAGGACAAGGCGGCCGCCTTCGCGCTGATGGAGCGCGTGCTGGCGCCGTACGGCCAGACGCTGGAAGCCCACCTGGTGCTGGCCCAGGGCGCGTTTGCCAACAACGACGGCGAGCGCGCCGCCAAGGAAGCCCGCCAGGCCATGCGCATCAAGCCCGACTCGGAGCTGGCCCTGCTGACCATGGCGCAGGTGACGCCGGACGCGGAGGCGGTGACCAAGCTGGTGACGGCCTTCCTGGCCAAGTACCCGAACTCGCGCGAAGTGCGTTCCGCCTACGCCCGCATGCTGGTCGAGCAGAAGAAGTACGGCCTGGCGCGCGATGAGTTCGAATTCCTGCTGAAAAGCCAGCCCGACCACGCCGCCACCCTGTACGCGCTGGGCATCATGTCCATGCAAAGCAACGACACCGGCGCCGCCGAAGGCTATTTCAAGCGTTTCGTGACCGCGCTGGACAAGGAAGGCGGCGAGGACCGCGACCCGACCAAGGCGCTGCTGATCCTGTCCCAGATCGCCGAGGAGCGCGGCGACTACGCCGGGGCCCGGGAGTGGCTGGAGAAGATCGAAGGCGGCGAGCCGCGCCTGCTGCTGACGGTGCGCTTGAAGCGTGCCCAGCTTGCCGCGCGCATGGGCGACCTGGACGGCGCCCGCAAGCAACTGGCCGACATCAAGAGCGAAGACCCGGCCGAGCTGGCGCAGGTGGCGCAGACCGAGGCCCAGCTGCTGCGCGACGCCGGCCGCGCCGACGAGGCCTACCAGGTGCTGCAGGACGGCGTGCTGCGCTACCCGAACAGCCCGGACCTCTTGTACGACTTCGCGCTGGCGGCAGAGAAGATGGGCAAGACCGAGCTGATGGAAACCAGTTTGCGCAAGGTGATCGAGATCGCGCCGGACAACCATCACGCCTACAATGCGCTGGGCTATTCGCTGGCCGACCGCAACCAGCGGCTGGAGGAGGCGTATACCCTGGTCGAGAAGGCCATGCAGATGGCGCCGAACGACCCCTTCATCATGGACAGCATGGGCTGGGTGCAGTTCCGCCTGGGCCGCATGAAGGAAGCCGAAACGCTGCTGCGCCAGGCTTACACGCTGCGCAACGACCCGGAGATCGCGGTGCACCTCGGTGAAGTGCTGTGGGCCCAGGGCGACCAGGGCGGCGCGCAGAAGCTGTGGCGCGAGGCCCGCGCCAAGGATCCGCAGAACGACGCGCTGAAAAGCACGCTGGCCCGTTTGAATACGAGCCTCTGATGCGGATGCCTACAGTTCGCCTGGCGGCGCTGGCGCTCGTGTTCCTTGCCGTGCTGTCCGGCTGCACCACCATCGGCGCGCCGTCCGTCCCGGCCTCCACCGCCACCGTCGCCCCCTACCGCGACACGCTGGAACTGTCCGGCAAACTGTCCGTCACGTATGCCAAGGACGGCAAGCCGGAAGCGAGCCATGTGCGCTTCAACTGGGAGCAAACCCCGGAGCGCGTCGACATCGCGATCACCGCGCCGCCGCTGAACCAGACCGTGGCCACCATCAGCGTCACGCCCCAGGAGGCCACGCTGACCGAGAGCGGCAAGCCGCCGCGCCGCGCCGCCGACATCGATGCCCTGAGCGCGCAAACGCTGGGCTGGCCCTTGCCGGTGTCCGGCCTGCGCGCGTGGCTGCAGGGCTACGCCACCGCGGCCGGCGGCAAGCGCTTCATCGCCAGCCCGGCCGCCAACAGCGTCACCACCGCCGACGGCTGGCGCGTCAGCTACGTCTCGTGGCAGGATGGCGTCCCGGGAACGCCGCCCAAGCCGAAGCGCATCGACGCCGAGCGCGGCGCCACCGGCCAGCTGGACGACGTCAGCATCCGCATAGTCATAGACGCACCGCAGCCCGAGTAGTGAACGAATTGATGAACGAATCGATGAACGAACTGAAAAACCTGCCGGCCCCGGCCAAACTGAACCTGTTCCTGCACGTCACCGGCCGCCGGCCGGACGGCTACCACCTGCTGCAGACCGCCTTCCAGCTCATAGACCGGGGCGACCTGCTGCACATCGGCGTGCGCGGGGACGGCCGGCTGCGCCGCGTCAACGACATCCCCGGCGTGCCCGAGCAGCAAGACCTGGTGATACGCGCGGCCAGGCTGCTGCAGGCCGAGGCGCAGCGGCGCAGCGGCGCGCTGCCCGGCGCCGACATCACGGTGGAAAAGGTCCTGCCCATGGGCGGCGGCCTGGGCGGCGGTTCGTCCGACGCGGCCACCACGCTGATGGCGCTGAACAAGCTGTGGCAAGTGGGCCTGACGCGCGAGGAGCTGATGGCGCTGGGCCTGCCGCTGGGCGCGGACATCCCGTTTTTCATCTTCGGCCAGACCGCCTTCGCCGAGGGCGTCGGGGAGGCGCTGCAGCCGGTGGAGGCGCCGGATTGCTGGTATGTGGTGATCGAGCCGGGCGTTGCCGTGCCCACGGCGGAAATATTTTGCTCCCAGCATTTGACAAGGGACACGGCGCCCATCATAATAGCGGACTTTTCCAGCCACTACGAAAATCGAAAAGATTTGAAGCAGTTTGGCAGGAATGATTTGCAACAAGTAGCGAGCAGTATTTACCCGCCGGTGGCAAAGGCGATAGAATGGCTGGGCGCTTACGGAGATGCCAGGATGACTGGTTCCGGTGCTTGTGTGTTTTGTGCCTTTGCAGATGAAGGCCAGGCCGATGCGGTACTCGAAAGAGCGCAGGGTGTCTGGACTGCCTGGAAGGCCAGGGCGCTGAAGCGGCATCCGGTCTGCGAAATGTTGTGAAGAAAAAAGATTTTGCTTTTCGTTGGTTCGGTAGTATAATAATCGCCGTCGTAACGACAAGCAGCAAGTTACAGCAGGGGAATCGCCAAGCTGGTTAAGGCACTGGATTTTGATTCCAGCATACCAAGGTTCGAATCCTTGTTCCCCTGCCACTCATTTTTCTTGAGTCTGTCGATGCATCAGCGTCCAGTCAAGATAAAAAACAGGTGCCCACGGCGCCGAAGCACGCAGCGCCAGGTAAGTGGTTTATCTGGCGGTCAATCAAGATATCAACGCTTACTTCTCTGGGACTCCCCATGGCTTACGAAAACCTGATGGTTTTTACCGGCAACGCTAATCCTGCGCTGGCTGAAGGAGTCGCAAAAAACCTCGGCATCCCTCTCGGCAAAGCAGTCGTCTCGAAATTCTCGGACGGCGAAATCATGGTCGAAATCAACGAAAACGTCCGCGGTAAAGACGTGTTCGTGCTGCAATCGACCTGCGCACCGACCAACGATAGCCTGATGGAACTGATACTGATGGTCGACGCACTGAAACGCGCCTCCGCAGGCCGTATCACTGCCGCCATCCCTTATTTCGGTTACGCCCGCCAGGACCGCCGCCCTCGCTCCGCGCGTGTTGCCATCTCGGCCAAGGTGGTGGCCAATATGCTGGAAAGCGCCGGCGTTGAGCGCGTCCTGATCATGGATCTGCACGCAGACCAGATCCAGGGCTTCTTCAACATCCCGGTCGACAACATCTACGCCTCGCCTATCCTGCTGGGCGACCTGCAGAAAAAGGACTACCAGGACCTGCTGGTCGTGTCGCCCGACGTCGGCGGCGTGGTCCGCGCCCGCGCCCTGGCCAAACGCCTGGGCTGCGACCTGGCCATCATCGACAAGCGCCGTCCGAAAGCCAACGTCTCCGAGGTGATGAACATCATCGGCGAAGTCGAAGGCCGCAACTGCGTCATCATGGACGACATGGTGGACACCGCCGGCACCCTGGTGAAAGCGGCCGAAGTGCTGAAAGAGCGCGGCGCCAAGAAGGTAGTGGCCTACTGCACGCACGCCGTGCTGTCCGGCCCGGCGATCGACCGCATCTCCAGCTCCTCGCTCGACGAACTGGTGGTGACCGACACCATCCCGCTGTCCGACGCGGCCAAAGCTTGCGGCAAGATCCGCCAGCTGACCTGCGCACCGCTGCTGGCCGAGACGTTCAAACGCATCATCAAGGGCGATTCCGTGATCTCCCTGTTTATCGACTGATTAGCAGCTTAACCTTCGATAACACACTGTTTTTAGCGGCGGCGCGACCGGTTTTCAACCGGTTGCGCCTTCGCTTTTCCGGAGCGTCCTGGTCGCGGGGCGCTTCTTCACAACAGGGCGCGAGCCTTGTTTATTATTGGAGTCTCAAATGAAAGTTGTTGCATTCAAACGCGAACTGCAGGGCACGGGTGCGAGCCGCCGCCTGCGTATTTCCGGCCAAACCCCAGGCATCGTTTACGGCGGCGCTGATGCCCCGTTGAACATCGCTCTGGACCACAACGCGCTGTACCACGCGCTGAAAAAAGAAGTGTTCCACTCGTCCATCCTGGACCTGGAAATCGACGGCAAGAGCCAGCAAGTTCTGCTGCGCGACTTCCAGATGCACGCATTCAAGCAACTGGTGCTGCACGCTGACTTCCAGCGCGTTGATGCAAACACCAAGCTGCACAAGAAAGTGGCACTGCACTTCATCAACGCCGACGTATCGCCAGCAGTCAAGCTGCACGGCGCCACGATCAGCCACGTGATCGCTGACCTGGACGTTTCCTGCGTCGCCAGCGAACTGCCGGAATTCATCACCGTCGACCTGGCCAACATCGATGTCGGCCACTCGATCCACGTGTCGGACCTGGCGCTGCCAAAAGGCGTGACCGCTGTTACCCACGGCAAGAACCAGACCGTCGCCACCGCGTCGGTACCAGCCGGCCACGTGTCCGCTGAAGCGACCGCAGCAGCAGCCGCTCCTGCAGCCGATGCCAAGCCAGCAGCCAAAGGCAAGAAGTAATCTTTACTGCCATGCAGTAGAATAAAAAACCCCGCTGGCCGGGGTTTTTTTACAGCCAAAATAACAGAACCCATGTCCATCCGCCTGATCGTCGGCCTCGGCAACCCCGGCCCCGACTACGAACAAACCCGCCACAACGCCGGCTTCTGGCTGGTCGACAACCTGGCCAACAGCCTGGGCGCGCGCCTGCAGCGCGAAACCCGCTTCAACGCGCTGATGGCCAAGACCACGCTCGCCGGCAATGAACTGTGGCTGCTGGAACCGCAGACCTATATGAACCGTTCCGGCCAGTCGGTCGGCGGCCTGGCGCGCTTCTACAAGATCAATCCGGACGAGGTGCTGGTGGTGCACGACGAGCTCGACATGCTGCCCGGCGTGGCCAAGCTGAAGAAGGGCGGCTCGTCCGGCGGCCACAACGGCCTGAAGGACATTACCGCCGCGCTCGGCACACAGGATTACTGGCGGCTGCGCATCGGCATCGGCCATCCGCGCACCTTGAACCTGCAGCAGGCGGTGGCCGACTTCGTGCTGCACCGCCCGCGCCGCGACGAGCAACTGCTGATCGACGAGGCCATCGAGAAAAGCCTGAACATCATTCCCCTGGTGTGCGAAGGCAAGTTCCCGCTCGCCACCACCCAGCTCCACACGGCGTGAGCCGGCGCGCAGGCTAGGCTGCCGACTTGTCGGGAGCGGCCTTGCCGGCGTCGAAGTAATAGCTGACCCGCTTGCGCGGGCTCAGGTAGGCGTAGGCCTCGGGCGGCACCTGGCCCGGCCGCAGCGCCTTGACGATATTGAGCTCGGTCTCGCGCTCCAGGTCCACCATGATGGCTTCCTGGCGCGGCACGGCCGGGTCGTACACCACCACCATGGGTTTCATCGGCCGCGCCGTGTTGACGGTGGCCACCATGCCCGTCATCCCGTTCGACAGCTGCACCACCGTGCCGGGCGGATACACGCCCAGGCAGCGGATGAACATTTGCAGCAGCTTGGGGTCGAACTTGGCGCGGTGCTTGGCGAACATCATCGATAGCGCCTCGTGCGGCGTGACGGCGTTGGCGATGTTGAAGGGGTTGCACAGGCTGTCGTAGTAGTTGGCGATCGCCACGATGCGCGCCAGCACGCCGATCGCTTCGCCCTTCAGCTTGCGCGGGTAGCCGCTGCCGTCGAACAGCTCGTGGTGGTCGTGGATGATGGCCGCCACCGCCGGCACGCACTTCATCCGCTGCGCCATCTCGGCGCCGTACTGCGCATGCATCTCGTACAGGTTCTGTTCGGCGGTGCTGTAGGGCTCGGTCTTGGTCAGTATCTTGTCGGGTATGTTCTTGCGGCCGATGTCGTGGAATAGCGCGCCCAGGCCCAGCAGATTGACCACCTCGGCCGGCAGCCCCACTTCGCGCGCGATCATCATGGCCAGCGTGGTCACATTGAGCGAATGGAAATACAGTTCCTCGTTGCCGGCCGTATCGCCCATCACATGGATCGCCAGCTCCGGCGCCGACAGGATGGAATCGGTAATCTGCGTCACCAGCACGATGGCTTGCTTGAACGATTCCTCGGGACGCGAAAACAGGTTTTTTTCGATGTCGCGGATGGCCCGCGCGGTATTGGTGAACGCGGCCTCGACACGGGCGGCGTCGGCCCGGTGCAGCTTCAGGCGCTCCAGCATGGCGCGCTTGGCCAGCATGGCCGGCGACGCTTCCGTGGCGGCGGCGGCGGCGCTCGCGGCGCGCGCGGCGGCCGCGCTGGCCACGGACGGGCCTGCCGCGTTGCCGGTGGCCGGTGGCGGCGTCACATCGCTCAGCTCGGGCTTGTAGCGCACCGAGTGCAGTCCCAGGCTGCGCAGCGTGCTGATCTGTTCCTCGGACTTGATCTTGAAACGGCTGAAGGCGAACGGATGCTCAAACCATTTCAAATCCAGTTCGACATACAGGCCGACGCACAGCTGGTTCATGGTAATCGTCACATCATCCAAATCGGCATCCCCCCAACGCTTGCATGGCCGTAGTTGCTGATTTCGGCGTGTCCTCCTGTAAGTGTATACGAGCTGCAATAAGAAAGGGCGGCCAGCTTGACGCTGGCCGCCCTTCTTTTGGCGCAAGGTGTTTATTTGCCTTTTTTACTCATCTGGCTGGCACTGATGTCGCGCGTCGGATCCGCGGCCGGCAGGCCGCCGTTGGTGTCGACGCGCAGCACCGTCGTCGCCTGCACCGTGCCGTCGGGGTCCTTGTACTGCACGCCGCCGACGTAGCGGCCGTTGGGCGCCAGGCCGGACCAGGTGATGCCGACGGTGGCGCTGCCGCCCGAATACACCTGGGAAGGCAGCATGACGTTCAGCTTGCCGCCGACGTCGGCCCGGGTGACGATCCAGCTCGACAGCTTGTGCCACATCGTCGCGCCGCCGCCATAGGCCACCACGCAGACGCGGTAGTCGCCGGCCGCCGGACTGGCGAGCTGGGCCGCCTCGACCGAACCGCCGTTGCCGGAATAGACGTGGCTGCCATCGGGCGCCAGCAGCAGCAGATCGTTGTCGTCGCCTGCGGCGCTGACGTCCTGCTGGCGCAGCGCGAAGCGGGCCGCGACGGTGCCGGCCGGGATGGTGACGCTGTGCACCTTCACGTTCGGCAAGTCGGCACCGGCGATGCACGCTTCCTTCAGCCCATCCTCGTCCAGCTGGCCGGGCACCAGGGACGCTTGCGGCAACAGGGTGACGTCCTTCAGCCCGCCCTTGTTGGCCGTCATGCGGCCGGAGAAACCGGTGCGCACGGTGATCAGCCGGGTGCCGGAGGTGGTGTCGCCGGTCAACATCTCAGGGGCGACGATGGACTTGCCGGCGCGCAAGCTGACCGGGATGTTCACCACATGGGTATGGTCGGTCCAGCTCAGCGATCCGAACGCCCACTGGTTGATCGGATTGCGATCGTTGGTGAGCTTGACCGTGAAGGCCTTGGTTTCGCCGGGATCGAGGGTCAGGCTGGACGGCGTGACCAGGGCCGTCGCGCCCGGCACCGCGATGCTGGACTCATAGGTCGCCGCCGTTGCGCCGACGTTGGTGACCCGGCGCGTGACGGTGGTGGTGCCGAGCGCGTTGCCCACGGTGATGCTGGGCAGGTTCAGGTTGTAGGTTTCGTCCAGGGTGCCCACGGTGGTGCAGTCGCTGGCAGGCACGACGGCGGCCCGGTTCACCTTGCACTGGTAGCGGGTCCAGTCGCTGGCGCCCGCGTCGTACACCAGGCCGGGATCGGTTGCCTGGTTGGGCGTCACGTGGCCCGCGCCCTGCGACCATGGCAGCAGCCCGTTCGCGGCGCCGGGCTGGCCGTCGTCCAGGGTGGTGCCGGCGCTGGTCATCAGGGCCGACTTGATGGCGGCCGGCGACCAGGCGGGATGCGCCTGGCGCAGCAGCGCGGCCAGGCCGGCCACGTGCGGGCTGGACATCGATGTGCCCTGGTAGGAGGCGAAGTTGGCCGGCGGCACGGCGGTGCCGTTGGCCACGGCGTCGCGTTCATCCTCGCTCAGGTTGGCGGTCACAGCGGCGATCACGTCCACGCCGGGCGCGGTCAGGTCGGGCTTGAGCAGGTTGCTGTCGCCCGCGTTCGGGCCGCGCGAGGAGAAGGCTGCCATGATGGGGGCCGGCGCCGTGCTCAGATAGAACGCGCCGATGGCGCCGGTGGCGCCGGCCCCCGCCGCGTAAGTCTTGACCAGCACGCCGGTTGCCAGGTCGACGTGGACCGTGGGCACCGCGTGGCTCTCGGCCACCAGGCCGGCGCCGTTGTCGGCCAGCACCATGCCGGCGCCGCCGGCATTGGCCACGGTCTGGCTTTTATCGACGCGGGCGATGCCGCCGCCGCGCGTGCACACCACGATCTTGCCGGCCGCCTTGGCCGGGTCTAGCGTGGGCGCGTTGCCGGCGCCGCTGGTGGGCTTGCAGAACTCGGCGTCGGCATTGCTGGCGGTGGCGGCCTTGGCGGCCGTCGACAGTATCATCGGCGCCGAAGGCAGGGGGCTCGGGTTCATCGAGGCGCCCCAGTACTGCGCGCCGTTGCCCAGGGTCAGGTCGGCCTTGAACAGGCGGTCGTGGGTGGAGGCGGCCACCGTGGTCAGCCATGGGCTGACGTGGGCCACCGCCTGCGACGGGCCGGAATTGCCGGCCGACGCGGCCACGAACACGCCGGCGCGCGCCGCCTTCAGGAAGGCCTGCTCGACCGGGTCGTTGACGCTGGTCTGGCTGCCGCTGATCGAATAGTTAATCACGTGCACGCCGTCCTGCACCGCCTTCTCGATGGCTTTCACCGAGTCCGAGTTGTAGCAGCTGTTCTGGGTGCCGGTGCCGTCGTCGGCGTCCGGGTTGACGTAGGTCCAGCACACCTTGTAGGCGGCGATGCGGGCGCGCGGCGCCATGCCGGAGGCCTTGCCCAGCGCCAGGCCGTTGATGACCACCGGGTTGTTGCCGTTGCCGCCGGCGGTGGACGCGGTGTGCGTGCCGTGGCCGCCGTGGCCGGTCGGACCGGCCACCGAGTCGCGCGGCGAATTGAGGAACTCGGTCCAGTGCGGCGTCTGGCCGCTGGCGTTGAAGCCCGCGTTGAAGTATTGCGCGCCGAT
This sequence comes from Pseudoduganella sp. LjRoot289, assembly GCF_964252925.1. Classification (NCBI taxonomy): domain Bacteria; kingdom Pseudomonadati; phylum Pseudomonadota; class Betaproteobacteria; order Burkholderiales; family Oxalobacteraceae; genus Pseudoduganella; species Pseudoduganella sp. LjRoot289. The sequence goes on from NZ_CAXUPN020000001.1 coordinate 6,245,701, forward strand.
CAGTTTGTTGTTGCAGTGCGTGGAGGCGGTAAAGCCGGTGCCGTCGACGCAGGCGCCGCTCCAGCCGGTGGGGGCGCCATAGACCTGGGTGCCGTCCGCGCTGTGGGTGGGCACGCCGTTCAGTTCGCGGTCCGCGAAGGCCGGGTTTTCCGGCCAGATGCCGCTGTCGACGATGCCGATGATGACGTCCTCGCCCTTGTTCAGCGCGGCGCCCACGGTTTGCGACCACAGGCCGCCCGGCGCCGTCAGGCCCAGGAAGGCGGAGGTCGAAATGGTGGTGGGCTGGCGCGGCGTGTCGAGCTGGATGTCGAGTACCTGGCCGCTGGCTTTGAGCGTCAGCACTTCGGCCTCGGTCAGGCGGGCGGCGAAGCCGTTCAGCACCGTGTTGTAGGTGGCGATGACGGGGGCGTTGCCCACCAGCGTGGCGACGTTTTGCTGCCTGGCCGTCAGGTAGCGGACGTAGGCTTGGGCTTCGGGCGAGTTGATGTTGAAACGGCGGCCGGGCGCTGGCTGGGTCGCGCTGAGGCCGGCGACGCCGCCGGCATAGCTTGCGGCGGGCTCGCCGTTGAGGATGACGATGTAGGTGCGGCGGTCGTCGGCGCTGGCGCCGGCGGAGAAGGCGGCCAGCAGCAGCGCGGCAAGGGCATGTAGTTTCATTGCATATCCTTCAAATAGGGGAAGCGCGTGTGGTCCGACGGGCGGACCCGAGGGGCGGAGCTCAGGCGGAACGGCGGCGGGCCATCATGCCCATGCCGGCCAGGCCGAGAGCGATCAGGGCAAGACTGCCCGGCTCCGGCACCTGGGTCAGCTCGATGTTGTCGAGCGCAAACTGACCCTTGTCCGTCGAGAACGCGGAGCAATTGCCCGTTGCGTCGCACGCGTAGCCATAGATGAAGATGTGGGTGAATTCGGTGCTGGCGAACAGGCCGCCCGTGGCAAAGGAATCGAAATTGAAGGCGCCGTTGCTTGGACCCGGCAAGTAGAACTGCGCATCCATGTAGCCGCCGCCGGCCTGATTGCCCTGGATGTTCAGCACCAGGGAGAGGCCGGGGAAGATCTCGCCGCTGGCCCCGACATAGCTGGCGTCGAAGGAATCGAGCCGGAAGCTGCGTCCGTTCTCGGCGCCTATCGCCAGGTAGCCGTCGTTGAGCGCAGTATAGAAACTGCTGCTGTTGTTCACCGGACAGGCGACGCTCCAGCAGGTGTTGGCCAGGTCGCTGCCATTGACGATGGCGCCTACCAGGTCGCCCTCCTGCGCGAGCGGCTGGGCCGAGAGGCCGTCTATCCAATAGCCGGACTGGTAGAACTCGTCGGTGTGGCCCACCAGGGGCATGTTCTGCGCCAAGGGCGAGGCGGCCAGATTATCGAAGGTGATGGTGCTCGCCTGGCTGGGCGCGGCGAACGAGAGGGCGGTGGCGAATAAGGCGAGAGGGAGACGCTTGTGCATATTGAAGCCCTAAAAATGTCTGATTCGATCGGAATAACATTTCTGCAGAACTACTTATGTTTTTGTGTTGTTGCTGCTCGTTTGTGACAAGGTGCAACAATTTTCGTAGCGCTTTTCATCATGCAAAAACAATGCCACAAACGCAACTCTTTGAATTTGCAGGAACTGCACGGTACAAGCCGACAATATTGAAAAATGCACTACTCAAAGTGTAAAAATTTTCGACATGCTAATCCTGTTCAGTAGGCAACTATGCGGTCTGGCGCTGCTGGGATTTCCAGTATTCCAGCGGCGACTTTCCCACCAGCTTGCCGAAGCTGCGCGTGAAGTGGGCCTGGTCGAAGAAGCCGAGCCGGGCGGCCAGCGCCGCCAGGTCGACCGCTCCCGGTTTGGCCAGATACCAGGTGGCCTCCTGCAAGCGGAAGCGCTGTATCACCCATTTCGGCGACACGCCGACGTAGTTGCTGAACAGTCTTTGCAGCGCGCGTTCTTCCATGCCCAGCCGCTCGGACAGTGCCGCCACGCTGACCGGCCCGTGCTCCGCCGCTGCCGCTTGTACCGCCACGGCGGCCAGTTGCGCGCGTTCATCCGGCGCGGGCAGGGCGGCCCCCAGCATGGCTTCGGCGGCGGCCACCATGGCCTGGTCGTCCTGCAGGCTGAGCACACGCTGTTCCGCCGCAGCGCCCTGGATGCCGAGCACGCCGTCCACCGGCACGGTGCGGTCGGTCAGCCGCGACAGCGGATAGTCCAGGAAGGGCCGCAATCCGCCCGGTTTGAAGCGCATGCCCAGCACCCGGCCGGCGCCTTCCACCTTGCGCTCGAAGGCGCCGCGCACCACGCCGTGGATGGCGGTCCGGCCCCGGTCGAACACCAGGTGGGCGTTCGGATGCGGAAGCACCCGCTGCAGCTCCGGCGGGCGCGCACCCATGTCCCACTCCACCACCCAGTGATAGTCGACAAAGGGCTGCAGGGCAGCCGAGGGCGGATAGGTCGCCAGCCGTATGCGGCGCGCGGCGCCCAAGGGATCGACGACGCCTCTGGGAGTGTCGGATTTTTGCAATATTTTCCCCTTTGGTGAGCTTACAGTGCCAGGTTTCCCCCGTCGAAACTCACCGAAAGAGACCCATGACATCATGTCGTTTTGCATTTCCGTTCATCGGAGCACTGGCTTGCTTGCCTGCGCAAGCCCAAACCGGCCCCGAAGCCGGCCCCGCAATTGGCCCCGAAGCCGGCCGCGTCGGCGGCAAGTTCGAGATAACGGTCGCGCCGGCCGCACCGCCCATCCACGAGGGCCGCACGGCAGTGGCTCGCATGTTACTTTATAAGCAATATTTTGGCGACCTGCAGGCCACCGGCAAAGGAGAGATGCTGACCGCCAGGACGGATACGAAAGGCTCGGCGGCCTACGTCGCCATCGAGCGCATCACGGGCACGCTGGCCGGACGCAAAGGCAGCTTCGTGGTCCAGCACGCAGGCAGCATGCGCGGCGGAGCGAGCGACTTGAAGGTCGGCATCGTACCCGACTCGGGCAGCGGGGAACTGGCAGGCATCAGCGGTCAAATGTCGCTAAAACAGGTCGAACGCCAGCACTACTACGAAATGGACTATGTGTTGCCGGCGCCCCCCAGGTAATCAGGGATGGGGGCGGTTAGGCATGGCTGCCTGCTTTCCGGGTTGAGCCGGGAATAAGATAATATATTGACCACGCACAGCCAGGCCGCCAGCAAATGTCGCCAAAGCGCCAGGATCACGGTCCATCACATAAGGAAAACGATGAAAAAATCACTCGCATGCATCCCGCTGGCGCTGGCGGCGTCGCTGCCGGCGCTTTCCGCGCAGGCGCAGGACGGCGCGCCGTTCAAGGCGCAGGTCGCTCACCGCGTCAGTGCCATGTATCCGCAGCTCGAGACGGTCTACAAGGACCTGCATGCCAACCCCGAAATCGCTTTCCAGGAAGTGCGCACCGCCGCCAGGCTGGCCGCCGAGATGCGTGCTTTGGGATTCGACGTCACGGAGAAGGTAGGCAAGACCGGTCTGGTGGCCATGTACAAGAACGGAGCGGGACCGACCATCATGGTACGCACCGAACTGGACGCCTTGCCGATGGAGGAGAAGACCGGCTTGCCCTACGCCAGCAAGGCGCACGCACAGGTCGGCGGGCGCGACAGCTTTGTCATGCACAGTTGCGGGCACGATATCCATATGGCCAGCTGGCTGGGCGCGGCGCGCACCCTGGTTGAGATGAAATCGCAATGGAAGGGCACCTTGATGTTCGTCGCCCAGCCTGCCGAGGAAACCGTGTCCGGCGCCAAGGCCATGCTGGCCGATGGCCTCTTCAAGCGCTTCCCCAAGCCCGACTTCGCCTTCGCCCTGCATTCCTGGCCGACCGCGCACGGCACAGTGGGCTACAACATCGGCCCGGTGTCGTCCAACTCGGACAGCATCGAGATCGTCTTCAAGGGACGTGGCGGCCATGGCTCCGCGCCCGACAAGGCGGTAGACCCGATCACGATTGCGGCGCGTTTCGTGGTGGACGTGCAGACCGTGATCAGCCGCGAAAAGGATCCGAAGGAGTTCGGCGTCGTGACCATAGGCGCGATCCAGGGCGGCACGGTGGGCAACATCATCCCCGACAGCGCGCAGTTGCGCGGCACCATCCGGTCCTACAGCCCCGCCGTACGCGCCAAGCTGCTTGAAGGCGTGCGGCGTGTGGCGAACGCGTCGTCCGCGATGGCTGGCGCGCCGGAGCCCGACGTCGAATTGAAACAGGGCGGCATGGCCATCATCAACAGCGAAGCGCTGGTGCTGAAAACGGAGGCGGTGCTGAAGGATGCGTTCGGCAGCGCCAACGCCGGCCGCATCGCCCCCATGACGGCCAGCGAGGACTTCTCCGAGTTCGTCAACGACGGCATCCCTTCGATGTTCTTCTTCACCGGCGTCTACCCCGCCAAGGCGGTGGCCGAGGCCGATATGCCGGGGGGCAAGCCGCTCGCCTTCAACCACTCGCCGTTCTACTCGCCCGTACCCGAACCGTCGATCAAGACGGCGGTGCAAGCGATGAGTCTGGCGGTGCTGGGCGCGCTTGGGCGCTAGCGCCCCTTGCAGCGGGGCTGCGGAGCGGAAAACACGGGCGCATCAGAGCTTGGCGCAGCGTGCTTGCTCGGGCGGCGCCGCGCGAGGCGGGTGCAGCCGGTCCCGCAGCAGCAAGAACGGCCGTTCCAGCGAGACGTGCAGCAGCCACGCGGCAGTCCAGGACATGGCGCAATAGAGGAGCAGGAACAGCAGGCTGGCCAGCGCAGGTGCCGCTTGCGCGGCGCTGCCCAGCAAGGCCTGGCATAGCTGCGCCGCAGGTTCGATCAGCGGGTAGTGCACCAGATACAAGGCGTACGACAGCTTGGCGACGGCCCGCAGCGGCCGGGTGGAACCGAAAGCGGGCCGGCTGCAATTGACGGCCAGGCCGCAGCGCACCAGCAGGGCAAACAGGCAGCAGGACAGCATGATGACCCGGCAGACGGCTGGCCAGTCGCCTTGCGCCAGCCAGTCCCGGCCCGTGTGCAGCGCCAGCGGCAATGCCGCCAGCGCCAGGAAGAGCACGCGCGGTGCGCGGCGCGCGCTGGATGCGCCGTGCTCGATGGCGACCAGCAAGCCTGCCAGTATGCCCAGTAGCGCATGGTGAAACGGCGCCCGCACGGACCAGAAGAAGCTTGCGTATGCGCCGGCCGGCACGCCGCGCGCACTGGCCAGCATGGACCAGCATAGCAAGCCCATGGCCATGGCCAGCAGAACGCAGGCGGCGCGCCTGCCCGCCCGCATCAGCAGGAACAGCAGCGCCGGGGCGGCGAGGTAGAATTTTTCTTCGACCGCGAGCGACCAGAGCGTAACCATGACATCCGAGCCCAGGTAGTCCTGCAGGAAAAGCAGGTGGGTGGCGAACGCCAGGCGCGTGAATTCCGCGCCGGGATTCCATGGCGCGCTCAGCCAGCACAAGAGGATGACGCCCCAGTACAGCGGCAGCGTACGGAATGCCCGGCGCCGGTAGAATTCCAGCACGGCGGAGCGGCCCCGGGGCGTCGCTTGCGGTCCCGCGAAATGGCTGCCGATCAGAAAGCCGCTCAGCACGAAAAACAGGTCGACACCGATCCAGCCGTTGGCCGACAGCAGCGCCAGCGGGCCGCCGGGCACGGTGCCGAAGGTGTTTTGCGCAGCGACCGCCCAATGGCGCGCCAGCACCAGCAGGATCGCCACGGCGCGCAGCGCATCGAGGACAGGATAGCGTCCCGGCGGGCCGGCCAGGCCGGTGTGCGCGGCTGCGGGCATGGCTAGCCTATCTTCAAGGCGCTCTGGACTTCCCGCTTGCGCAGCTTCCAGATGATGGCGTCGACGATGTAGTGGTGGAAATTGATGCTCTGGTAGACGATGACGACCAAGGGCACCAGCGTGTAGTTTTCAAACCAGGCATTGGCCGCGTCGATCGACATGTACACCACGCCTGTCAGTGCCAGGCAAGCCAGCAGGTAAACGGGCCAGCGGCCCTCCTGGCTGAGCCAGGACAGTGCCAGTTGCTGCCGGTTGACGCCGCCCTTGAACTGGTTGGAGTTGAACAGCCATACAAAGGCGATGTACTGCGCGTTATGCCAGACGTTGATGACCAGCCAGCCGGTCGTGATGTCGCGGATGGCGACATAAGACACCAGGTAGATCACATAGTGCGAGCACAGGTAGGCGAAATGCAGCAGGCCCAAGGTACCGGCGCGCAAGGCGCGCACCTGGGCCGCCAGCCACCACGCCAGGCTGGCGCCCGCCGCCGCCATCGCGGCCTGGGCCGCCCATGCGGGCACCGGCAGTTTCCATACCGTCATCGACAGGAAGGTGGCTTCCGGCCGCGCGCTCATCATGAGGAACGCGGCGGCCGGCACCAGGTAGAAGGTGGCGCGGTTGAACGCGGGGTTGCCGGCCTGGACGCTGCGCGTCTTCATGCCGTATGCCTTGTTGATCCCTTCGCTTTGCCGCGTGTAGTGATACCACTGCCAGTGCATATACAGGGTGGCGACGGCGGCCACGCCGCCCCAGCCTATCAGCAGGTAGACGCCGGCGAACACCGCCAGCGGCAATGGCAGCAGCAAGGCCCAGTGCTGGCGCGCCGACTTCAGGTCGAACAGCAGCCGCGTGTAGGTCGAAATGACGTGGTGATAGCCCAGCAGAGCAAGGTCCAGCGTCAGTATCAGGAAAAAGTACTCCGGCAAGCCGAATGCCAGCGCCCCCGCCGCCAGCGCAAGCAGGGGAATGCCCAGCACGAACAGGCGGTCGAAGCGCGCGCTGCGCATATAAATCGGGGCCGTCTGGGCGCTTGCTTGCATGGGGGGACTCCAGCGGGAAGGGTTGAGCTGCACTGACTGCATGATAGTGCCACCCGGCAATAAGTCCAATAAAGCTTTGCGCAGGTGTTGTCCTATTGATGCACGGCTACCGTTGCAAGCACCGCGCGCACGGCGGGCGGGATAGGAACGGAGCGGTTCGTGGCGCGTTCGACATAGACGTGGACGAAATGCCCGGCCGCGCAGGCTTGCTCGTCGGCGTTGCGGAACAGCGCGATCTCGTAGCGCACGCTGGCGTTGCCCAGTTTGGCCACCCGGATGCCGGCGTGGACCACGTCCGGGAAGGAGATCGAACTGAAGTAGGCGCAGCCGCTGTCGACCACGAAACCGACCACCTCGCCCCGGTGGATGTCGAGCACGCCGCGCGCGATCAGGAACTCGTTTACGGCGGTGTCGAAATATGAATAGTAGACAACGTTGTTCACATGGCCATACACATCGTTGTCCATCCAGCGTGTGGGTATGGACAGAAAATGGGGGAACTGCGACCGTGTGGCATCGCGCATCGTCATGGAAGCTCCTGGTTCTGGGGTACAATTGCTCCTTACGCGCGGGCAATCGGCGCAGCAAAACAATACCATCATTAAAGGTTTTCCATGAGTCTCCAATGCGGCATCGTCGGCCTGCCTAACGTCGGCAAGTCCACCCTTTTCAATGCACTGACCAAGGCCGGCATCCCGGCAGAGAACTACCCGTTCTGCACCATCGAGCCGAACGTCGGCGTGGTGGAGGTGCCGGATCCGCGCATGGCAGCCCTGGCCGCCATCGTCAAACCGGAGCGCATGGTCAACGCCATCGTCGAGTTCGTGGACATCGCCGGCCTGGTGGCTGGCGCCTCGCAGGGCGAAGGCCTGGGCAACCAGTTCCTGTCGCACATCCGCGAAACCGACGCCATTGTCAACGTGGTGCGCTGCTTTGAAGACGACAACGTGATCCACGTGTCCGGCAAAGTCAGTCCGCTGGACGATATCGAAGTGATTCAAACCGAATTGGCTTTGGCCGATTTGGGCACCGCTGAAAAAGCGCTGCACCGCGAAAACAAGAAAGCGCGCTCCGGCGACAAGGACGCGGCGAAACTGGTGGCGCTGCTGGAAGTAATTATTCCGCAACTGAATGAAGCCAAGCCGGTGCGCGCCATGGGCCTGGATGCCGATCAAATGGCGATCATTAAATCGCTGTGTCTGATCACCGCCAAGCCGGCCATGTATGTGGCCAACGTGTCCGATACCGGTTTCACCAATAATCCGCTGCTCGATCAATTGACCGAATACGCGAAAAAACAGAATGCGCCCATCGTCGCCATTTGCGCGGCGATCGAAGCGGAAATCGCCGATCTGGACGACGCCGATAAAACCGAATTCCTGTCCGACATGGGTATGGAAGAACCTGGCCTGGACCGTTTGATCCGTGCCGCATATAAACTGCTGGGTCTGCAGACCTACTTTACCGCCGGCGTAAAAGAAGTGCGCGCCTGGACCATTCATGTCGGCGACACCGCCCCGCAGGCGGCCGGTGTTATCCACACCGACTTCGAACGCGGCTTTATCCGCGCGCAGACCATCGCCTATGACGACTTCGTGGCGCTCAAGGGCGAAGCGGGCGCCAAGGAAGCGGGCAAGATGCGCGCCGAGGGCAAGGAATATGTCGTCAAGGACGGCGACGTATTGAACTTCCTGTTCAACGTTTAAATACCTCAAGCGGCTTCGGCCGCTGAATTGGAAAGCCGCGAGCGATCGCGGCTTTTTTTTTGCCGGTACTGTCCGTTGGCCCATCGCCGTGAAACCACGCAGTCCGCACTGCTTTCTGGCGCGATCGCGCTAAAACTTGGCATAAATAGCCCGTACAAACCCGTAAAATGGTACGCCGGCCTGGGTTTTACTGCCTGGCCTCGAATTCCTTCACTGCCTTGGTAAACTGGTCCATCAATGGGTTGGGTACTGCCAGCGACAGCTGGTAGTGTTCGATTTCGAATCCCCGGCCGGTGCGGTGTATTACGCCGCTGGCCTGACAAATTCCCATTGGCGTATTCAACTGTTCGTCGAACCAGATATATTCCTTATCGGCCGAGAAATACACATTGCGTTTAATGGCGGTGAAAGCCCACGCTTTTTTTCGGTCGAAAAACGGCTGGGCCCAGGTCTTGAATTGATCGCGCGTCCATATTTCGCTTTTATCCGTGCCGATATAAACGCCCCGGACTGCCATTTTGTCGAAATAGGCCGGGTCGGCGTTGGCGGCATCCTTATGCCACTGGTCGACGAAGGCATCGGCCTGCCGGCGCAGCTCAGCTTCGGTATTGCCGGGTTGGGCGGCGGTGATACCGCTCGTCAGGAGAAAGGCGAGGGCGGCGAGCAATTGCTTCATGGCGGCTCCAAGAAAAATAACAGGCCGAGCATACACCGGGGCGGGCGGCAGGCGGGGCTGGCTGTATAATCACCGACACGTTCGCCGGTCACCGGCCCCTTAGCTTCTCTTCACCACAGAAAATCTCATCTCATGGCTTCATCCAACGATAACGTCAGCATGGCGCTGTTCTGCGACTTCGAAAACGTCGCCCTGGGCGTGCGCGACGCCAATTACGAAAAATTCGACATCAAGCCCGTGCTGGAGCGCTTATTGCTCAAAGGCAGCATCGTGGTCAAAAAAGCGTATTGCGACTGGGACCGCTACAAGGGTTTCAAAGCGCCCATGCATGAAGCCAATTTCGAGCTGATCGAAATACCGCACGTGCGCCAGTCGGGCAAGAATTCGGCCGATATCCGCATGGTCGTGGATGCGCTGGATTTGTGCTACACCAAGTCCCACGTTAACACTTTCGTCATCATTTCCGGCGACTCGGACTTCTCGCCGCTGGTCTCCAAGCTGCGCGAGAACAACAAGAAAGTGATCGGCGTGGGCGTCAAGCAGTCGACTTCCGATTTGCTGGTGGCCAACTGCGACGAGTTCATCTTCTACGACGACCTGGTGCGCGAAATCCGCCGCGCCGCCGCCAAGCGCGACACGCGTGAAGGCCAGCCTGTCGTCAAGCGCACGCCGGAAGAGGAAAAAGGCCGCCGTGAGGAAATGGACAAGCGCCGCCGCGAAGCGGTCGACATGGCGGTCGAGACCTTCGACGCGCTGGTGTCCGAACGTGGCGATTCCGGCAAGATCTGGGCCTCGGTGCTGAAAGAAGCGATCAAGCGCCGCAAGCCGGACTTCAGCGAGTCCTATTATGGTTTCCGCACTTTCGGCAACCTGCTGGAGGAAGCCAAGGCGCGCGGCCTGCTGGAATTCGGCCGTGACGAGAAATCCGGCGCCTATGTATACCGCAGCAGCGGCGTGCCAGGCGAGCAGGGCGCCGGCGAAGGGGTGGGCAACGCGTCCGCGCCGGCCCAGCACGAGGGCGCCGAGGGCGGCCGCCATGAAGGCCGGCGCGGCCGCGGCCGTGGCCGCAACCGCGGCGCAGACCGCCACGCGGCCAGCGAGCCGGTCTCCGAGGAAGTGTCCGCCGAGCTGCAGCTGGCGCAGGACGAGAACGCCTACGCCGAAGCGGAAGCCGTGCATGCGGCCGATGACGCGGCGTATGCGCGCCAGCCGCAGGCCGCCGAGCAGGATGCGGAGCAAAACGCCGAGCAAAACGCCGGGCAGGACGGCGAGCAGGACGTCCACGCGCTCAGCAGCAGCGAGCAGGACGACCTGGACGAGGAAGAGCGCGCGCTGGACGCCGCAGCGGCAGCGATCGCCAACGCCGCCGGCGGCAACCAGCGCCAGATCGGCCGTGATGGCCAGCCCAAGCGCAGCTCGGCGAAGATGCCGGCCCGCCAGGCCAAGGCGAAGCAGAAAGCCGTGCAGGCGACCGCCTCGGGCGAGGTCTGGGCCAAGGGCAAGGGCCGGGGCAAGCCTGCCCAGGGCGGCGGCCAGCGCGGCAAACCGGGCCAGCCGGCGCCGCAATCCTCGACGCAAGCCATCGTTCAGCCAGGCACGCCGTCCGGCGGACAGTATCCGGCCCAGCAGGCTGCGCAGCAAGCGGCCCAGGTGGTGCTTCCTGCAGCGGTCCAGGCAGACCTTCCCTCCGCCGCGCAGGCAGCCGAGCATGCCGGCCAGCCATCCGGCCACGCTGCGGCGCAGCCGGCGGTACAGCCGGCCGGCCGCGCAGGCGGGCGTCCAGGCAGCCGCCAGCCAGGCAATCGCCAGCCGGCCAGCCGCCAGGCAGAGACGGTGCACACTGCCGACGCAGTCGCTGCGCCGGTAGCGCACAGCGCCGTAGCGGATCAAGCCGCCAAATCGGATGCAGCGGAGCCAGCGGATCAGGCGGCCAAGCCGGCCGCCAAGAGCCGCACCCGCGCTGCCGCCAAGGGCCGTGCCAAGGCCGGCGAGTCGCGTATCACGGCCGCCGCTGCGGAAGCGGCCGCTGCGACCGAAGCGCCGGCCGCGGCGGAGGATGCGGCTGACAAGCCTGCCAAGCCAGGCCGTGCGGCTGCCGCCCGCGCCAAGGCCGCCAAGCCGGTTGTCGTCGGCAGCGACGCGGAAGGCGGCGAGCAGCCAGCCCGCAAGCCGGCCGCGCGCCGCCCGCGCAAGGCCGCTTAAGCCATTGCTTGCCGTTCCGCATCGGTGCTTTACCGATGCGGAGGCAAGCGGCATTGCCAATCAGGCAATGCTGCGCTCAGCGCCGATTTACTGCCGAGCGCTTTGCTGCCATACTGCCAACTTGAATAACATTTTGGCAGCGGCTGTCGCGTTGCCTTTTGGCGGCGCGCATGGCTATCCTCTCCGAAATCAACCTCTATCCGATCAAATCGTGCGCCGGCATGCCGTTGCGCTCGGCCACCCTCACGCCCGCCGGGCTGATGAAGGAGCAGATCTACGACCGCGAATGGATGGTGGTGGACCAGGCTGGCATTGCCATGACCCAGCGCGAACATCCGCGCATGGCCCTGATCACGCCGCGCCTGAAAGCCGACACCCTGGAACTGCGCGCCCCGGGCATGTTGCGCCTGGAAATCGAACTCGGCCTGCCCGATCCTGAACTGGCCCCTACGCTGACGGTGCAAGTATGGGACGACCAGGTGCTGGCCTACGACTGCGACGCCACCACTGCCGCCTGGTTCAGCAACTTCCTGGGCCACCCGTGCCGCCTGGCGCGCTTCCACGCCAACGCCAGCCGCGCCGTGTCGCAGAAATGGACCCAGGGCATCGCCGCCACCACCTTGTTCTCCGACGGCTACCCGGTGCTGGTCGCGGGCAGCGCCTCGCTGGCCGACCTGAACGGCAAGCTGGTGCAAGCCGGCCGCCAGGCCTTGCCGATGAACCGCTTCCGTCCCAACCTCGTCATCGACGGCATCGAAGCGTTCGAGGAAGACTACGCCGAACACTTCCGCATCGGCGCGGCCGTGCTCAAGCCCGTCAAACCCTGCCCGCGCTGCCCGATGCCGTCGATCGACCAGGCCACCGGCGAATTCGGCCCCGACCCGCTCGACATCATGCAGAGCTACCGCGCCAAACCCGAAGTCGAGGGCGCGCTGTGTTTCGGCATGAACAGCATCCTGACCGAAGGCGACGGCCAGGAATTGCGCGTTGGACAGGAAGTCGACGTCACACTGGCTTTTTGAGCCTCGGATCCATCATGATGCATACCAAAAAGCCCGAAACCGCCAACCTGGCGGAGGAAAACAAGGCCTTGCGCACGCGCATGGCCTACCTGCTGGATCAGGCCGAGCGCAACCACAACATCATGATGCGCCACCAGGCTTTCGACCTGGAGATCGTCGGCGCGTCCACCTTCCCCGAACTGGTGGGCACCATCTTCCGCACGCTGCCCATCATTTCGGAACTCGAGGCGGTCACGCTGACCCTGCTCGACGAGGGCGGCGACATCCATACCGTGATGGGCAAGCTGGGCGTGATCTTCACCGATTTCCCGGACCTGCTGTTCGTCGATGAAGTGGACGGGCTGGGCTTCGACCTGGGCCGCCGCAACGCCTATTCGCCCGCGCCCAAGCCGCTGCTGGGCATGTACGACGGCGCCAGGCACGGCCATGTCTTCCCGCGGCCGCCGGACGGCCTGCAGAGCGTGGCCCTGGTGCCCCTGCTGCGCAACAAACGCATCATCGGCAGCCTGAACCTGGGCAGCGTCGACCCGACCCGCTTCACGCCCAGCCTGGGCACGGACTTCATCGAGCACATGGCGTCCATCATCGCGATCTGCCTGGAAAACGTGATTTCCAACGAGATGCTGAAATACATCGGCCTGACCGATTCGCTGACCGGCGTCTACAACCGGCGCTATATGGACCGGCGGCTGCTGGAAGAGATTTCGCGCGCACGGCGCCAGGCCTACGACATTTCCTTCATGTACATCGACATCGACCACTTCAAGCGCGTCAACGACACGGTGGGCCACCAGGGCGGCGACGAAGTGCTGCGCGAGGTGGCGCAGCGCATCAAGGCCGAGCTGCGGCTGTCGGACGCGCTGGCGCGCTTCGGCGGCGAGGAGTTCGTGGTGCTGCTGATCAATGCTGACCTGGACAGCGCCGCCTTCGTGGCCGAGCGCATCCGCGCCGGCATCGCCGCCAGCATGATAGACGTGTCGCCCAGCGTGCGGGTCTCGATCACCGCCTCGATCGGCGTGGCCTGCCTGGACCGCTCGGACAGCGAGATGGCGCCGGAAGCCTCGGCGATGGAACTGATCGCCCAGGCCGACTCGGCCCTCTACCAGGCCAAGGACAGCGGCCGCAACCGCGTCGTCAGCTACCGCCCAGGGTAGGGCGGGTAGCGGGCTTGGCCCGCGTAAGCCGCCACGCCTGCCGCGCCTGCGGCTTCGGCGGCTTCGGAGGATTAAGCCGCGACGCGGCTCGGCGCCCCCGGCTCGGCGCCCCCGGCTAACCCGCCCTGCGGCTTTACGCCAGCAACTGGCTTTCGGCGCGGGCCACCGCGTCGGCGGCGCCGCGCAGCACCACCACGTCGCCCGCTTCGAGCACCGTGCCGGGGGTCGCTTCCACGCGGCCCTTGCCGCGCCGGATAGCGGCCACTTCGGCGCCGGCGCTGGCCACGTCCACCTCGCCCAGGGCTTTGCCGACGCAGCTGGCGTCTTCGCCCACCGTCACCGAATGCAGGCGCAGCATGTCGTCGTCCTCGCCGGCGTCGCTGGAACCGTGGAACCAGCCGCGCAGGGAGGCGTAACGCGCCTCGCGCGCGGCCTGCACCCGGTGCACCACGCGCCGCAGCGGCACGCCCAGCATCACCAGCGCGTGCGAGGCGAGCATCAGGCTGCCTTCCATCAGTTCCGGCACCACCTCGGCCGCGCCGGCCGCCTTCAGGCGGTCCAGGTCGGTGTCGTCGTGGCTGCGCACGATGACCGGCAGCGCCGGCGCCAGTTCATGCACCAGGTGCAGCACCCGCAGCGCCGAGGGCGTGCTGGCGTAGGTGATCACCACCGCGCTGGCGCGGTAGATGCCGGCCGCGATCAGGCTTTCGCGCCGCCCGGCGTCGCCGTAGGACACGTTGGCGCCTGCCGTCTGCGCTTCCTGCACCCGCTGCGGGTCGAGGTCGAGCGCGTGGTAGGCGATGTCCTCCTCGCTGAGCAGGGTGGCCAGGCTTTGCCCGCTGCGGCCGAACCCGGCCACGATGACGTGCTTTTGCGTCGACATGGTGCGCGTGGCGATCTTGGTCAGCGCCAGCGACTGCATCATCCATTCATTGCTCGACACCTTCATCACCAGCTGGTCGGAATTGTCGATGATGAAGGGCGCCAGCAGCATCGACAGCACCATAGACGCCAGCACCACCTGGATGATGAAGGGATCCATCAGCGCCACGCCGCCGGCCAGGTTGAGCAGCACGAAGCCGAATTCGCCGGCCTGCGCCAGCGCCAGGCCGGTGCGCATCGACACCCCGTCCGAGGAGCCGAACAGCTTGGCCAGCCCGGCGATCAGCGCGAACTTGAGCAGCACCGGGCCGGCCAGCAGCACCAGCACCAGCCACCAGTTCTGCGCCACCAGTCCCAGGTTGAGCAGCATGCCGACATTGATGAAGAACAGGCCCAGCAGCACGTCGCGGAAGGGCTTGATGTCCTCCTCCACCTGGTGCTTGTATTCGGTTTCCGAGATCAGCATGCCGGCCACGAAGGCGCCCAGCGCCATCGACAGCCCGGCCTTTTCCGTGATCCAGGCCGCGCCCAGGGTGATCAGCAGCAGGTTCAGCATGAACAATTCCTGCGAGCGCCGCTTGACGACGATGGCGAACCAGCCGCGCACCAGCTTCTGGCCGACGAACAGCAGCAGCAGCAGCACGATGACGGCCTTGCCGCCGGCCCAGGCCAGCGTTTGCAGCAGGTCGTCCGGGTTTTTCGCCAGCGAGGGGATCAGGATCAGCAGCGGCACCACGGCCAGATCCTGGAACAGCAGGATGCCCATGATCTTGCGGCCATGCTCGCTTTCCAGCTCCAGCCGCTCGGTGAGCATTTTCACGACGATGGCGGTGGACGACATGGCCAGCGCGCCGCCCAGCGCGAACGAGGCCTGCCAGCTGATGTGGATGCCCGGCAGCTGGTAGGCCAGCAGCCAGCCCAGCCCCATGGTGGCGCCAATGGTGGCCGTCACCTGCGCCATGCCCAGCCCGAACACGATGCCGCGCATGGCCATCAGCTTGGGCAGCGAAAATTCCAGGCCGATCGAGAACATCAGGAACACCACGCCGAATTCGGCCAGGATATGGCCGGCCTCGCTCTGTTCGGCCAGCCCCAGCGCGTGCGGCCCGATCAGGATGCCGACCGTCAGATAGCCCAGCATCGGCGGTAAATGCATCATCCTGAACGCGACCACGCCCAGCACGGCGCTGCCTAGCAGCAAGAGGGTCAGTTCCAGCGGTGAAAACATGCGGCGTATCCAGGTAAGGCGCTTGTCCCGTTGTTTGTTAGGACTGGCAAGTTTTTTGCTTTCGCAATTCGGCTATACTTCCGGCATGAGTGTAACCGATGGAAATCCCATGCTGAAAGCTTTTGACAACAAGACGGCGCAGCGCGCCCTGGCGCTGGCCCGTGAAACCCTGCAGATCGAGGCGGACGCCATCAACGCCATGCACGCGCGCCTAGCCACCGACGACAGCGTCGGCCAGGCGGTCGCGTTGTTGCTGAATTGCAAAGGCCGCGTGGTGGTCTCGGGCATAGGCAAGTCCGGCCACATCGCGCGCAAGATCGCCGCCACCCTGGCCTCGACCGGCACCCCGGCCCTGTTCGTGCACCCGGCCGAAGCGGCGCACGGCGACCTGGGCATGGTGACCGCGGACGACGCCTTCATCGCCATCTCCTATTCCGGCGAAAGCGCGGAACTGATGGCCATCCTGCCGGTGGTCAAGCGCATGGGCGGCACCCTGATTTCCATGACCGGCAAACCCGGCTCCAGCTTGGCGCTGCTGGCCGACGTGCACCTGGACGTGTCGGTGGCCAAGGAAGCGTGCCCGCTGAACCTGGCGCCCACCGCCAGCACCACCGTCACGCTGGCGCTGGGCGACGCGCTGGCCGTGGCGCTGCTGGACCTGCGCGGCTTCAAGGAAGAGGATTTCGCCCGTTCCCACCCCGGCGGCGCGCTGGGCCGCCGCCTGCTGACCCATGTGCGCGACGTGATGCGCAGCGGCGACGCCGTGCCCTCGGTGCCGCTCGACACCCGCTTGCCGGACGCGCTGCTGGAGATCACGCAAAAAGGCATGGGCATGACCGCCATCGTCGACGCCGACAACCGCCCGGTCGGCGTGTTTACCGACGGCGACTTGCGCCGCATGATAGAAAAAGTGCAGGATTTCAGCAAGGTCATCATCAGCGACGTGATGCACGTCAACCCGCGCAGCATTTCACCGGATAAGCTGGCGGTGGACGCGGTGGCCGTCATGGAGCAGTTCCGCATCAACCAGATGCTGGTGGTGGACGCCGACGGCAAGCTGGTCGGCGCCCTGCACATCCACGACTTGACGCGTGCCAAGGTGATCTGATGAACAAGGCCTACAATCTGGAAAACGTGGCGCGCGCGGCCAAGGTCAAGCTGATCATCTTCGACGTCGACGGGGTGCTGACCGACGGCAGCCTGCATTACGGCGCCGAGGGCGAAATGATGAAGACCTTCAACGTGCAGGACGGCCTGGGCATCAAGCTGCTGCAGGAAGCGGGCATCCTGACCGCCATCATCAGCGCGCGCCGTTCGCCGCAGGTGACGGCCCGCGCCAAGGACCTCGGCATCGAGTTCGTGCACCAGGGCGGCCACGACAAGCTGACCCCGTTCAACGCGCTGCTGGCCAAGACCGGCCTGTCCGCCGAGGAAGTGTGCTTCATCGGCGACGACGTGGTGGACCTGGTGATACTCAAGCGCGTCGGCTTCGCGGTGGGGGTGCCGAACGGCCGCGCCGACGTGCTCAGCCGCGTGCACCACGTGACCGAAGCCCACGGCGGCCGCGGCGCGGTGCGCGAAGTGAGCGAGTTCGTCTTGCGCGCCACCGGCAACTACGACAAGGTCATGGCCCAGTTCCTGGTCTGAAAGAATCGAGAATATGCGAAGGTTGAATGATGCGTAAACGAACCGCGCAGCGCTGGCGGCTGTCGATCACCATGGTGGCCGGGGTGTTCGCCGCCTGCGGCAGTTTCTGGCTGGTACAGCTGATGAGCCGCAGCGACGAGGAACTCATGGCCGACAAGCGCCTGAACGAGCCCGATTACATCATCGAGCAGTTCAGCGTGGTGCGCATGACCAAGGAAGGCAAGCCGAGCTACATCGTGGCCGGCGACAAGCTGGTCCACCGTCCGATCGACGACGCGTCGGAGATCGACAAGCCGGTGGTGCGCAACCTGAGTTCCGGGCATCCGCCGCTGGACATGACGGCCAGGCGGGCCCGCGTGGACGAGGGCAATTCGCGCGTGAAACTGGAGGGCAATGTGGTGATCGACCGCGCAGCGCAGGGCACGGGCGCGGCCATGCACATGACCACCGAGGCCCTCACCGTTTATCCGGACGAGGACCGCATGGAGACCGATGCGCCGGTGCAGATCATGCAGGGCGGCACCACCGCGACCGGCACCGGCATGAAGGCGAACAACGCCACGCGCCAGGTGCAGCTGCGCGGACGCGGCACCATCGTCACGCCGCCGCCGGCGCCTAAATAATCGAATACACTGAATGGAAAAAACATGAAAAAAATGCTCTTGTCGGCCTTGCTGCTGTGCACGGCCGGGCTGGTCCAGGCCGAGAAGGCCGACTCCACCAAGCCGACCCAGATCAGCTACGACAACGCCGACGTCGACGACGTCAAGCAGATCAGCACGCTGACCGGCAACGTCGTGCTCACGCGCGGCACCTTGCTGATGAAGTCGGCCAAGGCGGTGGTGACCAAGGATCCGGAAGGCTACCAGTACGTGACCTTGACCAGCGTGGGCGGCAAGCCCGCCACCTTCCGCCAGAAGCGCGACGGCGAGGGCGAGCAGTGGGTCGAAGGCGAAGCCGAACGCATCGAGTACGACGGCAAGGCCGAACTGGTCAAGCTGTTCTCGCGCGCCAAGGTGCGCCGCCTGGAAGGCAACAAGCCGAGCGACGAGGTCGAGGGCGAGTTCATTTCCTACGACAGCCGGCGCGAATTCTTCAGCGTGCGCAACAGCGCCGACGGCGGCAGCAAGCCGGGCGCCGGCCGCGGCACCATGGTGATCCAGCCGTCGAACAAGCCTGCCAAGCCGTCCGCGCCGGCAACTGCGCCCGCACCGGCGCCGGTGCAGCCTGCGGCGGGGAAATGACGATGGCGGAACACACTCCAAGCTGCAACAGCACCCTGGTCGTGCGCGGCCTGCAGAAGACCTACGGCAAGCGCCAGGTGGTGCACGACGTCTCGCTGCAGGTCGAGTGCGGCGAGGTGGTCGGCCTGCTCGGCCCCAACGGCGCCGGCAAGACCACCTCCTTCTACATGATCGTCGGCCTGGTGCCGTCCGACGCGGGCAGCATCGACATCGCCGGCGTGGACGTGTCGAGCATGCCGATCCACCAGCGCGCCACGCTGGGCCTGTCCTACCTGCCGCAGGAAGCGTCCGTGTTCCGCAAGCTGACGGTGGAGGAGAACATCCGCGCCGTGCTGGAGATCCAGAAGGTGGACGGCAAGCGGCTGAGCAAGGCGCAGATCGACGAGCGCCTGGACCGCCTGCTGGCCGACCTGCAGATCGAGAAGCTGCGCGAGAACGCGGCGCTGTCGCTGTCCGGCGGCGAGCGCCGCCGCGTCGAGATCGCGCGCGCGCTGGCCACCAATCCGCGCTTCGTGCTGCTCGACGAACCCTTCGCCGGCGTCGACCCGATCGCCGTGATCGAGATCCAGCGCATCGTGCGCTTCCTCAAGGAGCGCGGCATCGGCGTGCTGATCACCGACCACAACGTGCGCGAAACGCTGGGCATCTGCGACCGCGCCTATATCATCAACCAGGGTAGCGTGCTCGCGTCCGGCCGGCCGGACGACATCATCGCCGACGAATCGGTGCGGCGCGTCTACCTCGGCGAACACTTCCGCATGTAAGCACCCATGAAACAGTCTCTGCAACTCCGCACCTCGCAGCATCTGGCGCTCACGCCGCAGCTGCAGCAATCGATCCGCTTGCTGCAGTTGTCCACGCTGGAGCTGCACCAGGAACTGGAGCAGCTGCTGGGCGACAATCCCCTGCTGGAACGGCTGGACGATCCGCTCGACCGCTCGCTGCGCCTGCTTGGCGACGGCGCCATCAACCAGACCCAGTCCAGCGGCGCCGAAGCGTCGCCGGCCGACGTCGGCGCGCCGGCGCAGGACAGCGCGCCCGCGCAGGAAGCCGAAGCGTTCGAGAGCGGCGACGGCGACAGCGCCAGCAACGCCGAGGCCGACAGCGACTGGAGCGACGCCGGCCGCAGCAAGGCGCCCGACGACGAGGACTCGCGCCCGCAGCTCGAGGCCAGCCACTGCACCTTGCGCGAGCACCTGATGGAACAGATGCGCGTGACGGTGCAGCAGCCGCGCGACCGCGTGCTGATGGAGCTGATCATCGACGCGCTGGACGAGAACGGCTACCTGGAAGAGAGCCTGGAGGACATCCACGCCCGCCTGCCGGAAGAGGCCGATGTCGAGCTCGACGAGCTGCAGACGGCGCTGACCCTGCTGCAATCGTTCGACCCGATCGGCGTCGGCGCGCGCAGCGCGTCCGAGTGCCTGTCGCTGCAGATCCGGCGCATGCCGGGCGTGCCCCTGGTGACGCGCCGCATGGCCGTCACCATCGTCGAAAAGCACCTGGCCTGGTTCGCGCAGCGCGAATTCAACAAGCTCAAAAAAGCCCTCGACTGCGACGACGAGGACTTGCGCGAAGCGCAAACGGTGATACGGCTGTGCAATCCGCACCCGGGCGCGGAGTTCGCCTCCGACGTGTCCGACTACGTGGTGCCGGACGTGATCGTGAAGAAGGCGCGCAATGGCTGGCAGGTCTCCTTGAACAACGACGTGATGCCGCGCCTGCGCGTAAACGCGCTGTATGCCAACATGCTCAAGCAGGGCAAGGGCGAGTCCGCCATGGGCGCGCAGCTGCAGGAAGCGAAGTGGCTGATCAAGAATATGCGCCAGCGTTTCGACACCATCCTGCGCGTCGCGCAGGCGATAGTAGAAAGACAAAAGAACTTTTTCAGCCATGGCGCGGTTGCCATGAGACCCCTTGTGTTGCGTGAAATTGCTGATACACTGGGACTACACGAGAGCACTATTTCTCGGGTAACAACTCAGAAATACATGCTGACTCCGCATGGCATGTTTGAGTTGAAATATTTCTTTGGCAGCCACGTCGCCACCGAAGCAGGAGGAGAAGCATCCTCGACGGCGATACGGGCGCTGATAGTGCAATTGACAGGAGCTGAAGACCCGAAAAATCCATTATCCGACAGTAAGATTGCGGACATGCTGGGGGAACAAGGCATGGTAATTGCGCGACGGACTGTTGCCAAGTATCGCGAAGCTCTGAAAATCCCACCGGTTAGTCTGCGTAAAGCTTTGTAGTTTTACTTGGGTTCCCCTACGCGCCAACAAGACGACAGCGTATGAGCCCTCTTCTTTAGGAGTGTGTATGAATCTCACCATCAGTGGACATCATCTCGAAGTGACGCCAGCCATCCGTGAATACGTGCAGAGCAAGCTGGAGAGGATCAAACGCCATTTCGATCAAGTTATTGATATTGCTGTCATCCTGACCGTAGATAACCTCACCGAGAAAGACAAAAGGCAAAAGGCCGAAATCAATCTGCGCATGTCCGGCAAGACCGTGTACGTGGAAAGCCTGTCGCAAGACCTGTATGCTGCCATCGATACGCTGATCGACAAACTGGACCGCCAAGTCATGAAATACAAATCGAAAGTGCAGGAGCACGGCCACGACGCCATCAAACACCTCCCCGACACTTACGAACCCGCCGCCACCCTGTAGGGTCCCCGGCACTCCAACAAAGGGCGCATCTGGCGCCCTTTTTTGCGGCCATCGATCTAGAATACGGTATTGTTGATTTAGCTGATTTAAACCCATGAGCGGACACGTCCTCACGCAAGTTTCCAACGGCACCGGCTTCATCACGCTCGACCGCCCGAAGGCCCTGAACTCCCTGTCGCTGGACATGGTGCGCGCCCTGACCTCCGCCTTGCTGGCCTGGCGCGACGACAGCGCCGTGGCCGCCGTGGTGATACGCAGCAGCAGCGAGAAGGCCTTGTGCGCGGGCGGCGACATCCGCTTCTTCCACGACGTGGGCCGCGCCACGCCGCAGGGCGGCAGCGCGCTGCTGGAGGATTTCTTCACCGAGGAATACGCGCTCAACCACCTGATCCACTATTACCCTAAACCGTATATCGCGTTAATGGACGGCGTGGTGATGGGCGGCGGCATGGGCATCGCGCAGGGCGGACCGGACTGCGGCGTGCGCGTCGTCAGCGGGCGGACGAAGATGGCGATGCCCGAGGTGAACATCGGCCTGTTCCCCGACGTCGGCGGCAGCCATTTCCTGTCGCACGCGCCGGGCCGCCTGGGCCGCTACCTGGGCCTGACCGGGCTGACCGTGGGCGCGCCGGACGCGCTGTACGTGGGACTGGCCGATCATTACGTGCCGGAAGCCGAATGGCAGGCGCTGGGCGACTTGCTGGAAGTCGTGCCGGGCGCGGAATTGCGCGAGGCCGTGCAGGCCTACGCTGCGGGCTTTGACGCCGGCGCCGGCGTGCTGGAAGGCGAGCGTGCCGCCATCGAGCGCCACTTCGCAGCCGACAGCGTGGCGGCCATCATGGCCTCGCTGGCCGGGGACGAGGGCGCGTTCGCGCAGAAGGCGCTGGCAGCGATGCGGACCCGGTCGCCGCTGATGATGTGCGTGACCTTGGAACTGTTGAACCGCGGCGCCTCGCTCGGCGTGGCGGACTGCCTGCGCATGGAGCGCAACGTGGTGCGTCGCAATTTCGAGCACGGCGAAGTGCTCGAAGGCGTGCGCGCGCTGGTGGTCGACAAGGACAACGCGCCGCAGTGGTCGCCGGCGACGCTGGAGGAGGTGACGCCGGCGCTGGTGGCCGGCTTCTTCGCGCCGCCGTGGCCGGCGCACGCGCACCCGCTGCGCCACCTGGCCTAGCCGCCGCCCGGCGCCGGCCCGCGCTTATCCCTACCCCCGAATCAACCTTTCCCTATGTTGGCGCGGCCGCGCCTTTGCTATCGTCTGCATGGGCCGGCCGATGGCGCGCCGCGCCATCGACAGCCGCGGCCGAAGGGGATGGTTTGGTGAGCAGGATAGACAAACGCGCAGTGCGGCCGGGCCGCACGATGGAAGGCTGACATGCACCGCACCCTGGCGCGCCAGTTGCGCCGTTTTTGCGGGATCGACAGCCCCGAGGCTTGGCGCGCCTTGCTGGACGCGCTGCCGGCGGCGGGCGCGCTGCCCGGCATGCCGCCGCCGGTGGCGGCCCTGCTGGGCGGCCTGGAACAACTGGTCGAACAGATCGACCGCAATTTCGTGCGCTACGAGCACGACGTCGCGCTGCGCGCGCACGTGCTGGAACTGCGCTCGGGCGAGCTGACCCAGGCCAATGCCCGCCTGCGGGACGAACTCGGCAGCCGCAACCGGACCTTGCATTCGGTGCGGCTGGCCATGGCTGAACTGCTGCGCCATGAGGACGGCGCCCGCGCGCTGCCCCCCGAGGAGGATCTGGAGGGGCTGTCGGCCCTGCTGCCCGATCTGGTGCGGCGCCAGCAGGCCGGCCGGATCGAATTGATCAACCAGCGTTTCGCGCTGGACCAGCATGCCATCGTCAGCATCGTCGACACCAGCCGCCGCATCATCTACGTCAACGAGAAGTTTTGCCTGGTCACCGGCTACGCGCGCGAGGAACTGCTGGGCTGCGGCTATGCGGTGCTCGATTCCGGCCAGCATGACGCCAGCTATTTCGAGCAGGTGTGGAAGACGGTGGAAAGCGGGCAGGCCTGGCACGGGGAGGTGCACAACCGGGCCAAGGGCGGCCGCCCGTACAGCGTGTACGCCACCATGGTGCCTTTCCTGGACGGCGACGGCCGCCCCTATCAATACGTGTCGATCGAGACCGACATCACCGAAAACAAATTCCTGTCCGAGATCGTCGCCACCAGCGAAAGGCAGTACCGCACGCTGGTCAACAGCCTGCGCGAGGCGGTGTTCCGGACCGACGCGCGCGGCTGCATGACCTTCGTCAATCCGGCCTGGACCGACATCACCGGCTACACGGTGGACGAGACGCTGGGCCATGCTTGCGTCGAGTTCATCCACCCCGACGACCTGGCGCCGGCGCGCCTGCAGTTGGCCCAGCTGCTGGGCGGCCGGGCGGTGCCGCTGAAGCGCGAGCTGCGCTGCCGCACGCGCGACGGCGGCTTATGCTGGCTCGGGGTCCACGTGCGCGCCGAACTGGGCGAGGACGGCCAGCCGAACGGCTTGAGCGGCACGCTGCACGATGTCTCGGAGCGGCGCCGGGCGGCCGAGCAAATCCAGGAAAACCTCAGTTTCGTCGACGCCTTGTTCGATTCCATCCCGCTGCCGGTCAGCCTGAAGGATGCCGACGGCCGCTACCTGCGCGTCAACCAGGCTTATCTCACCTTCTTCTCCACCACCGAGGAGCGCTTGCGCGGCAAATCCCTGGCGCAGGTTGTGCCGAGCGGCAACTCCACCATCCATGCCGAGCGCGACCGCGAAGTGCTGGCCAGCGGCGTGCCGCAAATCTACCAGGACACCTTCCGCATGGGCGACGGGCGCCCGGTCGACCTGCTGGTCAGCAAGGCCTTGCTGCGCGGCGCCGACGGCCGCGCGCGCGGGGTGATCGGGGTGGTGGTCGACGTCACGACGCAGGCCGAAGCGGTGCGCGCGCTGCGCCAGGCCAAGGAAGCGGCCGATGCCGCCAGCCGCGCGAAAAGCGACTTCCTGGCCAATATGAGCCATGAGATCCGCACCCCGCTCAACAGCGTCATCGGCATGACCCTGCTGGCCTTGAAGGCTGCGCCGTCGGCCCGCCTGCAGGACTACCTGGGCAAGATCCGGCTGTCGGGCGAGCATTTGCTGGGTTTGATCGACGACATCCTCGATTTCTCCAAGATCGAGGCCGGCATGCTGACGCTGGAGTATGCCCCGTTCGACCCGGCGCAGCTGCTGGCCAAGGTCCTGGCCCAGGTGGCCGGGCGGGCGTCCGCCAAGGGCTTGCGGCTCGACAGCGCGGTGGCGCCTGAACTGAGCGGCTGGCTGCGCGGCGACGGCTTGCGCCTGAGCCAAGTGCTGATCAATCTGGTCGGCAATGCCGTCAAGTTTACCGACGCCGGCGCCGTCGGCGTGGCGGTGACGGTGCGCGCTCAGGACCCGGCCCGCTGCAGCCTGCTGTTCGAGGTGCGCGACAGCGGCATCGGCATCAGCGCCGAGCAATTGGGCCGTTTGTTCCAGTCCTTCCACCAGGCCGACAGTTCGACCACCCGCAAATACGGCGGCACCGGCCTGGGACTGGCGATCTGCAAGCGCCTGGTGGAACAGATGGGCGGGGAGCTGGGCGTCGACAGCATCGAGGGCCAGGGCAGCCGCTTCTGGTTCGCACTGACCTTGGAGCGGGCAGCGCGTCCGGCGCAATTGGCCGCGCCGCCGGCGGCGCAGCCGCAGACCTTGCACGGCATGCGCGTGCTGGTGGTCGACGACCACGAATTCAACCAGCAGGTGGCGCGCGAATTCCTGGAGCTGGCCGGTGTCGAGGTGGCGCTGGCCGGCAATGGCATGGAGGCGCTGGCCCAGCTGGCCCTGGAGCGTTACGACTGCGTGCTGATGGATGTGCAGATGCCGGTGATGGACGGGATAGCGGCGACGCGCCGGATGCGCGCCGACCCGGCCTTGGCCGGCGTGCGCGTGATCGCCATGACAGCCAACGTCAGCGCCGAAGACAGGGCGCGCTGCCAGGCGGCGGGGATGGACGAGTTCATCAGCAAGCCGGTGGCGCCGGAAAAACTGTACGCCACCCTGGCCGGCCGTGCCGCGTCCGGCGCCGCGCCGGCGGAGGCGGAAGAGGAGACGGAAGCGGAAGTAGATTCGGAAGCGGAAGCGGAAGCGGACATCAGCCTGGCTGAACTGGCCCGGCATTTCGACGGCAAGCCGGCGCGCATGCGCCAGTTCGCCCTGCGTTATCTGGAGACGGCGGGCGCGGGCATCGCGCAGCTCGAGGCGGCGCTGGCCGGTGGCGACCTCGCCACGGCGGCGGCGTTGGGGCACCGCTACAAGTCGAGCGCGCGGGCGGTGGGCGCGCTGCGGATGGCGCGGCAGTGGCAGGCCCTGGAACAGCCGGGCGGCTTGGCGGCGGCGGCCATGCTGGCGGCCGACCTGGGGGCGGCATTGGAGCGCTTCGAGCGCTGGGTGGCAGCCGAACTGGCCGCCTGACAGGCCGGGTGAGGGTTTCCTTACCCCCGCCGCGTCCCATTCCTACGCCAAAACCGACCTTTCCCTATGGATGGATATTTTGCCAATAGGCATGATATAGGCAGGGTTTTTCTTGGCACGCCGGATATGAAGGTTACTGAAAAGATATGGCTGGAGACATCACCCACGCTGTGTTGCAGCGTTGCGGACATGTATTGGTGATCGATGACGACGTCTTCATGCTCGACATGCTGGGCATCATGCTCGAGGACATGGGCATCGCCCGCGTCACCGCGACGGCCGACGGCCGCCAGGGCTTGTCGGCCTTCGATCCGGGCAAGTTGCCCCCCGACCTGGTCATCTGCGATATCAACATGCCGCAGATGGACGGCTTCCAGCTGATGGAGCAACTGGGCGCAAGCCATCCGGGCTGCGCCATCATCCTGATGTCCGGGCTGGCGCAACGCTTCCTCGATTCCGCGCAGCTGATGGCCAGGTTCCACCATTTGAATATCCTGGGCGCCCTGCATAAACCGGTCGACAAGCACGAACTGGCCGGCCTGATGTCCCGGCTGGCGCTGCCGGCGCCACCCAAAAAATGACGGCACGCCCGTCCACCGGCGCAGGCGGCCGCGTTCCGGCATGGCGCCGCCCATTTTTGCGGAGTACTCCACGATGATCGCTTTGTACGGAATGGATGGCGGCCGCAGGCGCGCCGCCCTGGTCCGCCTGTTCGCTTGCGCCTGGCCGGCGCTGGCGGCGGTGGCGTTCGCCGCGCTGCCGCTGTGGGAACGCCGCGGTCCGCTGCAGGCGCTGGCGCTGGCCGGCGTGCTGGCCAGCGCCGCGCTGCTGGCGTGGCGCTTGCAGGGCCAGACCGGCGCGGCGCGCGACAGTGCCTCGTCGGCGCACATGCTGGGCGCCGACCTGGGCCAGATCGAGGACCTGATGGGCGGCGTGCTGCCGGTGTGGCAGCACCATGTGCAGGCGGTTAACACGCAGACCGACGACGCGGTCGCCCAGTTGCTGGGCAGCCTGGCCGCGCTGCTGGAACAATTCAGGGCGGCCGGTTTCACCGGCGGCACGGCGCCGGCCGGCGAGCAAGTGACGCTGAGCCTGCTCACCCTGTGCGAGCGCGAACTGGGTCCCGTGATCCGTTGCCTGGAAACCGTGGTCGGCAGCAAGGTGGTCTTGCTCGACAATGTGCGCGCGCTGGCGTCGGCCACCGAGGAGTTGCAGGAGCTGGCAGACGAGGTCCGCAAGATCGCGGCCCAGACCAACCTGCTGGCCATCAACGCGTCGATCGAGGCGGCGCGGGCCGGCGCCGCCGGGCGCGGCTTCGCCGTCATCGCCGGCGAAGTGCGTGCGCTGTCGCAGTCGTCGGCCACGATAGGCAGCCGCATGACCGGCCGCATGGCCGAGATTTCCGCCACCATGCGCGCCACGCTGGACGCCGCGTCGCGCGCCGCCGCCGACGACGGCGACGCCATCGGCGCCTCCAGCGGCGTGGTCGAAGACGTGCTGGGCCATGTGCGTGAACTGGCCCATGCGGCCGACGACATGCGGGCGCGCGGCAGCGCCATCCGCGACGAAGTGGAAAACCTGCTGATGGCGCTGCAATTCCAGGACCGCATCCGCCAGATCCTGGAAGTGGTCGACGCCGACATGGGGCGCCTGGGGCAGGCGCTCGGGCAGGCCGGCGCGCGCGCGCTGCCGCCGCTGGCCGACTGGCTGGGCGAGCTGGAGTCCCGCTACACCATGCAGGACGAGCGCCGGGGCCATGCCGCGCCGGGCCAGGCCGGCCAATTGCCGGCGCCGAGCGACGAACTCACCTTTTTCTAGCCCATCCCCATCCCATACCCAGAGGTAACCATGGCAAAACTTATCATGATCGTCGACGATTCCGCATCCTTGCGCCAGGTGGTCGGCATGACCCTGAGGGAGGCCGGCTATGATGTGCAGGAGGCGGTCGACGGCAGGGACGCGCTGGCCAAGCTCCAGGGGCAGAAGGTGCACCTGATCGTCAGCGACGTCAACATGCCGAATATGGACGGCATCACCATGGTGCAGGAGGTCAAGAAGCTGGCCGCCTACCGCTTCACCCCCATCCTGATGCTGACCACCGAGTCGCAGGAGGAGAGGAAGCGCCAGGGCCAAGCCGCCGGCGCCAGGGCCTGGCTGGTCAAGCCCTTCAAGCCGCAGGTGCTGCTGGGCGCAGTGCAGAAGCTGGTGCTGCCGTGAGCGCAGCGCCGGGCGCGCTGCGGATCGCCGGCGAGATGGGCATCTACCGCGCCGAGGAGTTGAAACAGATGCTGCTGGCCGCGGTGGCGGCGCAGCCGGCGCTCGAGCTCGACCTGTCCGGGGTCAGCGAGTTCGACGGCGCCGGCCTGCAGCTGCTGCTGCTGGCCCGGGACGCGGCGCGCGCCGCCGGCGGCGCGCTGCGCCTGGCCGCGCCCAGCGGCGCGGTGCTCGACGTGCTCGCGCTGACCGGCCTGGGCGGCAGCTTCGGCGCGCCGGCCCCAGCCGCAGGGGCGGCGCCATGAACCTGGACGCGGCGCTGCACACCTACATCCTGGAAAGCCGGGACCTGCTGGAGGACATGGAGCGGGCCTTGCTGTCGGTGGGCCCGCACGCCGAGATGGGAGAACTGGTCGATGCCGTGTTCCGCGCCGTGCACACCATCAAGGGCTCGGCCGGCTTGTTCGGGCTCGACCACGTGGTCGATTTCGCGCACGTGGTCGAAAACGTGCTCGACCGGGTGCGCGCCGGCGCCGTGCTGGACGAAGCCCTGGTGGCGCTGCTGCTGGCCTGCCGCGACCACACCGCGGCGCTGATCGACGCGCTGCAATCGGGGACGGACGCGCCGGACCCGGCGCTGCTGGCGCAGGGCGCGCCCTTGCTGGCGCGCCTGCGCGCCCACCTGCTTGCCGGCGGCGCGCCGCCGGCCGCAGCCGTGCCTGCCGTGGCTGCGGTGGCGGCGCAGCCGGACTGCCGCGGCGACGGCGAGCTGTGGCACATCTCGCTGCGCTTCGGCGAGGACACGCTGCGCAACGGCATGGACCCGCTGTCGGTGCTCCGTTACCTGGGGCAGCTCGGCAGCGTGGCCGGCATCGTCACGCTGAGCGACGCCATGCCGGCGCCCGCGCTGATGGATCCCGAGGCCTGCTATCTCGGCTTCGAAATCGCCTTCAGCAGCGCGGCCGACAAGGCGGCCATCGACGGCGTGTTCGATTTCGTGCGCGGCGACTGCGCCATCCGCATCCTGGCGCCGGAGAGCCGGCTGGCCGAGTACGTCCAGCTGATCGAGGCGCTGCCGGAAGACAATGCGCGGCTGGGCGAAATCCTGGTGCGTTGCGGCAGCGTGACGGAGCGCGAGCTGGCGCAGGCGCTGCAGGCGCAGCACGGCGGCGCCGCGGCTGCCGCGCCGCTCGGCGCCATGCTGGTGGAGATGGGCGCGGTGCGCCCGCCCGTGGTCGAGGCCGCCCTGGCCAAACAGGAGCGCGCCCGCCAGCCGGCGCAGCAGGAAAACCGGTCGATCCGGATCGACGCCGACAAGCTCGACCATCTGATCAATCTGATCGGCGAGCTGATCATCGTCGGCGCCGGCGCCAATGTGGCGGCGGCGCGCGTCAGCGATGCCGAGCTGCAGGAGCGCACCTCGACCCTGGCGGCCCTGGTCGAGCAGGTGCGCGACAGCGCGCTGCAGCTGCGCATGGTCAAGATCGGCGCCACGCTGAACCGCTTCCAGCGCGTGGTGCACGACGTCTCGCGCGAGATCGGCAAGGACATCGCGCTGCTGGTGCGCGGCGGCGACACGGAACTGGACAAGACCGTGGTCGAGCGCATCGGCGATCCGCTGACCCATCTGGTGCGCAACGCGATCGACCACGGCATCGAACCGGCCGGGCAGCGCATCGCGTGCGGCAAGCCGGCCAGGGGCACGGTCGAGCTGAACGCCTACCACGACGCCGGCTGCATCGTCATCGAGGTGCGCGACGACGGCGGCGGACTGCAGCGCGACAAGATCCTGGCCAAGGCGCTCGAGCGCGGCCTGGTCGAGCCGGGCCGCAAGCTGTCCGACGGCGAGGTGTACGGCCTGATCTTCGCGCCCGGCTTCTCCACCGCCGAGCAGGTGACCCAGTTGTCCGGGCGCGGCGTCGGCATGGATGTGGTCAAGCGCAATATCGACGCGCTGCGCGGCACGGTGGCCGTTGCCAGCGAGGCCGGCGCCGGCACCACCATCGCGCTGCGCCTGCCGCTGACGCTGGCCATGATAGACGGCTTCCTGGTCACGGCCGGCAAATCGATGTTCGTCATTCCGCTCGACATGATCGAGGAGTGCCTGGCCTTCGACGCCGGCGCCGACGCCGGGCGCGGCTACACCAGCTTGCGCGGCCGGGTGCTGCCCTGCGTGCGCCTGCGCGAGCTGTTCGGCGTGGCCGGCGAGCCGGCCCGGCGCGAGAACGTGGTGGTGGTCAAGCATGGCGGCCAGCGCTGGGGGCTGGTGGTCGACGGGCTGCTGGGGGAATTCCAGACTGTCATCAAGCCGCTCGGCAAGCTGTTCCAGCAGGTGCGCTGCATCAGCGGTTCGACCATCCTCGGCAGCGGCGAAGTGGCGCTGATACTGGACATGGCCGCGCTGATGGCGGTGATCGAAGGGCGCGCGCAAGCGGCCGCCATGGCCGAGCGCGAGACCAGCCTGGCATAGCGGGCGGCAACGGCGGCGCGCGGCGCCGCCGTCACGAATCAATGATTGGGGACGGACATGTTCGGAAATTTGAAAATCGGGGCCCGGCTGGCGCTGGGATTTGGCACGGTGGTGCTGCTGATGGCCGCCATCAGCGGGGTCGGCATCACGCGTCTGGGCAATGTGAACGACGCGCTGGACGACGTGGTCCAGGACAAGTGGCCTAAGGTGCAGCTGGCCGCCGCGATCACGGCCGGCACCAACGAGATCGCCATCGACATGCGCAACCTCCTGCTCAGCGACGACAGCGCGCAGGTGCAGGGCGAGATCGACGCCATCCTGGCCGCGCGCGCCAGGATAGGCGAGAAGCTCGAGGCGCTCAAGCGCGTGGTGAGCACGGCGCGCGGCAAGGAAGCCTTGCTGGCCATACAGCAACAGCGCGCCAAGTTCGTGGCCGGGCAGGAACAGTTGTTTGCGCTGGTGCGGGCTGGCAAGGAGCCGGAAGCCCGGCAACTGCTGAACCGCGAACTGCGGCCCGTGCTGCGCGCCTACCAGGGCGCGGTGGCCGAGCTGGCGCAGTTGCAGGGCGAGATGGTCGACGCGTCGGGCAAACTGGCGCAACAGTCTTACCTGGAGGCGCGCCGGCTGATGATCACGCTCAGCGCCGTGGCCGCCATGCTGGCCGCCGCCGCCGCTTGGTGGGTGACGCGCAGCGTGGTCGTGCCGCTGCGGCTGGCGGCAGCAGTGGCGGACCGCCTGGCGCAGGGCGACCTGACAGTGCGCATCGGCGCCACGTCCGGCGATGAAACGGGGCAGATGCTGCGCTCGATGCAAAACATGGTGACCAAGCTGGCCCACGTGGTGGGCGAAGTCAACGGCAGCGCCGACGCGCTGGCCAGCGCCTCGGAGCAAGTCAGCGCGACGGCGCAGTCGCTGTCGCAGGCGGCCAGCGAGCAGGCCGCCGGGGTGGAAGAGACGTCGGCCTCGCTGGAGCAGATGACGGCCTCGATCGCGCAGAACACGGACAACGCCAGGGTGACCGACGGCATGGCCGGCAAGGCGGCGCTGGAGGCGGCCGAGGGCGGCGAGGCGGTCGCGGCGACGGTGGCGGCGATGCGCCAGATCGCCAGGAAGATCGTCATCATCGACGACATCGCCTACCAGACCAACTTGCTGGCGTTGAACGCGGCCATCGAGGCGGCGCGGGCGGGCGAGCACGGCAAGGGCTTCGCGGTGGTGGCGGCCGAGGTGCGCAAGCTGGCCGAGCGCAGCCAGGTGGCGGCGCAGGAAATCGGCGAAGTGGCCGGCGGCAGCGTGGCGCTGGCAGAGCGGGCCGGCCAGCTGCTGACCACGATGGTGCCCAATATCCAGAAGACGTCGGACCTGGTGCAGGAGATCGCGGCCGCGTCGCAGGAACAGTCGGCCGGCGTGAGCCAGATCAATGAGGCGGTCGGGCAGCTGAGCGAGGCCACCCAGCACAACGCTTCCAGCTCGGAGCAGCTGGCCGCCACCGCCGAGGAAATGAGCGGCCAGGCCGAGCAGTTGCAGCAGGCGATGGCCTTCTTCCAGCTCGACGGCGCGAACGGCCGCGGCGCGGCTGCGCCGGCCGCGGCGCGCGCCGCGCAGGCAGCCGGACGGCGCGCCGCGCCGGGGCCGCTGGCCTCCTTGAGCCGCTACTGAGTCGCTACTGAGCCGCTGCTGAGCCGCGCCGGACCAGCGGCGCCGGACCGAACGATTGCACACTTCCACACGAGGGACGAGATGAGAAATTTGAAGATAGGCGTGCGCCTGGGCCTGGGTTTCGGCCTGCTGCTGGCGTTGTTGCTGGGAATGGCGGCCATCGGCCTGTCGCGCATGGCGCAGATACAGACGCATCTGGACGAGATCGTCGACAGCAATATGGTCAAGGCGAAAAGCGCCAAGGCGATGAGCGACGCCGTGCAGACCAATGCCAGGGCGGTGCGCAATATCGTGCTGATGACCACCGAGGGCGAGATGGCGGTCGAGATCAAACGCATGGCCGACATGCGCGAACAGTATCAGCGCGAATTCCGCAGCCTGAGCGCGATTGTGGTGACCCCGACCGGCAAGGCCATCATGGCCAGGATAGGCGAGGACGGCAGCGCCGCCGACGCCGTGATGGACAAGGTGGTCGCGCTGGCGCGCAACAACGACGATGCCGCCGCGACCAGCATGCTGATGAACGCGGTGCGTCCCTTGCAAAAGAAATGGTTCGCCGATCTGGACGACATGGTGGCGTTCCAGGAAAAAAACACGGCCGAGGATGTGGCGCAGGCGCGCGACGCCTATGACAACGCGATCAAGCTCATGCTGTCGGTGGCCGGGGCCGCGCTGCTGAGCGGTGCGCTGGTGGCCTGGCTGACCACCCGTTCCATCACCGGGCCGATGGCGCAGGCGCTCAGGCAGGCGCAGGCAGTCGCCGCCGGCGATTTGAGCGGCCGCATCGAGACGGCCGCCAGGGATGAAACCGGGCTGCTGCTGTCGGCGCTGGGCGAGATGACGGCCAGGCTGGCCCACGTGGTGGGCGAGGTCAACGGCAGCGCCGACGCGCTGGCCAGCGCCTCGGAGCAGGTCAGCGCGACGGCGCAGTCGCTGTCGCAGGCGGCCAGCGAGCAGGCCGCCGGGGTGGAGGAGACGTCGGCCTCGCTGGAGCAGATGACGGCCTCGATCGCGCAGAACACGGACAACGCCAGGGTGACCGACGGCATGGCCGGCAAGGCGGCGCTGGAGGCGGCCGAGGGCGGCGAGGCGGTGGCGGCGACGGTGGCGGCGATGCGCCAGATCGCCAGGAAGATCGTCATCATCGACGACATCGCCTACCAGACCAACTTGCTGGCGTTGAACGCGGCCATCGAGGCGGCGCGGGCGGGCGAGCACGGCAAGGGCTTCGCGGTGGTGGCGGCCGAGGTGCGCAAGCTGGCCGAGCGCAGCCAGGTGGCGGCGCAGGAAATCGGCGAAGTGGCCGGCAACAGCGTGGCGCTGGCAGAGCGGGCCGGCCAGCTGCTGACCACGATGGTGCCCAATATCCAGAAGACGTCGGACCTGGTGCAGGAGATCGCGGCCGCGTCGCAGGAGCAGTCGGCCGGCGTGAGCCAGATCAACCAGGCGGTCGGGCAGTTGAGCCAGGCCACCCAGCACAACGCCTCCAGCTCGGAGCAGCTGGCCGCCACCGCCGAGGAGATGAGCGGCCAGGCCGAGCAGTTGCAGCAGGCGATGGCCTTCTTCCAGCTCGACGGCGCGCACGCGGGCATGCCGGCCCAGGCCGCGGCGCCGGTCACGCGCCTGGCGTCCGTGCGCGCCAAGCGCGCCGTCGCGCGCAGCAAGCCCAGGCTGATGGTGCCGGCCGACGACGACGCCGTGGACGAGTCGCAATTCACCCGCTTCTGAGGAGCCGCCTATGAACGCAGCAATACCCAACACGCCAGCGCGGCCGCAGGCGGGCACAGCCGGGCATACGCAATACCTGACCTTCATGCTGGGCACGGAAATGTTCGCCATCGGCATCCTGGCGATCAAGGAGATCATCGAATACAGCGGCGTGACCACGGTGCCGATGATGCCGGCCAGCATATGCGGCGTGATCAACCTGCGCGGCGCGGTGGTGCCGGTGCTGGACCTGGCCGTGCGCTTCGGGCGCGTACCCAGCCCGCCCACCAAGCGCACCTGCGTCGTCATCGTGGAGATGGCGTCGGACGGCGGGCAGCAGGTGCTGGGCGTGCTGGTCGATTCGGTCAGCGCCGTGCTGGAAATCGCCGGCGCCGACATCGAGCCGGCGCCCACCTTCGGGGCCAGGGTGCCGGGCGACTTCATCGAAGGCATGGGCAAGGTGGACGGCAAGTTCGTGATCCTGCTGCAGCTCAGCGAGGTGCTCTCGGTCGACCAGCTGGTGGCCTTGTCCGCGCTGCACGGCGCCGATGCCGCCGCCACGCAGGATGCGTGCGCTTGACAGCGCTTGCGCGGCGCGCGCGCGGGGCGGCGGCGCCGTGAGCGAGGCCGCGCTCAGCGAACAGGAGTTCGCCCAGTTCCAGCGCTTCATCTACGAGGCCGCCGGCATCCACCTGTCGCCGGCCAAGCGGGCGCTGGTGGGAGGGCGCCTGGCGCGCCGCCTGGGCCCGTGCAAGGCGCGCTCCTACGGCGAGTATTTCAAGCTGCTGAGCAGCGGCGGCGCACCGGACGAGGTGCAGACGGCGGTCGACCTGCTGACCACCAATGAAACCTATTTCTTCCGCGAGCAAAAGCATTTCGATTTCCTGCGTGGGCTGGCGCTCGAGGCGGCGCGCGCCGGGCTGCCGATGCGGGTCTGGAGCGCGGCCAGTTCGTCCGGCGAGGAAGCCTACAGCATCGCCATGCTGCTGGCCGACTGCATGCCGGCACGGCCATGGGAAGTGTTCGGTTCCGATATCAGCCTGCGCGTGCTGCAGCGCGCGCGCCGGGGCCATTATCCGATGGAACGGGCCAGCCATATCCCGCCGGCCTATCTGCAGCGCTACTGCCTGAAGGGCACCGGCCAGCAGCAGGGCACCTTGCTGGTGGCGCCGGCCCTGCGCAGCCGCGTGCAATTCTCCCAGGTCAACCTGAACGAAGCGCTGGCCGACCTGGGCCAGTTCGACGTGATCTTCCTGCGCAACGTGATGATCTATTTCGACGGCGACACCAAGCGCGCGGTGGTGGCGCGGGTGCTGGCCCAGCTCAGGCCGGGAGGCCATTTCTGCATCGGCCACTCCGAGAGCCTGAACGGCATCAGCGACGCGGTCGAGCAAGTGGCGCCGGCGATTTACCGCAAGCGGTGACGCAGTGCCCGGGCTGATCGACGTGTTCCTGCAGCCGGGCGAGTATTTCGTCGGCGACGCCGGTTTCCGCATCCGCACGCTGCTTGGCTCCTGCGTGTCGATCACGCTGTGGCATCCGCAGCGCCGGATCGGCGCGATGTCGCACTTCCTGCTGGCGCAGCGCGGCAAACGGCCCCCCGGCCCGCTGGACGGGCGCTACGGGGCGGACTCGCTGGCCTTGATGCTGGAGGAGCTGGCGCAGCAGGGTGTCGCTGCCGCCGAATGCCAGGCCAAGATATTCGGCGGCAGCGCCATGTTTGCGCCGCAGACGTGCCGGCAGGCGTCCGAGATCGGACGCCACAACGGCGAGGCGGCGCGCGCCCTGCTGCGCACGCACGGCATCGCGGTGGCTGCCGAAAGCCTGTTCGGCGCCGGCCACCGGCAGATCCTGTTCCATATCGCCAGCGGCGATGTATGGGAGCGCCAGGCAGCGGCGCTGCCCGCCCGCCGCTGATGACGGCACCGTAAGCTGTGCCTGCCCTTGCCGCTGGAAGTTGCTCCGCAGGCCGGCGAGTTCCTGGCTGCGCGGCTGGTTTAAGACTGCTCGCGGTGCCGCAGCACGACCTGCTCGATCGGATGGAAATGGCGCGCCAGGCGTTCGGCCATGTATACCGAGCGGTGCTGGCCGCCTGTGCAGCCGACAGCCACGGTCAGGTAGCTGCGGTTGTCGGTCTTGAACGACGGCAGCCATTTGGCCACGAAATCGCGGATGTCCTTGAACATTTCGTCGGCGCTGGGCTGAGCGTCGAGGAAGGCGATGACAGGCGCGTCGCGGCCCGTCATCGGGCGCAGCGCCAGGTCGTAATAGGGATTCGGTATGGCCCGCACGTCGAACACGAAGTCAGCGTCCAGCGGCACGCCCACCTTGAAGGCGAACGATTCGAAGAACAGCGTCAGCGGCGCATTCTCGCTTTGCACCAGGTCCTTGATCCACGCGCGCAGCTTGTTGGCGCTCGATTCCGAGGTGTCGATCACGTGGCCCAGCTGCTCGATGGCAGACAGGCGCTCGCGTTCTTCGGAGATGCATTCGATCAGCGTGCGGCGCGCCGCCGGGTTCTGGCCCGGTTTCAATTCGTGCGACAGCGGATGGCTGCGGCGCGTCTCCGAGAAGCGCGCCACCAGCGAGTGGGTGTTCGCCGTCAGGTACATGATCTTGACGTCGTGGCCCTGGTCGCGCAGGGCGCGCACGGCATCGGGCAGGCTGACCAGCGACTCCGCGCTGCGCGCGTCGACCGCCACGGCCAGCGCTGGCGTGCCTTCGTCGGAGAGCTGCGTGACCAGGTGCGCCAGCAGTGCCGGCGGCAGATTGTCCACGCAATAATAGCCCGTGTCCTCGAGGACATTGAGGGCGACGGATTTTCCTGAGCCGGATATACCGGTAATGAGCACGATACGCATAGCTAAAGATAATACCTCAAGACTACGCGATAGGTGTGTTTGGGTCCTGATCGCGGGGCTAGTCCCCGCTCATTGCCTGCCGCTGGCGTAGCAGGGAATTCGTGGGGCACAGCCCCGCGCCTGCGTAGCGGGGCAGCCCTGCAGGGCTGCCCTCCTTAGCAACGTTGGTAATGAGCGGGGCTAGTCCCCGCTCATTGCCTGCCGTTGCCGTTCCATGAACTCCTGCAGCGTATCGATGCCGCGCAGTTGCAGGATGGTGTTGCGCACGGCCGCTTCCAGCAGCACCGCGATGTTGCGGCCGGCCGCCACGGGTATCACCACTTTGCGGATCGGCAGTCCCAGCACGTCCTCGGTCGGGAACTGGAACGGCAAACGCTCCACTTCCTCCTCCAGCGCCGAACGGCGCACCAGGTGCACGATCAGTTTCAGGCGCATCTTGCGCCGCACCGCCGTCTCGCCGAAGATGGCCTTGATGTCCAGCAGCCCCAGGCCGCGCACTTCCAGCAGGTTTTGCAGCAGGGCGGGGCAGCGCCCCTCGATCATGTTCGGCGCGATGCGCGCGAATTCCACCGCGTCGTCGGCCACCAGGCCGTGCGAGCGCGAAATCAGTTCCAGGCCCAGCTCCGACTTGCCCAGGCCCGAATCGCCGGTGATCAGCACGCCCACGCCCAGCACGTCCATGAACACGCCGTGCATGATGATGCGCTGCGCCAGTTTCTTCGACAGGTACACGCGCAGGAAGTCGATCACCTGCGCCGCGGGCAAGGGCGTGGAGAACAGCGGGATATTCTTTTCGTCGCAGATGGCCAGGATGTCCGGCGGCGTTTCCAATCCCTGCGCGATGATCAGCGCCGGCGGGCCGCCCGCGATCAGCTCGCTGATGACGTGGGCGCGCGTGAGCGACTTGAGGCGCTGGTAGTAGTTGATTTCCTGATGGCCGAAGACCTGGATGCGTCCGGGGTGGATGGTGTTCAGGTGGCCGACCTGGTCGGCGGCGGAAGCGACATCGCCCGAGATCAGCCGCTCGCCGCCGGGAAAGCCGGCAAACCAGCCTAGCTGCAACGTTTCACGATTATCGTCATACAGGCGTTGTATCGTCAGGGGCGTTTGCAGCATGGCTTTTTATCTGGTGAGGGCGGACGCCCACAGTTTAACCTGCGGCTTGCAAGCTGGGTTGCCAATTCACGATGCGGCTGTGCACAGATTGCGGGTCGGCGTCGGTCATCAGCGCCGCGCGGAAACTGTCGTCCGAGAACATTTCGGCGATCTCGGACAGGATCTCCAGGTGCTGCTGGGTAACGTGGTCCGGTATCAACAGGAAGAACAGCAGGCTGACCGGTTTGCCGTCCGGCGATTCGAAGGGAATCGGCTCGGCCAGGCGCACGAAGGCCGCCAGCGGCGACTTCAGGCTCTTCATGCCCTTGATGCGCCCGTGCGGCACGGCCACGCCGTGGCCCAGGCCGGTGGAGCCCAAGCGCTCTCGCGCGAACAGATTGTCCGACACGGTGGAGCGGGCGATGCCGCAGTTGTTCTCAAAAATCAGGCCGGCTTGCTCGAAAGCGCGCTTCTTGCTGGAAACTTCCAGATCGAGCTGGACGTTTTCGAGGGATAGGATTTTGCTCAGGTTGTTCATAACGCGACGTGGAATGGTGCGGCGCACAAATGTGGCTTGCGAGCGGAATTATAGGCTTGTTTTTTCGCCTTGTAACATGAATTCGCTTGCGCCATGGCTGGCTCCGCAATCCGCCGCAGTCCGCTGGGGGCAGGCCGTAGCGTTGTTAAATAAGCACTGGCAGAGATAATAGCTATTTCCGCAGCGAATACAAGACAAATGCCAGTTTTTTGTCAGTAATTCCGCGGCCACGCCGATTTTTGAATGTCTTTAACTGTTATCGGCAGCAGCTTTGAAAACTGCAACCTTTATTGATTCATTGTAAGACAAATCCCGGTCTAGTGATACACGATTGCGCCAGCGGCCCGGGATGCTGATGGATGTTACTGACGAGCATTACGCAGGTTGGACGGCTGGGATCCGGTGCTGTAGTTGCTGCGCCAGGGATTGATGTCCAGGCCGCCGCGCCGCGTATACCGGGCATATACGGCCAACTGGGTCGGTTTGCAATGGCGCAGGATGTCGGTGAAGATGCGTTCGACGCATTGTTCGTGGAATTCGTTGTGCTCGCGGAAACCGATCAGGTAGCGCAGCAGGCTTTCCTGGTCGATCTGCGGGCCGGAGTAGCTGATCTGCACGCTGCCCCAGTCCGGCTGGCCGGTGACCAGGCAGTTCGACTTGAGCAAATGGGAAATAAAGGTTTCGGTGACCGGCAGGTCGTCAGCATCGGCTTTGAGCACTTCCGGCTGCGGCGCGTAGTTGTCCACCTCGATGTCCAGGCGGTCCAGCAGCACGCCTTCAAGCTCGCCCATGCGCAGTTTGGCGAACTCTTCCTGCAGCGTGACGGCCACGTGCACGCTGCCGCCGGCGGCAGCCGACAGGTCCTGCACCATCAGCGAGCGCAGCGCCTCCTCGTTGGCCAGGCGGGTCTGGTTGAATGAGTTCAGGTAGAGCTTGAAGGACTTCGACTCGATGATGTTCGGCGTATCCGCCGGGAAGGTGATTTTCGCCACCGCCACTTGCGGCTTGCCGCGCATGTTCAGCCACGACAGCTCGTAGGCGTTCCAGATGTCGACGCCGAAGAAGGGCAGCGTGCCCTGCAGGCCGAGTTCGTCGCGTTTGCCCTGGCGCGGGATGGGGAACAGCAGTTCCGGCGCGTAATCGCTGCGGTAGGCGGAATTTTTGCCCAGGGGGGACAGGTCGGCGGTATTGGTCATGACGGTGCTCGGTGCGGGAACGAAGCGTGCATGGTAGCGCAAATGCGGCGCGGGAGCACGCTGCTGCCCGCTTCAGGGCGGCTTGGCGACCATCAGGTAGAACACGGCGACAAAGGCGAAGAAAGCTGGTACGCCCAGCGCCACCCACCAGCGGAAGTAACGCCAGTAAAGGGGCGGCAGGGCCTCCCCGGCGGCGTCGGCGGCGGCCGCCACGTCGCGTAGGCGCATCTGGATCCAGACCACGGGCAGCCAGCAGGCAGCGGCCGCCAGGTAGAGACAGAGCGACCACAAGATCCATTTGCTGTGCAGCGGATAGCCGGCCAGGTGGGCCAGGTAATAGCCCGTGGCGGGCTGGACGACCATGGTGGTGGCGGTAAACAGCCAGTCGGCGCGCACCACGTTGCGGCTGACCACGGCCACCGCGCGCACGTCGCGGCTCAGGCTGGCGAGCAGCAAATACCAGGCCGAGCCGATACCGGTGCCGAACAGCAAGGTCGAGGACAGGATGTGCAGCCATTTGACGATGACATATTCCATCAGCGTTTTTCCAGCAGGTAGAGCAGGTAAATGGCGGCCAGCATGGGCAGATTCTTGGTCAGCGGGCCGTAGGGATGGACCAGGAATTCGGGCAGGCGCCAGGCGATGACGATGGTGTAGAAGGCGATCAGGGCCATCTGCGCCAGCCACAGCGCCGGACGCAAACGCCGCGGCAGCGCCACGGTGGCCAGGCCCAGCAGCAAGTCGCAGCCGGCGGCGCCGTGCAGCATCAGCGGCGCCAGCGCGGGCGGCACGCCGCTGCGTTCGAGCAGGCGGTAGCTCTCCGCTTCGGGGTAGGCGAAGGCCGACACCCAGGCGGTGACCAGCCACACGGCGGCGATGCTCAGGCGCAGCAGCGGCAGCAGCCAGTTCAGCTGCGCCAGCCTGCGCTCGGCGGCGCGGCTTTCCGGTGGAATGAATTCGGCCACGGCTTTGGGCGCGCGGCCGAGCAGGGCGGCGGTCGGCGCGGCGTCGGCCGTGTTGCCGCGATCGAGCATCCGCAGCGCGTCGCGGTCCAGCGGCAGGCCAGGCACGACGCCACCCAGCCACGCGAAGGCGCGCGCAACGGCGTCCGGCAAGACCAGCACCCATTGCCGGCCCAGCCCGAGCTCGCGCCGCAAGGCGGCCAGGTAGTGCTGCAAGGGCATGGCCTGCGGCCCGACCAGCGCGATGCGCTGGCTGCCGCCGTCGGCCGCCGCCGTACCGGCAATATGGTCCAGCCCTGCCGTAGCGCGGGCGGCGGCCGCGCGGGTACGGTGGCCGCTTGCGACCGCGATCGCGGCCTCGTGCCGAACTGCTGCACCACCGCTGCTCGGCGCGCCGCCGCCGCACTGCATCGCCAGCAACGCGAGGGCCTCGGCAACGTCGTCGACGTGGACGGGCTGGACCGGCTGCGGCGCGCGGCCGAAGCGTATGCCGACCGGCGTCGTCGCCAAGGTCTTGAACAGCTCGGCGCTGCCGCCGCCGGGGCCGTAGATCAGCGACGGTTGCACGATCACCGAGCGCAGCGGCAGGCCTGCCAGGAAGTCGTCGGCGGCTTTTTTGCTCAAGTGGTAGGCGGTAGCGGCACTGTCGTCGGCGCCCAGTGCCGATATCTGGATCACGCAGCGCACCTCCGCCTCGGCGCAGGCGGTGAACAGCGCTTGCGGCGTGGCCACGTGCAGTTGCGCAAAGCGCTGCCGTCCGGTTTCGCGGATGATGCCGACCGTGTTGATCACCACGTCCACGCCGCGCAGGCGCGGCCGCCACACGGCCGGATCGCTGTCGCGGCTGAAGTCGGCTTCGACGAAACCGAGGCGCGGGTCGCCGCCCGGCCGCCTGCCCGCCGCCGTCACGCGGCAACCGCGCGCCAGCAGCGCCTGCGCCACGCGCCGGCCGACGAAACCGCTCGCACCGGTAATCAAGACATGCATGCGTCCTCCCTCCCTGCATTCTGGCGGCGCGGCGGACGGCGCTCGGTGCGCCAGCTCACGCAGCCGGGCGCGGGCAGCGGCGATTTTTCGGTATCGTGAACGCAGCCTTTGCACCGAGGAGACTAGCATGGAAAACAAGTACGAAGCCTGGAGCGACACCTTGCGCCGCGGGGCGC
Organism: Pseudoduganella sp. LjRoot289; assembly: GCF_964252925.1. Taxonomy (NCBI): domain Bacteria; kingdom Pseudomonadati; phylum Pseudomonadota; class Betaproteobacteria; order Burkholderiales; family Oxalobacteraceae; genus Pseudoduganella; species Pseudoduganella sp. LjRoot289. The sequence goes on from NZ_CAXUPN020000001.1 coordinate 6,287,278, forward strand.
TGACCGGGTCGGTGGCCAGCGCCACGTCGGCGCTCGCGCTGGCCGTGTGCAGCCAGGGCGAGAACCGCAGCCCGTTCAGCGCCGTCAATGCCGTGAGCCACTGGCTGTGGGGCGACAAGGCGGCGCGCAAGGACCAGCCGAGCATGCGCTACACGCTGCTCGGCTACGGCATCCACCATGCCAGTTCCGTGTTCTGGGGCGTGCTGTTCGAGCGCTGGTTCCGCCGTGTGCTGGCGCGGCGGGAGCCGGCAGCCACTGCGGCGGCGGGCACGGCGATGGCGGCAGTCGCTTGCTTCGTCGACTACCAGATGACGCCCCGGCGCTTGCACCCGGGCTACGAGCAGCGGCTGTCGGTGCCATCGCTCACGCTGGTCTATGCCGCGTTCGGCGCCGGGCTGGCGCTGGGCGCCCTGGCGGGGCGCCGCCGGTGATGTGGCATGTGCCAAGGCGGGCGACGGCCGCCGCCTGCACGCGCCTTGCCCAACGTCCTACAGCATGCGTCCGGTCCGTCCTATAGGCGGCCGCGCGCCCGCGCCCTAAAGTGCGTGGACGGCAAGCATCCACTTCGAAGGAGTTCGACATGGCTTACAAGATTTCCACGCTGTTGTGCGCGGCAGCGATATCGGTATTGGCGCTGAGCGGCTGCAAGGACCGCAATCCGGACGCGCCCGGCACGGGGGCGGGCAGCAGCGAATCGGGGGTGGCAGGCGGCACCGCCACCTCGCCAGGCGCGGCCGGGCTGGGCGCGGCGACCGGCGTGGCGCAGACGCCAGGCACGTCCAGCGCTAGCCGGACGTCGCCGGCGGGCGGCACCACCACCGGCAACGATGGCGGCGCCACAAGCAGCGGTGGCACTGCCGCCAGCGGCGGTTCCGGCGCCGGCGGGACGTCTGGTTCCGGCACCGGTTCCGAACCGTACGGCGGCAGCGGGGGCGACGCGGCCAAGGGCAGCGGCAGCGCGCCGGAGCAGGCCAGCGGCCAGCCCAGCGGCGCTACCCAGCGCAATGGCAACAAACTGGGCAAAGAGGGCGCGCGCGACCATTGAGGAAGCGCGGCCCGGGTCTTGGGTCTTAGCCCAGGAACAGCTTGTACACCGGGTTCTGCGTCTCGTCCCAGTAGCGGTAGCCGAGGTTGGCGAGGAAGGTGGTGAACTCGCCCATCTCGTCCGGCGGCACCTGCAGGCCGATCAGGATGCGGCCCACGTCGCCGCCTTGCGAGCGGTAGTGGCACAGCGAGATGTTCCAGTTCGGCGCCATCGAATCGAGGAAGCGCATCAGCGCGCCCGGACGCTCGGGGAACTCGAAGCGGTACAGCAGCTCGTCCTTGGCCAGCGCGCTCTTGCCGCCCACCAGATGGCGCAAGTGCGACTTGGCCAGTTCGTCGTGCGTCAGGTCCAGCGTCTTGAAATCGGCCGCTTCGAAGCCGCGCGCCAGCACGCCCGACTCGCCGCGGTCAGACACCTGCACGCCCACGAAGACGTGCGCTTCCTTCTCGTCGCTGATGCGGTAGTTGAACTCGGTGACGTTGCGCGGACCGACCAGCGCGCAGAAGCGCTTGAAGCTGCCGCGCTGCTCGGGCAGCGTGACGGCGAACACCGCCTCGCGCGATTCGCCCAGCTCGGCGCGCTCGGCCACGAAGCGCAGGCGGTCGAAGTTCATATTGGCGCCGCTGGCGATGGTGACCAGCGTTTCGTTCCTGATCGGGTCCTTGGTCAGCTCGGCGCGTTCCACATAGGCCTTGGCGCCGGCGATGGCCAGCGCGCCTGACGGTTCCAGGATGCTGCGCGTATCGGTGAACACGTCCTTGATGGCGGCGCACACCGCGTCCGTGTCGACGATGATGATGTCGTCCACGTACAGCTGCGCCAGGCGGAAGGTCTCCTCGCCCACCAGGCGCACGGCCGTGCCGTCCGCGAACAGGCCGACGTCGGCCAGGGTCACGCGCTCGCCCGCCTTCAGGCTCTTGCCCATGGCGTCCGAATCGAAGCTGTGCACGCCGATGATCTTGATATCGGGCCGCACCTGCTTGACGTAGGCGGCGACGCCGGCCAGCAGGCCGCCGCCGCCGATCGGCACGAAAATCGCGTGGATGGGGCCGGCGTGCTGGCGCAGGATCTCCATGCCGATGGTGCCCTGGCCGGCGATCACGTCCGGATCGTCGAAGGGATGGACAAAGGTCAGGTTCTGTTCTTTTTCCAGCGTCAGCGCGTGGTTGTAGGCGTCCGTGTAGGACTCTCCGTGCAGGATGACTTCGACCGCCGGACCGCCGCGCGTGCGCACCGCGTCCACCTTCAACTGGGGCGTGGTGGTCGGCATGACGATCACTGCGCGGCAGCCCATCTTGTTCGCCGAGAACGCCAGGCCTTGGGCGTGGTTGCCCGCAGAGGCGCAGATCACGCCGCGCTTCAACTGGCCTTCGCTCAGGTGCGCCATCTTGTTGTAGGCGCCCCGAATCTTGAAGCTGAACACATCCTGCATGTCTTCGCGCTTGAAATAAATTCGGTTGCCATAGCGGGCCGACAGGGCCGGCGCCAGTTCAAGCGGCGTTTCGTGGGCCACGTCGTAGACGCGGGCGGTCAGGATTTTCTTCAAGTAGTCGATAGTCATAGTCTGCAATATTTAGTCTGGGATAGGTGTCCTGGAACGTGCTGCAAGGACTTGCTTTTCAACGGCGGGTAACCGGGAAGGGGCGGCGCTTTACTGCGTACTGTTGTGTAGTACCTCGTGCGTCATGCCGACTCATTATAATGGACGGATGATTGAATCCACCATCCAGTGGCTGCTGGAGCAGCTGTCGGCGCCCGAAGTCGGCCTGACGTCGGTCTTTTTCGTCAGTTTCGTCTCCGCCACCTTGCTGCCCATGGGGTCCGAGCCGATGGTGTTCGCCACCATCAAGGCCAACCCGGAACTGTTCTGGCCGGCCATCGCAGTCGCCACCGTGGGCAACACCCTGGGCGGCGCGGTCGACTATTGGCTGGGCTACCGCGCCAAGGTGGCTTTTGCCAGGGAGCGCGAGAGCCGCTGGTTCCGCTGGCTGGCCCGCTACGGCGCCAAAACCATGCTGCTGTCCTGGGTGCCGGGCATCGGCGACCCGCTGTGCACGCTGGGCGGCTGGCTCAAGCTGCCGTTCTGGCCGTCCATCGGCTACATGGCCGTCGGCAAGCTGGCGCGCTACCTCACCATGACCGCTTTGTTGCTCTATGTGCCGGATGGCGTCTGGAAAACCATCGCCCGCGCGCTGGGCGGCTGAAACAGGCCGATTTTGCCAATTGCCAATTTAGACGAACGAAATCCGGCAAGGCGGGCGAAAATGGCATTAAATTGTTTGGAATTGATCTTTTTTCAAATTAATTTTGGCTGCTTGACGTTTACGTAACCCTGCGGCGCCCTAAGGGTGTTGGCGCGTGGTGCGGCGCAATAAGATAGAATGTGCTTCCTTAGGGTCAGTCTGCAGTCCATCATACAATGAACGCCCCAGCACAAATTCAAGCACTCCTCGCCGAAACGCCAAACGGTCCCGCAGCCACGCGCCTGCGCGAAATCCCCTACAACTACACGTCGTTTTCCGATCGCGAGATCGTCATCCGGCTGCTGGGAGAGGAGTCCTGGCGCCTGCTCGACGAGCTGCGCAGCGCCCGCCAGACCGGCCGTTCGGCGCGCATGCTGTACGAAGTGCTGGGCGATATCTGGGCCGTGCGCCGCAACCCCTACCTGCAGGACGACCTGCTGGACAATCCGAAGCGCCGCCAGGAGCTGATCGATGCCCTGCACCACCGCCTGAACGAGGTCGACAAGCGCCGCATGACGGTCGACGCCGGCGCCGAAGGCGACAAGGCGCGCAGCGAGAACGTGGAAAAGCTGCTGGCGGCCGCCAAGCTCGCGGTGGACAAGTTCGGCGAGGAATTCCGCCAGACTTACGACCTGCGCAAGCGCGCCACCAAGGTGCTGGGCCGCTACACCGAAAAGCACAACGTCTGCTTCGACGGCATGAAGCGCATCTCGCACGTGACCGACGCCACCGACTGGCGCGTCGAGTATCCCTTCGTGGTGCTGACGCCGGACACCGAAGATGAAATGGCCGGCCTGGTCAAAGGCTGTATCGAACTGGGGCTGACCATCATCCCGCGCGGCGGCGGCACCGGCTACACCGGCGGCGCCATTCCGCTGACGCCGCTGTCGGCCGTCATCAACACCGAAAAGCTGCTGAACCTGGGCGCGGTGGAAATGAGAGTGCTGCCCGGCCTGGAGCGCGAATACGCCACCATCTACTCGGGCGCCGGCGTCATCACCAACAAGGTGTCGGAAGCGGCCGAGAAGGCCGGCTTCGTGTTCGCGGTCGACCCGACCTCGGCGCATGCTTCCTGCATCGGCGGCAATATCGCCATGAACGCGGGCGGCAAGAAGGCCGTGCTGTGGGGTACCGCGCTCGACAACCTGGCCTCGTGGAAGATGGTCGACCCGAACGGCGACTGGCTGGAAGTGACGCGCCTGGACCACAACCTGTCCAAGATCCACGACACGCCGCTGGCGCGCTTCAAGCTGGAATGGACGCATCCGAACGCGCGCGGCGAAGCCAAGGGCGAACCGTTCAAGACCGAGATCCTGGAGATCGCCGGCCGCGTGTTCCGCAAGGAAGGCCTGGGCAAGGACGTCACCGACAAATTCCTGGCCGGCCTGCCCGGCATCCAGAAAGAGGGCTGCGACGGCCTGATCACGTCGGCGCGCTGGATTTTGCACAAGATGCCCAAGCACACGCGCACCGTCTGCCTGGAGTTCTTCGGCCAGGCGCGCGACGCGATCCCGTCCATCGTCGAGATCAAGGATTACCTGGACGGCCTGCCGGCGACCGGCGAGAAGTTCGCCACCTTGCGCCTGGCCGGCCTGGAGCACCTGGACGAGCGCTATCTGCGCGCGGTCGGCTACTCGACCAAATCGAAACGCGGCGTGCTGCCGAAGATGGCGCTGTTCGGCGACATCGTCGGCGACGACGAGGACGCGGTGGCCATCGCCGCCTCGGAAGTGGTGCGCCTGGCCAACACCCGCGTGGGCGAAGGCTTCGTGGCCGTGAGCCCGGAAGCGCGCAAGAAATTCTGGCTGGACCGCGCCCGCACCGCCGCCATCGCCAAGCACACCAACGCCTTCAAGATCAATGAAGACGTGGTGATCCCGCTCGACCGCATGGGCGAGTACACCGACGGCATCGAGCGCATCAACGTCGAGCTGTCGATCAAGAACAAGCTGCAACTGGCGGGCGAGCTGCGCGCGTTCATCGCCGCCGGCAACCTGCCGATCGGCAAGAGCGACGACGCCTCCGACGACCGCGTGGGCGACGCCGAAATGCTGGGCGACCGCGTGCAGCAGGCGCAAGCCTTGCTGGAACTGGTCGAGCAGCGCTGGACCGTCATCCTGGACAAGCTGGACCTGCCGCTGGCCTCGCTGCGCGAGCAGCTGCGCTCGCTCGGCCTGGGCGCGCTGGACGCCGCCTTCGACGCGCGCCTGGCGCAGCAGCCGGACGCCACGCTGTTCGACGTGGTGCAGGACCGCACCGTGCGCATCAGCTGGAAACAGGAAATCCGCGCCGAGCTGCGCCACATCTTCAACGGCGCCGCCTTCAAGCTGATCCTGGACGAAGCGGCCGCCATCCACAAGCGCGTGCTGCGCGGGCGCGTGTTCGTGGCGCTGCACATGCACGCCGGCGACGGCAATGTGCACACCAACCTGCCGGTGAACTCGGACCACTACGAGATGCTGCAGCTGGCGCACCAGGCCGTGGCGCGCATCATGAAGCTGGCCCGTTCGCTGAACGGCGTCATCTCGGGCGAGCACGGCATCGGCATCACCAAGCTGGAGTTCCTGACCGAAGAGGAAATCGGCTCTTTCCGCGAATACAAGCTGCGCATCGACCCGGAAGGCCGCTTCAACAAGGGCAAGCTGCTGAACCTGCCCGGCATGGACGCCGACCTGTCGAACGCCTACACGCCGTCCTTCGGCCTGATGGGCCACGAGTCGCTGATCATGCAGCAGAGCGATATCGGCGCCATCGCCAACAGCGTCAAGGACTGCCTGCGCTGCGGCAAATGCAAACCGGTCTGCTCCACGCACGTCCCGCGCGCCAACCTGCTGTACTCGCCGCGCGACAAGATCCTGGCGACGTCCTCGCTGATCGAAGCCTTCCTGTACGAAGAGCAGACCCGGCGCGGCATCTCGATCAAGCACTGGGAAGAGTTCGAGGACGTGGCCGACCACTGCACCTTGTGCCACAAGTGCCTGACGCCATGCCCGGTCAACATCGACTTCGGCGACGTGTCGATGAACATGCGCAACCTGCTGCGCAAGATGGACAAGAAGTCCTTCAATCCGGGCACGGCGGCGGCCATGTTCTTCCTGAACGCGACCGACCCGATGACCATCAACGCCACCCGCGCGGTGATGAAGAACGTGGCCTACAAGGCGCAGCGCCTGGGCAACGACGTGCTGAAGAAGTTCGCCAAGAAGCAGACCAAGGCGCCGCCGCCGTCGCTGGGCAAGCCGGCCATCCGCGAGCAGGTGATCCACTTCATCAACAAGAAAATGCCGGGCAACCTGCCGAAGAAGACCGCGCGCGCGCTGCTCGACATCGAAGACGACAAGGTGATCCCCATCATCCGCAATCCCAAGGCCACCACGGCCGACACGGAAGCGGTGTTCTACTTCCCGGGCTGCGGCTCCGAGCGCCTGTTCTCGCAAGTGGGCCTGGCCACGCAGGCGATGCTGTGGGAAGTGGGCGTGCAGACCGTGCTGCCGCCGGGCTATCTGTGCTGCGGCTATCCGCAGCGCGGCGCCGGCCAGTTCGACAAGGCCGACAAGATGATGACGGACAACCGCGTGCTGTTCCACCGCATGGCCAACACGCTGAACTACCTCGACATCAAGACCGTGCTGGTCTCGTGCGGCACCTGCTACGACCAGCTGGCGACCTACGAGTTCGACAAGATCTTCCCCGGCTGCCGCATCATGGACATCCATGAATACCTGCTGGAGAAGGGCGTCAAGCTGGAAGGCGTGAACGGTACGCGCTATATGTACCACGACCCTTGCCACACGCCGATGAAGATGCAGGACCCGCTGAAAACGGTGAATGCATTGATCACCACGGTGGACGACACCAAGATCGAGAAGAACGACCGCTGCTGCGGCGACTCGGGCACGCTGATGGCGTCCCGTCCCGACATCTCGACCCAGGTCCGCTTCCGCAAGGAAGAGGAAATGGTCAAGGGCGCCGACAAGCTGCGCGCCGACGGCTTCACCGGCGAAGTCAAGGTGCTGACCAGCTGCCCAGCCTGCCTGGGCGGCGTATCGCGCTACAGCGAAGACGCGGGCACCACGGCCGACTACATCGTGGTCGAGATCGCCAAGCATTTGCTGGGCGAGAACTGGCTGCCGGCTTACGTCGAGAAAGCCAACAACGGCGGCATCGAGCGGGTGCTGGTATGACGCAGGCCACGCATTGCGACCTGTGCGCGCTGCTGGCCGAGCCGGCGGCCGAGGTGCTGATCTGGCGCGACGGCAAGCTGAGCGTGGTGTTCGTCGACGAGCCCAACTATCCCGGCTTCGTGCGCGTGGTGTGGAACCGGCACGTCAAGGAAATGTCGGACCTGGCGCCGGCCGACCGCATGGCGGTGATGCACGCGGTGTTCCAGGTCGAGGCGGCGCTGCGCGAAGTGATGGCGCCATCCAAGATCAACCTGGCCAGCCTGGGCAATATGACGCCGCACGTGCACTGGCACGTCATTCCGCGCTACACCAACGACGCGCACTACCCGAATCCGGTCTGGGGCGCGGCGCAGCGCGAGCCTGACGCGCTGGCGCTGGCCGGGCGCGGCGCGCTGCTGCAGAAGCTGCGCGAGACCATCGTCGCCAACCTGTCCAAAGCATCATGAAACAGCCCACCGGCCTGACGGTCCACAGCAAATCGCGCGTGCTCGAAATCAGTTTCGACGACGGCGCCACCTTTCACCTGCCCTTCGAGCTGCTGCGCGTGTACTCGCCGTCGGCCGAAGTGAAGGGGCACGGCGCCGGGCAGGAAGTGCTGCAAGTGGGCAAGCGCGAAGTCGGCATCGCCGGCATCGAACCGGTTGGCAACTATGCCGTCCAGCCGACCTTCTCGGACGGCCACAACACCGGCCTGTTCAGCTGGGACTACCTGTACAAGCTGGGCGCCGAACAGGAACAGCTGTGGGCCGACTACCTGGCGCGCCTGCAGGCCGCCGGCTTTGCAGGCGAGAGCGGACGGGAGTCCGGCGCCGCCTTGCCCTCCGCACCCAAGGCGCACGGCTGCGGCAGCAAGCACTGACTTCCGATCCCCGCCCGCTGCGGGGATTTTTTTCGCCGGCCTTGTCGATATTGTTAAACTCATTCGTCGTGGTGATGTCCGACTATCCGGACGACCCTAAAGGAGAATGACATGGAATACCTGGTCCTGATCTACGCCGACGAAAAAATCTACGGCAGCATGAGCGAGCAGCAGTTGGGTGAGGTGATGCAAGCTTATGGCGCCTACACGAAGGAGTTGGGAGCGGCCGGCGTGCTGCGCGGCGGCTCCGAGCTGGCTCCGGTGCACACCGCCACCACGGTGCGTGTGCGCGGCGGCAACATCGCCTGCACCGACGGGCCCTTCGCCGAGACCAAGGAACAGCTGGGCGGCTACTACCTGCTCGACTGCGCCAACCTCGACGACGCCATCAAATGGGCCGCCAAGTGTCCGTCGGCCACCATAGGCTCGATTGAAGTGCGCCCCCTGATCAAGAGCGTCTAGGCGCATGTCCGACTCGCCGCCAAACGGCCTGAGCCGCATTCGGGGACTGGGCGTTCCCGTCAGACCCCGAGCTGCGGCCCGGCTTGCCTGCCATGCTGACGCGCGCGGTTGAGGAGGTGTGCCGCCGCGAGGGCGGCAAGGTGCTGGCTGGGCTGATACGGCGCTTCGGCGACATCGGCCTGGCCGAGGACTTGCTGCAGGACGCCTACAGCAAGGCGCTGGAGCGCTGGCCGGGCGACGGCTTGCCCGCCAACCCGGCCGCATGGCTGACCACCGTGGCCCGCAACGCCGGGCTCGACTACCTGCGCCACGCCGCGCGCAGCTTGCCGGACTCGACCGAGGTACTCGCGCGGCTGGAGCAGGAACCGGCCGACGAGCTTGAATTCGATGCGGCTCGTCCGGGCCAGGGCAGGGCAGCGTCCGAATCCGGCATGACCGAATCCGGCATGACCGAGTCCGGCATGACCGCGTCCTGCACCTCCGCCCCCGGTAGCCTGACTGGCTCCGGGGTTTCGCCGTCCGGCTACGAACTGGCCATCGACGACGACCGCCTGCGCCTGATCTTCATCTGCTGCCACCCGGCGCTGGCGCCAGCCGCGCAAACCGCCCTGGCACTGCGCACGCTGTGTGGCTTGTCCACCCGTGAAATCGCGCGCGCCTATTGCGAATCAGAAACCTCGACCGCCCAGCGCCTGGTGCGCGCCAAGCGCAAGATCGCGGAGGCGAACATCCCTTTCATCGTCCCCGCGCCCGAGGAGTTGCCGGACCGTTTGACGCTGGTGCTGCAAGTGATCTACCTGGTCTTCAACGAAGGCTATGGCGCCACCAGCGGCCAGCTGCTGGTGCGCACCGGCCTGTGCCAGGAGGCGATCCGCCTGGGCCGCCTGATGGCCGAACTGGCGCCGCGCGACGCCGAAGTGAAAGGCTTGCTGGCCCTGATGCTGCTGCACCACGCCCGCAGCGGCGCGCGCACCTCGCCGGACGGCGCGCTGCTCACACTGGAAACCCAGGACCGCGCGCTGTGGGACCGGCAAGCCATCGCCGAAGGCGTCGCCGTGCTGGACGCGGCCTTGCCGCTGCGCCGCCCCGGTCCCTACCAGGTCCAGGCCGCCATCGCCGCCCTGCACGGCAAGGCCGCCACTTCCGCCGACACCGACTGGCGGCAAATCTCCATCCTCTACGGCGCCCTGCTGAAGCACTTGCCGACCCCGGTGGTGGAACTGAACGCCGCCGTCGCCCTCGGCATGGCGCAGGGCGCGCAGCACGGCCTGGCCTGGATCGCCAGGCTGGAGCAGGGCGGCGAACTGGCCCGGTTCCACTACCTGTACGCTGCCAAGGCCGAATTCCACCGCCGCCTGGGCGAGCGCGCCGCCGCCATCGCCGCCTACAGCCGCGCCTGCGAACTCACCGCCAACGCCGTCGAGTTGCAATACCTGCAATCCCGCCGCGATGCCCTTGCGCTTGTATAATGCAGGCAAATCCACAGCCTTCCTGACCATGACCAATACCACCCATTTCGGCTACAAGACCGTCTCCGAAGACGACAAAGTAAAAGAAGTCGCCAAGGTGTTCCACTCGGTGGCCGCCAAATACGACGTGATGAACGATGTGATGTCGGCCGGTCTGCATCGCCTGTGGAAGACGTTTACCATCGCCAACGCGGCCGTGCGCCCCGGTTTTAAATGCCTGGACATCGCCGGCGGCACCGGCGACTTGGCCAAGGCTTTCGCCAAGCAGGCCGGCCCGTCCGGCGAAGTGTGGCTGACCGACATCAACGAGTCCATGCTGCGCGTTGGCCGCGACCGGCTCTTGAATCGCGGCCTGGTCACCCCCACCTTGTTGTGTGACGCAGAGAAACTGCCGTTTCCGGACAATTATTTCGACCGCGTCAGCGTCGCTTTCGGTCTGCGCAATATGACGCACAAGGACCAGGCGCTGGCGGAAATGCGCCGCGTGCTGAAGCCGGGTGGCAAGTTGTTGGTGCTGGAATTCTCAAAAGTCGCTGAGCCGTTGCGAAAGCCGTATGATCTGTATTCTTTCTCGGTGCTGCCATGGCTGGGCCAGAAAATCGCCGGCGACGCGGAAAGCTATCGCTACCTGGCCGAATCGATCCGCATGCATCCCGACCAGGAAACCCTGAAATCGATGATGCAGGATGCGGGACTGGAGCGGGTCCAGTATTACAACCTGACGGCAGGTGTGGCCGCTTTGCACACCGGTATCAAACTGTAAGACGGGAAAATATCATGAACATGAAGAAAATTCTGGTCGGGGCTGTGCTGGCGCTGTCCGCCACCGCCATGCTGGGCGAGGCCATCGCCCGTCCGATGGGCGGCAGCCGTTCGATCGGACGCCAGTCGCAAAGCGTGAGCAAAATGGCGCCGACGCCGGCTCCGACCCCTGCGCAAGCACGCCAGGCCGCGCCTGCGCCAGCTCCCGCTGCGGCGCCGGCACCCATACCTAAGCCAGCCAGCCCCTGGAAGGGCATCCTGGGCGGCGCATTGCTGGGCCTGGGTATCGGCGCGCTGCTGTCGCACTTCGGCATGGGCGGCGCCATGGCCAGCATGATCGGTTCCATGCTGATGATCGCGCTGCTGGCCGGCGTGGCCTTCATGATCTTCCGCTTCGTGCGTAGCCGCATGTCGCCGCAGCGCTCCGTGGCGGCGGCAGCCGGCGGTTTCGGCGGCAACGGCCTGGGCGGCAACACCTGGCAGCAGCAGCCTGAGCCACTGGCCCGCACGCCGGACGTGCGCACCCCGGAAATCGGCTCCGGCCTGCCTCCGCTGCAGCCGGTCTCGGGCGGCCTGAACCTGGACAAGCCGGCGGCGGCCGCGCCGCACACGCCTTGGGGCGTGCCGGCCGACTTCGACACCGCGTCTTTCCTGCGCCACGCGAAGAGCAACTTCATCCGCCTGCAAGCGGCCTGGGACAAGGGCGATTCGGCTGACATACGCGAATTCACCACCCCCGAAGTGTTCGCCGAGCTGAAGATGCAGATCGCCGAGCGCGGCGCGCAAGCCGACTACACCGACGTCGTCACCATCGACGCTGAACTGCTGGGCATAGAGAACGACGGCAAGGACTACCTGGCCAGCGTCAAGTTCATGGGCTCCATCAAGTCGGCACCGGACGCGCTGGCCGAGCCCTTCCACGAAGTGTGGAACCTGGTCAAGCCGGTCGAGGGCAACGCCGGCTGGCTGCTGGCCGGCATTCAGCAACTGGCCTAAGCTTCTTCTGGCCCGTTTTTTCGCCACACTGCCGGGCAGCCGCCCGGCAAACTGGTAAGATCAAGACCGCCCAGGCAAACTGGGCGGTTTTTGTTTTTTGAGCGCCCTGAACGCATGTCCTCATCGACCACACCTAACTTGCCCTCGCCGCTGGCGCCCGTCGCCGCCACCATCAACCACTTGCTGGCCCAGGAACCCTGGGCCCGCCAGGCGCTGCGCCTGCACGCCGGCAAAGTCGCGTGCATCGCCGCCGCGCCGTTCGAACTGCGTTTGCGCGTGACCGCCGACGGCATGGTGGACACGGGGCCGGCCGAAGGAGATGCCGCTGCGGCCCCGAACGTCACCATCCGCGTCAAGTTATCCGACTTGCCGCTGATCGCACAGAACCGCGAGCGCGCATTTTCCTACGTGCAGATCGAGGGCGACGCCGAATTCGCCAACGCCATCTCGCAGCTGTCCAAGTCGCTGCGCTGGGAAGCCGAGCACGACCTGGAGAAGGTGCTGGGCCCGATCGCCGCCACCCGCCTGGTGGGCGGCGCCAAGGCCATGTTCGAGACGATCAAGACCGGCCAGCGCAAGCTGGCCGAGAACGCCGCCGAATACTTCCTCGAAGAGAACCCGCTGCTGGTGCGTCCGGCCGTGACCGAGGAATTCGGCGCCGAAGTACGCCGCCTGCGCGACGACGCGGAGCGCTTTGCCAAACGGTTGGCCAATCTGGAAAAGAAGCTGGCGCAGCATGCGGCGGCGGAACGAGCCCCGGACGGGGATACTAAATGATCTTGAAATTCCTGCGCCTGCTGAAAATCCTGCGGGTCGCCGTCCAGTACGGACTCGATGAAATCGCCTTCTCCGGCCTGCGCGTGCCGCGCACCGCCAAGCTGATCGACACCGCCTTCTTCTGGCGCGACATCTCCGCCCCGCGCGGCCTGCGCCTGCGCCTGGCGCTGGAGGAACTGGGGCCGATCTTTGTCAAGTTCGGCCAGGTGCTGTCGACCCGGCGCGACCTGATCCCGCTCGACATCGTCGAGGAACTGGCGCTGTTGCAGGACCGCGTGCCGCCGTTCAGCTCCGACCTGGCCGTGGCGCAGATCCAGCGCTCGCTGGGCGACCACCCGGACCGCCTGTTCGCCAGCTTCGAGCGCATCCCGGTGGCGTCCGCCTCCATCGCGCAGGTGCACTTCGCCACGCTGAAGGACGGCAAGGAAGTGGCGGTCAAGGTGCTGCGTCCCGGCATGAAAAAGCTGATCGACGAGGACGTGGCGCTGATGCACCTCGCCGCCGAGTGGATAGGCCGCCTGTGGGCCGACAGCAAGCGGCTCAAGCCGAAAGAGGTGGTGGGCGAGTTCGACAAATACCTGCACGACGAGCTGGACCTGATGCGCGAGGCCGCCAACGCCAGCCAGCTGCGCCGCAACTTCGCCGACGGCAAGCTGCTGCTGGTGCCGGAAATGTACTGGGACTATTGCTCCTCCAGCGTGATCGTGATGGAGCGCATGTACGGCATTCCGGTATCGCAAATCGAGCGCCTGGCCGAGGCCGGCGTGGACCTGAAAAAGCTGTCCAGCGACGGTGTCGAGATCTTCTTCACCCAGGTGTTCCGCGACGGCTTCTTCCATGCTGACATGCACCCCGGTAATATCCTGGTGTCCATCGACCCGGCCACCTTCGGGCGCTACATCGCGCTAGACTTCGGCATCGTCGGCACCTTGAACGATTTCGACAAGGACTACCTGTCGCAGAACTTCCTGGCCTTCTTCCGCCGCGACTACAAGCGCGTGGCCGAGGCCCACATCGAATCCGGCTGGGCACCCAAGGAAACCCGCGTGGACGAGCTGGAATCGGCCGTGCGCGCCTGCTGCGAGCCCATCTTCGACCGTCCGCTGAAGGACATCTCCTTCGGCCAGATCCTGCTGCGGCTGTTCCAGACCTCGCGCCGCTTCAACGTCGAGGTGCAGCCGCAGCTGGTGCTGCTGCAAAAGACCTTGCTCAACATCGAAGGCCTGGGCCGCCAGTTGGACCCGGACCTGGACCTGTGGAAGACCGCCAAGCCCTACCTGGAAAACTGGATGGCCGAGCAGGTCGGCTGGCAGGGCATGCTGGAGCGCCTGAAGGCCGAGGCGCCGCGCTACACCCACGTGCTGCCGCAGCTGCCGCGCCTGATGCACCGTGCGCTGTCCGTGGCCGGCGAGCCGGACAGTATGAACCATGAGCTGCTGCGCGTGCTCATCGCCGAGCAGCAGCGCACCAACCGCCTGATCAGCTTCGTGGTCTACTTCGCCGGCGCCTTCGCGGTCGGCGCGCTCGGCCTGCAGGCGGTCATGCGCTGGCGCGGGCTGCTATGAGTAGCGGGGCAAATTCGGGCCCGGTCTTTGACTCGCGCGACCCGCTGAACCCGGCGTTCTGGGACGAGCGCTTCGAAAAGGGTTTCACTCCGTGGGACCGCGGCGGCGTGCCCGCGCGCTTGCGCCAGTTCGCGGCGGCATGGCCCGCTGTGGCAGCTGGCGCTGCGGCCACTGCCACGGGTGCCACCGCCACCGCCGTCGACACCGCCGCTGCCGCCGCCGCTACTGCCGCTACTACTGCCGCTACTACCGCTACTACCGCTACTACCGCTACTACCGCCGCTACTGCTACTGCCGACGCCGCTGCCGCCGCTGCCGCTGCCGCCGCTACCGCCGCTACCACCGCCACCGCTGCTGCTGCCACGGCTGGTGCTACCGCTGTCGAGCCGGACGCGCAGCCGCCTGCCCGCTTGCCGACTCCCCCGGCCGTTCTGATCCCGGGCTGCGGCTCCGCTTACGAGTTGGCCTTCCTGTCCGAAGCCGGCTGGAACGCCACCGCCATCGACTTTGCGCCCGCGACCGTGGCCGCCGCGCGGCAGGCGGTCGGCCCGCAATGGCAGGGCAGGGTGCTGGAGGCCGATTTCTTCCACTACCAGTCGCCAGTCCCGCTGGACCTGATCTACGAGCGCGCCTTCCTGTGCGCCTTGCCGCGCGCCATGTGGCCGCAGGTGGCCGAGCGCTGGGCGGCCTTGCTGTTCCCCGGCGCCTTGCTGGCCGGCTATTTCTTCTTTGATAACAATCAGAAAGGTCCGCCGTTCGGCATCGCGCGCGAACAGCTGGACGCCTTGCTGGCGCCGCATTTCGCCTTGGTGGCGGACGAGCCCGTCACCGACTCGATGCCGGTTTTCGAAGGCAGGGAGCGCTGGCTGGTCTGGCGCCGCCTGTAGCGCGAAGGTTGGCAACTGCGGCGATTTCGCATTGTGGTCGCTAAAAGGCTTTATAATTCAGGGTTTTGATGATTTTTGCGGAGTAATTGAATGCCGATCTATGCTTACCGCTGCGACGAATGTGGCTTTGCCAAGGATGTTTTGCAGAAGATGTCCGATCCTGTGCTGACCGATTGCCCGACTTGCGGCAAGGCTACTTTCAAGAAGCAGCTGACCGCCGCCGGTTTCCAACTGAAGGGAACGGGCTGGTACGCCACCGATTTCCGCGGCGGCAAGGCGCCCGCCACCGGCGTGGCCACGGGGCCGTCAGATGGCGCTAAAGCCGACACGGCCGGCGAATCCACGGGCGGCGCCAAAGCCGACCAGGCGGCTCCCGCCACTCCGGCCGCGCCGGCCAAGACCACCAGCGCGGCGTGAGCCGCCTGACAAACAGGGTATTAAACAGGGTATTCGATGCGTAAATATTTCATTACCGGCTTGCTGATCCTGGTGCCGCTGGCGATCACCGCCTGGGTGCTGAACCTGGTGATCAGCACCATGGACCAGTCGCTGCTGCTGGTGCCGGAGCGTTACCGCCCGCTCGCCCTGTTCGGCTTCGACATTCCCGGCCTGGGCACCATCCTGACGGTCATGATCGTGTTCCTGACCGGCCTGCTGACCAACAACCTGGTCGGCAACTACATCGTGCGCCTGTGGGAAAAATTGCTGAACCGTATTCCGGTGGTCAGCTCCCTGTACGGCAGCGTCAAGCAGGTGTCGGACACGCTGTTCTCGTCGTCGGGCAACGCCTTCCGCAAGGCCGTGCTGATCCCTTATCCGCACCAGGATTCGCGCACCATCGCCTTCCTGACCGGCGTGCCGGGCGGCGACGTGAAGAAACACCTGGAGGGCGAGTACGTCAGCGTGTACGTGCCCACCACGCCGAACCCGACCTCGGGATTCTTCCTGATGTTGGCCAAAAAAGATGTCATTGAGCTCGACATGAGCGTCGATGCCGCCCTGAAGTACATCGTTTCCATGGGCGTGGTTGCGCCCGATTGAACCAAATTAACTTGAACTGAGAAATAACCATGTCTATGCGCACTCACTACTGCGGCCTCACCACTGAAGCCCTGCTCGGCCAAACCGTCAGCCTGTGCGGTTGGGTACACCGTCGCCGCGACCACGGCGGCGTGATCTTCATCGACCTGCGCGACCGCGAAGGCCTGGTTCAGATCGTCTGCAACCCTGAGCAGGCCGAAGTGTTCAAGGCCGCCGAATCCGTGCGCAACGAGTACTGCCTGCGCGTGACCGGCGTGGTCAAGGACCGCCTGGCCGGCACCGTCAACAACAACCTGAAGTCGGGCAAGATCGAAGTGATCTGCTCCGAACTGGAAGTGCTGAACGCCTCCGTGGCAGTTCCATTCCAGCTGGACGACGACAACCTGTCCGAAACCACCCGCCTGACCCACCGCGTGCTGGACCTGCGCCGTCCGCAGATGCAGAACAACCTGCGCCTGCGCTACAAGGTGACGATGGAAGTGCGTAAATACCTGGACGCGCTGGGCTTCATCGACATCGAAACCCCGACCCTGACCAAGTCGACCCCGGAAGGCGCACGCGACTACCTGGTGCCGTCGCGCGTCAACGCGGGCAACTTCTTCGCGCTGCCGCAGTCGCCGCAGCTGTTCAAGCAGCTGCTGATGGTGGCCAACTTCGACCGCTACTACCAGATCACCAAGTGCTTCCGCGACGAAGACCTGCGCGCCGACCGCCAGCCTGAATTCACCCAGATCGACTGCGAAACCTCCTTCCTGAACGAACAGGAGATCCGCGACCTGTTCGAGGACATGATCCGCCTGGTGTTCAAGAACACCATGGACGTCGACCTGCCCAACCCCTTCCCGGTCATGGACTTCTACGAAGCCATGGGCAAATACGGTTCGGACAAGCCGGACATGCGCGTCAAGCTGGAATTCACCGAACTGACCGAAGTGGTCAAGAACGTCGAGTTCAAGATCTTCAACGCCGCCGCCAACATGCCTAACGGGCGCGTGGTCGGCATGCGCGTGCCGCAGGGCGGTTCGATGCCGCGTTCGGAAATCGACGCCTACACGCAGTTCGTGGCGATCTACGGCGCCAAGGGCCTGGCCTACATCAAGGTCAACGAAAAAGCGAAAGGCCGCGACGGCCTGCAATCGCCTATCGTCAAGACCATCGACGATGCCACCCTGGCCACCATCCTGGAATTGACGGGCGCGCAGGACGGCGACCTGATCTTCTTCGGCGCCGACAAGGAAAAAGTCGTCAACGACGCCATCGGCGCGCTGCGCGTGAAGATCGGCCATTCCGAGTTCGGCAAGAAAGCCGGCCTGTTCGACGACGTCTGGGCGCCGCTGTGGGTGATCGACTTCCCGATGTTCGAATACGACGAGGAAGGCGACCGCTGGACCGCGACGCACCACCCGTTCACCGCGCCGAAAGACGGCCACGAAGACATGCTGGAAACCAATCCGGGCGCCTGCATCGCCAAGGCCTACGACATGGTGCTGAACGGCTGGGAACTGGGCGGCGGTTCGATCCGTATCCACCGCGAAGAAGTGCAGTCGAAAGTATTCCGCGCGCTGAAGATCGACGCCGACGAAGCCCGCCTGAAGTTCGGCTTCCTGCTCGACGCGCTGCAATACGGCGCGCCGCCGCACGGCGGCCTGGCTTTCGGCCTGGACCGTATCGTGACCCTGATGACCAAGTCCGATTCGATCCGCGACGTGATCGCCTTCCCGAAAACCCAGCGCGCCCAGTGCCTGCTGACGCAAGCGCCGTCCGAAGTGGACGAGAAGCAGCTCAAAGAGCTGCACATCCGCCTGCGCGCGGCCGAGCCGAAAGTGGCTGGCTAATGTAGCAATGGAAAAGGCGCCTCGGCGCCTTTTCTTTTACAGGTCCTATGAAGCCCTACAAGATACCCGAGTCGGTGCTGGTGGTGATCCACACGGCCGACCTGCAAGTGCTGCTGATCGAGCGGGCCGACAAGCCCGGCTTCTGGCAATCCGTCACCGGCTCGCTGGACGCCGTGGACGAGCCGCTGGCGCAGACCGCCGCGCGCGAGCTGTCTGAAGAGACAGGCATCGTCGCCGACGGCGAACGCATCGTGCTGCGCGACTGGCATTTGTCCAACATCTACGAGATCTACCCGGTCTGGCGCCACCGCTACGCGCCCGGCGTCACGCAGAACACCGAGCACGTGTTCAGCGTCGAAGTCCCGCGCGACATCCCCATCGTGCTGGCCCCGCGCGAGCACGTGCAATATGTCTGGCTGCCCTACCTGGAAGCGGCCGACCGCTGCTTCTCCTCCTCCAACGCCGAAGCCATCCTGCAACTGCCGCGCCAGATCGTGTAAGCCGGCAGTTTCCTGTCCGACGCCATCTTGCGCCTGCGCAAACTGCGCTAGCAACTCAGGTACTAGTATGGCTTTCTGTCCCTTCAGGCGGAGCTTGCCATGCCGGTCGTGCTGCGTTACAAAGCGTATGTGTTCTTCTTTTATTCGAATGAAGGAGAGCCGCGCGAGCCTCCGCATATCCACGTGCGACGGGGAAGTGACACCGCAAAATTGTGGCTTGAGCCTGACGTCGCAGTTGAGCATGTACATGGCTTGTCTGCGGCGGAGTTGCGCGAAGTAGGACGCGTTGCGCGCGAAAACCGAGCGATCATGCTAAGGGCATGGAAGGAGTTTTTTCATGAATGAGCCAAGTGCGGAATACCTGACGTTCGATGATGACAAGATGTGGGTTCATTTGAGGGGCGGGCTGGTCTTGGAGGTGCCCCTCAGTGCTTTTGCTCGCCTGATGCAGGCGCAGCCGCTTCAGCGCGCCGCTTATTTGATTAGCGGCAATGGCAGCGGTTTGCACTGGGAAGCTCTGGATGAGGATCTTAGCGTTCAGCATCTGCTCAGGGAGTACGGACGCCAAGGTTCTCCATAACGCATGAGCACAGTGTCGCCCATCAAGACTTGAGTCGAGTCTGTTGGCTGTCGTACCGAACCGGCAACGCACAATAGCCGCATGGCAAGCGTGCTGTTGGGAGTAGAATGAATTCATGAAAATCCGTGTCGCCACCTACAACATCCACAAGGGCATGTCCTACCGCTCCCATCCGCGGGTGCATGCGCTCAAGCTGGCCATCGGCAAGTTCGACGCCGACGTGGTCTTCCTGCAGGAGGTGCAGGGCAAGCACGACCGCATCGCCGAGAAGTTCGGCGAGGAGCTGCACGGCCACCGCCACTGGCCCACCACGGCCCAGCACGAGTTCTTCGGCGAGAACCGCCACTCGGTGTACGGCATG
This sequence comes from Pseudoduganella sp. LjRoot289, assembly GCF_964252925.1. Lineage (NCBI taxonomy): Bacteria > Pseudomonadati > Pseudomonadota > Betaproteobacteria > Burkholderiales > Oxalobacteraceae > Pseudoduganella > Pseudoduganella sp. LjRoot289. Next base: position 6,306,844 of record NZ_CAXUPN020000001.1, read on the forward strand.
AACGCCAAGTACGACCACGGCCACCACGGCAATGCGCTGCTGAGCAATTTTCCCATCGCCAAGTGGACCAACACCGACATCTCGGACCACGCCTACGAGGCGCGCGGCATCCTGCACTGCATCGTCGACACGCCGCAAGGACCGGTGCATTGCTACGTGGTCCACCTCGGCCTGTTCGAAGCGGGCCGCACGCGCCAGACCCAGGCCCTGATCGAGGCGGTCAAGGAAACGGCGCCCGACAACGAGCCGGTGATCATCGCCGGCGATTTCAACGACTGGCGCAACACCCTGAGCGCCACGCTGCGCAAGGCGCTGGGCGTGGTCGAGGTCTTCGACGAGATCCGCCCGCCGTCCCCGCTGGGCGACCTGGTCCGTACCTTGGCGCGGCGCCAGGCGGCCGTCCATCCTGCCCGCACCTTCCCGGCCGCCTTGCCTTTCTTCCGCCTGGACCGCATCTACGTGCGCGGTTTCAGCGTGGAGTCCGCCCAGGTGTTGTCCGGTTCGGAGTGGGCCAAGCTGTCCGACCATTCGCCCATCGTGGCGACCCTGGGACTGAACTGACAGGCGTATGCGCTCCGTTAATTTCATTGCCGACAACGAAGTCAAACTCCTGCACTGCGGTACCGCTTTCTTCCCGGCCCTGACGGAGGCGATCGACGCGGCGCAGTACGAGATTTACTTCGAGACCTACATCTTCTCCGGCGACCGCACCGGCCAGCTGGTGCTCGACGCGCTCAAACGCGCCGCGGGGCGCGGGGTGCAGGTGCGCGTCATCACCGACTGGTTCGGCACCGGCCACCGCCAGGTCTACAGCATCCATGAGCAGCTGGTGGCGGCCAAGGTCGAGCACCGCATCTTCAATCCCTGGTTCCGGCGCGGCGTGACCCGCACGCACCGCAAGATCTGCGTGGTGGACCGCGAGGTCGCCTTCGTCGGCGGCATCAACATCAACGATGACATGTTTTGCGACACCAACCCGGCCGTCTGCCTGGCCGCGCCGCGCTGGGACTTCGCGGTGGCCGTGCGCGGGCCGCTGGTGGCCTCCATCCAGCAGGAGGCCGAGACGCAATGGCGCCGCCTGGGCCGGATGAGCATCATCAAGCGCATCGGCCTGTACAACGAAGCGCGCAAGGTCAACAAGATCGCCCGCCAGAGCTCGGTCCAGGCGGGCTTCGTGGTGCGCGACAACCTGCGCAACCGCGCCACCATCCAGCGCGCCTACCTGCAGGCGCTGGGCCGCGCCAAGAAAAGCGTGCTGATCGCCAATCCCTATTTCGCGCCCGGCCGCAAATTCCGCCACGCGCTGGCGCGCGCCGCCCAGCGCGGCGTGGAGGTGGTGCTGCTGATCGGCGTCGGCGAGATCTGGCTGCAGGACGCGGTGGCCCATTCCTTCTATCCCAAGCTGCTGGCGGCCGGCGTCAAGGTGGTGGAATATCACAAGACGCAGCTGCACGCCAAGGTCGCCGTCATCGACGACGAGTGGGCCACCGTCGGCTCCAGCAATGTCGACGGCCTGAGCCTGTTTTTGAACCAGGAAGCGAACGTCGTCATCAAGGACGCCGAGTTCGCGCGCAGCCTGCGCGCCCACATCGAGCAGGGCATCGCCGACGGCGTCGTCATCCACGCGGACGACTTTGCCCACGTGGGCCGCTTCCGCCGCATCGGCTACGAGATCGCCTTCGTGTTCTACAAGCTGCTGATGCGGATTTTCGCCGTGGGGAAATACGCCTGAACATGGACACCGTACGCATCGACAAATGGCTGTGGGCCGCGCGCTTCTTCAAAACCCGTTCCCTGGCGCAGGACGCCGTCGAGACCGGCAAGGTCAAGGTCGGCGGCGAACGCGTGAAACCGTCGCGCGTGCTGCGCCTGGGCGACATGCTGGCCATAGACAACGGCGCCGACGAGTGGGAGGTGCGCGTGTTGGGTATTTCCGACAAGCGCGGCGGCGCCCCCGTGGCGCGCCTGCTGTACCAGGAAAGCGAGGCCAGCATCGCCCGCCGTATTGCGCAGCAAGAAAAACGCAAACTCTTCCACGAACCGGGCGCCGACATCAAAGGCCGCCCCACCAAGCGCGACCGCCGGGAATTGGGCCGCTTCCGCGACGAATAAGGGCGGGATAAGGGGGGGATAAGGGGAATCGCCCCCTTTATTCCTTGCTGCGCCGCACCAATAGTGGTTCGCCTCTAACGAAGCCGTTTGACATTTAACCCCCGCTGGATAATAGTACGAGCGTTCGCAATTCTTTTCACACGAAGAAAATCCAGGTGGGTGAAAATAGAACTCCTGACCTGGATAACAACTTTGAGTGGCAACTATTAATACTTCAATCAAATTTATGCGCAAGGGCGAGCTGACTCGTGCGGCCATTCTGGATATGGCGCTGGAGCTGGCCAGCCGTGACGGGCTGGAAGGCCTGACCATCGGCTTGCTTGCGGACAAGATGAACATGAGCAAGTCGGGCGTGTTTGCCCACTTCGGTTCGCGCGAGGACTTGCAGCTGGAAGTGCTGAAACTGTATCACCACCGTTTCGAGCAGGAAGTGTTCTTCCCCAGCATCAAGGAGCCGCGCGGCTTGCCGCGTTTGCGCGCGATGTTTGCGCGCTGGATCTCGCGCGTGAGCGAGGAGATCGACTCGGGCTGCATCTACATCAGCGGCGCCGTCGAATACGACGACCGCCCCGGCCCGATCCGCGAGGAGCTGGTGAAAATGGTCTCGGCCTGGCAAGGCGCATTGACGCGCTGCGTCGAGCAAGCCATCGCCACCGGCGACCTGAAGCAGGACAGCGACGCGGCGCAACTGGTGTACGAGATGTACGGCCTGATTTTAGCGGTGCATCACGACGCGCGCTTCATGCGCACGCCGGGCAGCGTGGACCGGGCCCGCACAGGCTTCAACCGATTGATTGAAAACTACCGCGCATAGCCTTGGCCGGCGCGGTGGGAAACGACAGAACGCCATAGCCACCGCGGTCCGCCGCGGCGAGCTTTTACTTATCAGTTATACGCCATCAGGAGAAAATCATGGGTCAATACGTCGCACCAATCCGGGATATGCAGTTCGTGCTGCACGAGTTCTTGAAGGTTGAAGAGCAGCTGAAAGAACTGCCGGCCCACGCGGACACCGACGCCGACATCATCAATGCGGTGCTGGAAGAAGGCGCGAAATTTACTTCGGAAGTGCTGTTCCCGCTGAACCACTCGGGCGACCGCGAAGGCTGCACCCATGATCCGGTCAACAAGACCGTGACCACTCCTAAAGGCTTTAAAGAAGCCTACAAGCAGTACGTCGAAGGCGGCTGGGCCGCGCTGGCGTGCGACCCCGAATTCGGCGGCCAGGGCCTGCCGGTCGTGCTGAACAACTCCTTCTACGAGATGCTGAACTCGTCGAACCAGGCTTGGACCATGTACCCCGGCCTGTCGCACGGCGCCTACGAGTGCCTGAAGGAACACGGCACCGACGAACAGAAACGCGTCTACCTGCCTAAGCTGGTGTCGGGCGAATGGACCGGCACCATGTGCCTGACCGAGCCGCACTGCGGCACCGACCTGGGCATGCTGCGCTCGAAGGCCATCCCCGAAGCGGACGGCTCCTGGACCATCACCGGCAACAAGATCTTCATCTCGGCCGGCGAGCACGACATGTCCGACAACATCCTGCACCTGGTGCTGGCCCGCGTGCCGGACGCGCCGGAAGGCTCGAAAGGCATCTCGCTGTTCCTGGTGCCGAAGTTCCTGCCGAAGGAAGACGGCAGCGTCGGCGAACGCAACCCGATCACCTGCGGCGCGATCGAAGAAAAAATGGGCATCCACGGCAATTCGACCTGCCAGATGAACCTGGACGGCGCCAAGGGCTGGATCATCGGCCAGCCGAACAAGGGCCTGAACGCCATGTTCGTGTTCATGAACGCGGCCCGCCTGGGCGTGGGCATGCAGTCGCTGGGCCTGACCGAAATCGCTTACCAGAACGCGCTGACCTACGCCAAGGACCGCATCCAGATGCGCTCCCTGTCGGGCGTGAAGGCGCCGGACAAGCAAGCCGACCCTATCATCGTGCACCCGGACGTGCGCCGCATGCTGCTGACCTGCAAAGCCTACGCCGAAGGCGCGCGCGCCTTCACGTCCTACATCGCGCTGCAGATCGACCGCGAACTGAACCACCCGGACGAAGAAGTGCGCAAGGAAGCGGCCGACGAAGTCGCGCTGCTGACCCCTATCGTCAAGGCCTTCATCACCGACAACGGCTGGATCGCCACCTCGGAAGCGATGCAGGTGTACGGCGGCCACGGCTACATCTCCGAATGGGGCATGGAGCAGTATGTGCGCGACGCGCGCATCAACCTGATCTACGAAGGCACCAACACCATCCAGTCGCTGGACCTGCTGGGCCGCAAGATCCTGATGGACAACGGCGCCAAGCTGCGAAAGTTCGGCGACAAGGTGCGCGCCTTCGTGGAAGAAAACGGCACCGACGAAGCGATGTCCGAGTTCGTCACCCCGCTGGGCGACCTGGGCGACAAGGTCGGCAAGCTGACCATGGAAATCGGCATGAAAGCCTTCCAGAACCAGGACGAAGTGGGCGCGGCCGCCGTGCCCTACCTGCGCGTCGTGGGCCACATGGTGTACAGCTACTTCTTCGCGCAAATGGCGAAGATCGCGCTGGAAAAGCAAGATTCCGGCGACAACTTCTACAAAGCCAAGCTGGCGACCGCGCGCTTCTACTTCGCCCGCCTGCAGCCTGAAACCGCAACGCTGATCCGCCAGGCACGTTCTGGCGCCGCCAGCCTGATGGCGCTCGACGCCGACCTGTTCTAAGAGGATAGAGGACCGATATGACCAATTTCAACGTTAAAAAAGTAGCCGTGCTGGGCGCCGGCGTCATGGGCGCGCAAATCGCCGCCCACTGCGTCAACGCCAAAGTGCCGGTCGTGCTGTTCGACCTGCCGGGCAAGGAGGGGACGCCTAAAAATGGCATCGTCCTGCGCGCCATCGAGAACCTGAAGAAGATGTCGCCGGCGCCGTTCGGCGACAAGGCCGACGCCGAGCTGATCCAGGTTGCCAACTACGAAGACAACCTGGACCTGCTGGCCGGCTGCGACCTGATCATCGAAGCCATCGCCGAGCGCATGGACTGGAAGCACGACCTGTACAAAAAGGTCGCGCCGCACATCGCCGCCAACACCATCTTCGCCTCGAACACCTCGGGCCTGTCGATCAACAAGCTGGCCGAAGGCTTCGACGCCGAACTGAAGGCGCGCTACTGCGGCGTGCACTTCTTCAATCCGCCGCGCTATATGCACCTGGTGGAACTGATCCCGACCGGCGACACCAAGCCGGAGATCCTGGACCAGCTGGAAACCTTCCTGACCTCGACCCTGGGCAAGGGCGTCGTGCGCGCCAAGGACACCCCGAACTTCATCGCCAACCGCGTCGGCGTGTTCGGCATGATGGCCACCATCCACGAAGCCGAAAAATTCGGCCTGTCGGTGGACGTGGTCGACGACCTGACCGGCTCCAAGCTGGGCCGCGCCAGCTCGGGCACCTTCCGCACGGCGGACGTGGTCGGCCTGGACACCATGGGCCATGTGATCAAGACCATGCAGGACTACCTGCCCAACGATCCGTTCGCAGCCATCTACAAGACGCCTGAAGTACTGAGCAAGCTGGTGGAAAAAGGCGCGCTGGGTTCGAAGACCGGCGGCGGCTTCTACAAGAAGGTCGGCAAGGACATCATGCGCCTGGACTTCGCCACCGGCGAATACGTGGCCGGCGGCGCCAAGGCGGCCGACATCATCGCCCGCATCCTGAAGGAAAAGGATCCGGTCAAGAAGATGAAGGCGCTGCGCGAATCGACCAACCCGCAAGGCCAGTTCCTGTGGGCGATCTTCCGCGACGTGTTCCACTACATCGCCGTGCACATGAAGGACATCGCCGACAACGCGCGCGACATCGACTTCGCGCTGCGCTGGGGCTTCGGCTGGAAATCCGGCCCGTTCGAAACCTGGCAGGCCGCCGGCTGGTCGCAGATCGCCGAGTGGGTGAAAGCCGACATCGACGCCGGCCAGGCGCTGTGCGGCGAGCCGCTGCCGGCATGGGTCTTCGAAGGCCAGGTCGCCGAGAAGGGCGTGCACACCGCTGAAGGTTCCTACTCCTCCGCCTCGAACAGCTACGTGCCGCGCTCGACGCTGGGCGTGTACCAGCGCCAGGAATTCCGCGCACAGGTATTCGGCACCGGCGCAGTGGACGGCACCAAGGCCGGCACCACCGTGTTCGAGGACGAATCGGTACGCCTGTGGCACTCCGGCGACGAAGTGCTGGTGCTGTCGCTGAAGACCAAGATGCACGTGATCGGCAAGGGCGTCATCAACGGCATCAAGCTGGGCCTGGCCGAAGCGGGCAAGAACTTCAAGGGCATGGTGATCTGGAGCGCGGACGCGGCCGAAGGCGGCGCCTTCTCGGCCGGCGCCGACCTGCAGGAAGCCATGCCTGCGTTCATGCAGGGCGGCGCCAAGGCGGTCGACCCTATCATCAAGGAACTGCAAGACACCTTCCAGGCCATGAAGTACTCCAACGTGCCGGTCGTGGCTGCGGTGGCGGGCCTGGCGCTGGGCGGCGGCTGCGAAATGATGCTGCACGCATCCAAGCGCGTGGCGTCGATCGAATCCTACATCGGCCTGGTCGAAGTGGGCGTGGGCCTGATCCCTGCCGGCGGCGGCCTGAAGGAAGCGGCAGTACGCGCCTTCAAGGAAGCCAAGGGCAACGACATCCTGCAATTCCTGAAAACCGGCTTCACCAACGCGGCCACCGCGCAAGTGTCGAAATCGGCGCTGGAAGCGAAGGCCATGGGCTACCTGAAGGAAGACGACGTCATCGTCTTCAACGCCTACGAGCTGCTGCACGTGGCCAAGGTGACCGCGCGTTCGATGTTCGACGCCGGCTACCGCGCACCGATCCAGCGCCCGGTGACCGTGACCGGCCGCTACGGCTGGGCCACCATCAAGGGCCAGCTGGTCAACATGCGCGACGGCGGCTTCATCTCGGCGCACGACTTCAAGCTGGGCGACATGATTGCTGAAATCGTGTCCGGCGGCGACATCGACCAGGGCAGCGTGGTGAGCGAGCAGTGGCTGCTGGACATGGAACGCAAGGCCTTCCTGGAACTGCTGAACCATCCGAAATCGCAAGAGCGCATCATGGGCATGCTGCAGACCGGCAAGCCGGTCCGCAACTAAGCCTTTGAGAGCATGTCCATCCTGTCGCTGGCCTTTAAAGTCCTGCTGAAAGTGAAACCGAGCATGGTTTATGACCGTATCAAGCAGCAAATGATGGATACCCTGCCGCTGGTGAAGCTGCTCGGCATCCGCATCGACAGCATAGGCAGCGGCAGCTCCGAGGTGTCCATGCCGGACGACGCCAGGCTGCACAACCACCTCGGCACGCCGCACGCCGGCGCCCTGTTCACGCTGGCCGAAACGGCCTCCGGCGCGGCCATGGCGGGCGGCTTCGCGGAACTGATCGCGGACATGCGGCCGGTGGCCAAGGAATCGCGCATCCAGTACCAGAAGCTGGCCAAGGGCGCCACGCGCGCCAGCGGCCGCGTGCCGGGCGACCTGGCCGCGCTGAAGGCGCAGCTGGCGGCGGACGGCAAGGTGGCGTTCCCGGTCAACGTCGACATCTTCGACGAGCACGGCACGCTGGCGGCGCAAGTGCAGGTGGACTGGTATCTCTCGGCCAAGCGATAAAGACAGCGCTAATCGATCACACAATATTCGAAAGCAGAAAATGAGCAAACAACTTCAAGACGCATACATCGTCGCAGCGACCCGCACCCCGATCGGCAAAGCGCCGCGCGGCATGTTCAACAAGACCCGTCCGGACGACCTGCTGGTCGCCGCCATCCGCGGCGCCATGGCCGCCGTGCCCGGCCTGGACCCGGCGCTGATCGTCGACGCCATCATCGGCTGCTCCTTCCCGGAAGCCGAGCAGGGCTTCAACATCGCCCGTAACTCCGTGGTGCTGGCAGGCTTGCCGAACACCGTGGGCGGCGTCACCGTGAACCGCTACTGCGCCTCGGGCATCACCGCCCTGGCCATGGCGGCCGACCGCATCCGCGTTGGCGAAGCCGACGTGATGATCGCCGGCGGCGTGGAATCGATGTCCATGGTGCCGATGATGGGCCACCACCCGTCGATCAACATGGACACCTTCAAGGACGAGAACGTGGGCCTGGCCTACGGCATGGGCCTGACCGCCGAAAAAGTGGCGCAGCAATGGAAAATCTCGCGCGAAGACCAGGACGCGTTCGGCGTGGAATCGCACCGCAAGGCCATCGCCGCCCAGGAAGCCGGTTTCTTCAAGGACGAAACCACCCCGGTTGAAATCATCACCCGCACCCCTGACCTGCGCACCGGCGAGATCAAGGTCTCCAAGCGCGTGGTCGACAAGGACGAGGGCGCCCGCGCCGACGCGTCCATGGAAACCATGGGCAAGCTGAAGCCGGTCTTCGCCGCCAAGGGCACCGTCACCGCCGCCACGTCGTCGCAGATGTCCGACGGCGCCGGCGCGCTGATCGTCGTTTCCGAAAAAATCCTGCGCGAGCACAACCTGACCCCGCTGGCCAAGTTCTCCTCGTTCGCCGTGCGCGGCGTGCCGCCGGAAATCATGGGCATCGGCCCTAAAGTGGCGATTCCAGCGGCCCTGAAAGCCGCCGGCCTGACCCAGGACCAGCTGGACTGGATCGAATTGAATGAAGCGTTCGCAGCGCAAGCACTGGCTGTGATACGCGACCTGGGACTGGATACCAGCAAGGTCAACCCGATGGGCGGCGCGATCGCCCTGGGCCACCCGCTGGGCGCCACGGGCGCTATCCGCGCCGCCACCGTGGTGCACGCGCTGCGCCGCAACAACCTCAAATACGGCATGGTCACCATGTGCGTAGGCGCAGGCATGGGCGCAGCCGGTATTATCGAACGCGTATAAGCATCGCTGATATCGAATTGAAGGCGCCGTGGCACAACCCCGGCGCCTTTTTTCACATTCTACGGAGACATAAGACATGGATATTCTGAGCAGCAAGGCCAACGGCATCCTCACCATCGAATTCAACCGCCTGGAGCGCAAGAACGCCATCACCACCGTGATGTACCAAGCCATGGCCGACGCCATCAACGACGCCGAGCAGGACGCCTCCGTGCGCGCCATCCTGATCACCGGCAAGCCGGAGATCTTCACCGCCGGCAACGACCTGGACGACTTCCTGAAGACGTCCAAGCCGGCTGAAGGGGCGGTGTTTACCGACCGTCCGGTGTTCCAGTTCATGCGCGCGCTGAGCGGCGCGAGCAAGCCGGTGGTGGCGGCGGTGTCCGGCGCGGCGATCGGCATCGGCACCACGCTATTGATGCACTGCGACCTGGTGTACGCGGCCGACACGGCCAAGTTTTCTGTGCCGTTCGCGCAGCTCGGCCTGTGCCCGGAATTCGGCTCCAGCGTGCTGCTGCCGCAAATCGCCGGCCACGCGCGCGCGGCCGAGAAGCTGATGCTGGGCGAGCCCTTCCTGGCGCAGGAAGCCTACGACATGGGTCTGGTCTCCAAGGTGCTGCCGGCAGCCGAGGTATTGGCCTACGCGCAGGGCCAGGCCGCCAAGCTGGCCGCCATGCCCGCCACATCGATCCGCAACACCAAGCGCCTGATGAAATCCGGCCGCGCCACCGAGCTGCAAGCGGTGATCCAGACCGAAGGCCTGCTGTTCGGCGAAATGCTGCTGGCGCCGGAAGCCAAGGAAGCCTTCACCGCCTTCTTCGAGAAGCGCAAGCCGGACTTCAGCAAGTTCAATTGATCCTGCTTATTGATCCTGCTTATTGATCCTGCTGTGCCGCGCCGGTTCAGCGCGGCAGCAGGCGGGGCGCGACCTTGCCGGTCTGCCCCATATTGAAGAGCGCGACCCGGGCCGATTCAAAGCGCTCGATCGCTTCCGCATCCGCCACTGAAGGCATGGTGGTGTCTTCGCCTTGATCGAGCGCGCGCAAGGCCGCGTCCACCATATCGTCGGTCTTCATGACGGACTCCGGCGCCAGCGCCGACAAGGGGATGCCGGAGTTGTCCCACACCTCGGTGGCGGTGGCTGCCGGCAGCACGACCTGCACCTTCACGCCGGTATCGGCGAGCTCCTGCTGCAGTCCGCGGCTGAACGCCAGCACGAAGGCCTTGGTGCCGCTGTAGACCGAACTGACCGGCAGCGTGTGCAGGGCCAGGGCCGAGGCGATGTTGATGATCAAGCCGTCGTTGCGCGACTTCATGCCAGGCAAGGCCGCATGCGTCAGACGCGTCAGCGCCGTGATGTTGAGCGCGATCTGGGACAGCGAGTCCTGCAAAGGGCCGCCGGCGATGGGTGCCAGGCGCGCGATGCCGGCATTGTTGACCAGCACGCCGACCGCCGGATTGCTGGACAGGACATGCTCGACGCTGGCCTGGCCGGCCTCCGTCGCCAGGTCCGCGATCAGCGTCTCGACCCGCACGCCGTGCGCCGTTGAAATCGTGCTTGCCAGCGCTTGCAGCCGCTCGCCGCGGCGCGCCACCAGCAGCAGATCGTAGCCACGCTTGGCCAGGCGGTCTGCATACACCGCGCCTATTCCAGACGACGCGCCGGTTACCACTGCAAGCTTGCGAGAAGAAGTAGACATCGTTAGTTCCTTGTAAGAGTGTTGTACTGCGCATTTAATATGACGTTCATCATATTTTTATGTCAAAGAAAAGCTGCAGGTCTATCAAGTCTAAGCTTTTCAAAACATGACGGTCATCATATACCTAATTTCGGCAACGTGCCGGGAGCTGAGAAATCGCGCCGCCCGCAGACCTCGTAGACCCGGCCCTTCAGTTGAGGCCGGGGACGTCATCGTCCCCGGTCAATGCGCCAGCGCCTGCCTGGACGCGCTGGACGTCTTCAAGCAGTTCCCCAATACCAAACTGATCGGCGCGCCCAGTTCGGCGGATGCGACCTATATGGAAGTGCGGTTGGAAGAGCTTCCGTCCGGCCTGGCGGTAGTCGTCGTGCCCACCAAGTTGTACGTCAACCGGCCGCGCGGCAATGGCGAGGGCTACCAGCCCGATATCCAGGTGCAGGATGTCGCATGGAGCACCGCCGCGTTCCGCCGCGTGGTGGAGCGGGACCTGGAGCAAGCCCGCTAGGGACGCCGATTCAATTCAGCTCATAGCGCGCGCGGATGGCGGCCAGGGTGCCGTTTTGCTCCAGGCGCGTGATGGCGGCGTTGATGCGGGTCAGGTCCGCCTTGCTGGTGCTGGCGGCATTCAGCATCAGGTGGGCCGGTGCGCGGAAGGGCACCCAGGGCAGGGCCGTCATTGCCACGCCCTGCCGCCTGGCTTCGTAGCGTAGCGCGGCGATGTCGCCCATGATCAGGCTGGCCCGGCCGGCCTGGAGCATGCGCATGCCCTGTTCGTAGCTGCTGAAGGGGCTGCGCTGGCCGCGTTTGTCCAGCTCCGGCTGCGCCTTCGCATAGCTGTCGCCATACCAGCCGCCGCGCGGCGTCAGCAGCGTGAGGCGCTGCTTGAGCAGGGCGTCGAATCCGTCTACGCCGCGATACTGCGCAGCGTGGTCGGGCATGCTGAACATCCCCACGGTCTCGTTGCGGTAGGGCAGGCTGAAGCGGGCGAAGCCGCGCCGTTCCGGGGTGTCCGACGCACCCAGCGTCAAGTCGATCCGGCCCATCCTGAATTCCATTTGCCGCCGCAGCGATGGCAGGGCCGTTTCCACCTGCAAGGTGCAGCCGGCCTCTTTCATGATGGCTTGCACCAGGTCGTAGTCCAGGCCGGACAGGCCGCCATGTTCGTTGATGACGATGTAGGGCGGCCACGGTTCCGGCGCCAATTTGAGATTGCAGGCCATGCCGGGCGTACCTAGCGTGAAAAATGCCGCTGCCAGCAAAATCGTGGGTCCGCTCATGTAGGATGCCGCTAGCTGAAAAGCACCAATGTGACAGAACGGACCGCAATGTCAAGCGCGCGGCAGTGCTTTGCCGGTTGCCTTTGCTTACAGTCGCCAACCCGGAAGACACAGCGCCGGCGGTTGGCTTGTCTATAATCGCCGGATCGGCGAACAAGAACAGGCAAGGGGAGCGGGATGGCGGTCAATCAATCGGTGTTTGTGGAGCTGGATTTTTTCCTGCTGATCGTGCTGTCGCTGCTGCTGCCGGCGGCGATCTACGGCTACATGATGTGGAAGCGGGCACTGTCGCGCCTGGCCGTGTTCGGCTTTGGCATCAGCCTGCTGGTGCTGGCCGGCGTGAACCTCGTCGTATTGCGCCGCCTGGCCGACCTGGCGGCGCATACGCCGTCGCTGCTGGACGACCAGTTTTTCACCTCCGGCATCTCGCTCGCACTCTACCTGTTCCCGGCGCTGTTCGCCGGCGTCGGCATCAACATCATTTCGCATCTGCTAGTCACGCACCTGGACGAGGCCGAGCGCCGATACCGCGCGGAGCATGGCGAACGCTGAACCGGCGGGCCTCAGTCCAGCCTTCCCAGTCCAGCCCTCCCAGTCCAGCCCTCCCAGTCCAGCCCTTTTACGGCCGGGTCAGCGCCCACTGCTGGTTGCTGCCGTTGTTTTGCGTGTACTGGATGATTTGCGCGTTTTCCGCTGTGCTCTTGTTCGCCACATCCATCACCATCCCGCTCAGCAGGTTCTTGACGACGTAGTAGCCGCTGGCGGGGCTGGACACGCTCCAGTGCTGCCCGCTGCCGGCCCAGTAGCCCCACTGCGCGACGTTGGTGCCGGCCGTCGTCGAATTGCCGTAGTTGTCCAGGCTGAGCAGGCTGTTGGCGTTGATGAAGCTGTACTGGCCGTCGCCGTGGCCCACCGCGTACCACTGCTGGTGCTTGGCGCCGGTGTAGGTCTGCTGCTGCACCAGGCCGCCGTTCGCGGTGGACGCGCCCGCCACCGACAGCGCTTTGCCGCTCAGGCGCGAGGTCATCACGTAGCGCCCGTCGCTTAAGCCGCCGCAGCCGTTGAAGTCGGTGAAATTGCGCGTCATCACGGGCCAGCCGGCGCTGTAGGTCAGGCGCAGGATGTCGAGCTTGGCGTTGCCGCCGTCGTTCAGGTCGTAGTAGTGGATGGAGGCGAAGTTGCAGCCGTCCTGTTTCAGCACGCCGACATGGCCCGGGCCTTTGTATTTGCCGTCCACATTGGGCAGGATGGTGCGCGTGCCGGTGTAGGGACCGGTCACGCTGGTGGCGCGCTGCACCTGCACATAGTAGGTGCTGTCGGCGCCCTTGCAGCAGGCGCCCCGGTTCACGTACAGGTAGTAGTAGCCGCCTTCGCGCACGATGTAGGGCGCTTCCATGTCCAGGTGGTTGCCGCCGAGGAGGGGCGTGACGTTGCCGGCCAGCTTGCCGGTGGCCTGGTTGATTTCGGCCACGCCGACGCCGCCGAAGAAGGAGCCGTAGGACATGTAGACCTTGCCGTCGTGGTCGCGGAACAGGGCCGGGTCGATGGCGTTGATCTCGGCGGCGCCGCCGAACGATTCGACTACGATGCCCAGGTCCGTCCAGCTGGGGTTTTTCAGCGAGGCAGAACGCGCCACGCCGATCGCCGACTGCGAGGTGCCGAAGGTCGACACCGAGTAGTACAGGTAGTAGTAGCCGTTCATGTGGATCACGTCCGGCGCCCAGAACGAGCCGCTGAAGTTGGGCACCTTGTTGGCGATCCAGGCGGGATAGGTGCTGAACACCGGCGCGGGTCCGCCCGACCAGGTCACCATGTCGGTGGATTTCGAATACCAGATGCCGGTGCCGGTGGTGAAATTGAACCAGGTGTCGCCGTCCTTGGTGAGGGTGCCCGGGTCATGCGCGTTCTGCAGGCCGGCCAGGTTGATGGCGTGGGAAGTGTGGGACGCGAGGGCGCACAGCGCCAGGCATAGGGATGCCAGCAGCTTTTTCAAAATTGGTCTCCTTGATATTATATTGTGGGTGCAGCGGCACCAGCTTAGGCTGGCCCGGTGCGCGGCACCAATCACATTTTTCCGGCCATTGATACCCGCTTCGGTATCGACGGCATGGAGACCGGATTGCGTTTATTCGTGATCGGCGTAGCGCGCCGCGATCGAGCGGAACTCGTCCACGATCGCGATGAAGGCGTCGAAGACGTCGGGATCGAAATGCTTGCCGCGTCCCTCGGTCATCAGGGCGAGCGCCTCGTCATGGCTGAAGGCGGGCTTGTAGACCCGTTTCGAAATCAGGGCGTCATAGACGTCGGCCACGGCCATCAGCCGCGCCGAAGCCGGGATGGCGTCGCCGGCCAAGCCCTGCGGGTAGCCTGAGCCGTCCCACTTTTCGTGGTGGCCGTAGGCGATCTCGCGGGCGAAAGTCAGGAAGCCATTGCTGTTGCCCAGGTAATCCTCCACCGCCTTGACGGCGTCGCGGCCGTAGTCCGCGTGCTGCTTCATGATCTTGAATTCGGCCTCGTCGAGCTTGCCCGGCTTGAGCAGGATGCGGTCGGGCACGCCCACCTTGCCGATGTCGTGCAGCGGCGCCGACTTGTACAGCAATTCGATGTTGGCTGGCGTCAGCAGCGCGCTGAAACGCGGGTGGTCCTTGAGCGCGCCGGCCAGCGCGGCCACGTAGTGCTGCGTGCGGCGGATGTGGTTGCCGGTTTCATTGTCGCGCGTTTCGGCCAGGCTGGCCATGGCGTGGATGGTCGCGTCGCTCATCTGTACCACTTCGCGGGTGCGCGCCTGAACCTGTTCCTCCAGCCACGCGTTTTGCCGCTGCAGCATGGTGCGGGCGCGCGTTACCATCAATTCCTTTTCCACGCGCACCAGCAAGATGGGCGGCGAAATCGGTTTCGTGATGTAGTCGACCGCACCCGCGGCGATGCCGCGCTGTTCGTCCTCGATTTCGCTCTTGGCGGTCAGGAAGATGACCGGGACGCCCGCCGATGCCGGGTCGGCCTTCATGCGCTCGAGCACCTGGTAGCCGTCCATGTCGGGCATCATCACGTCCAGCAGCACCAGGTCGGGCAGCGGCGCCGTCGCCAGCGCGCGCAGGGCTTTTTCGCCGCTGTTGGCCAGGCGGATTTTGTACCGCTCCTTGAGCAGGTCATGGATCAGCGTCAGGTTGGTGGCGGTGTCGTCCACCACCAAGATGGTCGGCATTTCCAGCCCGTTCATTTCGTCACGCATAGTCCACTCCAGTTATAAAACGATGGCATGTTTTTCGGACGCCGACGACAGCGCGGCATAGGCGCCGTCGAAGTCGAAATCGTCCAGGCAGCGTTCGATTGCCGCACCCTCCAGCAGGCCGAAGGTGGCCTTGAATTCGGCGGCGCAGGCCGCGTAGCTTGTCAGCGCCTCGCCGTCCATATTGCGCATCAGTTCGGCCAGCCGTTGCAGGTCGGCGTGCCAGTCGCCCGGCGCGCGGGCCGCCACGCTGGCCGGCGCGCCCGCTTCTTCCGGCAGCGCCGCCGCGATGCCGGCGCAGACTTGCTCCAGCGCCTGCCGCAGCGCCGCCAGCCGGTCCGCCGCCTGTTCCACCGTCGGCCGGCCTTGCATTGCCGTTTCCAGTTCGCCGGCCAGTTGCTGCACCAGCCCGGCGCCCAGGCTGCCGGCTACGCCGCGCAGCGTGTGCGCGTGGCGTTCCGCCGCCGCGTAGTCCTGCTGGCGCAACGCGGCCGCTATGCTGTCGGCGGCGCCGCCTTGCTGCCTGGGGAAGGCGCGCAGCAGCTTGGCCAGCAAGGCGGTGTTGCCATTGACACCGGCACGCGCCTGGTCGAGATTCACGCCGGGCAGGGAGGCCGGCAGCACGGACGCGGAGGCCGCCGGGGTGGCGTGGCGCGGGCTCAGTCTATCTCCCAGATAGTGCGTCAGCAGCCGGTACAGCTCGGCCGGAATCAGGGGTTTGCTGATGTGGGCCGTGAAGCCTTCCTCGCGGCAGCGCTGCTGTTCCTCGCGCATCGCGTTGGCGGTCATGGCGACGATGGGAAGCGCATCGAAGTCCGCATTGCGGCGCATGCGCAAAGTCGCCTCGTGGCCGTCCATCTCCGGCATTTGCAGGTCCATGAAGACCAGCTGGTAATGCAGCGGGCCGACTTCCTGCAAGCGTTCGACCGCCTCGCGCCCGTTGTAGGCCACGTCGACGCCGATGCCGCATGCGGCCAGCAATTCGACGGCGATCTGCTGGTTGATTTCATTGTCCTCGGTCAGCAGGATGCGCACGCCGCTGAACGCCGGGATGCGGTCTTGCGCGCGGCCCGGCGCGGGATGGTGCAGGTCGGGCGCGAACAGCCGCAGCAGCGCATCGGCCATGCCGGCGCGGCTGACCGGCTTGACCAGGAAGGTGCCGATGCCCGCGTTTTCTGCCGCGCTGCGCACGTCGTCCCGGCCGAAGCTGCTCACCATGGCTACCTGCGGCGGCGAGGGGATCTGGGCGGCCACTTGCGCGGCGAAGGCGATGCCGTCCAGCCCTGGCATCTGCCAGTCGGTCAGCATCAAGTCGAAACGCATCTCCCGCAGGCGCTGCATGGCCTCGTCGGGGCCGGCCACCGCCTCGGCAGTGAGCTGAAGGCTGGCCAGCGTCGCCAGCAGGACCTCGCGGGCGGTGGCGTTGTCGTCCACCACCAGCACGCGCAAGCCGTGCAGCGCCGCCGGCAGGGCGGTGCGCGGCGCCAGCGCCTGCCGGGCGCGCTCCAGCCACAGCGTGAAGTGGAAGCGGCTGCCTTCGCCGGCGGTGCTCTCGACCCGGATCTGGCCGCCCATCAGCGCCACCAGGTTCTGGGAAATGCTCAAACCCAGGCCGGTGCCGCCGAATTTTCGCGTGGTCGAACCGTCGGCCTGGGTGAAGGCCTGGAACAGCTTGGCGACCTGCTCGGGCGTCATGCCGATGCCGGTGTCGCGCACGCTGAATTCCAGGCGCACCCGGTCCGGCAGTTCCTCGAGCAGGCGCAGCGTCAGGTCGACCTGGCCCTTGGCCGTGAACTTGAGGGCGTTGTTGATCAGATTGATCAAGACCTGGCCCAGCCGCAGGGCGTCGCCGCGCAGGCCGCGCGGCACGGTGGCCGGCACGTCGAAGTTGAACTCCAGCCCCTTGTCGCTGGCCCGGCCGCCGGTGATGGCGGCCACGTGGTCCAGGGTGTCGTCCAGGTCGAAATCGGCCAGGTCGATGTCGAGCTTGCCCGCCTCGATCTTCGAGAAATCGAGGATGTCGTTGATGATGCCCAGCAGCGAATTGCCGGCGTTGTGGATCTTTTGCACATAGTCGCGCTGCTTGGGCGCCAGCTCGGTGGCCAGCGCCAGGTGCGACAGGCCGATCACCGCGTTCATCGGGGTGCGGATCTCATGGCTCATATTGGCCAGGAACATGGACTTGGCCTGGGTCGCCTCCTCCGCCTTGCTGCGCGCCGCCTGCGCCTCCATGCGCTGGCGCTCGGCCTCCTCCTTCTGCTGCGTCACCTCGATCGTGCGGGCCGCCACCTCCAGTTCCAGCGCGGCGCGCTGCGCCGCCAGGCGGCCGATGCGCCAGCGGTAACAGCCGTACAGCGTGCCCAGCACCAGCAGCGCCAGCGCGCTGCGGCACCACCAGGTCTGGTACCAGGCCGGCAGCACGTCGATCGCCATCGCCAGCGGCTGTTCGCTCCATACGCCCTTGCGGTTGCTGCCGCGCAGCAGCAAGCGATAGCGGCCGGGCGCCAGGTTGGTGTAGGTGGCCACGCGGCGCGTGGCATCGGTCTCTATCCAGTCCCGGTCGTAGCCCTCCAGCCGGTAGGCGTAGCGGTTCTGCTCGGGCGCGGAGTAATCGAGCGCCGCGAATTCGACCGTGAAGCTGTTGGCGTCCGGCTCGATGGTCAGCGGCGCGGCGCCGGCCCCGTTGAAATGGCTGGCCACCACCGGCTTGCCGGCGACGCGCACCGCCGTCACCACCACCGGCGGCTGATAGCGCCAGGGCTGGTAGCGTTCCGGGCGCAGGACGGTCAAGCCGCCGACGCCGCCGAACAGGAGTTCCCCTTGGGCCGTGACGGTGCCTGAATTGGCCCAGTAGCCGCCGCTCATGGCCCCGTCGGCGCGCTTAAGGATGTCCAGCACGGTAAATTTTTCGGCATCGATGATGGCGATGCCGTCATCCGTGCTGGCCCAGATGCGCCCTTGGGCGTCTTGCAAAATCGTGTTGACCGTCGGCAGGCCCTGGGCCGATCCGATGCGGTGGAAACGCGGCTTGCCGTCGGCCGAACGCCCTTCCATGATATCGAGGCCGGCGGAGTGCCCCACCCACAGGCGGCCGCGGTGGTCGGTATGCAGCGACTGGATGTAGCCGCCGGCCAATGCCGAGGGGGCGGCCAGATTGGCCGGAATGTGCTCTAGAAGGGCGCCGCTGGCCATATCCAGGCGATACACCCCGGTTGTCGCGCCGACCCAGAGTGAACGGTCGGGCCCCGCCGACAAGGACATGATGAGGTGGTCCGCGGGCAGTTCCGGGAAGTGCCGCGTGTTGCCGGCGTTGCCACGCGCATCGAGATCGGTAGCGTACAAGCCGTTGGCCCGGGTGCCTATCCACACCGTGTCGCCTGCCATGGCCAGTGCCCGCACGTTGGCACCGTCGGGCATGCCCGGCACGACCAGGCGCGCGAAACTCTTGCCTTCCGCATCGCTTCGGTACAGTTTGCCGCGCTCCATGCCGATGAGCACTTGGCCGTTCGGGCGCGCCGCCATCGCCAGCACCGAGGACTGCTCCTGACCTGCGGGGCTCGGGAGCAGCCCAGCCACGGAGGCGCCCAGCGGGTCGATCCGGCTGACACCGTTGCGTATCAGGCCCAGCCAGATATGCCCGCGCGCATCTTCCTGGACGAAGGTGACATCGGGGTCGGCGATGCGTCCCGGCCGGCCAGGCTCGGCTTGCACCGCCATGGCGTAGAGGTCGGGAATATAGCGGCTCAGTCCGCTCTGGCTGCCGATCCAGGTCGAGCCGGCGCGGTCTTTGAACTGCGCGCGCACGGCGTCGTTCAACAGGCTGTCCGGCGCCGAAGGGTTGTTGCGGATACGCCGCACGACCGATGTCGCGGTATCGATCGCGACGATGCCGTTGGGATGGGATACCAGCCATATCTCGCCCGGGCGCGGCTCGCTGATGCTGATCACTTTTTGCAACTCCAGTGCCGCTCCACTCCCGCCAGCCTGGGAAGCCGGCTGCAATACGGGCTTGACCACGCCGCTGGCCGGTTCCAGCACAAAAGCACCATGTCTGTCTGTGCCTATCCAGAGCCGGCCGTCGCTGGCGGCGAACACGCTCGTGACCGTCGGCACGTCGGACTTGGCGGTCGGCAAGAGCACGGTGGTGAAGGTCTTGCTGGCGCCGTTCCAGCGCGCCAGGCCCTGCTGTGTTCCCAACCAGAGCGTGCCTGCGGCGTCGCGGCGCAGGGCGTAAACCTGGTTCGACGGCAGGCTGCCGGCGGTTCGCGCCTCATGCCGGTAATGGGTGACCACGCCCCGGCCCGGTTCCAGCCCCTGGGCCATGTGATCCAGCCCGCCTGCCGTCGCGATCCACAGGCCGCCGGCGCCGTCGTCGGCGATGCTGAGGACGGTGCCCAGCGTCAGGCCGGCCGTCAGCGCGTTGTAGACGGTGAAATTATCCCGCTCGCGCTCATAGCGCGCCAAGCCGCCGTTCGCCAGGCCGACCCACAGGCGCCCCTTGCCGTCGGTGTGCAGGAATTGCACCACGTTGTCGGGCAATGCATGCGCATCATTGCCCGCCATATACATGTGGAAACGGTAGCCGTCCCAGCGCGCCAGGCCGGCCTGCGTTCCCACCCACAGGAAGCTGTCGCCATCCTGGGCGATGGCCGTCACCGGCGACGGCGGCAGCCCGTGTTGCACCGAAATGTTTTGAAACGCGGGCGAGGTCAATTGCGACCAGCGCTCCGGCTGCGGGGCGGCGGCGTGGGCGCCCAGGCTGGTCCATGCCAGCAGCGCAGCCGCGCCCAGACGGATCAGGTGATATCGCGCGCGCGCGGCGCGCCGGCCGGCCGGCCTCGGATTGGATGACAATGTGAGGCGCATGGGCAAGGGCGGGAGGAAAGTAGGTATGGTCGACAGTATACTTCCTTATTGGAAGCATATTTTTCCAATATGTAATTAATTCCTGTGGCTAATTGCCAACAAGAACAGCGGCTGCGGAGTGCCGCCGTAGCGATGGCATAGAATGGGGCAGACCCAGCAAGGAGACGCCTCGCATGACGCAGTCCACAACTTCGCAGCCGGCAGCAGCGCTGCCCGGAACCCACGTCCATCATCTGCGGCAGGTGCTGCTCTGGCCATTGCGCCTGATGCCCGCTCCCGGCGCCGACCAGACCCACCAGCGCCCCTGGGAAATCCTGCGCGTCATGGGCGAGGCCACGCCGTGGCGCGAGATCGTCGACGAATTCAACGGCGATTCCGCCAATTTCCACGAACGCCACTACAACGAGTTCGTCACCTTTCTGCCCTATGTGCAGCGCTTCCTGTACGGCGAGGCGCGCAGCGCGCGGCGCGAAACCGGCGGCGCCGGCATGCGCGTGTTCCGCCGCCACGACGTGGCCAAGGTGCGCGTGGCGGCGTACGCGGGCGACACGCCCATCACGCTGTCCATCGTCCATACCGACCTGTATTTTTTCTTCGATGTGGACGTGGTGATGCTGAACCTGGAGTTCAGCGCGGACAACCTGGCGCTGGCCGAGGCGGAGGAACTGCTGTACCGCTTCGGGCGCGGCTATCCGGCCGGCTGGGACAGCGCGGGCCAGGCGCTGCACTGCATGCACAGCGTGGAGTGGCTGGATGCGCAGGGCAATGTGCTGTCGCGCTCCGACGCCCAGCAGCGCGACGCCTTCCTGTCCCATGTCGCCGAAAAGCGCGCGCCGCGCATCGCCGCGCACTGGCAGTTCATGCTGCAGCCGCTGGTGTACGACCTGAGCGACGACGCCGGTCCGCTGCGCTACCGCCAGATCGAGTACTACCGCATGCCGGTGATGGCCTACCTCGCGGTGGAAGACCCGCGCTCGTTGACGCGGGAAGACTTCATCCGCCTGGGACTGGTGACGGGCACGGGTTCCAGCCTGGGCACGCTGCCCTATGCCGAGCGGCACCTGGACGACTTCGAAAAGCAGGTTTGCTACGACCGCTTCTGGGGCGGCGCCGGCGCCGCGCCGGACACGCGCTACCTGTGCAGCGGCCTGTCGCTGGTCGTGGTCGGCACTGCCGCGTCGGACTTCTTCTGCTGCCGCGACCGGGGCGTGCTGGCGCAGTTCCGCCACCAGCATTTCCTGCTGTTCCTGATCGCCCACCTGCAGAAATCGTCGCTGCTGATGTTTTCGGACCGCCTGGCCGAGGCGCTGAACTGCCTGAACGTGGTGGACGCGAACAGCGTGCGCCGTTTCAAGCGCCGCATCCGCTCCTCGTTCGAGGGCTTCTTGCGCTTCACGCACCGCTACTGGTTCAAGGACATTTCCGAGCAGGCGCTGGTGCGGGCCCTGTTCGAGATGTCGTCCTGCCAGCTGGGGCTGGAGCGCCTGCACGCCGAGGTGAAAGTGCGGGTCGAAGACATGAACGGCTACCTGGAGGCGGACAGCCTGCGGCGCCAGGCTAACACCGTGGTGCGGCTGACGGTGGTCACCATCTTCGGCCTGATCGGCACGGTGACCACAGGCTTCCTCGGCATGAACCTGCTGGCCGAATCGGACGCGCCGATGAGCCGGCGGCTGTGGATCTTCGCCGCCGTGTTCTGCATCACCACCGTGCTGACCGCCTACACCATGATCAAGTCCAAGCGCCTGTCGGACTTCCTCGACGTGCTGTCCGACGAGCGCCTGCCGCTGTGGACGAAGATGAAGGCGCTGGTCGGGGTGTGGAGGGCGGAGCAGAATTGACGGGTGGCCTGCGGGGCGACGGTTCTGGTAAGGTGCTGTTTTGCCATTCCAGAGCCGTGCCATGCCATCATCCAGCCACAACACCAGCCAATTGCTGCAGCAAGCCGTGGCGCTGCACCAGCGCGGCGACCTGTCGCAGGCCGAGGCGCTTTACGCCGAAGTGCTGCGGCGCGAGCCGGAGAACTTCGACGCGCTGCATCTGATGGGCGTGCTGGCGCGGCAGGGCGGGGCGCCTGCGGCGGCGGTGGAACTGATCGGCCGGGCCATCGCCGTCGCACCGGACAAGGCCATCGCCCACTGCAATCTCGGTGCGGCGCTGCAGGATGCGGGCCGCCACGGCGACGCGCTGGCCAGCTACGAGCGCGCGCTGGCGCTGCAGCCGGCCTATGCGATGGCGCTGGCCAATCGCGGCAACGCCTTGCGCAAGCTGGGCTGCCTGGACGACGCGCTGGCCAGCTACGACGCGGCGCTGGCGCTGCAGCCTGCCTACGCTGAAGCGCTGGGCAATCGCGGCATCGCACTGCACCAGCTGGGACGGCGCGCCGAGGCGCTGGACAGTTTCGGCCGCTCGCTCACGCTCAACCCCAACCTGGCCGAGTCCTACTGCGGCGCGGCGGTGACGCTGCAAAGCATGGGCCGGCACGAGGAGGCAACCGAGGCTTACCGCAACGCCATCGAGGCCAATCCCGATTACGCCGAGGCGTGGAGCAGCTACGGCACGCTGCTGCAGCGTGTCGGCGACTACCAGGGCGCGCTCGATTGCCACGACCATGCGCTGAAGCTGCGCCCGGGTAGCGCGCCAGCGCACCTGCACCGGGCGAATGCCCTGCGCGCGCTCAGGCGCAACAATGAGGCCGTGGCCGCTTACCGCGACGCGCTGGCCTGCGGCGCCGACGCCGCTTCGGTTGCCTATCAGTTGGCCGCGTTGGGCGTGGGGGAGGCGCCCGCCATGCCGCCGCAGCAGTACGTCGCCGCGCTGTTCGACCAGTACGCGGACGACTTCGACCATCATTTGCAAAACGTGCTGCAGTACCGCGCACCGCAATTGCTGCTGGCCGCGCTGGACCAGGCCGGGCTCTTGATGAGGGAAATGGATGTGCTGGACCTGGGCTGCGGCACCGGCTTGTGCGGTCCCCTGCTGCGGCCCTATGCGCGCTCGCTGGCCGGTGTCGACCTGTCGCCGCAGATGCTGGAGCAGGCGCGCCGGCGCGGCGTCTACGACGAGCTGGCCTGCGCCGATATCGCCGAACATTTGCAGACGCTGACGGCGCCGTGCGGCCTGCTGGTGGCGGCCGACGTGCTGGTCTACCTGGGCGACTTGCAGCCGGTCTTCCGCGCCGCGCGCCGTGCCTTGCAGGGCGGCGGTGCGTTCGCCTTCACGGTGGAGGCGGCGGACGGTGCACACAAGGCAGTCGACTACGCGTTGCGCCCTTCCGGCCGTTACGCCCACTCGCAAGCTTACCTCGAAGCGCTGGCGCAAGCGCATGGCTTCCAGGTCCGCAGCATCGCCGCGCACGCGCTGCGCAAAGACGACGGTCAGGATGTCACCGGGCTGATTTCTGTGTTTGCACGGTTGACTTGACCATACGCAAGATCCGCCAAGGCACGTTGCAGCACAGTAATGCTTTCAGTCCTTGCGGAGTGTGATGTGATGCATCACAATGGATGTGATAAAAAATTTTCGGCACAAGGGGTTGAAGCTGTTTTTTGAAACCGGGGCCACGAGCGGCATCAACCCTGCACACGCCGCACGTTTGAGCCGAATGTTGCTTTTTCTTGACCGGGCGGCATCCATCGAAGAGCTCAATGTGCCGGGCTGGCGCCTACATCGGCTGCACGGTCGGCTGTATGGTCATTGGTCTCTTACTGTCAGTGGGAACTGGAGGCTGATGTTTCAGTTCGACAATGGCGACGTCGAATTGTTGGACTATTTGGACTACCACTAAGGCTGAACTCACCATGCCGCTACATAACCCTCCTCATCCTGGGAGCATCTTGCTGCAAGATGTATTGCCTGCGCTGGATATGAGCATTACCGAGTTTGCACATCGCTTGGGCTTTGCGCGCGAAACCCTTTCACGCATCATGCACGGACGAGCTCCTGTCAGTCCCGACTTGGCTGTTCGGCTCGAGCGGGCCGGCGTCAGCACTGCGCGCATGTGGTTGGCCGTGCAGGCGGATTATGATCTGTGGCACGCCGAGCGCAAGCTCCATCCGCCGATTGAACGGTTCGCGACCGTGGCTTTGTGATCAGGCCAGCAGCGTTTGCAGCGTGAGGTGCAGGCGCGGGGCGGCATGGGTGTAGCCGTATTGCGCGGACCGGGCATGCAGCAGCGCCAGGCGCTGCCGCTGCGCTTCGGACGGGGCGCGCAGCCATTCGGCGTAGGCGTGGACCAGCGCGGTGTGGTGTTCGATCCAGCAGCAGTCCTCCTGCGCCGCGTAGGCCGCCATCTGGCCGGCGTAGAACTCGGCGGCTACCGTGTCGCCATCCAGCAGAGACACTTCGGCGGCGCTGAGGTGGAAGCGGTAGGCGTTGTGCGCCAGGCAGTCGCGCGTCAGGTGGGCGGCTCCTTGCAGCAAGGCGCGCTTGCGCACGGCGGCGTCGCGCGAAAACAGGGCCAGGGTACCCAGCACCCACGGCCCGATGAAATTCTGCAGCTGCAGCCGTTCCATCTGCTGCGCCGCCGACAGGATCTGGCGCTCGGCCAGCGCGTGGTCGCCGCGCAGCCAGGTGATGCGGGCTTGGCTCTCCATCAGGAAGGTTTCGAAGCGCGAACTGCCCAGCGAGCGCGCCAGTTCCAGCCCGCTTTCCACTTCCTGCGTGGCCGCGTCGAGCAGGCCGTCCGCCACCAGCGCCCAGCCGGCCGTCATGCATGCGAAAGTTTCGGCGCGGCGGTTGCCCACCTTGCGCGCGATGGCGGCCGAGGCCTGCGCGTCGCGCACCGCGCCCACCGCGTCGCCGAGGTAGATGCGGGTCGAACCCAGCGCGGCGCGGTTGGACGCTTCGATCTGCACGAAGCGGTCCTGCTCGCACATGACCAGGCATTGCCCGAACAGGTCGAAAGCCTTGCGCATGCGCCCTTGCGCATAATACGAATCGCCCACGCCGCTCAGCGCGCGCGCCTGCGTCTCGCGCGTGTCGCTCGCTTGCGCGTAGCGCGCCGCGTCCTCGTGCAGGCGGCGGCACTCGTTGTAGTTCCCGCGCGGGAAGTAGATATTGCCCTTCAGGTAGAGCAGCTTGCCCAGCGCCGCCTCGGCGCCGATTGCCAGTGCCAGCGGCACGGTCTCGTCGAGCAGACGCTCCTCTTCCTCCAGCTCCTCCAGCACGTTCAGCGTGCTTGCCAGGCCGACCACCGCGTCGATCTTGTCCTGCGGCCGCCCGGCCAGCAGCATGGCGTGTTCGTAGTAGCGGCGCGCGTTGCCCATGTGACCCATGCCGGCGCTGGCGTGCGCGCGCAGCAGGGCGAGCGGGAAGCTGCTGAAACTGGTGGAGTCGGCCGTGTTGCAGGCCGCCGTCAAGTCCAGCGCCGCTTCGAACTGGTGCTGCTCCAGCTTGGTCTGGATGGCCGACAGCATCACTTCCAGCGCGCCCGGATCGTTGGCGCGGTACAGGTGGTGCGCGCACTGCACGGCGTCGCGGCCGCGCCAGGCTTGCGCCGCTTGCAGGTGCAGGCGGCGCTGCTGGGCCGGTTCGATGGCGTCGTAGATGCAGTGCATCACGAGGTCGTGCACGAAGCCGTAGCTGCCCGCGCCGCAAGGGCGCAGCAGGCTGTTGCGGCCGGCCGGCTGCGGTTCGTAGTCAGGCTGGCCGAGCGCTGCGCGCAGCAGGTCCAGCTCGAAGCGGTGGCCCAGCACCGAAGCGACGTGCAGTGCCTGCGCGTGTTCCGGCGGCAGCCCGTCCAGGCGCGCCTGGATCAGGTGGCGCAAGCTGTCCGGCAACTGCTGGCCGGGGCTGGCCAGCAGCTGGGTCAGGAACAGGGGATTGCCTTGGGCGCGCTCGACGCAAAGCGCGCGGTAGGCCGGGTCCACGTCGCCGAACTGGTCGGCCAGCACGGCCGCCTCGCGCAGCGACATCGGCGGCAGGTCGAACACCGACAGGCCGAGGTCCACCATCTGCTGGCGCAGCGCCGATTCGAGCGGATCGTTTTCCACGCGCGAGGTGATCACCCACAGCACCGGCGCTTCGCGCGACAGGGCCAGCAGCGGCCCCAGCGCTTCAAACAGATAGGGATCGCCCCAGTGCACATCCTCCAGCGCGATCAGTTGCGGCTCGGTCATGGCCAGGCGCAGCACCAGCGTTTGCAGCGCGGCGGACCAGCCGCGCTCGCGCACATCGGGGCTCATGGCCGAGTACAGCGCATGCTGCTCGGCGCTCAGCGCGACCCCGGCAAGCACGTGGTAGAACAGCGCCGATTCGGCCGGCAGATAGAGCCGCGCCACTGCCTCGGCGATCGCTTGCGCGTTCGAGTGCGCCAGCGGCGAGCCGAGGCCGAGCAGGCTGCGCGCCAGTTGCTCGAGCGGCGCGCGCCAGCCGTTGTCCGCGCCCAGGTCCTGCACCTCGGCGCGGTGGCAGCGCATGCCGTGCTGGCGCGCGATATCGGCGAATTCCTGTGCCAGCCGGCTCTTGCCCACGCCCGCCATGGCGCGCAGGTAGATGATATGACCGCACTGGCTTTCCTCGGTGCCCTCGACCACGGCCTTGAACTGGCGCGTTTCGGTGTAGCGGCCGATCAGCGGCGGCAGCTGGCTGGCGTCGCTGGCGGCCGGTTTGACGAAGGCCAGGTAGCCGGGATAGCGCGGCTCGTCCTCGCTGAACAGGAAACGGTGGTCGAGCAGCGGCAGCAGATTGCGCTCGACGTACAGCGGCAGGCGGAAGGGGCGGACGCTGGCCGGCGAGCCGGGCCGGTCCTGCATGCCCGCCATGCCGGAAGCGCCGTAGTGGCGCAGGTCGGGCGCCGCGCCGGCGCCGGCACCGTGTATCCAGCGCGCCAGGCTCATCGCCATGGCGCGGCCACCGTGGGTCAGCAGGTGGCGGTTCAGTTCTATTGCACAGCGCATGCAGCGCTCGGCGTCGCTGCGGAAGGCTTGCGGCAGGCCGAAGACGGCCGATACGCAGCCACCGTCGACCCGCTCGACGCGCCCGCCGAACTGCTGCACCACGCTGCCGATGTCGCGCAGGGCCAGGCTATCGGCCGGCTGCGGCGCGGCCAGCTGGATGGTCAGCATGACGACCTGGCGCAGCACTTCGTCGGCGGCGCCGTTGCCGATGGTCCCAATGGCGGCAGGGGCAGGGGCAAAAGCGGGATCCGACAGCGGTGCGCCGCTGGCCGCGGCCGGGGCCGAAGCCGAGGCGGGAGCGCTCTGCGGGCCGGTCAGCTGGTCCATGCCGACGCCGAAAACCTGCGCCAGGTGGCGCGCGGTGCGGTACAGCACGATCTTGCCGGATTCGGCGCGCTTGATGGAGGCGATCGACACGCACAGCTGGTTCTGGAAGCACAGGTCCGCCAGCGCTTCCTGGCTCAGACCGCGCGTTTTCCGCAAGCGCTTGAGCAGCGTCGCGTCGAGCAGCACGCGTCCGTCCTGCGGCAGCGGTGTTTCGGTGGGGGGGAAGGAAGGCTGGTCCAGACTCATGGCCACGCCACTATAGCATCGCCGGCCGCGCCCGCGCGCGCACGGCTGGGCCGGTCACGTGGCCTTTTTAATAAGCCGTGATGCCGGCCAGCGGCCTCAAAGGACGCAGGATACGCTTGCCGTGATTGGGCGTAGGGTCGTGCGGCGTGAAGCTGGCAGTGAGGCTGTGGGCATTGGTGCCTAAGTAGTTTCCACGTATCGCGCCTACAACACGCGCGCCCGATTCGAAGCGCAATTGGCCCACCAGCACATAGGGAACCGACACCGTCGAGTAGGTCAGCGCGATGGCCGCGCGCATGGAGGTGTGCGGCGCGACGTTGTAGGGGGTGTCGAAGGCCCAGTCGGTGAGCCGGGTCGAGGCGCAATTGGCGACATAGAACACGGCGTCCTCCGACATCACGTATTCGTCGCCGGAGATGGCGGGCACGCCGTAGTAGTACTCGACGTCCGGTCCGAGGGCGGCGGCCGGAATGTTGGTCCAGGACGAGGTCTCGGTGACGGCGATGAAGCCCGCCAGCGTGTGTGCCGATACCTCGGCGCCATGGTTGGTCACCGTTTCGGTGTATTGGCTGGCCGGGCTGGTGCGCAGCACGCAGGCGCCGCCGAAGTCGTATTCGATGTGCAGCACTTCTTCGATGCTGAGCACGCGGTCGGTGGCGCCGCAGGCCCAGATCACGCCCCGGCTGTCTTCCGGGCCGCTGCCGGCGCGGATCGAGAAATTGCCGTCGTCCTGCATGGCCGCGTAAAACGCCTGGCCCTGCGCAGTGGCCTGGGTGCCCCAGTGCCAGCCGCAGTTGTGGGCCAGGTCGGAACCCTGGTAGACGCAGAAATTGCCGTCGCTTTGCACCAGCGCGAAATAGCGTCCGCGCCCGCCGGTTTTTGCGCTGCTCCACAGCAGGCCCTGTTTGTCGTCGCTGTCGATGCCGCGATACACGCGCAGCGTGCCGTCGCCGCTCAGCGTGGCGAAAAAGAGGCCGTTGGCCGAGACCACGCTGTCGCCAGCCTGCAGGATGGTGTTCATCGGCAGGAAGGTGTTGAAACGGCGGCCGCCGTGGGTCGGGCAGGGCGGGCTGGCGATGCCTTCGGCACCGGCGTCGGAATGGAGCAGCATCATGGCGGAAACGGGGTGGACTCGATGGCGCCAGTATGGCCGCGCGCGGCCGCGCCCGACAGGCCAGCGCGGTCTCAGTTCGGTATCAGCAGCCGTGACTAAGTATTAATATTATTAAATTGAATATTTTTTAAAACATTAAAAAGCTTTATTTTTTTGAAAACTAATTTAGAATGCCACACGGAAATTAGAAGCAGTGAAGAAAATGGAACTGGTGTATTCAAAGGAGCGCATCCTGCTCAGGGTGCTGTTTGCCGCGTCGCTGCTGATCTGGGCAGGGCTGGCGCTCGTCACGCTGGGCACCGCGCTGATCTACCTTCTATTTATTTTCCTGATCTACCTGTTCGTGCAGTCCGGGCTGGCCGCTTATCTAAAAGGGACCGGCGTGCAGATCACCTACCAGCAATTCCCCGACCTGAAAACGCGCATCGACGTGTGCTGCCGGCGGCTGGGGCTGGAGTGCATCCCGGAGGCCTACCTGCTGCGCCGCCGCAGCGCGCTCACCACATTGCTGCTGGGGCGACGCTACATCGTGCTGCAGTCGACCGTGACGGACGCGCTGGAGGACAAGCCGGACGCCATCAACTTCTACATCGGCCACGAAATCGGCCATGTCACGCGGCAGCACCAGCGCTGGCTGCCCTTGCTGCTGCCGGCCGCCGTGCTGCCGCTGCTGGGGGCGGCCTACGCGCGCGCCTGCGCCTACACCTGCGACCGCCACGGCCTGCACGCCTGCGATGATTTTCGCAGCGCCCAGACCGGCCTGGCCGCGCTGGCGGCGGGCGCGCGCCGCTGGCGCCAGCTCGACCTGGGCGGCTACGCTGCGCAGGCGCAGTGCGCGTCCGGCTTCTGGATGTCCTTCCACGAACTGGTGAACGGCACGCCGTGGCTGGTCAAGCGCATGGCGGCGCTGCGCGCGCTGTCGGGCGGACGCGCGGCCGGCATGGCGTCGGCCGGTGCGGCTGCGCCGCCCGCGCGCCACGGGCTGGCCTGGCTGGCGGCCCTGCTGGTGCCGCGCCTGGGCCTGGCCGGCGCGGCCGGCGGGCTGCTGGCGCTGGCGCTGCTGGCCGCCGCCGCCACGTTGGCGCGGCCGGTGCTGCAGGATATGGAAACCCGCAGCCGCATGGCGCGCGCGGTCAGCGTCGGCATGGATGCCACGGCGGCGGTGGACCGCTACTATTATGCCAACGGCCGCAATCCGCTCAGCCTGCGCGAAGCCGGTTTCGCGCTGGCCGACCCGAACCAGGCCGTGGTGGACGTGCGGGTAGACGGGGACAGCGGCGTGGTGCGCGTCTATCCGGCCGACTTCACCTACCGGGGCAAGGCTATTGCCTTCCTGCCCACGCTGGCCGAGAATAAACGGGTCGCCTGGCACTGCGCCGGCGAGGGTGTTCCGGCCCGGCTGCTGCCGCCGGACTGCCAGGGCTAGAACTCACCGGGACCGCGCTTGACCTCACCACTTGAACTGGCCGCGAACGCGGTGATGACGCTGTCCATCGTGCTGGCGGGACGCAACAGCATCCATTCCTGGTGGCTGGGCGTCGTCGGCTGCGCGCTGTTCGGCGCGCTGTTCTACGGCGTGCAGCTGTACGCGGACGTGGCCCTGCAGCTGTTCTTCATCGTCACCTGCGTGGTGGGCTGCTACCAATGGGCGCGCGGCGGCGGCGGCGCGGCCTTGCCGGTTACGTCGGCGCGTACCGCCACGCTGGCCTGGATGGCGGCGGCGGGCGTGGCGGGCGCGGTGGCCTATGGCAGCATGCTGCACCACTACACCAGCGCCTACTCCCCCTTCGTCGATTCGTCGGTGCTGGCGTTCAGCATCATCGCCCAGTTGCTGCTGATGGCGCGCCGCGTCGAGACCTGGCCGGTGTGGCTGCTGGTGAACGCGGTCTCGGTGCCGCTATACGCCAGCCGCGGCCTGCACCTGACGGCGCTGCTGTACGCCGCCTACTTCGTCAACGCGCTGGTCTCGTGGCGCTGGTGGCGCAAGCAGATGCCGGTGCGCGCCTGATTACAGGTCCTGATCCTGATCCTGATCCTGCTTCTGCGCCGCGCCCGGCCCTGCGCCTTGTGCTGACTCGGCGCCCAGCCTGAAAGCGCTGGGCGTGGTGCCCATGCGCTCGCGGAATGCGGTGGCGAAGTTGCCGGCGTTGTTGAAACCGATCAGCAGGGCGATGTCCTGGACATCGATTTCCGTCTCGCGCAGCAGCTGCACGCCGCGCGCAATGCGCTCCTCGCGGATGAAGGCGAACACCGTCATGCCGGTCTGCTCACGGAACAGTTGCGACAGCTTTTCGCGGTAGGTGCCTACGCTGCGCGCAATTTCGGACAAGCTGGGCAGGGCGGCCAGGTTGTCCGAAATGAGGCGCTTGGCAGCGTTGACGATCACCGCGTCCGGGTTCAGCGCCACGGCCGATGCGGCTTCCTGTTCTGCGGGCGCGCCGCTGCCGGTACGCCGCATCAGGTTCAGGTGGACGTGGATGCGGGCCGCCAGCTCGCCCGGCGTGAACGGTTTGGCCACGTAGTCGACGCCGCCGATCGACAAGCCCATGATGCGGTCCTCGGCGGCGTCGGCGCCGCTGAGGAAAATGACGGGTATATCATAGGTGGCCGGATTGGCCTTGAGCAGGCGGCAGCAGGTGTAGCCGTCCATATTGGGCATGCGCACGTCGAGCAGGATCAGGTCCGGCTGGTTGGCCAGCGCCAGTTGATAGCCCTGCATGCCGTTGAAGGCCACCGACACGCGGTAGGGCAGCTCGCTGAGCAGGTCGACCAGCATGCGCTGCTCGAAGGCCGAGTCGTCCACGATCAGGATACTGCGTACGTTGGCGTCACTGGACAAATACATGATCTGCTTAAAAGGTTTGCAGTTCCAAAGGCGGTGCTGCGGTGTTGCGTATTATGCCTTTCTTTTAAAAATTTTTGAGTTTTCTCCGCACGCAAAAGAGCTGTCGCGTCTGGCAAAAGCGAGGATTCGTAACATCGATAATAATAGTAGCGAGTGTTGAGGAAATGCAATTAAATTTCCTCGCGTCAAGGACAGTGGCTGAGAGTGCTGCTGGCCTTACTCCCTGGTTCATGGAAAAAGAAGGTGCATGCAGCACCCAAGATGCAAGTTAGCGAAGACGCGCCGCCACCCTTGGCGGCCAAGTCTGTTCTTTAGTTGTTAGACTAATCTTGATCGAAGGAGTTGCAAATGAAACATACCGACTTTGGACGTATGCCATGCCCTATCGCCCGCAGCCTGGGCAAAGTGGGCGAGTGGTGGAGCATCCTCATCCTGCGAGACGCTTTCTACGGCCTCACCCGCTTTGATGAATTCGAAAAAAGCCTGAAAATCGCCCCCAATATGCTGACCCGCCGTCTGGCCGGACTGGTTGAAGGCGGGCTGATGGAGCGCCGCCAGTACAGCGCCCGTCCTCCGCGCTATGAATACGTGCTGACCAAGGCCGGCCGCGATTTCAAGCCGGTGCTGCTGGCCTTCGTGGCCTGGGGCAACGACCATCTGGCCCCGGAAGGCGCCAGCCTGCTGGTGGTGAGCCGCGAAACCGGCAAGCCTGCCGACCAGGTGCTGGTCGACGCCCGCACCGGCCTGGCCATCAACGACGAGGACTATATGTTCGCGGCGGGGCCGGCCGCCAATGAGATCATGCGCATGCGCCTCGACGAAATGGGCCGCCGCGGCCTGCAATAAACCGCTTCATTCCCCGTTGTAATCAGGCTGCAGCTGTTCGTAGACCGCGTTGGCGATCTGCGACAGCTCGGCCTTCCCCAGCGCGCCCGACAGCGCGTAGCCGTAGCGCCCATCGATCCAATAGAACACACTGAGCTGGCCATCCTGCGCGTAGCGGAAGCCGCTGTCCTTGTTGCCGCTCTGGCCGGACGACACGTACAGCGTCAGGCGCTGGCCGCTGGCGTCGGTGTACATGAATTGCGCCACCGGGCCGCTGTCGCCCGGCAACAGCCTGCCGCCCACCAGTTCATAGCCCAGCGGCGCCAGCTTGGGCGGCCTGAGCGGTGTGCCCAGCCGTTTCGACAGCCAGGCCACCAGGTGGTCTTGCTGGTCCGCACCCACCTCCACCGGATGGCGCACCTCCGGCGCATATACGCGGTGCGCCAGCGCGGCGTGGTGCGCCAGGCCGGCAGCCATGCCGGCGATGCCGGCCGGTCCGGCCTGCAATTCCGCCGCTCTTTCCCGGTCCCGGCCTTGCTCTTGGGCACGGCCTTGGGCACGGCCTTGGGCCAGGGTGGGCCGGGATCCCGCCGCGCCGCCTTGCTGCGCGCGGGCTGCGGCCAGCCGCTGCTCTTCGCCGCC
Source organism: Pseudoduganella sp. LjRoot289 (assembly GCF_964252925.1). Classification (NCBI taxonomy): domain Bacteria; kingdom Pseudomonadati; phylum Pseudomonadota; class Betaproteobacteria; order Burkholderiales; family Oxalobacteraceae; genus Pseudoduganella; species Pseudoduganella sp. LjRoot289. The sequence continues at coordinate 6,339,793 of NZ_CAXUPN020000001.1, forward strand.
GGCGCCGAATGCGCCGTGCGCCACCCAGCCCAGCGCCATGCTCGACAGCATCAACGCCACGCTGGCGGCGTAGCGCTGCAGCGGCCAGCCGTAGCGCTGCCAGCCGCGCGGACGCAGCATGCCGCGCGGGATGGCTTCGTCGAGCACCGGACTGTATAAGGAGCGCAGCGTCACGTTCTGCTGGCGGTAGGCGCGCAGGCGTTCGGCCTCCTGCGGATGGAGTTGCAGATAGGTGTCGATGTCGGCGCGGCGCTCCTGCGCCAGGCGGCCGTCGACCCAGGCCTGCAGTTCGGCTTCGGTTACGGGATTCATTTGACTACTTTCAGCGTCGACACCGGGGCCTGGCCCAGCATCAGCAGGCGCAGCCGTTCCCGGGCGCGCGACAGGCGCGACATGACCGTGCCTGGCGGGATGTTCAGGATGGCGGCCACTTCCTGGTAGGACATTTCCTCCAGCGCCACCAGCAGCAGCACTTCGCGCTGCTCGGCCGGCAGCATTTGCAGCGCGGCCTGCATGTCGCGCACTTCCAGGCGGTCGCTGCCGGCCGTGCCCGGCGTGCTCAGCGTGCTGTGCAGCTCGTCGCACAGGGCCACGGTGGGCAGCCTGGGCTGGCGCTGCTGGTCGACGTGCAGATTGTGCATGATGCCGAACAGCCAGGCCCGCATGTCGCCCCCGCGCCGCCACGACGACAGCTTGTGCCAGCCGCGCTCCATGGTGTCCTGCACCAGGTCGTCGGCGCCGGCACGGTCGCCCAGCAGCGCCCGTGCGTAGCGGCGCAGGCGGGGGATGCAGGCAGTAAGGCTGGCGCTGTCGTCGTGCATGATGAGGGTGAGCTTACTCTGTTTAGTCCTTGACCACGTGCCACACGTCCTTGAAGTTGTCGCCGCTGCGGTCGCCGGCCTTGGCGTCCTTGACGAAGGTGTACAGCGGCTTGCCCTTGTAGGCCAGCTGCTTGCTGCCGTCGTCGCGCGTGATCACCGAATACGGTTCCGCCACCTGGGCCGGCGCGGGGACCGCCGGCCAGTTCTGGATGCAGGGGCCGGCGCAGGCGCTCTTGCCGCTGCCGGCCGCGTCCTTGTCAAAGGTGTAGACCGTCTTGCCGGCGCTGTCGACCAGCACGCCGTCGGCTTTTTTCAGATCCTGGGCCTGGGCGGCGGCGCCGATCAACAGCAGGGCGGCGAGCGTGGCGAATTGGGTTTTCATGCGATATCTCCTTGAAGTGGAACAACGGGTGGAATAGTTCGTATACGTAAGCTGCGGCCCGTTTATTCCATCGCGCGTAAAATTTTTTTCCACACCCTCAGAATAGGAGATCCCCATGAACAAGGCAAAACTGGCATTCATCACGGCTGCGCTGCTGGGCGCGTTGACGGCGCAGGCGCAAAACCTGGCGAAATCCGACCAGCAGATGCTGGAGCAGTTGGCGCAGGGTAATATGGCGGAAATCGAAGCGGGCAAGATCGCGTTGCAGAAGTCGCAGAACGCCGAGGTGAAAAGCTTCGCGCAGCAGATGATCGACGACCACACCAAGGGTCTGCAGGAAGTGCAGAGCGTGGCGCAAGCCAAGGGCGTGACGCTGCCGGCCGAAGTGGACGCCAAGCACAAGGCCATGGCCAGCAAGCTTGACGGCCTGTCCGGCGACGCCTTCGACCGCACTTACCTGAGCCAGGCCGGGGTCAACGAGCACAAGAAAACCCATGCGCTGGTGCAAAAGGTGCAGCGCAACGCCAAGGATGCCGACGTCAAGGCGCTGGGTTCCAGGCTGGAGCCGACCGTGGCGCAGCACCTGACCCACGTCACCCAGCTGAACGCCAGCATCAAGGCGGGCACGACCAGCGGCGACAGCGGCACGACGGGTGCCACCGGCAGCGGCCGGAACCCGGCCCGGGTGCCGGACAAGGCCAGCGGCAATACGGACAACCCGGAAAACCCGCAGAATTCCACCACGCAGCCGCCGGCGCCGATCAAGTGACAGCGGCATTGGGCCGTTGCGCACCGGCGGACTGCCGTGCCAAAGGGAAGCCATAGGCCGCCGGCGTGCACGCTCAGCATGGATACCCGCTTCCGTGGGAATGACGGGGCGTTAGCGGGCATGGGTACAATGGCTGCCCATGCTCGCCATCCTTTCCGTCACCTTCCCCTTTTTCGCGCTCGTGCTGTGCGGTTATGTCTCCGTGCGGCGCGGCATGCTGCCGCAGCTGGCGATTCCCGGCCTGAACAGCTTCGTGCTGTATTTCGCGCTGCCCTGCATGCTGTACCGCTTCGGCGCCGGCACCCCCATCGCCCAGTTGCTGGACGTGGGCGTGTTCAGCGTCTACCTGCTGTGCGCGCTGATCATGGTCGGGGTCACCATGGCCGCCACGCTCGGCCACCGCATGGACTGGAACAACGCCGCCTTCGGCGCGCTGGTGGCCGCCTTTCCGAACACCGGCTTCATGGGCGTGCCGCTGCTGCTGGCGCTGGTGGGGCCGCGTTCCTCGGGCCCGGTCATCGTCACCATCGTGGTCGACATGCTCATCACCAGTTCGCTGTGCATCGCGCTCTCGCGCATGGGCGGCGGCGACGGCCGCGCCGCGCTGGGGCGGGCGCTGCGGGGCATCCTGGCCAACCCCATGCCCTGGGCCATCGCCCTGGGCGGCGTCAGTTCGGCCGCCGGCCTGGCGCTGCCCAAGCCGGTGCTGCAAACCGTGGGCCTGATGGCCGACGCCGCCTCGCCGGTGGCCCTGTTCACGATAGGCGCGGTGCTGGCCCGCTCGCAGATGGGGGCGGCGGCGAGTGCGGCGGCGAGTGCGGCGGCGGGTGCTGCAGCCGCGGCGAACGCGGCCGCCCCCGTGCCGCTGCGCGACGATGTGCCGGTGGCGCTGGCCAAGCTGCTGCTGCATCCGCTGCTGCTCGCCGCCTTGGGCCACGGCGCGATCGCGCTCGGCGTGCCGCTCGACCAGGGCGCGCTGACAGTCATCATCCTGGTCGGCTGCCTGCCCAGTGCCAGCAATGTGGCGCTGCTGTCGGAGCGCTTCGGCGCCAACACCGGACGCATTGCGCGCATCATCCTGGTGTCGACCAGTTTGTCTTTTTTAAGCTTTTCGGCGGCGGTCGCTCTGCTGCGCTGAACTGTGGAATAATGCGGAAGCGCGCATAGTGCGTTGCGGCAATATGGTTGTGAAGGACACGATGTAGTGGACATGTTTGCGCTCGATGACGAGCTGGCGCGCCGGGACGCGGAATTGCCTGCCTTGCAGGGCGTCGCACGTTTGTTCCGGCTGGCGGAGCTTGCTTGGCATCTGCGCCAGCGCGATGTCGTGCGCGCCCGCCGGCTCATGGCCGAGGCCATGCCTTTGCTGGCGGCGCAGTCCGGTGCGCTGGCACCCGCGCAGGCCCGTTCGCTGTCCGCCCGCTTCACGCTGATCGACGCCGAGGCACAGTGGCTGTTCGGCGAGCTGGACCAGGGCGAGGCGTACGCCCGGCAGGCCCTGCACACCTTCGAACAGCTGGGCGACACGCTGGGCTGCGCCGACGCGCACTGGCTGCTGGCCTGGATCGCCACCGACCGCGGCGACTCTGGGCGGTGCGACGCCGAACTGGCCATCGCCTCGATCGACGCCCGCGCCGGCGGCGACATGGTGCGCACCGACGTGATCGACGCCGCCGCCATCTTCGCCGTGTTCGGCAGCCTGCAGGAAGCCAGCCAGCGCTGGGGCCAGCGCTTTCCGGACGACGCCGCGCTGTCGCCGGGCGCCCATCCGGCGGTGTCCGGCTGGATCAGCGACTACAACGGCATTACCGCTTTCCAGGCGGCCGATTTCGGCCATGCGGTGGGCCGCCTGATGGTGGCGTTCGAAGCGGCCATGGCCACCGGGCAGCTGCGGCGCGCCATCATCATCGGCACCAATATCGGCAACGGCTTCACCAGCCTGAACGCGCACGACGCCGCGCTGGAATGGATGCAGCGCGGCCTGGCGCTGGCGCGCCCCACCGGCTGGCCCATGAGCATAGGCTCCTGCTTGATGCAGACTGCCGAAACCCTGCGCCAGCTGGGCCAGCGCGAGGCGGCGCAGGAACTGCTGCAGGAAGCCATCCATTTGCTGGCCCCGCTGTCAGGCTCGCGCGCCTACGCCGTTTCGCTCGAATACCAGGGCGACCTGGCGCTGGACATGGGCGACGCGCCCGGCGCGCTGCGCAGTTTCACCTTGCTGGAACAGCGCGGCGACTCCCTCGGCCAGAGCGATTTCAAGAGCGGCGCGCGGCGCGGCCAGGCGCATGCGCTGTCGCAGCTGGACCGGCCGCAGGACGCCTTGTCGGTGGCGCTGTCCGCCTTGTCCCTGGCCAGCGAGCATGGCGACGTGTACAACCAGATCGCCGCGCTGCGCGTGCTGGCGCAGATCCACGCGCGCCACAAGCTGTCCCAGCCGATCGGCATGTCGGCGCCGAACGCGGTGCTGCACTACCTGCAGCTGGCCATGTCGCTGGCCGGCACCATCACCGGCTACGCCGTGCCGGCCACGCTGCTGGACGCCGCCGCGCACGAATACGCCGCCAGCGGCGACCACGCCAGGGCTTACCAGATCGCGGTGCAGGCCAATGCCGCGCGCGACAGGACGCACAGCCAGGAAGCGACCAACCGCGCCGTCGCCATGCAGGTGCAGCACCAGACCGAGCGTGCACAGACCGAGGGCGAACACCATCGCCAGCTGGCGGCAGCCGAAGCGCAGCGCGCCGAAGTGCTGCAAGGGACCAATGCCACCCTGGCCCACCTGGGCGCCATCGGCCAGGAGATCACGGCCCACCTGGATGCTGCCGCCGTGTTCGGCGCGCTGGACCGCCACGTGCACGGCTTGCTGGACGCCACCCACTTCTCCATCTTCCTGCTGGAGCCGGACGGCGCCTACCTGCGCTGCGCCTTCGGCATCGAGGCGGGCCAGGAACTGCCGGCCTCGCGCTTCGCGCTGTCGGACCCCAACGCCAACTCCGCGCGCTGCGTGCGCGAGCGGCGCGAGATCCTGATCGAACTCGATGAAAACGGCAACACGCCGAACCTGATCCCCGGCACCCTGCCGACCCAGAGCCTGCTGTTCGCGCCGCTCAGCGTGGGCGAGCGCGTGCTGGGCGTGATGACGGTGCAGTCGCTGCGCGCGCGGGCCTACGGCGAACGCGAACGGCTGATCTTCCGCACGCTGTGCGCCTATGGCGCCATCGCGCTCGACAACGCCAGCGCCTACCGCCAGGTCGAGGCCACGCTGAAGACACTGAGCGCGACGCAGGCGCAGCTGCTGGAAAAAAACCTCGAACTGGAACGCGCCTACAAGACGCTGGAGGAGGTCAGCCTGACCGACCAGCTGACCGGCTTGCGCAACCGGCGCTTTTTCCTGCAGCACGTCGATGCGGACGTGGCAATGACCTTGCGCCAGTACGACTGCCCCGACGGGCAGGACAGCGGGCGTCCGGCCTGCATGGACAAGGACCTGGTGTTCTTCATGGTGGACCTGGACCACTTCAAGGAAGTGAACGACCGCCACGGCCACGCGGCCGGCGACGCGGTGCTGGTGCAGATGCAGGAGCGCTTGCGCGAGGTGTTCCGCGAATCCGATTATCTGGTACGGTGGGGCGGCGAGGAATTCCTGGTGCTGGCGCGCGCCACCGACCGCGAGGAGGCCAGGGTGGTGGCCGAGCGTATCCGCAGCGCGGTAGCCGGGCGCGAGTTCACCCTGCCGGACGGCAGCGCCTTGCGCAAGACCTGCTCCATCGGCTACGCCTGCTTCCCCTTCCTGCCGTCGCAGCCGCGTTTGCTGACCTGGTCGCAGGTGGTGGAACTGGCGGACATGGGGCTCTATATCGCCAAGCATTCAGGCCGCAACGCCTGGGCGGCCTTGTACAGCACCGGGCTGACGCAAACCGAAGGGCTGTTCCCGCGTCTGATGCAGCAGCTCGAACGCACCGTGGCGAGCGGCGAGGTGAAGATCGTGACCAACCTGGTGCAGCCGCCCAGGCTGGCCGGCGAGCGGCGCCGCGTCGGCCTGCCGAGCGACCTGGCTTAGACCGGCGGCTCGATCACGATCTCGCCCCTGAGCGAGTTGGCGATGTAGCACTTGTCGTGCGCCTCCTGGTGGATGGCTTCGAGCTCCTCCTCGTCCGGCCAGTCGGCGCCGGCGAACACGATGGCGGGGCGCAGCGTGATGCTGGTCATCGCCATGCGGCCCCTGTCGTCCTTCTCCAGCAGCCCGACCGCGTGGTCCGAATAGCTCTCCACCACGTGCCCGCGCCTGGCGGCGATAGAGAGGAAGAACAGCATATGGCAACTCGAGGCCGCCGCCACCAGCGCCTCCTCGGGATCGACATTTTCCGCGTTCGACATCGGCAGCGGCACCGACAGCGGCGACGACGACGCGGGCACGCGCAGGCCGCCGTCGAAGATCCATTCATGCGCGCGGCTGTAGCGCTGGCCGAGGAAATCCTGCCCGTTGCGCTGCCACTCCAGTTTAGCTTCGAATTGCATGACCGCTCCCCGCGTGGGTTATCGAAGCCGATATCTTAATGTAGACTGCGCACATGACCAAACACCGCTGCAGCTGGGCCAATCCGGCCAATCCCCGTTACATCGCCTACCACGACGAGGAGTGGGGCCTGCCTTGCCATGACGAGCTGCGCCTGTTCGAAATGCTGAACCTGGAAGGGGCGCAGGCGGGCCTGAGCTGGGAGACGATATTGAACAAGCGCGACAGCTACCGCGCCGCCTTCGACCAGTGGGACGCGCGCAAGATCGCCGCCTACGGTCCGGACAAGGTGGCCGAGCTGCTCGCCAACCCCGGCATCGTACGCAACAAGCTCAAGGTGGCGGCGGCGATCAGCAACGCGCAGGCTTATCTGCGGCTGCTCGACGAGGGCGGCAGCCTGGACCGTCTGCTGTGGGCCTACGTCGGCGGCAAGCCCATCGTGAACGTGGTCGAGAAGCAGGGCGACCGGCCGGCCAAGACCGAGTTGTCCGACCGCATCTCGAAAGACCTCGCCAAGCGCGGCTTCAAGTTCGTCGGTTCGACGATCGTCTATGCCTATATGCAAGGCATAGGCATGGTCAACGACCACGACGCGGCCTGCTTCCGCCAGGCGGAGTGCCTGCTATCGTGACGCGGGCTTGTGTCGTGCTCGGCACCGGTTTCGGCGGCGGCGAGCATTTCCTGTCGCTGCTCCGGCGCGGCGGCGCCCTGCACTACATCGCGCTGCTGCCCGCGCTGCCGGAGGCGGGCGCATTGGTCCCCGAGCTGCGCGCCAGGCTGGGCGGCAGCTGGCCCGTGAACGTGCCCGGCCTGCACCGCCTGGAGCTGGAGGGCGGGGAGGGCGGGACGGGGCCGGGTGGCCGCATCACGCTCGACCTGCTGGCCGGTCCGCTGGAAGCGACGCTGCCGCAGATCGACGCGCGGGTCGACGCCTTTTATTTGCCCGAACCGATCGCAGCGATGCGCATCCTCGCCAAGCTGGCGCTTCCCGGCGCCACCCTCGAGCTGCACAGCGCAGATGGATCCGCCTTAAAAGCGCTGCGCTCGGCCGGTTTCGAATGGCAGACTGAGCCGCATTTGGAGCCGGACCCCGCCGGTGCGGCTCAGTCTGCCATAGGCGAGAAGATGAGCGTGCGGGCAATCTTTACCAGCCGGAAGCCCCAGCCGGCCAGGGCGGCCGAGCCGCTGCGGCGGGCGGTTGTCATCGGCGCGGGCATGGCGGGGGCGGCGGTTTGCGAGCGCCTGGCGGCGCGCGGCTGGGAGGTGACCTTGATCGAGCGCCATCCGCAGCCTGCGCAGGAGGCGTCCGGCAACCGCGCGGGCATCTTCATGCCGCTGCTGTCGAAGGACGACAATATTCCCGCGCGCCTGAGCCGCGCGGCGTATTTGTACGCGCTGCGCCACTGGCAGCGTCTCGGCGGGCTGGACCCCGCCGCCGGCTTGCCTCCGGGCGCAGGCGCCGCGATCACGGGCGCGCAATGCGGCGTGCTGCAGCTGGCGCGCGACGCCGCGCACGCGGCCCTGCAGAAGGAAGTGGCGGCCGCCTGGAACTACCCGCCCGGATTCGTGCGCTGGGTGGACGCCGGCGAGGCCAGCGAACTGCTGGGCGCGCCGACGCCGGACGGCGGCTGGCTGTTCAGCCAGGGCGGCTGGGCCAATCCGGCGTCCATCTGCCGCGCCATGCTGGACGCTTGCGGCGCGCGCCTGCGCCGCATCTTCAACGCGGAGGCGCTGCAACTCGAGCGCGCCGGCGACCGGTGGCTGGTCCGCGCCGGCGGCGGCTCGCTGCTGGCCGAGGCGCCCCACGTCATCCTCGCCAACGGCGCGGGCGCGCTGACCATCGCCCAAACCGCCGGCTTGCCGCTGTACACCATGCGCGGCCAGGTCACCCACCTGGCCCGGCACGATTTCCCCGAACTGCCGCTGGTGGTGTGCCGCGAAGCGTATATGACGCCGCCCGTGCACGGCGTCGTCAGTGTCGGCGCGACCTATGACAGCGACACGGACGGCGCCTTGCGCGATGCTAGCCAGCAGGAGAATCTGTCTCGCGCACGCGACATCTTGCCCGGCGCCTTGCCGCACGATCCGCCGCTCGCTGGCCGTGTCGGCTTGCGCTGCATGGCGCCGGACCGCCTGCCGCTGGTGGGCCCGCTGCCGGACTACGGCGCCACCTTGCGCATGGAGCGCCTGCGCGATGTGCCCCGCCACGCCGGGCTGTATGGCTTGCTGGGCTACGCTTCGCGCGGCCTGATCTGGGCGCCGCTGGCGGCCGAAATGCTGGCCTCCCAGCTGGAGCACCAGCCCCTGCCGCTGGAGTCCGCCCTGGCCACGGCCCTCGACCCAGCGCGCTTTCTGCTGAAGTCGCGCCGCGGCGGACGGGTATAATCGCTTATCGGCAATCTTGCCCCGTGGAGGCCTCAACTATGGATGATCAAGCCGGCTCGCCCGAGCTGTTCTTGTTCTTGGCTTCAACCGCCCATGACATGAAAAATTCGATCAGCGTCCTCAGCGGCACGCTGGAGAACCTGCTCGGCAACGCCGATGTGGGCGATGCCAACCATCCCTCCTATCCCAGCCTGGCGCAGATGTTGTACCAGACCAAGCGCCTGAACGACAACCTGATGCAGCTGCTGGCGCTGTACAAGGAAGTGGGCAAGCCTTCCTACCCCTTCGATCCGCGGCCGCTGCAGGTGGCCGAACTGGTGCAGCAGGTCAGCTCGCAGGCCAAGGTGTTGCTGGCGTCTAAAAACATCACGCTGCAAACCGATTTCCCGCCCGACCTGATCTGGTGCTTCGACGAGGACCTGATCATCGGCATGCTGGCGCACGCCATCAACAACGCGGTGCGCTATACGCAGGACAAGATCCGCATCGCCATCGCCGAGCGCGACGGCTTCCTGGAGCTGCGCGTGGAGGACAATGGCGACGGTTTCCCGGCCGTGCTGATCGATGCGGGCGCGTCGGCCATGAGCGGTACCAAGAGCGGCGTGAACTTCCTCACCAATAGCAGCGGCCTGGGCCTGTACTTCGCGTGCGAAGTGGCCAAGATGCACAAGCATCGCCAGCGCAGCGGCAGCGTGCTGCTGGAAAACGGCGGTGCCCTGGGCGGCGGCTGTTTCGTGCTGCGTTTGCCGTAAGCGGAGGCCGCATGTCCTTTCCCACCGTCGCCCCCAGCGTGCCCGGCAGCGCCACCGCCGCCATGGCCGCCATCGACTGGACCGTTAAAAACTACCTGATCGTCGACGATTTTGTCGGCATCCGCCAGCTTCTGCGCGAATCGTTGCGTAACCTGGGCGCCAAGCACATCGATCAGGCCGGCAGCGGCGGCGAGGCCATGACCCTGCTGGCCAAGACCCATTACGACGTGGTGCTGTGCGACTTCAACCTGGGCGAGGGCAAGAACGGCCAGCAGGTGCTCGAGGAGGTGCGCATCCGCAACCTGATGACGCCGTCCAGCGTATGGCTGATGGTGTCGGCCGAGAAGAGCGTGGAGTCGGTGATGGGCGCGGCCGAGCACCAGCCGGACGCCTACATCATCAAGCCCATCACCGAGGGCGTGCTGCTGACGCGCTTGAACCGCGTGTGGCAGAAAAAGCAGATCTTCCGCGAGATCGACCAGGCCTTCGTCGAGAAGGACTACCTGCGCGCGGCGCGCCTGTGCGACGAGCAGATCGCGCATAACAAGCTGCACGAGATCGACCTGCTGCGCATGAAGGCGCAGCTGTTGCTGAAGGCCGGCGAGCCGGAAAAGGCGCGCGGGGTCTACGAACTGGTGCTGGAGGACCGCGACTACAACTGGGCCCGCACCGGCCTGGCCAGGATCCGCATGAGCAACGGCGACCACGAGGCGGCGCGCCAGATGTTCCAGGGCGTGATCGCCGAGAACCGCTTCTACATCGACGCCTACGACCAGCTGGCCACCGCCTTCCAACTGATGGGCAAGCTGGAGGAGTCGTGCGATGTGCTGGAGAAGGCGGCCAAGCTGTCGCCCAATTCGGTGCCGCGCCAGCGCAACCTCGGCAACGCCGCGCTCAAGCTGGGCAATATTCCGCTGGCCGAGCGCGCCTTCCGCAAGTGCATCGCCATCGGCGAGTACTCGGTGCTGAAGACGGTGGACGCCTACTTCGGCCTGGCGCGCGTGTGCGGCCAGAAGAACGACCCGAAGGAGGCGCTGCAGGTGTTGAGCACCGCCCAGCGCGAATTCACCGGCGACCAGGTGCAGTTGCGCGCCAAGATCACCGAGGGCCTGGTGTACCACGAGAGCGGCGACTACCGCCGCGCGCGCAAGTCCGGCGACGAACTGGAAACCATGCTCAACGAGGACGCCGAACGGCCGGACACCGACACCTGCATCGAGATGGCGACCTTGCTGTTCGCGGTCGGCGTGAAGGACGCGCCGGTCGAGCTGCTGTGCTACATCATCCGCAACAACCACGACAACATGGTGTTGCTCGATGAAGTGCAGAAGATCTTCGACAAGGCCCGCATGAGCGAGGAGGGCAGCGAGCTGATCCAGGCATCCCGCAAGATCGCAACGGATACCATGAACAAGGGCGTGCTGCTGTGGAAGACCGGCAAGCTGGTCGAGGCGGTGGAATGGATGCGCAGCGCCCGCGAGGCCTTGCCGAACAATATGCGCATCCTGTTCAACTCGGCGCAGATCCTGATCTCGCGCATGCAGCAGAGCGGTTTCACTCAGGCATTGATGGACGAGGCCAACGACGTGCTGATGCACGTGGACCGCATCGCCCCGGGGCAGCAGCGTTTCGCCCAGTTGATCGAGCAATTGGCCTTGCTGATGCCGGCGCGGCCAGGCATCGTGGAGGAGGCCGAAGCGGAGCTGGCGGGGGCCGAAGAACAGGAAACCGAAGCAGACGCCGAAGAATAGCTATAATTCGCCGTTACACAACAAGGAGTCAGCATATGCGCGACATCGCCAAAGAAGTTTACGAAAAAATGAAGGTCGGCGCCGCCGCCTGGATCCGCCCCGTCGCCGCCAAGGGCGACACCCTGGAATCGTTCCAGTCGGCCCACGACAGCGCCAAGGTGCTGGCCGAGGACGGCCTGATCCAGATTGTAAAAATACAACGCCAGGACGACGGCTTGATCGACGCCATCCGTATCCAGCGTTTGTCCTGAGTTCGGCGCAAATAATATAGTGACAACGTAGTTCATTCTTGCAACACTAGGGGCGGCCGCCGTCATCGTGACGGCGCCATATCTGACCGGAGCCCACATGCGTTGTATGAAGACCGCCGCACGCCTCACCGTGCTGGCTTTGATGTTGCATTCCCTGCCAGCGGCCATGGCGGCGCAAAAAGCGCTTCGGCAAGCCCCTAAGCAATACAGCATCGAGCAGTTCATGGCGACCACGTCGATTTCGGGCGCCTCGTTCAGCCGCGATGAAAAGAACATCCTGTTCAGCAGCAACGAAAGCGGCATCTTCAACGTCTACACGCAGCCTGTCGCCGGCGGCAAGCCGGTCGCGCTGACCAAGTCCGCCACCGACAGCACCTACGCGGTGGGCTATTTCCGCAGCGACGACCGCTTCCTGTTTACGCGCGACCAGGGCGGCAACGAACAGAACCATTTGTTCGTGCGCGAGCTGGACGGCAGCGACAAGGACTTGACGCCCGGCGATAAGCTGAAAGCCATGTTCGGCGGCTGGTCCGCCGATGGCGGCGTGTTCTACGCGCTGACCAACGAGCGCGACCCCAAGTTCTTCGACCTGTACCGCTACGACGCGAAGACTTACGCGCGCACCATGCTGTACAAGAACGAAAACGGCATGACGCCGGACCGCATCAGCCGCGACGAACGCTGGCTCGCGCTGGAAAAGCCGAACACCACGTCCGACAGCGACCTCTATCTGTACGACCTGTCCAAGGCCGAACTCAAGCACATCAGCAAGCACGAGGGCACGGCCAGCTACAGCGCGTCCACCTTCGACCCGGCCTCCAGGCGTTTGTTCTTCACCTCCAACGAGGGCGGCGAGTTCAACACGCTGCGCACCTACGACCTGGCCACCGGCGCCATCGCCTTGCACGAAAAGGCGGACTGGGACGTGTTCGGTTCCGGCTACTCGCAGGACGGCCGCTTCCGCACCACGGTGGTCGACCAGGACGGCAGCCAAGTGGTGCGGGTGGTGGAGGGCGCGGATGAAAAGCCGGTGGCGCTGCCCAAGCTGCCCGGCGGCGAAATGCGCGGCGTGACCTTTTCTGCCAGTGGCAATCTGATGGCCTTCTACCTGAACGGCGACCGCGCGCCGAGCAATCTGTTCGTGTACGACCTGAAGAGCAGGAAGACCACGCAGCTGACCCAGAGCCTGAGCAAGGAGATCGATCCGAACGACCTGGTGGAGGCGGAGGTGGTGCGCTTCAAGTCCTTCGACGGCACCGTGATCCCGTCGATCTACTACAAGCCGAAAGGCTTGGCGCCCGGCGTCAAAGCCCCGGCCGTGATCTTCGTACACGGCGGCCCCGGCGGCCAGACGCGGCGCGGCTACAGCGCGTTGATGCAATATCTGGCCAACCACGGTTATGCGGTGCTGGGTATTAATAACCGCGGCAGCTCGGGCTATGGCAAGAGCTTCAACACCGCCGACGACCGCAAGCACGGCCGCGAGCCGCTGTGGGATTGCGTGGAGGCGAAGACTTACCTGGCCAGCCTGGGCAACATCGACCCCGAGCGCATCGGCATCATGGGCGGCAGCTACGGCGGCTACATGACCCTGGCGGCGATGGCTTTCCGGCCGGAAGCGTTCAAGGTGGGCATCGATATCTTCGGCGTCAGCAACTGGGTGCGCACGCTGGAATCGATTCCGCCGTACTGGGAATCGCAGCGCAAGGCCTTGTACGAGGAAGTGGGCGATCCGGTGAAGGACAAGGAATTCCTGGTGGCGACCTCGCCGCTATTCCACGCCGCGCAGATCCGCCGCCCGCTGATGGTCATCCAGGGCAAGAACGACCCGCGCGTGATCAAGGCGGAAAGCGACGAGATCGTGGAGGCGGTGAAGAAAAACAATGTGCAGGTGGAGTATGTCGTGTTCGACGACGAGGGGCACGGCTTCAGCAAGAAGAAGAACCAGGCCGTGGCGAACGCCAGGATGCTGGAGTTCTTGGACAAGCATTTGAAGCCGGGCGTGAATCCGTCCAAGCCGTAGCGCACGTGGCGGGTTACGCGCGTTAGGCGCTAACCCGCCCTGCGAGCCGCCGGCCGGTTTCCCGTAGGGCGGCTTAGCCTGGCGTAAGCCGCCATGTGCCGCCTGCGGCCTATTCCTTCGCGGCCTTCGCGCCATTGGCGCGCTTGGCGGGCGCCTTGCGCGCCGCCGCTGCCGCCGTGGCGCCGCCATTCCCGTTCCCGTTCCCATTCCCGTTAACCGCCTTTTTTGCCTGCGCCGGCTGGTCCTCGGGCACCGGCAGGTTGTCCTTGTCTGCCTTCGGCTTGCCCGCCGCCGCCGCGAACTTGCTGGCCGCTTCGGTCGCGCGCGCCGCCGCGCCGCTGACCGCGTCGGTCGACATGGCTGTCGTCACCGCTTGCTTGAACTGGTCTTGCAGCAGATTCCACCATGCCGCCGCGTTGACCATGGGCGCAGCGGCGGCCGCAGCCGCCTCGGCATCGGACACCTGCGCCTTGGCTTCGGACGCCTCGGCCCTGGCTGCCGGCTCCTCTACTTTGGGCGCCGGCGCTGCGGCCGGCGCGGCCGGGGTGGTGAACGGCGACACGAACGGCGAGGCCGCCGCCGCGCCCTTGGGCGCCGGGCCTGCCGCCGCCGGCGACAGCGCCTCGGCCGCGTGCTGGAAGAACGCGGACGCGTAAGGTATCGATTCGAACAGCGATTTTTCCTTGGCCGCGCCGGGCTGCTGCACCGCGTCGGCCAGCGTCTTGCCCATGGACTTCAGCGTGGCGATGGTGTTGCGCTGTACTTCCAGCGCCTGGATCGTGCCGCGCACCATGCCGGTGTTGAGGTTGAGCCAAGCTTCCACCGCGCGCAAGTCGGCGATCTTTTTGTCCAGGTCATCGACCGACAGCGTCGGCGCCGTGATGCCGGGAACAACGCCCATGCTGCCCCACAGGTTCTTTACGAAATCGAGCGTATCCGTCATCACAGCGGCGCCCGGAATGTTGGGCATTTGAGGCAAAGCCATAGCAGGTCTCCTAGAGGGTGGTAGGTTAGCGTAGCAGATAAACCGGTCCGCTTCCACCGTGATTGTCAAGGTTTGGCGATCCGTGTCAGCGGAGCTTGCATGACAGGCGTTAAACTAGCGCCATGACCATCGTTTCCCTCCTTTCCCGGCACCGCCGCCCACTCGCCCTGTGCGCGGCCACCGCGGCCCTCCACTTCGTGACGATAGACTGGCTCGGCGCCCGCCTCGGCCCGCAGCACAGCACCGCCGTCAAGCCCGCGCCCAACGTCATGACGGCGCAGTTGCGCCTGGCGCTGCCGAAACGCAGCGCCTCGGCCGAGCCGCCGCCCGAAGTGAAACAGCTGGACCCGGCCGCACCCAAGCCGCCGCGTCCGCCACGTCCGCCGCGCCCGCGTCCGCCGGCCCAGGCGTCCGCCGTGGCCGAGCCCGCGCCCCAGCCCGACAGCGGCGCGCTGAGCAGCGAGATGGCCGGCATCGAACAGGCGCTGGCTGCGCCGCCGGAGCTGGCGCAGCCGGGCGCCGCCGCCGCGCCGCCTGCCGTACAATCGCCGGCGGCCGCTGTGGCCAATGCCGCCCCTGGCCAGGCGGACAAGCAGGCCGCAGCGCAACCCGCGCCGCAGGCGGTGCGCCGCTACAAGGTGAACCTGCCGCCGCCCGCCGAGTTCGACCTGGAATTGAAACGTGTCGACGCCAACGGCACCAAGTGGAGCGGCGAAGCGCACATGTCCTGGCAAACCGACGGCAGCAAGTACAAGGTGGCCATGGAGGCCGGCATCAGCATGCTGGTCACGCGCGTGAACCTGCTGGTGCTGGGCAGCGAAGGCGAGATCGACGACGCCGGCATCGCCCCGGCGACGTTCACCGAGAAGCGCCGCGGCCGCGCACAGACCGCCACCCATTTCATCCGCAACGACGGCCGCATCACATTCTCGGCCAGCGAGCGCAGCTACCCGCTGCTGGCGGGCGCGCAGGACAAGGCCACCATCCCGTTCCAGCTGGGCGGCATCGGCCGGGCCGACGTGAACCAGTTCGGCAGCGACATCGATATCCTGGTGGGCGACGAGAAGGAAGCCAGCATCCACCGCTTCCTGCTGGTGGGCGAGGAGGAGCTGGACACGAAACTGGGCCGCATCGTCACCTGGCACCTGGCGCGGCCGCCCAAGCCGGGTTCCTATTCGGCGCGGCTGGACATCTGGCTGGCGCCGGGCATGAACTGGTTCCCGGTGCAGATACGAAATACCGAGGCGAATGGTGCGCTGACGACGCAGACCATCAGCAAGATAACCCTGAGCGATTCCGCTGGAAAGTAATTATGCGCAACATCTTTTTGAGCCTGACCCTGACCGCCGCCGCCGTTGCTGCGGCCGTCCCCACCCACGCCGCGCAGGCCGACAGCGAGCACCCCAGCGCCAAGCGCGCCTTCAGCCTGCCGCCGTCGGCCGATCTGAGCTACACCATCAAGGCGCGCCAGAAGGGCATGGCCATAGGCGGCGATGCGCTGGTGCAATGGCGCCAGGGCGACGGCAAGTACAGCATCGCGACCGAGAGCCACGCCGGCATCTTCGGCAAGATACTGGAGAGCCGCAGCGAGGGCGCGGTGGACGGCTACGGCCTGGCGCCGGCCAGTTTCTACGAAAAACGCTTCCGCAAGGAGCCGACCACGGCCACTTTCAAGCGCGACGCCAAGACCATCACCTTCAGCAAGGGCGACGAGAGCTACCCGATCAAGGGCGGCGAGCAGGACCGCACCAGCGCGCCCTGGCAGCTGGCCGCCATCGCCCGCAGCGCGCCGGAGAAGTTCACGCCGGGCTCCGAGTGGGCCTTTTTCGTGGCCGGCCGGCGCGACGCCGAGCCGTGGGTGTTCAAGGTGCTCAAGCACGAGCCGGTGCAGACCGGCGTGGGCGAGGTGGAGGCGATCCACTTCAGCAAATCCCCGCCCAAGAGCGACCAGGGCCAGCAGGTGGACCTGTGGCTGGCGCCGTCGCTCGACTGGTATCCGGTGCGCATCCGCTTCGACGACGACGGCGACACCGTGGACCAGCTGCTCGACAAGATCACCCGCAAGTAGCTGGCCTGCCGCCCGCGCACGCGCAGGGCAGGCCGGGCATCGTCGCGCATCGGCGGACCGCCGATGGCGCGCGCATGACATGTTGCGTCCGCTCCACTGCGCGTCGGCGGCCTGTGCAGAACTGCTATACTGACGCCCCCCGCGAGCATTGCCTGCGCGGCGTGCATAAATGGCAACACGGAGCAGAATGATAGACATAATGGCAAATGCAGCCGGTGCTGCAGACGCAAACCCGACCGATCAGCAGGCGCAAGATGCGCAGGACGCCCTGCAGGCGCACTTTCAGCCGCACATCGCGGCCGACGAGATCGAACAGGTTTACCACCTGAAGCGCGCCCAGCCCCTGCTGCAAGTGTTCACAGCCCTGTTCCACGGCGGCTTTGACGGGGTCGCCGTGCGCCTGCTGGTGCTGCGCGAGCTGGCCTCGGACAGCGCCTCGTCCTCGTTTACGCGGGCGGACATCAACACGCGCCTGGCCTATCTGCTGCCGGAAAGCCTGGAAACGGTGCTGATGCGCCTGCGCACCAACCAGCTGCTGGCCTGGGACGCGCAGAACGCGGTCTACCGCGTCACGCCGATCGCGCGCAACGTGCTGTCGGCCATCGACAGCCTGCTCGGCATGAACCAGAACGAGGACCAGGCCGAAATGGGCTTCCTGCTGTCGCAGGTGGCCGGCGCCCAGGCCGTGGGCGGCGTGACCGTCGAGCAGCTGCAGCATTTGCTGGGCCGTCTGATGGACCTGACCGAGGAATTCCGCGACGCCATCGCCTCCGGTTCCGAATTCCGCCTGCGCGCCTCGCAGGACAAATGGCATATGGCCTGCGACTGGGTGGAGAAGGGCTCCGAGATCCTGCGCGCCATCACCTCCGACGAAAACGCCGACTCGGCCACGCACCGCGCGGCCCAGGCCATCGGCCGCGCCCAGAGCGCGCTGCTGAACATGCAGGGCATGTTCTCGCGCGCGCTGAACCAGATTGAACGCCAGCGGGTGCACCTGGGCCAGTCCGGCCTGTCCACCACCGACATCAAGCGCTGGCTGCTCGCCCATGAAGACCTGGCCCAGCTGGCCGAAGGTGCCATCGACCAGCCCGTGGTGCCGCTGTTTATTACTCCTGCCGAAATGATCGACGTGGCTGAAACCGAATTGCTGTCCGAACGCGCCGGGAACCTGGCGCCGGGCGGCCTGCCGACCGGGCAGGATGCGCCCACCACCATCAACGACGCCCCCGCCATGCAGAAGGAGCTCGACGACTGGCTCGAGCGCCTGTCCGACTTCGCCGCACTGGGCAACTTCCCGAGCGTGGCCGACGAGGCGCCGAAGGCGGTGCAGGCGCACGAATCGCTGCTGCCGGCCAGTTTCGCCGTGGCGTCCTACCGCGCCTCGCTGCTGCCGCTGCTGGGCGACCCGTCCGAGGCGAGCCTGCAAGGCGCGACCGCCGCGCTGGCCCGCCTGCCGATCTCCTTCAACCCGACCGACGAGATGGTGCAGCTGCCCGACCTCGAAGTGGCCGCCATGAGCATGGCGTCGCTGTCGCTGAATATAGACCTGAATTTAGAACCGGGAACCCAAGATGAATGACGATTCCCAGATCCTGATCGCGCGCCTGCTGACGCATCAGACCCTGAAGCGCGACGACCGCCTGGTCAAGCGCGTGCTGTCGGACGAACTGTTCCGCGCCGAAGTGGACCAGCGCCTGGCCGCCTGCGGCATGAAAATGCTGGACAACGTGTACGCCGACCACGTGACGCTGGCGCTGTCGCGCAGCATCGAACCCAAGGTGTTCGGCGCGCGCGACGTATGGCAGAACAATAATTTCGGCCTGGCGCGCGACGGCGTGGCCCTGCTGGTGGTGCTGTGGGCGCAGATCATCCTGCCCAAGCGCGAACGCCAGGAGACCCACACCCACGCCGAGGACGACCAGAACGACATGTTCGGCATCGACAAGCCGCTGCCGCGCGCGGAAGACAGCTCGATCGGCATCCCGTACAAGGCGCTGCTGGCCGACTTCGGCGACAAGCTGGGCAAGAAGACCCGCATGGACATGAACCTCGGCATCCTCGGCAAGCTCGGTTTCATCGAGCGCCGCGGCGACATCATCGTCGAAGGCCCGCTGCTGGACCTGCTGATGGACACCGACTTGCTCAAGGAGCGCATCATCAACGGCGCGCTGGCCGAAGTGTTCAAGCGCGCACCGGCGCAAGTGGTGCACATCCCGCGCGCCGCGCTGGCTGAAGCCGCCGCGTCCACCGCCGCCGAAAAAGCCGCCTTCGCGGAAGCGGCCGTGGTGGCAGAAGCCGCCGCCGAAGCCATCGCCGTGGAAGCCGACGAGGCCCACGCAGCTTCGGTGGAAGCTGCGGCGGCCCACGCTCAAGCCGATGCCCAAGCCGATGCCCAAGCCGATGCCCAAGCCGAAGCAGACGGCGACGCCAAGGCGGTCGCGCCATCCGATACCCCGAACCGAGACTAAGCCATGTTTCATATCAAATCGCTGGAGCTGGTCCATTGGGATTACTGGCAGCGCATCAAGAACATTCCGCTGGACGCCAAGATCATCACGATCGCGGGCCAGAACGGCTCCGGCAAGACCACCTTGCTGGACGCGCTGCGCACCCTGTTCGGCCTCGATTGCTCGATGGGCCGCACCTATAAGCACTACGCGCGCCACGCCGGCCAGCAGACCTCCTGGCTGCGCGCCGTGGTCGACAACAAGAACGTCGGCAAGCAGCTGTCGAACCGCCCTTTCCGCAGCTCCGGCTTCTTCTCCGACGACGAGGTGACGCTGTTCTGCCAGATCCAGAAAAACGGCGGCGACTGGAAGCGCCAGTACCTGATGCGTCCTGGGAATGTGCAGATCGAGGAAATCTCCGACGCCGCCAACGACTGGCTGGGCGTCGAGAATTACCGCAAGCGGCTGGCCAATGCCGGCCTGTCGCCGGCGATGGCCAAAGTGCTGGCGCTCGAGCAGGGCGAAACCGACAAGCTGTGCGAGTACGCGCCGCGCCAGTTGCTGGACCTGGTGTTCCAGGTCTTCGGCGACAAGGAAGTGCTGGACGCGTACGACGAGGCCAAGCGCCACCAGCGCGACACCGAGACGGAGCTGAAACGCTTCGAAGCGGAACTGGAAGGCTCCAAGACCAACCTGGAGGGTCTGCGCCTGCGCGTGGCAAACTACCATCAATGGGAAGGCCTGACCAAGGAACGCCGCACGCTGCAGGAAGAAGTGCTGCCGACGCTGGAATACCACGAGGCGCGCGAGAAGCAGTCCAGCATCACGCGCCAGCTGCGCGAAGCGCGCAAGCCGCTGATGCAGGCCGACCAGCAACTGGCCGACAAGCGCGCCCACGTCGCCGCGCAGGCGCAGGCGTTCACCGAGGCGCAGCAGCACGAGACCGTGCTGGAGCAGGAATCGACCGCGCTGCAAAGCCGCCTGAACTCCATCAACAGCAAACTCAAACCGCTGGACAGCCTGCTGGAGCAGAAGGCGCGCCTGCAGAAGCTGGCCGCCGATTCCGGCGCCGACATCGCAGAAGTAAGCGCGCAGCTGGAGCAGAAGGAAGCCGAACTGGCGCGCCAGAAGCTGGGCCGCGACACCATCTCCTCGCGCATCGCGCAGGACAAGGCGACCATTTCCGCGCTGCAGGGCAAGACCGCCATGCCGGAGCCGGACAACGTGCGCGCCATGCGCCGCGCGCTGAACGACGCCAAGATCAGCCACGCCATGCTGTCGGACATCGTCGAAGTGACGGATCCGAAATGGCAGGGCGCCGTCGAGGGCGTGCTGGGCGGCTACGCCTCGGTTGTGCTGCTGGATAAGTCCAGCGACGCGGCCGCCGCCTATCGCCTGGCGGAGAAGGAGCGCTATCGCCATTTCATCGTGCCGGACCTGATCACCGCGCCGAGCACCAAGGGCGACAGCCTGATGTCGGTGGTGAAGTTCTCCGACAAGGCGCCCGGCTGGCTGATCGAACAGCTGATGCGCATCACGCGCGTGGACTCGGTGGAAGAGGGCGCGCGCCAGGGCCATATCGAAGAATGGATCACGCCGGAGGCATACCACAAGGAACGCCGCGGCGGCCGTTCGCTGTTCGTCGAAGCTTCGCGCTACCGCTTCGGTTCCGCGGGCAAGTCGCAGCGCATGGAAGCGATCCTGAAGAACATGCCCGCGCTGGAAGCGCAGGAAGACGCGTTCACGCTCACCATCAGCAAGCTCGCCTCCGAAGTGAGCGCGTTGAAGGGCCGCCTGGCCGGCGTCGACGCGGCCAAGGAACTGAGCGCGCGCCAGGACGAATTCGACGAAGCGGCGCGCAGCTCGGTGCCCTTGAAAGCCGAGCGCACCGAAGTCGGTTCGCGCCTGGGCGAGCTGCAAGGTCTGATCAAGAACGCGACCATCGCGCGCACCCGCGCCGACACCACGTGGCAGAACGCGCGCTTCAACCTGTCGGAGTCAGAAGCCGGCCTGCGCCTGAACCACAAGCGCGTGATCGAGCAGCGCGCCGACCACGCCAAGGCGCTGCTGGCGCTGCGCCGCCAGTGGCGGCACATGCCGTACAACTGGCGCCGTCCGGCACGCCGCGCGCGCCTGGTGGCCGAATACGTCAACGCGCACCAGACCATATTGCGCATCCACAGCCTGGAAGCGAGCCTGGCGCGCAGCGACTGGGAACTGGACGCGACGGTGATCGACCAGTACGCGCGCCTGAACGACCAGCTGCAGAACCGCCAGGTCGAGACGGAAGAGCGCCGCTACCAGAACAACCGCGCCATCGAAGCGACGACGAACGCGCGCGGCGCCTACATCGAGCGTTTGCGCTATACGATCAAAACGTACAGCAAGAACATCAAGGAGCTGGGCGAACTGGCGGGCATCGAGGTGCATTCGGACCCGGTCAAGCTGGAGAACGACGATTTGCAGCTGTCGCAGGCCGGTTTGCACGTGCGCTTCAAGTTCGACGGCAAAGGCCCGATCGGCATGAACGACGGCGAAGCGTCCGGCGGCCAGCAGGTGATGAAATCGCTGGTGCTGCTGATTGGCCTGCTGAAGTCGGAAGACGGTTCCGGCGGCTTCGTGTTCATCGACGAACCGTTCGCCCACCTGGACATCCGCAACATCCAGCTGGTCGGCGAGTTCCTGAAGAACACCGAAGCCCAGTACCTGATGACGACGCCGCTGACCCACAACACCGACGTCTACGACCCGTCCGAGCTGACGCTCATCACAAGCAAGAAAAAGAAGGACACGCAGTGGGCCCAGCCCATCTTCGTGCTCCAGCGCCGCACGCCGGACAAAGCCGCCGCCTAAACCGAACCCCGCCGAGACGCGGGGTTTTTCATATAGTCATTTCGGATGAAGACACCTGCGCTGTATTTCCCCACCCTGGACGGGCTCCGTTTCTTCGCGTTCTTCCTGGTGCTGCTGCACCACTTGCCGCCCTCGGCAAGTCCGCTGCTGCGCCTGTTCCAGGAGCAGGGCTGGGTCGGCGTGCATGTCTTCCTGTTTCTGAGCGCCTATTTGCTGACCGCCATCCTGCGCGCGGAGTGGCAGGCAAGCGGCGGCATATCGGTCAGAAAATTCTATATGCGGCGCGCCCTGCGCATCTGGCCCTTGTACTTTGGTTTCTGCGTCGCGCTCTTCGCGCTGACCTTCATCCCGCGCACGATCCCGGTCCCGCATGGCGACTGGTTCCGCTTCCTCGGCCAGATGCTTTTTGTCGACAACATCATCAGCGGATTCCGGGGCTACGGCGACATTCCGTTTACGCCGCATTTGTGGACCATCTCGCTGGAAGAGCAGTTCTATCTGTTCCTGCCCCTGATGCTGGCAAGCTTCCTCGCCAGCTCGAGGCGCCTGGTGTCCGGCCTGCTTGCCATCTGGCTGCTGTTTCTGGGCGCGCGCCTGGTGATGATGCTGAACCAGGCGCCGCATCCGATGATCTGGACCTCCATGGTGAGCGCCGACTCGCTGCTGCTGGGCACCTTGCTGGGCGCGTTGCGGCCGGTGCTGCCCGATTCTGTCCCGGTTCGCATCGCGCTGCTGGCCGGCGGGACGGCGGCGCTGTTCGGCGGCATGTGGTTGACGCCGATAGGCGTGAACGGCATCCACCAGGTCTACATCTACACCGTCACGGCCTGCGGCGCGGCAGCCCTGACCATGGCGGCGTTGCATGAGCCATGGCTGGGCTTCCTGGCGAGCCGCCCGCTGCGCTACCTGGGGAAAATTTCCTACGGCCTGTACGTCTTCCACTTCATGGGCATCGAAATCGGCCGGCGCGTAGCCGGGAAGCTGGATGGCGGCTGGTGGGTGCAAGCCATCGCGGCCCTGCTCGCGACCATGTTGTTGTCGGTGCTGTCCTATGAGTTGTTCGAGCGCCATTTCCTGAAGTTGAAGCGCAAGTTCGAAACGGTCCGGTCCCGTCCGGTCTGATTCGATCCGCCAGGGGCACCGCGCCGCGAAATGCCGAATTAGATTGACATCGGCGTCCCTGTGGTCTTTAATTTCTGTAATAACAGAAATAAGGAAAATGTCATGGAACTGACTCCGACCATGCAGAAGTACATCCTCCACTGGGGTGAGATGGGAACCCGCTGGGGCGTGAACCGGACGGTGGCGCAGATCCATGCGCTGCTGTTCCTGGCGAACGCGCCGCAGACCGCCGAGGACATCGCCGAGACGCTGAATGTGGCGCGCTCGAATGTCAGCAACAGCCTGAAGGAGCTGCAAAGCTGGGGCCTGATCAAGGTCAGCCACGTGATGGGCGACCGGCGCGACCATTTCCTGGCGCTGCAGGACGTGTGGGAGATTTTCCGCATCATCATCGAGGAGCGCAAGCGGCGCGAGATCGATCCGACGCTGACGGTGCTGCGCGAATGCGCCATCGAGGCCGAGACGGACGCCGCGCTGGAGGCGGCCACCAGGGAGCGCATGAACAAGGTGCTGGAGTTCATGGAGATGCTGGGCACGACCTACAACGACTACAAGAACCTGCCGCCCGCGACCATGCTGCGCTTCCTGAAAATGGGCGGCACGGTGGCGCGCTTCCTCGGCTCGGACGACAAGGACAAATGACCATGAACACCTCCAATTCCGATCTCATCTCCTTCAGCGCGCGCAAGCAGGGCGTCCTGCTGACCGGCGCCACCGGTTTCATCGGCCAGCGCCTGGTGCCGGCCCTGCTGCGCGAAGGCCACGATGTGACCATCCTGACGCGCTCGCCGGCGCAGGCTGCACAGCTGTTCGACCGCGCGGTGCGCTGCATCGGCAGCATGGACGAGCTGCCTGCCGCGCACCGCGTCGATGTTGTCTTCAACCTGGCGGGTGCGCGCATCCTGGGCTGGCGCTGGACAGCGAAGCGCAAGGCGGCGCTGCGCCGCAGCCGCATCGGCCTGACCGACAGCGTGGTGGCCTGGATCGCCTGGGCGGAGCACAAGCCGCGTCTGATGCTGTCCGCGTCGGCCATCGGCTTTTACGGCGTGCAGGCCATGGGCGACCTGACGCCGCTGACCGAGGAGGCGCCGCCGCAGGCTGTCTTCATGTCGCAGCTGTGCCAGGAGTGGGAGGCCGCCGCGCGCCAGGCGGAGCGGCATGGCGTGCAGGTGGCATGCCTGCGTCTTGGACTGGTGTTTGGTGCCCAGGGCGCGCTGCCGATGATGCTGTTGCCGATCAAGCTGGGCATGGGCGGGCCCATGGGCGGTGGCCGCCAGCGCATGTCGTGGATACATGTCGATGACGTGCTGCGCGGGATGGCGCACCTGTGGCGTTTGAGCGAGAGCGGCGAGCACGGCGGGAGGGTGCAGGCCGCCTACAACTTCACGGCGCCGGAGCAGGTGTCGCAGGGGGAGTTCAGCAAAATCGCTGCGTGCCTGGCCGGCCGGCCGAGTTTCATGCCGACGCCGGGCTGGCCGCTGCGGCTGCTGCTGGGCGAGCAGGCGGACCTGCTGCTGGAGGGGCAAACGGTGGTGCCGGCACGCTTGCTGGCGAGCGGCTTCGCGTTCCGCCATGCCACGGTGAAAAGTGCGCTGGCCGGGCTGCTTTAGTTACCCCAGCCTTACCCCAGCCTTACCCTGGCCTTAGTCCAGCTCTTTCGGCTCGGGCAGCGGTTTCTGCGCGCGGCGCCAGCGTATCATGCCGATCGAGTAGGCGGCGCAGTAGCCCGCCAACAGGCCCAGGACCACGGTGGTGGCCGGGCTCTGCACGAATTCGGTTTGCGACATCAGGTTCGGTGTTTCGACGCGGCTGATCATGTACAGCTCCAGGCCGCGATACAGCATGCGCGCCGCGAACAGCATGAACACGATGATGCCGATGCGCAGATTGGGCGTGAAGAAGTAGCGCCGCCCCACGGACTCGAAGCGCGTACCCTTCAGGCCGAACACCCCGAGCCACGCGCCGCCCAGCGCGCCCGCCGCCAGGCAGGACAGGCCAAGCTCATTGTCCAGCATGGACAGCGCCAGCCACGCCAGCAGCACCGGGAAGGCCACGGCCGACAGCCAGTGCCGCCACATCTGCGATTCCTGCCGCTTCAGCATGTATTTCAGGCGCGAGTAGATGCGCCATACCAGCAGCGGTACGAGGACGAGCAGGGCGATCGTGGTCATTTCCATAGGGTTCTCAGCGCGCAAAAAACACGATTGTAAAGCAAGCCCCGGCCAGGGCGGCGGCAGGCACCGTCCGCGCAACAGTTGATATCCGCCGTCGATTGACTTTCAAGCTGGCAATACTCACTATGGCTGCTTCGCCGACTTGCCACCCGAGAGAACCATGACCATTCGAAATCCTCTGCTGCCGCTGGCTTTGGGCTTGATGGCCGCATCGCCGCTGGCCGGCGCCCAGAGCGGCGGCTACGCGCTGCCGCCCGCGCCGCTGCAGGCCATCGTCGACGCGCCGCGCGCGCCGATGCTGTCCCTGAGCCCACAGCGCAACCTGCTGATGCTGGTGTCGCAGCCGGAGCTGCCGAGCATCGCCGAGGTGGCGCAGCCGGAGGTGAAACTGGCCGGTCTGCGCATCAATCCGCGCACCTATTCGGCCAGCCGTTTCACCTTCGGCACCGCGCTGACGCTGCTCGACATCGAGACCCGTAAGGAAGCGAAAATCGCCGGCTTGCCGCGCGAGCTGCGCGTGGCCGACCTGGCGTGGTCGCCGGACCAGCGCTACCTCGCCTTCACCCGCATCAGCTACGGCGTCGACGATGGCAAGGGCGCCGGCAAGGATGCTGGCGTGGAACTGTGGCTGGTGGACGTGGCGGCGCGCAGCGCGAAGAAGCTGCTGGCCCAGCCCTTGTCGGCGGTGTTCAGTCGTGGCTTCCAGTGGCAGCCGGACGGCAAGGGCTTGCTGGTGCAACTGCGTCCGGCCGGCCTGGGCGCGCCACCGGTGCCGAGCGGCGTACCGTCCGGTCCCGCCGCGCAGGACAGCCAGCCCGGCGCCGGCACGCGCCAGCTGCGCACCTATCCGGACCTGCTGAAGAACGAGGACGACGCCAGGCTGTTCGAACACTACATCACTTCCCAGCTGGCGCTGGTGGACCTGGGCGGCAAACTGCGGCTGATCGGCAAGCCGGGCCTGTATTCGCGCGCTTCGCTGGCGCCGGGCGGCAAGCACCTGCTGACCGCCAGCATCGCGCGGCCGTATTCCTATGTCGTGCCGGTGTCGAGCTTCGGCGAGCGGATCGAGGTGCGCGAGCTGGACGGCAAGCTGCAGCACACGGTGGCCACGTTGCCGCTGCGCGAAGGCCTACCGCCGGGAAACGACGCGGTGCGCACCGGCCCGCGCCATATCGGCTGGCGCGTCGATGCGCCTGCCACGCTGGCCTGGGCCGAAGCCCAGGACGACGGCGACCCGGCCAAGGCGGCCGAGGTGCGCGACATCGTCTACACCCAGGCCGCGCCGTTTACAGCGCCGCCGGCGGTGCTGGCCCGGCTGGCCTCGCGCTTCGCAGGCGTGGCCTGGGGCCGCGGCGACGTGGCGCTGCTGGGCGAGCGCTGGATCAAGACCCGCGCCGTCAAGCAGTGGAAGATTGCGCCGGACCATCCGGACAGCGCGCCTGAGCTGCTGTACGAAGGCTCGGCAGAGGACCGCTACAGCCACCCCGGCTCGCCGGTGATGCGCGCCGACGCGGCGGGCTTGCCGCGCCTGCTGATCGGCCCGGACAATTCCATCCTGCTGGATGGCCCCGGCGCCTCGCCGGAAGGCGACCGCCCCTTCATCGACCGCCTCAACCTGGTCACGAAGCGGAAGGAGCGCCTGTTCCAGAGCAGCGCGCCGTATTACGAGAACGTGGTGGCGGTGCTGAACGAGGACGGCACCAGGCTGCTGTCCACGCGCGAGTCGCCGACCGAGCGCCCGAACTTCTATGTGCGCGAGCTGGCGCTGCAAGGCGACGCCCAGCTGACCGCGCTGACGCATTTCCCCCATCCGCTGCCGCAGTTGAAGCACGTGCAGAAAGAGCAGATCCGCTACCGGCGCAAGGACGGCGTGGACCTGACCGCGACGCTGCTGCTGCCGCCGGACTACGATCCGAAGCGCGACGGCCCGCTGCCGATGCTGATGTGGGCGTATCCGCAGGATTTCAAGTCGGCCGCCGCGGCCAGCCAGACCACCGGTTCGCCATACAAGTTCAACGCGGTCAGCTACTGGGGGCCGGCGGCCTTCCTGGCGATGGGCTACGCGGTGCTCGACAATCCTTCCTTCCCCATCGTCGGCAGCGCCGGGCAGGAACCGAACGACACCTATCTGGCGCAGCTGGTGGCCGACGCCGAAGCGGCGGTCGACGAGGTGGTGCGGCGCGGCGTGGCAGAGCGCCACCGCATCGCCATCGGCGGGCATTCCTACGGCGCCTTCATGACCGGCAACCTGCTGGCGCATACGCGTTTGTTCAAGGCCGGCATTGCGCGCAGCGGCGCCTACAACCGCACGCTGACGCCGTTCGGTTTCCAGTCGGAAGACCGGCCGTTCTGGAAAGCGCAGGAGGTGTACCAGGCCATGTCGCCGTTCAACAACGCCGACAAGATCAAGGACGCGCTGCTGATGATCCACGGCGAGCAGGACAGCAATTCGGGCACTTTTCCGATCCAGAGCGAGCGCATGTTCCAGGCCATCAAGGGCCTGGGCGGCACGGCGCGGCTGGTGATGCTGCCGAACGAGTCGCACGCCTACCGCGCGCGCGAGTCCATCATGCACATGCTGTACGAGACCAACGCCTGGCTGGAGAAATACGTGAAAGCGGCCCAGCCGTGAGCGTGCCGCGCCGCTGCCGAGCGGCGTAGAATAGGGTGCCATGCTAGTGTGGTGCAGCACCACACTGGTGTATTCTTTTCAACCCCGAAGGGAGTGAACCATGGCCCCAGATCTCATCCACGCCCACCGCGCGCCGGACCCGGCGCCGGTGGACGAACCGGTCCCCGAGCCGCAGCCGGCCCATCCGCACCACCATCCCGAGCCGCCCGTGCCGCAGGACGATCCGGTGCCGGACCACAACCCGAGTTGATCAGTCGAAGGCCCAGGTGTAGAGCACGTCGAGCGCGTTGTTGGTGCCGGTCTGGAATTGCAGCGTGATGCGCGGATTCAGTTTGTAGCGCAGCTTGACCAGGCTGGTGGCCGTGCCGGCGCCCTGCTCGAAGCTGAGGTAGGCGCGCGACGAGAGCCGCTTGCCGACCGTGACCACGGTGTTTTCCAGCCCTTTGGCCTGCGAACTGCCCGCCGCCTGCCCCACGCCCAGTTCGTCCAGCCCCAGCTTGCCGGCGATGCCGCCGCCGCTGCCGCCGAACAGCGCCCCGGCCGCCGTTCCCAGCAGCGCCATCTCGTTGCCGCCCGCGTCCGCGATGCCGTGGCCGAGCACCAGCCAGGCCAGCTCGTCGCTGTCGGGCACGGACGGCGTCGACACCAGCTTGGCTTGCGGCGCCAGCGCCGTGCCGCGCACTTCCACGCCCGCTTCCACATTGGTCTCGCTCAGCTGCTCGCCCTCGGGGCGCTTGCGCACGGCCAGGATGTTGAGGCCGGGATTGTCGTAGGCGCCGGTGAAATTGAGCACGCCGCGCTCGATGCTGAGCTTCTGGCCGTAGGCCGCGTAGGTGCCGTTGTCGACGCGGATGCTGCCGGTCACGCGCGGCGGCCTGCGGTCGGCGATGCGCAAGGTGAGCGTGCCCGCCAGGTCGGCATCCAGTCCTTTGCCCTTCAGGTGGAACTGGTCGCCCAGGTTGGCTTCGAGGTTGACGCTGAGCGGCATGGCTTGCGCGGCGGCGCTCATTTTGCCGGGCGGCTTGCCGCGTCCCAGCACCACCACGTCGTCGCTGATGGTGGGACTGTTCTCGGAGCCGAGTTCGATGCTGGCGCGGTCCGCCTTCACTCTGCCGTCCAGCTGGAAATGCTGCTGGTCGCGCACCAGCGTGCTCTGGCCGCTGAGCACCAGCGTGCGGTCGGGGCGGGACAGCACCAGAAGCTTGTCGGCCACCAGCTTGAGCTGCATGGTCGCTTCGGCGTTGGCGAATTTCACCCAGCCGTCGGCTTGCGCGTGGCCTTGTTCGCCGTCGAAGGTGAGCTTTTGCAATTGCAGCTGGTCGCCCGTCAGTTTGGCTTGCAGCTGGCCGTTGCGCAGCTTGATGCCTTGCTCGGCCCAGTTGACCACCAGTTTCTCGCCCGCGATGTCGCCGTTCAGCAGCGGCTCGCCTATGGTGCCGCTGGCGCTGGCGGCCACTTTCAGGGCGCCATCCAGCTCGAGGCCGAAGATGCCGGCCAGCGGCGCCATCCAGGCGATGGAGGGCATGTCGACATTGCCCGTCATCGTCAGCGCGCTGCTGTTGGCGATGCGCCCGTTGTGCAGTTGCGTGGTGGCGTCGACGCGCGCTTGGCCGGCGCGCGTGCCTTCCAGGTTCAGTTGCGAGCGCAAGGTGCCGTTGACGACGTCGGTGCGCACTTCGAGTTGGCGCAGGCCGAGCGGAATCGGTTTCTCGCCGCTGGTGACAGTGATGTCGCCTTTCTCGCGGTAGACGCGCAGCATGCCTTCGACGCCGGGCAGCGCGGTTTGCCTGGCGTCCGGGGCTGGCGTTGTTTGCGCCTGCGCGTGCGGCGCCTGCAGGTCCAGTGCCCAGGCTGCGCCCAGCGTGAGGTCGCTGACGACGTTCTCGCGCCACACGTCGGACAGTTGGGCGAGGTAGCTGACCGGCACGCCGGCCGCCGAACCTTTGCTGCGCCAGCGCGGGCCGCTCTTTTCCAGCGTGTCGATGCGGATGCTGCCGTCGGGTAGCTTGATGACGGCGTTCGCCAGCGACAGCTGTTCCGGTTTCGCGATGCCGGCGGCGCCGCTGCCCGCAGCGCCTGCGATGCGCAGTGCGGCGGGGGCTTGCAGGGTGAGTGCGTAGCGGCCCTTGTTCTGCAGTGTGTCTATGGTGCCGCTCCAGACGTTGTCGTCGGCGATGGTGCCGCCGGCGACACCGGCCTTGCTGCTGCCGCCGTGGACTTTGACGAGCGCATCGAAGCTGGGATTGCTGGCGCTGAGTTCCATCGCATGCGCGGCGCGGGTGCCGCTGGACTGGAAGCGCGCCTTGTCGATGGTGAGGCCGGGCGAGGAATAGGCTGTCAGTTCGACGCTGCTGGCGAGCGGGTCGGCGCCGCCCTGGCCGGAGCCGATGCTGGCGCTGGCCTTGATGGCCTTGATCTGGTGCTGCGTGAACAGGCGCAGATTGGCGCCGTCCATGCTGAGGGCCAGCGCCGGCTGCGTCATGGTGCCGGTCAGCGTGCCGGCGCCGCGCAGCGCACCGCCGAAGCCCGCGCCCAGGGCATTCAGTTGCGGCGCGTCGAGCTGCCAGTCCAGCCGGTCGCGCGCATTGCCGAAGCCGCCCTTGGCCTGCAGGCTGTTGGCGCCCAGGTGCAGGTCGATGTCGGCATTGTCGACCCTGGCCTTGCCGGCGCTCAGTTTGGCGTAGCCGGACAGTGCCGCGCCGGACAGCGTGGACGGCTGCAGTTTCAGGTCCAGCGCCGCGCGCCAGTCGGGCGCCAGCCGGGCGCTGCCGCTGAAGTCTGCACTGATGCTGCCCGCCGCGTAGGGGCCGAAGGCGGCCGGGTTGAAACGCTGCGCGCTACCCGCCACCTTCATTTCGGCGTGCTTGCCGGCCAGCCAGACTTCGCCGGCGGCATGCAGCACGCTGTCCGGCACCGGGCGCTTGGCGGACGCCAGGCCGAGGCCTTTGGCGTCGGCTTCGAAGGTGCTGCGCGGTGCGGCGTAGCTGCCCGTGGCGACGCCGCTGGCCGCCAGACTGCCTGTCAGGCCGCCGCCTGCGGCGGACAGTTGGCGTGCGTCGACGCGCCAGCTCAGCTTCTCGCCCGGGGCGCCAAAGCTGCCGCGCACGTCGACGGTGTTCTGGCCGAGGGCGAGCTTGGCGTCCACGCCGCTGAGGTGGGTCGCATCGGCCTGCAGCTTGCCGGCGCCGGACAGCGGCTGGCCCAAGTAGCGGCTGGCGCCCAGTTTGAAACTGGCGGCCGTCTGCCAGGCGGGCAGCAGTTTGCCGCTCGCCTCGATGTCGCCGTTCAGGTCCGCCGCCGGCAGCGCGCCCAGCGCGGACGGGTCGAAGCGGACGATGCTGGCGCTGGCTTTGAAGGGCTGCTGGTCTTTCAGGCTCGCTTCGCCGCTCAGGTTGACGCTGCCCTTGCCGACGGTGACGCGGGCCTGTTTGACGCGCAGCAGGGCGTCCGCCAGCGTGGCTTGCGCTTCCAGGCGCAGCGCGGGCACGGCGCGGAGCGTGGCCGACGAAGCGGTCGACGAAGCGGTCGACGAAGCAGCCATCGAGCCCAGCAGATTGACCGTCACCGTTTGCGTTTTCCCGGTGCTGCCGACATTGATGTCGCCGGCGATCCTGGTGGCGTTGATGCCGCCATGGATGGCGTGCAGGTCGAGCCGGTCGGTGTGCAGCTGGAAGGTGGCGGCGTCGACGCCGCCGTCCACGGCCACGCGCTGGACGCGGCCGCCGCCGGCGAATTTGCCTGCCGCGCCCAGGTCGATCAGCACCTGCTCCACGGTGGTGGCGGTGAGCGTGCCGCCCAGTTGCCCGCTGACGCTGCGCAGCGGCACGCGGTGCTGGTCGAGCGCGCCGGGCTGGCCGTTGTTCAGGATGGCGAGCTTGCCGCTGACGGCCTGGTTGGGTGCGATCGTCGCCAGCACTTGCATGCTCAGGTCGGCCTGCGGCCAGGCCGGATCGAACAGCGCCGGATTGATGCCGCGGCCCTTGATATCGGCCGCGCGCAGGATGATGGCGTCGAACGGCGCCAGCGTCAGCTTGCCGTCGCCGCTGGCGTTGCTGGATGTGCCTTGCGCCGTCAATTCGATCAGCGACAGCTGGCCGCCTGCGGTCAGCGCCAGTAGCGCAGGCTTGGCGCCGGCTGGGATGCCCGTCGTTTGCGTCAGGCTGGCTTTGGCGTCCAGTTTGAAGGGGCGCTGTGCGCCTATGGTGCCGTCCAGCGCCGCGCGGCCGAGCTGGGTCATGGCGCTGGCGTCGCGCACGCGCCAGGCCTTGCTGTCGCCGTCCAGTTTCAGCCGGATGTCGTTGATGACGGTGCCCGTGCCGGCGGCCGTGTCGGTGGCGGCCAGCAAGGTGAGTTTGCCGAGGCGCGCGTCGGCCACGCTGAGGCGGAAGGGGGGCGCCAGCGTATCGGGCAACTTGGCCGGTTCGCCTTCCTTCAGCGTTTGCGACACCGCGCTGGCGATATGCAGTTCGCTGATGGCGATGCCTTCGCTGAAGTACTGCAATGGCGACCAGTCGATAGTGATGTCGTTCGCCGTCAGGACGCTCTCGGGCGTGCGGTGGACGATGCGGTCGATATGCATGCGGCCGTACAGCGAGCCGCTCACGCCGGTGGCGACGATCTGGCCGCCGCTGGCGCTCGCCACGCGCTGGACGATTTGCTGCAGCGTGGACTCGCGCCCCAGCAGCCATACCAGGCCGGCCAGCAGTGCAAGCAGCACCGCCAGCACGGCCAGGGCGCGGCGCAGCCAGCGGCGCTGCGGCCGGCCGCCGCTGTCGCCGTTGCCGCCGCCGCTGCTGCCGTTACCGCTGCCGTTACCGCCGCCGTTGGCGCCCCGGGCGCCGCCGTTGCCCTGGCCGCCCGGAGGGCCGCCGTCGCCGCCTGGCGCCGTATTGGTGATCATCGTTTCGGTCATCAGAAAGTGAACCCCAGTGAGAAGTGCAAACGCGCCTTGCCTGTGGCGTGGCCGTATGCGGCATCGACGTTGATCGGTCCGACCGGGCTTTTCCAGCGCGCGCCAACGCCATAGCCGGACTTCGGATGCAGGCCGGAGAAGGAGTCGGACGCGTTGCCGGCGTCGTAGAACACGGCCGCACCCCACGCCGGCTTGAACCAGTACTGGTACTCGGCGCTGGCGGTGGCGAGGTAGCGGCCGCCGACCGTGGCCTCGCCCTTGCGCACACCCAGCTCCTGGTAGGCGTAGCCGCGCACGGACTGGTCGCCGCCCGCGCGGAACTGGTAGGTGGCCGGCACGCCAGCCTTGTTTTTGGACGCCAGTGCGCCCAGTTCGCCGCGCAGTATCACCGTGCTCTTGCTGCCGAAGGGCAGATACCACATGGCCTTGGTGCTGGCGCGGATGAAGGGTTCGTCCGTCAGCAGCGGCAGCAGCGCGCCGCCGACCTGCCAGTTCACCACGTGACCCTTGCTCGGGAACAGAAGGTTGTCGACTTTCCTGCGCGTGACCGAATACGTCAGCGGCAAGCTGGTGCTGCGGGTGGGCGGCTGGCCCGCCACGGTCTTTTGCTCGGTCAGCAGTTCCACGCCCAGGCTGCGCTCGAGCAGCGGCGTGCCCCAGGCGCGCTTGGCGGAGACCGTGAAGACGGTGGTTTCCTCGCCTTCGATGTCGCTGCGTTCGAAGGCGCCGCCGAAGCTGTCGCTGTAGCCCTCGGGCGTGACGGGGAAGTAGAAGTCGCCGCGCGCGGTCTGCTTCTTGGTCTCCAGCGTCAGCGCGCTTTTCATCTTGAGGCCGAAAATGGCCAGGTCGTCGTAGTTGAGCTGTGCGCGGTTGCCGGTGTTGGTACTGAAACCGAGACCGGCGCTGACGTTGCGGCGCTTGTTCTCGACCACCCGCACCAAGAGGGGCAGCGGCGGCATGGGCGTTGCGGATGCGGTGGCGGCTGCCGAAGCCGGCGCATCGGCATCGGCCTGTTTCCCGGCGGCGGCTTCGAGCTGCTCGCCGAGGACGGCGCCGAGGTCGGCGCTCACTTCGACGCTGGCGAAGTAGCCGGTGTCCTGCAGGCGCGACTGGTAGGCCTGCAAGGCTGCCTCGCTGTAGTACTCGCCGGGCTTGATCTGGTTCAGGTTGGCGACGATGGAGGCCGGATAGCGCTTCAAGCCTTCAATGCGCAGCTCGCCGAAGCGCAGTTCGGGCCCACTGTCGAGCACTACGCGCAGCGCGGCGCTGTGCTGCTCGGGATCGACCGTGGCCAGGCTTTCGCTGAGCTGGGCGCGCGGATAGCGGGTCTGTACAACCTGGCGCAGCAGGCCGCGCTTGGCCTGCTCCCACGCGTCCTGGCGGAAGACGTCGCCCTTTTGCAGGGTCCAGCCGGCTTTCAGCGCGGCGGTGTCGAACGGCGCTTCGCCGCCGGTGCGAAAGCCTTGCAGCACGATGTCGACGCTGCCCACGCGTACCGGCTCGCCGGGCTGCACGTCGACCACCACGGTGGGCGTGGCGGTGGGATCGATGCGGGTGCTGACCAGGGGCGAGTAGTAGCCGGCGGTGGCCAGCAGGGTTTTCACCTGCTCGGGCGCGGTGCGCGCCATGCGCTGCAACTGCTCGCGGTCGATGCGCGGATTGCCGCGAAAACGCAGCAGGTCGAGGTTGTCGGTGAGGAGTTGTTCCAGCGGCCCGGGCGCGTTCACGCGCACGTTGTACTGCAAACCCTGGGCCAATACGGCGCAAGGCAGGGCTGCCAAGGCGAGCAGGGCCGCGGCCGCGGCACGCATGCCCATTACATTTGTCATGAGTTGTGCCAAAATTCGAGGTCCTGCCGTTTTTTTGATGTGATGAAGCTAGCCAGTATCGGGCATGTTACCGGATAGCGTCAAAAGATGGCGTACCACTAAGATTTATTGAAGGCAAAGAAAAATGATAGCTACGATCGCCACCGACGCCGCGCTGGTCCTGTTCAGCGGCGGCCAGGATTCCACCACTTGCCTGGCGTGGGCGCTGGAGCGCTACAGCCGGGTCGAGACGATCGGTTTCGATTACGGCCAGCGCCACGCCATCGAACTGACGGTGCGGCCGCAGGTGCTGGCGCAGCTGCGCGCGCACAAGCCGGAGTGGGCGGCGCGCCTGGGCGAGGATCATATGGTGGACTTGTCGGTGATTTCCGCGCTGTCGCACACGGCCATGACCGAGGACATCGAAATCGTCATGCAGGCGAACGGCCTGCCGAACACTTTCGTACCGGGGCGTAACCTGATGTTCATGACGGTGGCGGCCACCCTGGCCTACCGCCGTGGCCTGAATGTGCTGGTGGGCGGCATGTGCGAGACCGATTTCTCGGGCTACCCGGACTGCCGCGACGACACCATGAAGGCGCTGCAGGTGGCGCTGAACCTGGGCATGGACACCCGCGTGAAGCTGGAGACGCCGCTGATGTGGCTGGACAAGGCGCAGACCTGGACCCTGGCCCACGCGCTGGGCGGACAGGGCCTGGTCGACCTGATCCGCGAAGCCACGCACACCTGCTACCTGGGCGAGCGCGGCGCGCTGCACGACTGGGGCTACGGCTGCGGCACCTGCCCGGCTTGCGAGCTGCGCGCGCGCGGCTACCGGCAGTACGCCGGCAGCGCGACAGTCTGAATTACTTCTGCTTGCGGCGGCGCACAGCCGCCAAGCCCGCCAGGCCCAGGCCGAAGATGGCCAGCGTGCCCGGTTCCGGCACGGCGCTGCTGTTGACGGCGATGTTGTCGATGGCGAGCCAATTGTTGGTATTGCCCTGGATGGTGAAGCTGCTAAGCCCGGCGAACCCGCTCAGCGCATACTTGGTGAAATCGTTCCCGATGGCGATGTTCATGTTGGCGGTGCTGTTGAGGGCCAAGGTCGTCGAGATGCTGCCGCCGTTGCTGAAATATCCCGTCAACACGGCGTTCTGGACGTAGCCATCCCAGTCTTTAAGGTCCAGGCTTTGCACGGAGAATGGTGACGCAGTCTGGCTGCTGATGGTCATCTTGTTGCTGGTCATCATGAAGTCGGTGCCGTTATACGCACGGGTGGTCGTGTCGGTGTTGTTGCCGTACGTCGAGGTGATAAAGAGAAGGTTGGACGTCGATTGGAGTTTGAAGCCGTCCACGGCCGCCGGCGCCGCATTGCCGAAATTGGTGTAGGTGGTGCCGCTGCCGCCGTAATACACGCTCGAGTTGCCTGCCATATTGGTGCCGGCCAGGCCGTCGGCGGTGATCACGGTGGCGTTGGCTGGTGCGGCGGAAGCGATGGAGACGAGGGCGAGGGCGGCGGTAAGTTTGACGATGTACACTGTAATTTCATTGTTTGGATTCAATATATGTTAGATATAAGCAAGTTTCGTTCCAGAAATATAAGTTTTTTATAATCAAGAAGTTGGCGCAAGGGAGGGTAAAACTCGACTGTGGTTGTAAAGTTTTCCGACACTGCCCGCTGTGCTTTCCGTGCCGCGACTTGGTGCAGCAGGCCGAGGTCGCGGCGTTCTGGTCGGACCCGATCCGCGGCGCCAGCGGCCACATCCTCGGCGCATTCGCCATCTGCCATTGCGAGCCGCACAACCCCAGCCTGGCCAACCCGGCGATGATGTAGCAGGCTTCGCTCCTGTCGGGTATCGACGTCGAGCAGGCCCAGGAGGCAGTCGCGCTGCGCGCCGGCGAGGCGCGCTTCCGCGGCAGGACGACAACGCGCCGGTGGCGCAGCTGCGCGCGCAAGCCGGAGTGGGCGGCGCGCTGCACGACTGGGGTTATGGTTGCGGCACCTGCCCGGCTTGCGAGCTGCGCGCGCGGCTACCGGCAGTATGCCGGCAGCGCAGTGGTGTGATTACTGCTGCTTGCGGCGGCGCATAGCCGCCAGACCTGCCAGGCCCAGACCGAATATGGCCAGCGTACCCGGTTCCGGCACGGCGCTGGCTGCAAGCAAGGTGGCCCGGTTGGACACTTGGGTGTTACCCAGGTTCAGGGAGCCCTGGCTGAAAGCGGACGGATTGACCGAGGCTGGCAGTGCCAGGCTGGTAAACGCAGTGCCGGTGGGCTCGGTGAAGCTCAGTTCGAAGCGGCCGAACGGGGCGTTGTACACCGGAAAATGTAGTTGTCCTTGACACCCCACATCGCAAAACTGTCGATGATCATGGCCTGCACGTTGAACTGATAGTGGCTGGTACCGAAATCGACCGTGGCGTACATGGTGGTGCTGTCCCAGTACTGATAGCCGTTGCCATTGCCGCCGCCGCCGCTGGCCTTGCTGAGCCCGTCCATGTCGTAGGCGACGGTGCCGTTGATGGTCTGGCCGACCTGGATGCCGCGGGACGCCGATGCCGTGGTCGCAGTGGCTCTCCAGTTTTGGCTCGACAGGGTGGTCGCTTGGGCGGGCGCGACGGCGGCTGCGGCGAGGAGGATGGCGGCTTGCAGGAATGATTTGGTCATGGGAATCCGGTGAGTTTAGTTGCTTTAATGCATAATAATTTATCTCAAAGCAATTTTAGTTCCAATATTTCTTCCTGATCGGGCGGGACAGGAGGTGTAAAGTTTTCCGACATTTAATCGGCGCTAGTCACTGCTGTTTGCCTACAACAGGCGTTGCGCGTGGCGGCCCCGTTAACGTACTATCAATGGTACTGACTAAGGCGCAGCCCCCATCCATGGACCCCAACGTTCCCCGGCCCAGACCACGCCGGATGCTGCAGGACTTGCTGAGCCCCGGCTTCTTGTCGGGCTTGGTGCTGAGCGTATGCCTGGGCTCGACCTGGTGGCTGTGGAGCAACGCCAGCAACGACGCGGCGCAGGATACCCGGGCCGACTTCGATTTCCGCGTGCGCGAACTGGTCAACAACATCGCGCAGCGCATGCAGACCTACGAACAGGTGCTGTACGGCGTGCAGGGCCTCTACCTCAGTTCCGATTTCGTCGACCGCGATGAATTCCGCAACTACTTGGCAGGGCAGGCCCTGAACGAACATTTTCCTGGCATCCAGGGCGTTGGCTACATGCGCCTGATCGGCGGCAAGCAGCGCGAAGTCCATACCGCTGCCGTGCGCGCGGAAGGTTTCCCCGGCTACAACGTCCACCCCGAAGGCCAGCGGCCGCAATACGCCCCCGTGGTCTATATCGAGCCCTTCAGCGGCAGCAACCTGAAAGCCTTCGGCTTCGATCCGCTGTCCGAGCCGGTGCGGCGGGCGGCGCTGGAGCTGGCGCGCGATTCCGGCCTGCCCGCCATGAGCGGCAAGATCCGCCTGGTGCAGGAGGGCGAGGGCCAAGGCCTGGAGCAGGCCGGCTTCCTGATCGTGCTGCCGGTGTACCACAACAGCCAGCCGCGGCGCACGCTGGAGGAGCGCCGCGCCGCCATCACCGGCTGGGTGTACGCGCCGTTCCGCACCGGCGACGTGATGGCCGGCCTGGGCGGTGAACGGGCCGCCATGCTGGACGTGGAGGTCTACGACGGCGACCAGGTGGGATCGGCCAGCCTGATGTACGACAGCCAGCCCGGCCCGCCGCAGCGCGGCCTGCGCAGCACGGTCCAGAAAGTGCGGCTGGCCGGCCACCGCTGGACGGTGCGCATCAGCGGCCTGGCGGGCAGCGGCGTGGGCGCCGAGCGCGACGGCAAGGCGCAGCTGATCGGCGCCGCCGGGCTGGTGCTGAGCTGGGTGCTGGCGTTGCTGGCCTGGCTGCTGGCGCGCAGCCGCGTCAAGGCGCGCGACGCGCTGACCCACGCGCGCCAGCTGGCGGACGAACTGAAGCAGGGCCAGGACAGCCTGTTGGCCATGGCCGAGAGCGCGCAGCGCAGCCAAGCGGTATTGCGCAGCATCCTCGATTCGACGGTGGACGGCATCCTGGTTGACGATTTCAACGGCGGCGTGATCAATTCCAACCGGCGCTTCCGCGAACTGTGGAACGTACCGGAGCACCTGGACTGGCAAAGCGACGGCGCCTTGTTGCTGCAGCAGGTGGCGGCGCAACTGCAGCAGCCCAGCGTATTCCTGGCGGCGGTGGGAAGGCTGCAGCGCGAGAACGAGGTGCAGCAGGAGCTGCTGCACCTGCGCGACGGCCGCGTGATCGAGCAGTTCACGCGCGGGCTGCGGCTGGGCAGCGAAGCGGCGCGGCTGTGGTCCTTCCGCGACATCACCGAGCGCACCCAGAGCGAGCGCCGCGAGCAGACCCGGCGCCAGGTACTGGAGTTGCTGGCCACCGGCGCGCCGCTGCAAACCATCCTCGACAGCGTGGTGCGCGGCGTGGAGGAAGGCAACCCCGGCATGCGTTGCGCCATCCTGCTGCTCGACGAGGACGGCAGCCGCCTGTTCGTGCGCGCTGCACCCAGCCTGCCGCCCTTCTTCTGCGCGGCGATCGACGGCCAGCCGGTGGAGCAGCCCGAGGGCTCGCGGCGAGAGAAATTGCAGCTTGGGCGGCGCATCATCGTCGCCGATGTCAGCCTCGACCCGCTGTGGTCGCAGTATCGCGACCTGGCGCAGCAGGCCGACGTGGCGGCGTGCTGGACGGACCCGATCCGCGGCGCCAGCGGCCAGATCCTGGGCACGTTCGCCATCTTCCACCGCGAGCCGCAAAGCCCCGGCGTGGCCAGCCTGGCCATGATGGAACAGGCGTCGCGCCTGTCGGGCATCGCCATCGAGCAGGCCCAGGCGGCGGTGGCGCTGCGCACCGGCGAGGCGCGCTTCCGCAGCCTGTACGACAACGCGCCGGTGGCGCTGTGGGAACAGGACTGGTCGGCCGTGCGCGCCGCTCTGGCCGAACTGGAGCACTCCGGCGTGGACAATGTGCCGGCCTACCTGAGGAACAACCCGAGCCAGGTGGCGCGCATGGCCGGGCTGGTGCGCATCATGGACGTGAACGCGGCCGCGCTGGCCCAGGTCGGTGCGCCGCCCGGCACCAGGGACGCCAGCCTGCTGACCCTGGCTCAGAATTTCGACGACAGCGCCATCGACAGCTTCGCCCAAGCCTTGGCGGCGCTGGCGCAGGGCGCCCACCTGTTCGCCTGCGAAAGCAGCTTCCTGCGCCTGGACGGGGTGCGGCGCCAGAACGAGCTGACCTTGCTGGTGATGCCGGGCCATACGCAGAGCCTGGACTTCGTCATCGTCTCGACGGTGGACATCACCGAGCGCAAGCGCATGAACGACGAGCTGCTGATGCTGGCCACCACCGATTTCCTGACCGGCCTGCCGAACCGCCGCGAGTTCATGGCGCGGCTGGACGACGAGCAGGCGCGGCTGCAGCGCGACATCGGCGGCCAGGCCGCCGTGCTGATGCTGGACCTGGACCATTTCAAGCGCGTCAACGACGAATACGGCCACGCCACCGGCGACGCGGTGCTGCGCCACATGGCCGCGCTGATGCGCGACAGCCAGCGCAAGATCGACACGCTGGGCCGGGTCGGCGGCGAGGAGTTCGCGGTGCTGTTGCCGGGGGCGGACATGCTGGCGGCGGCCGCGTTCGCCGAGCGCCTGCGCCAGCGCATCGCCGGCACGCCGCTGACGGTGGACGGCCACGAACTGGCGGTGACGGTGAGCGTGGGCATCGCCGCGATGGACGCGGCCGACGCCAGCGGCGACGCGGCGCTGGTACGCGCCGACAAGGCGCTGTACTGCGCCAAGCGCGGCGGGCGCAACCGGGTCGAGCAGGTCGACGTGTGCGGCGAGGCGTAGACGCGAAAACGGCCGGAGCGGCGCCCCGGCCCCGTGCGCTGCCCGGCGGGAGATCAGACGGCGGCGTGCTCCACGTCTTTAGCCGGCAGCTGCGGCGCGTCCTTGTGCTTGCGGTTGCGCGCCACGAAGAACCAGATGATGCCGGCGGGAATCAGCAGCGGCAGCATCAGCGGCGACATCACTGCCACCAGCACGATGGCCAGCAGGACCAGGCCGGTGAGCATCAGGATGCCCAGGCCGGCGAACAGGAAGCCGAGGAACACGGCCACGCAAACCATCACCACGGCTGCGATGACCAGTCCCATGCCGCCAAAGACCAGGCCCAGCAGCGCGCCCAGCGGGCCGTCGAACTCTTCGTCGCCGATGTGGACGATCATATCGCTGGTATCTATCGAGCTCCATGCTGCGATAGCAAGAAGGAAGATCAGAGCGATGGTGAGCAGCTTTTTCATGTTGGTTCCCCGTGGTGGTTGGTATGGTGCGACTGTACGGCGCGGGGGCGCGGCTGGCCACGGCTATGCGACCAAGCGTTCATTTGGCGGGATAAATGGCGGACAGGCGGCGATAAGCTGCAGCTTGCCGGAAAAAGCGGCAGGGTTGTCCTTGAATAAACGATATGGTTGCCTATACTGAATACCTATCTTGCACATGGAGGGCAATATGGCTTGGCTAGACTTGAGCGAGGGTCAATCGATATCCTCGGGATACGGTAGTGATATGCGCCAGCGCAGCGCGATTGAGAGTTCTGGCGGACCCAAGGGGCCGCCGTCCGCGCCGCCTACGATTCCACCGATTATCATCAATCCCTTCACCTACCATATGCCGGAGCCGGCGATCGATCCACGCCGTACCCCGCTGGGGCCGCCGATCGCGCCGCCGCCCCGGCCTGCTATGTCGCTACTGGCTGCCTGACAGCTGGCTTATGCTGGACCGACAGCATAGGCGAAGGGAATAAACCCACCAAATAAAAAGCCCGCATCATGCGGGCTTCGCTTTGTCCGGAGGCCGGGCTAGAAGGCGTGCCGGATACCGAAGGCGCTGCCCTTGAGCGTGGCGCCCGCGCTCACCGTCAGCGGATTGATGGCGAAGTCGTGCAGGCCGTTCGGGTCGTTGCGCAGGCGGGTGGTGTAGGCATACACGCTGCTGCGCCTGGACAGGGCGTAGTCGTAGCCCAGCGTGACGTGGGTGGCGCCGCTGTCCGGCCCGCGCTTGATGTAGCCTATCTTCTGCGTCGACGTCCCTTTGGCGTCGGCGGCGCGCGCCAGGCCCAGGCGCAGCCCGTGCGGGCCGATCTGGTGGGTGGCCGACACATACCAGGATTGCCGTTCCAGCTTGCCGGTGGCGGTCTCGTACCTGAGCTTTTCGGCGATGGCGGCGACGCGGGTGTCGCCGAATTTGTACGCCGCCGCCAGCTTGGTGCCGCTGTCGTCGCGGCCCACGCCCTGGTAGTCCTTGTGCAGCTCGTGCGCCAGCGCGGCGTACCACGGGCCCTGCTCGTAGATGGCGGCGAGCGAGGTCAGGGAAGGCTTGGCGCCGCTGGCCGGGCGTTCCTCGCTCATGCCGTGCGCGGTGCGCAAGGTCCAGCCCCGCCAAGCCGGCGAATACCAGCTGATGCTGTTCTGCTGGCGGCGGTCGAAGGACGACAGGTTGCCCACGTTGTCGACGGAGGAGCCGGAACCGTTGCCGATGATGCTCATATAGCCGGCGGTGGTCGGATAGAACGGGTCCAGCCCGGAGGTGGCGTTGTTGTAGGGCGTGGTCCAGTGGCCGAGGAAGAGCTGGCCGAAGCCGCCCTCCAGGCCGACGCGGGTGTCGCGCGCGGCCGGGCTGCCGTCGCCGGTGTCGGGCGACAGCGTGCCCTCGATCTGGAAGAGGGCCTTCATGCCGCCGCCCAGGTCTTCCACGCCGCGAAAGCCGAACACCGAGCGGTTGTTGACCATGCGCGTGATGCTGAGCGGCTTGCCGGCGGCGCCGGCCGAGGTCTCCATGTCCTCGATGGACACGTTGAGGCGGCCGTAGACGGTGACGTTGCTCTGCGCGGCCGCGCAGCCCGATGCCGCCAGTGCAATAGCAAGGAAAATCAGTCGTTTTTGCATCATATTCCTGTCTGTTGAGTACGAGATGGTTTAGCGGATGACAGCCAGTTTTTCGCGATCGAGTTCGCCTTCCCAGCGCGCCATGACGACCGTGGCCACGCCGTTGCCTATCATGTTGACCAAGGCGCGGGCCTCGCTCATGAAGCGGTCTATGCCCAGGATCAGCGCCATGCCCGCCACCGGTATGCTCGGCACCACCGCCAGCGTGCCGACCAGGGCGATGAAGGATGCGCCCTGCACGCCGCTGGCGCCCTTCGAGGTCAGCATGGCCACGCCGAAGATCGCCAACTGCTGCAGGAAACCGAGTTCGGTGTTGGTTGCCTGCGCCACGAACAGCGCCGCCATCGTCATGTAGATGCTGGTGCCGTCGGTATTGAAGGTGTAGCCGGTGGGGACGATCAGGCCGACCAGCGGCTTGGAGCAGCCCAGCTTCTCCATCTTGGCCATCAGCGTCGGCAGCGCGGTGTCGGACGAGCTGGTGCCGAACACCAGGAAGATCTCCTCCTTGATGTAGACCAGGAACTTGACGATGCTGAAGCCGGCGAAGCGCGCGATCAGGCCGAGCACGATGAAGACGAACAGCGCGGAGGTCAGGTAGAAGGTGCCGATCAGCTTGAGCAGCGGGCCGAGCGAGACCACGCCGTATTTGCCGACCGTGAAGGCCATGGCGCCGAACGCGCCGACCGGTGCGAAGCGCATGATGAAGTTGATGACGCCGAACACCGCCTGCGATCCCATCTCGATCAGCTCCGTGACCGGCTTGGCGCGGCTGCCCATGGCCGCCAGCGCGAAGCCGAACAGCAGCGAGATCAGCAGCACCTGCAGCACGTCGCCCTTGCCGAAGGCGTCCGCCACGGTGGTGGGGATGATGTTCATGAAGAAGTCGGTGGTGGTCATGGACTTGGCCTTGCCGACGTAGTCGGTGACGGCTTTGGCGTCCAGCGTGGCCGGATTGACGTTGAAACCGTCGCCGGGACGTACCCAGTTGCCGACCGCCATGCCGATGAACAGCGCGAAGGTGGACACCAGCTCGAAATAGAGCAGGGCCTTGCAGCCGATGCGGCCGACTTTTTTGATGTCCTGCATGCCGGCGATGCCGCTGACGACGGTGCAGAACACGATGGGGCCGATCAGCATCTTGATCAGTTTGATGAAGCCGTCGCCCAGCGGCTTCATGTCGATCGCCAGCTTGGCGTCGAGGTGGCCGAGCAGGATGCCGAGCGCGATGGCGAACAGCACCTGCACGTACAGCATGGCGTAGAAGGGTTTCCTGCTGCGGACGGCGGGCGGCAAGGCGTCCGCGCCAGTGGGGCTGGTGGTAATCATATGTCTCCTCCAATACTTCGTCTGTGCTTCGATCAAGGTCTAGCTTATTTTTGAGACTGGTATGGCATGGCCAGGAGAATGCTGGCCGGGTGGTTCGTGTTGTTCTTCAAGGCCCGTCTCTCGCCCGGCGCCAGGCGCGCCGAATCGTACTTGCGCAGCACTTGTTCGCCCTCCTCGGTGGCGATGGTGACTTCGCCTTCGAGCACGACGTACAGTTTCTCGACGCTGGATGCATCCAGCGTGGTGCCGCCGCCCGGCAGCAGGTGGGACAGGCCCAGCCACAGGCTGTCCGACGGTCCGGCCTCGTATCCCTGCAGCCGCAGGCAG
This sequence comes from Pseudoduganella sp. LjRoot289, assembly GCF_964252925.1. Classification (NCBI taxonomy): domain Bacteria; kingdom Pseudomonadati; phylum Pseudomonadota; class Betaproteobacteria; order Burkholderiales; family Oxalobacteraceae; genus Pseudoduganella; species Pseudoduganella sp. LjRoot289. Next base: position 6,384,087 of record NZ_CAXUPN020000001.1, read on the forward strand.
TGCATGCCTTCGTGGTTGAGCGGGAAGTAGGGCGGCGCGCGGTGGTAGCGGGTCAGGTTCATGGCGCGGTTTGAAGGGAGGGCTGCAGGACCACGCGCTCGCGGGCGCCGCCCAGCACGGCGCGGTAGCCTTGCACGGCGTCTTTCAGCGCGTAGATGGTGTCGGCCAGCACCGGGAACGGTTTCAGCGTGCCGTCGGCGAAGCCGGGCGCCAGCGCGTCCAGGATGCGGGCGCAGGCCAGCGAGTCGAGCGCCAGCGTGTCGATGCCGACATAGGTGTGCTGGCCGCGATAGAAGGCGAAGATGTCGAAGGGGACGGCGCGCTCGATGGTGGAGATGAAGATCTGACGGCCGCCGGTGGCCAGCGCCGCGTTGGCCTGCTCGAAGTAGGGGCTGCCGACGGTGTTGTAGACGATGTCGGCGCCGTGGCCGCCGGTCTTGTCGCGCACGTAGGCGGCGATGTCCTGGCTGTCCGCGCCTATCATGTCGACCGCGCCGCTGGCGTGGCCGATGTAGGCTTCCCTGGTGCGCTCGACGGCGAACACGCGGGCGCCGGCACGGGTGGCCAGCTGGATCGTGGCCTGGCCGACCTTGCCGTTGCCGCCCATGACCAGCACCACGTCGCCCGCTTGCGGCAGGCCGGCGCGGCGCAGGCCTTCGTAGGCGGTGATGAAGGGCACGCCGACCGCGCCCGCTTCCAGCATCGGCACGGCAGCCGGCTTGGCGCGCACGGCGGCCGTGTCGATGACCAGGTAGCGCGCATGGGTGCCGTCGCGGCGGATGCCCAGTTCGCCGCCGCTGCCCCATACCTGCTGGCCGAGCAGCTCGGCCGGGCCGTCGATGACCACGCCGGCGTAGTCGCGGCCCGGGGTGCGCGGCCAGATCGCGTGCGGCATGGCGCCGAGGGCGGCCTTCACGTCGCTCGGGTTGACGCCCGCGCTGTGGACTTCGATGACGCACTGGCCCGGCAGGGCGGCAGGGCGCTCGGTGGTGGACAGGGTGGGGGCCAGCAGGTCGATGCTGGCGGCTTTTTCGGTGACGCGTACGGTGTTCATCATTACTCCTTGTTGTGATTGTTGTGCAGGCCAAGCAGGGTGCGCGCTTCGGCCGTGCCAGCGATTTCGCCGCCCAGCGATTCGACGATCCGGCGCGCGCGCGTCACCAGTTCGGCGTTGTCCCTGGCCAGCTTGCCCTTGGCGATATACAGGTTGTCCTCGAAGCCGACGCGCACATGGCCGCCCAGCAGCCAGGCTTGCGCCACCATGGGGAATTCATGGCGGCCGATGCCGAAGCCGGTCCAGGTGGCGCCGGCCGGCAGCAGTGCGCGCGCGTAGGCCATGGTCTCCGGGCTGGCGCTGAAACCGTAGCGCACGCCCAGCACGAAGCTGAACAGGCCGGGGCCTTGCAGCACGCCTTCCTTGATCAGGTCGCGCGCCAGGTGCAGGTCGCCGGAGTCGAAGATTTCGATCTCGGGCAGCACGCCCGCCGCGCGTATCACCTTGGCCATGCGCGCCACGTTGGCCGGGGTGTTGATGACGACGTCGGCGCCGGAATTCATGGTGTTCAGGTCCAGCGTGGCGATGTCCGGGCGCAGCGCGGCGATGTGGGCTACGCGCTTTTCGGGCGCCATCAAGGTGCTGCCGGGCGCCGCCACTTGCGGATCGTCCGCGCTGGGGATGAAGCGGCCGCCGGGGCCCGTGGTCAGGTTGATCACCAGCTCGCGGTTCTGCTCGCGGATGCGCTGCATCACCTCGGCGTAGTGGTCCAGTTCCATCGACGGCAGGCCGGTGTTCGGGTCGCGCACGTGGATGTGGACCACGGCGGCGCCGGCGTCGGCCGCGTCCAGGCAGGCCTGCGCGATCTGGCGCGGCGTGACCGGCAGGTCCGGGTGCTGCCCGGGCTTGACGATGTTGCCCGTGACGGCGCAGGTGATGATGGTTTTGCGTTCGCTCATGGTGCGCTCCGTTTATGCCGCGCCGAGGTGGCGGCCGCCGTCGATGCGGATCACGCTGCCGGTGGCGAACAACAGGGTGGTGGCGCAGGCTTCCACGGCGGCGGCGATGTCGTCCGGCTGGCCGATGCGCTTGAGCGGCGTGGTGGAGGCCTGCTTGTCGTTGAAGGCGGCGTCGCGGCCGGGCACGAAGCCGCTGTCCACCACGCCGGGCGAGACGTTGACGACGCGGATGTGCGGCGCCAGCGCGCGGCCCAGCGAGTTGGCCATGGTGTCCAGCCCCGCCTTGGCGGCGCAGTAGGCGACGTTGCTGCCGATGCCGGTGCTGGCGGCGATGGACGAGATATTGACCACCAGGCCGCGGCCGGAGGCGCGCAACAGCGGCGCGAAGGCGCGGACGGCGGCAAACGGCGCGCGCCAGTTGGCGGTGAAGATGGCGTCGATCAGGTCGTCGTCCAGCGCGTCCAGGTCGGCATGCGGCACGGGCTTGGTGAAGCCGGCCGAGTTGACCAGGATGTCGGCGCGCCCGTAACGCGCGCGCACTTCGGCGGCGGCGCGGACCAGCGCCGCGCTGTCGGTCAGGTCGGCCTCTATCGCGCAATGCGCGTTGGAGCCGGTGGCGTCGCGTGCGCCTGCCTGCAGGGCTGCTGCTGCTTCGCCTGTCGCAGCCATCGAGGCACGTTCGCCGGTGCCTTGCTGCTTCGGCGGCACAGGCAAAGCGGCGGCTTTCGCGTGCGCCTCGGCGCTGGCGCGGCCGAGCAGCACGACGCGCGCGCCCTGGCTGGCCAGGCGCTGCGCGCTGGCGTAGCCGATGGCGCCCGCGCCGCCGGCAATGACGGCCACCTGGCCGGCGAGTGGAAGTGATGAGGACATGCGCATTCCTTACTTGATGGGTGCTTCGGGGAAGCAGCTGGCGCCTTGCTCCAGCACGAAGTCGTAGTTGAGGGTGTAGTAGCCGGAGCCGCCGTCCGCCTTGTCTTTGCCGCCTGGCGCGTGGTGCACGAACTGCCCCACCAGCGGCTTGGTCACGCCGAAGGAGACGTCGCTGCCGAGGTGCTCGCAGTCGTCGGCGAAGACCTGGGTGATCAGCGTTTTGCAGCCCGGGTGCGAGACCATGAAGTGCACGTGCGCCGGCCGCATGCAGTGGCGCTCCTGCAAGCGCAGCAGCACGCCGACCGCGCCGTGCGTGGGCACCGGGTAGCCGGCCGGGCGCACGGTGCGGAAGCTGTAGCGGCCGTCGGGGCCGGTGATGAAGTAGCCGCGCAGATTCATGCTGGGCTGCTGCTCGTCCTGGTTCTCGTACAGGCCGACCGGCGACGCCTGCCAGACATCGACCTTGGCCCCCGCGAGCGGCGCGCCGTCCACGCCGCGCACCTGGCCGCTGACCTCCATAGTCGTGCCGGGCATGTCGCAGCGGGCGATCGATTCGCCGTTGGCGCACAGCGGCGAGGCGGCGCGCCAGAAGGGGCCGAGCAGGGCCGCCGCGCTCTGGCCCTGGTTCTGCGGGTTGTTGCGCAGCGCGACCAGGGTCGAGATGCCCAGCACGTCGGCCGCCAGCACCACTTCGTTGTGGACGTCGTTGGTCTGTTGGCCGATGTCGGTGACGAACTTCAGCACGGTCTCGAACTCGGCCTCGGTCAAGTCCACTTCGCGTATCAGCGCATGCATGTGATCGACGAAGGCGGCCACCAGCCGGCGCAGGCGCGGGTCCGGGGTGCGGGCCATGGCGGCGTGCGCCACGGCGGTGACGGATGCCTCGCCGTCGATGATGTTGGCGGTGTTCATGTCCACTTTCTGTCTCCTCCATCCGTGAATTCCGGTTATGCGAACGTTCGCATAAATTCGATGATATCAGATCAAATATCGAAGTCAAACGCGATTTGCAGATGCGGATAGATTATTTGCGAACGTTCGCATAAAAAACGCGTGTTTCGCTCTGGCGCGGCGGCGTGCGAAAATACGACATCGTTTGAACGGAGAGTCTATGCAGCAGAAAAAAATGACGCTGAAGGGCCTGGCCGAGATCCTGGGGGTGCACACCTCCACGGTGGGCCGCGTCATGGACCCGGAAACGCGCCACATGGTGGGCGAGGAGGTGGCGCAGCGGGTGTTGAAAGAGGCGGCGCGGCACGGCTACCGGCCCAACAAGATGGCCGCCGCGCTGCGCACGCGGCGCTCCAACATTGTCGGCGTCATGCTGCCCGATATCACCAACCCGGTGTTCCCGCCCATCTTGCTCGGCATCGAGGACGAGCTGCGCAAGCACGGCTACGTGGCGCTGGTGACCAACGCAGGCGAAGACCCGGAGCAGCAGCGCTTCGTGGTCGACCAGCTGCTGGCGCGCCAGGTCGACGCGCTGATCCTGGCCACCGCCACGCGCGACGATCCGGTCATCACGCATTGCCTCGAGGCGGGCGTGGCGCTGGTGACGGTCAACCGCAGCGAGGACAGCGGCCGCGTGTCGAGCATCGTCAACGACGAATACGCCGGCATGCGGCAGGCGGTGGAGCATGTGCTGGCGCTGGGCCACAGCCGCATCGTGCACCTGGTGGGGCCGCAGCAGCTGTCCACCGGCCACCTGCGCAAGGAAGGTTACGAGCTGGCGCTGGCCGCGCACGGCGTCAGGCGCGAGGACATGTGGCTGGTCGATTGCAGCGCCTACACGCGCGAGGCGGGCCGCGCCGGCTGCGGCGAGGCGCTGGAGCGCCACCCGCAAGCGACCGCCATCCTGGCCGGCAACGACCTGCTGGCGCTGGGCTGCTACGACGCGCTGCGCGAGCGCGGCCTGCGCTGCCCGGAGGACGTGTCCGTGGTCGGCCACAACGACATGCCCTTCGTCGACATGGTCAATCCGCCGCTGACGACGATACGCATCGGCCACCACGCCATGGGCGTGCAGGCGGCCCAGCTGATCCTGCGCCAGCTGCGCGAGGAGGGCGCCGGCCAGATGGAAATCCGTCTGAAACCGGAGCTGGTGGTACGCGCTTCGACAACATTTCCGCGCAAAGGCTGATTTCGGCTATCATACAGTTTTTAACTGTATATATATCCAGTAAAGCGAGCCTTCCATGACCGACGACATCCTGATTCCCGACGACGAAGCAACCCTGGTTCAAGAGGACCGCCTGTGGCAGTCCAACGGCTGGACCGCGCGCGTGATCAAGAACGACGAAGACGAAGGCTGGGCGGTGGCCATGATCAAGGACGGCGAGCCGGAACCGGCGCTGGTCGGTCCCTGGACCATGGGCCGCGACAAGAAGAACCCCAAGCCGCTGGACGTGAACGCCTTCAACACGCTGGTCAAGACCGCCAACGAAGTGCTGCGCCGCCACGAGCAGCAGCTGCACGCGCAGTTGCACAAGAGCGTGCGCGTCAACACCGAAGGCGCGGCCTACATCACCGTCAACCTGGACATCACGCCCGACGAGGACGAACCCTACGCCACCTTGACCGCCTTCGATCCCTACGGCGAGGAACTGGCCCAGGTGCGCGCGGCCCCCAACTTCAAGCTCAGCGTGGCCAGCGCCACCGCCTGGATCGACAGCGGCTACCGCCGTCCCTGACGCCGCCGCGGCGTCCCATCGGCCGCCGGCGCCGTTGCTTATTTGAGCAATCGCGCTGGCCGTGGTTCGGCCTGAACTGTTACCATCCCTATGCTAACTTGCTCATAGGAAAATAGATGGAAAGCCGCCTTAGCCGCCTGGAAGCCGTACAAAGCATGCTGCTCGAAATCGGGCAGAAGTCGAGCAGCTGCACGGACATCGCCGAGTTCCTGCAGGCGGTGCACGAGGCGCTGGGCCGCATCATGTACGCGGCCAACTTCTTCGTGGCGCTGAGCGACGAGGGCGGGCGGGCCAACGCGGTTCGCTTCGTCTATTTCGTCGACGAGGTGGACGACGCGCCGTTCAACGGCAGCGAACTGGTGCAGTTGCCGGCGCCCGAAGATTCGCCGACCGCCTGGGTGCTGCAGAACCGCCAGCCACTGGTGATGACGGCCGCGGAGCAGGACATACACAACAAGGAAGGCAGCACCTGGGGCCTGGGCACGACGGCCGAACACTGGATGGGCTGCCCCCTGCTGGACCAGAACCACCAGGCGCTGGGCGCCATCGTGATCCAGAGCTACGACAGAGAGCATACCTTCAGCGAGGAAGACCAGGCGCTGTTCTCGCTCATGGCCAGCCACGTGTCGAGCGCGCTGCAAGGGCTGCAGAGCATGGACCGCCTGGAGCGCGCCGTGCACGAGCGCACCGCCGCGCTGGAGTACGAAGTGGCCGAGCGCCGCCGCGCCGAAAACCTGCAGCGCGCACTGTACGAGATAGCCAGCCTGTCGGCCGGCGCCTGGGACATGAAAACCATGTATGCCCACCTGCACGAGGCCATCAAGGAGGTGCTCACGGCGCGCAACTTCCTGATCGCGCTATACCACCCAAGCAGTAACGAACTCAGCATTCCCTACTACGTCGACGAGAAGGACACCGAGGTGCCCGCCGAAAAATTCCCCTTCGGCGAGGGCCTGAGTTCCTACGTGCTGAAGCAGCGCAAGCCCTGCCTGCTCGACCGCGACAGCTACGCCGGGCTGATGGCCGGCGGCGCAGTGGGGCCGTCGCTGGGCAACGACAATTTCTACAGCTGGATGGGCGCGCCCATGATGCTCAACGATTTCGCCTACGGCGTGCTGGTGGTGCAGAGCTATGACGAGTCGGTTGTCTACGGCCAGTCGGACCTGGACATCCTGGCCTTCATGGCCAACCACGTGGCGGTAGCGATCTCGCGCCTGCAAGCCGAGCGCGCGGTGCGCCGCGCCAAGGAGACGCTGGAGGAGCAGAACGCCGCGCTGAACACGGCGCTGACGCAGCTGCAGGAGGCGCAGGGCGAACTGGTGCGGCAGGAGAAACTGGCCTCGCTGGGCCGGCTGGTGGCGGGCGTGGCGCACGAGATCAACACGCCGCTGGGCATCTGCGTGACGGCCACCAGCCACCTGGTGCAGGAACTCAAGCTGACCAGGGAGGACCTGGCGGCCGGCGCGCTGGACGAGGAGGGGCTGAACCAGTTCTTCGACATCGTCGACCAGTCGCTGCGCATCATGACCACCAACACCCAGCGCGCGGCGGCGCTGGTGCGCAGTTTCAAGCAGGTGGCGGTGGACCAGTCGTCCGACAATGTGCGCAGCTTCAACCTGCGCAAATACCTGGACGAGGTGCTGCTGTCGTTGCAGCCCAAGCTCAAGGGCAAGCCCATCGCGGTGGAGGTGGACTGCGCGCCGGACATCCAGATGGAAAGCTTCCCCGGCGCGGTGTCGCAGATCGTCACCAATATGGTGGTCAATTCGCTGGTGCACGGTTTCGGCGAAGGCCAGCCGGGCAGCATCAGGATCAAGGGCCGCATCGACGGCGACCATGTGCACTTCGACTACAGCGACGACGGCATCGGCATGGATACGGCCACCTTGAGTCAGCTGTTCGATCCCTTCTTCACCACCAAGCGCGGCTCCGGCGGCAGCGGCCTGGGCGCGCACATCCTGTACAACCTGGTGACCGGGCCGTTGGGCGGCACCGTGAAAGTGGTCAGCGCCCCCAATATGGGCCTGCACTACAAGCTGCGCTTCCCGCGCGTTCAGCACGGCAAGCAGCAGGGGTGAGCGCGCTCGCCTGATTACTTCGCCTGGTATTTCGCTTTGATCTCGCCCATCGCCTTGTCCGAGGCGACGCTGGCCAGCGCCTGCCGCAGGGCGCGGACGAGGGCGGGGTCGGACTGGCGGTTCATGGCGAAGTAGGTGGTTGCATCCTGCAGCTTGATGCGCTTGGCGATCGCGAAAGGGAGCTCGAAGCGCGTCAGTTCGGTCTGCATCCGGCTCTCGGTGCTGACCAGGAACTGGATGCGGTCCGCCGCCAGTTTGCGGAAGTTCAATTCCGTCGAGTTAGCCAGATCCATGGCGCTGGCCGGCACGCCGGCTTTTTGCAGAAAGGCCAGGCCGGAGCTGCCGTTGATGACGCCGGTCCGCATCGTTTTCAGATCGGCGATGGATTTGATCTCGGGCGAGTCCGGGCGCCCATAGATCCACATGCTCTCCGTGGCGATCGGGCTGATCCAGAGAAAATCCTTTTCCCGCGCCGGATTGCGCACCATGGAATAGATCAGGGTGTTGGGCGTCTGCAGCGTCTGGGCATAGGCCCTGGCCCACGGCATCATCCGGATGATGCAATCGAGCTTGGCCCGCTCGCAGGCCAGCCTGAGCATGTCCGTCGCAATGCCGACGACCCGGCCGTCCTGTGTGAAGTGATAGGGGGCGGATTCTTCGGTATAGACAGTCAGCTCCGCCGCGCCCGCGCTGCCGAGCAGGATGTAGCAGAGGCCGATGGAGCGTATGAGCCGCGACTTCCAGAACATGCATACACCTTTGGTGAAAAAAAACCGGCGGGTGCCGGTTTCTTCATACTGCAGCCTCAATCGGGGAAGCGTTCGTTGATGGCAAGCGCCTTGTCGATATTGTTGATCAGGTGCTCGACGTAGACCGGATCCAGGTGCTGGCCCGCCACCTCGCGCAGGTGGCTGACCACTTGCGCGACCGGCCACGCGTCCTTGTAGCAGCGCTTGTGCATCAGCGCGTCGAACACATCGGCCACCGCGACGATGCGCGCGTACAGGTGGATGTTCTCGCCCTTCAGCCCCTGCGGATAGCCGCTGCCGTCGAATTTCTCGTGGTGCTGGTGCGCGATCACGGCGGCCGCCTTCAGGATGGGACGCTGCGAGCCGTCCAGGATGGACAGGCCGACCGCCGGGTGCTGCTTCATGATTTCCCACTCGGCCGCGTCGAGCTTGCCCGGCTTGAGCAGCACCGCGTCCGGCGTGGCGATCTTGCCGATGTCGTGCATCGGCGCGGCGTGGCGCAGCACCGCCGTTTCGTCGTCAGGCAGGCCGCTGGCCACGGCCAGCAAATGGCACACTTCGGACATGCGGCGCACGTGGTTGCCCGCCTCGTTCGAGCGCGATTCGACCACGTCGCCCAGACGCAGGATCAGCTCGGCCTGGGTGTCGGTGATTTCCTGCGTCAGCAGGATGTTGTCGAAGGCGATCGCCACGCCGGAGCAGAATACCTCCAGCAGCTTGGTGTCGATCTCGGAGATTTCCTCCACGCCCTTGAGCACCAGCAGCGAGGCCTTGCCGCTGCTGTTGGGGAAGTAGCCGACATAGGTGTCGCCCTGCACGCGCGAGATGCGGTTGCTCTTGGCCTCGTCCAGCTGGGCCAGCAGTTCGGGCGTGAGCATGTTTTCCTCGTCGCCGATCTGGGCCAGGATTTCGTAGTCGTTTTCGCCGCTGATGGCGGTGGCCGCGCGCAGGCGCAGCAGTATGCTGTGTTCCAGGCGCAGCAGGGCCACCACCTGCTGCAGCAGGCCGTTGGCGAAGTCTTTCAGGTTGCGTTGCTGGAAGATGTGGGCCGAGGCGGCTATCACGCGCTCCAGGCCTTCGCGGTAGTTCAGCTGGGCGACGCGCGCTTCCTCGACTTTCATGATGTCGCGGTAGGCGCGCAGGGCGGCAAAGGTCGTGGTGAACAGCTTGGTGCGGTCCAGCTCGGTCTTTTCCTTGTAGTCGTTGATGTCGTAATTGACGATCACGCGCTCCTCCGGCGCCTGTCCGGGCTGGCCGGTGCGCAGCACGACGCGGGTGAACTGGTTGTTCAATTCCTGGCGCATCCAGCGCGCCACTTCCAGGCCGCTGTCTTCCTGCTCCATCACCACGTCCAGGAACACCAGGGCGATGTCCTGCTCGCGCGCCAGCACTTCCTTGGCTTCGGCGCCGCTGTAGGCGTGCACAAAGCTCAGGGCGCGCCCGTCGAGGCGGAAGCGCGCCAGCGTCAGTTTGGTTACGTCGTGGATATCGGGTTCGTCATCGACCAACAGGACTTTCCATGGCGCGAGCTTGGGAGACGATGAGGACAAAAAAGACATAGGGGCGTATTCCGCAAAAAGACACTTGTATGCGCAATTTTTAGGCGCACTCTTTTGATTGTAGTCCGACATCCTGCGAATTAACAACTGGCAATAATCATTACAGTTACGCTAAACAACAAACCTGCTGCCATGCCGTATTTTAATATAGCTTTTGACAATTTTCACAATAGAAACTTCGGCGTTTGGTCGTCCCTAGATGGCCCTTCGCCAGAGGGATATTGCAGCGTGGACACTGCGTCCGCGTATGCACCAGCCAGTGCTGTCTTAGGACGAAAGCCTGTTTCCACGCCTTGAATTCAAAACTGTACAGACGGGCCTGTTTTACCAGTTCCCGCAGCTTCGCCGCCGGCAGGGCGCCGACCCGCGACAAGGGGTGTATGCGCAAGCGAAACAATACTTCGTTCTTGATAATATTCCCCACGCCGGAAAAAATATGCTGGTCCAGCAGGGCGTCGCATGCGAGCTTGTCCGGCACGGCGCGCAGCTTCTTCAGCGCCAGCGCCGCGCTCCACTGGTCCGACATGACATCGGCGCGCCAATCGTAGAGCTGGTCCAGGGAGCATTCGGCCAGTTCCAGTTGCTTGACCGCGCAGGTGTAGAAGTTGAGTTCGGCGCCGTCGTCGAATTGCAGGCCGAGACGCAGTTGCGCGTCCTTGCGCTCGTTGATGAGGTAGCTGCCGAACAGCAGGAAATGGATGCGCAATACCAGTTCCGGCAATTCGATCAGGAAATGCTTGCCCCAGCTGCGCAGCGACACGATGGGCTGGCCCGGCAGGCGGGCGAAGTCCACCGCCTTGCTGTTGCCGCTGGCGGCGGCGATGGTACGGCCGGTGAAGCCGGCCGCCTGTTCCTTGAGGATGACGATGGACGGGCCTTCGGGCATGGCAGCTCCTGGGTCGGGAGCTTGCAGTGTGCGCGCAAGCGGATGCGGCCGCCGTGCGCTCGCGCACCAAGCGGCGGAGCGCTATCGAGCGTCACAATGTTGTCATTTTTCTTGCATAGAATGGCCGGCGTTGCAGCCCTTCCACTCTACAGACAAAGAACATGAACAGCAAAGACCGCGTGCCAGCATCCATAGACGCCGACGAGATCGGCTACAACGATACCCCGAACGAACATTTCAGCGCCGTGCTGGAGCAGCGTATCAGCCGCCGCAACCTGCTGCGCGGCGGTGCCGCCAGCGCCGCCAGCGTCATGCTGGGTACCCTGGGCCTGAGCGCCTGCGGCAGCAACAACGACGCGCCGGCTGCCACCCTGCCGATTGCTCCGGTCACGCCTGTGCCGCCGGCTGAAAAGCTGCTCGGCTTTACCGCCGTCGCCAAGAGCCTGGCCGACGTGGTCGTGGTGCCCGCCGGCTACACCGCCAGCGTGCTGTACGCGCTGGGCGATCCGCTGACCGCCACTGCCACCGCCTTCAAGAATGACGGCACCGACGCCGACTTCGAGAGCCGCGCCGGCGACCACCACGACGGCATGGAATTCTTCGGCCTGGGCGCCGACGGCAAACCGTCGGCGTCCGCCGTCGAGCGCGGCATCCTGGCCGTGAACCACGAGGCGACCACCAACCAGCAGCTGTCGTCCTTCTTCATCCACGCCAACGGCGGCACCAACACGCTGCCGCGTCCGGCCGCCGAAGTGGACCGTGAAACTGCGCTGCACGGCCTGTCCATGGTCGAAGTGCGCAAGAGCGGCGCCAAGTGGGAATACGTCCAGGATTCAACCTTCAACCGCCGCGTCACCTGCTTGACCGAATGCGAGATCTCCGGTCCGGTGCGCGGCAACGCGCTGCTGGTGACCAAGTACTCCAAGGATGCCGCCAAGACGCGCGGCACCCTGAACAACTGCGGCACCGGCAAGACCCCGTGGGGCAGCTTCGTGTCCGGCGAAGAAAACTGGTCCGGCTACTTCACGCGCGGCGCGGCCGACAACGCCGCGCGCGGCAGCGACAAGAGCGTCGCCTCGCTCAACCGCTACGGCCGCAGCCAGGGCGCCGCCTCGCGCCACGGCTGGGAAAGCGGCGGCAGCGACGACAAGTACGCGCGCTGGAACAACAGCAAGCTGGGCGTGTCCGCGGACGGCAGCGACGACTACCGCAACGAAATGAACGGCATGGGCTACATCGTCGAAGCCGATCCGTACAACAAGGCCAAGGCCGTCAAGAAGCGCACCGCGCTGGGCCGCTACGCGCACGAGAGCGCCGCCTTCGGCAAAGCGGTGGCGGGACAGGCGCTGGCGGTCTACATGGGCGACGATTCGCGCAACGAATACATCTACAAATTCGTCTCGACCGCCGTCTGGAGCGCGGCCGACGCGACACCGGCCGACCTGCTGGCCACCGGCGACAAATACCTCGATTCGGGCAAGCTGTACGTGGCGAAATTCGCCGCCGACGGTTCCGGCAGCTGGATCGAGCTGAGCATCGCCAATCCGCTGATCGCCGCCTACGCCGGCTACAAATTCGCCGACCAGGCCGACGTGCTGGTCAACGCCCGCCTGGCTGGCGACGCGGTGGGCGCGACCAAGATGGACCGCCCGGAATGGTGCTCGGTCAACCCGGCCAACGGCGAAGTGTACTTCTCGCTGACCAACAACAGCAACCGTACCGCCACCCCGAGCAGTTCCTCGGCGCTGGTGCCGGACGCCGCCAACCCGCGCGCCTACACCGACATGAAGGGCACGGTCTCGCAGAACGGCAATCCGAACGGCCACATCCTGCGTCTGAAGGAAGGCGCGGCCGGCTCCACCGCAGTGGCCTTCACCTGGGACGTCTACCTGTTCGGCGCTGAATCCGGCGCGGACGCGGGCAAGATCAACCTGTCGAACCTGACCTCGGACCAGGACTTCTCCAGCCCGGACGGCCTGGCCTTCAGCCCGTCGACCGGCATCTGCTGGATCCAGACCGATGACGGCGCCTATACCGACGTCACCAATTGCATGATGCTGGCCGCGCTGCCGGGCCAGGTTGGCGACGGCAAGAAAGTCACGCTGACCTACCCGACCAGCGGCACCGGCACCCTGGCGGTGGACACCTATGTCGGCAAAACGCCTACGCCGGACACCCTGAAGCGCTTCCTGGTCGGCCCGGTCGATTGCGAGCTGACCGGCATCTGCGAAACGCCGGACGGCAAGGCGCTGTTCGTCAACATCCAGCATCCTGGCGAGGGCACCAACCAAGCCAACATCGCCGATCCAGCCAAGTACACCAGCCAGTGGCCGGCCAGTGCCGGCTACGGCGCGGGCAAGCGCCCGCGCTCGGCGACCATCGTCATCACCAAAAATGACGGCGGCAGGATCGGTAGCTGATCTGCAGCTGATTCGGCAGCCAGGCACTAAGTAAGAAATCGTTTCAACGGGCGGCAAGGCAGGGCGAACAGAGTATATTGAAATGATCCGATGTGTTTCAAATGAAAGGATCATCATCATGCGCTCTATACGCATCACCTTTGCCGCCCTTGCCATTCTGGGCTGCGGCGGTGCCTGGGCCGGCGCCAGCGTCACCTACGTCGAGCCCGACAAATTCCTCGACATGCCGTTCTCGAAGATTGACCGGGAGCGGGTGCTGCAGGATTTAAGCGACCATTTCGCCGAACTGGGCAAGCTGCTACCCGCAGGGCAGGAGCTGAAAGTGGAAGTGACCGACCTGGACCTGGCCGGCCGCATCGACCACATGCGCCGCAGCGGCAACGAAATCCGCGTGCTGCGCGGCAGCGCCGACTGGCCGCGCATGGAACTGCGCTACAGCCTGGTGCAGGATGGCAAAGTGCTGAAAAGCGGCGACGCCAAGCTAGCCGACATGAGCTATATGGACCACGCCAGCATGATCAATTCCAACGAATCGCTGCGCTTCGAAAAACAGATGGTGGACGAGTGGTTCGCCAAGACCTTTGGCGTGAAAGTGCGCGGGGTGCGAGGGTAGGGAAACGCCGGCCGGCGCCGCCATCAAGAGTGCGACCGGAACTTGTTGAATGTAGTAAATTGTCGAATATTTAACTAGTTCACAGTTGCAACATGCAAGCGATTTCGGCCCAAATTACCGCCGCCCTGGCGCAGTTCTCCAGCGACAACCGCCTGTACGCGCTGACGCTGGGCGACGGCGGGCAGGACCTCGGCGCCAGCGGCTTGCTGGTCGAGGCCTTCGCCGCCGACGACGCATTGCAGGGCACCGGCCCGCGCGACGTGATCGTGCTCTCCACCAGCGCCCACCTCGACCGCAGGTCTCTGCTGGGCCAGCCCGCCACGCTGGAGATCAGCCTGGCCGACGGCAGCCGCGCCAGCTTCAGCGGCGACGTTACGCGGGTGGCCATGTTGGGCAGCAATGGCGCTTACACCCGCTACCGCCTGCGCCTGACCCCTTGGGTGTGGCGGCTCGGCGAGGTGCGCAACAGCCGCGTATGGCAAGACAAGAGCGTGCCCGACATCGTCGACGACGTGTTCGGCGCCTATATGCCGCTGGCGCGCTGGCGCTGGAGCGAGGAAACCGCCTCCTTCATGGCCGACGCCGTCCCGCGCAGCTATTGCTGCCAGTACCGCGAATCCGACCTGGCTTTTGTCGAGCGCCTGCTGGCCGAGGAAGGCCTGGCGTGGCGCTTCGAACAGGACGCGGACGGCGCGCAGATGGTGCTGTTCGCCGACAGCAGCCGGCGCTGCGCGGTGCCCGAAGACGCCAGCAGCGAAGCCGGCGGCGGCATCCGCTTCCACGGCGCGCGCGCCGGCGAGCAGCAGGACACGATCCAGTCCCTGCAGGCGAAGCGCGCCACCAGCGTCGCCATGACCACGCTGCTGAGCTACGACTACAAGGGCAAGCGCGTGTATGGTTCGAGCTCATTGTCGCGCATGAAGGGGATCAGCGGGCCGGCGGTGGAATGCTACGACGCGCCCGGCCAATACCACTACGCCAGCGGCGCCCAGGCGCAGCGCTACGCCGACTTGCAGATGCAGGGCCGCGAGGCGCGCGCCCAGTCCTGGCGCGGCCGCTCCACGGTGCGCACCTTGCGCGCCGGCACCTCCATCACCGTCACAGGAAGCCCGCTGCAACAGGGCGGCGAAGATCCGGCCTATACCGTGGTGCGCGTGCGCAGCGTCGGCGTCAACAATCTGCCGCTGCCGGCGGCGCAGGCGCTCGCCGAACTGTTCGGCCCCATTCCTGAACTGCTGTTGGAAAGCGTGCCGCCGGACGATGCGGCCGGCTTCGCGCAAGTCATCGAGCAGGCGTCCGGCAGCGGCTACGCCAACAGCTTCGAGGCCATTGCTTCCGAACTGCCGTGGCGCCCGCAACTGCCTGGCAGCGACGGCCGCAGCCATCCGCGCCCGACCGCGCGCGGCGCGCAAACGGCCATCGTGGTGGGCCCGGAGGGCGGCGACAGCCCGAACGGCGTGGACGAAATCTATTGCGACCGGCTGGGCCGCGTGCGCATCCGCTTCCACTGGCAGGACAGCGGCGACGCCACCTGCTGGGTGCGCGTGGCGCAGCGCTCGGCCGGCGGCGGCATGGGCTTCCAGTTCCTGCCGCGCATCGGCCAGGAAGTGCTGGTGCAATTCATCGAGAACGACATCGACCGGCCCGTCGTGGTCGGCGCGCTGTACAACGGGCAGGGCGAAGGCGGCGTTGCGCGCACGCCGGGCGGGCAGGCCGACGAGGGAGATGGAGAGCAGCCGTTCGGCAAGGCGCACGACCACGCCGTGGCGGGGCAGGGCAACCTGGCCGGCGGAAACAGCCCGCTATGGCACGGCGCCTCGGCCGACAGCGCCGGCCACCGCAGCAACGCCGCGCAGTGGGGCGTACGCAGCAAGGAATTCGGCGGCAGCGGCTACAACCAGCTGCTGTTCGACGACACCGACGCGCAAGGCCGCGTCCAGCTCAAGAGCAGCCACGCGGCCAGCGAACTCAATCTTGGCCACCTGATCCATCATGCCGACAACCACCGTGGCAGCCTGCGCGGCCAGGGCGCGGAACTGCGCACCGACGCTTACGGCGTGGTGCGCGCCGGAGCAGGCCTGCTGGTAAGCAGCTACAAGATCGCCCACGCGGCGGGCGCGCGCGAACCGGCGGGCGACAACGGCGCCGGCATCGCGCTGCTGAAGCAGGCCGTCAAGATAGCCGAGACCTTCAGCGACGCGGCCAAGAAGCACGAAACGGTGGCGCTGGCCGGTCATACCGGTACGAAGAAGGCCGCAAGCAGCGTCCTGGACGACAAGGCCGCGCCGCTGGCGGCGATGCTGACAGCCGTGTCCGGCATGGTCGCCGGCGACGCGCTCGCCAGCGCCAGGGCCGACGCCGCCGACAAGAACACCGCGCCCGGCGACGGCAAGCTGCCGCACAGCACGGATTCGGTGATCGCGATCTCCGCCAAGGCAGGCCTGGGCGTGACCGCCGGGCACGATGTGCAACTGGCCAACGGCGAAACCGCCACGGTGATGAGCGGCGGCGACAGCCAGTTCGCCACGGGCGGACAGATGCGCGTGCACAGCCGGCAGGCGATAGGCGTGCTGGGCGGCGCGGTCGCTGCTGGCGAAGGTGGCGTTGGCCTGCAGTTCATCGCGGCCCAGGACGCGA
Organism: Pseudoduganella sp. LjRoot289; assembly: GCF_964252925.1. Lineage (NCBI taxonomy): Bacteria > Pseudomonadati > Pseudomonadota > Betaproteobacteria > Burkholderiales > Oxalobacteraceae > Pseudoduganella > Pseudoduganella sp. LjRoot289. Next base: position 6,400,542 of record NZ_CAXUPN020000001.1, read on the forward strand.
TTGATGTGCAGGCGCAACTCGACCAGATCAAGGTGCAATCGCGCGACGACTTAACGGTCGTCAGTGCCGCCGCCCACATCGATTGGTCCGCCGCGAAAAGCATCAAGCTGTCGACGGCGGGCGGGGCCAATATCACGATAGAAGGCGGCAACATCACCGTGCAGTGCCCGGGCAAGATTGTCGTCCACGCCGGCAAGAAGAGCTTTACTGGGCCAGCCCAGCTTAGTTACCCGATGCCTGCGCTGCCAAGCAGCATATGCCTCGCGTGCCTGAAGAAATCATTGGCAGCTGCGGCTGCGTTTACAGCAATCGAGTAAGCATGTTTATTGATGAATTTGAAGCCGGCTGGCTGGATGAACTGGATAGTTGGGCGGACGAACTGAGGGATGGACGGCAACTGTATTTGCTGATCGACGGCGTCTTTGTACCTGGCTTGCAGCGCCGCTTCATCAGCGCCCTGGGGGACCATGCCGTGTCGCTGCTGTTCGAAACGCTGCCGGCATGTTCGGAGGCGGTTAAAGATGCATCTCCCTTTGTCCTGCGCTATCCGCAAGGTCAGCAGGTCATGAAAGATTTGTTGAGGAACTGCAGCGGATGGCCCATGGTCAGCGTTCTTGAGACGGCCGAAACATTGGGGCAACTGGTGGCAAGGTTGGCCGCATGGTGCGTTGTAGAGAACGACGGGCAGCGCTTCAATTTTCGCTTCCCTGACACGCGCCGGCTGCCGGGAATTTTTGGCGCCCTGACGCCCCGGCAGCAAGGTGAATTCGCAGGCCCGGCCGTGCGATGGAATTACATCGGTCGGCAGGGCATCTGGCAGTCGCTGACGCTGCCGGGCGTTGCCCACGCTATACAGGAAAGACCGCAGAAGCTGGACAACGAACAGTTTGGCCGCATGGTCAGCGACAGCGAAGCAGACGAGATGATCGTACAGCTGGACTACCGTGGACAGCGGCTGGAAGGAAAACGATCTCAGGCTTATGCGACCGTCGCGCAAGCGCTGGCCATGGCAAATGCGCGTGAGTTGGCAAACGCTGACCGCTTCAAATGGGTGGTGGACCTCGTCCGTAGAGGCAAGCAGATGGACAAGATTGAAGCACCCGATGCGCGCGACGAGTGGCGCGTCGTTGCTAAATAAGGGGATTGTGATGATGATGGATATGAATACGGGATCTCTGTTCCGCAGTATTGCAAAGCGAGCGTTGCTTGTGTGCTTGCTCGCCACACCTGCTGTATTTGCTTTGGCGAAATCCACAATTTCGGTCAGCGTGCACGGCGTTAATTACAGCAACGAGACCTTCAGCTTTTCCGTGGAGGATCCAAACGACAATAAGGGGCCAAGCGCGGGCGAGTTGGTGGATCGCTTCGCCGCTGGCGGCACGGTCTGCTGCTACGACCTACCCAAGGAATGGCAGCCGGGCATCAAGATCAAAGTCAATTCTGTGCATTGGCTGAAGGAGACGGCAGACAAGAAGCTACCAGAGGTGAAGCAGGTTTTTGTGGTTGAGGTTCCACCTTACGTAGATGGCAAACCGGGCGAGCTGTGGGTGCTGCGCCAACCGGACGGTACTGTGGATGTGGTTTCAAGCGACTACCAGCCGAACCATGAAAAATGGCCAGGCAAAGTCAAAGGTTGGCCGGTGCCTTCGTTGGAATATAGGCGTGAAAGATGGGCATTGTTTTTGTCACTCGCGGAATCCGATGTGAGATCTTCGAAGCAAGCGCTTAGTAATTTGGCAGAAAACCCTGAGAAATATTCGGGTGTCGCATGGGCGTTAGGCGAAAAATATAGGCGAAAAGATATCGCGCGCTTCAGTGGCCCTACGGATCCAAATTTTATTCGCTGGCTCCAGGAGAGTTACGAAGCCAACTTGAGCGCAGGGGAGGCCAAGGTTAAGACGCTGCGTGAGGCCAAGCCATGACCGCCGCATTATTGCCTGCAGTTCCAATTGCATTTCTAGATGCGTCGAATATTGAAGTACTTTTTACAAATGAAGAAAGAGAATTTGCACTGAAGCAGAAGGAGTCGAGGGAACAGCCAAAATTCGGCGTTCCCGGCGAGTCATGCAATACCAATTTGTTCTTTGGATTCTTCTTCGACGGTACAAAGAATAACTACGTAAAAGCGGAAGAGGGAAAGAACTACTCCAATGTGGTGCGGCTGTACGATTGCTACCCCGGTCTCAGCGTTCCTGGCGTCCTGCCCGCCGCCATGGACTGGAGCTACAAGAAAGAACAGTTCACTCACTTTTTCAAAGCCTACATCCCGGGTGTCGCCTCGCCGTTCAAGGAAGTCGGCGATGACGGGGAAGGCTTTACCGAGACGCTCGGTGCCGGCACCGGCCGGGGAGGGCAGGCAAGGATCGCGTGGGCACTGATCCAGGCGATCAACAACGTCCATCGCTATTTCATGGGACGCGTGCTGATCACATCGACGGAGGCCGCATCGCTCGTGCACCGCATGGACTTGAGCAAGTGGCATCGGGCTCAAATGCCGCTCAACCGCCGGCACGAGCAGCCCGGTCCAAACGATAAAGAGAATGAGAGCACCCAGAAGATATTGATCGAATGGCTGGAGCAGCTGCATGCGGCCGTCTCCCAGCATTGGCCCAACAAGGACGGCAAACCCGCAAAGACCGATCCCGCAATCGTAAAGACGATTTTCATCTCTGTTTTTGGGTTCTCGCGGGGGGCGACGCAGGCCAGGGCATTCACGAACTGGCTCATGTCCATGTGCAAGCTCGACGCGCAGCTTTGCGGGAAGAACGGCATGACGCTGGGCGGCTTTCCCGTCGAGTTTGACTTCCTGGGCATCTTCGACACCGTCGCGTCCGTCGGCCTTGGGAATAGTTATGGCAACAAGTTCTGGGGCAGGATTTTCGATGGGCACGGCGCGTGGGCGGATGCGGAAGACAACCTGCGCATACCGGAAGGAATAAAGTGCCTGCACCTGGTGGCGGCGCATGAGATACGCCGCAGTTTTCCGGTGGACTCCATCTCGGTCAAGGGGGGGATGTCCGAGAACTGCGAAGAGATCGTCATGCCGGGTGTGCACTCCGACATCGGCTCCGGATATTGCCCGACTGAACAAGGCCGGGGCGTTGATCCCGATGGCGCCGACATGCTGGCGCGCATTCCATTGATCCATATGTACCGCGCGGCACGCCTGGCCGGGGTGCCCCTGAAGCTGGAACTGGCCAGTGATATTGTGAAAAAGCGTTTTGCCGTGACGCCGGCTGTGATCAATTCTTTGAACAGCTATCTGGCGATTTGCCAGGCAAAACCCAAAGGCGACGTGCATCCGAGTTTTACCGAGATCATGCGCGAGCAAACCAGGCTGCGCATCATGTACCACAGGGCGCGGCGCATGAAGGGCAGCCGGCCGGTCACGACGAGTGTCAGCTTCCAGCGCGCCACGAACTTCGACAAGAATGACTTGCAGAGCGCCTACCTGGAGCTGGATGACGAGATCGCGGCGTTTGAAAAATGGATGAGCAAGAACGGCAATAGCTCGCAAAACGACGTCCAGGTCGCCGGCTTCGAAAACGAGAAGCACAACGAATGGAAGGAAATCGCCCGTTGGTGGAAGACGGAACCACCGTTGCCGGATGCCGCCGTGCAGTTCTTCGACGAGTACGTCCATGACTCGCGGGCCTGGTTCAAGATTTCGCTGTCGGCGGCCGATAGCGAACAGAAAGCCCTGAAATTGCTCGAGAAATGGGCACAGACCTTGCGCGATGAAGAAGCCGCGTCGGCTTATCAAGACGGCGGCGGTGTTAAAACAAGCGGCCTCAGTGACGAGCAGGCTGCCGCTGCGCGTGAGTACACCAAAACCGGAAAGGTTCCGCGTATGCGGACCGAAGAGCGCGAAGACTGGGACATCGCTGGCTATTTGCGATATAGAAAGGTCTATGCCGGCGCGGATCGCTTCCTTATTTCCAGGGTCCCGGCAAACCGGTCCGGCGACGCAAACGAGCAGGCGGCGGCCTGAAGCTGCACGCGCGGGTCAATCCAGCCAGTTCACCCTCGGGAACTTGGCCAGCAAATCCTCCGGCATGGGCACCACCTGGCTGCTCTTGTAGTTGAAAAACACGAAGCCCGACTTGGCCATGGCCACCAGCGCCTGGTCTTGCGGGCGCGTGATGCGGAAGGTGATGTCGCCGCCGTACTTGTTGAAATCCATCACGCCGACTTCGAACAGCAAATGGTCGCGCGCATGCGCCTCCGCCTTGTAGGTCGTCGCCAGGTCGGTGACGATGATGCCGGTGCCGTCGGCCTCCGTCTCGCGCACGCCAAAGTCGTACAGGAAGCGCGCGCGCGCCTCCGAGATCATCGAAATCATCGAATCGCTGGCCAAATGGTTGGCGCCGTTGATGTCGGTGACGCGGACGGTCAGCTGGGTGGAAAACAACCGCGAGTTGAATGCCATTGACGCCTAACCATTCACAGCCGTACCATGGACACTCAAAACAGGCATGCGGTTGTTGACCGGAGTTACTCATGGCTAAGGCGGCGAAGCGAAGGCGACGCACTCGGCTTTCTGGCGTGGGCACGTCACGGGGGGCGCGAAGCATGGGTATTGGGCTCGCATTAGCCTGTCTGGCTCCACGGACACTGGAAATTCAACCAGTGCTCTCGTCGGGCTCGTCAGTGCGGGGGCATTGATGGCGAACCTGGAAACTATTCAGTTCCAACCCATGCGAGAGCTTGTGAAGTACGGTTGTGTGCGCTGGGAGGTTGATAGACTTGGCAAGCCGGTAGTTGATCTCCCGCAGATCTTCTGGGCAAACGGCGAACCTTGGTCCGAGGCGAACCACTGGGCGCTGACAAAGGCGACGAGCACCGCTGGCGGACACATTAAGACGGGCACCAGCCTTATGAAGCATTTAGGCGCGTATGCTGGCTGGCTTGAGGCGGAGGAGCTGGACTGGCGCCACTTCCCTGAACGCATGGCAGATCGAGCCATCGTGCGTTTCCGGGGTGAGCTGATCGCTCAACGGAATCTTGGGACCATCCGTCCCAGCACTGCCACGGCGCGCATGCTCGCCTTGATCCCAATTCTATCGCCACGCCCAAGCGTATGGCTTCGTCAGTCAACAGTCGCCCATGTGGCGTGACGACGTGGTGCTCTTGCGTTACCACGACACTGTCGGATTTGAGCGAACTCTACGTCGAGTGAAGTCAGAATTGTCGATTCCAAATCGGTTGCGGCGGCCTATTGCAACGCCGCGCAGGGCGCGTTCGGCCGCCGAGTTGTCGATCTCGATGGCGCCGTCGTCGCAGTAGCGCAGCAGCGCCGGCCAGAGTTTGTGCGAGTACTGGATTGCTGCCGCCGTGTCGGACTTGCGCGACAGGGTGTCGAGCGTGGTGCGCAGCCAGCGTTCCAGGTCGTCGAGTAAGGGGCGCGAACGGGTTTGCCGAACTTGTCGTCGTTGATCGGGTGGCTTGCCCCGGATCTCGGCTTCGACACATACAGTTCGGCGATGCGGCGCAGCGCCTCAGTGGTCAGCGCGGTCGGCCGCGCCGCGTGCAGATCGTAGAACTTGCGTCGCGCGTGCGCCCAGCATGCCGCCTCACGGAACACGCCGTCTTCGAACAAGGCGTTGAAGCCCGCGTACGCATCCGCTTGCAGTACGCCTTCGAACCGGGCCAAGTGGGTCTGCGGATGGATGCCTTTGCGGTCCGGCGTGTAGGCGAACCATACCGCCGGCGGCGTGATGTCGCTGGCGTGCCGGTCATCGCGCACATAGGTCGACAGGCGCGCTGTCTTGGTTTTGCCGTTTCCGGGCGCTAGCACCGGAATCGGCGTGTCGTCGGCATGCAGCTTGGCGGCAGCCAATACATGGCGCCGAATGGCGTCGACTAAGGGGCGCAGCAGCGCGCTGGCCGCGCCGACCCAGCTCGCCAGTAGGGCGCGGTCCAAATCGACGCCTTCGCGGGCGTAAATCAAGGACTGCCGGTACAACGGCAGGTGGTCGGCGAACTTGGCCACCAGCACGTGTGCCAGAAGGCCGGGGCCGGCAATGCCGCGCTCGATCGGCCGGCTCGGTGCCGACGCTTGCACGATCGCGTCGCAGCAGGAGCAAGCCAGCTTGGGGCGCACATGGCGGATCACGCGGAAGCTGGCCGGCACGAACTCCAACTGTTCTGCAACGTCTTCGCCCAGCTGGCGCAAACCGCCACCGCAGGCCGGGCATGCGTCGCTTGGCGGCGCGTAGACTACGCCGTGTATTTGATGCGCTATCTGACGGAAGACACTTCGGTCGATGTGACGCGCCAAATAGCATTGCCACCGCCAAAGGTCGCCATTACTGTTAATTTTTCAAGGACATGATATGCAAGGTGGAAAGAAATTATTTACGCTTGTGCTGGTGATTTCCGCTGTGAGCCTTTCACCTAGCGCACCCGCCTGCGCCGCGGACAGGATCTCCTTCTCACCCTCGAAAGGTGTGGAAGCGGTGTTGCTTATCAATGGACCGGCAGTGCAACTCAAGTTGAGCGGCCCCGAGATCGATGCAAGCGACACTATCGAGGTGGAAACCGAAAAAAAATTGAAGATCAGTGTCGAAGACTACAACTTCGACGGTCACAAGGACTTTTCAGTCTCTCACCTAGACGACGGCATGGGGACATACCAGATCTACCAGGTGTACTTGTATTCGCTGAAAGAAAAGAAGTTTTTACCGTTAACACCCAAGTGCGGCGATGAATTCATCAATTTGGTTGTCAACAAGACTAAGCGCACGCTGACCAATTCCTACATGGTCGACAACCGGTACAAGACCTGCCAAATGAAATACTGATTGACGGAAAGAAGAGGCCTTGGGGGACTGAAAGTACACGCATCAATCCAGCCAGTTCACCCTCGGGAACTTGGCCAGGAAATCCTCCGGCATGGGCACCACCTGGCTGCTCTTGTAGTTGAAAAACACGAAGCCCGACTTGGCCATGGCCACCAGCGCCTGGTCTTGCGGGCGCGTGATGCGGAAGGTGATGTCGCCGCCGTACTTGTTGAAATCCATCACGCCGACTTCGAACAGCAAATGGTCGCGCGCATGCGCCTCCGCCTTGTAGGTCGTCGCCAGGTCGGTGACGATGATGCCGGTGCCGTCGGCCTCCGTCTCGCGCACGCCGAAGTCGTACAGGAAGCGCGCGCGCGCCTCCGAGATCATCGAAATCATCGAATCGTTGGCCAAATGGTTGGCGCCGTTGATGTCGGTGACGCGGACGGTCAGCTGGGTGGAAAAGTAGAACTGGTCTTCCGGGAACTCTAATTTCAGGCGGGCCATGACGGTAGGGGCGGGTTGCGTTGCCCGCCATTTTAACGCGCGCGCCGGACGATGCGGTAAATCTGGCCGCCGCCGGCCAGCATGTACAGCTCGCCCTGGCTGTCCTGGCCGAAGGACAGCACGTTGCCGATGCTGTCGATTGCCCAGTCCTGGTTGTTGCCCGCCGCGCCGTTGCGGTAGGTGAAACTCTTCAGGAATCCCTTGCAGAAGTCCGAATAAAAATAGGTGCCCGCCAGCTCGGGAATGGCCGCGCCCCGGTACACATAGCCGCCGGTGATCGAGCAGCCGTTCACGTTGCCGGTGCCCTGCTCGTAATCGAAGGCGGGCAGGGTCAGGCCGCTGCGGTTGCAGCTGGCGGCGTTGTAGCAGGCCTTGCCCTCCATGATGTTCCAGCCGTAGTTCAGGCCGGCCTGGGTGGCGGGCGCCACGTCCACTTCCTCGCGCGCGTCCTGGCCCACGTCGGCGATGTAGAGCAGGCCGTCGCTGCGGTCGAAGGAGAAGCGCCACGGGTTGCGCACACCCGAGGCCCAGATCTCGCCGCGCCGTCCGGCCTGGCCCGCGTAGGGATTGCCGGACGGGATGCCGTACGTCAGGCCGGGGACGACGATGCCCACGTCCAGCCGCAGGACCTTGCCCAGCAGCGAATTCAGGTTCTGCGCATTGCCTTGCGGATCGCCGGCGCCGCCGCCGTCACCGGTGGCGAGGTAGAGGTAGCCGTCCGGCCCGAAGGCCAGCTGGCCGCCGTTGTGGTTGTTGAAGTCGCGGTGCGGGATGGTGATGACGCGGCCGGTGGTGGCCGGGTTGGCCAGGTTGGCGTTGCTGGTCGACACTTTCATGCGGTCAACGGCGATGTCGCCGTTGGTGTCGGTGTAGTAGACGAAGAAGCTGCCGTTCTGCGCATATTGCGGGTGGAAGGCCATCGACAGCAGGCCGCGTTCGCCATCGGTGCTGGTCTTGGCCGCCATGTCGAGGAAGGGCGTGGGCAGCAGCGTGCCGTTGGCCACGATGCGGATGCGGCCCGGCCGCTCGACAATGAACAGCCGGCTGTCGCCGGCCGGCGCGGTCAAAAAAGTCGGCTGGCTCAGGCCGCTGGCCACGGATTGCAGGCCCAGCTGCACGGTGGCGGGCGTGGCGGACGGTGTGGGCTGGGTAGGGTTGACGACCGGCGCCGGGGCTGCCGCCATTTCCTCGCCGCCGCCGCAGGATGTGACGCAGGCCAGGCAGAGGGACAGGACGAGGGGTGTTGCCACCACTTTAAGCGAACTTAAGCGCATGATTGCCTCCGTAGCCGCTTTGCGGCAGAAGGCCATTGTAGCGAGGCGGCGCAAAGGACGGCGCGCACGATCTGCGCGTCGTTTGCGCAGGCGCAAACGCGGCCAGCTTTATCTGTGGCCGCTTTTCCGCCGCCTCCGCTTAGAGCAGTCCGGCGACCACGTAGCCGCCTGTCATCGCCACCACCAGCAGCGCGCCCACCGGCGTCGGCGGCGAAGGGGAGGGAATGTCGAACCAGCGGCAGACCGCGCCTACGGCCAGCCCCAGCAGCGCACCTGTCAGCAGCGGGCTCATTTCGCGGCCTCGCCGCCTGCCGGCTGCTCGAGCGCATGGCCGCCGCAGTTCTTCTTGTTTTTCGCCTCGCCTTTGCAGAGGTAGCGGTCGGCCAGCCAGTAGCCGCTGCTCATTGCGAAGACCAGCAGTGCGCCGCTGAGCACGGGCGGCGATGCGGCGGGTATGCCGAACAGCTTGCAGCCCATGCCGACCACGAAGGACAGCGCCAGCCCCAGTGCGATTTTGGTGTAGTTCATGCCATCCTCCTCAGAATGCGAAGCAGCTGCAGCCCAGCGCGCCCCAGAAGCCGCTGTAGTCCGAAATGGGCACCGCCGACTTGCGGGCCCGGTCGTGCGCGTGCGCGTGCACGCCGCAGGGCCCCTGGCACTGGTGCGCCAGCGCGGCGGGCTGGGCCGGCGCGGGGGCGGACCGGCGCCAGTGGCCCGGCGTGGACGCCGCCGGCGACCAGTCCGGCAGCACGGGTATGGCCGGCGGCGCCAGCTTGGTGAACTCGGCCTGGCCGTAGACGATCTTGCCGCCGACGATGGTCAGCACCGACTCGATGGACTTGATGGCTTCCTCGTCCACCGTGAAGAAGTCGGCCGACAGCACGGCCAGATCGGCCAGCATGCCTTCCTGGATGCGGCCTTTCTTGCCCTGCTCGCTGGAGAACCAGGCGCTGCCGGCCGTCCACAGTTCGATGGCGGTGTCGCGCGACAGCTTGGCGCCGGCGTCGTACAGGCGCAGGCCGCCCACGGTGCGGCCGGACACCAGCCAGTACAGCGCGGTCCACGGATTGTAGCTGGCCACGCGGGTGGCGTCCGTGCCGGCGCCGACCGGCACGCCGCTCTCCAGCATGCGCTTGATGGGCGGGGTGGCCTTGGCCGCCTCGCTGCCATAGCGCTCGACGAAGTACTCGCCCTGGAAGGCCATGCGGTGCTGGATGGCGATGCCGCCGTTGAGCGCCTTCACGCGCTCGATGTTGCGCGGGCTGATGGTTTCGGCGTGGTCGAACATCCAGTGCAGGTCGCCGAAGGGGATGTCGCGGTTGACCTTTTCGAACACGTCGAGCATGCGCGAAATCGATTCGTCGTAGGTGGCGTGCAGGCGGAAGGGCCAGCGTTTCTCGACCAGGTGGCGCACGACTTTTTCCAGCTCGGCCTCCATGTCCGGCGACAGGTCCGGACGCGGTTCCAGGAAGTCCTCGAAGTCGGCCGCCGAGAACACCAGCATTTCGCCGGCGCCGTTGTGGCGGAAGAAGTCGCTGCCCTGGCCGGGCGTGACCATGTCGGTCCACCTCTCGAAGTCGGCCAGTTCCTTGCCCTTGTTCTGCGTGAACAGGTTGTAGGCGATGCGGATGGTGAGCTGCCCGTCGCGCGCCAGCTGGTCCACCACCGAATAGTCCTCCGGGTAGTTCTGGAAGCCGCCGCCGGCGTCGATGGCGCTGGTCACGCCCAGGCGGTTCAGCTCGCGCATGAACTGGCGCGTGGAATTGACCTGCAGGTCCAGCGGCAGCTTGGGGCCCTTGGCCAGGGTGGCGTACAGTATCATCGCGTTGGGACGGGCGATCAGCATGCCGGTCGGGTTGCCGGAGGCGTCGCGCTGGATTTCGCCGCCGGGCGGGTTCGGCGTGTCCTTGCCGTAGCCGACCACGCGCAGCGCGGCGCGGTTCAGCAGCGCGCGGTCGTACAGGTGCAGCACGAATACCGGCGTGTCGGGCGCGGCCGCGTTGATCTCGTCCAAGGTCGGCATGCGCTTTTCGGCGAACTGGAATTCGTTCCAGCCGCCCACCACGCGCACCCACTGCGGGCTGGGCGTGCGCAGCGCCTGTTCCTTGAGCATGCGCAGCGCGTCGGCCAGCGAAGGCACGCCTTCCCAGCGCAGTTCCAGGTTGTAATTCAGGCCGCCGCGTATCAGGTGCGTGTGCGAGTCGTTCAGGCCGGGCACCACGCTGCGCCCGTTCAGGTCGATCACCTGGCTGGTGGGGGTGCGGTGGCGCATCACCTCGTCGGGGTCGCCGACGGCCAGGAAGCGGCCGCCCTGGATGGCCACGGCGCTGGCCTGCGGCTGGGATTTATCGACGGTGTGGAAACAGCCGTTGATCAGGATTAACACCGGATCGGGTGCGGGGGCTTGGGGGCTCATGCGATTCTCCAAAATGCGATGGCCTAGTATGCCGCTGCGCGGGGCGCTGTACTATGCGCCATAGGGGAGAGGTGCACAGTAGGGGGGGGGCACCACAGGCCAGCGGGGCGCTACAGCGTCTCGCTGAGGAATACCAGCGAATGGCCGTGCGCCAGCGCGGCGGGTTGCTGCCGGTAAGTGGCGCGGTGGTTGCAATTGAAACCGTGCTCGGCCTCGGTGTAGACGTGCACTTCGATGTTGTCGCGGTCGTCGAAGCGCTCGGCGATCTTTTTCACGGCGTCGTGCGGGATGTAGCTGTCCTTGCCGCCGAAGTGCATCATCAGCGGCACGCGGATCTGGTCGGCGCGCTGCAGCGCGTTCTGGATGCCGCCGCCGTAGTAGGCGATGGCCGCGTCGACGTGGCCGTTGGCGGCCGCGTGGTAGGACAGCAGGCCGCCGTAGCAGAAGCCGAGCGAGGCGATCTTGGCGTCCACGCCGGGCAGGGCGCGCAGCGCCAGCGCGGCGGCGTGGATGTCGGCCTGCGCCTGGTCGATATTGCTGGCGCTTTTCAGCGCCACGGCGCGCTTCCAGTCCTCGTCGCCATAGCCCAGTTCGATGCGTGCTCCCTGGCGCCAGAACAGGTCCGGCGCCAGCACCACGTAGCCGTCGGCGGCGTACTGCTCGGCCACGCTGCGGATGTGTTCGTTGACGCCGAATATCTCCTGCAGCAGCACGATGCCGGGGCCGCCGGCCTTGCCGTTGGCGCTGCGGGGCAGCGCCAGGTAGGCGCCGAAAGTGCCGTCCGCGCCTGCGATGTCGATCCACTTGGAAGTGCCGTTCATGTCCACTCCTTTCAGCCGTCGATGGGGGAAGCAGCATGCTACCCTAGTTCACTGCCGCCGCGGCGCCATTCCATGCTAATCTTGCAGCTTTCACGATAGACGACGGGTGAACCCGATTAGCGCTTCCCCCCATTCCGCCGCATCTGCGCCGCCGTCCGGCGGGCTGGCGGCTTATCGTCCCATGGCGCTGGCTTTGCTGTCGGGCCTGGCCGTGACGGCGCTGCTGTTTGCCGGTGTCAGCCGCCTGGAGCAGGACAATGTATCGCTCGCCTTCCAGCAGCGCGCCCAGGCGCGCGTATCGTTGCTGCAGCAGGGCGTGGCCAACGCCATCGGCGGACTCGGCTCGGTCAACCAGCTGTTCGCCAGCCGCGAGCAGGTCAGCCGCACGGAATTCCATTTGTTTACCCAGCCCATCCTGGCGAGCCACCCCTACATACAAGGTATCAGCTATCTGCGCTTGCTGCCGCACGCGGAGCGGCCCGCTTTCGAGGCTGCCCTGGCGCAAGTGCTGCCCGGTGCGCGCATGACCGAGATGCGCGCCGGAATCCCGGTGCCGGCCGCCGAGCGCGCGCGGTACCGCGTGGTCGAATTCATGGAACCGATGGCAGGCAACGAGGCCGCCTTCGGCCTGGACACCGCCTATCCGGACCTGGGCGGTGCGGCGCGCGAACAGGCTGTCGTCAGCGGCCGGCCCGCCGCCGGCGATCTGGTGCGCCTGGCGCAGGGACCCGAACCGCGCCTGGGGGTGATCGTGTCGATGCCGGTGTACCGCTACGGCGCGCCGCTGCCGGACGTGGCCGCGCGCCGCGCCGCCTTGGCCGGCGAGACCGCCATGGTGATGCGCCCGGCCGACATGATAGACAAGATCTACACGGCGGCCGGCCTGCGCCGGAACATGGGCCTGGACCTGCGGGTGTATGCGGCCGCCACGGCGGATCCGGCCGCGCTGGTGTTCCAGGCCGCGCCGCCGGCCAGCGGGCAAGCCATGCTGCCGCGCTGGCTGTACCCGGCGGCGCCGCAGCCTGTCGCGCAGCAGCTCGACGTGGCCGGCAAGCGCTGGCTGGCGGTGGCCAGCCAGCCGCGCGCGGCACCCGTCAGCGACCATCTGGCCTCGATCTTCACCCTGGCGCTGGGCGCCGTCGTCAGCGTGCTGGGGGCGGCTTATGTGCATACGCTGGCCAGCCGCAACCGCGACATCCAGCGCCGCGTCGACCAGCGCACCGCCGAGCTGCGGGAAGTGGGCCGCGCCATGCGCCTGCGCGACCGCGCCATTGAATCGAACGTGAACGCCATCATCATCACCGGCGCCGGGCCGGATTATTCCTTCGTCTACATCAACCCGGCGTTCGAGCGCATCACCGGCTACAGCATGGCCGACGTGGCCGGCCGCAGCACGCGCCTGATGCACGGCGACGATAGCGACCAGCCGGGCGTGCAGGAGATGACCGCCGCCGTGCTCGAACAGCGCGACGGCCACGCGGTGCTGCGCCACTACCGCAAGGACAGCACCATGTTCTGGAACGACGTCTACGTTTCGCCGGTGCGCGACGAGCACGGCGTGGTCACGCATTTCGTCTCCTTCATGCACGACATCACCGCCATCAAGGCCTACGAGTCGGAACTGCACCACCAGTCCACGCACGACGCGCTGACCGGCCTGCCGAACCGCGTGCTGCTGCAGGACCGCGTGCGCCAGACCAGCACCCACTCGGCGCGCAAGGGGCATGCGCTGTGGGTGGTGTCGATCGACCTGGACCGCTTCAAGTTCACCAACAGCCGCCTGGGCCACAAGGGCGGCGACCGCCTGCTGCAGGCCGTGGCCGAGCGGCTGCAGCTGGCGGTGCGCCCGGTCGACACGGTGGCGCGCATCGGCGGCGACGAGTTCGCGCTGATGCTGTTGCCCGAGCAGGGTGCGGCGACGCCGCGCGCCGACCAGGTGCAGCGGGTGCTGGACTGCATCGCCGCACCCTTGCTGATCGACGGCCAGGAACTGTTCTTCACCTGCAGCGCCGGCATCGCCGTGTACCCGGACGACAGCGCCGAGCCCGGCGTGCTGATGGAGCGGGCCGACATCGCCATGTACCGCGCCAAGGAAATGGGCGGCAACAACTACCAGTTCTACACCGCCGCCATGAACGAGCGCCTGGGCGAGCGCATGCTGATCGAAGGCGCGCTGCGCACGGCGCTGGAGCGGCGGGAGCTGGTGCTGCACTACCAGCCGCAGGTCGACACCGGCAGCGGGCGCATCGTCGGCATGGAGGCGTTGATACGCTGGCAGCATCCTGAGCTGGGCATGGTGGCGCCGAACCGCTTCATTCCGCTGGCCGAGGAAAACGGGCTGATACTGCCGGTCGGCGCCTGGGTCATGCGCACCGCCTGCGAGCAGCTGATGGTGTGGCGCGCGGCCGCCCCGCAAGACGGCTGCCGGGAGCATCTGCGCATCGCCGTCAACGTGTCGGCGCGGCAGATGGCCGAGCCGGACTTCGTGCAGTCGGTGGCGAAGGTGCTGGCCGAAACCGGCTTGCCGCCGGCCTGCCTGGAACTGGAGCTGACCGAGAGCCAGTTGATGACCGACGTCGAACACGCGATCGCCGTCATGCACGAGGTGAAGAAGCTGGGCGTGAAGCTGGCCATCGACGATTTCGGCACCGGCTATTCCAGCCTGGCGCACCTGAAGCGCTTCGAGATCGACGTGCTGAAGATAGACCAGACTTTCGTTCGCGACCTGACGGTGGATCCGGACGACGCGGCCATCGTCATCACCATCATCGCGCTGGCGGCCAACCTGAAGCTGGAGGTGATCTCGGAAGGCGTGGAGACGGCCGAGCAGATGGCCTTCCTGCGCCAGCACGGCTGCCGGCAGATGCAGGGCTACCACTTCAGCCGGCCGGTGCCGGCCGCCGCCTTCGAGACCGTGCTGGCCGCGAACGAGGCCCAGGCGGCCGCCGCCAGTGCGGGCGACGCACAACGCAAAGCCGGCCAGGCGGTCGGCCACGCCATCTGACGCCTGCCATGACGATAGACACCGGCACCCCGTGCTTCCGCACCGAAGACCGCGCCGCCGTGCCGGTCGCCGCCTTCAACCGTCCCGAGGACGTGCTCGAAGCCATGCTTCAAAGCGTGCAGGGCGGCGAGATGCACGTGCGGCCGCTGATGGACCTCAAGGAGAGCGGGCGCTTTGCGCGCTTCGTCGAGATCGGCCTGGCGCTGAGGCGCGCCTTCCGCGATCCGGCGCGGCGCGACTACTTCATCGCCCGCATGAGGCCGCACCTGCGCTTCGTGATAGGCGTGCTGCCGGCCAGCATACAGCGCCACGGCATGCTGCCGCAGGAAACAGCCGGGCCGGCGCCGGACGCCCTGCGCCTGGAGGACGTGGGCGACGCGGAACTGCAGCAATGGCTGGTCGACGACGGCAGCCTGATCTACGGCGAGATGAAGCGCTACGAGCTGGAAAACTATTTCGACGCCATCGCGCCCTTCGTGCAGCCGGGCGGGAAGATGATCGATTTGGGCAGCGGCCTGGGCAAGGTGGTGATGTCGGCCGCGCTGGCCTTGCCGTTCGCGCAGTGCACCGGCGTGGAGCTGCTGGGCTACCGGCATGCCATGGCGCAGGAACGGCTGGCGCGCCTGCTGGAGTTGGGCCAGCGGGGCATGGCGGCGCTGGCGGCGGTCCAGGCGGCGCCGGTGCCGCTGCAAGGTATGGCGCAGGGGGCAGCGCAGGGTGTGGCGCAGCTTGCGCCGCCCGCGCCGGACGCGCCGCTGGCCTTGCCGACGGGCGGCACGGCGACCGTGCGCCATGTGCTGGAGCTGGGCACGCGCATCCGCTTCATCGAGCAGGACATGTTCCAGGCGGACGTGAGCGACGCCAGCCTGGTGTTCATCTACAGCACCTGCTTCGCGCCGCTGATGGACGCGCTGGCTGCCAAGCTGGCGCGTGAAGTGCAGCAGGGTTGCCTGGTCAGCTGCACCACCTTCCCCCTGTCGCATCCGGCGTTCCGGCTGCTGCGCCATTTCCCGGCGCAGACCATCGCGTGGACCGGCGTGTTCCTGTACGAGCGCGTGGGCGCGCCGGATGGCTTGCCGCTGCCGCCGCCGGCCTATCTGTATGCGCCCGATCCGGATGAATGGGAAGCGCGTGCGCGCGCCGAGTGTGCTGCTTACGACATCAGCTAACGTGTCATTCCCGCGCGTGTCATTGCGCATCGACGGGCCGCCGCGCGGGCGGGAATGACATGCCAGGTCAGCGTTTCACCTTGGCGAACGCGTCGCCTTTATTGAAACTGGCCATGGCCGGCGCGTTGGCCACGGCGTAGCCCAGGTTCAGCGTGAACTGCGCCTGCTGCACCATGCCCGACAAGTCCCATTCCGGCCGGTACTCGTCGCTCACCTGGTGGTAGTCCTTCTTGAACGCCACCAGCTTGTCGCTGGACGCCTTCTGGTCCTTCTCGAACTCGAAATGGCCGTCGCCCGAGAACACCGCCGAACCGACGTTGAAGGCCGGCACGCCCGCCTTGGCGAAGTTGAAGTGGTCGGCGCGGAAATAGGCGCCCGAGATATCCGGTATCGACGGCGCCAGCCTGAGGCCCATTTTCTTGGCCACCTGGCCGGCCGTCTCGTACAGCGAGCTGCGCTCGGCGCCCGCCACGCCGATGTCCCTGGTGCGGCCGACGAAGTTCATGCTGTCCAGGTTCAGGTCGGCGCTGGTCTTGTTCAGCGGCCAGACCGGATTGGCGACATAGGCGGCGCTGCCCAGCAGGCCCTGTTCCTCGGCCGCCGGCCACAGGAAGACCTGGGCGCGTTTGGCCGGGTGCCTGACCGCTTCGGCAGCCATCGCCAGCAGGGCGGCTGTGCCGGAGGCGTTGTCGATCGCGCCGTTGAAGGTGTGGTCGGTCCTGTCGTCGCGGCGCACGCCCTCGTCGATGCCGAGGTGGTCCCAGTGCGCGGAATAAATCACGGCCTGGTCCTTCAGCCTGGCGTCGGTGCCGGGCGCGATGCCTGCCACGTTGAACTGCTCGACCTGGCGCACCACGCTGCGCAGCTCGACCTTGGCGCTGGCCTTCAGGTCCACCGGCTGGAAGTCGCGCCGCTCGGCGCGGCGGCGCAGTTCGTCGAGGTCGAAGCCGGAGGCGCCCACCAGTTCGCGCGCGGTGTCTTCGTGCAGCCAGCCCTCGATGCCGTTGCCGCCGGCGTTCAGGTGGAAGCGTTCATGGCTGAAACCGTTGGCCGGCACGCTCCAGCCGTAGGAGGCCGACGGCGTGGTGTGGATCAGCAGCACGCCGGCGGCGCCGCGCCGCACCGCTTCCTCGAATTTGTACAGCCAGCGGCCATAATAGGTGTAGGCCTTGCCGGCGAAGCGGTTCGGCTCCTCGGCGGTGGGCTGCGGGTCGTTTACCATCATCACCAGGATCTTGCCCTTGGTGTCGGCATCCTTGTAGTCGTCCCAGTTTTCTTCTTCCGCCTTGACGCCGTAGCCGACGAACAGCAGCGGCGCCTCGAAGCTCACGCTGGCCTTGCCGCTGCCGGTGCCGTACACGATGCCCTGGCCGGGGATGGGCGTCAGCCGTGTGCCGCCGCCGGCGTGGAAGCTCACGCTGCTGGCCGGCAGCAGCCTGGTGCCCTGGAAGCGCACCGGCTGGCGGTAGCCGCCGTCGGGCAGCGGCTTGAGGCCGATCAGGGCCGCCTGCGTCTCCAGGTAGCGCACCGCGAGCTCGCCGCCGCGCTGGCCGGTGCCGCGTCCTTCGAGCAGGTCGTCGGCCAGGAAGGACAAGTGGGCGCGCAGCGGTGCTTCGCGCACGAGAGGCAGGTTTTGGGCCAGGGCGGGAAGGGCGGCCAGGGTCAGGCCGGCGGCGATGGCGAGCGGGGTGAGGCGCGGGCTGAAATGCATTGCTGCTCCATATTCGGGTTGACAGGTCAGGTGCCGGCTATCTTACCCCGGCCGTGGCTTTTCAGCTAAGCTTGTCAACCCTGGAACGCGGGGCGTCCGCCTTAGTCGGCGGTGGGCTGGCCCTGGAAGGCCTTGTTGGCGATTTTCCAGCCGGCTTCCGTCTTGAGCAGCACGAAATAATCGGTGAAGGTGGTGGCGCCGTGCACCAGCGTGATCTTGGCGCAGGCCGCGCTGCCCTGCACGTCGATCCATTCCACCACGCGCTCGCGCTCTGCCTCGTCGGCGGCCGGCGTGCCCTTGAAACGCGCGCAATAGACGTCCAGCGGCCAGGAGGTCAACACGCCTTCGCGCATCGATTCGATGTGGGCGGTCGGCAGGAAGGCTGCGCGCATATGGCTCGCCTCGTCGTTGGCGTGGCCGAGGAAATAGGCGTTGATCGGGTCCAGCACGGCCGCTTGTTCTTCGTTGAACGGAGGGCGGAAAATGGTGTTCATGTTCATGGGAGGCTCCTTTGTGGAGGCCCATCATGCCGCGCCGCCGCAGTGCTGAACCGCGCTCTGTTGTTATACCGGGTATGCACCTGCACGCATGGCCAAAAGGATGCTAGCATTTCCAGGATGAAACGCGCCGCTGCCCTCGCCACCCTTGCCATTTCCGCCATGTTGCCGCCGCAACCGGCGGCCGCCGCCTGCTCGCGTCCCATGGTGGTGCCCGCGTCCTCGCTCGGGCGGATGATGACGGTGGATCCCGCCAGCGGCGAGGTCGGCGGCGTCTATCCCGAGCTGTTGCGGGAGCGCGGCCGCAGGGCCGGTTGCACATTCGTCTTCCCGGCGGTGCCGCGCGCCCGCGCCGAGGCCATGCTGCGCCAGGGAGAGGCCGACCTGATCGTGGGGGCGGTGCAGGTGCCCGAGCGCGACCTGTGGGGCCGTTACGTGCCGATGATAGGCACCGAATGGATGTTGATCTCGACCGATCCCGACCCGCCGCGCTCGCCCGGCGACTTGCTGGCCCGTCCCGGCATCCGCCTCAATGTGGTGCGCGGGTATAACTACGGGCCGGCCTATTTGGCCCTGCTGGCGCGCCTGGACCAGCAGGGCAAGCTGGAATACGTGAAGGATCCGCAGACCATCGCGCGCAAGATGGCCGCCGGGCGTGCCACCTACGCTTATATGCCCTCCAACACCTTCGCCGGCACGCTGGAGGAGATGGGGCTGCGCGAGTCGCTGGGCGCGCGCGTGCGCTACACGCGGCTGGCCGGCATCCCGGCCTCCACCAGCGGCGTCTACATCTCCGACAAGACGCCTGCGGCCGACGCGGCGCTGCTGGCGACCATGCTGGAGCAGCTGAGCAAGGATGGCGAACTGCTGGCCCGCACGCGCAAATTCTTCACGCCGGCCGAGATGTCGAGCAGCTTTCCGCTGCCGCGCGGGCGTTAGCTGGACGTTGGCTTTCAGGCAAATTGGGCGCTAGGCCGCCGGAGAGAGTAAACTAGCGTCTTTTGTTTCGCATTGGGCGATTCGAACATACTTGTGAGTGACGCCATGTCTGGAACACCGAATACCGCAGTCAACCTATTTTCCGACCTCGACCTGATACCGGCGCTGATCAAATCGCTGAAGGAAGTCGGCTACGAGTCGCCGTCGCCTATCCAGGCCGCGACCATCCCCTACCTGCTGGACGGCCGCGACGTGCTGGGCCAGGCCCAGACCGGCACCGGCAAGACCGCCGCGTTCGCGCTGCCCATCCTGTCGCAGATCGACACCAGGCTGACCGCGCCGCAGGCACTGGTGCTGGCGCCGACCCGCGAACTGGCGATCCAGGTGGCCGAGGCCTTCCAGCGCTACGCCGCCCACATCCCCGGCTTCCATGTGCTGCCCATCTACGGCGGCCAGAGCTACGGCCCGCAGCTGTCGGCCTTGCGCCGCGGCGTGCACGTCGTCGTCGGCACCCCGGGCCGCGTGATCGACCACCTCGACAAGGGCTCGCTCGACATCTCCAAGCTGAAAACGCTGGTGCTCGACGAGGCCGACGAAATGCTGCGCATGGGCTTCATCGACGACGTCGAGCGCATCCTCAAGGAGATCCCGGCCACGCGCCAGATCGCGCTGTTCTCGGCCACCATGCCGTCGGTCATCAAGCGCATCGCCACCACCTACCTGAACAACCCGGCCGAAGTGACCATGGCCGCCAAGACCGGCACCGCCGAAAACATCCGCCAGCGCTATTGGCTGGTGAGCGGCATGCACAAGCTGGACGCGCTGACCCGCATCCTGGAAGCCGAGCCGTTCGACGGCATGATCATCTTCTCGCGCACCAAGATGGGCACCGAGGAACTGGCCGAGCGCCTGAACGCGAGAGGCTTCTCGGCCGCCGCCATCAACGGCGACATGCAGCAGGCGGCGCGCGAACGCACCATCGCCCAGCTCAAGGACGGCAAGATCGACATCCTGGTCGCCACCGACGTGGCCGCGCGCGGCCTGGACGTGGAGCGCATCAGCCACGTGGTCAACTACGACGTGCCGCACGACCCGGAAAGCTACACCCACCGCATCGGCCGCACCGGCCGCGCCGGCCGCAGCGGCGAAGCGATCCTGTTCATCACGCCGCGCGAGCGCCCGCTGCTCAAAGCCATCGAGCGTGCCACGCGCCAGCTGGTGAGCGTGATGGAACTGCCGTCGCTGCAGGCGGTGAACGACGTGCGCATCTCGCGCTTCAAGGACGAGATCACCGAAGTGCTGGCCAAGGGCGGCCTGGAGCACTTCCAGGGCCTGATCGAGGACTACGAGCGCGAACACAACGTGCCTGCCATTGAAGTGGCGGCCGCGCTGGCCATGATGGCGCGCGGCGGCAAGTCCCTGCTGCTGGACAAGAAGAAGGAAACCGGCTGGCACGACAGCCCGCAGGCCGCCGCTGCGGCCCAGGCGGCGCGCGGCGACCGTCCGGAACGCGAGCGCTTCGACCGTGGCGACCGAGGCGACCGCCCCGACCGTTTCGAGCGCGGCGACCGCGTGGACCGTCCGGACCGCGGCGAACGCGCTTTCCCGAAAAAAGAGCGCGTGATCCGCGAGCCGGAACCGGGCATGCAGACCTACCGCATTGAAGTGGGCTACCAGCACGGCGTCAAGCCGGGCAACATCGTCGGCGCCATCGCCAACGAAGGCGGCATCGATTCCAAGTTCATCGGCCGCATCGAGATCTACGACGACTACAGCGTGCTCGATATGCCGAGCGACCTGGCGCAGGACACCATCACCCACCTGCAAGGCGTCAAGATCGCCGGCCAGATGACCCGTTTGAGCCGCGACGGCGAGAAGGCGCCGGCCGGGGCATCGTCCAGCCCGGCCCTGGCCCCGGCACGTCCTGCGGCGCCGGCCCGCGCGCCGGCGGCCCCGGTTGCCGAACGCGCGCCGGCCGCCGAGCGCGCGCCTGCGCCGAAGCGCGCCGCCAAGCCTGAACCGGAACTGGCGCCGAAAGCCGACGACAGCGAGCCGGCGTTCGGCGACGAAGCGCCGAAGAAGAAAAAGAAGGACAAGAACAAGGTCTCGCTGCCGATGAGCGCCTTCCGCATCGAAGTGGGCAGCAAGCATGCGGCCACGCCGTCCAACATCGTCGGCGCCATCGCCAACGAAGCGGGCATCGAAGCCAAATACATCGGCCGCATCGAGATCTTCGACGACCACAGCGTGCTCGAACTGCCGGACGGCATGCCGGACGACGTGTTCCAGCACCTGGGCAAAGTGTGGGTGGGCGGCCAGCAGCTGCGCATCAGCCACGCCGACGCCATGCCGCCGGAATCGGCCAAGCACACGCCGGCCAAGAAGGCGCCGCCGGGCGCGGACAAGCCGCTGCGCAAGCCGGGCAAGTTCAACAAGTTTAAATAAGCACGCATGCATTAAAGCACGCATGCATTAAAGTACGCATCGGGTAGTACGCAAGACCAAGGGGCCGCAAGGCCCCTTTTGTCGTCCCGGCGCCCGCCCACGGTGCGCTGCCTCCTTGCGCTGCACCATAAGAACGCCTGCCCGCCGCGCTCGCGTGCTAGCGCTATCCCGTTTTGCCCGGTAAACACGGTTTTTTGCCACCTGGCCCAAAATTTGCATCGAATGCATTATTTCCTGGCCAGCGAGGGCATCGTGATATCCCGAAATGACTTACTTGAATACGCCGGGGCGGATGGCAAAACCATCCGCGTGCTTTGGATCGACACGGCGCAGGCGAGCGCCTACGTGTACGACGTGCAGGCGCACAGCGCGGAAGCGGAGCTGGCGCGCGTGGCCATGCTGCAGGACGACCTGGTGACCGGCCGCGCGCGCCTGCTGCAGGACGACCCCTACATGGTGGTGGTGAACCAGGACCTGCTGCCGGCCAAGCATCTTGCGCTGCGCGCGCGCGCCTGGGAGATCGTGCGCGAACTGACCGCCATGGAGCCGGCCATCTACGAGCCGCGCCGGCGCGGCCAGCTGGTGGCCGAGTACACCCAGCGCCACGGCGTGTCGCATCCCACCATCTACCGCTACCTGCGCCGCTACTGGCAGCGCGGCCAGACCCCCAACGCGCTGCTGCCCGACTACGCCAACTCCGGCGGCCGGGGCAAGACCCGCGCCGCATCCGAGGGCGTCAAGCGCGGGCGGCCGCGCAAGGCGGGGGCCGCGCCGGGCGTGAATGTCGACGAGCCCATGCGCGCCGTGTTCCGCGTCGCCGTCGCGCGCCACGCGGCCGCGCACCCGCCGCTGTCGCGCCGCGCCATCTTCGACCAGATGCTGCGCGACTTCTTTTGCCGGCGCCGCATCGATGCCGCCACCTTGCGCGTGCAGCGCCACGATACGGTCGAGGCGCAGCCCACCTTCGGCCAGTTCAGCTACTGGCTGGAGCAGGACCAGCTGCTGGAAGCGCAGCGCATCGCGCCGCCGCTGGCGCCGGAAAGCGCCGTCACGCGCCCGGGCCGTCCCGGCGCCGCCTTCCGCGTGGACGTGGTGCAGGCCGACGTGCAGCTGGTGTCGCGCGCCGACCGCGGCCAGGTCACCGGCAAACCCTATCTGTACGTGGTGACGGACATCTTCAGCGGCGTGGTGGCGGGCACTTATGTCGGCATGGAGCAGCCCGGCTGGGCGCAGGCGCTGATGGCGCTGGCCAACAGCGCGGCCGACAAGCGCCGTTACTGCCTGCGCCATGGACTGGACATCGTGTCCGGCGCGTGGCCCGCGCGGCATCTGCCGGAGCTCTTGTTCGCCGACGCCGCGCTGCTGGGCAATGCGGACGACTGCGCCGACAGCACCTTGCGCAACAATTTCAATGTGCGCTGCCTGGTGGCGCACGAGGACGCGCCGGCGGCCTGGCGCGTGGAGTTGGGCAAGCGCTTCAAGCTGCTGCCCCGCATAGCCGCTGCTGCCGCGTCGGCCGGCGCGGCGGCGGACGACAGCGGCGGCCTGCCCTGCGGCGCGGTCGACGCGGTCCTGGACCTGGAGCAGTTCACCCGCATCGCCATCGGCAGCGTGATGGCCTACAACCACAAGCCCGGGCACGATGGCCGCACCCCGCAGCAGTTGTGGGACTGGGGCGTGGCGATGCGCGGCGCGGCGTTGCGGCAATATTCGGAGGAACTGGTGCATTGCAGCCTGCTGCCGGTGAGCGACGCGCTGGTGACTGCCGACGGCATCCTGCTGCACGGCACCTACTACAGCTGCGCGCGCGCCGTGGAAGGACGCTGGTTCGAGCGTGCGGCGCAGCGCGGCCACTGGCAGGTGAAGGTGGCGTGCGACGCCTCCAGCCTGGACACCGTCTACCTGCTCGACCCGCAGGCGCCCATGCATTTCCACGCCTGCCACATTGCCGAGCGCAGCAAGGCGCACCGCCGCCTGTCCTCGGCCGAGGTGGCGCGGCTGCGCGCCGGCGACCCCCTGGCCCGCCCGCACGTACAGCACGTACAGCAGCCGGGGCAGTACGCCAGTTTCGAACGTATCGTGGCGGCGCTTGCCGGCTAGGCGCGGCCGCATCCCCTTGCGCCTTCAAATGGTGCGACGCATCAAAACCGGGCTTCAACCCCAGAAGGCCATGACGTTCGCACCGTCATGGCCTTTTTTCCTTCCCGGTACGGTCATGTTGCGCCGCAAAATAGAGTTGCTCGCGGCGGAAAAGAGTCCGTTTCCAGGCGCCGGACCATGCCAGCCGTCCCGCCCTGCGACCTGCGCGCGGCGCAGCAACATTGTTTTCGGCGCTGGAAAAGTCTGTATTTTATTTCGTATATGAATATTACATTTATAGCTTATTGGCACGGCGATTGCTAAGCAGGAAGGGTAGTTCCAACTACCTGGAGGTTGCCGATGATAAGCAGGAGAGATTTCTTGTACCGGGCCGCGGCAGTAGGCGGCACGGGTCTGATGCTGAACACGATGCGTGCCTGGGGCATGGGGATCGAATCCCGGGCGTCCGCGCCGCCTGCCTTGAGCGGCAGCGGCAAGGGCAAGAAGGTGCTGATCCTGGGCGCCGGACTGGCCGGTATGACCGCCGCCTTCGAACTGGGCAAACTGGGCTACCAGTGCCAGGTGCTGGAGGCGCGCGCCTTCGCCGGCGGCCGCTGCCAGACTGCGCGCAAGGGCTTCGCCCTGACGGAGCTGGGCGGCGAGGAGCAGCGCTGCCAGTTCGACCAGGGCCACTACATCAACCACGGCCCGTGGCGCATTCCGCTGCACCACCAGTCCACGCTGCACTACACGCGCTTGTTCGAAGTGCCGCTGGAAGTCATGGTCAACGACAACGACCATTCCATCGTCTACCTGGAAAACGGCGGACCGCTGTCGAAGCAGCGCTTGCGCCCGGCCCAGATCAAGGCCGACCTGCGCGGCCATGTGGCCGAGCTGCTGGCCAAGTCGGTCAAGGCCAGGCAGATCGACCAGGCCCTGACCGAGCAGGACCAGCGCCTGCTGCTGGACTACCTGGCGCATGAGGGCCAGCTCGACGCGGGCGACCTGCGCTACAAGGGCCGCAGCGGCCGCGGCTACGCCGTCAATCCCGGCGCGGGCATGATGCCGGGGGCCGGCAAGGAGTCCGACCCGCTCGGTTTCAAGGACTTGCTGGAATCGCAGGTCGGCAAGGTGTACAGCGCGGTGCAGGACTTTCCCATGCAGAACACCATGTTCCAGCCGGTGGGCGGCATGGACCAGATCGCGAAGGCGTTTGAAAAACGGGTCGGCAGGCATATCCGCTACCGCGCCGAGGTGCAGCGCATCTTCCACGGCGAGAACAAGGTGTCGGTCACCTTCAAGGACAGCGCCAGCGGCAAGCTGTCCACGGAGTCCGCCGATTACTGCCTGTGCACGATACCGCTGTCGGTGCTGCGCATGGTCGACAGCGATTTCTCGCCCGGCTTCAAGGCCGCCATCAAGCAGGTGGCCTACGCGCCGGTCGGCAAGATCGGCCTGCAGATGAAGCGCCGCTTCTGGGAGGAGGACGACCAGATCTACGGCGGCCATGTGCTCACCGACATCGAGGGCATCAACACCATTTCGCTGCCGTCGTCCAGCTGGCAGAAGCGCAAGGGCGTGCTGCTCGGCTATTACAACTACCAGACTGCGGCCATCGAAGTGAGCGCCATGACGCCAGGCGAGCGCGCCGAATTCGCGCTCGCGGCGGGCGAGAAGATCTTCCCTGCCTACCGCGCATCGTTCGAGAACGCGTTTTCCGTGGCCTGGCACCGCGTGCAGTACAACCTGGGCGGCTGGGCCGACTGGAACGAGGAAAGCCGCAAGCACGCCTATCCGGTGCTGCTGGAAGGCGAGGGGCGGGTGCTGCTGGCCGGCGAACACCTGAGCTACCTGACCGGCTGGCAGGCCGGCGCCATCGAATCGGCCTGGCAGCAGCTGGCCAAGATCCATGAAAGGGCCAGCGCATGAAGGATCCCCGGATTGTCGCGATGCTGATGGCGGCCGCCGCTGGCCTGTGCGCCGCGCCGCTGGCGGGCGCGCAAGGGCCGGCGCAGGCGCCGGCCGGCAAGGCGCTGTTCCTGAGAAACTGCGCGGCCTGCCACCAGGCCAGCGGCAAAGGCATCCCGGGCGCTTTTCCCGCGCTGGCGGGCAACCCGCTGGTGCAGGGGCCTGCGCCGGAGGTGGCCTCGGTGCTGCTGCAGGGGCGCGGCGGCATGCCGGACTTCAGCGCCAGCCTGAGCGACGAGGACATCGCCGCCGTGCTCAGTTTTGCGCGTGGCGCCTGGGGCAACAAGGCGCCGCCATTGGCGGGGGAAGAAGTGGGCACGCTGCGCACCAGGCTGGGCGTGCCGCAATACGCGAACGGCCGGATGTCCAACAAACACTGAAAGAGACCATGAAGAAAACCATCGTTACGAGCTCCTTCTCCGCGCTGGCGCTGTTGTCGGCGCTGGCCCCGAACCTGGCGCAGGCGCAGGCGCAGGCGCAGGCACAGGAAATCATCCGCCACAAGATCCCCGGTTCCGACTTCCCCATCGCCCAGGCGGTGACGCTGCCGCCGGGCGCCACCATCCACTTCATCAGCGGCCAGGTGCCGCCCGTGACCGACAAGAACGCCGCGCCCGACTCGCTGGCGGCCTATGGCGACACCAGGACCCAGACCATGGGCGTGCTGAAGAAGATCGACGAGATCCTCAAGGGCATGAACCTGGCCATGGGCGACGTGGTGAAGATGCAGGTTTTTCTGGTCGGCGACCCGGCCAAAGGCAACCGGGCCGACGTCAAGGGGTTCATGGAGGCCTATACGCAGTTCTTCGGCGGCAGCCAGCCCAACCTGCCCGCGCGCGCGGTCATGCAGGTGGCGGCGCTGAACGTGCCGGGCTGGCTGGTTGAAATCGAAGTGGTCGCCGCAAAAAAATAAGCACATAAGAAGTCACTCAACCCAAGGGATATCGTTATGCACAAGGCCAAATTGAAAGCATGCGCAGCAGCCATCACGGTGCTGTACTCGGGATACGCGCTGGCTGCCGACGCAGCGGTCGGCGCAGCTGTCGATGCGGCGGCCGAAGAAGCACAGGCCGTGGCGGCGGCGGGGGCCGCCGTCACGCCGGTGTCGGCGGGCGCGGTGATCGTGACCGGCACCCGCGCCAGCGGCCTGAAGGTGGAAAACAGCGCCTCGCCGATCCAGGTGCTCGACAACGCCTCGCTGGCCCGCACCGGCCAGCCTGACCTGATGCAGGCGCTGGCGCAGAACCTGCCGTCCTTCACGGCCCAGGCCTTCGGCGGCGACACCGCCAACCTGACCCTGTCGGCGCGGCTGCGCGGCCTGAGCCCGAACAACACGCTGGTGCTGGTGAACGGCAAGCGGCGCCACGGCACGTCCAACCTGGCGGTGCTGGGCGGGCCATTCCAGGGCGGCGCGGCGGCCGACCTGAGCTACATCCCGGTCACCATGATCGACCACATCGAGGTGCTGCAGGACGGCGCGGCCGCCCAGTACGGCACCGACGCCATCGCCGGCGTGATCAACATCATCCTCAAGTCGAACCAGCAGGGCGGCACTTTCAACGTCAACGGCGGCGGCTATTCCGACGGCGGCGGCAAGACCGCCGACGCCATGGGCAACGTCGGCTTCACGCCGTTCGACAAGGCCTTCGTCAGCCTGTCGGCCGAATCGAAATACCACGGCTTCAGCAACCGCGGCGGCATCGACCCGCGCGTCGCCGACCCGGCCAACATCAAGGCCATGCCGCTGCTGCAGGCGCCCGGCTACCCCAACTTGAACAGGATCTCGGGCGATGCGCAATACCACCTGACCGTGTTCGGCCTGAACGCCGGCTACGACATCGACGACGACAGCGCGCTGTACCTGTTCGGCACCGTGGGCCGCAAGGAGGCGCGCGCCTTCGAGAACTACCGCATGCCGAGCCGGCTGCCGCAGGTCTATCCGCTCGGGTTCAGCCCCAAGGAGACCATCAAGGACCAGGACCACGCCTTCACTGCCGGCTACAAGGGCAAGCTGGGAGCGGCCTGGAACTGGGAGCTGAGCACCACCTACGGCCGCGACAAGGCCGACATCGGCGTCGAGGATTCGGGCAACGTCTCGCTGTACCAGGACACCGGCTTCACCCCGACCGTGTTCTCGGCCGGCGCCTTCGTCTCCACCCAGTGGACCAACAACCTGGACTTCAGCCGCGAGCTGGCGCTGTTCGGCGCCAAGCCCGCCACCTTTGCGCTCGGCCTGGAGCACCGCGTCGACAAGTACCAGATCAAGGCGGGCGACGCGGCCTCGCGCTACAAGGAGGGTTCGCAGTCCTATCCCGGCTTCTCGCTGACCGACGCCGGCAAACACGACCGCAACAACAAGGCGGTGTACGCCAACCTGATCGTCTACCCGGCCGACGCGCTGACGCTGGACCTGGCCGCGCGCTATGAGAAGTTCAGCGACTTCGGCAGCGCCAAGGTCGGCAAGGTCACCAGCCGCTACGACTTCACGCCGGCCGTGGCGCTGCGCGGCACCGTCAGCAACGGCTTCCGCGCGCCGACCCTGGCCGAGCAGTACTACTCGGCCACCAACGTGTCGCCGCGCAGCGCCTTCGTGCAGCTGGCGCCCAATTCGCCGGGCGCCGCGCTGGTGGGCGTAAACGGCCTGAAGCCGGAGAAGTCCACCAACTTCAGCGCCGGCCTGGTGCTCAACCCGAGCAGCAGCGTGGCCGTGACGATGGACGTCTACCAGATCGCCATCCGCGACCGCATCGTCGGCAGCGGTTCCCTGTACGGTTCGGGCGGCGCCGACAACTCGCCGGCGGTGACGGCGGCCATCCTGGCCAACGGCAACGTGCTCGATCCGACGGTGGTGCAGACCGGCATCAACATCTTCTCGAACGCCGTCAACACCCGCTCGCGCGGCGTGGAGTTCGTCGCGACCTTGAACAGCAACTACGGCGATGCGGGCCGGGTCGACTGGTCGGCGGCGGCCAACTATAACAAGGTGCAGGTGACCAAGATCAACCAGGCGCCGGCGCAGCTGCGGCCGCAGACGCTGCTCGACAAGACCGCCATTTCGGACATCGAGACCGCCTCGCCGAAAATGCGCGTCAACCTGGGCGCCTTGTGGAAGAAGGGTGCGTGGACCGTCAACCTGCGCGAGGCGATCTACGGCAAGTCGTCCGAATGGGGCACGCCGGACGGCGCCGACTACTACAAGACCGAGATCGGCGTGACCGCCATCACGGACCTGGAGGTGAGCTACCGCATGGGCGACGGCTGGACCCTGTCGGCCGGCGGCAACAACCTGTTCAACAAGTATCCTGACCAGGTGAACGCCAAGCTGCTGGCCGTGTACCGCGCCAACCTGGACAACTCGGCGGTGACGGTCTACCCATCTTTCTCGCCGTTCGGCATCAACGGCGGCTACTACTACGCGCGCGCCAGCTATAAGTTCTAAGGCCCGCGCGGGCATGACAGGCGGGGCGGGGCGCGGTATGCTGCGCCTTGCCCCGTTTTTATTGGATAGCCCATGCTGACCCGACTCCGCAAGACCCTGTGCGCCGCCGCTGTCGCCGGCGCTGCCGGCGGCGCCGCCGCTGCCCCGATGACCTTGCAGGACTACCTGGCGCTGTCCGGCCCCGGGCCTGACCGCCATATCGCCTACGGCAGCGCGCCGTCGCAGTTCGTCGAACTGTTCAAGCCTGCGGGGCAGGGGCCGTTCCCGGTGGTGATCCTGATCCACGGCGGCTGCTGGACCGTGCACTTCGGCGGCATCGCGCAGATGCGCAATATGGCGGGGGCGTTGATCAGGAACGGCATCGCCGTGTGGAACGTCGAGTACCGGCGGGTGGACGAGGAGGGCGGCGGCTATCCCGGCATGTACCAGGACGTGGCGGCGGCGGTGGACCTGCTGCGGCAGGAAGCGGCCGGGCACCAGCTGGACCTGGCGCGCGTGGTGGCGGTGGGGCATTCGGCGGGCGGCCACCTGGCGCAGTGGGCGGCCTCGCGCCACAGGCTGGCGACCGATAGCCCGGCGTACCGCGCGGCGCCGCTGGCGATACCGCAGGTGATCAGCCTGGGCGGGCTGGCCGACCTGCGCAAGGAGGAGGGCTTGATCAAGACCAGCTGCGACCGCGCTATGGTGCAGCTGACCGGCTTGCCGAGCGCGGCGCGGCCCGACGTGTTCTCGGACACCTCGCCCGCGGAACTGCTGCCTGCGGGTGTGCGCACGGTGCTGGTGACGGGGGAGCTGGACACGGTGTCGCCGGTGCGCGTGGCGCAGGACTACGCCCGCCGCGCCAGGGCGGCCGGCGACGCGGCTGACGTGGTGGTGCTGCCGAACGCCAGCCACTACGACGAGGTGGCGGCCAGCTCGCCGGCGTGGAAGCTGGTCTACGCCGAAATCCGCAGGGCGCTGGCGTTGCCTTGATGCTGGCTTGGCGGCCGGCTTGGCGGCTTACGCGCTGGCGCGCTATCCCGCCCTGCGACGCCCCGTAGTTCGCAGGCGCAGCTACCGCATCGCTGCGCCGCTGCATCCCTCTGTAGGGCGGATTGGCACGCAGTACGTAGTCCGCCGGTGCCGCCGCGCATCATCAAGCGCATCATCAATATTCATCATACTTGCGGGCGTCGCCGCGCACCTGCGCGGCGGGGTATTTGGCGCGGTTCAGCTCCATCTTTTCCAGCACCGCGCTGCGCAGGTCGACGCCGGTCTTGTCGGCCAGCTGGATCAGATACAGCATCACGTCGGCCAGTTCGTGGCGTATGCCTTCCCGCTTGCGCTCGTCGAGCTCGTGGTCGGCGCCGGTCGGCAGCCACTGGAAATGCTCGGCCAGCTCGGCCGCTTCCACTGTCAGCGCCATGGCCAGGTTCTTCGGCGTGTGGAACTGGCCCCAGTCGCGCTCGGCCGCGAAGGCGCGCGCCAGGTCGCGCAGCTCGGTCAGGCTGTCCTGCCGCGCCATCACTGCGCCGTCTTGCGCATGAACACGCTGAGCGGATCGTCGCGGTAGCCGCCGTACGGGCCGCAGCGCTGGTAGCCCAGCTTTTCATACAGCGCGATCGCTTCCGGCTGGGACGGCCCGGTCTCGAGCGTATACAAGGTGCAGCCGCGCGCCGCCGCTTCCCGTTCCAGCATGCCCAGCACGCGCCGCGCCAGGCCCTGGCCGCGCGCTTCGGGACGGACATACATGCGCTTGATTTCGCCGAATTCCGGCGTCACCACCATCGCGGCGCAGCCCACCGCCGCGCCGGCCGCGTCGCGCGCCACCGCGAACACCACATTGGGCTGCTTGAGCGACGCCATGTCCAGCGCGTACACGCTTTCGGGCGGGTAGAGCGTCAGCTGGTAGGCGTCCAGGTCCGCGATGAGGGCGATGATGTCGGGCTGGTCCGGCGTTTCGAAAGCGATATTCATGGGCGTGGCGGGATGGAGTGAGGTTGGGCTGGATGACGTGGCTGCAGGGGGCTGTCGGGGTCGCTGTAGGGCTGCTTGCAATTGTAGCGCAAGCCCGGCGGCGGCATGCAGGGGCGCTATGCGCGGCGCGCCGCAGCGAGGAAAATACTATCCCGCGGCGCCGAAAGCTCGCTATATTGAATCTTGACGGGATGGTTTCGTGTAGTGAACCGCGGACGTGTCCGCCGTCCGTGGTGTCTCCCTTTCCGCCGGTGCCAGGCAGGGCCGGCGGGTCTCTTTATGTCCGTGAATCTTGGTATCATGTCCGACTGCGCCGGCCACAAGCTGGCGATTTTTATAACGATGTCGGAGAAAACCGAATGAAATTACGTCTGCTGGTACTGGCGGCCGCGCTAAGCGCGTGTGCCGCCCAAGTGGCACATGCCGCCCCGCGCGGCTTTACCGTGGAAGACCTGGTCAACATGGAACGCGTCGGCAGCCCGCTGCTGTCGCCGGACGCGTCGAAGGTGGTGTACACGGTGCGCTCCACCAATATGGAGAAAAACCGCGGCAACACCCAGCTGTGGATGATAGACCTGCGCGCGGCCAAGCCGGCGCCGGTGCGCCTGACCCAGGCCGACGCCAGCAGCACGGACCCCGAGTGGTCGCCGTCCGGCGACGCCGTCTACTTCCTGTCCGGCCGCTCCGGCAGCAACCAGGTGTGGCGCCTGCCGCTGTCGGGCGGCGAAGCCGCGCGCGTGACCGACCTGCCGCTGGACGTGGAAAACTTCCGCCTGTCGCCGCAGGGCGACCGCCTGGCCATGAGCCTGGCGGTGTTCCGCGACTGCGCCGACCTGGCGTGCAGCAAGGGCCGCCTCGACGCGCAAGCCAAGGACAAGGCCACCGGCAAGGTCTACGACCGCCTGTTCGTGCGCCACTGGGATACCTGGAACGACGGCCGCAACAATGTGCTGTACACCGCGCCTATCGACGCCGGCGGCAAGGTCAGCGCCGCGCCGGTCAGCCTGAGCGGCAACATCGACGGCGACGTGCCGTCCAAGCCCTTCGGCGACCATGAGGAATACCAGTTCAGCCCGGACGGCAAGACCGTCGTGTTCTCGGCCCGCGTGGCCGGCAAGACGGAAGCCTGGTCCACCAACTTCGACATCTACAGCGTGCCCGCCGCCGGCGGCGAGCCGCGCAACCTGAGCGCCGACAACCCGGCCTGGGACACCAGGGCCACCTTCTCGCCGGACGGCAAGACGCTGGCCTATACCGCGATGAAGCGCCCGACCTTCGAGGCCGACCGCTTCCACCTGGTGCTGATGGATGTCGCCACCGGCAAGAAGCGCGCGCTGACCGACGCGTGGGACCGTTCCGTGTCCGACTTCCACTGGGCGCCGGACGGCAAGTCCCTGCTGGCCACCGCCGACGACGTCGGCCAGCATCGCCTGTTCAGCATCGACGCCGCCAGCGGCAAGACCACGGCTGTTTCCGGCCCGGGCTACGTCAGCGCCTTTAGCGTCGCGCGCGACACGGTCGTGATGGCGCAGGCCAGCCTGGCCTCGGGCGCGCAGCTGTACAAGTTCAAGCTGGGCGGCGCTACCGGTGCGGCCAAGCCCGAGAAGATCACCAACGTGAACGAGGCCGCGCTGGCCGACGTGCGCTTCGGCGAATACGAACAGTTCTCCTTCGCCGGCGCCAACGGCGAGACCGTGTACGGCCACGTGATGAAGCCATGGAATGCCCAGCCGGGCCAGAAATTCCCGGTCGCCTTCCTGGTGCACGGCGGCCCGCAGGGCAGCTTCGGCAACGCGTGGAGCTACCGCTGGAACCCGCAGGTGTACGCCGGCGCCGGCTACGCCACCGTCTTCATCGACTTCCACGGCTCCACCGGCTACGGCCAGGCCTTCACCGATTCGATCAGCGGCGACTGGGGCGGCAAGCCGCTGGAAGACCTGAAGAAGGGCATGGACGCGGCCGTGGCCAAGTTCCCCTGGCTGGACCGCGAGCGCAGCTGCGCGCTGGGCGCGTCCTACGGCGGCTACATGATGAACTGGATCGAGGGTAACTGGTCGGACGGCTTCAAGTGCATCGTCAACCACGACGGCGTGTTCGACATCCGCGGCATGGCCTATTCGACCGAAGAGATCTGGTTCACCGAGTGGGAATACGGCGGCCCGTACTACAAGGCGGCCGAGTCGCACGAGAAGTACAACCCGGTGCACCACGTTGCCAAGTGGAAGACGCCGATGCTGGTGGTGCAGGGCGACCTGGACTTCCGCATCCCGACCGCGCAAGCGCTGGGGACCTTCACCGCGCTGCAGCGCCAGGGCATAGCCAGCAAGCTGCTGGTGTTCCCGGACGAGAACCACTGGGTGCTCAAACCCGCCAACTCCGTGCTGTGGCACCACACGGTGCTGGACTGGCTGAACAAGTACACCGGGAAGTAAGCTTGCTACGCTTCCCTGAAGCCCGCCGCGCGCAAGCCCGGCGGGCTTTTTTAATACCACTCGAGATTGTCGACCGCGTTGTTGCGCTTGTTGCCGTCTTTGTGTCGCACGCGCTGGCGGCCGGCGGGATTGGGCAGGTGGGCTTCGGCCACCAGGTCGTGCACGAAGAAATTGCCGGTGCGGGTACCGCTGCGCAGGGTGACGCGCAGGCCTTCCTCCATCGCCAGCGCGCGCAGGCATTGCACCCGCGCGCCGCGCGTCAACAGCACGCGGCCGTCGCGCGAGACCGCGTAATAGTCGCTGCCCACTACCGGCTTGGTGCCGGCCGCGCGCAGCGAATAAGCGAAGGCAGCCACCAGCAGGCAGGCCGCGACAATTATCAATTCCATGGTCTCAGGCCCCTGCTGCTGCCGCCGCTGCGGTGGCGGCGGTGGCTGCCGGCGCCGCGCTGCCCAGGCGCGCCATCAGTTCGGCGAACGGGGCGGGGCGCGCGTACAGGTAGCCTTGCATGGCGTGGCAGTCGCTGCTGATCAGGAAGTCGGCCTGGGCCTGGGTTTCCACGCCCTCGGCCACCACTTTCAGATCCAGGTGGTGCGCCATCGCCAGGATGGTTTGCACGATGGCCGTCACCGACGCGTCGTTCGGCGTGTCCTGGATGAAGCTGCGGTCGATCTTCAGCTCGTACAACGGCATTTTCTTCAGGTAGGCCAGGCTGGAATAGCCGGTGCCGAAATCGTCGATCGAGAAACGGATGCCGAGCGCGGCCAGCTGGCGCATGCGCAGCACCGTGTCTTCCAGGTTCTCCACCAGCAGCCCCTCGGTCACCTCGAAGATCAGCATGCCGGCCGGCGCGCCGGTTTCGGCCAGCAGCGCGCGCACCTGTTCGACAAAGCCGGCCTGGCGGAACTGGTTCGGGCTGACGTTGACCGACAGCGGCAGCGCGTGCCCGGCTTGCGCCAGTTGCAGCACGGCGGCGCAGGCCTGGCGAATGGCCCAGTCGCCCAGCGCCAGGATCTGGCCCGATTCCTCGGCCAGCGGAATGAACAGCGCCGGCGAGACCCAGCTGCCGTCGGCGCGCTGCCAGCGCATCAGCAGCTCGGCGCCGATGACGGCGCCGCTGCGGTCCACCTGCGCCTGGAAGTGCATCGCCAGCTCGCCGTGCTCGATGGCGTGCGCCAGGCCGCGCTCCAGGTTCAGGCGCTGCTCGACCTCGGCTTGCATGGCGGCCTCGAAGAAGGCGATGCCGTTGCGGCCGTCGGCCTTGGCGCGGTACATGGCGATGTCGGCTTCGCGCAGCAAGTCCTGCGCGCTTTGCTCGCCATGCTCGCCCTTGGGCAGCAAGGTCACCCCGATGCTGGCCGAGCTGCTGTAGGTCTGGCCGTCGATCTCGAAGTCCTGGGCGATGGCGGCGCGGATCTTCTCGGCCACCAGCAGCGCCGCGTGCGCCGCAGCCGCGTGCACGCTGCCCAGGTGCGCCAGCAGCACGACGAATTCGTCGCCGCCGATGCGCGCCACCGTGTCGGCCTTGCGCATCAGCTGCGCCAGGCGCGCGGCGGCGTTCTTCAGCAGCGCGTCGCCGGTGGCGTGGCCGCGCGCGTCGTTGATGTATTTGAAGTTGTCCAGGTCGATGAACATCACCGCGCTATACAGCTTGCCGCGCTCCGAGCTGGCCAGCAGCTTGTCGATGCGGTCCATCAGCAGGCGCCGGTTCGGCAGGCCGGTTAGCACATCGAAGTAGGCCAGGCGGTGGATGTCGTCTTCCGATTTCTTGCGCTCGGTGATGTCGCGCTCGACCGCCACCCAGTGCGTGTTGTTGCCGCCCTCGTCGGAGATCGGCACCAGCTCGCGCTCGACCCAGTACGGCTCGCCGTAGCGGGTGTAGTTGAGCAGCTCGGCGCGCACCGCCTCGCTGCGCGCCATGGCCTGCGCGATGCGGTCCAGCGTGCCGGTCGCCGTTTCCGGCCCTTGCAGCAGGCGCAGGCTGCCGCCCATCATCACGTCGCGGTCGTAGCCGCTGCGGCGCTCGAAGGCGCGGTTGACGAAGATGATGCGCTGCTCGGTGCCGGCCACCTCGGCGATGCTGACCATGTCGTTCAGGCGCGCCACGGCGGCGGCGGTCAGGCGCAGCTCGGCGTTGAGCGCGGTCAGTTCCTGCTTGCCCTGTTCCAGGGACGCGGCGGTGGCGCGCAGGTCGGCGATCGAGCTTTCCAGGCGCTTGAGCAGCACGCCGCAGGACAGGGTCAGCACCGCCGTGATGAACAGGTAGTTCAGCGTGATGACGCACCACTTGAGGAAGGCCGCCAGTTCCAGCCCCACCAGGTCCGGCATCGAATTGGTGTAGTAGCCGATCACCAGCAGCGCGGCGGTGTCGATCGCCAGCGCCCACAGGCCGGCGCGCAGCCCGAGCAGCAGCGCGGCCAGCACCGGCACGGCCATCAGGTAGATCTGGCTGACCGGCCCCACCTTCACCAGCAGGCCGACCCCGAACACAAAGGTCACGGCCAGGAAATTCATCACGCGGACGTTGAACGGGACGCTGCGCCAGCGCCAGATGCCGACGATCCACGCCAGCGCCACCACGTCCAGGACGGCCACCGACCACAGGCCTTCGGAGATGCTGAGGATGATGCTGGGCACGGCCGTGATCATGCCTAGCCCAAGCACGAACTGCAGGATGCGCATAAAGATCTGGGCGCGCCAGTGCGCGACGTCGTTCAGCGCTGCCAATGCAGGCCTCCTTGGACACGTGAAAAATTATCTATTATGCAAGGATGATGACTTGCAATAGAGCAGTTGCCAGGCAGACATGGTAACTGGAAACCCGCAGCCTGTCACGGATCAGCCCGGTTCGCAGGGGCTGCCTGGACTGGCGAGGGGCGGGAGGGGCGGCGCCAACTGGCTGGTGCCGCCCGCCTGGCGGGAGGGCGCTTAGTCGGGCTTGTAAATACCGCAGCCGACGATCAGGTCGTCAACCTTTTCGACGTACATCGATTTGGGCTCGATCTTCTTGGTCAGCGGATCGAGGAATTTGTAATCCTGCCAGCCCTTGCCCTTGGTCTTGATGAGTTCGACGCGTTCGCGCATATAGGATTTGCCGTCGGCGTCGCGGATGTCGATCAGGTCCTTGCCTATCATGCGCGGGTTCTGGCCGTGCGCCAGGTTCTTGCCGTTCAAGTCGTACACCACCACGTACAGGTCGCGGTCGACGAACTGGCCGGCGTGGTTGTTGATTTCGGCGAAAGCCTTCTCCCTGCCGTTGGCCTTCAGGTAGGCGATGGCCTTCTTCGCCATGGCCATCGCTTCGTCGGCGGTGCCGCGTTCCGCCGCCAGCGCCGGTGCCCGGGCCAGCAACAGGGCAGTGCCGAGGGTGAGTAATAGCAAGCGTCGTTTCATGGAACCACCTCGCATGGGGAGTGAGCTTGCCCCATCATAATCCCGCCGGTGCCGCGCACAACTGTTCAGTACGCAAAAATTGTTGGCGGCGGCGATCATAGGCGTGTATTTTTGCTATCGTAGCTGCAAAATTGCACGAACAACCAATGAAAGGTGTCCACCTATGCGCATGCGCCACATTCCTGTCCTGCTGGCGGCGGCCTGGCTCTCGCTGTCCGCGCAAGCGGCCAGCGCCGACCGCTGGGACGTGCCGGTCCACGTCAAGAAGCTGGCTAACGGTTTGACCGTCGTCGTTACCGAAGACCACAGCTCGCCCACGGTCGGCGTCAGCGTGGTGTACCGGGTCGGCATGCGGCTGGAGCCGAAAAACCGCACCGGCTTCGCCCACCTGTTCGAACACCTGATGTTCCAGGGCACGCCGAACGCGCCCAAGGGCGTGTTCGACAGGACCATCACCGGCGGCGGCGGCCGCAATAACGGCTCCACCCGCGCCGACTTCACCAACTACATCGAAACCGCGCCGGCTTCCGCACTGGACGCCATCCTGTGGCTGGAGGCGGACCGCATGAAGACGCTGGACTTCAACGAGAAAACGCTGAAGAACCAGCAGGACGTGGTGAAGGAGGAGATCCGCGTCAACGTGAAGAACCAGCCCTACGGCGGCTTCATGTGGATCGAAATCGGCCAGCACGCGTTCCAGAAGTGGGAGAACAACCACGACGGCTATGGCAGCTTCCAGGACCTGGAGGGCGCCAGCCTGGACGACGTGCGCGCCTTCCACCGCGACTACTATGGCCCCAACAACGCGGTGCTGGCCATCGCCGGCGACGTCACGCCGCAGCAGGGCTACGCGCTGGCCGGCAAGTACTTCGGCGCGATACCGAAGCGCGCCACGCCGAAGTCCGGCGACTTCACCGAGGGCCTGAACACGGCCGAGAAGCGCGTCGAACAGAGCGACGCGCTGGCGCAGGTGCCGGCGCTGGCGGCGGCGTGGAAGATGCCGGAGCGGGGCAGCAAGGACCAGGCGCCGATGGCGGTGCTGGGCGAGCTGCTGAGCGGAGGCGACGCCTCGCGCCTGTACCTGGGCCTGGTCAAGGGCCGCGAAGTGGCGCTCAATGTGCAGCCGCTGTACGGCCTGACCGGCCCGTGGGAATACGACGGCCCGACGCTGTTCACCGTGTTCAGCATGTACAAGCCGACCAGCAGCGCCGACGCGGTGCTTGCCGCCATGGACGAGGAAATCGCCAAAATCGCCAGGGAGGGCGTGGACGCGGCATCGCTCAAGCGCGTGAAGACCGCCATGCTGGCCGACTGGTACAACAAACTGGAAAGCTTCATCAACCGCGCCGACACGCTGGCCAGGCTGCAGACGCTGTGGGGAGACGCCAAGGTGGTGAACAGGATCCCGGGCTGGATAGACGGCGTGAAGTCGGAGGACATCCAGCGCGTCGCGGCCACCTACCTGACCAGGGCCAACCGCACCGTGATCGACCGCAAGCCGGCCGCCAAGCCAGCCGCCCCGGCCGCCCCGGCCGTTCCCGCGACTCCCGCGGCCCCAGCGGCCCCCGCGCCGGCAACGAAATAAGGACCGCACCATGAAAAAACTGATACTGGCCATGGCCGTCTCCACGCTGTGCGTCCCCGCGCTGCAGGCCCGGAACGCAGCCGCCACGGCGGCCATCCCGGCCGCTCCCGCTCCCGCCACTTCGCCGGTGCCGCCGTACGGCGCCGACAAGCCGCTGCCGGTGGCGAAGATCGCCCGCAAGACGCTGTCCAACGGCCTTGAAGTGTGGGTGGTGCCGCGCCAGGGACTGCCGCGCGTGGACTACGTGCTCGCCGTGCGCGGCGCCGGCTATGCGGCCGACGACGCGCAGCATCCGGCCTTCGCCAGCCTGCTCGCCTCCCTGCTCAACGAGGGCAGCGCCAAACGCGATTCGCGCGCGGTGGCCGAGGCGGCGCAGGGCATGGGCGGCAGCGTCGACGCGTCCGCTTCCAACGACGGCATCACCGTGTCCGCCAACGCGCTGGCCTCGAACGCCGCGTCCATGGCCGGCCTGCTGGCCGAGGTGGTGCGCGAACCGTCCTTCCCGGATGCCGAGGTGCAGCTGGCCAAGGCCAACGCGCTGCAGGCGCTGAAGGCGTCCGAGGCCCGCCCGGCATTCCGCGCCGAACGTGCCCTCGCGCGCGCGGTCTACGGCGACCATCCCTACGGCCGCACCACGCCGACCGCCGAAGCCATCAACTCGGCCGACGCCGCGCTGCTGCGCGCCGAACACGCCAGGCGTTTCCGTCCCGAGCGCAGCCTGCTGGTGATCACCGGCCGCATCAAGGAAGCGGAAGCCATGAAGCTGGCCGAGGCGGCCTTCGGTGACTGGAAAGCCAGCGGCCCGGCCTTGCCGGCCACGCCGCCCGCGCCCGCGGCGGCTGCGCCGGCACGCCTGCTGCTCGAACGCGCCGGCAGCGTGCAGTCCACGCTGCGCCTGGGCCGCCCCGGTCCGGCGGCCAGCACAGAAGACCACGTGCCGCTGCGCCTGGCCAGCACCATCCTGGGCGGCGGTTTCAGCAGCCGGGTCAACCTCAAGCTGCGCGAAGAGAAGGGCTACACCTACGGCGCGTCGGCCGGCGCGCGCATGTACCGCGAGGGCGGCGGCATCGTCGGCGGCGCCGATGTGCGCAACGAAGTGACCGGTGCGTCGCTGGGCGAGTATTTCAAGGAATACCGCAAGCTGGGCACGGAACTGGTGGGCGAGGCGGAAATGGACATGAACAAGCGCTACATGGCCGGCTCCTACCTGATCACCAACCAGCTGCAGGGCGCAGTGGCGGCCACCCTGGCCAATAACTGGCTGGTGGGGCTGCCGGCCGAATTCCTCGGCGCCTTCGTGCCGAAGATCCAGAAGGTCACCGCCGAGCAGGTGCGCGACATGGGCAGGAAATACTTCGCGCCCGAGACGCAGGCTATCGTGGTGGTGGGCAGCAAGGACGCCGTCGGTGAACAGCTGAAGGAATACGGCGAGTTTACCGTCACCGGCAAATAGGCTTCAGGCCTGGCCCCGGCGGAAGGCGAGGTAGTCCTGCGCGCAGCGCTTGGGCGCTTCGAACATCGGCAGGTGGCCGACGTCCGGCATCATCACCGTGCGGCTGCGCGGGAAGAGCGCAGCGAAGGCGGCGGCGCCGGCGGGGTGCAGGATCTTGTCCTGCTCGCCCCACACCACCAGTGCCGGCATGGCCGCGCACTGCGGCAGGGACTGCAGCGGCTGGGCGCCTGCCAGCTGGCGCATGATGCTGGTGTGCAGCGCGAAGTCGGCCACGCCGCGGCGGCCCAGCATGGTCAGCACCGAATAGGGCAGGAAGGGACGCCTGTGGGTGCAGGCTTCGACCATCGCATCCACGTCCTCTTCCTGGCGCAGCAGCAGCGGCATCTCGCCGCTGGCGAGGTAGTGCTGGACGACTTCCGACGCGTTCGACGCTTCCGTGCCGACGGCGTCGAGCAGCCACAGGCTGGCCACGCGCTCCGGATAGGCGGCCGCGAACCGGGCGGCGATGAAGCCGCCCATGGAATTGCCGCCCAGGTGAACCCGGCCGGGCGCGATCTGGTCCAGCAGCGCGCGCAGGCGCTCGGCTTGCTCCGCCATCCCGTAGCTCGCGCCGGCGTCACGGCTGGCGTCGCCGAAGCCCGGCAGGTCGGGACAGATGACGCGGTAGTGCGGCGTGAGGAAGCGCGCGACGCGGGTGAAGTTGTCCTTGTCGCCGCCGAAGCCGTGGATCAGCAGCAGCGGCTCGCCGGTGCCGCCTTCCAGGTAGGGCATGGTGAAGCCGGGCACCTCCGCGCTGCGCAGGCCCAGGCCGGAGCGGCGCCGTTCCAGCGCCAGGCCGAGGCGGGCCGCCGTCAGCGGCGCCAGGCGGTCGAACAGCACCAGCGCCATCAGCAGGATGGCGGCGAGGGAGAGCAGGGCGCTGATGCCGAAGACCAGCTGCATGGAAGTCATGTCGTTTCCTTTGTTCGCGGATGCCGGATAGTGACATTGTTGATCTGGTTTGGGTAGTATAAAGACGAGCAATTAGAGGGGCTATTCCGGTATGATTGCTGAATTGGTAATTCATCTATCCACCGGGAGCTGCAAACGTGAACAATCCTTACTCGGCGCCGGGCGCCGCCCTGTCCGGCGCGCCTGCGGGCGACGAGACCTACGAACCGAAGGTGTTCGCCTGGAAGGGCCGCATCGGCCGCCTGCGCTACATGGCCTATCTGTTCGGCATTTCCCTGCTCAACATGGTGCCCGTCATGGTGCTGATGAGCGTTCTGGGCGCGACCGGCATGATGAAGGGCAACGTCGAAGCCATCACCGGCCTCAGCGTCCTGCTGTACCTGCCGCTGCTGGTGTTCAGCTTCGTGCTGGCCAAGCGCCGCTTCAACGACACCAACCGCAGCGGATGGCTGTCGCTGCTGCTGTGGATACCGCTGGTGAATTTCTTCGTGTCGCTCTACCTGGTGTTCGCGGCCGGCTCCGAAGGCGCCAACGACTACGGCCCGGCGCCGTCGCCGAACAGCACCATCGTCAAGGTGGTCGGCTTCATCTTCCCCTTCATTTTCGTGGTCGGCGTGCTGGCCGCTATCGCGGTACCGGCCTACCAGGGCTACGTGCAGAAGGCGCGGGCGGCGTCCGGCTCTACCGGCCTGTAATTGGCCGCTTTGTCACTGGCCGCCTTATAGCTGGCCGCTTTCCTTGATGTCCAGATAGCGCTCGATCAGCGCAGTACTGAGCTGGCCGGGCGCCACGTCCACCAGCGCGTTCGCGCGCAAGCCCAGGCGCCGTATGGCTTCCCGCCGCTGCTGCAGGTACAGCATGGCCGCCGGCTGGCGCAGCGCGTCTGGGAAGGTCTGCACCGGCGCAGCCGCCGCGCGGTCCAGCGCCTGCTCGCGCAGGCTGGCGCACAGCACCATGTGGTGCGTGCCGAGCAGCTCGATGGCGCTGCGCATGGCCTGGTCGTCCTCGTCGCGCAGGTTGGTGATCAGCACCACGAAGGCGCGCTTGTTCAGTTTCTTCATCAGCGCGCCCGCCGCCAGCGTGTAGTCCGGCGCGCTTTCATCCGGCTGCAAGTCGTACACGCCCGCCAGCAGGCGGTCGAACCCGGCGCGGCCCTTGTGCGGACTGAGCCACCGGTTGCCGCCGCCGTCCGCGCCGCCGCCAAAACTCATCAGCCCGACCGCGTCGCCCTGTTTCTGCGCCACGAAGCCCAAGGTCAGCACGGCCTGCAGCGCGTGGTCGAAGTGGCTGCCGTGCTGGCCGGTTTCGAGGCCATCGGCGCCGCCGGCGTCCTCCTTGGCCAGCATGCGGCGGCCGCAGTCGAGCAGGAATACCACCTGCTGGTCGCGCTCTTCCTGGTATTCGCGGGCGATGGGCTTGCGCTGGCGCGCCGTGGCTTTCCAGTCGATGGCGCGCAGGCTGTCGCCCTGGCGGTATTCGCGCAGCTGGCGGAAGTCCGTGCCTTCGCCGCGCCGCCGCTTGCGGATGGCGCCCGCCGCCGGTGCGCGGCGGTCGGTCGCCTGCAGGGTCTGGCCCAGCAGGCGCGAATAGTCGGGGAAGACCTTGACCGTCTGCTCGGGGCCGACGCGGTGGCTGCGCTGCCACAGGCCAAACGGCGTGGCGACGCGCACATGCGGCTGGCCGAAGCGCGCGTCGCCGCGCCGGTCGGGCCGCAGCCGGTAGCTGACGGCCGCGTGGGCGCCGCCGGCCACGGTGCAGGCGTGCGGCATGCCCTCCATGGCCCAGGCGGTGGGATAGTCGTCAAACAGCTGCAGCGCCAGCGGGCGCGCGCCGGGGTTGTGCACCGTCAGCGTCACGCCGTGCCACAGTTCCACGGGCAGCACGCCGGACAGCTGGCGTTCCAGCCGCAGCGGCGCCTGGCCCAATGCGCGCCAGGCGTCGGCCAGCGCGGCGGCCAGCAGCGCGGCGCCGCCCAGCCACCACAGCGGCGCCAGCCAGCGGGCCTGCGCCGGCCACAGGCCGGCCGCCAGCGCGGCGCCGGCCCCGGCGGCAGCCCAGGCCAGCAGCAGCCGCAGCAGGCGCGGTGTGGGCGTCATGCGCGCGGCGCGGCGACCTGCTGCACCAGCGTGGTCAGCAACTGGTCGCTATTCAGGCCGTCGAGTTCGCTTTCCGGCGAAATGGCGATGCGGTGGCGCAGCACCGGCAGGCTGGCCTGCTTGACGTCGTCCGGCGTCACGTAGTCGCGCCCGGCCAGCAGGGCCATGGCGCGCGCCATGCGCACCAGCGCGATACTGCCGCGCGGTCCCGCGCCGATGGCGATGCCGGGCCAGTCGCGCGTGGCGCGCACCAGCCGCACGGCGTAGTTGGCCACGCTGTCGTCGACGCGGATGCGCGCCACCAGCTGCTGCAGCGCCAGCACCGTTTCGGGCTTGACCAGGGTGGCCACGGCGGCCACGTCGAGGTTGTCGCCGACGCGGTTGCGGGTGACCGCCTGCAGCATGTCCTGTTCCTCGCTCTCGCTCGGGTAGGCGATGCGCACCTTGATCAGGAAGCGGTCGAGCTGCGCTTCCGGCAGCGGGTAAGTGCCTTCGTTTTCCAGCGGATTCTGCGTGGCCAGCACCATGAAGGGCGGCGCCAGCACGTGCGCTTCGCCCTCGATGGTCACCTGGCTTTCCTGCATTGCCTCCAGCAGCGCGGACTGGGTCTTGGCCGGTGCGCGGTTGATCTCGTCGGCCAGCAGCAGGTTGGCGAACACCGGGCCCTTGCGCACGCTGAAGGTCTGGTTCTTCAGGTCGAACACGGCGTGGCCCATCACGTCGGCCGGCATCAGGTCGGGCGTGAACTGGATGCGCGAGAATTCACCGGCGAAGGTCTTGGCCAGCGCGCGCACCAGCAGCGTCTTGCCCAGGCCCGGCACGCCTTCGACCAGCACATGGCCCCCCGCCAGCATGCAGGCCAGCACCTGGTCGATCACCTCGCGCTGGCCGACCACGGCGCGGCGGATTTCTTCGCCCATGCGGCGCGCGATGTCGAGCGCCTGCTGCAGGCGCTCGGGGGCGATGCCGTTGCTGTCCTGATTATTGTCGATCATATTGGTTTCTCACTTGTTGAAGTATCTGGATCTGGCGCGTGAACGCGGCCGGGCTGGGCGCGGCCGGGCCGTGCAGCGCGTCGCGCATGTCGATCCCGGGCAGGCCGCACAGGCGCGCCAGGCGCGCGGTTTGTTCGTCCGCG
This sequence comes from Pseudoduganella sp. LjRoot289, assembly GCF_964252925.1. NCBI lineage: Bacteria > Pseudomonadati > Pseudomonadota > Betaproteobacteria > Burkholderiales > Oxalobacteraceae > Pseudoduganella > Pseudoduganella sp. LjRoot289. Next base: position 6,444,597 of record NZ_CAXUPN020000001.1, read on the forward strand.
CCCAGCGCCTGCAATTCGGGTGCGCGGCGCGCCAGCAGGGCCTGCGTTTCCTGGCGCGCGGCGGCCAGCAGCGTTTCGCGGCCGCCTTTGGCCCGCCACAGCCAGTTGCCGCTCGCTTCCACGTGCTCCAGCAGCGAGCGGCGCTCGGCGGCCGGCTCCGGCAGCAAGGGGCCGAAGCGGCGCGTCGCCCGCCACAGCAGCAGCGCCAGGAACAGCGCCAGCGCCGTCAGCGGCATCCAGGCCGCGCGCCACAGCTTGGCGTACCACGGCACCGCATCCGCATGCAGCACCACCGTCACGTGCCGCGCTTGCTCTTGCCGGTTCAGCGCGGCCAGGCCGAGCAGCAGTTCGGCGTGGTCGAAACGGGGCAGGCGCTGGTTGTTGAAGTAGTTGTCCGACAGCATGACGACGTGGCCCCGCCCTTCGGCGTAGACGCGCACGGACATGCCGTCGATGTCGCTCCACGCCGGCGTGCCGGCCACGCGCCTGGATGCCAGCACTTCGGTGCCGGTGTCCAGCGCGAGCGGGTAGGCGCCGCCCGGCAGCGTCACGCAGGTGAGCTGGCGGGCTTCCTTGGCCGGCTTGGCGGCGGCGGCGGAACGCGCGCCCTGCGCCGGCGCCTGCCCGTCCTGGCCGCCCTCGTCCCCGTCCTCGTCTTCCTCATCCTCGTCATCATCCGGCGGCAGGACGTCTTCCGATACGCAGTTGGCGCGCAGCTTGTGGCGGTAGTTCAGCGCCACGCCGAAGTGCGCGCCCAGCGGGTCCGGATCGAGCAGCGGGCGCAGCCGCTTGCGTTGTGCGTCGCCGGCCTGGCCGCCGCTGCCGATCTCCATCGTGCCCCATTTGGGCTGCATCAGCAGCGTGTTGCCGCGCCGGACCCACGCCAGCAGTTCGGCCGCTTGCGCGGGCGATATCTGGCCGCCGTTGTCGGCCATGATCAGCATGCCGGCGGGCAGCCTGGACAAGTCGCTGCCGCCCAGCCGCGGCTCGACCTCGACCCGGTAGCCGTGACGGTGGAGCAGGGTGCCGGCGGCCAGCATGGGGTTGTCGATGGCCAGCGGCGAAATGTAGGGCACCGCTTCCGGCGAGCGCTCCATGACGGCGTACCAAAGCCACACGCAGCCCGCCAGCGTGGCCGCGCCCGCCAGCGCGCCCAGCACCCGCAGGGTGCGGTCGGCCTTGTTGTTGCCGGCCGCGCTCATGCCGCCTTCCCCGGTGGCGGGAACGAAGGCGCGCCTGCCTGCCCGGCGGGTTGCGGTTCCAATGCCCTTCCTGGCGGCGCCTCGAACTGCGCGCGCCACGCGTCGCAGGCTGCGTGCACGGCGGCGCTGTCCGGCCAGCGGCCGCCGTAGGCGCCGTTGAGCCATAGCGTGGTGACGGTGTCGACGGCTTTATCGCGCGCTTGCGGCAAGCCGGCTTGCCGCGCCATGCGCAGGCAGTCGCCTTCGGTCGCGCCTTGCGCCAGTTGCAGGCCGTCCAGCGTGACCAGGCGCGACAATGTGGCCCGGTACAGCAAGGCCAGCGCGTTGCGGCGCTCGTCCCGGTCCCACAGCGCGCGCACGGCGGCCGGCACGTCGGCCGGCAGGCTTTCGGCGCGGATGTCGAGGCCGGCTATCTCTGTCGCCGGCGTCACCCTGGGCTTGGGCAGCAGCCAGGCGAATTTGCCCCGGTGGCGGTACAGCAGCCACCCGACCAGCGCGACGGCGCCCGCGATCAGCGCGATCTTGACGGCCAGGGCCAGCCAGCCGAGGTCCGGCATTTTCAACGGTTTTTCCTCGGGTGGCCGGTCGAAGTCCTTCAGGTGCCAGGTCTCCTCGCATTTGTAGCCGCGCAGGTCGTCGGTGTCGTACAGCTGCCGCAGTTCGCTGCGCAGCGCTTCCTGCTTCGCGTCGTGCGCGGGAGCATGCTTGCCGACCGGGCTGTGCATGCCATTGGGCGGCGTGCACGCCGTGGCGGACGCCGCTGGCGCTTGCGCCAGCGCGGAGCCGAAGCCGCAGGCCAGCGCCGCCAGCACCGCCAGCACCGCCAGCATCGGCGCGCTGGCGCGGCCGGCCTGCGCATTGCGGCGCGCGGCCGGTGCCTCGATCTGGCGCAGCGTGAGTTCGATGTCCCATGCCTCCAGCGTGGCGCGGCGGTTCAGGTAGAGCGTGAAGCAGCAGGCCGTGTAGACCGGCCCGATGACGGCAGCCCCCAAGGCGTAAGTACCCATGTAGACCAGCTCCAGCGCCTCCCTGGCCGCGGGCGGCGCGTTGACGATATAGGCCAGCGGTTGGACCGACGGCCCGTCGCTGAGGAACAAGCCGACCAGGGCGATCAAGCCGAATTGCAGGATCAGCTCGAAATGGACGCAGGCCATGCCGAAGCGGTAGGCGGCCGCTCCGGTACCGTTGCGGCCTATGGCGAGCCGGCGTTCGGCGGCGGCCTTGCCGCGCACCTGCTCCAGCTGCCAGATCGGTTGATACAGGCCGCGCCCCGGCATGAAGAGGCGCCACCAGGTCAGCAGGCGCACCGTGCCGCCGCCCAGTTGGCCGGGCCAGGCGCGCACCGCCTGGCGCCACGTCACGGCCTCGCCGAACACCTGGCGCGACAGTACATAAAGCGGCCCGCGCTCGAGCAGCGGGCGCAGCCACCATGCCAGCATCATCCACAACAAGTCATAGGCGGGCAGCAGCAGCATCAGCGCGAAAGTCAGCGCCACCGCCGGCAGCCACAAGGCCAGCCAGGTCTTGTACACCGCGCCCGCGTGCGCGTGCAGCAGCGCGAAACCCAGGTCCAGCGCCTGCGGCGCGGGGCGTGGCCGCAGGGCGATCTGCAGCTTATCGATCCGCATGCGGCGCTCCCCGGTCACGTCCCGCCAGCAGGAAGAAGGCGAACACCGCCGCCCAGCACGCCCCGCCCACCGCGTATTTGACAGCTGCCGGCACCGCCGGGCTGGCCGACCAGAACGCTTCGACGAAGGCGGCCAGCACCGTCAGCAGCGCCGCGCCGACAATCACCGGGAACATGGCGCGGCTGGCCGCGAACAGGGCGTGCCGCCGGCTCAGCCGGCCGGGTGCGATCAGCCCCAGGCCGAGGCGCATGCCGGACAGGCCGGCCAGCACCAGCCCCGTCATCTCGAAGCTGGAGTGCGTCACCACGAAGGACCAGAACTGGGTGCGTGTCAGCGGGTCCTTGCTCAGCCAGCCGGCGATGACGCCCATGTGCATGCCGTTGAAGGCCAGGCTGAGCAGGGAGGGAAGGCCGCCGAAGACGCCGCCGGCGAACGTGCGGAAGCAGATCGTCACGTTGTTCCAGATGTAGTGGCCGAACATCTGCACATCGCCCTCCTGCCCGCGCCCCAGCGTGATGCGGCCGGGCCGGTACATCTGGCGGTATTTTTCCAGCTGCTCGGGCGGGATGAAGCTGTAGGCCCAGTGCGGCTGCTGCCACACCAGCAGGCCGAGGGCCAGCGCCACGCCGAACACGGCCAGCGTGGCCAGCAACAGCAAGCGCCATTCGGCGCGCACCCGGCGCGGCAGGTCGCGCAGCATCCAGCGCAGCAGCGCGCGCGGGCGTTCCGCAGCCGCGCCGTACAGGCGCAGGTGGCAGGCCGATGCCTGCGCTTGCAGGTAGTCGCCCAAGGCCGGCGAGTAGCCGCGCTGGGCGGCCAGCGCCTGGCACTGGCACAGGCGGCGGTACAGCGCGGGCAGGGCGGCAGGGTGGTCCGAGCGGTTCTGCAGGATGGCGTCGATGGCCTCCCACAGCGGGGCATGCTGCTGTTCGAACTGCGTCTGTTTCATTGCTTCAGCCCCGCGGCGTAGGAGCGCAGCAGGGCGAGCGAAGCGGCGCCGGTGCGGCCGGTCAGCGCTTCGGCTATGCTGCCCAGTTCCTCCAGCCGCGCCGGCGGCAGGCCGGCTTCGCGTTCGAACAGGTCGGCCAGCGCGCGCTGCTGCGCCGACGTTAGTGGAAAAGGCAGGGGCAAGGGAGGGGACAAGTGCGCGTCCGCGCGCGCGGCGGGACGGGGCGGCGTCTTGTCGCGGTAGACCACCAGCGTGCCGGCCACGATGTCGCCCAGGCGGCGGAACTGGCGGTCGTACAGCATGCAGGCCAGGCCGGTGGCGTAGGCCAGCGGCAGGAAGTCCGCCGCCAGCAGCAGGTTGCGCAGTGCCGATTCGCGCCAGCCCACCGGCAGCCCGTTGGCGCGCCGCACTTGCAGGCCGAGCGCGCGCTTGCCCAGCGTCTGGCCCCGGAAATACACTTCGCAGATGACGGGGTAGCCCCAGTAGGAGAGGAAGGCCAGCAAGGCCAGCAGGCCCTGCGCCAGGCGCGGGCCGCGCAGCAGCCAGGCGGCCAGCAGCATGAAGGCGGACCAGGCCGCGAAGTCGATCGCCCAGGCCCAGGCGCGCGGGGCCGGGCCTGCCGGGGTGAGCAGCAGGCGCGTGCCTTCCGGCGTGGTCAGTGAGAGGCGGCCGTCGATCAAGCCGGTAGCGGTTGGGCTGTCATGGTTTTATATTGTATCCAAGAAAGCATAGCGACGTTGTAAATAGAGTAAACGCGGCGGCGAAGGCCTCAGTCGCGCACGCCCGCCTCGGCTTCCAGATGGCGGTACTCGGGCGATTGCCTGGCGGCGGCGACGGCGCGCCAGATCGCTTCCACGCGGCGCGGATTGCGGAAGTACAACTCGCGGTTGAAGGGCAGGTGCAGCGCCACCACCCGGTACGGCTGGGCGGCCTGCACGACCTGATTCTGGAACCGCGCGTCGTTGTGCACCAGCCGGCTCGCTTCCACACCCTGAAGGATGGCGACGTCGAACATGCCGCTCAGCAGGAGGCGCAGGCCGTCCTCGGCCGACTTGCCCATTTCGCGCGGCCGATAGCCGCGCTCGCGCAGCACACTGGCAACCAGGTAGCCCGACTGCACCGCCACCTCCATGTTCGGCGCCACCAGCGTGCGGCCATCCCAGCTGGCGCGGCCGCCCACGCGCAGAAAGACGTTGACGCTGTCGGTGAACAGCGCGCGCGCCGGGTCGGCGCTGCCGTCGGCCAGCAGGGGAAAGGAGGCGAAAGCGCGCCGCTCGCGGGAATCTGCGGCGGCGATCACACCGTCCACGGTGCCCAGGCGCAGCTCCTCGATGCAGCGGCGCCACGGCTTGGCGGCGTAGATGAACTGTTCTCCCGCCAGTTTCGCCGCACGCCGCAGCAGCTCGAAATTCAGGCCGGTGGCGTCCGGCGCGCTCCAGGGGCGCTGCGCGACGTCCTCGTAGCACAAGGTCAGCGGCACGCCGGCTGCCGCCGCCGGGCCGGCCAAGAGCAGCGCCGCGAGCGGCGCCGCGAGCCGGGCGGCGAGGCGGGCAGAGACGCTGGCAGTGAGGCAGTCGCCGAGCCGGTAAGACCGCCGCTTGGCGAGCCGGTCAGACAGCGGGGGCGCGAGCCGGTAAGACGGCAGCTTGGCGAGCCGGTCAGCCAGCGGGGGCGCGAGCCGGTAAGACAGCCGCTTGGCGAGCCGGTCAGACAGCAGGGCGGCGAGGCGGCAAGACAGCCGGGTGGCGAGGCGGGCGGGCTGCGGCGGCTTGGAAATGGCGTGCGGCTGGGGCATGCGGAAGCGGCTTGCTGGCATGTGGCGGCCGTTCAGGCCGCTGCCGAGTGCTCGGCGACGGCGGCCGCGGCGCTGTCTGCAGCGGAGGCTGCCGGGGCGGTGGCTGCGGGCACGACGGCGGCATGGCCGGCGATCCAGCGCAGCAGCTCGCGCCCGAACACCCGGATGCGCGCCGTTTCAATCTGGCGTTTCTTGTAGGCGTCGTGGCTGGCCGGTCCGCTCAGGCTGCGGTCGTGGCTGGCCTTGTCCATCAGCTGGATCTCGTATTCGAAGAAGAAGCCGACATCGTAGTCCGGTTCGACCGATTCCTGCGCGGCGGCGTCCTGCGCGGCGAAGATGGGCACGCTGCTGCCGCCCACGTCGTCCGCGTGCAGGTGTATCATCTTGCGTACCGTCACCTGGATACTGTTGAAGCCCTCGCCGCTGTGCGGATTGTCGGCGCGGGTCTGCTGCGCGGACAGCGCCAGCAGCTCGTCGTCCATGCGCATCAGCAGCTGCGCCGGGTACTCCTCGCTGCGCTCGAGCATGGGCCGGTATTTGCAGAACACCTGCTTGGCCGCCTCCATGTCCAGCAGCGTGTTGCGGGTGCGCTGCGAATCGACATTGGTCACCGACAGCAGGTGCGCGCGCTGCAGCGTCTGCAGCGCCAGCAGGCACTCGAAGCGGGTGTTGAAGATCATGCGCACGCCCAGGTGGTCGTAGACGTCGGCCGCCAGGTAGCCGGCCTTGTGCAGCAGCTTGAGCAGGATGCTGTTGCGGCCCTTGTTGTTTTTACGGTCGAAGTGCAGCAGCGGCAAACAGGTGTCGCCGTGGGTCAGGAAGTAGTGGCCGTCCTCGCTGCGTATCACCTCGTCCAGCGAGGCGAACACCTGCTCGCGGATGGTGTTGAAGTGGCGCAGCTTGAGATTGTTGTCGATGTAGAAAATCCCGTGCATCACCTTCAGCACCGCGCACGACCACATGCGCAGCGCGTCCGCGTGCAGGCCGCGGTGCGAGGCGTACACCAGCAGCTGCAGCGGATCGGCCGGTTCGCGCACCTCGGGCGGGATCAGCTGCTCCTGGCCGGGTTCGAGAAAGCTGCAGACGATGAAGGCGAGCGCCTCCTTGTGGGTGCGGCGTATCAGGGCGGGGGCGGCCGGCTGCTCCAGGTCGAAACCATACTCGAGCACGAACTGGCGCGCGTCGTGCAGGTTGCGCAGCGCGAGCGCACCGAGGTCGATAGCGGACACGCCGCTGGCGATCGCGTTGAGGTAGCCCCAGTTCAGTGAAAATTTGTGCGCGCTCTTGAGCGATGCATGCAGTTCAGTCATGTGCTTATGCCACCACTCCTATCTGATGAGCAAGTATCCCCTTCGGACGGGCCACGGTCAATCTGCACTGCACCATGTTGCAAATCGGTCGCCGGACGGGGGCGGGAGGTGCGCCAACGGCGCGTCGCCGGGCTTGGCGAAGCGCTATATTGGAACCCTGACGCCCAGCGACCGCGAGGAACCCTTGAGCTCAAACCTGACAGGCAGTACCGACCCCTGCGCCCCCGGCATGGCGCCCGCCACGCGCGCCGTGATGGCATGCCGCGACCAGGTGGTCCTGGCATGGATGGACACCATGCGCGCCGTCGTGCCCCGCGCCGGCCCGCTGCACACGGCCATCCTCGGCAACACCCTGCCGGCCATACTCGAAACGCTGGCACTGCTGCTGACCGAGTCCGAGAAGGACCGCGCGGTCAGCGACCTGACCGTGCTGGCCAGCGAACACGGCGGCGAACGCGCCCGGCTCACCCCTTATGACATCACCACCCTGATCCACGAGCTGCAGCTGTTCAAGCAGGTGCTGTTCGCCGAGCTGGACAAGGCGGCCGTGGCGCTGACGCCGGAGCAGCACACGACGATCGCCACGGCCATCGACAACATGATGCGCGACAGCGCGAACGCCTTCTCCGCCGTGCAGGCGGCCCTGCGCGAGCAGTTCGTGGCTTCCATCACGCACGACTTGCGCACGCCGCTGTCGAACGCGCTGTTCGCGGCCGAACTGATCGAGCGCATGGCGCCCAACGACGACATCCGGCTACTGGCGCAGACCATCCTGCGCAGCGCGCAGCGCATCGACGGCATGACGGGCGAACTGCTCGACCGCATCGTGTTCGGCGGCGGCGGCAAGCTGGGCCTGCACATCGCCCGCTTCGACATGGTCGAGCTGGTGCGCGAAGTGGCGGACAGCCTGAACGCCGGGCGGCACGTCGAGCTGGTGCTGCAGGAAGCGCAGCCGCCCCTGCCCGGTTACTGGTGCCGCGAGTCGCTGCGGCGCGCGCTGGAGAACCTCATCGACAACGCGCTCAAGTACGGCAAGCCCGGCGCGCCGGTGACCCTGGCGTTGACCAGCAGCTTCGAGCGCGTCCAGCTGGCCGTGCACAACGACGGCAAGCCCATCCCGCCCGAGGAATGCGAGAGCATCTTCCAGCTCTACCGCCGCGCCGCGCGCAAGAAGGACGGGGTGCGCGGCTGGGGCGTGGGCCTGCCGTTCGCGCGCAAGGTGGCCGAGGCCCACGGCGGCAGCCTGATGGTGTCGAGCACCGAGCACGACGGCACGACCTTCGTCATCGATGTGCCGCTGGACACCAGGCCCCACCATGGCGCGCCGTCGGCGGCCTGATCCTCGATCCTCGATCCTCGATCCTTGATCTTTGATCCTTGACCCTTGATCTTTGATCTTTGAACGGCAGCAACGAATCAACTAGTTGACTATTTGGCTCCGGCATGCGCCGGCGTAAATGTTTGCGCATATGATCCCAATCGCGTTGGGGACAACCGCATCATTTCCAGATCAAATAAATCAAGAGGAAATTCGTCATGGCTAGCCGTTTACCGTTTCAACCCACCCTGATCGTTCTTGCCGTACTCAGCGTTTGCGCGGCAGCGCAAGCCCAGGAGGCCAAACCCGCCGAGGACGCCGTGGTGGTGGTCACCGGCTTCCGCGCCAGCCTGAACAGCGCCTTGAACACCAAGAAGAACAGCGACGGCATCGTCGACGTCATCAAGGCCGAGGACATCGCCAAATTCCCCGACGCCAACCTGGCCGAGTCCCTGCAGCGGGTGCCGGGCGTGTCGCTCACGCGCGGCGACGGCGGCGAAGGTAAGCAGATCACCGTGCGCGGCCTGAACGCGGGCTTCACGCGGGTGCGCATCAACGGTATCGAGGGCGTCACCGCGACCGGCGCGTCCGACATCAACGGCAGCACCAACCGCGGGCGCGGTTTCGATTTCAGCGTCTTCGCCTCCGAGCTGTTCAACAGCCTGGAAGTGCGCAAGACCTCGGAGGCCGGTATCGAGGAAGGCTCGCTGGGCGCCACCGTCGACCTGCGCACAGCGCGCCCCTTCGACTTCAAGGGCCGCACCTTCAGCCTGGGCGGACAGGAATCGTGGAACGGCCTGTCGCGCAAGGCCGAGCCGCGCGTCACCGCGCTGTATTCGGACCGCTGGGACACGCCGATCGGCAAGATCGGCGCGCTGGCCTCGGTGGCCTACTCCAAGCGCACTGTGCAGGAAGAGGGCTACGAGGCGGTCGAACTGCTGAGCGCGAGCCAGGACGGCGGCTTCTGCTCGCCGCTCGGCTACGCGCCGCAGAACCCGGTCAACACGCCGGCCAAGGGCATCACCGCCACCAGCTGCGGCTTCGGCGTGCCGCGCACCTCGAGCACGGCCGCCTACAGCGACGTCATGGGCCGCACCGACAACTACGGCGGCACGGTGGCCAACCCGGCCGCCGGCTCGGGCGCGTTCGCGCCGCGCATACCGCGCTACCGCCGCTCGCTGACCAACTACGAGCGCACCGGCCTGACCGGCTCGGCGCAGTGGCGCCCGGACAGCAAGACCGAGCTGAACCTGGACCTGATGGGCGGCAAGTTCGTCAACGACCGCTACGACAATTACATCTCCGCCATCTCCTTCGGCCGCACCCTGGGGCAGTCCAACGGCAAGCCGCAGTCGTCCATCACGGACGCCCACTTCGACAGCAACGGCAGCTGGGATTACGGCAAGTTCAACGCCGTCGACATCCGCACCGAGGGCCTGCTGGACAAATACACCACCATGTTCCGCCAGCACGTGGTGTCCGGCAGCCGCCAGGTCACCGACCGCTTCAAGCTCGACTTCCTGAGCGGCGTGTCGAACTCCGACCTGGACGAGCCGATGCGCGCCACCGTGCAGTTCGATTCGCCCAATGTGAACGGCTTCTCCTTCGACTTCCGCAACAACCGCAACGTGCCTGCGCTCAATTTCGGCATGGACGTGGCCAACCCGGCGCTGTTCAGCTTCGCGCCGCAGGAAGCCGACGGCACCTTCCACGGCCAGTTCGTGGGCCGCTACCTGCACACCAAGAACAAGCTGCGCACCAACGCCGTCAACGCCAGCTTCGAGGTGAACGACAACATCACGCTGCGCGGCGGCCTGTCGAACCGCAAGAACACCTGGACCAACGTCGAAATCGCCTCCGGCGGCAACGGCCTGGCGCTGCCTGCCGGCACCACCATGGCCGGCATCACGCGCCAGATCGACGGCTTCGGCCGCGGCCTGGGCGGCAGCGGCGTGCCGGCTTCCTGGACGGCGGTCGACCTGGATAAATTCCGCCAGGTGTACGACATCGAATGCCATTGCTCGAAAGTGCCGGGATCGGAATACAACCTGCTGGGACAGGTCAACCGCGGCGTGGAGGAGGGCATCAATGCGCTGTACGGCATGGTCGACTTCAAGTACGACGTCGGTCCGGTCGGCCTGCGCGGCAACGTCGGCGTGCGCGGCGCGGAAACCAAGGCCACCTCGTTCGCGCTGCTCAACGCCAACGGCGTGCTGACGCCGGCCACCGTCGAGCACAAGTACCGCGACGTGCTGCCGGCGCTGAACGTGACGGCCAGCCTGCCGCAGGACGTGCTGCTGCGCTTCTCGGCCGGCAAGACCCTGTCGCGTCCGGAATACACCGACCTGGCGCCGCTGGCGACCTTGTCGACGCAGAACCAGTCCGTCAACATCGGCAATCCCAACCTCGATCCGATCCGCGCCCGCACCTACGACCTGCAAGCCGAGTGGTACTACGCCAAGAACGCCTTGCTGTCGGTGGGCTACTTCCGCAAGGAGATCAACACCTTCATCCAGGGCGTGTCCGAGCGCGCCGTGTTCTCCTCGCTGGGCTTGCCGGATTCGGTTCTGATCGGCGGCGGCTGCAGCATCACCGGCGGCACGCCGGCCTGCCCGACCCTGCCGGACACGGTGGTGACGGTGGGCCGCAAGGTCAACACGCCGGGCGGCCCGTTGAACGGTTTCGAAGTGAACCTGCAAGCGCCGTTCAGCTTCCTGCCCGGCGTGTGGAGCAACTTCGGCCTGCTGGCCAACTACACCCATGTCGACTCCAAGATCACCTACGTGACGCGGGTCGATAATCCGAACACGCCGGCCAACGAGCTGCTCAGCAAGCAGGCCAACTTCACCGGCCTGTCGCCCAACGCGCACAACATCACGCTGTTCTACGAGGATCCGAAGTTCAGCGCGCGCGTGTCGGCGGCGCACCGCTCGGCCTACCTGCTGAATGTGCTGGGCGACGTGGCCGGGCATGACTTCACCGTGGTGGACGGTTCAACCAATGTCGACTTCAGCGTCTCCTACAACATCACGCCGAAGCTGCGCGTGAGCCTGGAAGGCCAGAACCTGACCGACACGCCGCTGCGCTACGGCCGCGATTTGCAACGCAACGACACCTTGCTGTACGTGCATTCCGGGCGCAGCTTCGTGGTGGGGATGACTTATAAGTATTGAGAAGTACTGAGGCCGCAACACGGCATCAAAAACAAAGCCGCCCAGGGGCGGCTTTGTCCTTACTTGACCGGCGGCGCGTCGGGCGCCGGTTCCTGCGTCGGTTTGATATCGTCGAGCGGCTTGTTGGTTGGCGTCGGCTGCTGGTCCGGGCGCGGTTCGCCTGCTCCGGGGTTGCCGCTGCCGGTGGTGCCGCTGGTCCCGGAGTTGCCCGAGCTGCCGGTGCCCGAGCTGCCGGAATTGTTCATGTCCGGCGCCTTGTTCATCTCGCCGGTATGGTTATGCTTGCTGGACTTTTTGTGTTTTGGCTTGTTCTTGCCGCTATCCTGGTAGTTCGCCGTTGGCGGCCCCTGGTCGGTGGCCATCGAGCCGGTGCCGTAGGCGGTCGGGCTCTTCGGATCCTGGGTCTGCGCCCATACGCCGGTGCTGATCAGCATGGCCAGGATTGCAGTCGTTGTTTTGGCTTTCATGGCGTTCCTCCTTGCATTAAAGAGTGGCCATTATTGCACCGGCATTTTGCCGGAAAAGTAGGAGCACGCGCTATCGTCCGGTCGGACAATGGCGTGCTCACCCATCGCTAGCGCGACATGCTGACCGGCGTGATGTTGCGGATAAAGAACAGCACGTCCCAGTTCACGCCCAGCCTGGCGCCGCTGTGCGTTCCGTATTCGTAGCTGAACTGCGGCCGGGCGCCAGCGGCGTCCGCGCCGGCCAGGCCGAGCACGGCGTTGGCGCCACCGGCCTTGGCGGCCAACGCGGCCTCCAGGCTGTCCGGCGCAATCGCGGGCAGCGGCAGCTTGCTCATGGTGGCGAAATCCAGGATCTCGCCGCCGGCGCCGCTGAATTGCACCACCTTGTAGTCCTGGCCCCAGTGGCGGTGCATGACCTCGCCCGCCTGCAGATGCGCCGGCGTGCGCTGGAAGCCCCGCGCGACATGGACGGTGTGGGCCCAGATCACCACTTTGCGTCCCGGGTAGAGCCGATCCGCCAGCCAGATCGCGTTGTCGCCCATCTGGTTGTCGCGCTGGTAGTCGTGGTCGGCGCTCCAATAACTGGCCGCCTGTGCATCCACGCTTTTGACCGTCTGGCACCAGAATGCAGCCCCTTGCGGTTCCGGGGGCTTGGCGGGCCCGGAGGCGCATAGCGCGTCCTTCAGCGCCGCCGCGTGCTGCCGGAACGCGGCCTGCTCCGCGCTGGACGGCGGCGTGCGCTGCATCTCGAGCAAGGGCTGGGCCGTCCGGGCGTACTGCCGCCATGCGGCGCCGTTCGCCAGTGCGGGTGCGGTGGTGTGCAGATAGGCCTGCAGGCGCGTCAGCAGCTCGGCCTTGCTCAGCGCGCCGGTGTGCTGGCTGTCGATGCCGCCCAGCGCCATCGGCCTGCCCAGCGCGCGCTGCTGGTCGACATAGCGCAGCATGCCACGGCCCTCGGCGCTGTTGGCGTACATGAAGAACACGTTGCCGGGCGCGATGTCGTCCAGTTTTTCGCCGCGCTCGACGCGCTCGGCCAGCCGGGCGATGTCATAGAAGCCGCTCTCGAGCAACAGCACGTCGAAGCCCATTTTCTGGTGCAGGAATTTGAGCAGCCGGGTCTTCAGCAGATACTCCTCCCGCGCGCCGTGGGTCTGCTCGCCCAGCGCCACGATGCGCGCCTTGCCGATGGCGTCGGCGAAAGATTGCAGGTCGCTGTCATCTTCCTGCTCAGCTTGGACGGTGGCCACCGGCCACGGTGCTGCCGCGCAGGCCGGCGCTGCTGTCGCGGCGGCCAGCGCCAGGCTGGCGAGGGCCGCCTTATGGATATGCATGCTTCCTCCGTCGGGGTGATCGGCTTGGTGACCAGGTGGATAACGCTGATGCAATATGACCAATTGCATACCAAAGACGATAATCTAACACCTTTCCGATACCAATTGGAAGAAGCATGCGGTTAATGGTGCAACTGGGCCGCGCTGGCGGCCAGGCCCGGCTGGTCGGTGTGCAGGGCGCGCTCGGCGCCGGCTGTGTCCCAATAGGACTGGAAGCGCGCCACCTTGCCGTCGCGCAAAGTGAACACGTGGACCCAGGGGCTGTCGTAGCTGCGGCCGGTGTTCCTGGCCATCCAGGTGGCGTCGCCCGTCACCACCACCAGATCCCCTTCGGCGATGAACTGTTTGGGAACAAAGCTGATCGGTTTGATGGCGGCGTCGAGCTTGTAGAAAAATTGCGCGATTTCGGCCTTGCCGTGGAAGCAGCCGGCAAATGGCACGAACTCGGACTCGGGACCGAGCCATTCGGCGTCGTCGTGGTAGCGCTCCAGCAGATTGCGTATGTCGCCGGTCTGAAAGAGATGATAGCCCCCCATCACCAGCTGCTTGTTTTCCTGAATGCCCATGACATACCTCCTGAGAACTCGGCGGTCCGCCAGCAATCGCGGATGGTCATGCCGCGAAGAGCCGATCTTTAAAGCGTAGCTCTGCCTTGGGGGATGTCAAGGGCCGGGTCAAGGGCCGGACTCCCAGCCGGGATGCCGCGCGCTCAGATTTTTTCCTGATGGGCGTGGATCTGTTCGCGCAGCTGCTGGGCGTTCGCGTGCGTGTAGTCCTTGTTGATCTCGTAGCTGAGCAGCGGCTTGAGCTGGGGATCGAGGTATTTGCGCAGCGCGCCGAGGAAAGCGGGCGCGGCCACCAGGGCCAGCTTGTCGTAGCGGCCTTGCTGCTTGCCCCTGAGCAGATAGTCGCCGATGTCCTTGGCGAACGCTTCCGATTCGCGCTCCTCGGGCGTCTGCTGCGGTTCGAACTGCTTGCTGGGCACGGCGTCGCCGCTGCCGTGCGTGCTCTTGCCGGCTGCCAGCGGCGCCATCTTGTCGGACACGGTCTCCAGCGTGCGCAGCCGGGCCACGGTGTTGACGATGTCTTCGATTTCCTGCAGCGGCTTGTTGGGGGCCGTTTCTGCGAATATCCGGGCTCGGCCGCTGTCGGCCGATACGATCCAGGTGGTGTCCATAGTTCCTCCGTTACGATAGAAGACCGGGTGCTGAAAACAGTCTATCGCATGCCGATTTTTGGGGCGGCACGAAAGGGGGCCGCAACTTTGCTATGCTAGCGTCTTTTCCTCGGCGTTATTTACGGAGCAGCAGATATGGTCTCGTTACAAGAGCAGTTTTTGAAAGCCGGCCTGGTCAACAAGAACAAGATTAAACAGGTCCACCAGGAAAAGACCGCGCAGAAGAAGGAAGAGCGCCGCACCGGCACCGAGTCGGTGGACGAGGCGCGCCTGGCGGCGCTGGAGGCGCAGCGCAAGAACGCCGAGCGCGCGCGCGAACTCAATGCCCAGCGCGATGCGGCCGCCAACCAGAAGGCCATCGTGGCGCAAATCACGCAGATGGTGCAGAAGAACCGGCAGAGCAAGGGCAAGGGCGACATCGCCTACAACTTCACCCACGGCAGCAAGATCGACCGCATCTATGTGTCGGCCGAGGTGCAGGCGCACCTGATCGCCGGACGCCTGGTGATCGTGGTCCAGAACGGCATGGTCGAACTGGTGCCGCGCGTTATCGCCGACAAGATCGCCGAGCGCGACGCCGCGCTGGTGGTGCGCGTGAACAAGACCACCGCCACCGTCGACGAGGACGATCCGTATGCAGCCTTCCAGATCCCGGACGACCTGATGTGGTAAGTTGACGCGCCAGCGCCTGGCCCTGGAACGGCAACGCCAACCTCACCGGTTGGCGCAGTGCATTGTGAGGGCCGCCTTCCTTGTAAAAACGCCACCCGAAGGTGGCGCTGAATACTGCCGGGTGCGCGCTTAGTTGGCGCAGCCCATGGTGCGGATGCGGTCGTAGGCCGCCTTGGCCTGCACCAGGCCGTAGCCGTAGTAGTCGTCGCGGCCGGCGCTGCCCAGGTCCAGCGCCGACTTGTCCAGCGTGCTGCGGATCTGGCCGGCCGAGCAGCCTGGGAAGTAGCTCCACACCAGCGCCGCGACGGCGGAGACGTGCGGCGTGGCCATCGAGGTGCCGTTGAACAGCGCGTAGTTGACCGCCTTGATATTGATCGTCGCGCTCTGGCCTAGTTGGCCCAGCAGCATGGTGCCTTCGGTGCCGGACGCGGTCACCGACGGGATGGCCGACGGGGTGCCGCCCAGCGTGCCGCTGAATGCTTCCGGCGCGTTGTTGTAGATCACGGCGCCGACGCCGCCGCTGGCCTGGCAGTTGGCGACCTTGACGCCGAAGGCGATGGCGCCGCGCTTGATCAGGCAGACCTTGCCCGCGACGGACGTGTCGACCACGTCGCCGATGCCGAACGGCGCCAGCGGCGCGGTGACCGTGGCCGCCGGGGAGCCGTCCATGCCGCCCGGCGCGTACGTGGTGGCGCCCACCTTCAGCGACGACTCGCGGCCCGCGCCCATCGGCACGGTCGACAGCACTTGCACGCCCGGCGCGGCGATTTCCACCTTGGGCGTGAACTGCGAGAAGTTGGCCACTTTCTTGTTCTCGTCCAGCGCCGCCACCGACATCACGCTAGGGTAGCCGGCCGGGTAGGACTGCGCGTTGTTGCCGTCGTTGCCGGCGGCGGCGATCGACAGCACGCCGCGCTTGGCCAGGCCGTCGAAGGCGCGCTCTTCGGCGCGGCTGATCTCGTCGCCGCCCAGCGACATGCTGATGACGTTGGCGCCGGCGGCGCCGCATTTGTTGGCGGCCGCGATCAGGGTCGAGGTGTAGGTCCACTCCTCCGGGCCGAAGACTTTGACGATGTGCAGGTTCAACTGGCGGTTGGCGTTCACGCCCACCACGCCGACGCCGCCGTTGTTGACGGCGGCGATGGTGCCCGCCACGTGCGTGCCGTGGTGGTTTTCATCGGTGTACCACGGGCCGGTGCCCGGGTTGGTGTTGCCGGTCAGGCGGTTGCCGGCCAGGTCTTCATGCGCGCGGTCGATGCCGGAGTCGATGATGCAGACGGTGCGGTTGCTGGCGTAGGTGTCGGGCAGCTGGTCCGCCTGCACCATGGCTATGCCGTAGGGCACTTGCTGGCCCGCCAGGTAGGGCGTGCCGGTGGACGGGGTGCTGGTGGCGAGCAGCTTGCGCTTGCCGTCGTTCTCGACGAATTCGATGTGCGGGTTGTTACGCAGGCCGTTGAGCGCGCTGGCCGGTACCTCGGCGGCGGCGGCGTCGATGTCGGCCAGGTCTTCCTTGATGCTGCCCTTGGCGGCGGCGATGGCCGCCTTGCCGTTTTGCTGCGCGCCCTTCTTGAAGCCGACGATGACGCGGACATTGTCCGTCTGCGCAGCGGCGGTCACGCTCGCGCTCACTGCGGCGGCGATCACGCCCAGGGCGAACATGGCGCTTAACTTCTTACTTTTGGCTGTGAACATGCTGTCGTTCCTATAGTCTGTAAGTATGGATGAGACGCCTGCTTGTGGCGAGCGAAAGCCGATCTTAGGCAGCTTGTCTGGACAGGTCAATCATGATGTTGAGCAATTTCGATGGAAAAACAACAATGTTGAGCTTTACTTTTTGAAAAGATTGGGTGGCGACCGATGGGGATTGGATCGCATGCGTTGTATTTGAGGAAAAAAAACATCAGTCAAGCATAGTTGTCGCTCTGATATGGCGACGGCGTCGCTGCGCTGTGGCAAGATGTCGGAGTGTCAGCAGCTATCGAATGACAAGGGTGTTACATGAATCGGTTCACATTAGGCGCCTCACTGGCTTTGGCTTCGGCTTGTTCGATGCTGCCGTCGGCGGCATGGTCCAGCCCCACCGAGGAAGACGAGCTGGCCCAGGTGTACGGCGGCAAGTCCGCCATCAGCATCGCCATCGGCAGTTCGCAGCCGTTGCGGCGCGCGCCGGCGGTGGCCACGGTGATCACCGCCGAGGACATCCGCGCCATGGGCGCGAGCGAACTGGACGATGTATTGGAAACCGTGCCGGGCATGCACGTGGCCAAGTCGCCGCTGGTGTACGAGTCGCTGTATATCACGCGCGGCATCTTCAGCCTCAATAATCCGCAAATCCTGTTTCTGCAGAACGGCGTGCCATTGACGACGGTGCTGACGGGCAGCCGGAGCTTTATCTGGTCCAGGGTGCCGCTCGAGCACATCGCACGCATCGAAATCATACGCGGCCCCGGTTCGGCCCTGTACGGCGCGGACGCCTTCAGCGGTGTGGTCAACATCATCACCAAGACCGCAAACGAGGTGCCGGGCACGCAAGTCGGCGCCCGCGCCGGCTCCTTCAAGACGCGCGACGCCTGGGTACAGCATGGCGGCACGCTCGGGCCGATCGAAGTGGCCGCCTATCTGCGCCTGGGCGCGACCGACGGCATCCGTGAAACCATCACCGCCGACGCGCAGACCGCGCGCGACAGGACCTTCGGCACCCATGCCTCGTTGGCGCCGGGGCCGGTCAACAATTTCGCCGAAGCGCTCGACGCCCATGTCGATCTGCGGCTGGACAAATGGCGCATGAGCACCGGCTACATGCTGCGCGACAACGTCGGCACCGGCGCGGGCGTGGGCTCGGCGCTCGACCCGGTCGGCAACATGAAGGCCGAACGCGTGATGGCGGACCTGTCCTGGACCGACGCGCAGATTGCCGACGACTGGGGCGTGGGCGTCATGCTCAGCGGCTTGCAGTACAAGCAGCGCATCCTGACCGATCTGCGCCTGGCCCCGCCCGGCACGCGCTTTCCCACCGGCCTGTTCCCGGACGGTTTCATCGGCCACCCGGACACCTCGGAACGCCAGCTGCGCCTGTCGGCGTTCGCCACCTATTCGGGCATCGCAGGGCACGAGTTGCGGGCCGGGGTAGGGCACGACAACCTGGACCTGTACCAGACCGCCACGTTCAAGAACTATATCTTCAACGCCGCCGGCGTGCCGGTGCCGACCGGGCCGGTCAAAGACTATTCGGCCATCCAGCCTTTCCTGCTGCCGCATCTGCGCAAGGTCGACTACCTTTACGCGCAGGACGTATGGCAGTTCGCGCGCGACTGGACCGCCACGGCGGGCGTGCGGCACGACCGCTATTCCGATGTCGGCGGCACCACCAACCCGCGCCTCGCCGTGGTGTGGGATGCGTCGGTTGACGTCACGGCAAAGCTGCTTTACGGCCGCGCGTTCCGGGCGCCGTCGTTCAACGAATCGTACGGCATCAACAACCCCATCCAGCGCGGCAATCCGGACCTGAAGCCGGAGACCATCGGCACACTGGAGGCGGCGTTCGCCTGGCAGGCTACCACCGATCTTCAGCTCAACCTGAACCTGTTCAGGTACCAGATGAAGGACATCATCCGTGGCGTGGCCAACGCGACGGCCGCCACCGGCAGCACCTTCAGGAATGCTGGCAACCAGGACGGCAAAGGCCTGGAAATGGAAGCGGGCTGGGATGCCAGCCGCGATCTGCGCGTGTCGGCCAACTACGCCTACCAGCGTTCCATCGACGAGAACACGGGCAGGGACGCCGGCTATGCGCCGCGCCACCACTTCAACGCGCGCCTGAGTTGGCATGCGCCCGGCGGCGTCGTGCTCACGCCCCAGATCAACCGCGTGGCCGACCGCCGCCGCGCTGCCGGCGACATCCGCGCCAAGGTGCCGAACTACACCACGGTCGACCTGAGCGCCAGCATGGTCGGCGGCGCGGGCAAGAATTGGGATCTGTCGGTCGTCTTGCGCAACATCTTCAACGCCGACGTGCGCGAACCGAGCACTGCGGCCGGCGCGTTGCCCAACGATTTGCCGATGGCGCCGCGCGCGCTGGGCCTGAGGCTGAGCTATAAGCTGTAGAGCCCGCCGGGCCGCGCGACGCCGAGGCAGCAGCCAGCCCGCAAGCCGGCGACCGGCCGACGGTCCGGCCGTCAAGCTGTCCGGCCTGCCTGCCGGACTCAGTGGGCGGCTTGGCCCTGGTCGGCCACCGGCGCGCCGAAATCCGGGCTGCCGTCGGCGCGCCAGTGGATGACCTGGGCGCGGGTGTGGCGGTTCGTGTCATTGAGCGGATCGCCCTTGATGTCGCGGTAGTTGCGGGCGTGGTAGACCAGGATGTCGGTCTTGCCGTCCGGCGTGGTGGTGAAGGCATTGTGGCCGGGACCGTATTGGCCGTTGGCCTCGCTGGTGGCGAATACCGGCTCGGCCGTCTTGCGCCAGGAAGCCGGGTCGAGCAGGTTGGCGTCCGCGTCCGCGGTCAGCAGGCCGAGGCAGTAGTTGGCGTCGGTCGCGCTGGCCGAGAAAGTCAGGAACACCTTGCCGTTCCGGACCAGCACGGCCGGCCCCTCGTTGACGTTGTACTTGACCTTTTCCCAGGCGTAGTCCGGCTTGCTCAGCATCACGGGCTTGCCGCTGATCGAAGTCGGCGTGTCCATCCTGGCGATATAGATGTTGGTCGACTTGTCGTCCGGCGGGGCGCCGCGCTGGGTCCATACCAGGTAGCGCTGGCCCCGGTGGGAGAAGGTGGTCGCATCCAGCGAGAAGCTGTCCCATTCGGTCTTGATCTGCCCGCGTTCGGTCCAGGCGCCCTCGAGCGGGTTGGCGCTGCTGTTTTCCAGCACATACATGCGGATTTCCCAGATCGCTTCGGCCGGGGCAGCGGTGAAATACATGTACCACTTGCCGTCGATGCGGTGCATTTCCGGCGCCCAGATGTGTGCGCCCATCTGGCCGGACGCGTGCTTGCGCCACACCACTTTGGCTTCCGCCTTGCCCAGCGCGTCCAGCGATTTGGCGCGCCGCAGTTCGATGCGGTCGTATTCGGGCACGGTCGCCGTGTAGTAGTAATAGCCGTCGCTGTGCAAGGTGACGTGCGGATCGGCGCGCTGCGCGACCAGCGGATTGGCGAAGGCCGGTTCGGCTTGTGCCGCGGTGCACAGCAGTAGCAGCGAACAGACGAGGCAACGCAAGGCGGTACGCATAAAGGAATTCCTAGCCAAAATGGACAGTGTCGCAGGGAGATCATGCGCAATCCAATCATATTTTGCAAGGCCGGGATACCGATTTGCATATCGGTGGATCCGGCGCGGCTTCCGGGACCGGGGAGCGGATTAGAATATGGGACCGTCTCACTTCTTCAGGGCGAGGACCCGATGCAGGCAACACCGCTGGAAATCCGTCAAATGCATGCGCATGAACTCGATGCCGTGCTCGATTGGGCCGCCGACGAAGGCTGGAACCCGGGTCTGCACGACGCCGCGTGCTTCCATGCGACCGATCCCGGCGGCTTCTTGCTTGGCATGGCCGGCGGGGAAGCGGTGGCCAGCATCTTCGCCGTCGCATACGGCGCAGGCTTCGGCTTCATCGGCGGCTACATCGTCAAGCCTGCATGCCGGGGACGCGGCTACGGCATGGCGCTGTGGAATGCCGCGACGGCCCGCCTGGCCGGACGCAACGTCGGCCTGGACGGCGTGCTTGCGCGGCAGGCCGATTACGCCCGCTCAGGCTTCCGGCTCGCACATCGGAATATCCGCTTCGAGGGCAGGGGCGGAGGCGGGCCGGCCGCCGCGGCGGACGCGGGCCAGGTCGTGCCGCTCACCACGCTACCCTTCGGCGACATCGCCCGCTACGACCGGAGCTTCTTCGCGGACGAACGCAGCGCCTTCCTGCGCTGCTGGATAGCCCAGCCGCACAGCGTCGCGCTCGGCATCGTGGGACCGCAGGGGCTGGCCGGCTACGCCGTGCTGCGTCCGTGCCGCGAGGGCTACAAGATCGGCCCTTTATTTGCGGACACGCCGGCGGGGGCCGAGGCCTTGTTTGCCAGCTTGCGCGGCCGGGTGGCGCCCGGCGCGCCGGTTTTCCTTGACGTGCCCGAACCGAACGCTGAAGCGATGGCGCTGGCCGCGCGCCACCGGATGCGGCCGTGCTTCGAAACGGCGCGCATGTACACCGGGCCGGAGCCGGAGCTGTGCCTGGCGCGGCAGTACGGCATCACCACTTTTGAGCTGGGTTAGATAAACAACATGGGAGATGTATGAAGATAGTGAAACAGCTTGCGTTGCTGGCGCTGGGCGCGGCAGCCGTGCCGCTTTATGCCCAAGACGAGACGGGCATTACGCCCTACCGTCCATCCGTGTCCAGCCCGGCGCAACTGCCGCTGGCGGGGCAGCTGGAATTCGAGGTCGGCGGCTGGAGCGGCAAATCGGACCAGGGCCGGCGCAAGAGCGTGCCGTACACATTCAAGCTGGCGTTCAGCGAGGAGTGGGGCGTGCTGCTCGGCGGCGAGGCCTACATCGGGGTGCGCGACGCGGCCGGGCAGCGCGAGCGGGGCGTGGGCGACACCTCGCTGGTGCTCAAGCGCGCCTTTCCTGTCGATAGCGGCACCGCCTTCGGCCTGGAACTGGGCGTGAAACTGCCCACCGCCAAAGACGCGATAGGCAGCGGCAAGCGCGACGTCGTCCTCAACGGCATCTTCAGCAAGGACATCGGCGACTTCCACCTGGACGCCAATCTGAACGCGGCCCGGCTGGGCGCCTATGCACCTGGCACCGGGCGCATGCAGACCGGCATGTCGGCTTCGGTGTCGACGCCGGTATCGGAGCAGTGGGGCCTGACAGCCGAGCTGTCGGACACGCACCAGCGCCGCCAGGCGCACGCCACCCAGTTGCTGCTGGCCGCCGGGTATAGCCCGACCAAGCTGCTGACCATCGATGTCGGCGTCGCCAAGGGCATCAACGGGGCGTCCGGGAACTGGTCCCTGTTCAGCGGCATGGTGCTGCCGCTGGCCAGGCTCTGGTAGAGCGCCATACCGAAACGGGTATGGAAGCCTGCAATTAAGTCATTTGAATTGCCGTGCGGGGCGCGCTAGGATGGGGCCCGCGCAGCGGTTTGATGAACTTGATGGGAGTTGAGATGTGGCTCAATAGCAGGAAATTTTCAGCGGCGGGCTGCATCGCCGCCCTCGTCCTCGGCGCGCTGTCCATGCCGGCGCAGGCAGCGCCGGCTGCCAGCCCGCGCGACGGCTATCTGCTGGTGTATTTCACGGGGGAAGGCGCCGACGGCGAACAGATCTATTTCGCCACCAGCAAGGACGGGCGCAACTGGCAGGATCTGAACGATTCGAAGCCGGTGCTGCTGTCCGACCTTGGCGACAAGGGCGTGCGCGATCCCGCCATCGTGCGCTCGGCCGACGGAAAGAAATTCTACATCCTGGCGACCGACTTGCGCATCGCGAATGGCAAGGGCTGGGAAGCCGCGCAGCACAGCGGCAGCACGGCGCTCATCATCTACGAATCGGCCGACCTGGTGAACTGGTCGGCGCCGCGCAAGGTCGACGTCGCGGCGGGCATATCCGGCGCCGGATGCGCCTGGGCGCCCGAGGCGATTTACGACGAAGCCAGCGGCGACTACATCGTGTACTGGGCCACCATTTCACCGGCCAACGGCATCGACAAGGCGCGCATCTACTATTCCAGGACGCGCGATTTCGCGGCCTTCACGCCGGCGCAGCTCTACATCGACCGCCCCGGCGAGGCCGGCATCATCGATACCCAGATCGTGAAGATGAAGGACCGCAGCAGCGGCTACCAGTTCTATCGCGCCTCCGGCGACGGCCAGATCACGCTGGAAGGCAGCAACCAGATCCTGGGCGACTGGACCGCCATCGGCGATCTGCGCTCCGTCGGCCTGACCGGCAAACAGGTCGAAGGCCCTATCCTGTACCAGTTGAATGACAGCGGCCAGTGGGCACTGTGGGTCGACCAGTTCGCCGCCAACAAGGGCTATTTGTTCCTGGCCTCGTCCAACCTTTCCAGCGCGGGCAACTTCCGCATCCTGGATGCGGGCGAATATTCCATGGGTAAGAGCAAGAAGCGGCACGGCTCCATCCTGAACCTGACGGCGCAGGAGTACCAGGCGGTGACGGCGCGCTGGCCGGCCGCGCGCTAGCCCAGGCCAGGCCAGGCCAGGCCAGGCCAGGCCAGGCCAGGCCGCGCCTTGCGGCCTGGCGCCCTTGCAAGCGGACTTGTAACTAGCGGACTAGTAACCAGCGGACTAGTAACTGAGCGTGAGCAGCGACACCGCCTGGCGCGGCAGCTGCATCTTGACGACGGCTGTTCCATTCTGGACCTGCACCGTTGCCGTGGCGCCCAGTTGCGCCAGCTCGCTGGCCTTCTGCAGCTGGACGATTTGCGCGGCCGTCGGCGTGGCGGGCGAGCCCATGCTTTTCCACGCGCTGTAGGAATTGCTGGTGTCGTTGTCGACCCGGAAATGGCGCAGCTGCACCTGCTTGGCGGGGATGCCCGCGATGCGCAGTTCCACCGGCGAGCCGGCGTCGATGACGTCGTCGTCGTGGTAATTCCAGACCATCACGGCGATGCTGTTCTTGTCCCTGGTGGCCAGCGCATTGATGTCGTTGCGCGCGCCGCGCACGCCCTCGGCCATGATGCGCGCCGCGTCGTACGCCTGGTCGCCGCCCACCGCCACCCGGTCGCCGCGCATCATGCCGAACATGCGGAACACGTTCAGCACCGGCTTGTTGACGCCGTTGGTGGCCAGGTCGCGGAAGCCGGCGAACCAGGGCTGGTCCTCGAACTCGAATGACCAGTTCACGGCGCCGATCAGATTGACGCCGCGGCGCGCGGCCAAGTCGAACTCGCGCGCGATCGAGGCCGCCGTATAGCTGGAATACAGCGTGCCGTTGCGGTAGGCGTTTTCCGGACTGGTCTGCATGCCGCAGGCGGCGCAGCCTTCCGGATCGGATTCGCCGATAATCACCGGCACGCCTTTCAGCTCCGGATGCTTTTCCACCAGCGCGAAGCCTTCGTCGAGGCGTTTGAAATGGGTGTCCATGCCCATCCGCACCACGCCGTCGACGAGCTTGGGCGAGCCCTTGGCGTGGAAGGCCACGAAGTCCAGCGGCGCGCCGGTCTTGCCGGTGGCCAGGTTTTTTTCGTGCAGCACATGCCGCAGGAAGTCGTCCATAAAGCGCCCGGCGCCCGCCGTGTGCGGCCCGCCCATGCGCGCCGTCGGCAGCGCGCGCTTGACGGCGTCGGCGGCGTAGTCGTACATCTTGAAGTATTCCAGCTTGGTGTCCGGCGCGATCAGGTAGTGGCCGTCCGGTTCGTTCCACACTTCCCAGTACCAGCTTTCCACTTCCTGCTGCCCGTAGCGCGCCACGCTGTGCTTGACCCACTGGTAGATCAGTTCGGCCCACTTGTCGTAATCCTTGGGCGGCGTGGCCCAGCCGGTCATGATCTCCTGGTAGGGCGTGCCCGGCTTCCAGCGGTGCTGGTAAGGCTGGGGCCGCTGTGACAGCGCCTCCGGCATGAAACCGATCTGCGCCAGCGGCTTCATCTTGCGTTCGACATAGGTGTCGAAGATCTGGTCGACGATGGTCCAGTTATAGACCGGCTTGCCGTCCTTGTCCTCGCTGTACATGCCCGTTGAGCCCCATTTGAGCGCGTAGCTGCCGTCGCCGGAGGTCATCAGATTGTGCGCGCGCACATACACCGGGACCGGGCTCAGGGCGGCGATATCGCTGAGCAGCTTCTTGCCGTTGGGCGCGGTGGTGTAATTCGGTTCGTCATAGCCGAACCATGCCCAGATCGGGGTCATCGGGCCGGTCACCCGGGCCGCGTCGACGGTCAGCTGGACCGTTTGCGGGGCGGGTTCGGCGGCCAGGCACAGCGGCGCGCCGGCCGCAAGGCTCAGGGCGGCAAGGAGTCTCTTCATTGTTGTTCTCGTGGAAAGGGGATGTTGCGCGATGGTAGGCCGGTGCGCCCAGGGGATCCAATCACATTTTTGGCGGCCTGGATATCGAAATAGATATCGCTTGCCGTCCGCGTTTCACATTGATGTGCATCAATCGTGCGGTGCTTGCCGCCGGCTTCGATGCGCGTATATTCGACTGACCTTGACTGTTGCGGGAGATCGCATGAAAACGTCGCGTGGTCTGCTTTTCTGCCTTGCCGCCCTGGCGTTGCCGCTCACGGCAGCGGTGGCGGACGAGACCTGCAATTCCCCCTATCTGGCCAGGCTGATCAAGGGCCAGGAGGACTATCTCCACGTCTGGACCCTGGGCGTGGCGGGCATGGGCGACGGCGCGGACAAACTGGTGACGGTCGACGTCCATCCCAAATCGCCGAAGTATGGCAAGGTGGTCGACGTGCTGTCCGTCCCGGGCCGGGGCGAGGCGCACCACATGGGCTTTAGCGACGACCGCCGCTATCTGTGGGCCGGCCGGCTGGACGACAGCAAGATCTTCATCTTCGATGTCGGCACCGACCCGGCCAAGCCCAAGCTGGTGAAGACCATCTCGGACCTGCCGGGCAAGAGCGGTTACATCGGTCCGCATACTTTCTATCCCATCCCCGGCCGCATGCTGGTGGGGACGCTGTCGAACGCCCGCGACCACGGCGGCGCGACCGGGCTGGCGGTGTACAACAACCAGGGCGACTACGTGGCCAGCTATGCCATCCCCACCGCCATGCCGGGCGGGGAGAAGGGCGACGGCTACGGCTACGACATCGCCGTCAATCCCGCCAGGAACGTGATGCTGACCTCCAGCTTCACCGGCCACAGGAACTACATGACGGAGCTGGGCAAGCTGATCGCCGACCCCGCCGCGATGAAACAGTTCGGCAACACCATGGTGCTGTGGGACTTCAAGTCCATGCGGCCGACCAAAGTGTTCAACACGCCCGGCGCGCCGCTGGAGATCCGCTGGTCGCTCAACGAAGGCGACAACTGGGCCATCACCGCCTCGGCGCTGACCTCCAGGCTCTGGCTGGTGCGGCAGGACGAGCGGGGCGAATGGCAGGCGCGCGACGTGGCGCCCATCGGCGATCCGGCCAAGACGCCGCTGCCGGTCGACATCTCGATCGCGGCGGACGGCAAGAGCTTGTGGGTGAATACCTTCATGGACGGCAAGACGAGGCTGTTCGACCTGCGCGACCCGGCGGCGCCGAAGCAGGTGTATGAGAAAGTCACCGGCAAGCAGGTCAATATGATCAGCCAAAGCTGGGACGGCAAGCGCGTCTACGTCACCAGCAGCCTGCTGGCGAACTGGGACAAGGGCGGCGCGGACAACGAGCAGTTCCTCAAGTTGTTCAGCTGGGACGGCAAGGAACTGCGCGAACAGTGGAAAATCGACTTCACCAAAGAGGCGCTGGGGCGCGCCCACCATATGAAGTTCAGCGCCAAGCCGACCGGGATGGCATCCGTGAACGCCGCCGGCAGCGCGGACCGCGGCCTTGCGTCGCCGCGCTGATTCCATGGCGCTGGCGCGCGCCGCGCTGGGCGCGCTGGCCTGCCTGGGCCAGTTGCAGCTGGCGCTGGCGGGCTCGCCGCCGCGCCAGCAGTTCGTCGCGCCGGCCCCCGGCAGCTACCGGCTCGAGTCCATCCAGGCGGCGCCGGATGGCGAGGTGCTCGACACGGACGGTGCAGCCTGGCCCCTGCGCCGCTACATGAAGGGCAAGGTGACGCTGCTCAGTTTCATCTACACCTATTGCGTGGACCCGGTCGGCTGTCCGCTGGCGTTCCAGACTTTTTCCGACTTGCGCACCCGCCTGCTGGCCACGCCTGCCCTGGCGCGGCGCGTGCGCTTCGTCAGCATGTCCTTCGACCCCACCAACGACACGCCGTCCGCGCTGCGCAACTACGCCGGCCCGCTGGCCGCGCCCGGCAACGCGCTGCGCTGGCATTTCCTCACCACCCGCTCCGTGGCCGAACTGCGGCCCGTCATCGCCGGCTTCGGCCAGGATGTGTCGGTCACGCTGGACGCGCAGGGGCGGCCGACACGGCTCTACAACCACCTGCTGAAGGTCTTCCTGATCGACGCGCGCGGCAAGGTGCGCGAAATCTACACCACCGCCTATCTGATGCCGGACGTGGTGCTGAACGATATCCGGACGCTGCTGATGGAGCGCACGCCCTAGCGGCGTGCCGTCGGCCGCAAACAAAAACGCCACCCGAAGGTGGCGTATGCTTGGGCCTTGCCGCCCGCAGCGATGCGGCGGCGCGCCGGCTCGCTCGGCTAGGGGGCGGTGGGCGCGGGGGTGGACGCGCTCGGTGTGAATTCAGGGTGTGCGATGGTGAGCTTCCCGTCGACGGCTCCGGTATAGAGTACCAGCAGCTTGACGCTCTTGCCGTCCATGGCGCGGCCGCTGTGCAGCGTACTCACCACTTCCGCCAGGGTGTCGCCGGCGTGCAAGAGTTTGGTCGCGCCCGTGCTGCGGGTCACTTCCAGCGTTCCTTCAAGCACGTAGGCGAACGAAGGTACGGGATGTTCGTGCCAACCGGTTTGCTGTCCTGCGGCAATCTCGACAATCAAGGCCGTTACCTCTGCCTGGCCCTGCGGATAAACAATCGGCTTGGCATCCCAGCTCGTCGTGGTTTTCAACAGCGGCGTCACCTTGACGGCGGCAGAATTGTCGAGCGCGCTTGCCGTTTGCGAAGCGCTGAAAAGAATGGCGGTTGCCAGGAATAGAAGTCTCATTTTTCGCCGATTAGTTCTAGTATGAATATGCTGGTTGCCTCAAGACGCACAAGGCGAATGGCGCGCAAATTATACGCGGCCCCGAGCGTTCGCATCAAAGACATCCATGGTCCTGGACGCTTCGCGGACCGGTCATCGGCAGATCTGGTCGACTGAGATGGGCGATCGCTGTTTAGGCAAATCAGGGTTGCATACGACGGCAAGCAGGGAAGGCGTGCTGCGCGGGGTGACGAACTGCCCGCCAAACAAGACGGGTTTTCCTTGCGCCTGAAAGCACAGATTGGTGAGCTGCCGCACGGTATCCGGCGGGTTCAGCAATGAATAAGGCAGTTCGGTCTCTTGCCTGGAGGGGATGCGGAACTCTCCTTGCTCGTCGGTTGTCGTCACCACGGCGGCATCTTTGCAGGGGGCCGAATACTCCGAGCTCGTGCCGATGAGAACCGCCACGTTGCGGGCGGGCGACGCGCCGAGGATCAGTGTGCCGCGAATTTCCGGAACCACGTTGGCCCGGTGCGGAACGGGCGCGCACCCGGCAAGCGCCAGGGCCGCGAAACTGAGCAAGACCGGAAGGGAATTTGGGAACATGTCATTAGCATAACCCGAGAATCCGCGAAGTGGCGTTCCACAAACAAAAACGCCACCCGAAGGTGGCATTTTCTGAATTCTTGGTGGCCCGGGGCGGAATCGAACCACCGACACAAGGATTTTCAATCCTCTGCTCTACCAACTGAGCTACCAGGCCAAGAGGGCGCAATTATAGCAGGGCAAAAAGCGGTTTGCCAAGGTCCCCGCGAATTTTGTCTTTCCGGCAACAGCCAGTGGGGAGGATCTATAATGCCGGCTTCCCCTCACTTTGTATGTCGACATGAAGCTATCCAGCGTTCCCCCGCCTTCCACGCCGCTGCCGGCCCGGCCCTTCGCCGCGCTGGAGGCGTGGTTCGTTCGCCGCACCGCCGCGCTGTCCGGCCCGCGTGCGCCCTTCATCGCTGCGCTGCTGGTGCCGCTGGTGTGCGGCCTGCTGTCGCTGATGCTGGGACAGGACGACGGCTGGGACTTGAAGAACTACCACTGGTACAACCCGCACGCGCTGCTGAACGGCCGGATGGCGGTGGACATGGCGCCGGGCCAGTGGCAGAGCTATTTCAATCCCACGATTGATATTCCCTACTATCTGCTGGCGAGCTGGTTTCCCGGCCCGCTGGCCGGTTTCGTTTTCGGCGTGCTGCACGGCTTGAACTTCCTGCTGGTGCTGGCCATCGCGCGCAGCGTGCTGGGTGCGAGCGTCGCCGAAGGCCACCGCGTGCCGCTGCTGCTGGCCGTCGCCGGCATGTGCGGCGCGGGTTTCCTGTCCGAGCTGGGCAACTCCATGGGCGACAATATGACATCGCTGCTGGTGCTGTCCGCGCTCGCCGTGCTGCTCAAGCGCTGGGATCGGCTGCGGCGCTGGAGCGCCGCCGCTGCGCTGGCCGCGATCGCTTCCGGTTTCGTGATGGGCTTGGGTACCGGCCTGAAACTGACCAACGTTACCTACGCCGTGGCGCTGTGCCTGGCCTTCTTCATCGTGCCCGGCTCGCTCTGGCTGCGTTTCCGCCTGGCGTTCGTGTTCGGCCTCGGTACGCTGGCTGGCATTGCGGTCACCGCCGGCTGGTGGTTTCTGAAAATGTGGCAGACTTTCGGCAATCCGCTGTTCCCGCAATTTAACGACATCTTCCGCAGTCCGCTGGCCATGCCCTTGGGCGTGATCGACAACTTCCACATGCCGAAGAACGCGCTGGAAGCGCTGTTCTGGCCGGTGGTGTTTTCGTTCGACTTCACGCGCGTGTCCGAACTGGTGCTGCGCCAGACCATCTGGCCGATACTCTACCTGCTGTTCGCGGGCGTATGCGTCTGGCTGCTGTATCGCCGCGTGACGAAAAAGAGCGGCGGCCTGCCGCCGCTGTCGCCGCGCGCGCAATTCCTGATGCTGTTTTTTGCAGTCGCCTACCTGGGGTGGATGAAGCTGTTCGGCATCTATCGCTACCTGGTGCCGGTGGAACTGCTGGCGCCGCTGCTGGTGTGGGTGCTGCTGCAGCGCGTGCTGGCGCCGGCCGCCGCGCGCCGTGTGGGCGGCTGGGCGCTGGCCTTCACCACGCTGGCCGTATTCCCCTTCGTCACCTGGGGCCATGCCTCCTGGGCCAGCAAGAGCTTCAGCGCCGAGGTGCCGCCGTTCACGCAGCCCGCGTCCAGCATCGTGTTTACCGCACACGCGCATCCGCCCATGGGCTGGATGGCGACCTTCATGCCGAAGGAGGTGAGCGTGATTTCGCTTGGTTCCGGCTTCCCCGAAACGCCGGCCTATGTGGCGCGTATCAAGGCGGTGGTCGACAGCCGTCCCGGCCCGCATTTCGCGATGCTGTACGCCAGTAAAAACTACAAGGAAACCAGCATGCAGAAGAAGCTGGAACTGGTGCAGGCGCTGGGGCTGACCGGTAGCCCGGCCAGCTGCGCGACGCTGGACAAGCTGTTGCAGCGCGTGCGCTTCCAGGTGCAGATGAAGCCACTGCCCGGCGCGAAGGATGGCCAGCACTGCACGCTGGAGCTGCAGCCGAAGTACCGCATGGACCTGGCGCAGCTGGACCGCGAAGTGGTCGCCGCCGCAGAGAAGAACTTGGCCAACTATGGATTGAAACTGGACGGCCCTGCCTGCAAGATCTACCCGGCCGCCATCGGCGCCGATCCTTATCCGTATCAGCTTTGCCCCGTGACGGTGCTGCGATGAGCGCGCAAGCATGGCCTGTCGTCCTCGCGAACGTGGGGACCCATAGTGCATAGACCTGGCCGGCGAACGATGGATGCCCGCAGGTGCGGGAATGACATCAGGGCACCTCGAATAACCGCCAACTTGTCATTCCTTCGAAGGCGGGAATCCATGCCGTGCCTCTGAGCATGCGACGTATGGATTCCCGCTTTCGCGGGAATGACAGGTATTTCGAGGTGCCCTTTGGGGTTCGCGGCGGCCCTTATCCGTATCAGCTTTGCCCAGTGGCTGTGCTGGGATGAGAGCGCGCGCATACCCCGTCGTCCTCGCGAACGCGGGGACCCATAGTGCGCAGACCTGGCCGGCGAACGATGGATGCCCGCAGGCGCGGGAATGACATCAGGGCTCGCGGCGGCGGAATTTGAGGGTCTTGCCGCCGCCATCGAACAGCAGGACCAGTTCCGCCATCGGCTTCCTGCCGTCCGCTCCCGGCGGCTTGGGTGCTGCGGGCGGGTACTGGTACTGCCACACTTCGTAGCCGCTGTCGAAGCGCTGCGCCGCCGCCGGCTCTCCCAGCGCCGTGCGCGCCGCTTCTTTGCTCGCCACGCCGGGCGGCATCGGCCCTTCCGCCTCTTCCATATACTCGAAACCGATCAGCGTGTCGTCCGGCCAGCTGCGGTCCCATATCGGCGCGTAGTAGCTGCGGTCCAGCAGCACCTGGCAATCGCAATAGGGCAGGGTGGCCGGCGTTTGCGTGCCGCCGGCGTACAGCGCCCGGAACGGCAGCGCCTCCACCCGCGCGCCCGAGTGCAGGGTCGCGCCGAATAGGGGCCGGGGCGCGAACTGCAGGTAATTCCCTTCCGGCGATCCGCACACCTTGTCCGCGTCGGCCAGCATGTCCGACAGCCACGCGAACAGCGCGGCATTGTTCGACACCAGGCCGGCCTCCATCCCCACCAGGCACTCCAGCCGCAGGTCGCCCAGGCGGCGCATGCCTTCCGGCACACCGGCGCTGCGCACCAGCGCGCGCCAGGTCATGCTGCTGGTCTTGCGGTTGGCCACCAGCGCGGCGTCCTCGTCGAGGGCCTGCTGCTTGCGCTCCAGCGTGAAGCTGTAGTCCGGCGCCATCGCCACCGGCAGCGCGATATGGTCGCCTATCACTTTCAGGCCGACGCCTTCCAGCTTCACCGTGGGCAGCCGCGGCAGCAGCTGGAAGCGCAGCGTCGACTGCGGCGCGAGCGCGATGTCGCGCGCGTAGCGGTCCATGCCGCGCACCATCTTGCGGTAGGACTTGTCGACCGGATCGCGCGTATAGGGTACGGTCACGCTGGGAATCGGGACACTGGATGAGGGCGCGGGCGGAGGCGGAGGCGCTTGCGCCGCGGCCCGGCCGCAGCAGAGCAGGGAACCAAGCAGTGGGAGCGCGGCTGCCGCCAGCCGCGCCAGAATCGTGAACGCGTCCATGCGGCCATCTTACGCCGCCGGCGTTTTCCCCATCGCACCGCTGGGGCGATGATCCGGTATCATTCGGCACTCATAGCAATTCGTCATCAAGGATCGCCGCATGCACACCACCGCCACCCTGCCCGCCGCACACCAGCCGCTGCGCCACATCTCGTCGTTGCGCGGGCCGCGGCCCTGGCCGCTGGTGGGCAATCTGCTGCAGATACGGCCGCTGAGCGTACACCGGGATGTCGAACGCTGGTGCCAACGCTACGGCACTCTGTTCCCGGTCTACTTCGGCCGCATGCAAGTGCTGGTGGTGGCCGATCACGAAGCCGTCTCCGCCATTCTGCGCGACCGCCCCGACGGCTTCCGCCGTCCCGGCGTGACAGCCCAGGTATCGCAGGAGATGGGCGGCGGCATGCCCGGCTTGTTCATGGCCGAGGGCGGCGAATGGCGCAACCAGCGCCGCATGGTGATGCAGGGCTTCGCGCCGCACGCCATCAAGGCTTATTTCCCCTCTCTGGTGAAGGTGGCGCTGCGCCTGCAGCAGCGCTGGGACGGCGCTGCGCAGGCCGGCCAGGCTATCGACCTGGCGGCGGACCTGAAGCGCTACACGGTCGACATCATCGCCGGCCTGGCCTTCGGCACCGACGTCAACACCATCGACGGCGGCGAGGACACGATACAGTGTTATATGGACGAGATCCTGCCCGCCGTCGCGCGCCGCAGCATCGCGCTGTTCCCGTACTGGCGCTATTTCAAGCTGCCGCGCGACCGCCGCCTGGACCGCTCGGTGGCAGCGCTGGCCAGCGCTGTCGACGCCCTGATCGCCAAGGCGCGCGCGCGCATGGCGGCAGACCCCGCGCTGGCCACGCGTCCGAACAATCTGCTGGAGGCGATGCTTGCGGCCGCCGACCAGGAGGGCAGCGGGGTGGACGACCGCGCTGTGGCGGGCAACGTCTCGACCATGCTGCTGGCCGGCGAGGACACCACGGCCAACACCATCGCCTGGCTGATCTATCTGTTGCAGCGCCATCCGGCGGCCCTGCGGCGGGCGCGCGACGAAGTGCTGCGCCATGCGCCCGATCCGGCTGGCTTCAGCATCGAGCAGATGGATGGGCTGGACTACCTGGACGCTTGCGTGCAGGAGGCCATGCGCTTGAAGCCGGTGGCGCCTTTCATCCCGCTTGAAGCGCTGCGCGACACGGCGGTGGCGGGCGTGCAGGTGCAAGCCGGCGCGCTGGTGTGGTGCGTGCTGCGCCACCACAGCGTGGCCGAAAGCCATTTCCCGCGCGCCTGCGAATTCGAACCGCAGCGCTGGCTGGCGGATGCGGAAGGCCATATCGCGGCCGACAAGAAAGTCGGCGTGCCTTTCGGTTCCGGCGCGCGCACCTGCCCGGGCCGCTACCTGGCGCTGCTGGAGATCAAAATCGCCATGGCCATGCTGTTGGCGCGCTACGACATCGCCGGCGTCGGCACGGCCAGCGGGGCGGAGGCGAAAGAGATGATGGGCTTTGTCATGTCGCCCGAAAAACTGACCCTGCGCCTACGGATGATTAGTTAATGCCTATTGATTTATGTATTTCGATTGCAAAAATTTCATCTGTTGTGACAGTTGTATAGAATTTAACTAGTTATTTGAAATATACTTCCCGACGACTAAAATGAAGCTCGTCTTTGCCCACGCAAACGTCCAGGGAGTAATAAAAATGACTATGAAGAACACGATCCAGATCCAGGGGAAATACCTCGCCGTTGCCATCGCCGCGCTGACGCTGGCCGGCTGTGCAGGTACTGAAGCGAAACTGGGCGGCGGCGGCAGCGTCGCCACCGGCGCGGCGGGCGGCGAGAACGCCTCCAATGCCAATTCCCAGCTCGAAAAATGCGAGCGCTCGCTCGGCACCCTGGGCGTGGTGGAGGACCAGTCGGCGCCGTGGTACCACGCGCTGTCGCAGTACAAACTCGGCTCCACCGTGCCGGTGCTGCGCATGATGATCCAGCAGTCGAACTGCTTCGTGGTGGTCGAGCGCGGCGCCGCGATGAAGAACATGAACATGGAGCGCGACCTGCAGCAGACCGGCGAAATGCGCGGCGGCAGCAACTTCGGCAAAGGCCAGATGGTCGCCGCCGACTACACCATGAGCCCGACCATCAACTTCAGCCAGAAGGGCACCTCCGGCATGGGCGGCGCGCTGGGCGGCTTCGGCCTGATCGGCAGCGTGGCCGGCCTGGTGGCTGGCGGCATCAAGGCCAACGAGGCGTCGACCACGCTGCTGATGATAGACAACCGCTCCGGCGTGCAGCTGGCTGCGGCCGAGGGCAGCGCCAAGAACTTCGACTTCAACATTTTTGGCGGCGCGTTCGCGGGCGGTTTCGTCGGCGCCGGTGGTTATTCCAACACGCCTGAGGGTAAAATCCTGATCGCCGCCTTCATGGACTCGTACAACCAGCTGGTGAAAGCGGTGCGCAACTACAAGGCGCAGGAAGTGGCGGGCGGGCTGGGAACCGGCGGCGCGCTGGGCGTGCAGGGCGGCTCCACGCCGGCGTCGCAAGCGCCGGGTGGATCGCTGGTGAAAGAGAGCAAGCCCGTTCCTGCGAAGAAGGACACCAAGAAAAAATAAGGGATAGTGCATGCGTAAACTGCTTGCGGGAGGAGTGGCCATGCTGATCGCAGGCGGTGCCTGGGCGGCCTCGGTTCAGGAGGTCGGTGAACGCTATATGAAGCTGGTGCTGGCCGTCGGCCGGCACGACGCTTCCTATGTGGACGCCTACTACGGACCGGCGCAACTGCAGGAGCAGGTGGCGAAGGAGAAACTGAGCCTGGCCGCCATCCGCGCCGAGGCGGAGGCGGCGCTTCATTCCTTGCCTGCCTTGCCTGCCCCGGCCGGTGCCGGCATAGACGCTGATGAGCAACTGCGCATCACTTTCCTCGGCAAGCAGCTGCAATCCATGCTGATGCGCATCGATATGCTGGGCGGGAAGAAGTTCAGCTTCGATGAGGAAACCGCGACCATGTACAACGCGGTCGCGCCCCGGCACGAGCGCGGCTATTATCTGGAACTGCAGGATCGCATCGGCAAGCTGCTGGGCGGCGAAGGTCCGCTGGCCGAACGCGTGAAGGCCTTCCGCGCCCGCGTTGAAATCCCGAAGGACAAGCTGCGCCCTGTCATGGAGGCGGCCATCGGCGCCTGCCGTGAGCGCACCGAAAAATACATCCCCCTGCCTGCCAAGGAAAGCTTCGTGCTGGAGTTCGTGCAGAACCAGCCCTGGTCCGGCTACAACTGGTACAAGGGCAACGCGCACAGCCTGATCCAGATCAACACCGAATTCCCGATCTATATCGACCGCGCGGTGGACCTGGGCTGCCACGAGGGCTACCCGGGCCACCACGTCTACAACGCGCTGCTGGAACAGACCTTGGTGAAGGGCAAGAACTGGCAGGAGTTCAGCGTCTATCCGCTGTATTCGCCGATGTCGCTGGTGGCCGAGGGCAGCGCCAACTACGGCATCCTGATGGCCTTTACGCCGGCGGAGCGGCTGGCTTTCGAGCGCGACGTGCTGTATCCGCTGGCCGGCCTCGACCCTTCGCTGGCCGAAAAATATGCCGGCTTGACGCAGCTGTTCGGCAAGCTGGCCTACGCCGACAACGACGCCGCACGCAGCTACCTGGACGGCAAGGCGACCCGCGCGCAGACCGTCGAATGGCTGGTGAACGTCTTGCTGTATCCGCCCGAAAAGGCCGAGCAGCGCATCCGCTTCTACGACGCGAACCGGGGCTACGTCATCAACTACACGGTGGGAGCCGATATGGTGGGCGATTACGTGAAGCGCCACGCCACCGCCAGCGATCCGGAAGCGGCGCGCGTGCAGCGCTGGGCGGCGTTCCGCCAGCTGCTGTCGTCGCCGCGCCTGGCGGACAGCTTGCGCCAGTAGATCAGTCGCCGGCCTTGACGCTGCCGATGCCGTTGGCTGTCTTGTTCACGTTGCGCGGCTTGCCGTAACAGGTCAGCTTGCCCGTGCCGTTGACCACCGCGTTCAGCGTGTCGCGCGCGGTAACTTTCACGTTGCCGACGCCGTTGAAGTTCACGTCGGCACGCTCCGTGTCCAGCCCTACTTCAGCGCCCCGAACACCTTGCCGATGAGTTTGCTGCCCGTGCCGATCGGGTCGTCGCGTATGGCTTTTTCCTCCTCGGCTATCATGATGTACAAGCCGTCCAGCGCACGCTGGGTCACATAGTCTTCCACGGTGCCGGTCTGCGCCAGGCCCATTTTCGATACCTTGGCCATGGCGCCGTTGTATTTGGCCGAGAGGTCGGAACGGTCGGTGACTTTCTTCACGATGGGCAGGAATTTCACGCCCAGCTGGGCCGACGTTTTCTCGCGGAAGAATTGGGTGACCGAGGTGTCGCCGCCGGTGAGGATGTTCTTGGCGTCGGTCAGCGTCATGTTCCTGACGGCATCCATCAGCAGCGGCTTGGCTAGCGGCACGGCCGCTTCGGCCGCGTGGTTCATGGACACCACCAGCTCGTCGAGCCGCTGCGCCTGGCCGGTCATCTGCAGGATGGGGCGGGCCTGCTCCAGGATGCGCGGCAGCTGTATCTTCACCTTGTCGTTGCTGAGGAAGCCGTTCTCAACGCCCAGCTTGCCGACCGCGGCCGAGGAGCCGCGCTCCAGCGCGGCCTTGAGCGCGCCGTTCATGTCCTGCCTGGACAGGTCGGCCAGGGACACGGCCCAGGCGCTCGACGCCAGCAGCAGTGTGGACAGCAGCGCCGGCAGCAGCGGGCGGAGTGGCAATCGGTTGAGCTTGAACACGGCGGCCTCGCGGAGTCGTTGGTAATCCGCCATGGTACGCCATGCGCGCTATGCCTGCACCCCGGTGTGCACACTGGCCAGGTGGCGCGGCGCTTTGCGGCGGCCGGCCATCAGGCGCAGCTCGTTGCCCTGCAGCTCGGACTGGTGGGTGAGCTTCTGCAGCTCGCGCTCGAGCAGTTCCACCTTCAGCGCGTGCAGGTCCAGGCCAATCTGGCGGGTGGCGAAATCGAGCGCGTCGCACTCGTCGGGGCGGTAGCCTTCGCCGTTCGGCTTGGAACCCAGCAGCACGAAACCGTACAGCGCCCCCCGATGGCTCATCGGCAGCGCAAGCTGCGCCTTGGTGCCCGCGCCCGCGCCGTCGCTGCCGCACTGCAGCGGCGCCATGTCGGCACGCAGGGCGACGGCCACGGCATCGTCTGCGCCGACGCGCACCGCCGCGCCCAGCAGCGTGTTGGTGGTGGCCAACTCGTAGGCGCCGTCCGCCTGGCGCAGATAGATGGCGCAGCCGGCCTGGCAACTGAAGCGGTCGACCGCCAGCCGGAAAGACGTGAGCAGCGCGTCCACCGAGGTGATGTGCGCGGCCTGCTTCACGTACTGCCGCAGCCGGTGCTCGTTCTCGTGCCACTGGTGGAAGAAGATGCGCTCGACCCAGCGCTCGACCTTGCCGTGCATGTGGTGGAACGCGAGGTAGACGCCGAGCGCGATCAGGCCGTCCACCAGCAGCACGATGGCGGGAGCGTCGGCGTGGCCGCCGCCGTGCAGCAGGGAGGACGAGATGCGCTCGACGACGCCGAAGGTGCACAGCAGCAGCACGCTGACCACGCTGAAGATCAGCGCGCGGCTGACGGCGAACTCGAAGTGGAACACGCGGTGTTTCAGCACCGCGTAGGCCAGCCCGACATACATGGCGAGCTGGCCGGCGAAGGTGGCCATGACGGTCCAGCGCATGCCCTGGTAGCCGCCGTCCAGTGCCGGTATCCACACCAGCAGGGCGGGCGCGCTGCCGCCCGCGAACGACAGCATCAGCCAGTAGTGGCGCTGGCGCACTTCGCCGCGCGACTGGCGCCAGCCGTCGACCAGGCTGAGCACGCACATGCCCAGCCCCAGTCCCATCACCGCGCCTATGCAGGGAAGCAGGAAGGGCGCCTCCCTGCCCAGCGCGTACCAGCCGGCGTAGGCGGCGGCGCCGAAGGCCAGCGCCCGGTAGAACGGCAGCAGGCGCCATAGCCAGCGCCGCAGCCGGGTTTCCTGGTAGCGCTGGTAGTGCAGCCCGAACAGCACGCAGCAGTACCACATCAGCGGCAGCGAGGCCAGGTGGGCCAGTTTGCTGAAGCCCAGCGCGAGCCCCGCCGGCAGGTAGTTGATGCTGACGTACATCATGTAGTTGAGGCCGCAAAAGACCATCGCCAGCGCGCGCTGCGAGCGGTGCTGGCCTTGCTTGAGGCCGATGAGCGCGCTGAACAGCAGTGCCGGCACGGCCAGCGCCAGGCGCCCCCAGTAGTCGAACGCTTCGGCGAAGGGAACCGGCGAGGCCACGGCATTGACGCTGATGTGCTGCATGCGGCCGGAGCGGTACAAGGTCAGCGCGACGGGCTCGCCGATGTCGAAACGGCGCCAGCGGTCCTGCACGCGGTCGAATTGCAGCTGGTCGCCCGGGCGGGCGTCGAAAGCGAGCAGCGGCGAGCCCGGTTCCAGCGCAACGATGCGCAGCTGGTGCGTGCCCTGGCTTTCCGGGTGCAGGCCGACATGGTCGTTGAGTTGCGCCCCCAGCGTGCCTTGCTGCTGCGCCAGCACCAGCATGCGGAATGCGCGGCTGGCGTCCATCACCAGCAGCAGGGCGGAAACGGCGGTGAGCATGCAGATCAGCCATTTCCACGTCGTGGTCGACATTTGAAACCCAGCCATTGCCCGCTCCCTGGAAGAAGTGCAAGTGACTGATTATAAATTGACAATTTGTAACGAGAAAGCGATTTCTGGTTAAAGCCCGCCGGAGTCGCGCGCGGGCAACGGTTGCGCCGGCGGCATCGAGGCGAGTCCGCCTATACTAGATCGACACTGGATCGACACCGCATCGTTACCAACACGGAGACTGCCATGCAATGGGAAACCCACGAAGTCGGCAACCAGGCCGCCGAACTGAAAGACTACAACCTCTTCCTCAGCGACCCGCTGCTGCGGGACGCCGTGCAGCGCGGCGGCGCGGGCTGGCACGCCGATGCGCTGGCCGCGCAGGGCGCGCTGCTGGGCAGCGAGGCGGTGATACGCATGGGCGAGCTGGCCAACCGCCACCCGCCGGAACTGCGCACCCATAGCCGCACCGGCGAACGTATCGATGTGGTCGAATTCCATCCGGCCTGGCACGGTTTCCTGGACCTGACGCGCCGCCACGGCCTGGTGTCGCTGCCGTTCACCGAGCAGCGTCCCGGCGCCTGGACCGCCTACGCCGCCAGCCAGTACATGCACAACCAGATTGAAGCCGGTTCCTTCTGCCCGGTCAGCATGACGTTCGCCTGCATCCCCTTGCTGCAGCAGGAGCCGGCGCTGTTCGCGCAGCTCCAGCCGCTGCTGTTCTCCAGGGAACACGACCCGCGCGACCTGCCCGCCGCCGCCAAGAAATCCATCATGATCGGCATGGGCATGACGGAAAAGCAGGGCGGCACCGACGTGCGCTCCAACACCACGCGCGCCACGCCGCTACTCGCGGGCGGGCGCGGCGGCGAGTACAGCC
This sequence comes from Pseudoduganella sp. LjRoot289, assembly GCF_964252925.1. Taxonomy (NCBI): domain Bacteria; kingdom Pseudomonadati; phylum Pseudomonadota; class Betaproteobacteria; order Burkholderiales; family Oxalobacteraceae; genus Pseudoduganella; species Pseudoduganella sp. LjRoot289. The sequence goes on from NZ_CAXUPN020000001.1 coordinate 6,484,078, forward strand.
TGGTCGGCCACAAATGGTTCTTCTCGGCGCCCATGTGCGATGCGCACATGGTGCTGGCGCGCACCGATGCCGGCCTGTCCTGCTTCTATGTGCCGCGCTGGCGGCCGGACGGCAGCAAGAATCCCATCCACATCCAGCGCTTGAAGGACAAGCTGGGCAACCGTTCCAACTCCAGCAGCGAAGTGGAGTTCCACGGCGCCTGGGGCGTGATGGTGGGCGAGGAAGGGCGCGGCATCCCCACCATCATCGAGATGGCGACCAACACGCGGCTGCACAACAGCATCGCCAGCGCGGGCCTGATGCGCCAGGCGCTGGTGCAGGCGCTGAACCACACGCGCCAGCGCCAGGCCTTCGGCCGCAAGCTGATCGACCAGCCCTTGATGCGTTCCGTGCTGGCCGACATGGCGCTGGAAAGCGAAGCGGCCTTGCGCGTGTCGATGCGGCTGGCCGAGGCCTTTGGGCAGCAGGACGATGTGGCGCAGGCCTGGAAGCGCATCGTGACGCCGGCCGCGAAATTCTGGATCTGCAAGCGCGCGGTGGAGATGATGGGCGAGGCGATGGAAGTCTTCGGCGGCAACGGCTACGTCGAGGAGGGGCCAATGGCGCGGCTGTTCCGCGAGGCGCCCGTCAACTCGATCTGGGAAGGCTCGGGCAACGTGATGTGCCTGGACGTGCTGCGCGCCATCGCGCGCCACCCGGACAGCATGCAGATCCTGCTCGACGACCTGCAAGCGCGGGCCGGCGACGAGGCGCGCCTGCACAGCGGGATCGCCGGGTTGCGCGACGCGCTGCGCCAGCCTGCTGAGCAGCTGGAGGCGGACGCGCGCCGCATCACGCAAAAGCTGATGCTGGCGGCGCAGGCGGTGCTGATGCGTGGATCGGCGTCGTCCGTCTGCGCGGACGCCTTCCTGGCCAGCCGCTACGACGGCGAATGGGGCCGCGTGTTCGGCGCGCTGGGGCCAAAGGCGGACTGCGGCGCCATCCTGGCCGAGGCCTGGAGCGCTTGAGGGGCTGTGCCTGCGGCGCTTGTGGCGGGTTACGGTGCGCCGCACCTGACCCGCCAGCGCGCCGGCAAGGCCTGCCGCATCGCGCTACACTGCCATCTCTCATACGATGGAGACCACCCATGCCCCACCTCACCGACTTCCCGATCGCCCAACGCTGGCCCGCCCGGCACCCTGACCGCATTCAGCTGTATTCCCTGCCCACGCCGAACGGCGTGAAGGTGTCCATCATGCTGGAAGAGACCGGCCTGGCTTACGAGCCTCATCTGGTCGACATCATGAAAGACGAAAGCAACACGCCCGAGTTCCTGGCGCTCAATCCGAACGGCAAGATCCCCGCCATCATCGACCCCGACGGCCCGGGCGGCAAGCCGCTGGCGCTGTTCGAATCCGGCGCCATCCTGCTCTATCTGGCCGAGAAAACCGGCAAGTTCCTGTCCGCCGACCCGGCCGCGCGCTATGAAACCATCCAGTGGGTGTTCTTCCAGATGGCCGCCATCGGTCCGATATTCGGCCAGGTCGGCTTCTTCCATAAATTCGCGGGGCGCGAGTACGAGGACAAGCGTCCGCTGCAGCGCTACGTGAACGAGAGCAAGCGCTTGCTGGCCGTGCTGGAGACGCGCCTGCAAGGCCGTGACTGGATCATGGACGACGGCTATTCCATTGCCGACATCGCCACGTTAGGCTGGGTGCGCAACCTGATCGGCTTCTACGGCGCGGGCGAGCTGGTGGACTACGCCAGCCTGTCGCGCGTGCCGGCCTGGCTGGAACGCTGCCTGGCGCGACCCGCCGTGCAGCGCGGCCTGGACATTCCGAAGCGCCCTGAGGTTACCCCCTGAATTTACCCCTGAATTTACCCATGAACAGGACGACATAGTGCTGAACCATAGCTCCATCATCGCGGCGGGCCTGCTGGCCCTGGCGGCAAGTGCCACCAGCCTTGCGCAGGACGTGCAGGCCGATAAAAAAATGATTAAAGCCCATCTGAGTTTCCTGGCCGACGATCTGCTGGAAGGCCGCGAAACCGGGAGCCGCGGCTACGATATCGCGGCCAACTATGTCAAAGCGCAGTTCATGCAGTACGGCCTGGAACCGAAGGGCGACAATGGCGGCTTCCTGCAGCAGGTGCCGCTGCGCGCCGCGCGCCTGGTGCAGGACTCGACCGTGGTGGAGCTGACCGGCCCGTCCGGTACCGAGAAGCTGGCCTACCTGAGCGACTACTTCGTCAGCGGCAGCCTGCTCGAGGACAAGTCCGAAGTCAGTGCACCGCTGGTGTTCGTCGGCTACGGCATCGAGGCCGAGCGCTTCAAGCACAACGACTACGCCGGCGCGGATGTGAAGGGCAAGATAGTCGTCGTGCTGTCCGGTAAACCGAAAAGCTTCCCGACCGAGGAGGGTGCGCATTTCGGCAGTTCGGACGAAAAGCGCGAACTGGCAGCCAAATACGGCGCCGTGGGCGTGATCACCATCCCGACCCCTGCCTCGGAAAAAGCCAGCCCCTTTTCCAAGTACAAGGATTACCAGTACATCCCCGTCATGAGCTGGGTGGAGAAGTCCGGCGTGGCAGCGAACCAGCAGCCTGCGGTGCAGAACCGCGCCAGCCTGAGCCTGCCCGCGTCGCAGAAACTGTTCGCGCAGTCCGGCGTGAAGCTGGACGATATCTATGCGCTGGCGGCGGCCAACAAGCCGGTGCCACGCGTGGACCTGAAGCTGTCGGCGCGCTTGGCCAAGCAGAGCACGCGCAGCGAAGTCCGAAGCAGCAATGTGGTCGGCATGATAGAAGGCAGCGATCCAAAACTCAAGCACGAATACGTGGTGTTCAGCGCCCACCTGGACCACCTGGGCCAGGTCAAGGAAAAGAGCGGCGACAACATCTACAACGGCGCCATGGACAACGCGTCCGGCGTGGCCACGCTGATTGAAACCGCGCGCCTGTTTGCGCAGGGCAAGGTCCAGCCCAAGCGCTCCATCCTGTTCGTGGCCGTGACCGGCGAGGAGAAGGGCCTGCTGGGCGCCGATTATTTCGCCAGCAACCCGACCGTGCCGCTGAAGGCCATCGTCGCCAACGTCAACCTCGACATGCCGTTGCTGACCTTTGATTTCCGCAACGTGATGGCATTCGGCGCCGAGCATTCCAGCCTGAAGGACCATGTCACCCGTGCGCTGGCGACGATGAAGCTGGATCTGCTGCCCGATCCTTGGCCTGAGCAGGGCCTGTTCACCCGTTCCGACCACTATATGTTCGTGCGCCAGGGCGTGCCGTCCATCTTCCTGGCCACCGGCATGGGCTCGTTCCAGAAGGGCGAGGATGGGGCCAAGGCGTGGGAGGAGTTCTTCAGCAAGCACTACCACCAGCCCAGCGACGACTTGAACCTGCCGATCAATTTCGACGCGGCGGCGCGCTTCGCCCAGCTCAATTACAACATTGCGCTGGAAATCGCCAATGCGGCCGAGAAGCCGGCCTGGAACAAGGGCGACTTCTTCGGCGACACATTCAGCAAGTGATTTACAAGTAAGATGCTGGTCTTTTAAAGCAAGGAGCGCATCATGACGTACGAAGAATACCTGGACGAAGTCACCACGCTGATCGTGGAAAATTATGGCTTGTCCGACGCGGCGGCCATCAAATTGGTAGTACAGGCGCAGGACAAGGAATTCTTCGTGCGCCATGACGACGACAAGGCCCTGCGCAATCTGGACCAGGCCCATAAAGACGCGAAAACCCTGTACACAGCAGCATCGGCCGCGCCTGCGGCCAAGAAACCGGCGCCATCCAAGCCGCGCCGATAAGCACGCCGGGCCGCCGTTCGCGCGGCCCGAAAAATAAAGTGGTATCGCCGCCAAAGGCAGGCGTTCCGCGTTTATCTTATCCCAGAAATTACCACTAATTACAAATACAACAGTCAGCTGTTGTATTCATGCTCCATAACTTGAAAGAATGGACGCATGACAATGTTACATATACATTCATTCTCTGTAACTGTGCCACGAGCGCGTTCATATCAAAAAAATCCCGTTACAAGAGAGAAGATCAATGAAGAAAAGCTTTCCGTTTGCAGTGTTGATGTTGTCCGCCAGTCCTTACATCCTGGCACAGGAAGTCAAGCCCGCAGCACCGGCCGCCACCGAGGCGGCAGGTGAAGAGATCCAGAAGGTGCTGGTCGTTTCCACCGGTAGCCGCGGCGCGCAGCGCACCCTGGTCGACACCCCGGTCCCGATCGATATCCTGAGTTCGCGCGAACTGACCAAGACCGGCCAGAACACGCTGGATAAATCGCTGCAATTCCGCGTACCTTCGTTCAATACCGTGCAAACCCCGGTCAACGACGCGACTTCTCTGCTTGACCCCTACGAAATCCGCAACATGGGACCCAGCCGCGTGCTGATCCTGATCAACGGCAAACGCAAAAACTCCAGCTCCCTGATCTACACCCAGACTTCCCCAGGCCGTGGCGAAAGCGGCGCCGACATCTCCGCCATCCCGACCGACGCCATCAAACGCATCGAAGTGCTGCGCGACGGCGCGTCCGCCCAATACGGTTCGGACGCCATCGCAGGCGTGGTCAACATCATCCTGAAAGACGCCGCAGAAGGCGGTTCCGTCACCGCGCGCGCCGGCATCACCCACGAGAGCGACGGTCAGATGGGCGGCCTGAGCCTGAACCAGGGCGTGGCGCTGGGCGACCGCGGCTTCATCAACTACACGCTGGACGTCTCCAAGACCAAGCTGTCGAACCGTCCGGGCCTGGTCGACGCCAAGGGTGAAGCGGGCGACTTCGGCGCCTCGCTGAAGGACGTGCAGGCTTTCCTGGCGCTGAAACCGGACGCGGGCAACATCAACGGTTCGCCGGCGACCGAATCGGCCAAGGCGCTGATCAACAGCCGCTACGACCTGAGCGATGGTGTGTCGATCTACGGCAACGCCGCCTACATCCACAAGAAAATCGATTCCTACGCCAACTACCGTACCCCGTACTGGCGTCCAACCGACTACGGCCTGCTGCACCCGTCGGGCACCCCCTACATCGGCTATGTGCCCACCTTCATCGGCAAACTGGACGACTACAACGCGACCGGCGGCGTGAAGTTCGATGTCGCCGGCTGGAAGACCGACCTGAGCCTGACCTACGGCGGCAACGAGCAGGAATACGCCGTGGGCAATTCGATCAACCGCGGCATGGCAGCGGACTTCGCCTCCGGCGCCAGCAAGGTCCAGTCGCCGACCAGCTTCAACGCGGGCGGCGTCAAGTTCGAGCATTTCGTGTTCAACGGCGACATCAACAAGCAAATTGCGCCTAACGTCAGCGCCTACGCCGGCACCGAGCTGCGCCACGAGAAGTACGAAGTGCTGGCTGGCGAAGAAGCGTCCTACATCAGCGGTGGCGCCGACTCTTACGCCGGCAATGACCCGCGCAACTCCTTCCCGTCGTCGCGTTCGAACTATGGCGTGTACGGCGGCGCAACCTGGGACATCAGCGACTCCTGGCTGGTGGACGGCACTGGCCGCTTTGAGAAATACACTGACTTCGGCAGCGCCTTCGTCTGGAAAGGTTCGACCCGCTACAAGGTGAACGAGCAAGTGACCTTGCGCGGCTCGGCTTCCACCGGCTTCCGTGCCCCATCGCTGGCGCAGACCTTTACCCAGAAGAAGCAGTATTCCTTCGTGGCGGGCAAGGGCATCCAGGTATCTGGCCTGGTCAATAACGTGTCCAAGGAAGCGTCGGATCTGGAAGTTGCCAAGCTGAAGGCAGAAAAGTCGAACAACATCACCATCGGCCTGGGTTTGAAGCCGGACAGCAACACCAGCCTGACCGTCGACTTCTACCATATCAAGGTGAAAGACCGTATCGTGCTCGGCAAGGAAATCGTGCCGACCGGCGATCCGAGCAAAAAACTGGATCAGGTGCTGAAAGCGAACGGCATCGTCTCCGTCAGTTTCTTCGTCAACGCGATCGACAGTGTCACCTCGGGTATCGACTATGTTGTATCGCGTAAAAACATTCCATTCGCCGATGGCAAGTTGACGCTGAACCTGTCGGGCAATTACTCGCTGAAAAACGAGCGTGACGGCGCGGTTAACAATCCTGGCCCGGTCGCTTCGGCCGGCCAGTCGGTATTGGACGCCACGCAGGAAGCGCTGATGTTCACCTCGCGTCCCAAGTTCAAGACCATCATCGGTGGCGACCTGGACTACAAGGACATCAACTTCTCGCTGAACAACACAATTTTCGGTCCGACATATTTCCGTCAAGCCGGCCTGGACAGCAATCTGGAAACGGCCTTCAAGACCAAGACCGTGACCGACTTCGCGCTGAACTACAACCTGACCAAGTCGACTACCCTGTCGTTCAACGTCAACAACGTGTTCAACGTGACGCCGAAGTGGACCATCCGCGCGCTGAATTCGACTGGCCAGGCGCTGCTGGATAGCAAAGTCATCGATCCGGCCTACGGCTTGACCCCGGCTGAAATCCAGCGCAACCTGATCACTTTCAACGGCCGCTATTCGATGGTGACCTACGACGGTTCGCAGTTCAGTCAGCTGGGCCGCACCTTCGCCGCGTCGCTGAACTACCGCTTCTAAGTTTTACCGCAGTCCCACCGGAAACCGCCCGGGTCAGTTCGCTGATCCGGGCGGTTTTTTTGTTGACAGCGGTCGCCCCGTTTTATATATTCCACTATGGTTATATAATAAGGAGGCTATGCAATGCATGCCGAGGTACTCAACCGTGCATTTTCTGCGCTGGCCGATCCGACGCGGCGCGCCATTCTGGCGCGGCTGGCGTCGGGGAAAGCGACCGTCAACGAACTGGCCGAACCGTTCGCCATGACGCAGCCGGCCATCTCCAAGCACATCAAGGTGCTGGAGCAGGCCGGGCTGATCTCGCGCGGCCGCGTCGCGCAAACGCGCCCCTGCAAGCTGGAGGCGGCGCGGCTGAAGGAAGTGGCGCAATGGCTGGACGCCTACTGCAGCCTGTGGGAAGACAGTTTCGACCGGCTGGACGCCTATCTGCAATCAACTCAGGAAGGAAATCAAGATGAACACCAATAACGCATTCACGATGACGCGCCAGTACAAGCAGCCGCTGGCCACTGTCTGGCAGGCCTGGACCGAAGCCGAACGGTTGCAGCAGTGGTGGGGGCCGAAGGGCTGCAAGCTGGAGGTGCGGCGGCTGGAGTTCCAGCCCGGCGGCTTCTTCCACTACGCCATGCATTTCGACGGCGCGCCGCCGATGTGGGGGCGCTTCAACTACCGCGAGATCGCGCCGCTGGAGCGTATTGTGTGGTTGAACTCTTTCTCCAATGAGCGCTGCGGCATCGCGCGCGCCCCGTTCAGCGCAGTGTGTCCGCTGGAGATCGAAAACACCGTGCTGTTCAGCGAGCAGGACGGCGTCACCGCCGTCGCGCTGAGCGCCATCCCTTTCGGCGAAACCGCGCCTGAGTACCAGTTCTTCGACGAACTGCGTCCATCGCTGCAGCAAGGCTACGGCGGCACGTTTGATCAGCTGGAAGCGTATTTGCGAGGGTAAGTGTTGCGGGGCGAGGCCGCACCTTTAATTTACTGTGTCGCGACAGCAATGAGGTGCGCGCGCTTTGATAATTGTCAAAGCGCGCAGGGGTGGCCTTGATACGATGAAGATCTGCTTGTGAGTTGGAGGAGACAAACAGACATAGCGTCCACAAGAGACGCTACTACCGGCGCCGGCGGTCGGGAAATATACCGGCACCAATTCTTTAGTACTTGCCTTCCCCCGCGATCGCTCCTTATCGCGATTCCGATCGGGTGGCCGATTGTACAAATGGCAGCTTGAATCCAGTCCGGTTCAAGCTGCCATGCATGGATAAAACTGCTTTAATTGTACAGATCTGCCGCGCGTGCGGCTGTTAGCGCTGCGGAACCACGATCAAGGTGTCGCCGGATTTGCCTTTGGCGCCGGTATCGCCCTTGGCGCCGTCGTAGCCGGTAGCGCCGGTTTCGCCTTTGGCGCCGGTATATCCGGGCGCGCCGGTGGCACCTTTGGCGCCGTCAAAGCCCGGCATGCCGCTGTCGCCGGTCTGACCGGTCTGGCCCGTGGCGCCGGTTGCGCCAGTCGCACCGGCGGGCGCTTCGGCCCCCTTGGCGCCCGTGGCACCGGTCGCGCCAGCGGGACCGGCCGGGCCGGCGACGACTTGCACCACTGGAGCCGGCGGCGCTTCGCGTTGGCAGGCGGTCAGGGAGACGGTGGCGGCCAGCGCAAGCAGTATCAGTGAATGTTTCATGATGTATCCTTTTTGAGAACGGAGACCAGGCGGCCGGGAGGCCTTTGGAAGTGGATGAAGCTTGCGCCACCATGCCGCCTCCAGTCCGTTCGGTTCCGTACAAAGGGCCTTGATCGAAGGCCTGCATGGCCCGCGTCTTGCGGAGCACTCCACGACACCGGCTCCACGGGAACCGGCGCCAGCGATAGATACGCCGTCAGCGAGACGATGCCGGGACCGCCAGCGTTCTTCGCGACATGCTTGCTCCTTCCGGGTTTATTTGCGCTTGGATGCGCTCTGGTCCCGGATGGCGCGGAACTCGGAATCCGTGCCCCAGTTCGGCCACGCCTTCGAATCGGCCAGGTCGCGGCCCACCGCGTACAGCAGCTCCAGGTCGCGCGCCATGCCGGTGAAAGGCCACTGCGCGCTCCACTCGTCCGACGGCTGGTGGTAGTTGTTGGTGTTGTACGACTCTTCAGCCGCCTTGCCGGCCGCCAGGCCGCCGTCTATCCAGTCTTCACCCGAGCCGATCGAGAACGCCGGCACGCCGCGCTTGGCCATCGGGAAGTGGTCGGAGCGGAAGAAATGGCCCGCCTCCGGTTTCGGGTCCGGCGAGTAGACCATGTTCCACTGCTTGGCCTTTTCTATGGTCTGGTCGATCAGTTCCAGCTTGGCGCTGCCGGAGATGGTGAAGTTGCGCGCCGGGCCTTGCGGGCTCAAGGCATCCATATTGATCACGCCTGCGGTCTCCGCCAGCGGATACAGCGGATTGGACGCGTAGTACTCGGAACCGAGCAGGCCTTTTTCCTCGGCCGTCACGGCCAGGAACAGCACGCTGCGCTTGGGCGCGGGCTGCTTGCCGTACACGCGCGCCAGTTCCAGCAGGGCGGCGATGCCGGTGGCGTTGTCCACCGCGCCGTTGTAGATCTTGTCGCCCTTGGCGTCCGGCAGGCCCACGCCCAGATGGTCCCAGTGGCCGCTGTAGATCACGGTCTGGTTCGGACGCTCGCTGCCGTCGATGCGGGCCGCCACGTTCTGCGACTTGATGACTTGCGTGTCGACCGCGTAGTGCGCGGACAGGCTCAGGCCCGTCAGCGGCAGCGGCTTGAAGGCGCGCGTTTGGGCCTGCTTCTTGGCGGCGTCGAAGTCGAGGCCGGCGCGCTTGAACATGTCGGCGATCACGTCGCGCTGTATCCACGCTTCCATCGGCGCGTGCGCCTTGCCCGGCTGCTTGCGCACGATGTCGTACATGGTGTTGGTGTTGGAGTTCTTCACCGTCGGCCAGCCGTAGGAGGCGGGCGCGGTTTCATGCACGATGATGGTGCCCAGCGCGCCACGGCGCGCCATTTCCTCGAACTTGTAGGTCCAGCGGCCATAGTAGGTCATGGCCTTGCCGCCGAAGTCGCCGTCGCCGGTTTCGAAGTCCGGGTCGTTGATCAGCACCACGGCCAGCTTGCCCTTCAGGTCCACGCCCTTGAAGTCGTCCCATTTGCGCTCCGGCGCGTTGACGCCGTAGCCGACGAAGACCAGCGGCGCCTTGTCGAAGTCGACGCGCTTGGCGCCGTTCATGGCGGCGCGCACAGCCATCTGGTCGCCCTGCAGGAAGGGCTGGCTGGTTTTGCCGTCGTTCAGCGACAGCGCCACCGGGCCCTGGATTTCGAAGCGGCCCAGCGGTACTTCCTGGGTCCAGCTGCGCTTGCCCTTGACCAGGTCGCCGCCCGGCTTCATGCCGGCGGCTTTGAACTGTTCGATCAGGTAGTTGACGGTCTTGGTTTCGCCGGCGGTGTTCGGACCGCGGCCTTCGAACTCATCGGATGCCAGCACTTTCACGTCTTGCGACAGGTTCTTGGCATCGAATTTCGGGGTACTGTCGGCCTGCGCCGCCGCTGCGGATAGCAGCAGGGTGACCAGCATGGACTTTTTCACTGATAATCTCCTAGGATTGAATAAAGCGCTGCAAGTATCGGCTTATTCAATCCCGAGGTCAAACCCCCGCGAGGATGGTGTCGTAGCGTTTGCCCGCTATCGTCACGTTGCTCAGTGTGACGTTGCGCACGTTGTGCGTGTACCAGGGCCGCTCCCTGCTGCGCGGTGTGCCGAAGTCGCAGTCCGTGATGGTGACGTTGGCCAGCGGCAGGATCGGCTTCCCGGCGGGACCGTTGTAGCTGTGCGCGACGGGGCCGAGCAGCACGAAGGCCTGGTAGCACGAGAACGCGCCGCCATCGCTGTGCACATTCGCCGCCCGCACATTGGAGATATGCACGTCCGAAATTTCCGGCGGCCGGGTGCGCACGCTGTCGAAGGCGGGTGTGTAGTCGCAATCGATGGTGATGATGGCGCCGCCGCTGGTGGACACGGTCTTGGGCGCGACCACGCCGCCCGGTATCGGCGTGTAGAAGCCGCCCTGCGTCTTCACGCCGTTCGGCAGCGTCATATTGCGCACGTAGAAATGGCGCAGGAAGCCACCCCGGTTCATATTGGTTTTCATGCGGATCGCGGTGCCGAGCGGGTGGTCCGCCCAGTGCATATTGCGCACGTCCAGGTTCTGCGCGTACACGTGCTCGATGCCGGCCGCCATTTCGCTGCCCAGCGTGATGGCGCCGTGGCCGCTGTTCATGACGCTGTTCTGGATCACCATGTTGCGGGTGGGCCCGTACTGCACGTCGGTGTTCTTGCCGGCCTTGATGGCGATGCAGTCGTCGCCGGTGTTGAACAGGCAGCCGTCCACCAGGATGGTGTCGCAGGATTCGGGATCGAAGCCGTCCGAATTCGGCCCCATGCTTTCCATGCGCACCCTGGAGATGTGCACGTTGCGGCAGTCGACCGGGTGGTGCTGCCAGAACGGCGTGTGGTTCAGCTGGTAGCCCTGCATCAGCACATCGGTGCAGCCGACGAATTCGACCATGCATGGCCGCAGGTAGTGGCCGATGCCGAACACGCGCCGTTCGGCGGGCACGCGCGCTTCGGACAGCGCGGGCAGGAAGCGTTCATCGCTGCGCCAGTCTGGGTGGGCGCCCTGGATCAGCGCCAGTTCGGCGGCGGGCAGTTGCGGTGCGAGCGCGGCCAGCGAGGCCGGGTTGGCGCCGTTGACGACGTTCTGGCGCTGGAGCGAAGTGGCCGGCTTGCGCGCGCTCCAGGCCCACCAGCTGGTGCCGCTGCCGTCCTCGAACGGCACGTTGCCCTGGCCGTTAAGGACACTGGTCCAGTCTTCGCCGGTGAGGGCGATGTTGGTCTGGTTGCGGGCGTAGACCATGGGCGAGTAGTTCAGGCAGTCGTTTCCCTGCCAGCGCGACAGCACCAGCTTGCCGTTTGCGCCGCAGTCGAAGTCGCCATCGCGGGCATAGTCGGCCGGGTTGGCGCTGAAGTGCACGCGCGCGCCTGCCGCCAGGTGCACGTTCACGTTCGACAGCAGCACGATGGGGCCTTTGCAGTACCAGTCGCCGGCAGGGATCAGTACGCGACCGCCGCCGGCCTGGCTGGCGGCGGCGATGGCGGCGCGGATCGCCGGGTAGCTGTCGGGCGAGCCTGGCACGGGCATGGCTGTCGCCGCCGGCGAGCTGGCAAGGCCGCCGGCGGGAACCGGTCCCATCTTGCAGGGCCGCGCGCCGTGGGCGGTGACGAGGAAGTCGCGCGCAGGGAAGGGCAGCGGTTTGGCGAAGACCGCGGCGATGCGTTCAGCGCGCGCCCACGGGTCCGCGCCGCTGACGGCGGCACCTTGGCCAGCCGGGGCACCGGCATTGCCAGGGGGGCTTGCAGCGGCACCGGTGCCCGCGCCGCCGGCCTGCGGTGCAGCCGGCAGCGCGGATGCCGGCGCTGCCGCTGCGAGCATGGCCGCTGCCATGGCGCCTTTCAGCAAAGTGCGGCGATCCTGGTCGACAGGGAGCTGTGGTGATATTTTTTTCATGCGTGATCCTTTTTGCAGAACGTCGAGCAATCCCAGCCAGGATGCGGCTCGACCTGGCCCCTTAACGGCTGAGCCGGAAATAATCGACATCCAGGTAGCCGCCGGCAGGGGCGGAACCCACGCTGAACAAGCCCACTTGCGCGCCGACCCAGTGGCCCTTGGTGGCGGCGAATGGCGCGCCGGCCGACGTGTAGCCCTTGCCGTCCACGCTGTATTCGAAGCGCGCCTGCGCGCCCTCGGCCATGGTCATGCGCAGCGACAGCGCGGCGGGTGCCTTCGGCAGAAGCACGGTGCTCTGCTCCTTGCAGCGCGGCGCGAACGGCGTGCAGGTGGTGTAGACCAGTTGCAGGTCCGGCCCTTGCTGGCGCAGGCCCAGCCAGGCGTAGCTCATGCCGTTCAGGATCAGGCCGGCGCGGTCGCCGTCGGCGGCCTTTTGCAGTTCGACGCGGGTGTCCACCGTGAAAGAAGTGGCGGGCAGCTTCTGGCCCAGGATGTTGGGCGCGGCCCGCACCCAGGCGTCCGCCTGCGGCGCGGCCAGCACGGGCAGGCGCAGGCTGCCGGGACGCGCGTCCAGCGAGTGCCAGCCGTCCTGCGGATTGGCGTTCCATTGCCACTGCAGGCCGAGCGCCTTGCCGTTGAATTCATCGCTGGTGGGAGGTACTTTGATGGCCTGCCCCGCGACCGGCTTGCGGTAGCTTGCCACCGGATTGCCGACGCCCGGTTTGGTGCCTGGCTTGCCGATCAGCGGCCAGCCGTCCACCCACGTCATGGGTTCCAGATGCACCGCGCGGCCGTAGGCCTTGCGGTCCTGGAAGTGCATGAACCAGTCCGCGCCGTCCTGCGCGCGCACCCATGCGCCCTGGTGCGGACCGTTGACCGGCGTCGTGCCCTGGTCCATCACGATGCGGTCCTCGTACGGCCCTTCGATGCTGCGCGAGCGGAACACCGACTGCCAGCCTTCCTCCACGCCGCCTGCCGGCGCGAACACGTAGTACCAGCCATCCTGCTTGTAGAACTTGGGCCCTTCCAGCGTGCGGTAGCCGGGCAGCTTGTTGCCGTCGATGACGGTCTTGCCCTGTTGGTCGAGCAGGCGCTGCCCGTCCGGCGCCATGGCGTGCAAGGTTAGCAGATTGTTGATGCCGGAGCGGCTCTTGGCCCAGCCGTGCAGCAGCCAGGCCTTGCCGTCGTCGTCCCACAGCGGCGTGGGATCGATGATGCCGCGCCCCGCCATCAGCAAATGCGGTTCGCTCCACGGGCCGGTGAAGTTCTTTGCGCTCATGACGTAGATGCCGAAGTCCGGGTCGGGATAGAAGATCCAGAACTTGCCGTCGTGGTAGCGCAGGCAGGGCGCCCACACGCCGGCGCCGTGGCGCGGCGCGGCGAAATGCTCTGCCGGCACCTGCTTCGGCAGCGCGTGGCCCACCAGCTCCCAGTTCACCATGTCCTTCGATTGCAGCAGCGGCAGGCCGGGGGCGCTGTTGAAGCTGGAGGACGTCATGTAGTAGGTGTCGCCGACTCGGATCGCGTCCGGGTCCGAGTAGTCGGCGTTCAGCACCGGGTTCTGGTAGTTGCCGTTGCCCAGGTCCGCGACCCAGGGTTCGGCTGCGTGGGCCGCGCCGGCTGCTTGCAGCGCGGCCAGCAGCGCGCAGGTCAGGAGTGGTTTTTTCATGATTAGAACGTGTAGTTCATCCGTACGTTGTAGGCGCGGCCGATCGGCTTCGAGACGTTCTGCGCAAATACCACGCGCGAGCCCAGGCGCTGGTTCGACAGCGGCGGATCCTTGTCCAGCAGGTTGTTGATGCCGAAGGTGAGCTTCATCTGCTTCGAGAACGAATAGCTGCTGGTCAGGTTGTACAGGATGTAGGGCTCGATCACGTTGAAGTAGGGCTGGCCCGGCTTCTGCGTCGGCAGCGCGTTGGTGTCCTCATAGTGCGATGTGTAGGCCTGGGTCAGCTGCACGCCGAAGCCCTGGTGGCTCCAGGAGGCGCGCAGGTTGTGGCGCCAGCGGTAGACGTAGGTGTTGGCCGAGGTGGCCCCGGTGGACAGCGATCCCGGTTTGCCGACACTGTCGATCCAGGCGCCGCCGGCCTCGTTCTGGCCCTCATAGCGGTCCACATAGGTGCCGTCCAGGCTCAGGCCGAACTTGCCCCAGTCGGTTTTCGGCCAGGTGTAGCTCATGCTGGTGTCGATGCCGCGCGTGCGCAGGCCGCCCATGTTCAGGCGGGTCTTGACGATGTAGTCCAGCGAGCCGTCCGGATTGCGCACGAACAGGTCGTTGTAGCCGGCCACGTTGTTGAAGATGGTGTCCTCGCCTATCTGCGCGATGGTGCCTTTCATCTTGATCGACCACAGGTCGAACGAGACCAGCATATTCTTCACCGGCGACAGCACGATGCCGGCGGTGACGGTGCGCGCCTTCTCCGGGTCCAGGTCCGGGTTGGCACCGGTCAGCGTCACCAGCGTCGTGTTGCAAACCTTGGTCGGGTCCAGGTTCAGCGCCGCGTATTTCGGATCCTTGGTCACCGAACCGGTACCGGGGATGGACGGCGTGGCGCTCGGGCACAGCAGCGGATCGTCCCATTTGCCGGTCGAACCGGCGCGGGTGCGCGGGGTGCCGTACAGTTCCGGCAGCGTGGGCGCGCGGAAGCCGGTGCTGGCGGTCCCGCGCAGCATGATTTCCTGGGTCGGCTGCCAGCGTACGCTCAACTTGGGATTGACGGTGTTGCCGAAGTCGCTGAAATGGTCGGCGCGCACGGCGGCCGTGATGTCCAGCGTCTTGGTCAGCGGCGCATCCATTTCCAGGTACAGGCCGGCCACGGTGCGGGCGGCGCTCGGGTAGGTGTTCGGCGTGCCGGACACCTTGTACACCACTTCATTGGCGATCGGATCGGTGCCGTCGTTGTAGATTTCCTTGTGCCAGTCGCCGCCCACCGCGAGCGCGAGCGAGCCGCCTGCCAGCGGCATCAGGTTGCGCGTCAGGTTGAAGTCCGGGCCGAAGTATTCGACCGTCGCGCTGCGGTAGGTGACGCCGTCGGCACGGATGCTGTCGAGGTAGGTCTGGCCGGCCGCGTCCTGCTTGCCGAAGGGATTGAGCGTACCGTCGGCCACGCCCTTGTAGATGCCGGCCGTGGTGAAGAAGCCGCTCTTCCAGCTGACGTCGCGCCGGCTGCGCGAGGCGTTCATGCCGACGCGGTAGTCCCAGCCCATCACTTCGCCCTCGTCGGCGACGATGATGCGGGTGGTGTGCTGGCGGTCGTCTGTGATGGCGGGGCCGGCTTCGTCCATGCTCCAGGTCAGCGCCAGGTCCTGGCCGGTGACGCCGGCCACGGCGGGCACGCCGCCGCTGCCGCCCGGATACCACTTGCTGCTCTTGTTGATGAACAGCGGCTTGCGGACGCCGGGGTTGTATTTGTCGTAGTCGGTCTGCGCGCCGAAGGGCTGCGGCGGGTTGAGCGCGTCGATGTAGGACTCGGTGGCCAGCAGTTCCATGGTGAGCAGCTTGCCGTCGCCGTGGCGCAGCGAGGCCTTGGTGAACAGCGTGGCCTGCATGGCGTCGGCCAGCAGTTGCGGGTACAGCTCCGGGTCCAGGATGCAAGTCTTGCTGCCTGCGCCGGAGGCCTTGGTCGAGGCCAGTGTGGTCTGCGCGTCGTACGGCGCCTTGCAGCCGGCGGCGAAGTAGGGGTTGCCGGTGGTGGTCGTGGCCTTGCCGTTCTGGTACACGGTGAAGTTGGCCGGCGAAGCCGAGGAGCCCGAGGTGTTGGTGCTGAACGGATTGCCGCCCAGTTGCGCGATTAGCGCCGGGTCGCTGATGTTGGGGCGGTCCTTCTGCAGCAGGGATGCGCGCTTCTGTACGTCCAGCGCGGCGTAGACATTCCAGCCTTGCTCCTGCAGGTCGCCCCAGCCTGAGATGATGCTGACGCGCTGCTGGTCGCCGCCGCCGTGGCGCTCCGGCTGTACCAGGCCGCCGCTGATGGTGGTGTTCTTGAAGCTGCGCTTGGTGATGAAGTTGACCACACCCGCGATGGCGTCGGTGCCGTAGATGGAGGAGGCGCCGTCGCGCAGCACTTCGACCCGTTCGACGGCGCTCATCGGCATCACGTCCACGTTGATCGAGCTGTCGCCGATGGCCTCGTTGGGCAGGCGGCGGCCATTGAGCAGCACCAGCGAGCGGTTGGTGTTCAGGCCGCGCAGGTTGATCTGCGTACCGCCGCCGCCGCCGCCCACCGGTTCGTTGGTGGCGCCCACCGTCAGCGAGGTCGCTACTTCGGACATCGTGGTCAAGCCGCGCGCGACCAGCTCTTCGGCGTTGATGCTGGTCAGCGGCAGGGCGTTCTCGGAGGCGACCTTGCGGATCGACGAACCGGTGATTTCAACGCGGTTCATGCTGTCGCCGGTGTTTTGCGCGGACGCGCCGTTGGCCAGGGTGAGGACGGCGATAGCGATGGCGGACAGCGCCAAGCGGCGAGGGATGTGCTTGCTACGGGTCATAAGGTCTCCTATCTTTTTTTGCTGGTCAGGCCGAAAGTTCATTGGCCTGACCAGATTTACAAAAGCATGCGTGAAGATCGATGATTGCGCAAACATTATTTTGTAAATTTGTCAGAAAATCACGACGTTGCTCAGTAAGGGTGGGGTGCGCGCTATGAAATGCGCTGGCGTTAACTGGTCAGGCCAGTTAAAGTATCCGGTCCGTCCTTTAACAGGAAACCATTATGCCGCGCCGTCTTTTGCCGTTCTTGTTCACATTCGCCATCGGTCCGGCGCTGGCGCTGGCGCAGGAGCCGGGGCTGTTGCCCGTGCCTGGCACCGGCAAAGTGCAGCTGGCCGGGATCGCCGCCACTTCCGCCACTTCCGCCACCTCCGCCGCCCCCGCCGACAGCTATGTCGAAAGCCGCTTCCGTCCCATGGAGGCGGGAGGCGGGCAGTTCTATGTGGTGGGCCGCTACCGGGACGAGGGCAACTGGGTTGGCGCCGGCCTGGCTTTCACCCCCGGGGGAAAGCGCATGCAGGTTGAAATCGTGCGCATGCAGGACGGCGTGCTGACGCGCCTCAAGCAGTTCGGGCGAGAGACGGCAGGCGATGGGCGTCTGTATGCAGTGCGGCTGGAAATGGCGGGCGCGATGCTGACCGTGTATTTGAACGGGGAGAAGATCACCAGCGTGATGGACAAGGCCTTGCCGCGGTTTGGCGACAGCGGTGTGATCGCCAGCGGGGTTGCTTTCGAGGCCAGCGCGCCGGCGACGGGGAACGCCGCCGACAAGCCGGCCCGCATTGCGCTGGCGCGCGCGCCGCAGCGCCTGCGTTTGCAGGCGGGCGAGGCGCCGGCACGGCTGCTGGTCAGCGCACTGGGCCCTGGTGACGGAGCGCCCATGCCGTTCACTGCGTGCGCGGGCGATGCGGCGCTGCTGCGGGTGGAGCAGGATGGCGGTGAGCTGGTGCTGACGCCACTGGCATCCGGCGCAACCACGCTGTCGCTGGCCAGCGCGCGGGACCCCAATGTCTTCAACGTGGTGGAGGTCATGATCGAAGCGCGCCCGCCGGCTGCTGCCTTTGCACTTGCTGCCACGTCCCTGGGCGGAGCGGCGACACCCGAAGCGGGTGCGCGCGACATCCCTTACGACACGCCTTTGCGGCTGCGCTTCGATCAGCCTCCGGCGCTGGGAACGAGCGGCGCCATCCGCGTGCTGCGCAAGCGCGACAACGCACTGGCCGATACCATCCGCGTCGCCGACGAATACGATGTGCTGGGCTACGAAGGCCAGGAATTCGGGCGCGCGGTGCGGCGCCAGCCGATAGCCATCGAAGGCCGCAATGCCGTCATCCACCTGCACAGCGCACGCTTGCAACCTGGCGAGGAATACTACGTCACCATCGACGCAGGCGTGTTCGCCGGCGCGTTGAACGGCCGGCCTTTCGGCGGCGTCGCCAAGGAGCAGGGCTGGACCTTCCGTACCCGCTCCGCTGTGCCGCAACGGACGCGGATCACGGTGGATGACGATGGCGCAGCCGACTTCCGCACCGTGCAGGGCGCCTTGAACCATGTGATGCGCCAGCCGCAAGGCGCGCGGCCCGTGACCGTCGCCATCCGCGACGGCCGCTACCAGGAGCTGCTGTACCTGCGTGGCAGGAACGCCGTCACCCTGCGCGGCCAGAGCCGCGACGGCGTGGTGATCGAGGCCGCCAACGGCGACGGCATCAATCCCGGTTCAGGCGCGGGGCAAGCGGCCGACGCGCCCGCCATCAATGGCGGCCGCGCCCTGTTCCTGGTGGAAGACGCGGACCTGCTGACGCTGGACACGCTTACCCTGCGCAACAGCGCCGTGCGCGCCTCGCCCGGCGGCGGCCAGGCCGAGGCGCTGTTCTTCAGCAGTGAAGGGCGGCTGGCCGTGAAAAACGCCGGTTTCTACAGCGAGCAGGACACGGTGCAGGTCAAAGGCTACGCCTGGTTCTATCGCACGCTCATCGCCGGCAATGTGGACTACGTGTGGGGCAACAACCATGCGGCGCTGTTCGAGGAAAGCGAGCTGCGCACGCTGGGCGACAGCGCCAATCCCAACAGCGGGGGCTATGTGCTGCAGGCCCGCACTGTGGGGCCGCTGGACAAGGGCTTCGTCTTCCTGAACAGCCGTTTGACGCGCGGCCGCGGCCCCACCGGCAACCAGGTTCCGGACGGCGCCACCTGGCTGGCGCGCAGCGCCGGCTACGACACCAGCTGGGACCATGTGGCCTTCATCAATTGCAAAATGGATGCGCACATCGCGCCAGCCGGTTGGGCCGGCAAGGGCGTGGGCAGGCAGCCGGCGCCGAATCCGGCCCAAGGCACCGCAGCGGCGGGCTGGCGCGAATACGGCAGCACGGATATGGAAGGCAAGCCGCTGGACTTGGGCGCGCGCCGCCATGTGCGCCTGTTGACGGCGGAGGAGGCCGCCGCGCAGTTCGGCAACCGCGCGGCCGTTTTCGCGGGTTATGGTGGTGGCAGCGGCTGGAACCCGATGCCATAGGCAGCGCCAACTACGGCTCGATGCAAATCCATAACTTTAGCCTGAAGCAAAGCATCCTGGACTACAACTGGGGCGGCGGCACCGGCAGGCAGGGCGATCTTGGCCTGGGCACCAACGGCAGCGGTCATCCGGACTGGACTTTTGCCGCAAGCGTGCCAAATAATCCCGAGTTGAAGAAGCTTGATATGGATCAACGTACGCGCCGCCATTCGATTCGGCGCGCATGATGCTCATTAATGGGTAAGCTTGCGGAACACTTTGCCACGGAGATTACAAAATGCTGCCCTCGCTCTACGGTCATCCCTTTTCCTCGTACACGCAGAAAGTACTCGTCGCGCTGTACGAGAACAACACCCCCTTCGAATTCCGCTGCATCGGGCCGGATACGCCGCAGCACACGGCCGACTGGCTGCGGCGCTGGCCGCTGGCCAAGTTCCCCCTGCTGGTGGACGGCGAACGCAACGTCGCCGAGACCAGCATCATCATCGAATATCTGCAACTGGCCCATCCCGGTCCGCTTCCTCTGCTACCGGCCGATCCGATGGCCGCGCTGGAAGTTCGCTTCCTGGACCGCTACTTCGACCTGCACGTGATGAACATGATGCAGCGCGCCGTGGATGGCGCGCTGACGGGCGACCCGGTGAAGCGCCGCGACGGGCTGGCGCTGGCCAGCGAAAAACTGGAGCGCGCCTACGCCTGGCTTGAAGGGGAACTGGCCGGCAAGGCCTGGGCAGCAGGGGATGCGTTCACGCTGGCCGACTGCGCGGCGGCGCCCTCGCTGTTCTACGCCGACTGGACACACCGCATTTCGGAATCCTTCCCAGTGCTGCGCGCCTACCGCGCGCGCTTGCTGGCCCGTCCGTCCTTCGCCCGGGCGGTGGAGGAGGCGAGGCCGTTCCGGCCGCTGTTCCCCTTGGGGGCGCCGGACCGGGATTGATGGCATCGCGCTAGCGTTGCAGCGGCGCCGCCTGTTGAGCGGGCGCGGCGCTGCCGGGCTCTCCGTCTCAGTACAGGCGGCCGATGCCGGTGGATTGATACAGGGTGGCCAGCCCCCATCCGAGCAAGACCAGCCCGGCGCCACGCCCGATCCAGTGCCCCGCCGGGGCGAGCTTTTCGGCCAGCACGAGCAAAGCCAGGCCGGCGATCCATGCCAGGTTCATGACGCCGCCGACAAAGAGCAGCAGCATCAGCATCCAGCAACAGCCCAGGCAATAGAGGCCGTGCCGCGCACCCATGGCGAACGCGCCGTAGGCACCGCGGCGCCAGTGTGTCAGCACAAATTCCAAAGGGGAGCGGCAGCGCTGCAGGCAAGCTGCCTTGAGCGGCAGCCACTGGTAGATGCCGGCGCCGGCCAGGACCAGGCCGGCGAAGACGACGCTGGTCGTCTCCATCATGGGGGACAGCAAGGCGAGCCTTTCCAGCCCCAGTTGCAGCGCCACCGCCGCCAGGCTGAACGAGGTCCAGACGGCGATATAGCCCAGCGTGAACATGCCGGCCAGCCGGACATGGGTGCCATGCGCCTGCTTGCGCGCGATCGTGGTGTAGAGCAGTATCATCGGCGCGGCGCTGGGCAGCATCATCGCCGCCATCATCACGGCCCACATGAACAGCATGAGCATGATGTAGCCGAAGGTCCACGGCCCGCTAGCCATGGGCATCAGCATGCCTTCCATCGGCTGCATCATGCCGGCGCCGCTGAACAGATAGGCCCAGGAGGCGATGATGACGGCCAGCAGCCCGCCGGCCACCAGCAGGCGGTCATGCCGCAACACCCGTTCCGCGATTGCGCCGCGCATCGGCCGCCCTTGCTCCTATCCCGCCACCCCTTGCGGCGTCTGTACCACGCGGGCCAGCGTACTGTGCGATCCCCTGGTGTCGAAGCGGTTCGCGCCGGTGCTGTGGATGTTGGCTGCCGCCACTTCGCCCTCCAGGTGCTCGAAACCCTCGGGCATGACCACGCGGATGCGGTGCGGCGCGCCGGTCACGGGATTGCGGATCGGCTCGACGTCGGTCTCGAGCACGCCCGGAATTGTGATCCGCGCGAGGCGCGCATCCATGTCGAAGGAGAATTGCACCGGCGCGTAAACGGGTTCGTGCATGGTGCTCACGATCATGCTGAAGATGTTGAACAGCGTTCCCTCGTCCGAATTCTGGCCCGACATGATGGCCAGCAAGGCGTCGCGTTGCGCCGGCGTGGCGCGCTCGTCGATGATCGCCTGCGCCTGGCCATTCCCCTCGTGCAGCGGCCCCGGGAATTGGACCGTGACGAAGAAGCACAGTCCATCGAGGCTCGTTTCGTTGAAATTCCCCTTGCTGATGCGCATGCCGAGCAAGCCCTTGCATTCCCCATTGGTCGGACGGGCATTAAAGTCGCAAGGACAGCCAAATGCGCAATTACAATTCTTGATCCATTCGCCCTCAAGCCGCCAGTTTGCGTGTGCCATGATCGCCTCCCCCTGTTGCCGCAGCCGATACGGCCCCTGTCTTTTACTGTAGTACGGATTCGGGCGTCGGCAATGTTTTTCTATGCGGTGCGGGTCTGGCTCCGGCCCTAGTAGACCGAGCCGCCCGGCTGGCTGGAGCTGAGCACGCCTTTGACGGCGGAAATACTGTAGTCGACGGTGCCGCCCTGGTAGCTGGCCCAGTTGCGCATGTCGAAGCTGGCGCCCCCGGACAGCCGTTGCGTGGTGATGTTGCGGTAGGTAAGCGGCGTCTTGGCCTTGCAGACTTCGGGCAGGCCCACGGTGCGCAGGAAGTACACCGAGCCCACGCCCACGCGTGTGGCGTTGCCGCCGTCGACCAGCAGCGCGGTCTCGACATCCACGCCCAAGCCATGCACGCTGCCGGCCCAGCCGTCGTTGACGACGCGCGCCATGAAGGTCACCAGGCGCCCCATGCGGTCGCGTTCGACCAGGTGCGGGTCGACGATCAGGCCGCCCATGTCGCGCAGGGTCAGGAAATCGCGCTCCAGCGTCACCGACCTGTCGTACGGGTTGGCCAGCGCCGCTGCCGAAGTGATCGTGCCGTTCAATGCGGCGAACGCGAATTTTCCCATCACCGCCATGCCGGCGCTGGTGCCGCCGATGGGGATGTTCTTGCTGGCCAGCGCCTCGATCGCCGTTTGCACCGGTGTGCCCTTCCAGAACTTCACGTAGTCGCTCTGGTCGCCGCCGGCGATGAACAGGGCTTCCGCGCCCTGTATGCGCGCGATCACAAAGGGATCGTTGGCTGCTTCGCGGCTGGGGATGATGATGGTCTCCACCGAAGCCACTCCGCCCATCGCGTAGATGTAGGGGTTGTAGGCGTCGGTGCCGCGCGAGCGGATGACGACGAAATTGCCGCCGCCGCCCTTGTTGATCATCCACTTGAACGCATCGTCCACATCGGGACCGCCGCCCATCAAGACCATGGTTGGCGAGGCCGGAGGCGGCAGCACCACGTTGGCCGGATTGCCAACCACCGCGTAATCGTAGGGCTTGCCCGCCGCCGCATGGCAGGGCATCAGCAGCGCCGCGAGCGAGATGGACAGGATGGACAACAAACCGCGTGGGGAAGGCAGGCGCATCTCGGACTCCGGGAGGTGGTTGTTAAAATGTAATCTGATTATACGCTCAACAGTGCAGCGGCCGGCATGGCTGGGCGCATCGGTGCGCATGTATAATCGCCCGGGGACACAACGATACGTAGCGGATGGTGGCGGTTGCTCGATACGGAAGAAAAGGTCACGATGTCTAATCAACGTAAGCGAGTACTTGCCGTTTTGAGCGCGCTCGGGCTGTGTGTTTTTTCAGTGCGCGCTCAGCAAGTGCCGGATGCGGTGAAGTTCGCGCCCATCCCGGTCCATTCGATCTACCGCCCACTGCAGGCCAACGGCACGGCCGACGACGCCTTGGCGAGCGGCCGCGTGGTGCCGGGCAGTTATGGCATGGCGGCGCGCGCCACCAAACGTTGGCGCATTGCTTTCCTGTTCCCCCACCTGAAGGATCCCTACTGGGTAGGCTGCAGCTACGGGGTCATCAGCGAGGCCCGCAGGCTCGGGGTGGCGGCCGACATCCTGCCGGCCACCGGCTATGACGACCTGGCCGGCCAGTTGCGCAAGATGGACCAGGCGATCGAGGCCCGCTACGACGCCATCGTCATCTCGCCCATCAACATGACCTTCAACATGGCCTCGATTGCCAAGGCCCGCGCCGCAGGCATCCCCGTGTTCGAGCTGGCGAACGACAGCCGCAGCGACGACCTGGTCATCAAAGTCACCACTTCGCTGCGCGGCATGGGCCTGGAGGCGACGCGCTGGGTCATACGCGATGCACAGCAGCGCGGGCTGAAATCGATCAATGTCGCCCTGCTGCCCGGCCCCTCGGGCGCCGGCTGGGTCAAGGGGGAGGTCGATGGCAGCCGGATCGCCGCGCAGAGCGCGCCCATCAAGGTCAATATCCTGGACATCCGCTACGGCGACAGCGATTTCAACGGCCAGGCGAAACTGGCCACGGAACTGCTCGCCAAGAACGGCAGCAAGCTCGATTACATCATAGGGTGCACCGGTTGTGCGCCGCCGGCCTACGTGTCCTTGCAAAGGGCCGGACTGCAGGACAAGATCCGGCTGGTTGCCTTCGACCTGACCGGCGATATCGCGCACATGATACGCAAGAAGGAAATCTACGCGGCGGTCGATACCAAGGGCGTCAGCCAGGCCAGGGTTGCCATCAATGCGGCCGTCAATATGCTCGAAGGACGCAGCAAGGAGCTCCCGCATACCATCCTGATCAATCTGGGCATGGTGGATTACCAAAACTACGCCGACTACCCCTTCGACACGTCCATCGCCCCCGATGGCTACAAGGCGCTGCTATCCTACGATCCCGGGTCGAACTGAATTGGCGTCGTTCCTGCTCAGACGCCCCACATGATGTATTCGTTTTGCTGGCTGGCCGAGCGCAGCATTTCCAGCAGCGGATAGGCGCGGGCAGAAAAGCTAACCCGCTGCAGCAATGCGTGTTCCGTGGTTTCGCCTTCCTCCTGCTCTGGCGTATGGGCGTCGTGCTCGACGTCCTGTTTCGGGTGTTCCTTGGTATAAGCGACTTCCTGCTCCAGCAACGAGAGCGCTTTGGTCGCTTCGGCCGCAGTGATGACGCCGCGCTGCGGACTCTTGTCCAGCAGCCGCAAAATGCGCTCGGCGTGCTCCTGAAACATCAATACTTCCGGGGAGGACTTGGATTTGAATGAAATTAACATATGCACAACTCCTGGCCATGTCATACAGGATGACGTTCAAATGCACTGCGTTTGACCAGGCAGCGGCTTGGATGAGTGCTGCCTGATGTGATGACAATAGGCTTGTTCGGCGAAATTCCCAAACGAAATCGGGCCGCTTAAGCGGCCTTTAAGGCGGGCCCGGCATTCAGCGCCCGGCCGGAGCCGGGCGGCGGTGCGCCCGATCAAGGCTCGATGTTGTTGTTCAGGAATTCCTTTTCATACTGCGCAGTAAGCTTGTCCAGTTCACCCGACTGTTTCATGGCGGCGGTGGCTTTCGCCAGTTTTTCCGCGTTTTGTTTTTTGGCGGGATTGAAGATGGCGCCCTGTTCGAATTTGGCCAGCGTTGTCAGCACCTTGATATCGCCCAGCTTCATTTTCTTCAGGCGGTAATTCCCGTCGATCTCGCTCGATACCGCGACATCGATCTTGCCTTCCTCCAGCATGGTGAACAATTGTTCCGGATTATTCACCTCGGTGACCTTCAGGCCTGCGGTGACGGTCATCGCGTGGGCCACGCCGCGGATAATACCCACCTTGTATTTTTTCAAATCGGCGATGGATGCGACCGCTTTATCGCTCTTGCCGAAGGCGGTGGAGTTCAAGTAGTAATACAAGGGCTTGCTTTGAACCAGCGAGGGATTTTTGGCGGCGTAGGCGTCGATGCGCGCAATTTCGCCGTCGATTTCCCCCGATAAATTCATTTCACTGGCGCGCGCGGCGGGCAGCGGTTTCACCTTCACCGTGACGCCCGCCTTGTTGCCGATATCGGTGATCAGCTTGGCGGCCACCCATTGGTCGGCCAGGCCCTGGTTGCGTCCCATCGTCACTTCCTCGGCCGCGGCGGCAGAGAAAACGCCCACGGAAGCCAACAAGGTGCACAGCCATTTTTTGTTCGTCATAGTCACTTTCCTTGGTTGATATAAAGCTTGCATCGGTATCAGGCGGCGCGCAGCCGCGTACGCTGTTCCGGCGCGGGGAGGCGCGCCGCGGTGGACCCGGCAGCCCGCAGAACGGGGCGGGGCGCGGTGTCGGCGAGGCGGAACACGCTCAGCGCGGCCTCCAGCGCCGTGGTCTGTGCTTTCAGCGAGGCGGCGCTGGCTGCCGCTTCTTCCACCAGCGCCGCATTTTGCTGGGTGGTTTGATCCATCAGGCTGATCGCATCGCCGGCATGGGCGATGCCGACCGTCTGCTCCTCGCTGGCCATGGTGATGGAAGTCATGATTTCGGCCACTTGAGCGACGCTGGTGACGACGTCGCCCATGATGTTCCCGGCCTCGTTCGCCAGTTGCGTGCCGGTGCCGACCTTGTTGACGGAATCGTTGATCAAGGCCTTGATCTCCTGGGCCGCCGCCGCCGACCGGTGGGCCAGGTTGCGCACTTCCGTCGCCACCACGGCGAAACCGCGGCCTTGTTCGCCCGCGCGCGCCGCCTCGACGGCGGCGTTCAGCGCGAGGATGTTGGTCTGGAAGGCGATGCTGTCGATCACGCCGATGATGTTGACGATCTTATGGGAAGCGTCGTTAATCTCGTTCATGGTGGCCACCACCTTGGCAACCGCCTGGCCGCCCTTGCCGGCAATCGCCGAGGTGGATTGCACCAGGCCATTGGCGTTCCTGGCGTTGCCCGCGTTCCGGGTGACGGTCCTGGTCAGCTCGGCCATCGCGGCGCTGGTCTCCTCCAGCGAAGAGGCTTGGGACTCGGTGCGGGCCGACAGGTCGAGGTTGCCGGTGGCGATTTCGGCAGAGGCCGCCGCGATCAGATTGGTTCCCTCGTGCACCTGTTCGATGATGCCCTGCAGGCGGCCGATGAAGGTGTTGAAATTGTCGGCCACCTCGGTGAATTCGGCATTGATGCTGGCCGGCAAGCGCTTGGTCAAATCGACCTCGCCCACGGCGATGTTGCGGATGGCTTGCTGCACCTGTTTCAAGGGGCGCAGCACGACCGTGCTCAAGCTGTGCGAGAGGGCGGCCAACAGCACTGCGAGCAGCACGCAGGTGGCCAGGGCCAGCCACAGCAAATCCTTGTGCAGGGCGGCCAGCATGTCGGCGTAGGCGATGTGGACGGTGACGTCGCCGACCGGGTTGGGTTTGCCATCCTCGAGGTAGACCAGCTTGGCGTGCCGGGTGGCCTCCGATTTGCCCACCTTGTCCGCGCCCACGGCCACCGAGCCGTCCGGCGCGCGTCCCGTGCCCGCGATTATCTTGGCGCCGTTGCTGATCGTGATGCCGACGATAAATCCGGCTGACATTTCAGCGCGCAGGCCCTGTTCGACGCCCTGCTTATCGGAATTCCATATGGCGATAGGCAGGTTCATCGTCATTCGGCTAATGGCCGCCTGCACCTGCCGTTCAATCTCGACTTCCCGCTCGCCTTTCGTCTTGACGTAGTTGATGGCGCCAAATGTCGCGAGCAGCGTGGTGATAATAAGCAGGAATCTGACATTCAGGCGAAACGCTATGCTTTGCACGTTCATAAGAATATAAGTGTATGGAGATTGACGCCTGTCATGGCTATCCAAGGCGCTGGCGCAGGGGCGCGCACCAGAAAACTTGATAATTCCGGCTTTCTTCTTTCAGTATATTTATTTACCTTTGGAATTGGAAATTATTTCTCGGAAATAAAATAGAGTATATTCATAGTGAAAGTGTGAAGGCGTTATAGCGGCACTCTTATAGCGGCGGCTATAAAAAAGATATAGGGAGATTCTTATTCTTGTGTAGGGAATTCGGTAGGGGCCTGATCTTCGTCCAATGACGAATAGATCCCGCCTGCGCGGGGATGGCGCGATTGAGAAAGCGCTATTGGTAGGGATTTCCCTACTGAAATATCGGGATTCTCCGAATGTCGGGGGTTTTGCATTCGGTGATAAAGTTAATATCCGAGCAGGTTGAAAGCGACTATCGCCGCGCGAAGGCGCTTTCATGCCCCCATCCTGCGCATCATCCCTGTCTTGCTCGATTAAGCGTTGTTGTTGGCGGCGGGTTGCTCCGGCCGATATCGATAAGCTGCTCGTCTCCACCGAGATGGATGAGATCCACCGGCCGGCGGAGCGAATCTTATTGAAAAAAAATTAAAAAAGGGGACTGATAAATGAAAAATATGAAAATTGGCGCACGTCTGAGTTGGGGATTTGCCTTGGTCCTTGCGTTCATGTGCGCACTGGCGGTGTTCGGCCTGTCCGCCATGAGCCGCATCCAGTATCAGTTGGACGATATCACCGGCGACAATATCGTCAAAGTCAAATTGCTGGTGGAGATGGAGGATGCGGTACAAACGACCGCCATCGCCGTGCGCAACGCGGTCATGCTGACGGACGAGGCGGACATGGCCTCCGAATTGAATCGGATAATGCTGCAGCGAAAAAAACATCTGGAAAATTTCAATAAGCTGTCCGAAATCGTCAAGAGCCTGGCGGGCAAGGCGGCGCTCGTCAAGATCGAGGCGGCGCGTGGGCAAACGGACCCGTTGGTGGACAAAGTGATCGGACTGGCCCGCCTCAATCACGACGAGGAAGCCGTCCGGGTGCTATTGAAGGAAGTTCGCCCGTCCCAGCGCCAGTGGCTGGAGGCGCTCCAGGCGTTTATCGAGTTGCAGGAGAACGAAACCGCCGCATCTGTCGTAGATGCGCATGCCTCATATACGGGCGCTTTCAGACTGATGGTATGCCTGGCCGTTGCCGCCCTGGTGTCGGGGACGTTGATTGCATGGCTCACCACCCGTTCCATTACCGGGCCCATAGGCGTAGCGGTCAAGGTGGCGCAAACGGTGGCGGAAGGAGACCTGACGAGCCATATCGAAGTGACTTCCAAAGACGAGACGGGACAATTGCTGCAAGCGCTGAAGGATATGAACGACAGCCTGGTCAATATCGTTGGCCAGGTGCGCAGCGGCACCGACACTATCGCCGCCGCATCGAACCAGATCGCCAGCGGCAATCTTGATTTGTCTTCCCGCACCGAACAGCAGGCCGGTTCGCTGGAGGAGACCGCGTCTTCGATGGAGGAAATGACGTCGACCGTCAAACAGAATGCGGACAATGCGCGCCAAGCCAATCAGCTGGCGATTTCGGCTTCTGAAGTGGCGCTCAAAGGCGGGACGGTCGTGTCGCAGGTGGTCGATACCATGGAGTCGATCAACGCATCGTCCAGGAAAATCGTCGACATCATCGGCGTGATCGACGGCATTGCCTTCCAGACCAATATCCTGGCGCTCAATGCGGCGGTGGAGGCGGCGCGCGCCGGGGAGCAGGGGCGCGGTTTTGCCGTGGTGGCCAGCGAGGTCCGCAACCTGGCCCAGCGCTCTGCCGCCGCGGCCAAGGAAATCAAGACCCTGATCGGCGACTCGGTCGAAAAAGTCGATATTGGCGCCAGGCTGGTCGATGAGGCCGGATCGACCATGCAAGCCATCGTCGAGAGCATCAAGAGCGTGACCGATATCATGGGCGAAATCACTGCCGCCAGCCAGGAACAGACCTCGGGCATCGATCAGATCAACCAGGCCATCAGCCAGATGGACCAGGTCACCCAGCAAAACGCGGCGCTGGTGGAAGAGGCCGCCGCCGCCGCCGGATCGCTGCAAGACCAGGCCGGCGGCCTGGCGCAAGTGGTCAGCGTGTTCAAGCTCAATGCAACGCATGCGGCCGCCGTGACGCCGTTGCGTGCGGCAAGACGTCATGTTGCGGTGGCGGCAGTGGGCTCCGCATCGCGCGCGCCCGTCACGCGCAATGCCGGGCGTCCGGCGGAGACGGTACAGCCCAAACAGGTGGTGAATGCGGCCCCGTCCGTTAATAGTGATTGGGAAGAATTCTGACGCGGCCGAGCGCCTCTCCCGCTCGCCTCGGCCCCCGTCCTCGCATCGAAGTCGAACCCAGGCGGCACCCCGCTAACTGGCAAATGCACCTCGTTGCCATCCCCGCTTGACCACAACATGGCCAAGTTTCGCGTCCCCTCCCGATGGTGACCGGCGACAGGCCAATGGCGCCTGTTTGCAATTGATTTTCCAGGCATATTGCTATTTTTAGGAGTTTTTGAGTGAGTACGGCACAAAATATCGCACCGGCAGCCGGTTCTGCCTCACAGGCGAGGGAGCTTAAGCAAGCCCTCGAATTCCTTGCCTTTACTTTGGGCGAGGAAGAATATGGCGTCGACATCCAGAAGGTCCAGGAGTTGCGCGGTTACGAAGCGGTGACCCGGATCGCCAACGCACCCGAGTTCATCAAGGGCGTGGTCAACCTGCGCGGCATCATCGTGCCGATCATCGATATGCGCATCAAGTTCAATCTCGGTACCCCGACCTACGACCAGTTCACTGTCGTGATCATTCTCAATATTGATGGTCGCTTGATGGGCATGGTAGTCGATAGCGTGTCGGACGTCATTACGTTGACGGCGGAGCAAGTCAAGCCAGCACCGGAGATGGGCGCGCTGCCGGATACGGATTACCTGATCGGCCTGGGCGCGGTTGAAGAGCGCATGCTGATCCTGGTCGACATCGACAAACTGATGTCCAGCGACGAGGTAGGTTTGATCGACAGACTGGAAGCGTAAGTTTTGTTTAAAAAAAGAAAAAGGAGATAAGGATGAAAAATCTCAAAATTGGTGGTCGCTTGGGCATCGGTTTCGGCATCGTGTTGTTGTTGTTGGCAGTTGTGGCGGGAGTCGGCATCAACGGCATGAGCCGCACGAAACTTGCGATTGACGATATTGTCGACGCAAATGTCTATAAGATGAACTTGGTGCAAGACATGTCGGAATCCGTCCACATCGTGTCGCGAGTGATACGCACGGTCGTGCTCCTTAACGAGCCGGAGGCCATGGAACGGGAACTTAAGAAGGTCGCCGCCGCGCGCGACAAATATGACGCTTCCTTGGCTGCGCTGGAAAAGACGGCAGCGAGCGCCGAGGGCAAGGCTATCCGCGCCAGGATAAACGAAGCGCGCCGGGTGGCCAATCCGCTCAACGACAAGGTGATCGCGTTGGCGAGGGCCGACAAGGACACCGAGGCGACCGAGCTCCTGATCAAGGAGGCCGGACCCGCAGTGGCGAAATGGCAGGACGCGATGGACGAGAACATCGAACTGCAAAAAGCGAACAACAAGGTGGATGTGGCCCTGGCCGGCGAGGCGTACCGGTCGGCGCGCATGCTGACCCTGACCCTGGCCGGACTTGCGATGGTGCTGGGCGCAGCCATCGCCTGGTCGGTCACACGGTCGATCACGCTCCCCATCAGTGAGGCGGTGACGGTAGCCCAGACCGTTGCACGCGGCGACCTGACCAGCCGTATTCAGGTTAAAGCGCGAGACGAGACGGGGCAATTGTTGCAAGCGCTGAAGGATATGAACGACAGCCTGGTCAATATCGTCGGCCAGGTACGCAGCGGCGCGGACACTATCGCCACCGCATCGAACCAGATCGCCAGCGGCAATCTTGATTTGTCGTCGCGCACCGAACAGCAGGCCAGTTCGCTGGAGGAGACCGCGTCTTCGATGGAGGAAATGACGTCGACCGTCAAACAGAATGCGGACAATGCGCGCCAAGCCAATCAACTGGCGATTTCGGCTTCTGAAGTGGCGCTCAAAGGCGGGACGGTCGTGTCGCAGGTGGTCGAGACCATGGAGTCGATCAACGCATCGTCCAGGAAAATCGTCGACATCATCGGCGTGATCGACGGCATTGCCTTCCAGACCAATATCCTGGCGCTCAATGCGGCGGTGGAGGCGGCGCGCGCCGGCGAGCAGGGGCGCGGTTTTGCCGTGGTGGCCAGCGAGGTCCGCAACCTGGCCCAGCGCTCTGCCGCCGCGGCCAAGGAAATCAAGACCCTGATCGGCGACTCGGTCGAAAAAGTCGATATCGGCGCCAGGCTGGTCGATGAGGCCGGATCGACCATGCAAGCCATCGTCGAGAGCATCAGGAGCGTGACCGATATCATGGGCGAAATCACTGCCGCCAGCCAGGAACAGACCTCGGGCATCGATCAGATCAACCAGGCCATCAGCCAGATGGACCAGGTCACCCAGCAAAACGCGGCGCTGGTGGAAGAGGCCGCCGCCGCCGCCGGATCGCTGCAAGACCAGGCCGGCGGCCTGGCGCAAGTGGTCAGCGTGTTCAAGCTCAATGCAACGCATGCGGCCGCCGTGACGCCGTTGCGTGCGGCAAGACGTCATGTTGCGGTGGCGGCAGTGGGCTCCGCATCGCGCGCGCCCGCCACGCGCAATGCCGGGCGTCCGGCGGAGACGGTACAGCCCAAACAGGTGGTGAATGCGGCCCCGTCCGTTAATAGTGATTGGGAAGAATTCTGACGCGGCCGGGGGCGGCGAACGCGAGAAAGGACAACGCCCGCTTGCATGGGTGGGTATTGGGCGAGCTTGTGTTCTCTGCGCTCCGTTGCATAGTGCAGGGTGCTGTACTGTTCAAAACTCTTCCCAGCTATCGGCCACGTTCATCCTTGTCGAGCCGGCTGCGCGGCGCGATATGGAACTCGTGCCTGTACTGGCAGCTGGGAGTGCCAGGAGATGCTGCGGCACAACAGTCCGTTTGACAGCTGACAGTTTGAATATGGCCAAGCTGGTGTTCAGCACGCCGGCCTGGTCCTGCAGCGATGCCGCCGCCGCAGCAGCCTGTTCCACCAGCGCGGCATTTTGCTGGGTCATCATATCCATTTGCGTGATCGCCTGGCCGATCTCGCCAATCCCCATGCTCTGTTCCTGGCTGGCCTCCGTAATCTCGCTCATGATGTCGGTGACCCGCTTGACCGATGACACAATCTCATCCATGGTTCGCCCGGCCTGGCCGACGAGGCGGGAACCGATTTCCACTTTTTCAACAGAGGTGTTGATCAGTTCCTTGATTTGCTTGGCGGCGGCGGCGCTGCGCTGCGCCAGGTTACGCACTTCGGATGCGACCACCGCGAATCCGCGGCCCTGTTCGCCGGCGCGCGCCGCTTCCACCGCCGCATTCAAGGCCAGGATATTGGTCTGGAACGCGATCCCGTCGATGACGCTTATGATATCGACGATTTGTCTGGCCGACGTGTTGATATCGTCCATGGTAGCGACCACCTGGCTGACCACGTCGCCGCCCTTGACGGCGACATCCGAGGCCGTGACCACCAGCTGATTGGCGTGCCGCGCATGATACGCGTTTTGCCTGACGGTACCGGTCAGGGTTTCCATCGCACTGGCGGTCTGTTCCAGGCTGCTGGCCTGCGATTCGGTACGGGACGACAGATCGGCGTTGCCGGAGGCGATCTCAGCACTGGCGACCCTGATCGTCTCGGAGGCGAGCTTGATGTCCGAGACGATGCCGCCCAGTTTGCCTTGCATGAGTTTCAGGACAGCCAATACGCTGCGCTGGTCGCCGTCGCTGGTGGCGATCTCCATCGACAGATCGCCGGCCGCGACGGCATGCGCGATGGCACAGGCGTACTCCGGCTCGCCGCCCAGCTGTTGCCAGATCGAGCGGACGACGTAAAGCGACACCAGCGCGAGGCTCAGGATCACCACGATGGCCACCAGGATATTCGTGTACAGGACCTTGTGCACACTGGCATCGCTATCGGCGACGCCAGCCTTGAATTGCTGTTGTGCCGCATCGTTGGTATGGCTTAGGTCGGCCTCCAGTATCGTCAAGCTCTTCTGCATGGGGCCGATGGCCGGGCCCGCGTCGCCTTGCTCCATTTCCAGCATGATGCGCGCAACGCTCAGCGCCGGCACATAGTAATCGTCGAACTCCTTGCCCAGGCGTTCGGCCAGCGGCCCTTGCCCCGGAATCGCCGCCAGCGCTTTGATTCGTTCGCGCACCTTGAGCGCTTGTTCGCCCACGAGAGCGATGCGCTTCTTGTCCCCCTCGGAGACCGCCTCCCTGAGCGTGGCGCTGACCCGGTTCACCTCCAAGCCCAGGGCTTTAGTCTGGTCGAGCAGCGGATAGTCGATTTCCGCAGTGGCATTGATCGATGCGATGGCCCCGGTCGTGAAATAGACAGCGATGGTCAGGCCGACGCCAAATAACATCGTGGCGACCGCGGGCAAGGTCCAGATTCTGCGTTTGATGCTCATTTAATTGGATTCCTTTGCGCGACGATCACGTCGATAAAACAGATCAAGCAGGATGGCCGCCGTCTTGCGGCCATGGACTTTGAAAATCAAGGAATGAACACAACCTTGACGGAGGCGTCAACACTGCTCTTGTCGATGTAGCCGATGGCGTTCGGGTCGTTGGCGACGGCCTTTCTGATTTCCTTGCTGTCCGGCAGATTCCGTGGCGGCTCGCCCTTGCTGGAGAAGATGATCCTGGACCAATAGGACTTCATTTGCGTTGCCGATTTGTGCACGAGCTTGTTATAGAACTCCTCACGCTGCGGCGAGTTTTCCGCCTGGTCCAACGGCACCGCAGTTGCGCCGCCTGGAAACGTCGATGTCTTCCCCAGGAAGATGTCCGACACCTGCTCGCCCGACAGCGCAGCCGTCGCGTTTTTTGCCGATATGATTGCCACGACTTCCGCCGACGCGCCGCCGGCCGTCAGCGCCAAAAGAAGGCCGAGCATGGGTAACTGAAGGCTATGCTTAGACGACATGGTATCTCCCTGTTCAGAATACGAAATCGACGGCGGTGCTGAGTACGTTTCCGCCCGCTGCGCCGCTCGCGTTGATGAAGAGACCGGTCGATCCGGCACCGGGGCGAATGTGGTCATACTGCACCTTGATGTCGGCGTTACGCATGAAGTCCCAGCGCAGGCCCAGGGAAGCCGATTGCTGCGGGTTTGCCGGGAACACCGTCGGGGCGGCGGTTTGCTGCATTTGTCCATAGGTGAGGTAGGGCGTGTAGGCGCCCAAACGGACACCGCCGGTCAGGTAGGCGCCGGTTCTCACACCGCCGATGTCGAATGGCCGCTTCTTGACCGTGCTCCGGGATCCTTCGGCCATCACGAACCAATCACTGGCGTCGTATGAGAAGCCGGCGGTGGCGACCTTGAGCGGCACATCGCTTTCGCAACCCGTACAGCCAAAGGCGTTTAAGAACGCGAGGGCTGGCATGTCCATCTTCGTCTGTACGTAGCCAAGGCGGGCGGTGAGATTGCCGGATTCGATGGTGTCGGAGAAGCTAATGCCCTGCTTGAATTTCGATTTTGCGCCACCGCTGTTCGTGTTTTTGGTCTGCCCATACATGAGCGTTGCACTGTTCTTGACGCCGCCGAGCGTGGAACGGTAGGTGGCGTCGACACCGTCGTTATTCGTTAGCACTAGCAGGTTATACACTTCAACCGGTGGACGAATCCAGGGGTTGGTATACCCCACTTTGCGCGACTCCGACCACATGAAGGTGGGAACGAGAACGCGACCGGCACGGACGCTGAAATCCGGCGTGAAAGCGTACTTGAGGCTGGCCCACTCCACAAAAGGCCGGTAGGAATTGTCCCAGCGTTGCTCCGAAACGATTTGCACCACGGCAGACAGTTCATTGCTCAGCTTGGCGTTGACTTGCGCACCGGCGCGGCTATCGACACTGGTGCTCCAGTCCCGCGTCTTGCCGACACCGTTTGGTTGAACCCAGTAGTTGGAAACGAAGTCCGCGTTCCGCATGCTGGAGTAAGCGATGCCAAGCGTGCTGAAACCCGTCACCTTGAACATCGGCTGGCTGTCCTCGGCCAGTACCGTACCCGCAGCCATTGCGAGGATCGCTGCTGCGGCTATTTGCCTTCCTGCCATCCGGTTTCTCCTTGTGAACGTTGATATAAATTGGATGGCAATTGT
The DNA here is from genome assembly GCF_964252925.1 of Pseudoduganella sp. LjRoot289. Taxonomy (NCBI): domain Bacteria; kingdom Pseudomonadati; phylum Pseudomonadota; class Betaproteobacteria; order Burkholderiales; family Oxalobacteraceae; genus Pseudoduganella; species Pseudoduganella sp. LjRoot289. The sequence goes on from NZ_CAXUPN020000001.1 coordinate 6,519,229, forward strand.
AATTTCCATCTTGCAACACAACTTGTCTGTGGCGGTACATGGATTCGACCGAGGCGGCCCTTTGTGCAGAAGCGGGATGGGGGCGTGCCCCGCATGTGCCGTGAAGCGCGGCCGCGGTCAGGATTCCCTTACATCACTTGGCGTCATGTCTGACGGCGAAGTCAGGCGTGACTGATGGACGCCGGCGTCTAGTCCCGGCATGCTTGCAGCTTGTGCGAACGCGGTGGAGGCGCCGCCAGAAGGAGACCAGGATGAAGGATCACCCGACAGCGCCGCCGGGACTGCCAGTACATTCGATATCGACGCGTCACGTCCCGCCCGGTAAAGAGCTCGATTACTGGCGTGAGGCGAGCGGGCCCGCCTGTCCGGTGCACTTCGAGGCTGTGGGAGAGCGCCGCTTCCATGGCGATTTGGCGTTGTCCCGTGTCGGTGACCTGGGATTGAGGGATATCCGTATCGGCCCGCTCATGGTGGAACAGTCTTCCGAACTGCTTAGCCGGCGCGGCAGCGACGTGTTGCAATTCACCATAGTCACATCGGGCGTGCTGGAGTGCGCGCAGGAAGGCCGGCACGTCAAGCTGGGGCGCGGAAGCGGCGCCTTCGTGGATGGCGCGCGCCCTTACACAATGCTGAACCGGGAGGATGTGCACATGCTGGTGCTGCAAATTCCCCACGTGATGATGGCGGGGGGAGTGACCGGAAGCGATGCCCTGATCAATCGGGACTTGGCGCTCGCCAGCGAGCTGTTCCCACTGGTGATGGGATACGTGACGCAACTGGCCGCGCACGCCGCCCAACTCGATGCGCTGTCGGCCCGCCGGGTTGGCGGCAATCTCGCCGATCTGGTGAACGCCATGCTGGCCGACGTGGCGCGCAAGACGCCGTTTTGCCTATCCCAACACACGACCGCCGCGCTGATGCGGGTGCATGCCTTCGTCGCGGCGCATCTGGCCAACCCCGATCTGGACCCGCACATGGTGTCTCAGGCGCTACGGCTGTCGCCGCGCTATATCAACAAGTTGCTCGAGGCGGAAGGCACGTCGCTGGGACGCTTGATCTGGCACCGCCGGCTGGAGCGGATCGCGGCGGATTTGCGCGACCCGGTGCTGGCGCCGCGCACCATCTCAACGATCGCGCTGGCGCGCGGCTTCAACGACCTGTCCCATTTCAGCAAGACCTTCCGGCGCCGCTATGGCAAGACGCCGCGCGAGTATCGTGGATCCTCACTATAAAACCAGCGGCCGCGCCGAGATCACGCCGGGCCAGGCAGGGAAAGCTAAAGCGCGACTTGATGATGTGGGAAAGCGGGCCGTGGATTGACCCCAAAAGAAAACGCAAGGCAGAAAGCATAAACCGGGCATTTCCCAAATCGGGGCACAGGCGCCAGAAAGCAAAAAGCCCAACCATGTGGGCTGGGCTTGTTGCTCGATTCTTTGGTGGCCCGGGGCGGAATCGAACCACCGACACAAGGATTTTCAATCCTCTGCTCTACCAACTGAGCTACCAGGCCAAGAGCGCGCAATTATAGCAGGGCAAAATGGCTTTGCCAAGGAATCATTTGCTTTTTGGCGATAGACTGCCGGTGCGGTGCTGTTTGAAAACGATTTCTCACCCAATTTTGCACCAATAGCGGGCGCGGCTGCACCGGGATCGCTCGCTGCGTGGGCGTATGCCGTGAGAATCACCGCTTGCTTCCTCTGGCGTAACGGACTGTGGTTCTGGGCATGATCGTTGCTTGGTATAACGAGGGGCGGCAATGATCGCCTCACCCAAAACCGGTCTAACGAGGGACCGGCAGGACAACGACGTCCGTCTGGCTTGGCATGATGCCGAGGCTGGGCGGGCGTTTTTTATTTTCTGGAATATGGAATGGCAGCGAAGGTTTAATACATGCCGATCACAAGGACTGCGGCGATCCGCAGAAAGCAAGCGTGGCTGCCTTGGCTGATTTTGGCGGTCGGTTTGTTGTCGACTGCCATTGCTGGCTGGCAAATACAAGGCCAGGCCGAGCACGAATTGTCGACGCGGCTTTACCTTCAAAGCAATGAAGCAAAATACAGCGTGGAGCGGCACGTCAACGCCTACACGGAGGTCCTGTGGGGTGTGCAAGCGCAGTTTGCCGTCCATCCCGACATGTCGCGGCTCAGCTTCCAGAAGATCGCCGCCTCGCTGGACCTGGAGCGCCGTCTGCCCGAGGTCAGGGCGGTGGGGTTTACGCAAGGCAGCGGCATGCCGCAAACCTCCTTCCTGATCCAATACATCGAGCCCATCGCCAGGAACCGGCGCGGTGCCTGGGCCGACCAGGCGGCCGAGCCCAAACGCCGCGCCGCCATCGAGCAAGCCCGGGACAGCGGGGAATGGGCGGCAAGCGGCCGCGTACGTTTATTTGCCGATCCGGGCAATGTCGACGGCGTGGTCCTGTACCTGCCGCTGTACCACGGCGGCGGGACGCCCGCCAGCCTGGCCCAGCGGCGCGATCAATTCTACGGCGTGGTGTTCCTGGGCATCGAGGTGGACAGCATGCTGCGCAGCGCGCTCCATCCGCAGCGGCTCGGGCAATTGCACGTGGACCTCTACAGCGCGGGGACCGGCGAGCGGGCCGGTCCCGCCCATCTGGTCTTCCAAAGCGGCGGCGCCGTCCCGGCCGGGCGGCAAGCGCCCGCGCTTTGGCAGGACCTCGAACTCGGCGCCAGCACCTGGCAGATGCACGTGACGGCGCTGCCGGAATTTGGCCGCGGCCCGCGCGACGGGCTGCCCTTGCTGGCCGTCGTGATCGGTACAATGCTGAGCGTCGGCGGCTTTTCCCTGGTACGGGCGCTGCAGTCCTCGCGCCAGGCGTCCGAGGCCTATGCCAGCGAAGTTGAGCGCGCCATGCAGTTCAAGCAAAAAGAACTGGTGGGCATTACGGAATCGATAGGCGAAGTGCTCTGGACCTTCGATTTTCCCGGATGGAAGATCAACTACGTCAGCCCGGCGGTGGAACGCATGTACGGCCGGCCGGCCACGGCGTTTTACGAGGATCCCAACCTCTGGCTCAAGTGCGTCCATCCGGCGGACCGGCAAAAAGTGATCGCCCTCTCGAAGAGCCTGGTCGATGTCGGCTGCACCACGTTTCAGTATCGCATCGTGCGCCCCGATGGGGAGGAGCGCTGGATACGATACGAGGCCCACTTCGTCGCCGGCGCGGCGCCCGGCATAGGCCGCGTCGACAGCGTCGGCAGCGATATCACGCAGCAGCACCGGCTGGAGGAGTCGTTGCGCATGCAGGCCAGCCACGATCAGCTGACCGGCCTGCCCAACCGCACCCTGCTGCAGGATCGCCTGCGGCAAGCGATCGGCCACTACGCGAACTCGGCGTCGCCGATCTGGATCGCCTTTGTCGACCTGGACCGTTTTAAATTCGTCAACGACAGTGCCGGTCATAAGGCCGGCGACATCGTGCTCAAGGAAATCGCCAGCCGGCTGCAGTCGGCGGTGCGCAGCACCGACACGGTGGCACGGCTGGGCGGCGACGAATTCGTGCTGCTCATGTCGGAACGGCCCGACCGGACCGCGAGCTCCGCCGCAGCGGCCATGCAGCGCATACTCGACGTGGTGGCGCAGCCGCTGACCATCGAGGGCCGCGAGTTCTTTCCCACTTGCAGCCTGGGCGTGGCGCTTTACCCGGGCGACGGCGCAGATGCCGACACGCTGATGAAGCATGCCGACGTCGCCATGTACCGTGCCAAACAGCAGGGCGGCAACAGCTTCCAGTTCTTTACCGAGTCGATGAAAGCCGAAGCGCTGGGGCGGCTGCAGATCGAAGGCGACTTGCGCCGCGCGCTCGCGCAGGAGGAATTCCTGCTCCACTACCAGCCGCAGATCGACTTGCGCAGCGGCCGTATCGTCGGCATGGAGGCGCTGGTGCGCTGGCAGCATCCCACCCTGGGCATGATCGCGCCGGCTCGCTTCATCGGCCTGGCAGAAGAAATCGGCTTGATCGTCCCGATCGGCGCCTGGGTGCTGCGCACGGCGTGCGCCCAGTGCCAGGCGTGGCAACAAGCCGGCCTCGGGCAGTTGCGCGTCGCGGTAAACCTGTCGGCGCGGCAGTTCGCCCAGCAAAACCTGGTCAGCATGGTCACGGCCATCCTGCGCGAAACCGGACTGGCGCCGCAGTACCTGGACATCGAACTGACTGAAAGTTCGGTGGTCCAGGATGTCGAGCGCGCGGTGCACATCCTGTCCGAACTGAAACGGGCCGGCGTGCAAGTGTCGATCGACGACTTCGGCACCGGCTATTCCAGCCTGTCTTCGCTGAAGCGCTTTCCCATCGACGTGCTGAAGATCGACCAGTCCTTCGTGCGCGACATCGCGACCAATGCCGATGACGCGGCGATCGTGGTCGCTATCATCTCGCTGGCGCATCACCTGAAGCTCAGGGTGATAGCCGAAGGGGTGGAATCGCAGGCGCAGCTGGACTACCTGCGCCGGCACGGCTGCGAAGAAATGCAGGGCTATTACTTCAGCAAGCCGCTGCCGGCCGCCGGATTTGAACATATATTGCGCAGCGGCCGGAATCTTGCGCTACAGTTCGACGGCGTCGCGGCATAGCCCGCACAGCTTTACAACAATAAATCGGTAAGAGGACGAAAAATGAGTTTTGCAAACATGAAAATCGGCGCGCGCATGGCGCTCGGCTTCGGCGTCGTATTGACGCTGATGATCGCCCTGATCACTGTCGGGCTGCTGCGCTTGCACGGCATCGGCGACATCAACCGCAAGCTGATCGAACTGGACTGGGTCAGGGCGGAGGCGGCCAACACGGTCAGCCTGCTGACCCGGGCCAACGCGCGCTGCAGCATGGAATTGCTGATCGAGCGGGACGCTGCCAAATCGGCGCAGATCACGCAACGCATAGGCGTCAACAAGAAAGCGATCGACGTGGCGCTGGAGACGCTGGACCGCCTGGTCGACCCCGACGGCCTGAGCCTGCTGGCCCGGATCCGCCAGCAGCGCAAGGCCTACGTGGCCTCGTTCAGCGCGGTTGGCAAACTGATCGCGCAGGACCAGCGGGAGCAGGCCACCCAGATGATGCAGGCGGAAACGCTGCCGGCGCTGGACGTGCTGCAGGAATCGATCCAGGCCCTGACGGGCTACCAGAAGAAACTGGTTGAAGCCAGCGGCGCGCAGGCGGAGCAGCATATCAGCCACGCCCGCACCGCCATGCTCGGGCTGGGGACGGCGGCCGTGCTGCTGGGCATAGGCCTGGCGTATTACACCACGCGCTCGATCACCGGTCCGCTCAAGGAGGCGCTCAAGGTCGCGCAGACCGTGGCCGGCGGCGACCTGACCTGTGATATCGACAGCAGCGCCAAGGATGAAACAGGTGAACTGCTGCACGCCTTGAAGTTGATGAACGACGGCCTGGCGGCCATCGTCAACCAGGTGCGCGACGGCACCGAGTCCATCGCCACGGCGTCCGGACAGATCGCCTCGGGCAGCCAGGACCTGGCGGCGCGCACCGAGCAACAGGCCAGCTCGCTGGAAGAAACGGCGTCGTCGATGGAAAACCTGATCACGGCGGTGCAACAGAATGCCGCCCATTCGCAGCGCGCCAACGAGCTTGCGCTGGCGGCCTCGGACATCGCGGTCACGGGCGGTGCGGTCGTGACCAACGTGGTCGCGATCATGGGATCGATCAATGCCTCGTCGCGCAAGATCGTCGATATTATCGGCGTGATCGATGGCATCGCTTTCCAGACCAATATCCTGGCGCTGAATGCGGCGGTGGAAGCGGCGCGCGCGGGCGAGCAAGGGCGCGGCTTTGCCGTCGTGGCTTCCGAGGTCCGGAGCCTGGCGCAACGCAGCGCCGCCGCGGCGAAGGAAATCAAGGGCCTGATCGACGACTCGGTGCAGAAGGTCGATCTTGGCAGCACGATGGTGGAAGAGGCGGGCGGCACCATGGAAAGAATCGTCGCCAGCATCCACCAGGTCACCGACATCATGGGCGAGATCCTGACCGCCAGCCGGGAGCAGAGCGGCGGCATCGACCAGGTGAACCAGGCGATCACGGAGATGGATGGGGTGACGCAGCAGAACGCGGCGCTGGTGGAAGAGTCGGCGGCGGCGGCCGGCACGCTGCACGACCAGGCCGACCGCCTGGCCGAGGTGGTCAGCGTGTTCAAGCTCGGCCACGCGCCCGCCGCCCCGGTGGCCAAGGCGCATACCGCGCGCTCGCTCGCCCTGTCCGGTCCGCAGCGGTCGCAATAGCGGTCCCGTTCGCGTTGCGCCGGACTGGATGGCTGGCGCAGCGTGATCCGTTCCGGCCCGAGGCCGGTTTCATTTCTAGTTGGCATCACTTTCATGGTCATAGACTGGTTTTCGCCGGCGCAATGCGTCGGCTATGCCGCCTTCGTGCTTGGCGTCGGCTCCTTCCTGCAAACCGACGACCGGCGCTTCAAGCTGTTCATGGCCGGCGAGTGCCTGGCCTACGTGGTGCACTTTTCCTTGCTCGGCAATCCGACCGCGGTCGCCAGCTCCAGCATGTCGCTGCTGCGCTCTTTGCTGTCGCTGCGCAGCCGCTCGGCATGGCTGGCGGCGGCGATCATCGCGGTCAATCTTGCGCTCGGGCTGGCCCTGGCAAAGCATGCCAGTGACTGGCTGCCGCTGGCGGCGTCGTGTCTCGGCACGCTGGCCTTGTTTTTGTTGCAGGGGATCCCGATGCGTTTGGTGATGCTCTGCGGAACAGGGCTGTGGATCGCCAACAATGTGATCGCCGGGTCGATCGGCGGCACCGCGCTCGAGGTCGTGATTGCCGTCGTCAATAGCGTGACGATCTGGCGCATGGCGCGCCAGTCGCGCGCCGCACGCTTTCATCAAGCTTGCGACGGGCAACAGTCGTGAGCGGGAAAGCCAGCGCCGCCTGTTTCGCGGGCGACGGCCGCCGCGCCTTGGGGAAGCCCGAAATACCTGTCGTTCCCGCAGGCGGGAACGACAAACTGGGGCTTATCCGAGGTTCCCTTATTCGGGCTTGCCCCGCCATAAGGAAAGGCGGCGGAAGCGGTGCCGCGCATTCTCCTCATCGTGCAGGATCAGCGTCGACTTGATCAGGTCGCTGCGGCTGACCACGCCGACCAGTTCGCGACTGGCTGCATCGGCCACGACCGGGATGCGCTCGAGGCCATGCACGGCCAGCCGGATCGCTACGGTACGGCAGGTCTCGCCGCGCAGCGCGACGATGGGCGCGTTGACGCCGAACAGTTCGCGCACACGGGCGGCCGGCCGGCCCGCTGCGGCCAGGGCCGCGCGGTCCAGCATGCCGATCACGGCGCCCTGGAGCGTGACCGGATAGGCGCGGTGGCGCTGCGCGGCGCCAAAATGCGACGCCAGCACGTCGGCCGCGAGGGCTTCTGCCTCGATGGCGACCGGCTCGGCGTTCATCACTTCGTCGATGCTGTGGCGCTCCAAAGGATCGATGCCGTATTCGCGGTAGATGTGGCGGCCGCGGCGCGCGATCTTTTCCGTCAGGATGGAGCGGTGCATGACGATGACGGTGAAGCCGTACGCCACCGCCGACGCCGTCAGCACCGGCAGCAGGGCCTGGGCGTCGTGCGTCAGCTCGTAGGCGAACACGGTTGCCATGATAGGAGCCCGCATCATGCCGCCCAAGGTGGCGGCCATGCAGACCAGCGGCCATGCCGACGGCGCGCCGCCCGGCAGGTAGGGACCCAGCAGCGCACCCACGCCCGCGCCCAACATGAGCAGCGGCGCCAGCACGCCGCCCGATGTCCCGGAGCCCAGGGCAAGCAGCCAGATGACAGCCTTCGCAAGCAGCAGGCCGACCACGACCCCCGCGGCTAAATGGTTCTGCAGCAAGTCGCTGATCACGTCGTAGCCCACGCCCAGGGCGCGCGGCTGCAAGTAACCGCCGATGCCCACGGCCAGTCCGCCGATCGCGGGCCACCACATCCAGTGCAGCGGCAGCTTGTGGAAGCCGTCTTCCACCCGGTAGAGCGCGGTCGACAGCAGCCAGGCCAGCGCGCCGCACAGGACGCCGGCGATCAAGCAAGAGAGCAGCGCTATGGGCAGCATGGGCTGGGATTGCTGCGGAAACAGGGGCGAGGCGTCCATGATGAGTGGGCGCAGGAAGCCCGCCACCGCGCAGGCGACGGCGACCGGCAGCAGGCTGCGCGGCCGCAGTTCGAACAACAGCAGTTCAACCGCCAGCAGCAGCGCGGCGATGGGGGTGCCGAAGATGGCGGTCATGCCGGCCACAGCGCCTGCCACCAGCAGGGTCTTGCGCTCCGCGCCGCTGACGTGGAAATGCTGGGCGATCAGGGATCCCACGGCGCCGCCGGTCATGATGATGGGGCCTTCCGCGCCGAAGGGGCCGCCGCTGCCGATGGCGATGGCGGACGCCAGCGGCTTGAGCACCGCGACCCGGGGCGACATGGCGCTGCGGTTGAACAGGATGGCTTCTATCGCTTCAGGGATGCCATGCCCGCGAATCTGTTCCGAACCATAACGGGCGATCAGGCCGATGGCCACGCCGCCGATGACAGGCACGGCGATGACCCAGGCCCCCAGCGTGTGGGCCGCCGGCGTATGAAAGGCGTCGGACAGGGTCCGGAAGAAAAACAGATTGGTGAACAGGTGGATGGCCCGCAGCAGCAGCCAGGCGGTGCCGGTGCTGAGCACGCCGATAACGGCGGCAATGGCGGCAATCGGGATGAGGCGCGCATCGCCGTTGAAGTCGCGCCGGATATCGTAGGAGCTCATGCCTGGGCTGCCGGTTGGGGGACGACGAAGACGCCGGTGAGCGATTGCAGCTCGGCGCGGTGGATGGCGGCCAGCCGCGACAGCACGGTCTCGCCGGCAGGCAGCAGATGCACCTCGACGCGGCGACGGTCGGTGGCGCTGGCCTTGCGCCGCACCAGGCCGGCCGCTTCGCAGCGGCTCAGCAGGGCCACCACGCCGTGCTGCTGCGCTTGCAGGCGTTCGGCCAGTTCGCCCACCGAGGCCCAGTCGCGTCCCTGGTAGCCTTTGATGTGCAGCAGCAGCAGGTACTGCAAGGGCGTGATGCCCTCGGCTTGCGCCGCGTTTTCGGAAAAGCGCTCGAAGCGCCGCATCTGGTAGCGGAATTCAGACAAAGCCGTGAAGTCCGCCTTGTTCAAGGCAGGAGTGGACATGGATATATATCATAATGTGATGTAATTTCCGAAAATCATACCACGGCTGGGCACGCATGGTTGCCGGCGAACGTAAATGGAACGGATCGGTGTATCCTGCGGGGATGCCGCTTCCCAACACGCACACAGGTCCCCGCTTCTGGCGCGATGCCAGCCTGCCCTTCATCGAGGCGCGCTCGATCGACGAAGGACGCAAGGTCTGCTATGTCAAGCACTCGCACGAGACGTTTTCTATCGGTGCGATCAGCTGCGGGCGCACGGATTACATCAACAAGACGGCACGGCAGCGCGTCGGCCCCGGCGCCGTGGTCGTGATGAACCCGGGCGATGTGCACGGCTGTAACCCGGTCGCCGACGAACCCTGGTCGTACCGCATGCTGTATGTCGACCGCGCCTGGCTGGGCGGACTGCAGCATGAATGGGGCGTCAGCGCCAACCAGGATTTCCGTCCGTTTGCCGCGACCATGAGCATGGCGCCGGCGCTGTACGCAGGCTTCAACCGTTTTTACGAAGTCTTGACGGACGGAGCGGCCGACACGCTGCAGCGGCAGTGCGCGGCGGTGGCTTTCTTCGGGCAAGTGCAGTCCAGCCTCGATCCTGTCGCCGCCGCCGTTGCCGAGCGCAGCGCGCACCGCAAGCTCGAACGCGCGGCCGAATACATCAGCGACAATTGCACCGCCGCGCTGAAGCTGGAAGACATTTGCGGCGCATCCGGCCTGTCGCCGTCCTATCTGATCCGCGCTTTCAGGACGCGCTACGGCATGACGCCGCATGCCTACCTGTTGAACCGCCGCATACAGCTGGCGCGCGGCCTGCTCAAAGAAGGCGGGGCGATTGCCGCTGTCGCGCTGGAGACCGGTTTTGCCGACCAGGCCCATTTCCAGCGCATCTTCAAACAGTTCAGCGCGGCGACACCGGGCCAATATCGCCGCTGAGCCAGAGGTAGCCGGCGCTGGCCGCCAGCAGCAGCGCCATGGCGCGGTTGAACAGCCGCATGCCGGCCGGATCGTGCAGCCGGCGGCGCAGCAAGGTGCCGGCATAGGCCCAGCAAGCGATCGAGACGTAGCAGACCGCGAAATACAGGGCGGCGAACTGTCCGACCAGCGCCGCGTCGCCGTTGGCGGCAAAGGCACCCATGCCGGCCACGGCGGCCACCCAGGCTTTCGGATTGAGCCACTGCATGGCCGCGCCGGCCACCAGGGACGGACCCTTGCCGCTGCCCGCAAGACTGAGCGTGCCATCGTCGCGCGCCAGTTTCCATGCCATGAACAGCAGGAAGGCCGCGCCGGCCAGCTGCGTCGCGCGTGCCATGGCCGGCACGCGCGCCAGCAATTCATGCAGGCCGGCGCCGGTCAGCAGCAGGAGCAGCGTGAAGCCGACCGTGGCGCCGGTGACATGGCGCATGCTGGCCCGGAAGCCATGCCGGGCGCCGCTGCTGAGGGCGACGATGTTGACCGGGCCGGGAGAAATGGAGGAAGCCAGGGCGAAGGCTGCCATGGAAATGAGGATGCTCATGGATTAAGGTCTCCGATTAGTAACTAACGGAGTGGACGATACGGCGCGGGGCCGGGCGCTGTATTGAAGAAAACGCCCCTGGTGCCGCGTGCGATTACCGGCATGCGATAACCATTTTGTCGTCTGCGATGAGAAATTGCGCTGCCGCAGCCAAAATCCTTCGTTGCGCAAATAAAAGAATGTTATCGTTATCAGGGGGCCTTGAATAACCGCTAAATTGTCATTCCCGCGCAGGCGGGAATCCATGCTACGCCTCTGAGCATGCGAAGTATGGGTTCCCGCCTGCGCGGCGGTCCGCCGATGCGGAACGACAGGTATTTCGAGGTGCCCATCAATCTCTCGTCTGCGGCACCGGGTGCGCGGCTGCGACGTTCCCGGCGTTGAACTTTGCATAGGAAGTGAAATGAAAGTACTGGTAAGAAGTTTGCTGGCGGCAGGCATGGCGTGGTCCGCTTTCGGCCTCGGCTTGCCGGCATTGGCCGTAGCGTCCAGCGAGGAATGGCCCGACGATGCCTGGATCATGGCCTCGTCCGAGGGCGGGGGCGACGGCTTGCACCTTGCCGTCAGTGGCGACGGCAAAGCGTGGCGCGACCTTAAACAGGTGTTCATCAAGCCCTCGGTGGGCGGTGGCCTGATGCGCGATCCCCAGCTGCTGCGCGGGCCGGACGGCATCTTTCGCCTGGTCTGGAGCACCGGCCCGAAAGGCCAGGGCATCGCTTACGCGTCCTCGGTCGACCTGGTGAACTGGTCCCCGCAGAAATCCCTGCCTCTGCCGAAAGGCCAGCCAGGCGGCGGCACGGCAATGGCGCCTGAGATCATCTACAACCAGCCCGGCGGCGAATACTTTATTAGCTGGACTTCGGATAGCAAGGGCCAGCGCAGCTACCGCGTGGCGACCAAGGATTTCGAAACCTTCAGCAAGCCGCAGCTGCTGAGCGGCTCCGGGACCGGCCGCACTGCCGCGGCGCGCAAGGTGCTGTGGGTGCCGCCCTGGTTCGTGAAGGAACTGGAGTCGGGCAAGGCCCAGGCCCAGGCCGGGGCCGCGCCAGCCAAGCCGATACCCGCCCCGCCACCCGCGCTGGAAGGCTTTACCGCCGATCCGTCGATCCGCGTGTTCGGCGACACCTACTACCTCTACCCGACCTCGGACAAGCCGCACTGGCAGACCACCGACTTTTCAGTCTGGTCGTCCAAGAACCTCGTGGACTGGAAGAAGGAGCGCATGGTGCTGGACGTCACGCGCGACCTCAAGTGGGCCAATATCGAAGCCTGGGCGCCGGACGCCATCGAGCGCAACGGCAGCTACTATTTCTATTTCTGCGCCCACGGCGAGATCGGCGTCGCCAAGGCCGCCAGTCCGCTTGGCCCCTTTGTCGACGCGCTGGGCGCGCCGCTGCTGCGCAAAGGGACGGGGATAGACAGCAATACCATCGACCCCTATCCCTTCATCGACGACGACGGCCAGGCCTACCTCTACTATGGCAATGGCCGCCTGGGGAATGTGTACAAGCTCAAGCCCGACATGGTGACGCTGGACGGGCCGCCGCAGGCCATCGAACTCAAGGACTTCCGTGAAGGCATCGTCGTGTTCAAGCGCGGCGGAAAATACTACTTCATGTGGTCCATCGACGATGCGCGCAGCCCCGATTACAGGGTAGGCTGGGGCGTGGCCGATTCGCCGCTCGGACCGGTGACGTCCAAGGCGGACCAGTTCATCGTGCTGCAGCGCTCCGGCACTGCGGTCGGCACCGCCCACCACAGCGTGGTCAATGTGCCCGGCACTGACCGCTGGTACGTCGCCTACCACCGGCACGCCCTGCCGGAAGGCGGCGGTTACCAGCGCCAGACCGTGCTGGCGCGGATGGAGTTCGACAACGCAGGCAATATCCAGCCGATGGACCCGCTGAGCGCGGCGTTCAAACCGGGCGACGTCGGCGAGCCTGTCGTCAACGGCAAAGGGCTGCCTGGCCGTTAATAGTCCATCTAGTCCATCGTGAAAGACAAGCGCCAACTGAGAGGTTGGCGTTTTGCTTTGGGCAGTCAGGGTCGGTATGCGTCGTTGCCGTCAAGGGAACTTGTGTGTACGGCGCAACATTAGCGTTTAACAATTTCAATAAAAAACAACGATTCCGTTCGGTCCTTCGGTACGGATAGACGTGCCGAGGACTCGCGCACTTGCCCTTGTGGGCGCCCTTTTTTGCGGCGGTATCCCGTCATCTACCATGAGTGGAGGCATTGCCGTAAACGAAATTGTTGATAACGATTGTGATTGATGCGTCAGCAATTGCGCTGCTATATTTCGATCGAAGGGTTTCCTTATAACAATACCAAACAGGGGGGGAATATGAAATTGCGGGTTGTCGCCATGCTTTTCGCTTTCGCGTTGTCACCGTCGGACTATGCGCTGGCCGCTCCCATCACCTTGATCACTTCCTTTCCCAAGGAGATCACGGACACCTACAAAAAGGCGTTTGAAAAGAAGTACCCGGACATCAAGGTCGAGGTGCTGAACAAGAACCACAACGCCGCACTGGCCTTCATCAAGGAAAACTCGCCCGGACAACGTCCTGATATTTTTTGGGCTTCCGCACCGGATGCCTTCGAAGTCCTCGCGCGGGAGAAGTTGCTGGAGAAGGCGCTGGACGCCAAGAATACGGCAGCACCCGAAAGAATCGGCAACTACCCGATGAACGACCCGGAAGGTCTCTACTTCGGCCAGGCATTATCGGGTTACGGCATCATGTGGAACACGCGCTACCTGAAGGCGAACAAGATTGCGCCGCCGAAGGAATGGAGCGACCTGACCAAGAGCAGCTACTTCGGCCATATCGCCGTCAGCGCGCCGTCCAAGTCGGGCACTACGCATTTGACTGTCGAAACCATACTTCAAGGTGAAGGCTGGGACAAGGGATGGTCCCAGCTCCTCGAGATTGCTGGCAATTGTGCGCAGATTACCGATCGTTCATTCAACGTTCCAGACGGCGTTAATAGCGGTCAATATGGTATTGGCTTGGTTATCGATTTCTTCGGCTTGGCCGGCAAGTACGGCGGTTTTCCAGTCGAGTTCGTTTATCCGTCGATGACCGCTGTCGTACCGGCCGGCATCGGCCTGATCGCCGGTGCCAAGAATTCTGCCGACGCCAGGAAGTTCATGGCGTTTGCGTTGTCCAACGAAGGGCAGGAGCTGCTGCTCGATCCCAAGATCTCCCGGATGCCGATCATCACGTATGACAAGCTGCAAGGTAAAGTGCCAGCGGGCTATCCCAATATCTTCGAGGTGGCGAAGAAGGCGAAAGTGGAGTTCGACTCCAACCTCGCGCAGGCGCGCTATCACGTCGTGACGTCCATGTTCGATCAGATGATCACGCTCCGCCACAAGGAACTGCAAGCAGCCACCAAGGCCATTCACGAGGCCGAAAAAAAACTCGCGGGTAGATCCACGCCGGAGGAAGCCGCTATCCTCCTCAAACAGGCTCGGGAGCTGGCGTACACGCCGGTGGTCGACGCCGCAATGCTTAAAAAGTCGGCATTCCTCGACCTGTTCTCCAAATCCGTGGCGAAGAAAACGATGGGCGAGTTCGCCGACAAACAGCTCAGCTCTTTGGAAGAGCTGTGGAACGCGAAGGCCAAGGCCAACTACGCGAAAGCTCTCGAGCTTGCGCAGCACGCATCGTCCGCCATCAAGTAGCCGGCAATGCCGGGGCGGCGCGTGGGCCTTCAGCGCGCACCGGGAAAACAAGCGCCAACCGTAGCGTTGGCGTGTTGCTTGGGGCTGCCAGGGTTGGGGTTTGTCGGTATGATGCCTGCTTCCGTCCAACTGCTGAAACTCTGAGATTGGATTTCCCATGGTCATCGTGACTCACAGCGGCAAGTTCCACGCGGACGACGCGTGGGCTGTCGCCACACTGAACGTTTTATTTCCCGGATGCGAAATCATTCGCACGCGTGACCCGGCGGTCATCGCCGCGGCCGACTTCGCGGTCGATGTCGGCGACATCTGGGACCCGGCTTCAGGCCGCTTCGACCACCACCAAAAGGGCTTTAGCGTGGCGAGGCCGACGGGCGTCCCCTACGCAAGCGCGGGCCTGGTATGGCGCGAATACGGAGCACGTTGCGTCGCTGCGCTGGCCGCTGCGCATACAGGGCATCAGCTGCCGGAAGACAAGGCAAGGGAGATCGCCTACGCCATCGATGCCGACATCGTGCAATACCTGGATTTGTCGGACGTCGGCGCTGCGAAAAGCGCACCGGGAGGGTATGGACTGTCGGCGGTGATCTCGGGCTTCAATCCGAACTGGCTCGATGAGCAAAGGCTGGGTTACGGCGACGCTGCGGACGCTTACCGGCTAAGCCAGTTCCGATGCGCGATGGCACTGCTGACGGACGTCCTGGTCAATGGGGTGAAGTACCGGGTCGGTGCCTTGCTCGCCTTGGAACAAGTCCGCCAGGCGGAAGTACTGGAGGGAGGCAAAGTGCTGTTCTTGAAAAACAGCGCGCTGCCGTGGAGCCAGGTGGTGCGCAAGGAAATGCCCAAGGTCCTGTTCGTCATCAGCCACAGCATCGCCGAGCAGCGTTACCTGCTGCACACTGTCCCAATCAGTGCGGGGAGCTTCAAGGCGCGGGCCGACTTGCCGGCGGCCTGGGCCGGACTCCGCGATGCGGAGCTGGCGGCGGTAAGTGGCGTGCCGGACGCGACCTTTTGCCACAACGGCAGGTTCATCGCCGCAGTCAAGTCATACGAGGGAGCGCGCGCCATGGCATTGCTGGCGCTGAAAGCCGTCGAGGAAGACCTGCGGCAGGCCAGCAATCCACCGTGAACTGCCGACATGATCGGTATGAATTTCCCTGGTGGTCCGGCACGGCCTATTTGGCGCCGATCTGCTTCATCAGGAAACTTTCGATGTGCCGCCACAGATCGATGCGGTTTTTTTGCGTCTTCCAGTCATCGACGGTCGAAGTGTATTCCAGCCATTCTGCGTGCGGATTGCCGGCCTTGATCGCCTGGTAGAGCGCCAGCCCCTGTTTGTAACTCACTGCCTCGTCGTCGGTGCCATAAGCAAGCAGCAGCGGCAGCTTGATACTCTTTAGCTTGTCGTCGTCCGGATTGTTCTGGTACGTCGTCAGGCCGGACCAGTTGATGCCGCACTTGAAAGTGTCCGCATCCCTGAGCAAGCCCATCATGGCTGCATAGCCGCCGTAGCCGGTGCCGGCAACGCATACCCGCGCCGGATCGGTGTGGCCCTCGGCCACTGCCCATTTCACGGCGTCTACGATGTCGTCCTGGGATGCGCGGCCGGTTTGCTTGATGCCCGCCTGGAAATGGGCACGGCCGAAACCGTCGACGCCACGCGGCTCAGGTTGCAGTACCGCGTAACCACGCGAAGCGAGGAACTGCACCTCGGCACTCCATTCCCATTTGCCGCTGCGGAGCCCCGCTTGCGCGCCGACCAGCACCACCGTCGGCAGCTTCTGCTGCTGTCCGGTGGCGTTTGGCAGGGTCAGGAAGGCCGGGATCTGCAATCCGTCGCGCGCCTTGTAGCGCACCATCGTCATCTGAGCCATTTGGTCGGCGGCGATCTCCGGCGTAGTTTTACCCAGCAGTGTCCGCTTTTTGGTCTCGGTGTTGTAGAGGATGTAGGCGTGGTTCTGCAGGTCCGAATAGGTGTCGATCAACACGTAAGGCGTTTCACTGGCGTGGCCGCGCGAGATGTTGTTGACCGTGCCGGGCAGCAGCTGGTCAACCTCCTGCTGGATCGCTTTCATCTGCTGGTCGAACCACACGGTGACCTCGGCGTCGGTGGTGAAGCGGAAGCCCAGCATTTTGTTGTCGCTGACGATGAAATAGCCATTGGTGTCGAAGCCAGGGGCCGCGATCAGCGGCTGGGGCACGAGGGCGTTGGTCGTCAAGTCGTAGCGATAGATGTGCGCTTCATCCTTGCCGTTGCGCGAGCTGACGTAGAGAGTGTCGTCCACGTACAGCAATGGATCGAAATTGGACTCGGACTTTTCGTCGCGGTTGTCGATCTGGCGCCAGTCGCCCTTGTCGAAATAGAAGGTGATGACGCGGCTCCCCCGCTTCGCGGTGGCGATGCGCGTATTGCCATCGACATCGGTCAGCCAGCCGTAAGTGTCGTACGGCGCCTTGACCCGGGATTGGCGCCCATTGTGGACGTTGAGGCGCAGGAGTGTCGCCACGCCGTCGTCGGTCTCGATGGCGTCGATGGCTTCGCCTTTACTGAGCGGGAAACCATGCAGAGAGTGCTGTGACGGGTAATTGTGATCGACCAGATCGCTTTCAGAGAACGAGCGCTTGCGCACAATGGTCTGCGACAGGAAAAAGCGGTTCTTGCCATCGCGGTCGATCGCATACAGACCGGATTTACCGGCGTCACCCTCGTGATCGACGTTGATCAGGGTGAATGCCAGGCGCTGGTCGTTGAGCCAGCGAAACAAGTCGATGTCAGCGTTGTTGAAGTTGACGATCGCCCGTGATTTCAGTTCTATCAGATCGATCACCGCGAGCATCGTGCGTCCCTGCGGCGACAGTTTGCGCACGGCGACAAAGCGACCGTTGGGCGAGAGCTCGGCACCGGTGGTGGCCGATTTTTTAAAGAAGGTGGCGACTGGGATGGGCGCGGTATCCGTCGCCGCAGTTGTAGCCAGCGGCTGAGCGGCGCAGATAATCAGCACCAAGGCGCGTAAAGTGAATTTCATGCAAAAAGATTTTGGCTGGAACATGGCGCTTGGAATAGACAGTCATTCTTTCCCAGGAGTAGTGAGAAAGCCGAGATGTTTGCTGAACTGTGCGACAGCGGCCGATGTTAACACAAACTTTCCAACGGGAAATACACGCATTGTCACAAATCATTCTGCGGCGCACCGGTATTGGTGCCAGTTCGTGACCTGGGACGGTACGGGCATTTGGGAACTGCCGTCCGCCAGCAGTGCCGCCTTGGCGGACGGTCAGCGCTGTGGACTTCCTTCCCTCTGCTTTTGAAGCCAGGCCTGCTGCTTGCGTGCGATGTCGTCATAGTAGTTCTGGGTGGCGGTTTCAACGCGGCGGATGTGCGGGCTCTTCATCGCCATTTCCGACAGGCGCGGCATGGCACGCGGATCGCTGCCGTCCAGTATGGAAAGCGCAACGGTGTTATAGGTGGCCGCACGCTGGCGCATTTCCTGCTCGCCGAAGGCGGCGCTGGCCAGGCGGGGCGAGCCGATAAATCCTTCCCAGTTGTCGGCGCTTGCCGCTGCAACAGCTTCGGCCGGCGAATTGGCCGTACGGGGCGCAGCTTGCGCATAGTCGCCCGGTACCAGATCGGGACGCAGGAACAGCATGCGGCTGGTTTCGGACATCCCCGCATGGACTTCGAATTCGCCGTCTTCCTTGCCTGCCTCGGCCGTACGCAGAGGGCGCGCGGGCCGAGCACCGCTGAGCAGGCCCGGCAGGTTGACCATGCGCCCGCCATAGGTGTCATGGAAATAGTCGCCTGCCTGGTCCAGCATCAGGTTATGCAAGGGCGAGCCATGGTTGTGCATGACGAAGATCCAGCGAAAGCCTTGTTGGCCCAGTTCGCTGGACAAGTCCATGAAGGCTGCACGCATGGTCTCGGGCCGCACGGTGTACGTGCCCGGGAAGACAAACTTGCCGCCGAGGACGTTCGCGCCCGAGGTGCCGAGCGGGATGGTCGGAAACAGGATGACCTTCCAGCCGGGCCGCCTGGCGATCGCTTCGGCCAGCGATTGCGCCCACCACTCGTTCATGTAGGTATCCGTCCCGGACGGCAGGTGGGGGCCGTGCTGCTCGAGGATGCCGCCGGTCAGGATGACGGCCGTTCGGGCCTTGTCGAGCGCGGCCAGTTGCCGGGTATTCAGCTCGGCGGCGAGATACACCTGGGCGTGGGCCGTCAGCGGGAGCAGCAGGGCCATTAGCAGGACGCGCAACAGGGATTGCATATCTTTCCTTCGCGGTGGGTTTGCCGGACCAAGTGTACGTGAACTGGAGCAGGAAGGGCTCGCCCGGCGGCGGGCGTTGCGTCGGCGCACATTTTTTCGCCTCCGGAGCGGCACCTCGATAAGTTATGAAATTACTATGTTAGTATAAAAGCACCATTCAGGTCCCAGGCAAACAACCATGAAATTGCTGCATAAATTCAACTTGGTGCTGTTGCTGATTTTCGGCCTGGGCTGGTTCGCCACCGCCAACATGACGCGCGAGGTGCTGCGTGAAAACGCCCGGCGCGAAGTGTTGTCCCATGCCAGCCTGATGATGGATGCTGCCATGGCCGCCCGTGAATACACCACCAACGAGGTCAAGCCGCTGCTGGCCGCAGGCATGCTGGAGGCGTTTCTGCCGCAGTCGGTGCCGTCTTACGCGGCCACGCAGAGTTTTAACAGGCTGCACCAGACGCATCCCGATTTCAGCTACAAGGAAGCGGCGCTCAATCCCACCAATCCGCGCGACCGGGTAGTCGACTGGGAGTCCGACGTGGTGCAGCAATTCCGCGACAATGCCGAACTCAAGGAAGTGATCGGCGACCGCCAGACGCCGTCCGGACCGTCGCTCTATCTGGCGCGGCCGATCCGCATCAGCGACGGCCGCTGCCTGGCCTGCCACAGCACGCCGGCCGCCGCGCCGCAAACCATGACTGCGCTGTACGGCGTCAACAACGGTTTCGGCTGGAAGCTGGGCGAGACCATCGGCAGCCAGATCGTCTCGGTGCCCTTGGCGCTGCCGCAGCGCGAAGCCGAACGGGCCTATACGCATATCATGTGGGGCGTGGCGCTGACCTTCGCGTCCATCCTGCTGGCGCTGAACGCCATGTTCTACCTGCTGGTGCTGCGGCCGATGCAGCGCATCAGCCGCATCGCCGACGCCGTCAGCGCCGGCCAGATGGACGCCGAACCTTTCCAGGCCGGCGGCAAAGACGAGATCGCCGTTCTGGGCCGGGCCTTCAACCGGCTGCGCCGCAGCCTGGAAAAAGCCATGGACCTGCTGGCCTGAGGCGCGCCATGGGGATAGACATTTTCCTTAGCCATTCGCATGTCGACAAGGTGTTTGCCGACGCCATCTGTCATCGGCTGGAGGCGGCCGATATCCGTTGCTGGGTGGCGCCGCGCGACATCCGCCCCGGTGACGACTGGGCCGAGGCCATCATCAACGCGATGGACCAGGCCAAGATGCTGGTGCTGATTTTTTCCGCCAGCGCGAACAATTCGCCGCAAGTGCGGCGCGAGGTTGAACGGGCCGTCAACAAGGGGCTGATGGTGCTGCCGTTCCGCATCGAGAACGTGCCGCTGTCGAAAAGCCTGGAATACTTCATCAGTTCCCAGCATTGGCTCGATGCCATCAGCGGCGATCTGGAGCAGCATCTGGACGAATTGCGCCGCTGTGTGGCGATGCTGCTCGAACGCCTGCCGTCGCCGGCGCCAGCCGCGGCGCCTGCGCCGGCCGCTGCGGCTGTGATTGCGCCGGCCGCGCTGGCGGCAATCGAACGCGCGCTGGCGCTGGAGCTGGGCCCGATCGCCAGCCATCTGCTGCGGCGGGCGCTGCCGGCCGCGCCGTCGCGCAACCAGTTGGTAACGGCACTGGCCCAGGAAATTGACGATGCCGCCGAACGGCAGCGCTTCATCGCGCGGTGCCATGCTGCCGGCTGACGCTGCGCCGCCATCCTATGGGCTGCCTTTCGTGGTGGCCGTCTCCGGCCATCGCGACCTGCACCCCGGCGACGTGCCGGCGGTGGCCGGCCAGCTGTACCAAGCTATCGAACTGATTGCGGCGGCGCTGCCGCATACGCCCATCCATTTTTTGTCGGCACTGGCCGACGGCGCCGACCAGCTGTTCGCCGAACAGGTGCTCGCTTTGCAGCAGGCCTGCGTCGCGCGCGAGGGCGAGGGCGGCCGGCGCATCGAACTGGTGGTTCCGTTGCCGATGCCGGCCGACGACTATTGCCGCGAGCAGGCCGGCGGCGAGGCCGGGTGGCGGCGCGACCCGGAACAGTTCGAGGCCAGGCGGCTGGCCTTTAGCCAGCGCTTCCAGCACTACAGCGCGCGCGCCGGCAAGGTGTTCGTGATCCCGGCGGCGCCCGAGGACGAGCTGCCCGGCACGCCGATGACGCGCACCGATGCGGCGTATGCGCAGCTGACGCGCTACCTCGGCATCCACGCTCAGCTGCTGCTGGCGGTGTGGGACGGCCAGAGCGGCGACGAGGAGTTCCCGCGCCGCCCCGGTGGTACCTTGGCCCTGGTCCATGCGCTGCTGCACGGCGTCGAGCGCAAGCAGCACCAGCGCAGCCGCCAGCGCCTCACCGAGCCGGCGCGCGGCAATCTGCTGCACATATACAGCCGGCGCGCGCAACCCTCGTCGGACGGCCTGCCCAGCGCGTTGGCGGCGGGCGGCTTGCGGCTGCTGCGTGCGGGCGCGCTGGACGGCGAGGCCGCGCTGCACTGGATGGCACCCCAGCCAGAGTGGCCCGGCGTGCTGGCGCCACCGGCGCGATTGTGGCTGCGCGCGCCGATCCGTGCCTGCGAGCGCTGGGCCGAGCACCGCGCCTGGCGTGCTACGCTGGTACACACCGAACGCCGGCTGGAACGCGCGCTCGATGCGCCGGCGCTGGCGGTGCTGTATCGCACGCACGCCGCCGGCCGCGAGATCGACCAACTGAACCGCCTGCACCAGCGGGCGCTGCGGGGGAACGACGGCGCCGCGCGCCGCTACGCCGGCCGTCTCGACGACAGCGGCGGCAGTTTCCTGGCCAGCCTGGGGCTGGACGGCGCGCCCGCCTTGCCGGCCGCCTTGAAGCCGGGCCTGGGGCCGCTGCTGCAAGGCTTTCGGGTTGCCGACGTGCAGGCCGAGCATGCCCAGCGATGGTGGCGCTATCGCTGGCGCTTCATGGCGCTGGCGGTGATCATGGCAGCGGCCGCACCGACGCTGAACTTGTTGAGCAAGCCCCACGGCGAACTGGTGGAGTCGGTCGTATTTTCGTCGGGCGCATTCTGCGCGGTCGGCACGTATCTGTGGGTGGCACTGTCGCGCCAGCGGAATGCCTACCTGGATTACCGCGCGCTGGCCGAAGGCTTGCGCTGCCAGATGTACTGGCTTTGCGCGGGCGAACCATCGCTGGTGACCGACCACTGCGCGCAGCGCGCCGGAGGCGGCTTGGGCTGGGTGCGGCATGCGCTGGACGCCTGCCTGGTCGCCCCGCCGGTGCCGGGCCTGGCGGCGCGGAGCGTATTGCGCGGCTGGATAGACGACCAGCGCGCGTATCTGAGCGGCGCCGGCAACCGCGTGCGGCGGCGCAAGCACACCCGCGCGGTCGCGTTCGGCAACAACATGCTGTTGAGCAGCCAGCTGATGGCGCTGACGGCGCTGACGGTCGTACTGGCTTTTGGCCGCAGCTACCTGCTGCCCCTGGTGGTGCTGCTGGCGGGCATGAAGCTGGCGGCCGGCATCGGCGCGGCCTGGCTGTCACTGGCCACCAAAATGGGGCACGGCGAAACCCTGCTGCAGGCCGAGCAGCTGCACAAACTGTATAGCCGCGCCGATGCGGCGCTGGCGCGCAGCGACGCGGCGCCCTGCTCGCACGCGGAAAAGGAACACCGTGCCCGTGACCTGGTGTTCGCCCTCGGCAAGGCCGTGCTGGACGAAAACGCCGGCTGGCTGGCGGCCTGCCAGCAGCGCCGCCTGAACTGGCACGGGCGCTAGCGATCCTGACATCTTTTTACAGAACCGCTGCCAAAATTCGTCACCTGGCTGACGAGGATTGTCAGTGGCAAGTCCGAAAACCGGTGTATTGTGGTGGCATGGAAAATGCGTTGATTTGTGGCAATTCATTTGCATTTCCATACATTGACAAGGAGAGCCGCCATGGCCACACCACCGAGCAGCGCTGCAATCGAGAAGCTGTACGTCGCCTATTTCAACCGCCCGGCCGACGTGGCGGGGCTGGCGTATTGGACTGCGGTGGTATCGGCCGCCGGTGGCGACACCAGCGCCGTGTCGCAGGCGTTTGCGCAATCGAAGGAATATGCCGACCTGCTGATGTCCAGGACGCCCTCCGAGGTGGTGGACAGTGTGTACCTGAACCTGTTTGGCCGCCATGCCGAGAGTGCGGGCCTGGCTTACTGGACCGGCCTGTACGAGTCGGGGGCGATCGGCGCGGCCGACGTGGTCACGGTGCTGGCCGACGCCGCGCTGGGCAGCGACGCGGCGGCAGTGGCGAACAAGGTCACGGTCGCGACCGCTTTCACCGCCGCCTTGCAATCGTCGGCCCATCCGGAAGCGTATGGCGGCGCCGCAGCGCTGGCCTACGCCAGGCAGTTCCTCGCCGGCGTCAGCGATGGCGCGTCGGCCGTGGCGGCGAGCACCGGGCTGGAAGCGGCCCTGCAGGCTACCGCCGATCTGACCGGTACGCATGCGCTTGACAAGCAGGGGCCGCCATCGGTGGCGGCCACGCCGCTGCTGCCGGCTGCGCACCTCGCCGTGCCCGACCCGTCGATTGCGCCGGGCAGTGTGGATGCGAGCAAGTTCATGGCCCTGCTCCAGTGCAGTGTGTCCTGGTACGGCAAATTCATCCAGCAGGGGCCCAACGGCACGCCGCTGACGCTCACCTACAGCTTCATGACGGCGATTCCCGCTTATTACAGTGAGTACGAATACAGCCACCAGCCGAACGTGGCGCGCGTTACCGGCTTTGAAGTCTTCGGCGACGCCGCGAAGGACGCCGCGCGCGCCATCTTCGACATACTGGCCCATGCCACCGGACTGTCGTTCCAGGAAGTGCCCGCCACGCTGGACGCCGACATTGCGCTGGGCCTGCGCGAGATGGGCCTCAATACCGCCGGCACCGCCTACGAACCAGGGGTGGACGACGGTATCAACAACGACAATCCCAAGTCGCTCGAAAACCTGGACCAGGAAGGCAGCTACGGCGATGTGTTCCTGAACGCGAAGGTCCTGGGCGGCGTGGCGATGACGCCGGGCAGTGAAGGATATTACGTCCTGATGCACGAGATCGGCCATGCGCTGGGCCTGAAGCATGCCGTGGTGTCCGACGACGGCTTGACGCTGGCGGAGGACAATCAGGACTATACCGTCATGACCGAGTCGTACAGCCCGGGCGCCGCGTTTGCCGCGCACTACGGGGCCTATGACCTGGCCGCGCTGCAGTACCTGTATGGCACGGACGCTGGCGAAACGGCGCAGCGCGCCGGCACCAGCACCGTACTGGACGGCGGGGCAATGACGATCACGGCCAGCGCGGCAGGCGGCCCGCTGCTCGGCACTTCGGTCCAGGATCACATGACCGGCGGCGCCGGGGCCGATGCGATGTGGGGCCGCGGCGGCAGCGACGTGCTGCAGGGCGGCGCGGGCGACGACACGCTCGATGGCGGCATCGGCAACGACGTGCTCTCAGGCGGCAGCGGCAACGACTATTTGCAGGGTGGCTGGGGCGCGGACAGTCTCGACGGCGGCGCCGGGATCGATGTCGTCAATGGGGGAGATGGCAGCGATGTGCTGGTAGGCAGCGGCGACGGCGACACCCTGCTCGGCGGCGACTGGGCGCCGTCGGGCGTAGCGGAAACGGTGGACTACAGCGCCGCCGGCGCCGGTGTGACGGTGCTCCTGTCCGGCTCCATCGAGAACAACGATACCGAATACCACTTCGACGGCACCAAGGGCTATGCGCATGTGGTTGGTACGGGGCAGGTGGCGGGCATGGCCACGCGTGACACGCTCATTAACATCAACGGCGTGATCGGGACGGCATTCGACGACTACCTGTCCGATGGCGCCGCGACCTTTTATTTCGATGAAATCCTCGATGGCGGCGCGGGCAACGACACGCTGGCGAGCCACGGCGGCGGCAATTACAGCTACAGCACGCACGACACCCTGATCGGGGGCGCGGGCGACGACCGCTATGTACTGTCGATTTACGAGTTGACCGACGGCGCTGTCAGCATAGTGGAAGCGGCCGGGGAGGGGCATGACACGATCGAGATCACGGGTGGGCGGGCGGTGTTTACCGTGCCGGCCAACGTGGAAGACGTGATCAGCGGCGCCATCGCCAGTGTGGAATTGACGGGCAATGCGCTGGACAACCGCCTGGCCGGCGGCAATGGACGCGATGTGCTGCGCGGTGGCGATGGCGACGATACGCTTGCCGGGGGCGGCGGCTCGGACTACCTCGCCGGCGGCGCCGGCGCCGACCGCTTCCTGTATGCGCCGTATGCCGACGGCAGTGCGCAGCAGGACGTCATCGCCGACTTTGACGGCGCGCAGGGGGACCGCATCGTGCTGTCCGGCGTGGTGCTGGCGACGGTGGGCCTGACCGGCGCCAACGCGCTGCTGACGCTGTCCGACGGCGAGACCATTGAGCTTGTCGGGGTAGCCACGGTCAATCCGGCGTGGATCGTTACGGCCTAGCAGCGAGGTCCCCGGGCTTCAGCGCTTGGGCAGGAGGTGCGCAAACGCTGGCTGGCGGCCTGCCAGCAGCGCCGCCTGAACTGGCACGGGCGCTAGGACGCCTCAGGATGACGACCGATCTGGTCTGGTCGAGCGCGGCCTGCTGGCTGCGTTCGCAGGCCGAAGCGCTCCACCACGAACTCGACAAAACTGCCCAGCTTGGGCGTGGACTGGCGGTCGCGCTGGTAGATCAGATGCATGGGGCGCGGCACAGGCCAGTAAGCGCGCAGGATGGGCACCAGGCGGCCGCGTGCCACTTCTTCCGCCAGCATGGCTTCCGCCTGCATCACGATGCCCAGACCCGCAATGGCGGCGCGACGCAGGGCCTCGCCGTTGTTCGAGCGCATGCGGCAGGCGGGCGGCGCGGCGTCATCGCCGTTCTCCAGGCGCCAGCGCGCGGCGTGGCGCCAGTGCATGAAGTCCATGCACTGGTGCTGCGCCAGATCGGAGGGCGTGCGCGGCGTTCCGTGGCGTTCCAGATAGGCGGGCGCGGCGCAGACGATCATCTGTAGCGGACGCAGGGGGCGCGCCACCATCGAAGTATCTTTCAGCGGGCCGATGCGCACGGCCGCGTCCAGCCCTTCTTCCACGACGTCGGCCACACGGTCGGACAGTTCCATATCCATGTTCACTTCGGGATGGCGGCCCAGATACTCCGCCATGGCGGGCGCCAAACACTGGCTACCGAAGGCGACCGGTGCGCTGAGCTTGATGGTGCCGCGCGGCAGCGCGCGCATGGCCAAGGCCCCCGTCTCGGCCGTTTGCACCAGTTGCAGGATATGGCGGCATTGCTCGGCGTACTGCTCGCCTATCTCGCTCAGGCTCTGGCTGCGGGTGGTTCGGTGCAGCAGGCGCGCGCCGACCAGCTTTTCCAGCGCGACGATGTGCTTGCTCACCATCACCGTGGACATGTCCAGCGTGCGGGCGGCGGCGCTGAAGCTGCCTGCATCGACCACCCGCACGAACACTTCCATGCTGCGCATCTTGTCCATGGGCTGTTAATCACGAGTTAAAGATGTTGTTCATTTTACGGGATTTTTAATAATTCGGAGATGCGGGATACTGGCGGCTCTTGTCCATCAACCCCCATGCCGCCATGCTCGCCATTCTCGGAAAGCCCACTTCCATCAACGTTCGCAAAGTACTGTGGACCTGCGCCGAAATTGGCGTGCCGTATGCATTGCAGCCCTGGGGCGATGCCGGCCTGCCCACCAGCGCGCCCGAATTCCTGCTCCTGAACCCGCGCGGGCTGGTACCTGTGCTGCGCGACGGTAACGAGACGCTGTGGGAGTCGAACACCATCTGCCGCTATCTGGCCGGACGTCATGGCCGTACGGACCTGCTCCCTGCAGAACCGCTAGCGCGCGCCCACGTGGAGAAGTGGATGGACTGGCAGGCCACGGAGCTCAACAATGCGTGGCGCTATGCCTTCATGGGGCTTGTGCGCAAGAGTGCGGAGCACGCCGATCCGGACGCCATAGCCGCCAGCGGTGCGGCGTGGAACCGCATGATGGCCATCCTCGATACGCGTCTGGCCGAGACGGGCGCCTACCTCGCGGGTAGGGAATTCACGCTGGCCGATATCGTGCTTGGCCTGTCCGTGCACCGCTGGATATCGACGCCGATCAAGCATGCCAGCCTGCCCGCTGTGCAGGCCTATTACGAGCGCCTGAGTGAACGCTCCGGCTTTGTCGCGCACGGCCGCAGCCACGAGTCCTGAGCCATGACATTCACACTCTGGTTCGCCTTTTTGTGCCTGGCGCTGGCCGCCAGCTTCAGTCCGGGCCCCGGCGTGCTGCTGGCCATCTCCACCACCATGACCTTGGGCGCTCGGCGCACGGCCTACAGCTCGGCGGGTAATGCGGTGGGCGTGTTCCTGGTGTCCTGCGTGGCGGTGAGCGGCGTCGGCCTGTTGTTCCAGCGTTCCCCGCTGGCGTTTTCGGCGCTCAAGCTGGCGGGCGCCGCCTACCTCGCCTGGCTCGGCGTGAAGCAGTGGCGCGGCGCGGCGAAGGGCGCGCACAGCGCTGTGCCGGCCGCCCCGGCAGTACCGGACGCGGGTAGCCGGTATGCGGTGTTTCGTCGCGGCCTGCTGGTTGCATGCAGCAATCCGAAAGCCATCCTGTTCTTTGCCGCCATTTTTCCGCAATTCATGCCGCCCGGCCAAGTGGACGCCCGCCGCTTTCTTCTGCTCAGCCTGACCTTCGTGGCATGCACATTCGTTTCCCACTTATCCTACGTGCTGCTGGCTGCCGCAGCCGGCGCGCGCTTCCTCACCGGCCCCGGCATGGCCCGCCTCCAGCGCGGCACCGCGCTGCTGTTTATTGCCCTCGCCATCGCCATGGCCCGCTGAGCGTGCGATGGCTGCGAGTTAGACCTGGGGATGGGTTTCGGGTGCGTCGTACCAGATGCCGAGCTTGTCGCCCTGCCATGTCAGCAGGTGGAACAGGTAGGCGTTCGACAGCATGATCAGGCCGCCGGCCAGCGCCGCCTCGCTCCATAAACCGAGCAGGCAAAACAGGAAGCCGCTCACGTGGGAAGTGAGCACGATCCTGCTGGCCGCCCTCCGGGCAGGCCGCGCGGCGAGGAAGTTGAGGGAGAAACAGCACTTGAGCCAAAGCGGCAGACGCTCCCAGTTATCCGTATTCTTGTCGATCACGAGTTCCTCCTGTTCCAGAGTTGATATCTCCACTTCGAGCACCGCAGCCAGACATTTCAGAGACTCGACACTGGCCTTGTGGCCGCTTTCGATCCGCTGGATGGTCCGGACGTTCAGGCCGGACATCTGAGCTAACTGCTCTTGGGAAAAATTGCGGCTAAGGCGTATTTGCTTGAGTATCATTCATGCGCTCCGATGCTGGTGAACCTTGAGTATTCAGCATGATCTGTCCTGTCGGTGACGAAATTGCCCCGACTTTTACCCGACAGTGAAGGATTCCGGCCGTGAAGGAGGCTTCTTGGTGGCCGGAGGCGGAGTCGGACCACCGGCGCCAGGATTTTTAAGCCCAAGCTCCGGGGCCGCCTGGCTTTATCGTGGCGTCATAAACGGCAATAGCGCGCGCTCAGCGGCGCTTGGGCTGAGGGTTGCCGCCGCTAGCGGAAGCATGGCGCGCGCCACCTCGGCTTGCCGCGCCGCGTTGGTCAGCACGGCCTGATTGTTGGCCAGGGAACGCAATATCTGCGTGGTGATGCGGTCCAGTTCGGGACGGACTGTCCGGGCGAGATCGGGCGCGTCATCGAACTTGCCCGCATGTTGCGCCGTCCAGTTGGCGAACAGTTCGCGCTGCACGATCTTCGACGCCTCGATCTGCGCCCGAAATACCGATTCGACCCAACCGTCAGGCAGACCGAGCGTAGCGCCTTGCTTGACGGCTGCCTGGATCACCTGCGCCTCGCGCTGCAAGTCCTCGACCGGTGCCTGCACATTCCATTTGGCACGCGCGACCGCCTGCGCCAGCAGCAGGCGCTGGTCGATGGCCAGCCGCAGCGGCTGCAGATCATCGTGCACTTGGCCGGCTTGCATTTGCGCGCTTGCGGCCGTCCCGACTAGCAGCAGGCACAACAATGCGATGAGTCTATTCAAAACGACACGGAAACTAGCTAGGTGCATGCACGCCTCGAAGCAAAGATTGCAATGATTGATAAGGGCCGGCCCGTAAGCCAGCGTTTTGATGTCGCCTGTCTGTGGCCTATGGGCTGTCATAGTTGCGGCTGGAGTGCAGGGCGTCAATTGCCGATGGCTGCTGCGCCGGGAATGCCTCCATCCACCTGGGCATGATCATAACTTCAGGAGCACGTTAATTGCCAGTGCGAGCGCTCGGCCATATCAAATGCCGCAATGACAGTGTTCATGCTTGCACCAAAGCTTCGCTGGCGCTCCACAGGCGCGCGGCAACGTCGTCGTCGTGCGCCACCGGATTGGGCGAGCTCAGCGGCCAGCCGCCTCGGCGCGATGGCTTGTCTTTGTAGCGGGCGATCTGGCTGTAGTAGGCGCCCGAATGCTGTTCCACTTCCGGAGCCAGCAAGGCGTGCAGGCTCGTCTGCGCGCCTTCCCATGGCTCGATCATGCCGGCCAGGCGCAGCACCGGTATCACCAGCAGACGTTGCAGCCACATCGGCAACGGGATCGCCAACAGGTTGGTGCGCACGAAGCCGGGGTTGACGCTGGCGGTGGTGACGCCGGTGCCGGCCAGGCGGCGGCCGAGTTCGCGTGCATGGAGGAGATTGGCCAGCTTCGATTGAGCGTACGCCTCCCATGAATCGAACGGCCGCCGCTGATAGTTCAGGTCGTCGAAGTGGATATCACCCTTGCGGCCCATAGCAAACTCATGGAAAAAGCTCGACAGGTTGACCACGCGCGACGGCGCCCCTGCCTTCAGCGAGTCTGTCAGCAAATTGGTCAGCAGGAAGTGCCCGAGGTGGTTAACGCCGAACTGGGTCTCGAAGCCGTCCTTGGTATGGCCGAACGGCGTCTTCATCACGCCGGCGTTGTTGACCAGGCCCTGCAGCTTCGGATGGTTGCGGTTCACCTCGGCGGCGAAGCCGCGCACCGATGCCAGATCGCCCAGCTCCAGCTGGTACACAACCAGCTTGGCCGACGGCGCATCGCTGCGGATCTCGGCGGCGACGCGCTGCCCCTCCTTGACGCGGCGCACACCCATGACAATGGTGGCGCCTTGCCTGGCCAATTGCTGCGCGGTGACCAGGCCGATGCCCGAGTTGGCGCCGGTGATGACATAGGTCTTGCCGGTCAAGTCCTTGCTGAGAAGTTCCGGACGAACCATGAGTGGGGTAGGCATAACGTGCTCCAATGCAGGATATTTAAAATAAAGAACCAGTGGTCTCCAATATAAAAGACCGATGGTCTCTTGTCAAGCATGGTGGTAGCCGTTACAGTTGCGGTACATGTTTTCTTGCTTATAGACTTTTATGACAAATCCAGAGCCATTCCAACGCGCCCGCCGCCCCGAGCAAAAGGAGGAGCGCCGGTTGCATCTGCTGGAGACGGCCAGGGCGGCTTTGCGCGGCGGCATGGAGCTTAGCGAACTGGGTCTGAATGAGCTTGCGCGCCAAGCTCAAATGACCAAGTCGAATGTGTACAGGTACTTTGAGAATCGCGAGGCGCTGCTGCTGGCCTTGCTGGAAGAAGAATCGGCACAGTGGCGGAGCGAGTTGAGCAGGCGGTTCGTCGCCATCCCGCAAGCCACGGCAGAAGGGATAGCGCAGGCATTCGCCGGAGCAAGCGCGGCCTATCCGCTGATGTGCCGTTTGCTCAGCATCCTGCCGTCCATCATCGAGCACAACGTGTCGTCTGAACGGCTCGTGGAATTCAAGCTGAGCATTGCGGCATTGCTGGCGGATGTGGCGGCGCAACTGCACCACATCGCGCCGACGTCGTCGGTGGCCGCATATGTTTCCTTCCTGCGCATGGCGATGGCCCTGCTGATAGGCTTATGGCCGCTTAGCCACCCGGCCGAGGCACTTAGCAGTGTGCTTTCTCTGCCGGAGCTGCAACCGTTGCAGTATGACTTTGAATCTGATCTTGCGGCAGGCCTGCTGCTGCTTTTGCAAGGTCTTGCGCGCGAGGTGTCTTTAAAAGGCTAGGTTTTCTCGCGCCTTGCGAAAATGGCAAATGCAAAACTTAGACAGCAGTTCAGCGAAAGGCTGGCGAAGGAATTTATTCGTCTAGGCCTTCCAGTTTCCAGTCCAACCCAGATCGCGAACGAGTTCAACACCCGCTACCCTGCGAAGAAGGTAGCGGCGCAGACAGTGCGTAAGTGGTTGCTTGGTGACGCCATCCCGACGCAGGCCAAACTGGTGGTGCTCGCTGATTGGCTTGGCGTATCGCCCCAGTGGCTGCGTTTTGGGACTGGCGGGCGAAAGGTGGCGAAGTCGAGCGACGCGACGCCTGACGAAGTAGGCTTTCATACAGGCGTCATTGTTGTTGGGCAGCAGCAGGCGTTGCTGGTACCTGTTGTCGAGCTACTGACCCGACTTTCTTCCGATAATGTGCGCCTCGTGGAGAAGATCGTTAGGGCGGTCTTGTTAGAGCAAGATAAAGGTGAGCGCTAGCAGGCTGCTGAAATACCGCCTCGACAAGCCTGCCGAGGCGGCTCATCCAATGTTATCCTGACATCCCCCTATCCCTGCAAAAAAACTGATGCGCGGTCCCGATACCTTCACCGAAAGCCTGTTCTCCGTGCGCAAGCTGGAGGACTTCATCCCGGCGAACCATCCACTGCGTGCGATCCGGCAGATGGCCAATACGGCACTGGAAAAGATGAACGGTCTGTTCGCCGAAATGTACGAAGCCGACACCAAAGGCGGCCGCCCCAGTATTGCGCCCGAAAAGCTGTTGCGCGCCATGCTGCTGCAGGTGCTGTACAGCGTTCGCTCGGAGCGCCAGTTGATGGAACAGGTCCAATACAACCTGCTGTTCCGCTGGTTTATCGGGTTGTCTATGGACGATGCTGTGTGGGTGCCGATGGTCTTCACCAAGAACCGGGAGCGCCTCGTCAAGCACGACGCGATCATTGAATTTTTCAACGAAGTGCTGGACATCGCCGAGAAGAAAGATTGGCTGTCGGGGGAGCACTTCAGCGTAGACGGCACGCTGATCCAGGCCTGGGCTGGCCACAAAAGTTTCGTGCGCAAGGACGACGACCAGAATAACGGCGACGGCGGCGACTTCAAAGGCAGCAAGCGCAGCAACGACACCCAGCAGTCGAAAACCGATCCGGACTCCCGCTTGTACCGCAAGGGCAATAACACCGGCAGTGAGTTACGCTATATCGGCCATACCCTCAGCGACAACCGCCACGGCCTGATTGCCAGCGCCATGGTGACGAAGGCCGATGGCTATGCCGAACGGGAAGCGGCCAAGGCCATGATCAATGACGCGTGCCAAGCGCTGGACGATCCGCAGCGGGAAATCACGCTGGGCGCGGACAAGGGTTACGACGCGGCCGAATTTGTGCAGGCTTGTCAAGCCATGAGCGTCACGCCCCATGTGGCACAGAACAAGTCGGGGCGCAGCTCGGCGGTGCCCGAGTCGATTGCTCAAAGCGTGGGCTATGCGATCTCGCAGCAAAAACGAAAGCTCATCGAACAGGGTTTCGGGTGGGCCAAGTCCGTCGGCGGCATTCGCCAGGTGATGGTGCGCGGCCTGAAGAAAGTCGACCAAATGTTTGTGCTGACCATGGCCGCTTACAACCTGGTGCGTATGCGCACGTTGGGAGCAATCCGTCCGCAGCCGGCGCAATGACGGAAATACGGCGGGAAATATCGTAGAAACAGGTATAAAACGCGGGAATTGGCATCCAAATCCCACTTTCTGAAACGATAACGGCCGGCTCACACCATCAAGGGGCATGACCGGTTCAAGCTGGCCGGTATTTCAGCAGCCTGCTAGCCCTTTGCGCTGAACATCCACAGTTCGGGTAGGAACCGCCCCCAGTATCATAGACAAGGCTAGATCTGATGCCGATCACACGGCCAGTGTTGCCTCCGACGTCACAGCAATCCCCGCCGTCCACTTGAATTCGATAGCCCGGGGCGATTCAGCCATAGCAAAGAATTACGCCCCGCGTCCGTACGCTCCGATCATCCTCTAGTGTGGCGCACGGCGTCGGGGATGTCTTCTCCAAGGTGGGTTTGGCCCTTAGGATTCGGGTGTGCTAAAGTGAGCTAACTCTTTGATAATAGTATAAAGGCACTGGTCTTCCGTGCGGAATCTCAAGACTTGCTCGGGGGAGGTGGCGGCGGTTAGGGTATCTACTTCACGTTGGACAACAACCATGGCATATCGATTAGCACATTGCGAAGAGGAGCCAAACTACAGGTACTCGCTGGTAGTCGAGACGGATGCAAAGAGTACGGCGAGCCTTGTTGTAGTGCAGTGCAATCCTAGCCACGCTTCAAGCTCTCGCTCCGATCCCACAGTCGGAAAAGTGTCAATATGGGCCGAAGAGATGGGCTTTGCCACGATATCGTTCTTAAACCTATTTGCTAGACGCAGCCCAACCGTAAGTGAAATAAGCCATCTACCCTATAGTGATTTAATTGGGCCGAAGAATGACACGGTTCTTAGGCGTTACAGTTCAATGGATGCAACCTTGGTCTTTGCGTGGGGCGCGACACTGCCTGTACTTGGTCACCTGTATGAACGTAGATTGCTGGAGATCCAAGGTATCTTTGCCGGGCAATCCGTCCATCGTGTGGGCGCAATGTCGTCGGTTCGCTATCCGCGCCACGGCAGAATGTGGAACAACGGCAATCGCGCGCTCCAGCCTCTGAGCTGGTCTGAACTATTACCTAACAGCTCGTTCAAGGCGGACGCCGTGGGCGCCGCTTAACTCAAGCATCAGAAGATTGCAATGGCTCAACTGACCTTTAGAGAACAATTGGAAGCGCACGGAAGTGAGGCAGACGTTCGCGATCGAATCGCTCGAGGTCTCTACCATAGCGGCAATTTAGGGGTTGCGAAAGATTGGCTTCGCTCACGTGAAGAAGCACGTCGAAATGCTGCCGATGGCCGTCGCGAAACACGCGAAGAGCAGACTTTGGCTGCGTTGCTTGATAGCACTGCTGCGGCGCTTGACTCTGCTGAAAGCGCAGCAATTAGTGCGGCGGCGGCGCGCCAGCAAGCTAGGTGGGCTATCTGGGCTGCGGTTATTGCCACGACGGCCGCTGCCGTCGCAGCGGCGACCTATTTCCAGTCACTAAAATGACGAAAATTGCTCTAACACTTCAGTCAACCGGACGCGCAAGTGCGCGCCGGTAACCTCCACGTTAGCGAAAAATGCGACCACCTCCTCGTGCAAATTGTTTCGATGCATCCGCGTTGGTGAAGGTGTTCACGGACGAGGAGGGTGGCGATCCCGTACGCGACTATTGGAATAACCGCTCCCCCACGAAGTACACGACCGCGTTTTGCTTCTACGAGGCACTGGGCGTGCTTAAGGTCAAGTGGATGTATCGAAATCAACTCACGAAGCAGCAATATCATGATGCCGCGTTTCGAATGGCCGCTTGGTTTTCTTTCAATACGCGGTATGCGAAGGAAGTTGACATACATGACCCACTTGTATTTTCAAAGGTACGTGAACTGTCAGATCGCTATTCTCTGGATCTTTCAGATGCGTTCCAGATCATCAGCGTCAAAGACGGGTATTATTCGCATCTTGTGAATGATTCGCAAACGGTACTGGTTACCGCCGACGAAGGTCTGGCCAAGGCGGCTCGAAGTGAGGGGCTGAAGTGTTGGTACTGCGTAGGAGAAGCGGAGCCGTGAGGCGCTAACAAGTCGAGCCGGACTGGCCGGATGCGACGCAGTTTTCTGTTTTTGTCCCGGGCGGCCAGCCGCTCACCGTCACGCTAGAGATTCTCTGGAGGCTACGTTGGAAAAAGAAACCGTGGCTGTCTTCTTGGCCCTTCTGTCCAGCCACCTTACTTGGCGAGCTGGGCAGTCGTTGATCTCGTTGCCCCGGTTCGAACGACCTATGTTTTTCGCTCGCCTCAGCGTTATTGGCGATATCTTGATAGGTGGTCTTGTACCCGTTGCCATCCTACTAGCGTTGATAACTATTGTTTGGGGCCAGTTTCACTTAGCGTGGTATTTGCCGATCCCACTATTTGTCTTGGCTGGACTGACTTTCGCGCTTATACATAACGCACTCGCTCGTACTCTCGGCATGGCTTATATCGCGCTTTTTCCAGCATTGGGTGTTATGCTTGGTTGGGTCGCGCTGATAGTCACGCAATGCTTGCTTTGGGGGCATTAATATGCGATCTAACTTTCAGCTCCAGCGGACGCCTGCCGGCGTTGCGTATCGTTCACGTTGGGAAATCGTTTATGTCTGATTCCGACAATTTCGCGTTCACTCCATCGCTAATAGACTCAGTCGCCATTCGATTGGGCGATGGCTCCAGTATCAATGTTGCCATTGGGACTATGCAAAGAATGGCCGCCTTACGCTCCTACGTTGCCTTTAATGACTGCAAGGACTGGATGGAAAAGCTCTCGTGTGCGTATGTGGTTGCACTCGCAACGCGGTCAGCCGATCAATTGTTAATGCAGCATATTCAAGATGATCTTAATGGCCGCATGAAGATTTCTTGCGTCGGGTGCAGAAGAGCGAGTATTGGCCATCCACTTATACGCGAACGACTTTTTCCCGCTTTAAAGGTTGCTCGAGAGCATTCCAACGATCTTATTCATCATCTCGACGATCCGACCAATAAGGGAGTTGCAGAGTTGAACATTGAAGGAGTTTTTCTCTATTGCCATCTTCTGTCCCAGGAAAATATCGAGGCGCTATTCGGAACCATTCCTGACCCCGCCAACAGGTTTCCTCGCGTCATATGTAAAAATTGCAGCGCGAAGCTGAAGAAATCAAAGTGATCCCGTATTTGGTTTCGCCAAAACTTGGAGGGATTTATGTTTTGTAGTCGATGCGGCGTGGTGGCCACTGATGAAGCCCGATTTTGTTGGAAGTGCGGCACGTCGCTGGATGAAGACTTAGATCCCTTAGCACGAAGCACGCCCCAACCAGCTATCGCAATGGAGGCAGACCCTCTGTCCTTTGGAAATCCATCTAATCGCTGGTGGGTGCCGTTTATGGGAAAGAATTCATTCCCCATCGGCTATGAATGGCTTGAGCAACGGAATACGTTGCTGGTCTGTCCTAATCACTTAGTCTTACTGCAGGGGGACGAGAAACGAAGCGGCGCTTTGGATATCATTCAGTCGATGGGTCTTGTTGGCTCTGCGGTTGGTGTTATTCGGAACCTGAAGGATGCGGTAGCGAATAAGAAGTTTGAGCTTTCAGGTGCGTTTGCCACACGTCTCTTCGAAGAAAAGTTAATGGTCTGGTGCAGGAAAAGCGATGCTGTGATTTGGCGATACCACGAGAGGCCTTGGATGTTCATCAAATCATCTTCTGAGCAGCTCTATTGTCAGTTTAATTCCAAAGCGGGTGTTCTACACGCATGTTGTATCCTGTGGTGTACTGCCGAAGATACTGGCCATGGTAAGGGTGATATTGAGGGGTTTGGGTGTCATATCGTTGATGCAGGAAGCAATCTACCTGAGAAGAAGGTTCCTGAAGCCATGGCTGCGTCAAGAGCAGGTATCCCTGACTAGGCGTGTTATGCCCACCGAATTATTACTCGTCTGGCGCGATCTGGTGGGCGAACTCGTAAGATCGCTCAGCCGGAAGCAATGCGGCATCTGGCTGAATGGCGAGATGGCAAGCGGAAATTCCAAGAGCCGAAAATAGACCGGAGCCGAGGACTACGAATCCCGGAAACGACAACGCCCACTTGCATGAGTGGGCGTTGCGCTAGGGATGTTCTTGGTGGCCCGGGGCGGAATCGAACCACCGACACAAGGATTTTCAATCCTCTGCTCTACCAACTGAGCTACCAGGCCAAGGAGCAGAACTATAGCAGGCCTGAACGCATTTGCAAGGGTCTTTTGGGCATTGTTGGCCGATGGCGGATGGTGCTCTCCCACGGCCGCAGTGCTATTTATACAGGATCGTCTGCACGGTCTTGTCGCCTCATTCCTGGCGTATGCCGTCTACGGACCGGCGAAATGGATTCCCGCTTTCGCGGAATGACACGGTGGCGGCGATGGCGGCGGGGACGCATCCGCAGGCCGCCGCCGCTACATTCGCAGGCCGCCGCCGCTATAATGGCCGGATGACTAGTCCAATTTCTCCCACCGACATCTGCATCGTCGGCAATGGCGCCATCGCCAAGACGGCGGCGCTCGGATTTGCCCAGGCGGGACAGAGCGTCACCCTGCTCAGCCCTCCGTCCGCTCCCGCATCCGCCAGCCCGGCGCCGCAAGCCAGCTGGGATGTGCGCGTCTACGCGCTGAACCACACGGCCAACAACTTGCTGTCGTCCCTGAAAGTCTGGGGCGCACTGGACGCCGCGCGCGTGGCGCCGGTCGATGCGATGCTGGTCAACGGCGACGGCGTGCAGCCCGGCGGGCTGGCTTTCGACGCCTACGGTGCGCACACCGGCACCCTGGCCTGGATCGTCGAGGATCGTAACCTGAACCAGGCGCTGGACGCCGCGCTGCGCTTCGCCAGCAACGTCACCACCGTCAGCGGCCGCGCCATCGGCCTGCGGCAAGGCGCCGACGATATCACTGTGCTGCTGGAAGGCGGCTCGGCCATCAAGGCCGAACTGGTAGTGGGCGCGGACGGCGCCGATTCGTGGGTGCGCGGCCAGTGCGACATCGGCCTGGACTACCGCGCGTATGGACAGAACGCCATCGTGAGCAACTTCCATTGCGAACGTCCGCACCACGGTGCGGCGCAGCAGTGGTTCACCGGCGCCGACGGCACCGTGGCGCTGCTGCCGCTGCCGGGCAATCTGGTGTCGCTGGTCTGGTCCGCGCCGGACGCGCTGGCCGAGCGGCTGCGCGGCGAGTCGGCCCAGCAGCTGGCCGACCGCCTGGCGGTGTACGCGCAGGACAAGCTGGGCAAACTGACGCCGGTGCAGCCGGAACTGGTGCGCGGCTTCCCGCTGCGCCTGATGCGTCCGCACGCCATGGTGGCGCAGCGCGTGGCGCTGGTGGGCGACGCGGCGCACGTGGTGCATCCGCTGGCCGGCCACGGCATGAACCTGGGCTTCGCCGACGTCGAGCAGCTGGTCCGCACCGTCAATGAGCGCGAGCCGCAGCGCGGCCTGGGCGACGAGCGCGTGCTGGCGCGCTACGCGCGCGCGCGCAAGGAGGACGTGCTGCTGATGCAGTTGGCCACCGATGGCCTGGACCGCCTGTTCGGCACCGACTTGGAGCCTTTGCGCGTGGTGCGCAATTTGGGATTAAACTTGCTGGACAAATTGCCGGTCCTGAAACGCCGGCTGATTTCCCACGCACTTGGAAAGCAGTAACCGGAGCCCTTATGAAATTCAGCAAGACCGCATTATTATTCGCATCCACCCTGATGGCCTCCTGCGTCGGCGCGGAAAACCCGACCGAAGCCAGTATCAAGAAAGCCATCGAGCCGCGCCTGGGCACCGGCGTCAAGGTGGACTCCATCAAGGAGACCCCTTACGCAGGCTTGTACGAAGTGCGCATCGGCGAGGAAATCCGTTACACCGATAAAACCGGCAGCTATCTGATCGTCGGCCACGTGTTCAACCTGAAAACGTCGGAAGACCTGACCCAGGCCCGCATCGACGACATCAACAAGATCAAGTTCTCCGACCTGCCGCTGGAAATGGCGCTGAAAACCGTGAAGGGCAACGGCAAGCGCGTGATGGCGGTGTTCGAAGACCCGAACTGCGGCTACTGCAAGCGCTTCCGCCAGCAGGCGCTGAAGGACGTGGACAACGTCACCATCTACACTTTCATGTACAACATCCTGTCCGAGGATTCGTTCACCAAGTCGAAGAACATCTGGTGCGCGTCCGACCGCAACAAGGCTTGGGACGACTGGATGGTGTCGGGTAAATCCGCACCGGCTGCGCCGGCCGGCTGCAACACGCCGAACGAGCAGGTGCTGGCGCTGGGCCAGAAGCTGCGCATCAACGGCACGCCGAATATCTTCTTCGCCGATGGCAGCCGGGTGCCGGGCGCCATCGATATCAAGACGCTGGAATCCAAGTTGTCCTCCACTAAACAATAAGGGGAAGTGCCCACATGATCACGTTGAACATCAATGGCAAGGACGTACAGGTCGATGCCGATCCCTCCACGCCGGTCCTGTGGGCCTTGCGCGACAATCTGAATATGACGGGCACCAAGTTCGGCTGCGGCATGGCGCTGTGCGGCGCCTGCACCGTGCACATCGACGGCCAGCCGACTCGTTCCTGCATCACGCCGATTTCGGCGGTGGCCGGCCAGAAGATCACCACCATCGAGGCGATGGAGGGCGACGCGGTGGGCAAGGCGGTGCAGGACGCGTGGGTCAAGCACGACGTGCCGCAATGCGGCTACTGTCAAAGCGGCCAGGTGATGAGCGCGACAGCGCTGCTGCGCACCAACAAGGCGCCCACCGATGCCGATATCGATAGCGCCATGGCGGGCAATATCTGCCGCTGCGGTACCTATCAGCGCATCCGCGCCGCCATCAAAGACGCCGCCAAAACCATCGCCTAAGGGGAGCACCATGCGTACAGAATGGTTGAATCAAGGGATGGACCTGGGCGCTGCGATGAGGACCCCAGATGGCGTATCAAGCACGCTGTCGCGCCGCTCCTTCATGAAGGCCGGCGCGTTTGCCGGAGGCGGCCTGGTGCTGGGCTTCTTCGTCGGCGGGGGCAACAAGATGGCGCGCGCGGCCGAAGCGGCGGCGCCGGCCAAGGTGTTCGAACCCAATGCTTTCCTGCGCATCGCGCCGGACAATACGGTGACCGTGCAGGTGAACCGGCTGGAGTTCGGCCAAGGCGTGCAAACATCGCTGCCCATGCTGATCGCCGAGGAACTGGACGCGGACTGGGCGCAGATGCGCGGCGAACTGGCCGACGCGGGCGAACAGTACAAGGACCCGGCCTTCGGCATCCAGATGACCGGAGGTTCCGGCACCATCGCGCACTCCTATATCCAGTACCGCGAAATCGGCGCCAAGGCGCGCGCCATGCTGGTGTCTGCCGCTGCCGCCGAGTGGAAGGTCAGCCCGGACCAGGTGCGCACCTCGAAAGGCATGCTGATCGGTCCTTCCGGGCAGCAGGCCAAATACGGCGCCTTCGCCGAGGCGGCCATGAAGCAGCCGGTGCCCGCCACGGTCAAGCTGAAAGACCCGAAGGACTTTGTCGTCATCGGCCAGCCCGTCAAGCGCCTGGATGCGCGCGCCAAATCGAGCGGGACGCAGCAGTTCGGCATGGACTTCAAGCCGGCCGGCACCAAGGTCGCGCTGGTGGCGCGGCCGCCGGTGTTCGGCGCCAAGGTGGCCAAGCTGGATGCCAGCAAGGCCAAGGCCATCCCGGGCGTCATCGCCGTGCTGGACGTGGCGACCGACCGCGGTGGACGCGGTGTCGCCGTGATCGCGGACGGCTACTGGCCCGCCAAGCAGGGGCGCGAAGCGCTGGTGCTGGAATGGGACACGAGCGCGGTCGAGAAAGTCAGCACCGCCAAACAGATGGCCGAGTACAAGGCGCTCGCGCAAAAGCCGGGCTTGCCGGTGAAGACGGCCGACATGTCCAAGCTGGCCAAGGCCGCGAAGAAAGTCACCGCCGTCTACGAGTTCCCTTACCTGGCCCACGCACCGATGGAACCGCTCAACTGCGTCATCGACCTGAGGGCGGACGGCTGCGAAGTGTGGGCCGGCTCGCAGTTCCAGACGCTGGACCAGATGGCCATCGCTCGCACGGCAAACCTGAAGCCGGAGCAGGTGACCTTGCACACCATGATGGCGGGCGGCGGTTTCGGCCGGCGCGCCGTGCCGACGTCGGACTACCTGGTGGAGGCGGCCAACGTGGCGCTGGCCTACAAGGCGGCCGGCAAATCCGGTCCGCTGAAGGTGATCTGGAGCCGCGAGGACGATATCCGTGGCGGCTATTACCGTCCCTCGCACGTGCACCGCGCGGAGCTGGGCTTCGACGCCAAGGGCAATCTGCTGGCCTGGAACCACAGCATCGTCGGCCAGTCCATCATCACCGGTTCGCCGTTCGAGCCGATGATGGTGAAGAACGGCGTCGACGCGACGATGGTCGAAGGGATGGGGGAGCCGTACGAACTGCCGATGAACCTTACCGTCCACAACGCCAAGGCCAATGTGCCGGTGCTGTGGTGGCGTTCCGTGGGCTCGACCCACACGGCTTTCGTGATGGAGACGCTGGTCGACGAAGCCGCGCATGCCGCCAGGATGGACCCGGTGGCCTACCGCAAAAAGATCATCGATGCGAAGCACGCGCGCCATCACGCGGCGCTGGACCTGGCGGTCGCCAAGTCCGGCTACGGCAAGAAGACGCTGCCGAAAGGCCAGGCATGGGGCGTGGCGCTGCATGAATCGTTCGGCACCGTGGTGGCCTATGTGGTCACCGCCTCGGTCAAGGGCGGCGTGCCGCATCTGCACACGGTAACCGCCGGCGTGCACTGCAATACGGCGGTTAATCCGATGACCATCGAGGCGCAGGTGCAGGGGGCCGTGCTGATGGCGGTCGGCACCACGCTGCCGGGCGCCGCCATCACGTTGAAGGACGGCGTGGTGGAGCAGCAGAACTTCGGCGACTACGTGGTGGCGCGCATGCCGGACATGCCGGCGGTGGAGGTGCACATCGTGCCCTCGACCGATGCGCCGACCGGCATGGGCGAACCGGGCTTCCCGCCGCTGGCGCCGGCTTACGCCAACGCCATCTTCAAACTTACCGGCAAGCGCTTGCGCAAGCTGCCCTTCGACCTGGCCAAGACGGCCAAGGCCTAGGGTTTGACCGTCACCGGCATCCTGCTGGCTGCCGGAAGGGGCCGCCGCTTCGACCCTTCCGGCCGGCGCAACAAGCTGCTGCAAACACTGGGCGCGGAGGACGACAGCGGCGGCCCTGGTTCCGCCGTTGTCGTGCTCAGCGCGCGCCACCTGCTGGCCGCGCTGCCGCGCGTGGTGGCCGTGGTGCGGCCCGGTGCTGAAGCGGTGGCCGCGCAGTTGCTGGCGCTGGGCTGCGAACTCACCACCTGTCCGCTAGCGGACACCGGCATGGCCGCCTCGCTGGCGCACGCCATCGGCCGCGCCCGCGAGGCCGATGGCTGGGTTGTCGCGCTGGGCGATATGCCCCATGTGCAGCCATCTACAATACAATCACTGAAAACCGCCCTGGAACAAGGCGCAGGCATTGCCGCGCCCATGTACCGGGGCCAGCGCGGCAACCCGGTCGGGTTCAGCCGCCGCTACCTGCCGCAGTTGCTGGCGCTGGAGGGCGACCAGGGCGCGCGCGGCATATTGAAGCATTCTCCGGTGACGGAGCTGGACGTGGACGACATCGGCATCCTGCAGGACGTCGACACGCAGGCCGACCTGCACCCCAAGGACAACACATGAAGAAGACCGACATCGCAAAGAAACCCGCCAGGAATAACGGCATCAGCTACGCCATCGTCGGCAAGGACCTGGCCGGGCATATATTCGAAGTGACGCTGACCGTGGAGCATCCGGCGCCCGAAGGCCAGCTGCTGGCGCTGCCGGCCTGGATACCGGGCAGCTATATGATCCGCGAGTTCTCGCGCAACATCGTGCGCATCCGCGCCGAGTCGGGCGGCCAGGCCGTCAAGCTGGCCAAGCTGGACAAGCATTCCTGGCAGGCTGCGCCGGTGAGCGGCGTGCTGACCGTGGTGTACGAGGTCTACGCCTGGGACCTGTCGGTGCGCGCGGCGCACATGGACCAGACGCACGCCTTCTTCAACGGCACCAGCGTGTTTCTGCGCGTGGCCGGCCAGGAGGATGCGCAGCACGTGGTCGACATCCAGCGCC
Organism: Pseudoduganella sp. LjRoot289; assembly: GCF_964252925.1. Classification (NCBI taxonomy): domain Bacteria; kingdom Pseudomonadati; phylum Pseudomonadota; class Betaproteobacteria; order Burkholderiales; family Oxalobacteraceae; genus Pseudoduganella; species Pseudoduganella sp. LjRoot289. The sequence goes on from NZ_CAXUPN020000001.1 coordinate 6,561,792, forward strand.
CGGCCGATCCGGCCGCCAAAACCTGGCGCGTGGCCACCTCGCTGCCCGAGCTGAAAGCCAAGCGCTACGGATTCGGCACCTACGCCGCCGCCAATTACGATGAGCTGATCGACCACCCGGTGGAGCTGGGCGACTTCGCGCTGGCCACCTTCAAGGCGCACGGCATTCCGCACGACGTGGTGATCACCGGCCGCGTGCCGAACCTGAACATGGCGCGCCTGTGCAGCGACCTGAAAGCGATCTGCGAAACGCAAATCGCCTTCTTCGAGCCGAAAACCAGGCGTGCACCCATGGACCGCTATGTCTTCATGACGATGGCCGTCGGCGACGGTTACGGCGGGCTGGAACACCGCGCCTCCACCGCGCTGATCTGCGCCCGGGCGGACCTGCCGACCACCGCCACGCCGAAAGGCGCGGACATCAGCGAGGGTTACCTGAAATACCTGGGCCTGTGCAGCCACGAGTACTTCCACACCTGGAATGTCAAGCGCATCAAACCCGCCGCCTTCGCGCCGTACGACCTGCAGGTGGAGAATTACACGCCGCTGCTTTGGCTGTTCGAGGGCTGCACCAGTTATTACGACGATTTGATGCTGGTCCGCGCCGGCATCATCGGCGAGCAGTCCTACTACAAGATGCTGGGCAAGACCGTGGGCGGGGTGCTGCGCGGCGCCGGACGCCTGAAGCAAAGCGTGGCCGATTCCAGCTTCGACGCATGGGGCAAATACTACCGCCAGGACGAGAATGCGGCCAATGCTATCGTCAGCTACTACACCAAGGGCTCGCTGGTGTGCCTGGCGCTGGACTTGACCATACGCGCCAAGACCGCCGGCAAGAAATCGCTGGACGACGTGATGCAGGCGCTGTGGCAGCGCTACGGCCGCGACTTCTATAGCGGCGCAGGCCGGGGCGTGACGCAGGCCGAAGTGGAGGCGCTGTGCGACGACATCAGCGGCGCCAGGCTGAAGACCTTCTTCGACAAATACGTGCGCGGCACCGAAGACCTGCCGCTGGCCAAGCTGCTGGCGCCGTTCGGCGTGAAGCTCAGCGACGAACGCAAATCGGCCAAGCCCAGCCTGGATGTAAACCTGGGCCGCGAGGGAGCGGACGCCAAGCTCTCCACCGTGCATGAAGGCGGCGCGGCGCACCAGGCCGGCCTGTCGGCGGGCGACCTGCTGGTGGCCATCGACGGTCTGCGCGTGACGCCGGCCGGCCTGGAGGCGCTGCTGTCGCGCTATGCGGTCGGCGCCAGCGTCGAAGTGCACGCTTTCCGGCGCGACGAGCTGCACGCGTTCCGAGTCACGCTGCAAGGCGACCGCGCACCGGGCGTGACGCTGACCTTGGCAGAAGCCGGCAAGAAGTCCACCGGCCCGTTGCGGCCTAGCGCGGTCCGCTGATGAACCCCTGGCCAGCCCAGGCCTTCCAACTGGATCTGCGGACCCTGTTGCTGATGACGACCGTGATGAGCGGCGTCATGAGCGTGGTGATGTATTCGGTGCACCGCAGTTTCCGGGGGGAGGTGCGAGGGCTGGAGCGCTGGTCGCTGGCCCTGGCGTGCCTGGTCCTGGCAGGCGGGATATTCACCCTGCGGGGCTGGCTGACGGACGGTATCGCGCTGCTGGGAGCAAACGCGCTGCTGTTCGCCGGCGTGGGCCTGACCATGATAGGAACGCAGGAATTCTTCGGGCGCCGGCCGAGCTGGCGCTTGTTTCACGGCGTGTGCGCGGTGGGCATCGTTCTGACAGCGTGGTGGCAGCTGGTGCAGCCGCATTTCGGCCTGCGGGTGGCGGTGTTTTCCTTCGCCGCCTTCATTTTCTATGCCGTACAAGTGTGGCTGGCGTGGCTGCACGGCGTGCGTCATTTTTCGAACTGCTTCTTCGGTGTGCTGGTGACGGTGCAGGCGCTGGTGGTGCTGGTGCGCGCGACGATTGCGATGTCGATCGATGCCGGCACCGAGGACGTGCTGCGCAACGGATCGATGGTCAATCTGTTCCTGGCGCTGGCCAATTTCATGTCGCTGATGCTGGCGATCGCCTTCATCATGATGGCGATGCGGCGCCTGCAGACCATACTCGAAGAGCGCTCCACGCACGACCCGCTGACCGGCGTGCTGAACCGGCGCGGATTCGACATCTTCTACAACAAGCAGCGCGTGCAACTGGGCCGCGAGGGCAGGCCACTGTCGCTGATGAGCATAGACCTGGATCATTTCAAGGCCATCAACGACCGCTATGGCCACGTGGTGGGAGACCGGGTGCTGGTGCAGATCGCGCATGTCATCAGCCAGGCGCTGCGCGAAAGCGACTACGTGGCGCGCTTCGGCGGCGAGGAGTTCGTGGTGCTGCTGCCGGACGCCGAGGTGCCGCGCGCGATGCTGGTGGCCGACCGCATCCGCGAGGCGCTGCGTCACGGCTGGGACGACCAGCTGCCACCCTGCACGGTGAGTATCGGCATCGGCACGCATGTGTCGCGGCAGGAGTCGCTCGACAGCCTGATCGGCCGCACCGACGCGGCGCTCTACCGCGCCAAGGAAAACGGCCGCGACCGCGTGGAGCTGGCCGGCACCGCCGAGCTGGCATGATGGGGTGTCATCCTCGCGCAAGCGGGTATGGTGTGCTGGACAGGTGGCGGCGCGTGGCCCGCCTTCGCGGGGCGGCACGCTGGGGCTATTGGACCGGCGCCAGCGTGCGCAGCTGGAAGCGGTAGTCCTTGTTGAATAAGAATGTCTCGCTGACGTCGAAAGTCTTGTGATGCGCGGGCATCAATTTTCCAGGTCTGGGGTAGGGCGCGGCGCTGCGCATCGCGGCGAGGGCGATGCCGCTGGCTTTCTGGTCGCGCGAACGCACCACGCGCAGGCTGGCGATGCCGCCATCGCGCTCGATCTTCACTTCCACCACCACGATGGACGTCAGCAGCGGCGGGATGGCGCCGGTGAAGGTGGCCGCCGGCGTCGCTTCGTTAATCTTGTGGGCCAACAAGCGCTTGTAGTCGTCCAGGTTATTGGCCGGCGGCCTGGCGGCAGGCAGCACCTGTTCGGTCGGCAAGGGCGTGCGGGGAATGTCGGCGGCTTTCACCGGTGGCTCGCGCCGGGGCGGTTCCTTGCCGCAGGAGGCCAGCAAAAGCGTGCCCGACAGCGCACACAACGCCGCACACAAGCGCACATACGCACGCGCCGGCAGCGGCGCCGCCAAGCCCGGCGCGGCGCGGTGCTGAAATCTGCCCATGGCGGGCCTCCGTTTGCTGGTTAGTTGAACAGGCGGCGCAACTCGGCGCCCGGGTCCGGCGCGCGCATGAAGGCCTCGCCCACCAGGAAACTGTGGACGTTCGCGTCGCGCATGCGCTTCACGTCTTCCCCGTTCAGGATACCGGATTCGGTGATCACCAGGCGCTCGGCTGGAATGCTGCCGAGCAGGTCCAGGGTGGTGGCCAGCGAGGTTTCGAAGGTGCGCAGGTTGCGGTTGTTGATGCCGATCAGATTGCTCTTCAGCTTCAGCGCGGCGGTCAGTTCTTCGCCGTCGTGCGACTCGATCAGCACGTCCATGCCCAGTTCGTGGGCGCAGGCTTCCATCTCCGCCATCAGGCCGTGATCCAGTGCGGACACGATCAGCAGGATGCAGTCCGCACCCATCGCGCGTGCCTCATAGATCTGGTACATATCGATCATGAAGTCCTTGCGCAGTACCGGGATGTCGCAGGCCGCGCGGGCCTGTTTCAGGTACGCGTCCGCACCCTGGAAGTAGTGCACGTCGGTCAGCACGGACAGGCAGGAGGCGCCATGCCTGGCGTAGCTCTCGGCGATATCGGCTGGCCGGAAGTCGGCGCGGAGCACGCCTTTCGACGGCGAGGCTTTTTTCACTTCGGCGATCACGCCGGCGTGGCCCGCCGCGATGTTCTTGCGCAGGCTGGCCTCAAAGCCGCGCAGATTGGCGCGCAGTTCGGCGTCGCCTTCCACTTCGGCGCGCAGGCTGGCCAAGCCGCGATGCTTCTTGGCGGCGGCCACTTCATCGGCCTTGGTGGCCAGGATTTTGTTCAGGATATCGGACATGGTCTTGCTTTCAGTGTTGTTCGGACAGCGCCAGGCGCGCACCGAGTGCCAGGAACAGGCCGCCCGTGACACGGTTCAGCCACAGCGCCACCAGCGGTTGGACTTTCAGGCGCGCGCTGGCGAAGGCGGTGAATACCGCCAGCCCGTTACACCACAACATGCTGTTGAAGTTGAAGATGCAGCCCAGGATCAGGAAAGCCAGCGCCTTGTTGGGCGCGTCGGCCGAGATGAATTGCGGTACGAAGGCCAGGAAGAACAGCGCCACCTTGGGGTTCAGCGCGTTGCTCAGGAAGCCTTGGACGAAGATGCGGCGGTAGGTCGGCATGTCATTCCGGATCGCCGAACCGCCGTCCGCGCGTAAGCTGTCATTCCCGCGCACGCGGGAATCCATACTCAGCATGGGCCGCATCGGCGAACCGTCCCGCCTGCGCGGCAACGACACGTCAGTATCATCCTTGAGCTTGGCCCGCAGCATGCCGATGCCGACATACGCGATGTAGGCCGCACCTATCCACTTCACGACGCTGAATGCCGTGGCGGAGGTGGACAGCAGCGCCGACAGGCCGACAGCGGCGGCGGTGACATGCACCATCGTGCCCGCACCGACGCCCAGCGCCGCGGCGCAGCCGGCGCGCCAGCCCTGGGTCGCGCTGCGCGCCATGATGAGCAGTGTATCCGGCCCCGGCATGATGTTGAGCAGCAGGCCGGAAACGATGAACAGCGTGAGGTCGTGTATGCCTAACATACAATTCCCCTTAATTGGCGGCGCCGAGCTGCTGCGTTACCGATACGAACTGCTCGACCTTGGCCAGCGCCGCGCCCGATGCAATCGCCGCGCGCGCCTTGGCCAGGCCGTCTTCGATGGAGGAGGCCACGCCGGCCGCGTACAGCGCGGTGCCCGCGTTCAGCGCCACGATGTCGTGCGCCGCGCCGGGTTCGCCGCGCAGCGCTTCCAGCATCTTGGCTTTCGATTCGGTGGCGTCGGCCACTTTCAGGTTGCGGCTGGCGATCATCTGCATGCCGAAATCCTCCGGATGGATTTCGTACTCGCGGATCTCACCGTTCACCAGCTCGCCCACCATGGTGGCGGCGCCCAGCGTCACTTCGTCCATATTGTCGCGGCCATACACGACGATGGCGTGCTGCGCGCCCAGGCGCTGCAGCACGCGCACCTGGATGCCGACCAGGTCCTCGTGGAACACGCCCATCAGGATGTTCGGTGCGCCGGCCGGATTGGTCAGCGGTCCCAGGATGTTGAAGATGGAGCGCACCCCCAGTTCCCGGCGCACCGGCGCCACGTGCTTCATGGCGGAGTGGTGGTTGGGAGCGAACATGAAGCCGATGCCGGTCTGCGCGATGGACTGCGCGATCTGCTCCGGCTTCAGGTTGATGTTGGCGCCCAGCGATTCGATCACGTCGGCCGAGCCGGACGAGGACGACACGCTGCGGCCGCCGTGCTTGGCGACGCGCGCGCCGGCGGCGGCGGCCACGAACATGGCGGTCGAGGAGATGTTGAAGGTGTGCGCGCCGTCGCCGCCGGTGCCGACGATGTCGAGCAGGTTGGTGGTGTCGGCCATCGGCACCTTGGTGGAGAACTCGCGCATCACTTGCGCGGCGGCGGCGATTTCGCCGATGGTCTCCTTTTTCACGCGCAGGCCCATGGTCAGGGCTGCGATCATCACCGGAGACATGTCGCCGGACATGATCTGGCGGAACAGGTGCAGCATCTCGTCGTGAAAAATCTCGCGGTGCTCGATGCAGCGCAGCAGCGCTTCCTGGGTGGTGATCTGGTGCGAAGCTTTAGGCGTGGGCATGGCGTTTCCTCTTCAATTCGTGTGAGCGCGGGACGGACTTCGGGCTAGGTCGCGGGGCTATGGCAGCGGGGCCAAAGTAGCGCCGCGCGCCCCCCGAATCAACGTTCCAGGAAGTTCTTCAGCAGCGCATGGCCGTGTTCCGACAGGATGGACTCGGGGTGGAACTGCACGCCCTCGATGTCGTATTCCTTGTGGCGCACACCCATGATCTCGCCGTCGTCGGTCCACGCCGTCACTTCCAGGCAGGAAGGCAGCGAGGTGCGTTCGATCGCCAGCGAGTGGTAGCGGATCACGGTGAAGGGGCTGGGCAGGCCCTTGAAGACGCCCACGCCGGTATGCGCGATAAGAGAAGTTTTGCCGTGCATGACCTGCTTGGCGCGGATCACCTTGCCGCCGAAGGCTTCGCCGATGGCCTGGTGGCCCAGGCACACGCCCAGTATCGGCTTCTTGCCCGCGAAGTGCTTCAGCACGTCGATGGAAATGCCGGCCTGCGCCGGGTCTTTCGGCCCGGGCGAGATGCAGATCCGGTCCGGGTTCATCGCCTCGATTTCAGCGATCGTGATTTCGTCGTTGCGGAAGGTGCGCACATCCTCGCCCAACTCGCCGAAGTACTGCACGATGTTGTAGGTGAAGGAGTCGTAGTTGTCGATCATCAGCAGCATCTTAGAACTCCCCATCCAGGCCATCTTGCACTTGTTCGGCGGCGCGCAGCACGGCGCGCGCCTTGTTTTCGGTTTCCTGCCATTCCATTTCGGGAATGGAGTCGGCCACGATGCCGGCGGCGGCCTGCACGTACAGCATGCCGTCCTTGATCACGCCGGTGCGGATCGCGATTGCCACATCCATTTCGCCGCCGAAGGACAGGTAGCCGCAGGCGCCGCCGTAGATGCCGCGCTTGGTGATCTCCAGCTCGTCGATCACCTCCATGGCGCGCACTTTCGGCGCGCCGGTCAGGGTTCCTGCCGGGAAGGTGGCGCGCAGCACGTCCAGGTTGGACATGCCTTCCTTCAGCGTGCCCTCCACATTGGAGACGATGTGCTGCACATGCGAGTACTTCTCGATCACCATGCGGTCGGTGACCTTGACGGTGCCGATGTCGGAGATGCGGCCCAGGTCATTGCGCGCCAGGTCGATCAGCATCACGTGTTCGGCGATCTCTTTCGGATCGGCCAGCAGTTCCTTGGCCAGCTCGGCGTCGCGTTCCGGCGTGCCGCCGCGCGGACGGGTGCCGGCGATGGGGCGCAGCGTGACCTTCTTCTGGCCGTCGGCCAGCGTCTCGTTGCGCACCAGGATTTCAGGCGAAGCGCCGACGATCTGCATGTCGCCGAAATTGTAGAAGTACATATACGGCGACGGGTTCAGCGAGCGCAGCGCGCGGTACAGGGTCAGCGGCGAGTCCACGTAGGGCTTGCGCAGGCGCTGGCCGATCTGCACCTGCATCAGGTCGCCGGCCATCACGTATTCGTGGGCCTTGGCCACCGCTTTCAGGTAGTCTTCCTTGTCGAAGTCGCGGATGGTTTCGGTGCGCACCGAGGCGGACGTCACCGGCGCGTCGACGCCGCGGCGCAGCAGGCCGCGCAGGTCTTTCAGGCGCTGGCGCGCTTTCGAGTACGATTCCGGCTGGCTGGTATCGGCGTACACGATCAGATAGAGCTTGCCGGAGATGTTGTCGATCACCGCCAGTTCCTCGGTCACCATCAGCTGGATGTCCGGCAGGTTCAGGTCGTCCTTGGGGGCGCCGCCGGCCAGCTTCTTCTCGATGTGGCGCACGGTGTCGTAGCCGAAGTATCCGGCCAGGCCGCCGCAGAAGCGCGGCATGCCGGGACGCAGCGCCACCTTGAAGCGCGACTGGTACTGCTCGATGAAGTCGAGCGGGTTGCCTTCATGCGTCTCGATGACGGCGCCGTTCTTGACGATTTCGGTCAGGTTGCCGTGGGTGCGCAGCAGCGTGGTCGCCGGCAGGCCGATGAAGGAGTAGCGGCCGAAGCGCTCGCCGCCCACCACCGATTCGAGCAGGAAGGTATTCTTGCCGTGGTTCTGTGATTGCGCAAGCTTCAGATACAGCGTCAGCGGGGTTTCGAGATCGGCGAAGGCTTCCGCGATCAATGGGATACGGTTGTAGCCTTGCGTGGCCAGCGATTTGAATTCGAGTTCGGTCATGTCTTCTCCATACCGCCAGATAGTATGTGGATGCGCAGATGTGCGGACGGAATACTGGCGGGGTAGTTCAAAAAACCTGTCGGCCGCAAAAATTCGGGCGACAGCAATCAACGGGGGCTAATTAGCCCAGGATTGCCAGCGTCGCCATAGCCAGGCCTCAATCGAGCCCTGGTGCGTGACATTGTGTCTTTTGTTGAGAAACATGCTGTGTTTAGGATCAGTTTGCTGGTTGGTTGTGCAAGCGTATCAAGTCGGCCGCGTGTAGCAGCGTGTCAACTATACCATCGGAATCCGTGTCGTGTATAGACTCGCCGTGATTGTAGCCGTACGGCACGGTCAGCACCGGGCAACCGGCCGCGCGCGCCGCTTGCGCGTCGTTCGAGGAATCGCCGATGGCCACCACCTGGGCCGGTTCCAGCGCGAAATCGCGGCACACCTGCAGCAGCGGCAGGGGGTGGGGTTTTTTGTGCGGCAGCGAGTCGCCGCCGTAGACCACCTCGAAATAGCCGGCCAGGCCTTTTTGCTCCAGCAGGGGCTTGGCGAAGGCGATGGGCTTGTTGGTGACGCAGGCCAGGCGCAGGCCGTGGGCCTTCAGCGCGTCCAGGCCGGCGGCCACGTCCGGATACAGCGCGCTATGGTTGCCGTTGATGTCGAGATAGTGGCGCTGGTAGGATTCCATCGCGGCGCTGAAGTGGTCGTCCACGCCGGCCGCGTCGAAATCGACCGCCAGCACCTGGCGGATCAGGTTCTCAGAACCTTTGCCCACCATCAGTTCGATCTGTTCGACCGCCAGCATCCGGCGCGCGCCGCGGCCGGCGAACAGCTCTTCGCGCATGCGGTTGATGGCGATGTGGAAATCCGGCATCGTGTGCAGCATGGTGCCGTCGAGGTCGATGATGGCGGCCTGCACGCCGCACAGCGGGCTGAAAGCGGGAGTAGGGGCCGCCGTCGTCATTACAGGCCCGCCAGTTCGGCGCGCATGGCGTCGATCACGGCCTTGTAGTCGGGCTGGCCGAAGATGGCCGAGCCGGCCACGAAGGTGTCGGCGCCGGCGCGCGCGGCGGCGGCGATGTTGTCGATCTTGATGCCGCCGTCCACTTCGAGCAGGATGTCGCGGCCGGAGTCGTCGATCAGGCGGCGCGCTTCGGCGATCTTCTTCAGCGCCTGCGGGATGAAGGACTGGCCGCCGAAACCCGGGTTGACCGACATGATCAGTATCATGTCGATCTTGTCCATCACGTGCTCCAGGTAGCTCAGCGGCGTGGCCGGGTTGAACACCAGGCCGGCCTTGCAGCCGTGGTCGCGGATCAGTTGCAGCGAGCGGTCGATATGGTCGGACGCTTCCGGGTGGAAGGTGATGATGTTGGCGCCGGCCTTGGCGAAGTCGGGAATGATGCGGTCCACCGGCTTGACCATCAGATGCACGTCGATCGGCACTTGCACGTGCGGGCGGATGGCCTGGCACACCAGCGGGCCGATGGTCAGGTTGGGCACGTAGTGGTTGTCCATCACGTCGAAGTGGATGATGTCGGCGCCGGAAGCGACGACATGGCGCACTTCCTCGCCCAGGCGGGCGAAGTCGGCGGACAGGATGGAAGGTGCGATGCGGAAGGTTGTCATGGATGGGCCTGCGATAAAAAGATGCGCTATTTTACGCTGACCCTTGCGTGCGCGCCGGATTTGCGGTGCAATGTCAGGTAGACGATAACAATTCGTTACGCTTGTCTAAAGTTTTACCTCAGAGTTTTATTAAGGATTGCCGATGGCCACTTATGAATTCACTGTTTCGGTCAGAACCCAGTATCTGCCCGAGCAGTCCGATCCCGAACGCACCAACTTCGTGTTCACCTATTCGATCACGATCAAGAACACGGGTACGGTGGCCGCGCAGCTGATTTCGCGCCATTGGGTGATCACCGACGCCAACAACCATACCGAGGAAGTGCGCGGCCTGGGCGTGGTCGGCCACCAGCCGCTGCTGCAGCCTGGCGAACAGTTCGAATACACCAGCGGTACCGCGCTGGCGACGCCGCAGGGCTCGATGGTCGGCGAATACTTCTGCGTGGCCGAGGACGGGCACCAGTTCGAAGCCAAGATTCCCGAGTTCGTGCTGTCGCTGCCGCGTACGCTGCACTAAGGCTGCTGGTCCGTGCCGGCGTCCGGCGCGGGCTTGGCCTTGGGCGCCGGTTTCTTCTTAGGCGGCAAAGTCCACCAGACAATGAACACCAGCAGGAACAGCGCCACGAACGCTTCCAACATCAACACCCACATATTCCAGCCCCCAATGTCATTTGAACGCAGTAGTTTAATCCTTTCCATGAGCGCCGTGGCGCTGGCGCTCGCCGCCTGTACTTCCCCGATGCCGCAGCAGCCTGTGCCGCCCGTGCGACCGGTACCGCCGGCGCAGCCGCAGCCCCCTCAGCCGCCGCAGCCGCCGGTGCAGCCGCCTCCGGCCAAGCCCGCCGCCATCCAGTTCCTTCCTTCCACCTTCTCGGCACTGCCGGGCTGGGACAGGGACGACCTGCGCGCCGCCTGGCCGGCCTTCATGTCGTCCTGCTCGGTGCTGGGCAAGCGCGCCGAGTGGAAAGAGCCGTGCGGCGTGGCGCGCCAGGTCAACGCCAATGACGAAAAGGCGATCCGCTTGTACTTCGAAAGCTTCTTCGAGCCGCAGCAGGTCATCGCACCGGACGGCGCCGACACCGGCCTGGTCACCGGCTACTATGAGCCGCTGCTGCGCGGCGCCCGCAAGAAGGGCGGACCCTACCAGACCCCGCTCTACAAAGTGCCGGAGGATATGCTCACGGTTGAACTGGCAAGCGTCTATCCCGAGCTGAAGGGCATGCGCCTGCGCGGCCGCCTGCAGGGGAAAAAGGTGGTGCCGTACTCGACCCGCGCCGAGATCGAGCGCGCCGACTTCAGCGGCAAGGAATTGCTGTGGGTGGACGATGCGGTGGAAGCGTTCTTTCTGCAAGTTCAGGGCTCCGGCCGCGTGCAGCTGACCGACACCCAGGAAACCGTGCGCGTCGCCTACGCCGACCAGAACGGCCACCCCTACAAGTCGATCGGCCGCTACCTGGTGGAGAAAGGCGAGCTGACGCTGGAGCAGGCCTCGGCGCAGGGCATCAAAGCGTGGATCGCCGGCCACCCGACGCGCCAGTCCGAACTGTTCAACGCCAATCCCTCGTACGTGTTCTTCAAGGAGGAGAGGCTGCCGGACCCGAAAGTGGGGCCGAAAGGCGCGCTGGGCGTGCCGCTGACGCCGCAGCGTTCGGTGGCGATCGACGCTTCGCAGTTGCCGCTGGGCGCGCCGGTGTTCCTGTCCACCACCCAGGCCAACAGTGATATCCCGCTGCAGCGCCTGGTGATGGCGCAGGACACGGGCGGTGCCATCCGTGGCGCGATCCGGGTCGATTACTTCTTCGGCTTCGGCACGGAGGCGTCCGAAAACGCCGGTCGCATGAAGCAGCGCGGCAGCGTCTGGGTGCTGATGCCCAAACAATTGCCGCCGGCCGCCGCTGGGCCGTTGACCCGTAAGGCCGGTTAGCGGGCCCTGCCTGCGCAAGCCGCCATGTCAGCGCAGCACCAGCACCGGCAATTCGGTATGCGCCAGCACTTTCTGGGTCTCGCTGCCGAGAAACAGCTTGTTCAGTCCCTTCCTCCCATGCGACGCCATCACGATGGCGTCGCAGCCATGTTTCTCGGCCGCCGCCACGATCTCCTGATACGGGCTGGGCGACAGCGCCACGATGCCTTCGCACGGCACATTGGCCGCGCTGGCCGCCGCGCGTACCCGGTTGACGAAGTCGCGCGCCGCGCCCTCCATCTTGTTTTCGTACACCTCGGCGTCCGGCGCCACCATGCCGCTGTCGCCTGCCAGCGTGACGAAGGGGAAGGGCTGGATCACGCTGATGGCGACGATGCGTCCGCCGTGCGCGCGCGCAAGGTCGATGGCCTGGGCCGTGGCCTTGTCGGATAAGGGCGAGCCGTCCGTGGGCAGCAGTATGTTCTTGAACATGGCGACCTCCAGAGCAAATATGCGATAGCTCAGTGTAGGCTTATTGACATTACCCTGGGCGCACGCTACGCAGCGGTTTGGACAGCAGCAGCGCGGCCGCCAGCATCACGCCGCCGGCCGCCACGCAGGCCATGCCGGTGCGCACGCCGTAGTGGTCGCCAAGAAAACCCGCCGCCAGCGCGCCCAGCGGTCCGGTGACGCCGGTCAGGAAGCGCATGGTGGAGATCACGCGGCCAGTGTATTCGTCCGGCGTTGCCATCAGGCGCAGGGCCATGAAGGGGATGAAGAACAGCATCACCGCGCAGTCGTACATGAATACCACCAGGCCATAGGCGGCCGCGCTGTAGACGGGGTCGCCGAACAGGCCGGCCGGAATCGCCGGCATCAGTGCGAAGCCGGCCACCGTGCCGCAGGCGCCGACCAGGAAAGTCTTGCCCGCGCCGTAGCGGCGATTGAGCCGTTTGACCAATACCGCGCTCAGCAGCATGCCCAAGCCGCCCAGCATTTGCGCGATGCCCAGCATGCCGGGCGTCATGCCCAATTCGCGCGTAGCCAGCAGGATCAGCAGCGCCGTGTAGCCAAAGAAGAAGAAATGCCACAGGGCGGCGCCCCAGGCCAAGGTGCGCAGCAGCGGCTGTTTCCAAATGAAGCCGAAGCCGGTGGCGATGTCGCGCAGCGGATGCTTGTCCGAGGGCACAGGCTGGGGCTCGAGCAGCTGGGTCTTGCGCAAATTCCATGCGGAGATGAAGAAGGTGGCCGCATCGAACAGGATGGCGACGGGCGCGGTCAGCCATTGGATCAGGATGCCCGCCAAGCCGGGCGCGGCCAGGCGCGACACCGAGTCGGTGGTGGTGAACTTCGATTGCGCGTCGATCAAGTGTTCGCGGCCCACCAGCAGGGTCAGGAAAATCTGCTCGGCGGCGCCGTTCAGCACGCCGCATGTGGCGAACAGGAAGGTGACCGCGTACAGCCAGGGCATGGACAGCATGCCCAGCCACCATGCCAGCGGAATGCTGGCCAGCAGCGACCCTTGCAGCAGCCGGCTGGTCAGCAGGATGGGCAGCTTGCGGCGGCGGTCCAGCCAGACCCCGGCGGGCAAAGCGAACACGGCGTACGGCAGTGCCTGGCAAGCGGCGATCAGGCCCATCTGCCCGGGTGTGGCGTGCAGCAATAGGGCGGAGCACAGCGGAATGGCCAGGGTGCTGATCTGGGCGCCAAAACTGTTCAGCACGCTGCTGAACCAGTAGCGGCGGAAGTCGGCGCTGCGCATCAGGGGATCGCTGGCGAGCATATCGCCAAGGTAGCGGCGGAGGGCGGAGGGGAGCAGGGGCATCGGTTGCAAATAATACCAGTGCCTTGCCAAGTAACGCTACAATCCTCCGATACCCGCTTATAAGGAGATCTCGATGCAATATGAAGACCTGATCGTGGAAACGCATGGCAAGGTGGCGCTGATCCGCCTGAACCGCCCCAAGGCGCTGAACGCGCTGAACGACCGCATGATGAATGAACTCGGCGACGCGCTGCACAAGTTCGACGCCGACCCGGACATCGGCTGCATCGTGCTGACCGGCAGCGAGAAGGCCTTTGCCGCCGGCGCCGACATCGCCGCCATGGCCGACTACACCTACCAGGACACTTACCGCGACAACTACATCACCCGCAACTGGGAGCACATCCTGAAGGTGCGCAAGCCCGTCATTGGCGCGGTCGCCGGTTTCACGCTGGGCGGCGGCTGCGAACTGGCCATGATGTGCGACTTCCTGATCGCGGCGGACACGGCCAAGTTCGGCCAGCCTGAAATCAAGGTCGGCGTGACGCCCGGCGCCGGCGGCACGCAGCGCCTGCCGCGCACCATCGGCAAGGCGAAGGCGATGGACATGCTGCTGACCGCGCGCATGATAGACGCGGCCGAGGCCGAACGCATCGGCCTGGTGTCGCGCGTCGTGCCGGCAGACAAACTGATCGAAGAAGTGCTAGCCGTTGCGGCCACCATCGCCGCCATGCCGACCTCGGTCGCCATGATGATCAAGGACGCGGTGAACCGCGCCTTCGAAACCACGCTGACCGAAGGGGTCGGTTACGAGCGCCGTCTGTTCCACGCGGCCTTCGGCACGCCGGCCCAGCGCGAGGGCATGCACGCCTTCCTGGAGAAACGCGCACCGAAGTTCGACGGCTTGTAATCAGTCCTTTGCGCTGCCGAGTATCTCGCGCAGCGCCGCATGCAGCAGTTCGCACTCGTCCGGCGTGCCGATGCTGATGCGCAGATGCCGCTCGGCGCCCGGCTGTTTCAAATGCCGCACCAGTATCGCGCGCTCGCGCAGGGCGGCGGCCAGCGTGGCCGCCTCGTGCTCCGGATGCTGCACGAACAGGAAGTTGGTGGCCGACGGCGTCACATCGAAGCCCAGTGCCGCCAGTTGCGCCGCCAGCAGTTCACGGCTGGCGATCAGCAGCGCGCGTTTTTCCTGGAAATACGCTTCGTCTTCGAGCGCCGCAGCCGCGCCCGCAATGGCAAGCCGGCCCAGCGGATAGGAGTTGAAACTGTTCTTTACGCGCTCCAGGCCGGCGATCAGGTCGGGATGGCCGATCGCATAGCCGACGCGCAGCCCAGCCAGCGAGCGCGACTTCGAGAAGGTGTGCACCACCAGCAGGTTGGGGTACTTCTGCACCAGAGGTATCGCCGTCTCCGCGCCAAAGTCGACATAGGCTTCATCCACCAGTACCACGCACTCGGGGTGGGCGGCGACCATGCGCTCCACCTCGGCCGAGGCCAGAGGCAAGCCGGTTGGCGCATTCGGGTTGGCAAAGACGATGCCGCCGGCGGGGCGGCCATAGTCAGCCGCCACGATGCCTTTTGCATGGTTCAGCGGCACAGCCTCGTAGGCGATGCCATATAAGCGGCAATACACCGGATAAAAACTGTAGGTCAGGTCCGGCATCAGGATGGGCAGTTCCTGGTCGAAAAAGGCATGGAAGGCGTGCGCCAGCACTTCGTCCGAGCCGTTGCCGGCAAATACCTGGGCCGCGCTCACCTTATAGTAAGCAGCCACCGCTTCTTTCAGGCGTGTCGCATCCGGATCCGGATACAGGCGCAGGCTGTCGCCGGTTTCGTCCCGCAGCGCCGCGAGCACGGCGGGCGACGGGCCATAGGGATTCTCGTTGGTATTCAGTTTGGTCAGCTTGGCGATGCGCGGCTGTTCGCCAGGTACATAAGGTGTCAGTTCCCGGATGCTGGGACTCCAGAGCTTGCTCATATCGATTCCGATAGTTAAGAATGTCGACAAGCATGCCACATTTGGCCTTGTCAGGTTGGAGGGGCTTTGCTATAGTTCTGTCCCCGCGCTGCTGAACAGTCACAGCGCAGGGTAGAGAAGGAAAAACGAGGGGTTGACGGCAGTAACGAACAGCCCCATAATCTTCCTTCTTCGCGGCTGACAAACAAAACGCTTTGTCAAATGCCGCAGATCTTTAAAAATTAACAGTTGATAAGTGTGGGCGTTTGGTGATGGAGCCCGCGGCGCAAGCCGCGACTCAAATTATTTAAACGCTCAACAAAAGAAATAAACGTGACCTTCGAAAGAAGGAATCGTCAGTTATTTTGAAGAGCGACCACGATAGCAATATCGTAAAACAGAGATTGAACTGAAGAGTTTGATCCTGGCTCAGATTGAACGCTGGCGGCATGCTTTACACATGCAAGTCGAACGGCAGCGCGGGGGCAACCCTGGCGGCGAGTGGCGAACGGGTGAGTAATATATCGGAACGTACCCAAGAGTGGGGGATAACGTAGCGAAAGTTACGCTAATACCGCATACGATCTACGGATGAAAGCAGGGGACCGCAAGGCCTTGTGCTCCTGGAGCGGCCGATATCTGATTAGCTAGTTGGTAGGGTAAAGGCCTACCAAGGCATCGATCAGTAGCTGGTCTGAGAGGACGACCAGCCACACTGGAACTGAGACACGGTCCAGACTCCTACGGGAGGCAGCAGTGGGGAATTTTGGACAATGGGCGCAAGCCTGATCCAGCAATGCCGCGTGAGTGAAGAAGGCCTTCGGGTTGTAAAGCTCTTTTGTCAGGGAAGAAACGGGTGGGGCTAATATCCCCATCTAATGACGGTACCTGAAGAATAAGCACCGGCTAACTACGTGCCAGCAGCCGCGGTAATACGTAGGGTGCAAGCGTTAATCGGAATTACTGGGCGTAAAGCGTGCGCAGGCGGTTTTGTAAGTCTGTCGTGAAATCCCCGGGCTCAACCTGGGAATGGCGATGGAGACTGCAAGGCTAGAATCTGGCAGAGGGGGGTAGAATTCCACGTGTAGCAGTGAAATGCGTAGAGATGTGGAGGAACACCGATGGCGAAGGCAGCCCCCTGGGTCAAGATTGACGCTCATGCACGAAAGCGTGGGGAGCAAACAGGATTAGATACCCTGGTAGTCCACGCCCTAAACGATGTCTACTAGTTGTCGGGTTTTAATTAACTTGGTAACGCAGCTAACGCGTGAAGTAGACCGCCTGGGGAGTACGGTCGCAAGATTAAAACTCAAAGGAATTGACGGGGACCCGCACAAGCGGTGGATGATGTGGATTAATTCGATGCAACGCGAAAAACCTTACCTACCCTTGACATGTACGGAAGCCACGAGAGATCGAGGCGTGCTCGAAAGAGAGCCGTAACACAGGTGCTGCATGGCTGTCGTCAGCTCGTGTCGTGAGATGTTGGGTTAAGTCCCGCAACGAGCGCAACCCTTGTCATTAGTTGCTACGAAAGGGCACTCTAATGAGACTGCCGGTGACAAACCGGAGGAAGGTGGGGATGACGTCAAGTCCTCATGGCCCTTATGGGTAGGGCTTCACACGTCATACAATGGTACATACAGAGCGCCGCCAACCCGCGAGGGGGAGCTAATCGCAGAAAGTGTATCGTAGTCCGGATTGTAGTCTGCAACTCGACTGCATGAAGTTGGAATCGCTAGTAATCGCGGATCAGCATGTCGCGGTGAATACGTTCCCGGGTCTTGTACACACCGCCCGTCACACCATGGGAGCGGGTTTTACCAGAAGTAGGTAGCTTAACCGCAAGGAGGGCGCTTACCACGGTAGGATTCGTGACTGGGGTGAAGTCGTAACAAGGTAGCCGTATCGGAAGGTGCGGCTGGATCACCTCCTTTCTAGAGTATGGCAACACGCCAAGCGCTCACACTTATCAACTGTTGAAGATTAAAGAACAGCATTGGGGCTGTAGCTCAGCTGGTTAGAGCACCGTGTTGATAACGCGGGGGTCGTTGGTTCGAGTCCAACCAGCCCTACCAGTCTCATTGGTCACACCATGGGGGATTAGCTCAGCTGGGAGAGCACCTGCTTTGCAAGCAGGGGGTCGTCGGTTCGATCCCGTCATCCTCCACCATTACTGTTCAAACGTAAATGCAGACATTTAGGTTTGAGTAGTACCGTTCTTTAAAAATTTGGAAGAAGTAAAGATTTATTATTTTTCGTTCGATCGCAAGATCGAACGTTGGGTAGTGATTGCAATATCAACAAACGCAACAACGTAGTACTTCTTGCTTTATAACGGTTCTTTGTTAGTCGCAAGGGATCAATGTTATAGGGACAAGTGAATAAGTGCACATGGTGGATGCCTTGGCGATTACAGGCGATGAAGGACGTAGAAGTCTGCGATAAGTCTCGGGGAGCTGACAATCAAGCTTTGATCCGAGAATTTCCGAATGGGGAAACCCGGCCTTTTAGGTCATTGCATGCTGAATACATAGGCATGCAAAGCGAACGCGGCGAACTGAAACATCTAAGTAGCTGCAGGAAAATAAATCAACCGAGATTCCCAAAGTAGTGGCGAGCGAAATGGGAAGAGCCTGCACGTTTTAGCATGACGCATAGTGGAACGCCCTGGAAATGGCGGCCATAGAGGGTGATAGCCCCTTACACGAAATGCGATGTGTGGAACTAGGCGTGCGACAAGTAGGGCGGGACACGAGAAATCCTGTCTGAATATGGGGGGACCATCCTCCAAGGCTAAATACTCGTAATCGACCGATAGTGAACCAGTACCGTGAGGGAAAGGCGAAAAGAACCCCGGGAGGGGAGTGAAATAGATCCTGAAACCGTGTGCATACAAACAGTAGGAGCGGACTTGTTCCGTGACTGCGTACCTTTTGTATAATGGGTCAGCGACTTACATTCAGTGGCAAGGTTAACCAGATTGGGGAGCCGTAGAGAAATCGAGTCCGAACAGGGCGCTAGTCGCTGGGTGTAGACCCGAAACCAAGTGATCTACCCATGGCCAGGTTGAAGGTGCGGTAACACGCACTGGAGGACCGAACCCACTAATGTTGAAAAATTAGGGGATGAGCTGTGGGTAGGGGTGAAAGGCTAAACAAACTTGGAAATAGCTGGTTCTCTCCGAAAACTATTTAGGTAGTGCCTCAAGTATCACCATCGGGGGTAGAGCACTGTTATGGCTAGGGGGTCATCGCGACTTACCAAACCATTGCAAACTCCGAATACCGATGAGTGCGAGCTTGGGAGACAGACGTCGGGTGCTAACGTCCGGCGTCAAGAGGGAAACAACCCAGACCGCCAGCTAAGGTCCCAAAGATTGGCTAAGTGGAAAACGAAGTGGGAAGGCTAAAACAGTCAGGATGTTGGCTTAGAAGCAGCCATCATTTAAAGAAAGCGTAATAGCTCACTGATCGAGTCGTCCTGCGCGGAAGATGTAACGGGGCTAAGCCAGTCACCGAAGCTGCGGATATGCGCTTGCGCATATGGTAGGAGAGCGTTCTGTAAGCCTGCGAAGGTGTCTTGTAAAGGATGCTGGAGGTATCAGAAGTGCGAATGCTGACATGAGTAGCGATAATGGGGGTGAAAAGCCCCCACGCCGTAAGCCCAAGGTTTCCTGTTCAACGTTCATCGGAGCAGGGTGAGTCGGCCCCTAAGGCGAGGCAGAGATGCGTAGCTGATGGGAAGCAGGTTAATATTCCTGCACCGTCGTATGATGCGATGGGGGGACGGATCGCGGAAGGTTGTCTGACTGTTGGAATAGTCAGTTTCTGCTTCATAGAAGGCACTTAGGCAAATCCGGGTGCGTAATTCAAGGGAGCGGGACGAGCGCACTAGTGCGTGAAGCAATCGGAAGTGGTTCCAAGAAAAGCCTCTAAGCTTCAGTCATACGAGACCGTACCGCAAACCGACACAGGTGGGCGAGATGAGTATTCTAAGGCGCTTGAGAGAACTCGGGAGAAGGAACTCGGCAAATTGGTACCGTAACTTCGGGAAAAGGTACGCCCCGGTAGCTTGGTCACTTTACTGTGATAGGGCGAAAGGGTTGCAATAAACTGGTGGCTGCGACTGTTTAATAAAAACACAGCACTCTGCAAACACGAAAGTGGACGTATAGGGTGTGACGCCTGCCCGGTGCTGGAAGATTAAATGATGGGGTGCAAGCTCTTGATTGAAGTCCCAGTAAACGGCGGCCGTAACTATAACGGTCCTAAGGTAGCGAAATTCCTTGTCGGGTAAGTTCCGACCTGCACGAATGGCGTAACGATGGCCACACTGTCTCCTCCCGAGACTCAGCGAAGTTGAAGTGTTTGTGATGATGCAATCTACCCGCGGCTAGACGGAAAGACCCCATGAACCTTTACTGTAGCTTTGCATTGGACTTTGAACCAATCTGTGTAGGATAGGTGGGAGGCTTTGAAGCGGTGACGCCAGTCATCGTGGAGCCAACCTTGAAATACCACCCTGGTTTGTTTGAGGTTCTAACCTTGGTCCGTGATCCGGATCGGGGACAGTGCATGGTAGGCAGTTTGACTGGGGCGGTCTCCTCCTAAAGTGTAACGGAGGAGTTCGAAGGTACGCTAATTACGGTCGGACATCGTGATGATAGTGCAATGGCATAAGCGTGCTTAACTGCGAGACCGACAAGTCGAGCAGGTACGAAAGTAGGACATAGTGATCCGGTGGTTCTGTATGGAAGGGCCATCGCTCAACGGATAAAAGGTACTCTGGGGATAACAGGCTGATTCCTCCCAAGAGTTCATATCGACGGGGGAGTTTGGCACCTCGATGTCGGCTCATCACATCCTGGGGCTGTAGCCGGTCCCAAGGGTATGGCTGTTCGCCATTTAAAGTGGTACGTGAGCTGGGTTTAAAACGTCGTGAGACAGTTTGGTCCCTATCTGCCGTGGGCGTTGGAAATTTGAAGGGGGCTGCTCCTAGTACGAGAGGACCGGAGTGGACGAACCTCTGGTGTACCGGTTGTCACGCCAGTGGCATTGCCGGGTAGCTAAGTTCGGAAGAGATAACCGCTGAAAGCATCTAAGCGGGAAACTTGCCTTGAGATGAGATTTCCCGGAGCTTTAAGCTCCTTGAAGGGTCGTTCGAGACCAGGACGTTGATAGGCTGGGTGTGGAAGTGCAGTAATGCATTAAGCTAACCAGTACTAATTGCCCGTAAGGCTTGTCCCTATAACATTGATGGTTGTAGGCGAGAAGTACGCATGTTGTGCGTAGTTGATACGCAATCGCTACAATAATAAATCTTGCTTCCTCCAAATTTTAGAGCGCTGTTGCCCAACAGGGAACAGTGACTCGACCAAGTCAAAGCTTGATGACCATAGCAAATCGGTCCCACCCCTTCCCATCCCGAACAGGACCGTGAAACGATTTTGCGCCGATGATAGTGCTGCAACCAGTGTGAAAGTAGGTTATCGTCAAGCTAGTTATAAGAGAAACCCCCTCCGGTGATCCGGTGGGGGTTTTTTGCGTTTGTGGCTCCCCGTGCCCTTTTTTGTCGCGCTCTATTGCCTGCCTGCAGCACTCGGCCTAGCATGGGGCTTCAAACTGCGATAATGGGAGAGTCATGATAGCGCCGCTGCCGCTCCTTGCCTGGCGTCTCGCGCCGCGCCAATCGGCCGGGCAGGACGGCGAACCGGATGAATCGCAGTTCACGCGATTTTAGCTTGGGAGGGAATTGAATGCGGGACAGTGTTGCAATGTCAGTGGAACCGATCAGCGAGCGTGAATTCTGCCAGTTCCAGCGCTTCATTTTCGAGGTGGCCGGCATTACGCTGGCATCGGGCAAAAAGGCGCTGGTCAGCGGGCGCCTCGCCAAGCGCCTGGCGCACTATCAGCTTGCCAGCTACGGCGCTTATTTCAATATCATCTCCAGCGGGCAGTCGCCGGCCGAAACCCAGACCGCGATCGACCTGCTGACTACCAACGAAACCTATTTCTTCCGCGAGTCCAAGCATTTCGACCTGCTGCGCAAGCTGGCGGCCGAGGCGCTGTCGCAGCGGCGGCCGTTCCGGGTCTGGAGCGCGGCCTGCTCCTCGGGGGAGGAACCGTACAGCATCGCCATGGTGCTGGATGACGTGCTCGGCGCCCAGGATTGGGAGCTGTACGCGTCCGACATCAGTAGCCGGGTGCTGGCGGCCGCACGCACCGGCCACTACACGCGCGAACGCACCAGCCACATTCCGCCGGTTTACTTGAAGCGCTACTGCCTGCGCGGCATCGCCGAGCAGGAAGGCACGCTGCTGGTGGCGAAATCGCTGCGGCAGCGAGTGCAGTTCCACCAGGTGAACCTGAACGCGAATACGCTGCCCAAGTTCGGCCAGTTCGACGTGGTCTTCCTGCGAAATGTGCTGATCTACTTCAGTCCGGAGACCAAGCACCAGGTAGTGGGACGCTTGCTGGCGGCGATCAGGCCGGGTGGCCATCTGCTGATCGGCCACTCCGAAAGCCTGCACGACATGGCGGGGCCGCTGCAGGTGCTGGCGCCGTCTGTCTACCGCAAGGTATGAGGCGGCCGTGTCCATCATCGACGTCTTCCTGCTGCCGGGCGAACATTTTGTCGGCGACGCACGGCACCGGATACGCACTGTGCTCGGTTCCTGCGTTTCGATTACGCTCTGGCATCGGCAGCGCAGGGTGGGCGCCATGTCGCACTTCCTGCTGACCAAGGCCGACAAGGGCGGCATGGCGCAGCTGAACGGACGCTATTGCGAGGGCGCGCTGGAGCTGATGCTGGCTGACCTGGTGCGCGCGGGCGTCGATCCGGCCGAGTGCGAGGCCAAGATATTCGGCGGCGGCATGATGTTCCCCGCCCTGGAGCGGGAAGACGGTACTGGAATAGGGCGGCGCAACGGCGAGACGGCCGAACGCATGCTGGAAATGCACAAGATACCGGTGGTGTCCGAGAGCCTGTTCGGCATCGGCCACCGGCACATTATTTTCAACGTCAAGACCGGCGATGTGTGGGTGCGCCAGGGCCCGCCCGGTGCGCAGCCCACGCCACGCGTCAGGCCGTTGAAGGAGCGCTTATGAAGAAGATCAATGTCATGGTGGTGGATGATTCGGCGGTGGTGCGCCAGGTCGTCACTGCCCTGCTCAACAAGGCGCCCGACATCCAGGTGCTGCACGCGGTGGCCGACCCCATCCTGGCGATGGAGCGGATGAAAACCGTGTGGCCCGATGTGATCGTGCTCGACGTGGAAATGCCGCGCATGGACGGCATCACCTTCCTGCGCAAGATCATGGCTGAGCGGCCCACGCCGGTGGTGATCTGCTCGACGCTCACGGCCAAGGCGGCCAAGACCACCATGGAGGCGCTCGCTGCCGGCGCCGTATCCATCATCACCAAGCCCAAGCTGGAACTGAAGCAGTTCCTCAACGATAGTTCGGATGAACTGGTGGCGGCAGTGCGCGCCGCCGCCGTCGCCAATGTGCGGCGCTTGGCCGGCCGCGCCGCCGCGCCGCTGCAACCGGTCGCCAAGCTGACCGCCGATGCTATCCTGCCCGCAGCCGACGGCCGCGCGATGACGCAGACCACTGAGCGCGTGGTCGCCATCGGCACCTCGACCGGCGGCACGCAGGCGCTGGAAGTGGTGCTGACGTCCTTGCCGCGCGTGTCGCCCGGCATCGTCATCGTGCAGCACATGCCTGAGAAATTCACCGCCGCTTTCGCCGAGCGGCTCAATTCGGTGTGCGAGATCATGGTCAAGGAAGCGCAGACCGGAGACCGGGTTTCCCCGGGCCGCGCGCTAATCGCTCCCGGCGGCAAGCACATGCTGCTGCGCCGTAACGGCGCCCAGTATTTTGTGGAGGTGATGGACGGCCCGCTGGTGAACCGCCACCGGCCTTCGGTCGATGTGCTGTTCCGCTCCGTGGCCAAGTGTGCCGGCGCGAACGCACTGGGCGTGATCATGACCGGCATGGGGGATGACGGTGCAGCCGGCATGCTGGAGATGCGCAACGCCGGCGCCTATACCGTTGCGCAGGACGAGGCCAGCTGCGTGGTGTACGGCATGCCGAAGGAAGCGGTCAAGCGTGGCGGCGTGGAACGCACCGTGGCGCTCGAGCAGATCGGGCGCGAGATCGTACAGCAGTTGAATCACTTCTGATCCCGGGGCGAGCGCATGGCAGACTGGGACAACTGCACCGCGATGGTCGTTGAGGACAGTCCGGTCCAGCGCGACCACATGGCCAGCCTGCTGCGCCAGGCCGGTTTCGGCAAGGTATTGCAAGCTTGCGACGGTATCGACGCGCTGCGCCAGCTGGACGCGCGCGGCCTGCCGGTGGAACTGGTGTTGACCGACCTGGACATGCCGGGCATGGACGGCATCGAACTGATACGCCACCTGCGCGAACTGGAACTGGCGGCCATGCTGGTGGTGGCGAGCGCGCGCGAATCGCGCTTGCGGGAAGCGTCGGCCAGCATGGAGCACGGCACGGCGCGCCTGGCCATGCTGGGCACGGTGCTCAAACCCCTGCACTTCGACATGTTGAGTGAGATCCTGCAGCACGCCGATATGGGCAGTATGCGGGAGTTCGCGTCCAGCGAGTTGCCCGCGCAGGACGAGGTGGCGGCGGCGCTGGCGGCGGGGCAATTCCTGCCCTACTACGAGCCCCGGGTCGAGCTCGCGAGCGGCATGCTGCGCGGCCTCGACGTGTCGCCTTGCTGGCTGCATCCGCGACGCGGCCTGATACGTGCCGCGCGTTTCCTGCCTGCCCTGCACGGTACGGAATGGATCGTGCCGCTGACGGCCGCCATCGCTGACCAGGCTTTGCGCCAGCTGCGCGCCTGGCAGGACATCGGCTTGCTATCGCTGACGATGTCGATCAGACTGCCGGCCGAAACGCTGGCCGACCGCGCCCAGGTCGACGAGCTGAGCGCATTGTCGCGCCAACTCGGACTGGCGCCACATTGCATCATCTGGGAGTGTGCCGAGCCAGTGCTGGCCGGCGGTGCGCCACTCAGTATCGCCAACCTTGCACACCTGAGTGTGCGCGGATTCGGCCTGGGACTGTGCGGCTACCGCGCGGGCCACACCACGCAACAGCAACTCGCGCGCTGTCCGCTGACCGAACTGCGCATCGACCGCGTCATCGTGCATGAAGCGTCGCGGCATCCGCCGCGCAAGGTACTGATGGAGCAAACGATCGCCGCCGCGCACCAGATGGGTATGGCGGTGGTAGCGGAAGGTGTAGAGCTGGAGGCCGACCTGGCGCTGCTGCGCAGCCTGGGTTGCGAACTGGCGCAGGGCGTGCTCGTGGCGGCGCCCATGCCCGGCAGCGCGCTGGCCGGCTGGATCAAGGGCAACCGCCGGCGCCTGAAAGACATGGCCAGCGCGCCTAAGCCGCCCGCATCGGCGCCGTCAGAGGCAGGGTCAACGTAAAGGTGGTGCCGGTGCCGGGCGTGCTGTGTACATCGATGCGGCCGCCCAATATGTCGCTGACGATGTTGTGGACGATGTGCAGCCCCAGTCCTGAGCCGCCCACTCCCAGCTTGGTGGTGAAGAAGGGTTCGTAGATGTGCAGCAGGTTGTCCGCGCTGATGCCTTTGCCGTCGTCGGAAACGGTCATTACCACGTTGTCCTGGTCCTGGTCCTCGTTACCGGAAGCGATCGCAATGGTGCCGTAGGGGCGACCGTCCAGCCCATGGGTGATGGCATTGGCCACCAGGTTGGTGATGACCTGGCCCAGTGGTCCCGGGTAGCTGTCCATCATCAGCGTGGGCGGAATCTCCTGAGTCACGGTATAAGGCGTGCGGCGTATGGTCGGCAGTAGCGTGAGCACATTGCCCGACACGACTTCGGCCAGTAGGAAGGTGCGGCGCTGTGCACTGGTCTGGTCCACTGCCACCTGTTTGAAGTTCGACACCATGTCGGCCGCCCGGTGCAAATTGCGCACCAATACTTCCACGGCCGTATTCGCATTGGACAGGTAACCTTCCAGCACGGATCGGCGCATCGGCTCGCCCTTGCCGAACTGTGCGCGGAATTCGCTGGTCTGATCTTCGAAAGCGCTGGCGATCATCAGGCTGTTGCCGATAGGCGTGTTCAGTTCGTGCGAGATACCGGCCACCAGCGCGCCCAGCGCCGCCAGTTTTTCGTTGTGCACCAGTTCTTCCTTGGCGCGGGTTAGCTGTTCGAACATTTGCTGCAGATCACGGTTGGCCTTGCGCAGTTCCAGATGGGTATTGATACGGGCCAGTACTTCTTCGATCTGGAAGGGTTTGGTGATGTAATCGACGCCACCCGCAGCGAAACCGATCACCTTCTGGCGCGCGTCGGAAAGGCTGGTCATGAAAATGAGGGGGATGTCTTTGGTGTCGTCGCGGGCTTTCAAGCGGCGGCAAGCCTCGAAACCGTCCATGGCCGGCAAGACCACGTCCATCAATATCAGGTCGGGACGGCCGAATTCGGCCCGCATCAGTCCTTCTTCCGCAGTGCGGGCAATCAGGACCAGGAAACCACGGGAGGCCAGATGGTCGAGCAGCGCTGTCAGGAATGAAGGGGAGTCGTCAACGACCAGGATCGTTGGCGGCGTAGTGGCCGGCAGTTCATGTGGGACCATCCTGACTCCTGTCGATAGCTGCTTCGGCAAGTATATTCCAAAAACAGCCTTGCAAGCCTCCGCATGCTTTGCTATAGTTCTGTCCCCGCGCTGCTGAACACACGCAGCGTAGGACAGAAGGAAAAGTAGGGGTTGACGGTAGTAATGAAAAGCCCCATAATCTTCCTTCTTCGCGGCTGACAAACAAAACGCTTTGTCAAACAGTGCCGCAGATCTTTAAAAATTAACAGTCGATAAGTGTGGGCGTTTGATGATGGAGCCCGCGGCGCAAGCCGCGTCTCAAATTATTTAAACGCTCGCACAATATATTAAACGTGACCTTCGAAAGAAGGAATCGTCAGTATTTTGAGTGAGTGATTTTATGCTTAGGCATGAAATCAAGACAAATCCTGAAAAGGATTT